>CAVUIU010000029.1:0-548670 GCA_963741615.1 uncultured Actinomycetes bacterium
CGAGTCGGCGATCTTGAGCATCTCTGTAGCGACCGGGCTCCACTTTGGCCCGGCGGACTGTGACCTGGCGTGACCGGGTGACGAAGCATACGGTGGGTTTCCATTCAATCGCTGGGCCCGCCGCTGGCCCAGCCTCCCGGGTCTCGGCCCGTCCGGGAGGTGCCCGATGACCACAGCCGCCCTCGTCCCCATCCAGCCAGTCTTCACCGACTCCGAACGGCTCGCCCTCGCCGGGTTCCTGGCCGGGTACCGCGGTCTGACTCGCGAGGCCTACACGCTGGACCTGCGCCAGTTCACCACCTGGTGCCGTACCCGCTCCCTGGCCTTGTTCGCCGTCCGCCGGGCCGACATCGAGAGCTTTGCCCGGGAGCTGGAAGCCCGCGCCCGCGCCCGCGCCACCGTCACCCGCCGGCTATCCACCATCGCCGGGTTCTACAAGTACGCCGTCGAGGAAGAGCTCCTGGATCACTCCCCGGCCGCGCATGTCCGCCGGCCGCGGCTGGACTATGAGTCCCACGCTGTGGCTCTGGACCGCAACGAACTCGGCGCGCTGCTGGTTGCCGCCGGGCTCGGACCGCCGGGCGAGCATGCGCTGATCTCGCTGCTCGCCCTGAACGGCCTTCGCGTGTCAGAGGCGACCGGCGCGGACATCGAGCACCTGGGCCTGGAACGCGGCCACCGGACGCTGACCATCACCCGTAAGGGCGGCAAGGTGGTGACCATCCCGCTGGCACCGCGCACCGCCCGGGCGATCGACCTGGCCATCGGCGAGCGCACCGGCGGTCCCGTGTTCCTGGCCAGGGACGGCCGGCGGCTGGACCGGCACGGCGCCGGGCGGATCGTCCGTAAGACCGCCCGCCGCGCCGGGATCACCAAGCCACTCACGCCCCACACGCTGCGGCACGCGTTCATTACCGCCGCGCTGGATGCCGGGGTGCCGCTGCGGGACGTGCAGGAAGCCGCCTCCCATGCGGACCCGAGGATCACGATGCGATACGACCGGGCCCGTGGCAGCCTGGACCGGTACGCCACCTATATTGTGGCCGCCTACGTCGCAGGCTCTGCTCGGTAGCCTCCGCCAGCGGGCAGCAGTTCCGCCTGGCGGCCGCCACCGCCAGGCGGGCAGCTGCGATGCCCTCGGCGCCAGCAGCGGTAACACGCCGCAACCAAGCGCTGAGCGCGAGCCGCCGTTCTGCACGCTTTGCTGGTCATCCGCGTCGCACCCATGCTGGTTACAGAACGGGGTGATCTGCGCGCGGCCGCCAGGACGTCTGTTGGGAGCCTGACCGGCGCGCCTGGTGCTGATCTGGAGGGCCTGATCTTTGATCGCCTGGTTCGGCCTGCTGCCGGGCCGTCGGGCTCCACCTGGTTGTGGCGGCTGGCGCCGGCGACGACCAGGAGGTGCTCGTCAACCCAGGAGACCTTGGGGCTGGGCAGGCGGGCCAGGAAGGCCGCGGTCGCGGCGCGCAGCTCCTGCGGCGTGTAGAGGGAGAACGTCGAGTAGTGGCGTCCCTCGGCCTGGGCCTGGAGCCGCCCGGCCGTGCTCGAGCGCGGATGGCTGAAGGTTTGTGTTGCGACCACCGTGAGCCCGCCGGTCCGGCCGACGGCGTCCCGGAACGCGGTCTCGCTGTGCAGGCGCTGCTCGTGCTCGGTGAAGCCCGGGAAGTAGCGGCCCCAGATTGTTCGCGCGTTCTGCTGCGGGGTGCGGGTGTAGATGAACAGCTGGCCGCCGGGCGCCAGCACCCGGGCGGCGGCGGTCAGGAAGCGGCCGAGGTCGAAGTGGTGAACGCAGTTGAACGCGGTGACCAGGTCGAGGCTGGCAGTCCGCAACGGCAGCTCTTCGGCGGCTGCTAGCAGCGGCACCACCCCCAGGGCGTGGCCGTGGTTGCCGGCCTTGAGCTGTGCCAGCATGGCCGCCGAGACGTCGCTCGCGGCGAGCAGCGAGCCGTCCGGCAGCAGGGCGCGCAGCAGCCGCGTGTACCGTCCCGTCCCGCAGCCGATATCCAGGCCGGTGACCGGGCGGTCAGGCAGGAGCTGGCGGATCTTGCGCACTGGCGCCTCGTCGGTGGTGCGCAGCGATTCGTAGACGGCGGCTACCCGGTCGAAATGCTCGCCCACGGTCACCTTCGGCACCTCCCGCGCTGGGCCTGCTGGCGGCCATCATGTGCTCGCCTTGCTCAGTTCACACACTGTTCACCCGCACGACAAGACCGGGAGCCCTCATGGGTGCCGTGTGGCGTGCGTGTGGCGCAAGGCAAGGTCATTGCGGCGGGGCTGGCATCATCAGATGTGATGAGCAATTCACGTTCCCGCCGCTTCCCTGTGACCGTCACCTATCTTCCGGTCACGCGCTGCCAGATCTGCCATCGCACGGTCGCCTGCCGGCCCGGGAACCTCAGCGAGTCTTGACCGGGCACTACCGCCGGGCCCATCCCGAAGCGCCCGGCCTCCGTTCCCGGTAGCCGGCCGCGGAGACCCTCAGCGCTGCTGAATCCTATTTTCGGGCGGGACAGGTCCCGCCAGCCGGACACGTCCCGGGGCACCACCGGGGAGCCGATCGTGGCCGTAGGTGGCGGTGAGGTACCCGGCGTAGCGCTCCAGGCGGCGCACTACCCGGGCGGTGACCGCTTCCGAACGAACCCCCGCCAGGGCCAGGTCCCCCGGTAGCTGGCGGCCCACGCCGAAGTCGTGTCGGTGACCGCAGAACGCCCCAGGAGGGGCTGCTTAACCGCTGCCCGGGTGGTGTTGCTCGCCGTTGGCCAGGTGCCCGCCGGTCCGGCCGGCGGCCGCCTCGCTGCCGATCTCGGCGGGCGGCGTGTCGGGCACCACGCCGGGCTTGGGCACGCCCTTGAACGTGAACTGCGCTTCCGGCCCGGTGCCCTCCACATCGACCATGACGATCTGGCCCGCCTTCAGCTCACCGAACAGGATCTTCTCCGACAGGTTGTCCTCGATCTCCCGCTGGATCGCGCGGCGCAGCGGCCGCGCGCCGAGCACCGGGTCATAACCCCGTTCGGCGAGCAGCGTCTTGGCCGCGGGCAGCAACTCCAGGCCCATGCCGCGGTCCTTCAGCCGCTCATCCACCTTGGCGATCATCAGGTCCACAATGGTGACGATCTCCTCCTGGCTGAGCTTGTGGAACACGATCGTGTCATCGACCCGGTTCAGGAACTCGGGCCGGAAGTGCTGCTTCAGCTCCTCGGTCACCTTGGACTTCATCCGGTCATACGAGCCCTTGGACTCATGCGCCGGACCGAAACCAATGGAGACCCCCTTGGAGATGTCCCGGGTGCCCAGGTTGGTGGTCATGATGATCACCGTGTTCTTAAAGTCGACCACGCTGCCGTGGGCGTCGGTGAGGCGCCCGTCCTCCAGGATCTGCAGCAGCGAGTTGAAGATATCCGGGTGGGCCTTCTCGATCTCGTCGAACAAGACCACGGAGAACGGCTTGCGGCGGACCTTCTCGGTCAGCTGGCCGCCTTCCTCGTACCCGACGTAGCCGGGTGGTGAGCCGAACAGCCGCGACACCGTGTGCTTTTCCATGTACTCGCTCATGTCCAGCTGGATCAGCGAGTCCTCATCGCCGAACAGGAAGTCCGCGAGCGTCTTGGACAGCTCCGTCTTGCCGACCCCGGACGGGCCGGCGAAGATGAACGACCCGCCGGGCCGCTTGGGGTCCTTCAGCCCGGCCCGGGTGCGCCTGATGGCCTGCGAGAGCGACGTGATGGCCACGTTCTGCCCGATCACCCGCTTGTGAAGCTCGTCCTCCATGCGCAGCAGCCGCTGCGACTCCTCCTCGGTGAGCTTGAACACCGGGATGCCGGTGGCGATGGCCAGCACCTCCGCGATCAGTTCCTCGTTGACCTCGGCGACGGCGTCCATGTCGCCGGCCTTCCACTCCTTCTCCCGCGCGTCCTTCTTGGCGATCAGCTGCTTCTCGGTATCGCGCAGCGCGGCGGCCGTCTCGAAGTCCTGGGAGTCGATGGCCGACTCCTTCTCCCGCCGCACCTGCGCGATCTTCTCCTCGAACTCGCGCAGCTCCGGCGGCGCGGTCATCCGGCGGATCCGCAGGCGCGCCCCGGCCTCATCGATCAGGTCGATCGCCTTATCCGGCAGGAACCGGTCGCTGACGTAGCGGTCCGCCAGCCGCGCGGCGGCGACAATGGCATCGTCGGTGATCGACACGCGGTGATGCGCCTCATAGCGGTCCCGCAGGCCCTTGAGGATCTCGATCGTGTGCGCGATCGTCGGCTCCGCCACCCGGACCGGCTGGAACCGGCGCTCCAGCGCCGCGTCCTTCTCCAGGTGCTTGCGGTACTCATCCAGCGTCGTCGCGCCGATCGTCTGCAGCTCACCCCGGGCCAGCATCGGCTTCAGGATCGACGCGGCGTCGATCGCGCCCTCCGCCGCGCCCGCGCCCACCAGGGTGTGCAGCTCATCGATGAACAAGATGATGTCCCCGCGGGTCCGGATCTCCTTAAGGACCTTCTTCAGCCGCTCCTCGAAATCACCCCGGTACCTCGAGCCAGCGACCAGCGCGCCCAGGTCCAGCGTGTACAGCTGCTTGCCCTTCAAGATCTCCGGCACCTCGCCCGAGACGATCTTCTGCGCCAGCCCCTCCACCACCGCGGTCTTCCCCACGCCGGGCTCACCGACCAGCACCGGGTTGTTCTTGGTACGCCGGCACAGCACCTGCATCACCCGCTCGATTTCCTTCTCCCGGCCGATCACCGGATCAAGCCTGCCCTCCCGCGCACCCGCGGACAGGTTCCGGCCGAACTGGTCAAGCACCAGCGAGGCGGAGCCCGCAGCCTCAGGCGGCGGGCCCGCGGCGGCCGGCTCCTTGCCCTGATAGCCGGCCAGCAGCTGGTCCACCTGCAGGCGGACCCGGTTCAGGTCCGCGCCCAGCTTCACCAGCACCTGCGCGGCGACACCCTCACCCTCGCGGATCAGGCCCAGCAGGATGTGCTCGGTGCCGATGTAGTTGTGGCCCAGCTGCAGCGCCTCCCGCAGCGACAGCTCGAGCACCTTCTTGGCACGCGGAGTGAACGGGATATGCCCGGACGGGGCCTGCCGGCCCCGGCCGATGATCTCCTCCACCTGCTGGCGCACGGCCTCCTGGCTGATACCCAGCGACTCCAGCGCCTTGGCCGCGACACCCTCACCCTCGTGGATCAGGCCCAGCAGGATGTGCTCGGTACCGATGTAGTCGTGGTTCAACATCCTGGCCTCTTCCTGAGCCAGGACCACAACCCGCCGCGCCCGGTCGGTAAACCTCTCGAACATCTCGCGGCCCCCTCACCGAGCGGCCGGGGAGGCAACCGGAAATCTCGCTCGTCCCTTCCGCATGCTAGCCCGCGCGCCAGGCGACGTTACCCGTGCGAATGCCGCACAACCAAAAACGTTCCCCGCCGCCACGACGTTCACCCCATCCAGCCTGGCGCAACGGGGCAGTGTGCCCAGCTACGCCCGCAGCGAACGCGCGTGGCGGACCAGCGAACGCGCGTGGCGTCCAGCGCGCAGATCAGCGCGCCGCGGGGATGCGATGCGCCGCTGGCCAGCTGACTGAACGCCAGGCTGACTGCGCTGCTGACCCCGCGCACATCTGGTCAACGCGGCCGGCGTCGATGGCGGGCCTTCCGGCCAGGACCAGGTCGGTGCGCAGAGCCAGCCGGTCCCAGATTCCCCAGCGTTCACGCAAAGACCGGCCCCATCACGGGGTCGACGTTGTGCGGATCGAACCGTGGCCACCACCGGCCGTCCCGTCCGGCATAGCCGCCCGCGCAGGCGCGCCCCGAGGGCCAGTGCGCGGTCCCGGGACTGTAAATTCAACGGTGTAACTCCCGAGACGGAGGAGACACCAGTGACGGACGTGACGACCAGCCATGACGAGGACGGAGCGGAGCTCTCGGCCGCCGATGAGCAGCTGCTGCGGGAGCTTACCGAGCGGGCCCGCACCGGCGGGCTGAAGATGACCGGCGAGGGCGGGCTGCTGGGCAAGCTGACCAAGATGGTGGTCGAGGGCGCCCTGGAGGGCGAGCTGGATGACCACCTGGGCTACGGCAAGCACGACCCGGAGGGCCGCAACGGCAGCAATTCCCGCAATGGCCGCCGCGCCAAGACCGTGCTCACCGAGACGGGCCCGGTGGAGATTTCGGTGCCGCGGGACCGTGATTCCAGCTTCGAGCCGAGAATCGTCGCCAAAAGGCAGCGGCGGCTGACCGGGGTCAACGAGATGGTGATTTCCCTGTCCGCGAAAGGGCTGACCCATGGGGAGATCTGCGCGCATCTGGCCGAGGTCTACGGCGCAGACGTCTCGAAGCAGACGATCACGGCCATAACCGACCGGGTCATGGAAGGCCTGGCGGACTGGCAGAACCGGCCGCTCGATCCGGTCTACGCGGTGCTTTTCATCGACGCCATTAATGTGAAGATCCGGGAGGGCCAGGTCGCCAACCGGCCTATCTACCTGGCGCTGGGCGTCACCGTGGACGGGGAGCGTGACGTGCTGGGACTGTGGGCCGGCGAGCACGGGGACGGGGAAGGCGCGAAGTTCTGGCTGCGGGTCTTGTCGGAAATCAAGAACCGCGGTGTGCGGGACGTGTGCATGCTGGTCTGCGACGGGCTGAAAGGCCTGCCTGATGCGGTGAGCACCGTGTGGGAGAAGACAATCGTGCAAACCTGCATTGTTCATCTTTTGCGGAATTCGTTCAAGTACGCCTCCAAGCGTGACGGGGGGCAGATCGCGAAAGACCTCAAGCCCGTCTACACCGCGGCGTCCGAGGCGGAAGCGCTTGACCGGTTCGCCGAATTCTCCAGCAAGTGGGAGAAACGGTACCCGGCCATCATACGGCTGTGGGAGAACGCGTGGGCGGAATTCGTGCCGTTCCTGGCCTTCGACCGGGAAATAAGGACCGTCATCTGCACCACAAATGCGATCGAATCAATCAACGCCCGGCTGCGGCGCGCAGTGAACGCCCGCGGTCATTTCCCCACCGAGCAGGCCGCCCTGAAGTGCCTGTACCTGGCGATTATGAGCCTGGACCCGGCCGGGAAGGGCCGCCAGCGGTGGACCAACCGGTGGAAGGCCGCCCTCAACGCCTTCGACATCACCTAATGGGCACATGGCAGATCTCCGCTTTTGTTTCCCGAGGCTGGAGCCTTTGTTCGAGGCCGCGGGATCTGCCTGCCGGCCGATGCCGATAGCGATCTGGGCGCCTGACGCCTTGACCAAGGCTGGCGGGGCCGGGCTGGCGCGGTCGGCGCCGGGTGACCCGTTGACATCACCGGGGCGAGACCTCTCGTCGAAGATCCGGGTTCCGGTGCCGGCCGCACCCTTGCCTGGCTGGCGGGCGACACGCCGGGCCGGGTGCTGGGAGCGCGTCGTTCGTGCCGGTATGGGTGGTCGTGGCCTGAGCCACCCGCAGGAGCTACCCCTCATCAGCGCCGGGAGCCACCGAGCCCTGGCCAGGACCGGGGCCTGCGGGCAGCCGGGGTCACGAACGGCCAATCGGATGGCGGTGCCCTTGAGCCCTTCCATTAGGGAGCGCGCGTGCCCTGCACGGCCCTGGCCAGCCCGGACAGCGGCTGGATACGGACGAGGAGGAGCTAGTTGGACGCATTCTGCGGGATCGACTGGGCGGAAGACGTGCGACACGAGGTTGCATGTTGCGAGTGAGTGCGCGGATTGGAGGGCCGACGATGTCGGTGGCGTAGCTCCTGGCCAGTGTTCAAGGCCAGTCCCCGCCCTGACGTGCGTCGCGGGTAACTGCGGGGTGCGGAGCTCAGGGAAGAAGCCGAAGCGCGTCCCGTTCCATCCGGGTGCGCAGGCGAGGGGAAGGCCGGACGGGCGAACGTGAGTGAACCCCCGCTGATGCCTCGTTACCCAGAGCCTCGGGAGATGGGATGGAGACCGGGGTGCAGGGCCTGGCCGTGGAGGAACGGCAAGCGGCGGCCGGAGAATTTTCGTCGGTCGTGTGAACACCGCTGGCCTCGGGGTCGAGGGGGCGCCCACCCCGGTCGCAGCTCGCGCATGCGGAACGTGAGAACCCCGTCAGGGTCCGGGATGCCGTCTGGCGTCGCCGGTAAGCCGGAGGTAACGAAGGCCCAATCCCCTGGCGGGAACAGGATGCTCAAGAAGCGAACGCCGGTGCGCCGTAAGGCGACGGGAAACCGGGACAAGTTGGCCGGCCCCTCCGCTGGCTGTCCCGTATAACCGGCCGGATACCGGGCTGCTGCCCGGACCCGAAAGGGTGCTGACGTGGGCAGGTGAGCCTTTGAAGGAATGCGGTTTGACCCGCCGGAACCGAAGGGCAAGTTGGACGCCATGCTGACGGACACGAGGGTGGACGCGGTGACGGTGAACGGACCGGAGGACGTGCTCCCCGCGTGGGACGCCATCGATTGGCGGACCTGCGAGGAGGAAGTACGGCGGCTGCGGCAGCGGATCTTCAAGGCGGCGCAGGAGCAGGACTGGCCCAGGGTCAGGAACCTGCAGAAGCTGATGCTGCGGAGCCGGTCCAGCACGCTGGTCAGCGTGCGGCAGGTGACGCAGCGCAACGCTGGGCGCAGGACCGCGGGGATCGACGGGGAGGTCGCTTTGACCTCCAAGGCGCGGGGCGAGGTGGCGGTGCGGGTGCACTGGTCTGTCTCGTCCTGGAAGCCCGTCGCGGTCAGGCGCGTGTATATCCCGAAGGCATCAAACCCTGCAAAATCGAGGCCGCTCGGAATTCCGGTGATCATGGACCGATGCCACCAGGCTCGGGTCCGTAACGCGCTGGAACCCGAGTGGGAGGCCCGGTTCGAACCTCGTTCTTATGGGTTCCGGCCGGGCCGGGGCTGCCATGACACGATCGAGGCGATCTACGCCGTCTGCAAGGGGCCTCGCTCCAAGCGGGTGTGGATTCTTGACGCCGACTTGGCGGCGGCGTTCGACAAGATCGATCACTCCCGGCTCCTCCAGGCGCTCGGGTCGTTCCCCGCCAGGGGCATGATCGAGGGCTGGCTGAAGGCCGGGGTGTTCGAAGCGGGCAAGGGGTTCGCGCCAACCGGGGAGGGAACTCCCCAGGGCGGCGTGATCTCTCCGTGCCTACTGAACGTCGCCTTGCACGGGCTGGAGGGAGCTGCTGGAGTCCGCTACCGCACCACCGGCATTCATGCCGGTGAAACGGAGCAGGACTCCCCGGTCCTGATCAGATACGCCGACGACGGTGTGCCGCGAACGCGACTGGAGGTTGTGATGTAGAAGATCGCACTGGATAGTCGCGGTGCTGCACTGGTGATGGAGGTATGGCCCTTCGGATTCGCTCTGCAGGGAGAGATTCCAAACCACCGTCAGTTGCTGCGGTGAATGAGCCGTGGTGGTGAGCGTGACGGAAAAGGCGCACGTGATGCGTCAGGTGAGAACCGGGAAGGCGAACGTGAGTGAACCACTGCTGACGTGTCGAAAGCGTAGCGGCGACACCAAAACCGGGGTCCAGTTGTTGCCCCGGGAGGAGCCAGGGGGATACCTGCTTACTGCCCTGGTGGTGTCCGGCATGAAGGTGGCGCGAGCCCGGTTCAGGCGCCAGTGCGGAACGCGGGAACGCCTCGCCCCGATGCCGCTGGCCGGATGTTGGACTGGCTGGCGAAAGGGAGAAGCCCAAGCAGCGGAAACTGTGAGGGCCAGAGTACCGATGCGGGGCAGGCGGGCGGACCGTCTCGTAGTAGTGAGGACGCCCGGTAACGCGGGCCGAGCGAAGGGGACGGGTCGCCCTGGTTCGTTCGATGATCAACCGGCGATGCCGGGAGGAGTCGGGTGAACGAGCCGAAGCAGCAGGACAAGCCGTTTCAGATCTCCAAGTGGAAGGTCTGGGAAGCGTACGAAAGGGTCAAGGCCAACAAGGGCGCGGCGGGCGTTGACAACCAGTCGATCGCGGAGTTCGAGGCAGACCGGGACCGGAACCTGTACAAGGTCTGGAACCGGATGTCGTCGGGCTCGTACTTCCCGCCGCCGGTGAAAGCGGTGGAGATTCCGAAGGCAGGAGGCACAGGGGTTCGTTTGCTCGGCGTGCCAACCGTGGCTGACCGGGTCGCCCAGACGGTGGCACGGCTGTATCTGGAGCCGCAGGTGGAACCGGTGTTCCACCCAGACTCCTACGGCTACCGGCCGGGCAAGTCGGCGCTGGACGCGGTCGCGGCATGCCGGAAGCGGTGCTGGCGGGCGGACTGGGTGGTCGATATGGACATCCGGGCGTTCTTTGACACCGTGCCCTGGGACCTCGTGCGCAAGGCGGTCGCCCATCACATCTCACCGGGCCAGCGGTGGATCTTGCTGTATGTGGAGCGGTGGCTCCAAGCGCCACTCCAGCAGCCAGATGGCACCCTGGTGGCCCGGGATCGCGGGACCCCGCAGGGGTCAGCGATCTCACCGTTGATCGCCAACCTGTTCATGCATTACGCGTTCGACGCCTGGATGGCGCGGGATTTCCCGGGCATCCGGTTCGAGCGGTACTGCGATGACGCGGTGGTGCACTGCGCCAGCGAGCAGCAGGCCCGCCACGTGCGGGATGCGATCGCTGCCCGCCTGGCCGAAGTCGGCCTGGAACTGCATCCGGGCAAGACCCGGATCGTCTACTGCAAGGACGCTGACCGGCGCGGCGATCATGAGGTCACGTCGTTCACGTTCCTGGGGTATGAGTTCCGGCCCCGGCTGGCCAAAAACAGGCACGGCAAGCATTTCGTGTCGTTCCTGCCGGCGGTCAGCCGGGACGCGATGAAGGCCATGGGAGCGGAGATCCGCTCCTGGCACTGGGCCAAGCGCAGTGACAAGTCCCTGAGCGACCTTGCGCTGATGTTCAACAGCGTCGTGCAAGGGTGGATCAACTACTACGGGCGCTTCTACCGCTCCCGGTTGCTCTACTTCCTCCGCGGGCTCAACCGGCACCTGATGCGGTGGGCCTGCCGGAAATACAAACGGCTCAAGCGCCGGGAACGCCGGGCGATGGCGTGGCTGGCCGAGATCGCCCGACGATCTCCCCACCTGTTCGCGCACTGGCGGCTCGGCGCACGTCCTGACGGCTGGGCGATGGGAGCCGGATGAGCCGAGAGGCTCAAGTCCGGTTCTGCGAGCGGCGGGGGGTGCGATTCCCCCCGCCGACTCTCCTCGCGGTGCTCTGCCACAGCCAGAAGCAGGCACAGCAGGTCCAAGCGCGGCTCGCCGAGTGGCTGGCAGCCAGGGGGCTGTCCTTCAACGAGGGCAAGACGAGGGTCGTGCACCTCACCGAGGGGTTCGACTTCCTGGGCGCCAACGTCCGCCGCTACCCAGGCGGCAAGCTGCTGATCAAACCGAGCAAAGCGGCCATCAGGCGGATCCGGGAACGGCTCGCGGCCGAGACGCGCGCGCTGCGCGGCGCGAACGCGATGGCGGTGATCGTCAGGCTCTCCCCGATCATCCGGGGCTGGGCGGCCTACTACCGGACGGTGGTGTCGGCCGAGGTGTTCTCGGCCTTGGATCACTACGTATGGCAGCTCACCTACAAGTGGGCGACATACCGCCACCCGAACAAGCCGAAGGGCTGGATCGTCGGCCGGTACTTCGGCAAGTTCAGCAAGTTCAGGAACGACCACTGGGTCTTCGGCCACCGCGAAAGCGGCGGCCACCTGGTGAAGTTCTCCTGGACCAGCATCGACCGGCACGTCATGGTCAAGGGCGGAGCGTCCCCCGACGGCCCCGCCCTGGCCGACTACTGGGCCAACCGGCGACGGCGCAGCAAACCCCCGCTGGACAACTACACGCTCGGCCTGCTCACCAAGCAGGACGGGCACTGTCCGCTCTGCGGAGAACACCTGCTCACCGCCGACCAGCCGCCGCAATCCCCGCAGCAGTGGGAACGCTGGTGGCTCCAGGTCACCCGCAAGGCAATAGCCGCCAGCTACCTCGTCCACCACGGGAGACCAGGCCCCGCCGGTCGAAGCACGACCCGCCTGGTTCACGCCTCCTGCCACCGCGGGCTCCAGGCCCGCCAGCGCAGGAACCCAGCACAGCAGCCCTGCACGCCCTCGCGGCTTGCTTGAGCTGCCTGCGGCGAAAGTCGCACGGGCAGTTCTGAGGAGGCCCCGGGACGGCAACGCCCCGGGGCTATCCGACCACCACGATGTCGCCCTCGTAGACCACGGCGGCGCGGTGCTGGCCCGGCTGCGCATCAGCGACGACGCGGCCGGGCTGACCCGGCTGCTGGGGCTGCTGGCCGACCACGGCGACAGTGCCGGGAACCCGGTCCCGGTGGCTATCGAGACCCCACGCGGCCTGCTAGTGGCATGCCTGCGCGCTGGCCGGCCGGTCTACCCGGTCAACCCGATGGCGGTGGCACGCTACCGGGACCGGCACTCGGTGGCGGGCCGCAAGTCCGACAAGGGCGACGCGGCCGTCCTGGCGAACGTGCTGCGCACCGACATCCACGCGCACCGGCCGCTGCCGGCCGATAGCGAGCTCGCGCAGGCCATCGCGGTGCTGGCCCGTGCCCAGCAGGACGCCGTCTGGGACCGCGTCACCGCGCACAACAAACTCCGCTCCCACATGCGCGAGTACTACCCCGGCTTCCTCGCCGCCTTCGCCGACGCCAAGGGCGGCATCATGCGCCCCGAGGCCCGCGCGATCCTGGCCGCCGCCCCCACCCCGGCAACCGCGGCGAGGCTGACCCTGGCGCAACTGCGCGCCATGCTGCGCAAGGCCGGGCGCAGCCGCGGCATCGACGCCGAGGCCGCCCGGCTGCGCGAGGCCTTCCGCCAGGAGCAGATGCGCCAGCCACCCCTCGTCGAGGAGGCCATGGGCCGTCAGGCCCGGGCACTGCTCCGCCAGCTCGACGCCGCTTGCCAGAACGCCAGCGACCTTGAGGCCGCCGCCATCGAGTCTTTTAGCCAGCACCCGGACGCCGGGATCATCACCAGCTTCCCAGGCATCGGCGCGCTTACCGGCGCCCGGGTACTCGCCGAGATCGGAGATGACCGGTCCCGCTTCACCGATGCTAAAGGGCTCAAGGCCTACGCCGGGGCCGCTCCCATCACCCGCGCGAGCGGCAAGTCAAGATCCGTCACCCGCCGGCACGTCAAGAACAACCGTCTCGCAGCAGCCGGCTACATCTGGGCGTTCTCCGCCCTGACCGCATCACCCGGCGCCCGCGCCCACTATGACCGCCGCCGCGACACCGGCGACCGGCACGCCGCGGCCGAGCGCAATCTCTTCGGCCGTCTCCTCGGCTGCCTCCACCACTGCCTGGCCACCAGCCAGGACTACGACGAGGCCACCGCCTTCCCCTCCCACCCCGCCATACCCGCCGCCGCCTGACAACAACAACCTCGGCCAGCTACTTGACAACTAGAGGGCATCGGATGTCTTCGACGGCCGCCTCACCGCCGGACGGAAGTAGAACATACAAGATCAGTTACACCGAAGACTTGACAGACCCCGCGGTCCCGGCGACGCCAAGCCGGATCGATCGCGTGGCTCCGAGGGCGTGGCCGGGGCTCGTCGTTGGCCGGTTCACCCGGGCCGAACCGTGCCGGGCCGGGGGCTATCTGGGCACGTCTGTGGGGCGGGGACGGCTGGATTTTGCGCCGTAAGCCGGGAAGGACCACCCTGAGGCCACGGAGCGTCAGCTTGTTTCAGGAATCTCCGGGATGCCCGCCCGGTTCAGGGAGACCAGTAGCCGGTCCGCCGGGTTCGAGTTCGGCGCCGGGGACAACGCCGAACTCGAGCGGGGACGCGCCTTGCCATTGCCCCGGCCCGCAGGGAACCGTTCGCCGGGGGTTCGGGGATGGGCGAGCCGCGCGAGAGAGCCGGATGCGAACGCCACGGATGGCCGGTACCACCACCAGCGTCCAGGTGGATGGGTGCCCGTGCCAGTCTGGGTACACCGTGAGCGTGTCCCCCCGCCGCGCGGGGAATGCGGGCATGCCGTGGGCGAATGCGGATGAGGAGGTGGGCGCATGCAGGCAGCAGTAGGGGACCGGCTCCACGTGCACGCCAATATCGTGGGCCATCCGGGGCGGGCGGGCGAGATCGTCGAGGTCCGCGGAGCGGGCGGGGAGCCGCCCTACCTGGTGCGATTCGACGACGGTCACACCGCCCTGGTGTTCCCCGGCCCGGACGCGATCATCGAGCATCGGCGCAGGAAGGCCAGGAAGGGGCCGGCGAAACGCTAGCCCACGCGCCCAGCTGCGATAGCGGCCGGGCCGCGCAGGCTGAGGGGACTGCGCGGCGCTAACCGACGCCCGTCAGGGCCGGCATCAGCTGCTGGCGGGCGCGGCCTGACGCTGCTCCGATCATCTCCGCCCGGCTGGCGGTCACCGGCGGGTGCCCAGGTGAGCGCGCCACCGCGCTGTGCCCGCGCTGGTCTCTGGCGGGAGCCACGAGTCCTTGGGCTCATGTGCGGTCGCGTTCATGTCCGGTACAGGGCCGCCAGGGTGGACCATGGCGGGCCGCAGCGGCCCGGCGAGCCGAGCCCGGCCAGGAGGTCCGTGGCCTCGATGTCATTGGCGGCGAGCGCATTCATGCTGCGCTGGACGAGGTCGAGTGTCCCGGACATGACGCCCATGTGGATGCCCTCCTTCGTGGTCCCACCCTGGACGTCGCCGACGTCGCTCTCCAGGGCAACGAGGAACCGTTGCCACGAGCTCTCCGGGTCCAGCTCCGCCAAGACCCCTGCGTGCGCGATGAAGCTCAGCGTCGAGCCGTGTGAGGTGCGCCGGTCGTAGTAGGCGATGTTCTTGCGCGCCGTGTCCGGGCCGTAGCTGTAGTCCAGCCGCCCGAACAGCCGCCGCAGCTCGTCGCGGGAGAACAGGAAGAACAGCATCACCGTGTCGGCCTGCTTGGCCACCTTGTAGCGGCCGGGGTCGTCGCCCTCGGCGCGCAGTATCCGATCGAGCCGCTGGATGTTGCCGTATTTCGCGCGGTAGGCGTCCCAGTCGAGCTCCTGAAGCTCCTCGTAGCCCTCGAACTGGCTGATGATGCCATCGCCGTGGAACGGGACGAACATCCGGCGGCTCATCCTCTCCCACGTGCGCAGCTCCTCGCCGTCAAGGCCGAGCCTGTCGCGCAGCGCCCCGGCCCGCGTCGCCGGCAGCAGCAAGAGAACGTCCCGGGCCACACCGCACAGCCAGGCAACCATGACGTTGGTGTAGGCGTTGTTGCGCAGACCGCCGTCCCCGGCGCCGGGATACTTCTCGTGGAACTCGTCCGGGCCCATCACCCCATGGATCTCGTAGCGGTCCCGCTCGGGGTTGAAGTGCGCGATGGAGGCCCAGAAGCGGGCGATCTCCAGCATCATCTCCGCGCCGTAATCGCGCATGAACGCCAGATCCTGGGTGGCCTGGAAGTAATGCCAGATGTTGTAGAAGATCGCCGCGTTGACGTGACGCTGGTTGCGGCTCAGGTCGGGCTCCCAATGGCCCGAGAGCGGGTTGAGGTGGATACTCTGGGTCTCCTCCGTGCCCTCGCTGCCGCTCTGCCAGGGGAACATCGCGCCGCGGAACCCCGCCTCCCGGGCCGCGGCGCGCGCCTCGCCGAGGCGACGATAGCGGTACAGCAGCAGCTCCCGCGTTACCTCCGGCATGCGGAAGTTCAGGAACGGATAGACGTACAGCTCGTCCCAGAACACATGACCCCGGTAGGCCTCGCCGTTGAGGCCGCGGGCGGGTACCCCGGCGTCCCGGTCCGCCGTGTTGCGGCAGCAGACCTGGAGGATGTGGCAGATGTGCAGCCGCAGCAGGAGCTGCACCCGGTCGTCACCGGGCACGCGCACGTCGCACTCGTGCCACAGCTCGTCCCAGGCCAAGGCGTGGCGCTCGAACGCCTCGCCGAAGTCGGCGTACCGCAGCGCCGACGTCCCCGCCTTGACCAGCGTGTCGCTGATCGCGCGGTCACGCGACGTGTAGAAGGCCACCATCTTCTCGACCCGCACCGCGGCCCCACGCCCGACGTCGAACGCGAGGACCTGCTGGATGTAGTCCTCCATCTGGTAGAGGCCGCGTTCGACGGCAAGCGGGCCGTAGCCGTCAAAGACACGGGTGCGTGCCGCCTGACTGATGTACAGGTTCGATTGCCGCGTCTGGACCTTCAACGCGATCACCTCGGACCCAAACGTCCTCGGGCCCACCGGATCCAGGTGCCGGCCCTCGAGCTGCCCGTAGCGTGCCACGCCGTTGTTGGCGACACGCCCGTCGAGCGCGGAGACGACCTCGACGCGGCCCGACCAGTTCTGCGGCGTGAGCGTCCACTCGATGCCGCCGTGGTGCACGTCGGCCATGCTCACAAACCGCCGGCTGCGCAGCCTCGTCTCACGGCCAGCGCGGTCGCGGAAACGCAACTCGCGGATGACCATCGCGTTGCGGATGTCGAACTCGTGGCGATAGTCGAGCAACTCCACATCGCCGAGCCGGAAGGCGTCACCGCCCTCGATACGCAGCTTGAGCACCAGCCAGTTCGGCAGGTTCACCAGGTCCTCGTTGAGCACCGGACGACCGCCGAGGATCGTCGTCTCGCGGTTGTAGACACCATGCGCATACGTGCCCGGGTAGTGCACGCCGTCGTCGTCGTCCCACTCCGCGGCACCCCGTGCGCACAGGAAACCGTTGCCCGTCGAGGTCAGCGCCTCACGCAGCCCCTCCCCGGCCGGATCGAAACCCTCGTACGCAAACGCGAAACCGTTCACCGGCACCTCCTCAGACCACGAGACGACCACCCAGCCTGACACTCACCGCAGTCAGGGGACAGTGTCAATCAGCACCAATCAGGCAATCAGGGCCGCCGGCCCAGCGCCAGCCCCCCGTCCTTCCCAGGCGCCTGGACAACTCGTCCCGGGGGGTGACAACGCGCCGCACCCGAAGTGCCGTCCCGCGGTCACGGTCCCCGTCGCCCCAGCGCCTCTAAGGCGGACTTCCGGCCGAAGATCTGACCACCGCCCACCGCGTGCTCGCCACCGTGACCGAACGCGCCAGCGCCGAACTCGCGAGCTGAACCACAGCCGCAACCGGCCCGTCGTGGCGAACGCCTGAGAGCAACTCCGAAAAGATCGAGATTGGCAATCGGGTGGTCCGCCGGACCCGTCACGGGGCCGCCTGGGTCCTGCCGCGCTCTCGTGCTCGCAGGTGCTTGGTTTCAAGCAAGCGCCGGGGTTGTAATCGAGGGAGTGTTCTTGGGCCGTTTTCGGAGGTGCCTGGTGACGCCAGCGGAGTTGCGGGCTGCGGGCCGGCTGGGCGGGTACGCCGTCGCCGGGCTGACGAGCCGTGTTGAGCAGGTCCACCGGGCTGTCGCTGGCCGCGTTTTCGGCCAGCTGCGGGTGGCGGGCGCCCCGGTGCGGGTCGTCCACGACACCATCGCCACCGGCGTCTACCTCACGATCCGGGGCAGCGGCGTGGTGGCAGGCGTGGTGAGCGGTGAGGTAGCGGCGCAGATCGGCGCCAGCGGCGGACCGGTGGGCAGTGTGGCTGGCACGCCGGCTGGGAACCTTGCCCTTTCCGCGCTCAACGCCTTGACCGGCGATCGGCTCGGGCCCGACATGGCCGCGCTCACCATCGGCATGAGTGTGCGGGCGGGCGGGCGCGATGTTGACCTGACCGCCGGGGAGCTGGCGGCGGCGTTCCCGCACGCCACCTCCCGGCTGGCGGTCTTCGTTCACGGCCTGGGCGCCAATGAGGACTTGTGGCGGTGGCGCAGTGATGACGATCAGCGAGTGCCTTACGGCGAGCGGTTGCGGGCGGAATTTGGGTACACACCGGTCTACGTCCGTTACAACACCGGCCGGCACGTGTCGGGCAATGGCCGCGACCTGGCCGCGCTGCTCGACGGCCTGACGGCGGCATGGCCGGAGCAGGTAGGCGAACTCCTGCTTGTCGGCCACTCCATGGGTGGCCTGGTCATCCGCAGCGCCTGCCATTATGGTCAGCAAGCGTCTGCGGCATGGGCGCCGCGGGTCCGTCACGTGTTCTACATCGGTTCGCCGCACCTGGGTGCCCCGCTTGCCCGCGCGGCCGGGTTCGCCGGCTGGGCTCTGGGCAAGGCGGCCGAAACTAGGCCGTTCGTGACGATGATCAACGGTTCGAGCGCTGGCATCAAGGATCTGCGGTACGGCTACGTGCTCGACGACGACTGGGCCGGCTGTGACCTGGACAGCTGCCTGCGCGATCACCGGCACGACGCGCCGCTGCTCGCCGGGGCGAACCACTGCGTGATCAGTGCCACGGTCACCGCCGATCCAGGCAGCAAGGCCGGCACGGTGGTTGGTGACCTGCTCGTCCAGCCGGCCAGCGCGCACGGCAGGCGGGGCGGCATACAGCACATCGGCTTCCGCCTGGAGTCAGGCCGTGGGCTGGGCGGGATCCATCATGTCGATCTGCTCAGCCACCCTGCCGTATGGGAAGCGATGCACGGTCTCCTC
The DNA here is from genome assembly GCA_963741615.1 of uncultured Actinomycetes bacterium. Lineage (GTDB taxonomy): Bacteria > Actinomycetota > Actinomycetes > Streptosporangiales > Streptosporangiaceae > UBA9676. The sequence goes on from CAVUIU010000029.1 coordinate 18,414, forward strand.
GAAGGGCCAGGGCGTAGCTAGCAGCGCCTGCGCACAGAACTACCCGGCCAGAAGCGCCGGACGGGACACGTCAACCAGACCGACGCCGTATCGAGTCGGCGAGCGCATGTGCTCTTGTCAGGTAACGGCTGGAGGGTGTGCGTGCTGCCCCCCGGCGGTTGTCACTCCGGCCGGCCCCGGCGCGTTCAGATATGGACGCATGGAGGATGTTCTGGCAGCACCATTCGCCACCCACTCATCCTCGTCACCCGGCCGCAGGCGAGGCACAATTGACAGTGCCCGGATCCACAGCGACCCAGCCGGATGAATGCTCCTGGGCACAGCGTCTGGCGCTGAGCGGGCGTTCTTCCGGGTTCTCGCGGGAAGGGGGCCGACGGTGCCTGACAACATCGTGCTGATCATGCGATTCCACCCGGTGGGCGGTGAAGATGTTTCCGTGGTATGCGAGGATTTTGCCGGGGAACGCGAGGCGCTCGATGCGATCGCCCGTGCGCTGGACGAGCGGCGCAGTCTGGTCCTGGCCCATGCCAGGTATGACCGCCAGCCCGACGAGAATGGCGTGATCATCAACCTGGCCAACGTGGTATCGGTGCGGGTGTCACAGACAGACAGTGCAGCGACCGGCCAATACCTGTGACAACTCGCTCAGCGAGGAGAACCCGCGGCAAGCAAGGGCCTGGATCCTGCCCCGATCCAGTGCACCCAGCCGACACGTCCGTGGCCGGGGCGAGCCGCTGCGCGTAGCCACATATGGCAGCATCCACGGTGGCAGGGAACGACACTTGCGCGGGGCCGGCAGCCACATCATCGTGGCGGCCGTGCGTGCTCCTGAACCCACGTCGATCCAGCTCCATCCCGGACTATTGCTGGCATCCTGTGGGTGCCGGAAACCATGCCATCCGTGCCTGAGCTGGGATTTCTGCCCCAAGACCGGGTCTCGGTTAACCAGCAGCGGGCGTGGGGTGCAAGTATTCGATTGTCGTATTCGTGGATCAGTCCGCCGAGCCGGTCCCGGCGACGAATGCGCTGAGCTGCCGCAGGCGGTGGAGGACCACAGCGCTCGAGCACGGCGGTCGAAGGTCGCGGCTGCGATGCGGCCGGGCGTGGTTGTAGTGCTCGATGTACTCGGCGATAACGCGGACGAGGTGCCGTTCGCTGCGGATCAGGAGCCAGTCCAGGCACTCGGAGCGTGCGCTGGACACCCATCGCTCGGCGTACGCGTTCGCGTTCGGCGCTGCGATAGGGGTCCGGATGATGTCGGTGCCATCGGCGGTGAACACGGTGTCGAAGCCGGCGACGAACTTGGTGTCCCGGTCGCGGATGAGGAACCGTGGCGCGCGCCCGTCCTCCGCCATCGACAGCTCCCGAGCCTGCTGAGTCATCCACGGCCCGTTCCGATGGCCGGTGACGCCGGCCAGGCGTACCCGGCGGGTGCCGACGTCGATCACGAACAGGACGTACAGCGTCTTGAGCAGCACCGTCTCGACGGTGAAGAAGTCGGTGGTGAGGATGCCGGCAGCCTGCGCGCGCAGGAACGCCCGCCAGGTCGCCGATGCCCGTCGCGGTGCCGGCGGCAGGTGATGGCGCCGCAGCACGGCGCGGATACTCGTCGCCGACACGGCGATCCCGAGCTTGCGGAGCTCACCTTGCAGACGCTGGTAGCCCCACTCGGATTCTCCCGCGCCAGCCGCACGATCAACTCGACCGTGCCCGGCGGCAGCGGCGGGCGGCCGGGGCTGCGCGGCTGGGTCCATTTCCGGGTGAGCAGCGCCCGATGCCAGCGCAGCAACGTCTCTGGCGTGACCAGGAACGACCGCCACGCCGACCGGGGCAGCACCCGGCTCAGCAAGGCGGGCAGCGCCCGGTCCGCCGGCCGGTACTCGACCCGCTTCACCTGGCGGCGTAGCACCGCGACCTGATGTTGCAGCACGAGAATCTCGGGTTTCTTGGCGGTGTCGCTGCGGGATCGCCAGGTCAGTAGGGCCATCAGCCGGCACGCGAGCAGATACAGGAAGACAGCATCATCAGACCATGATCCCGAACAGCCGCCGATGATCGATGCGAGGTCCGATCGCATTTCTGCACCCCACGGGCGGGGTGGTTCGAGCAGCGAGCGGCGCAGGTCCTGCAGGAGCCGCAGGCTGTGTGAGGTCACGTTCACGCCGCGCCAGCCGGCCGTGGCGCGGTGGGGCACGGCCCAGACCGGAGGTAGTGTCGGCCCGGTAATCGCCGGCCATAGGTGCCAGCAGCGCCGCACGCTGCTGTTCCGGTGTCCGGCATTGTGGCCGGGTGGCCGTCGGCCAGCCATCTGGGTCGGGTACCGCCCTGGCCGATCCGGAGAGAGGTACGACATGGACGTGGAGTTCGCGGGTGTGAGCGAGGTCGAGCGCGAGCGTGCCATCGGGACTCTCGTTCTTGCGTTCACGGCGGACCCCTTCGTCCGCTGGATCTACCCCGAAGCCAGCCAGTACCTGAGCCGCTTTCCCGAGGCGTTGCAGGCCTTCGGCGGGGTCGCCTTCGGTCAAGGCGGTGTCTGGCGACTCGGTGACTTCGCCGCGGTCGCGCTGTGGCTGCCGCCAGGAATCGAACCCGGCGGCGACGCCACGGTGGCCTTGTTCCAGGTCACCGTCGGCTCCCAGAAGTTCAATGACCTGCTGGGGGTATTCGGTCAAATGGAGGAGGCCCACCCGGCAATGCCGCACTGGTATCTGCCGTGGTTCGGCGTCAACTGCGTACTACAGGGACAAGGCCTCGGATCCCAGCTCATGACGCCCTGCCTGGAAGTCGTGGACCGGGACCACTTGCCCGCGTATCTCGACTCGACCAATCCGAGGAACGTGCCCTTCTACGAGCGTCATGGATTTGACGTGGCCGGGCAGTGGCAGGCCGGTGACAGTCCCCCGATCATCTCCATGCTCAGGCAGCCCCGTTAGCCGCACTTACTCTCCGCGTCGGAGCCTGCCGCCGCAGGCCACCTGCCGATCCGGGCACCGGTGGCCGCGGTCGTGGTCACGCTGGCCGGGTACTGATCGCTGAGCAGTACGCCGAGCTCCTGGGTGAGCAGGCGGAGGGCGGGCGTCTGCCAGCATGGCCGCACATCCGAACCGCACTCGCAGCAACCTGGCCGATCGCCGGCGCCTCCTTCCTGCCGCTTGTGGGGGTGCGGAAACCCGTGGTTCCCGGTTTCATGATCAGGTCAGGCGACGGTGCTGACAGTTTCGGGTTGATCATCTGGCTGGGTCACAGTGACGGTGCGTGGCCGGAGCTGGCGGGGTGGTTCGAGCAGCGAGCGGCGCAGGTCCTGCAGGAGCCGAAGTCCATCTGAGGTCACGTTCACGCGGCGCCAGCCGGCCGAGGCCCGGTCGAGCACGGCCCAGACCAGGGTCAGGCAGCTGGTCTCGCCAGGGAGCCGGCCGATGACCTTGGTGCGGCGGCGGGTCTCGCCGAAGGTTCGCTCGATGAACCGGCCATCGTGATGTTGTCAAGGTGAATCTGGGATGACGGGCGTGTTTTCGAGGCGGCTGCAGTGGTGTTCCAGCGCGCTGATGACACGGCTGTGCCGCTTGGCCTCGCCGTCCCAGCCGCGCTGCCCGGCGTCGGCGCGTAGCTGGCGCAGGTCGGAGAGCTGGTCACGCAGAACGGGCAGGTGCTCGGGGCCGGGAACGAAGTTGTCGCAGGTCTCGCAGATGTTGGCGTAGGGGCAGGGGCCCGCGGCGAGGTGGCGGGAGCAGCAGCCGTGGGCCACGCGGGTCTTGGGGAATTCCGAGGCGATCCAGTCCACCTTGGCTGGCACGATCGGCCGGCCGGCGGGCGCGATGGGCAGGGCCTTGCGCACCTTGCCGATGGCCTGGTCGTAGGCAGAGCGCAGGGCCGGTGAGGCGAGGGTGGCATAGCGCAGTGTCATCTCGGGTGTGACGTGGTTGATATGCAGGTGATCGAGGCGCAGAGCTCCTGGTCCTGGAGCTTCACGATCACCTGCATATCAACCAGAAGCGGACGTCGGCGCGTTACTGGTTGAGGAGCTGCTCGCGCAGGATGTCTGCGTGCCCGCAGTGCTGAGCGACCTCGCGCAGCATGTGGAGGTACACCCAGCGCAGCGGGAGCGGGCCGCGCCGGTTGCCGTGGACCATGTCGTCTAGCCCGAGGGAGGATGTCGCGCGGCGTGATGCCTCGCATGCCTCGCGGTGTGCTCGCTGGACGGTGGCGATGGTGTCGTGGTCATCGAGGATGAACGATTCGTCTGGCGTCGCGGGGATGCCAATCTCGGCGCGTGAGCGGCAGGTGACGGCTTCGTCGAACCAGACTCTCTCGGCGAAGGCCGCGTGCTTCACCAGACCCAGCAGCGTGGTCCGGGAGGGTACCAATGATCGGCGTGCCTGCTCCTCGGTCAGCCCGTCCAGGCAGCCATTGAGCGCACCGCGGTGCTCGTCCAGGAACACCTCGAACTGGGCCCGGGCTGGCTGATCGATGACGTCCTCGGCGAAGGTCGCCGGAAGGGAAGACATGTGCGAAGCATTCCAAGGCCGTCGCCCAGGAGCAACTAACGCACATCGGCATGACCGGGAAACGACCAGCCCCGTCGGCGAGCGGATCGCTGGGCACAGATCACCCTGGTGACTCGCCCTTAGGATGTGGGCGTGGGATTCTCGGGATGGTCCGCGGAGGCGGTGGAGTCCTTCAAAGGCCTTCAGGCGCAGCCGCCCGCCGGGATACCAGCGAGCAGCTGAGCCCGGCCATCGCCGGACGGACCGCGCCCGAGCCGCCTGCCTAACTGGCGTAAGAGCCGCTGCCGGGTGCAGCCCTCGGATGGATCTTGTGTCTTGACGATCACTGCCGCGCGCGCCAGCCTTGTCGGGGGACGAGTTGCGCGATGAAGGAGGGGCTATGGCTTGGCGGCTTGATGGGACGTATTTCGAGTCATGTTCGTGTGATGCGGTCTGCCCGTGCACCTGGTCGGCGTTCACGGCGAAGGCGACCCTGGACCGGTGCCGGGCGCTGCTGGCCTATCACGTGGAGTCCGGCGAGGTTGATGGCGTGGACGTCAGCGGCCTGAGTTTCGCCCTGTTCCTGGACACGCCGCCGGTGATGGCCGAGGGCAACTGGCGGGTGGGGGTCTACCTGGACGACGCCGCCTCCGACAGCCAGGCCGCCCAGCTCGGGGCGGTCCTGTCCGGGCAGCTCGGCGGGCCGCCGGCGATGCTCGGCCCGCTGATCGGCGAAATGCTCGGGGTGGAAAAGGCGCCCATCACCTACAGTGAGGGCGGTCGGGGCCACCATGTCCGGATCGGCGATGCGGCCGATGTGGGCGTGGAGGATTTCGTCGCCATCGAAGGCCACGATCCGGTCCAGCTGACGAATGTGCTCCATCCGTCGAATACGAGGCTGACGGTCGCCCCGGCTAATGCCGCGCACCTGTCGACGTTCGGGATCGAGTGGGGGCGCGAGGGGCAGAGCGGCTTTTCCGCGCCGTTCTCCTGGGCCGGGTGAGCAGCTCCTCCGGGCTCGCCCGGCTACGGCCCGGCCTGGCGACCCGTGAGGTCGCGTTCCTGCTGATCCTGGCGGCGGGTGCCTGGGCTGCGACCGTTGCGCTCGCCCGCGGGATGGCCGCGATGACGGGCACGATGGGCCTGGGCCTGGCCGCGTTCGTGCCGGTATGGACGCTGATGATGGCCGCCATGATGCTCCCGTCGGTGTCGCCGGTGGCCTCGCTGTACACCAGGACCATCCAAGGCAGGCGGGCGATAAGGATCGCCGGGCTGGTGGTGGGCTATCTCGCGGTCTGGGCGGCGGCGGGCGTGCACGCCTACGGGCTGGCCTGGCTGGCCGGCTGGCTGACCGGGGAGCATCCCAGCGCCGCACACGTCATGGCGGTGGCGGTCTTCGCCGTTTGCGGGATCTACCAGCTGAGCCCCCTGAAGGACCGCTGCCTCGCGCATTGCCGCTCCCCGCTGGGGCTGCTCCTGCACTACGGCTCCTACCGCGGCCGGTCCCGCGACCTGCGCGTCGGCGCCCATCACGGCGGATACTGCCTGGGCTGCTGCTGGGGCCTGATGGTGATCCTGATCGCGGTGGGCGTGATGAACGTGGCAGCGATGGTCGGCGTGGCCGCGCTGGTGCTGATCGAGAAACTCTGGCGATGGGGCCCCGCGGCCGGTCGGCTCGCGGGCGCCGCCGCGCTGGCCCTGGCGGTGGCCACGATCTGGCTCCCCTGGCTCGCCCCGGGCCTGCACGCCGCGCCGCACATGATGATGAACTGACCCTGTGCGTGCCGAGAATCCCATCCAAGGTTGTGAGCAGCAGAGTTGCGGTACCGGCGGCCCGGCCGTGATGATCAGCGGTCATGTGCCTGCGGTTCGTCTTCCTCCTGATCACGCGGGTGATCACTTCGCTGCGGCTGTCCCGGCGTGAGGAGGCGTGGAAGGCCGCCGAGATCCTGATCCTGCGCTGCCAGCTGACCGTCCTGCAGCGCCATCAGGCGCGCCGCCCGAAGCGGAACTGGGCGGACCGGGCCCTGCTCGCGGCACTGTTCGGCGTGATACCGAAAGCGCGTCACCAGGAGCCGCGGCTGCTGGTCACCCCGGACACGATCCTGCGCTGGCACCGCGACATCGTCGAGCGCCGCTGGGCGGCGCGGTCCATGCGCGGCAGGTCCGGCCGCCCGGCGACCCGCAGGAACATCAAGGCCCTGGTCCTACGGCTGGCGCGGGAGAACCCCGAATGGGGGTACCGCAGGATCCACGGAGAACTGGCCGGCCTGGAGTCAAGGTCGCCGCGTCGACCGTATGGGAGATCCTCAAGACCAACGGCACCGGCCCCGCGCCGCGACGGACCGGGCCAACCTGGTCGCAGTTCCTGCGTTCTCAGGCCGGGGCGATCCTGGCGTGCGACTTCTTCACGATCGACCTGCTCGACGGCACCCAGGCCTACGTCCTGGCCGTGATCGAGCACGCGACGCGGCGCATCCGCATCCTCGGCGTCACGCCCCATCCCACCGGGGAGCGGACCGCCCAGCAGGCCCGCAACCTGCTCATGGACCTCGGCGGGCAGGCAGACCGGATGAAGTTCATGATCCGCGACTGCGGATCGAACTTCACCGCCGCATTCGATGCGGCCCTAGCCGACGCTGACATCCGGACCGTGCTGTGCAACGTGGCGACGCCCCGCATGAACGCGATAGCCGAGCGCTCGATCGGGGGGATGCCGACGCGAGCTCCTAGACCGCACCCTGATCTGGAACCAGAACCATCTGCGACGGATCTCGCGCGATTACGAGACCCACCACAACCAGCACCGCCCTCACCGCTCCCTGCACGGCGCCGCGCCGCTGAAACCGCTACCCGAACCGGTCGATCTCGAGCAGTACCGCCTCCGAAGACACACTCGCGCCGGTGGCCTGATCAGCGAATATCGCCTGGTCGCATGACGTGGACGAGGTTTCGGCACCCACAGCGGCCTAGCTGATCCCATGAAATCCCAGTTCAGGTACCGTGCGACGGGTTTTGAAGCTGTACAGGCACCGAAGGAATGCACACCGAGGCGATCCTCCTAGCCCTCAACGAGCTGGACGAGGCGCTCGATTCGCGCCGGCTCTCCAGGTTCCTGCGCGACTACGACGTCAGGCCGCGCGACATCCGGGCCGACGTCAACGGCGAGGAAAAGGTCCGCAAGGGCTACCGGCGCGAGGACCTGCACGATGCATGGCTCCGGTACCTGCCTCCAGCCGAGCCGCGGGCGGGCGCCGTCTGCGGCGAACCGTTCGACCCCACGCTAGTCACGGCCGGCTACACCACCCACGGCGAAGACGGCACCTAAACGCCAGGGCGGACACATGAGCGAGAGGATGGCGGCATGGAGGACGACAAGGTAGCCAAGCAATTCACCCGGGACGGGCAGCGGACTCTCAGCCATGCCCGGCATCTCATCCTTGAGGCCGAGCGCCTGGAGGCGTGGAACCCGGCTAGCGCCCGGAACCGCCTGAATGGCGCCGTACAAATCCTGGACCTGCACGGGGAAACCGACAAATTCAGGCGGTCCGCAGCAAAGCCCCAGGCGGCGGAGAGGGACGCACTCAGGGCCAAGATAGCCGAGGCCCGCAGCCGGCTGGTGTAAGGCCTCTGCGCGCGAGCGAGGCCCTGGGCAACCCTGTGCGTGCCGAGAATGCCATCCGTGGCTGTGAACAGCAGAGTTGCGGTGTCAGCGGCCCGGCCGTGTTGATCACCGGTCATGTGCCTGCGGTTGTCTTCCTCCTGATCACGCGGGTGATCACGTGGCTGTGGCTGTCCGGGCGCGAGGAGACATGGAAGACCGCCGAGATTTTGCTGCTGCGCCACCAGGTCACCGTCCTGAAGCGCCACCAGGCGTGCCGCCCGAAGCTGAACTGGGCGGATCGGGCCCTGCTCGCGACCCTGTTCGGCGTCATACCGACCTGCGCGGCGCCGGATTCCGCGAGCTCACCCAGACAGCGCGCGGCTGGACGAGGAGCGCTGGCGGCTGACGATCACCAGCCCGGCCAGTGCGGCCGGAGAACCAGGACTGTCCCGCACCCGCCGGTCCCGGCAGCCTGCACAGGCGTCACGCACTGTGACAGGGCTTGTGCGCTTGACGCGCCTGAACCGCCGTTCTGGGCGGGCGACTGGCGTGTGCTGGCGCCGTCCTTGATGGACACAGATCCGGGCGATCTGCGCGCCTGCAGGCTCGGCTGTCTGACGCCTGCTAAGCCGATGAGCGCGCGCCTGGCAGAGCTGGGTTTCATACCAGAATGGGGTTGTGGAGACGGTCCGGGTTTGCTGGGGTTACCCGTTGAAGTCAGCCGCGCATGGGGCGGCCGGTCAACTTGCCGTCGCTAGCGAGGAGGTGCTCGGGGCCGGCTCTGGGCGGTCATGGACGGTGGCGGCACCGTGGTCAGCGCCTCGCATCCTGCCAGGAGCGAGTGCCTGCTGGAGGTAACCGCGGCCCACCGCGCCCGTTTGGAGCTGAGGGCAGATGTGAGTTCCTGTCCGGCACTCGCCACCGTCGCCGGCCTGGTGGAAATGCTGGCCTGACCGGCTTGCCCGGGCGCCGGTAGATTTGCCCGGGTGCTCAGCGGTGTCTGGATTGAGGTCGTGGCCCTGGTGGCGGCGTTCGCCATCGCTGCGATCACCACCCCGGTGGGGGTCTCCGGCGCGGTCCTGCTGCTGCCCTTCCAGGTCAGCGTGCTCGGCACGCCCAGCCCATCGGTGACGCCAACGAACCTGCTCTACAACGTGGTAGCCACCCCCGGCGCCATCTGGCGCTACCGGCGGCAGGGCCAGACCGGCGGAACCCTCACCTGGGTACTGCTGGCCGGGACGCTGCCCGGCGTCATCGCCGGCTCCATCATCCGCGTCTACCTGCTGCCCGGCCCCGTCGTCTTCGACCTGGTCGTCGCGGCCGTCCTCATCCCGCTCGGCGGCTGGCTCGCGCTCACCCACGCGGCCCCGGCCAGCACCACCCGCCGGGCACGGCTGCCCCGCGTGGCCGTCGGCATCATCGCGGCCGCCGCCGGCTGCGTCGGCGGCATCTACGGCATCGGCGGTGGCTCGATCCTCGCCCCCATCCTGATCGCCGACGGCCAGCCCACATCACAAGTCGCACCCGCAGCGCTCAGCTCCACCTTCGCCACCTCACTCGCAGGCGTAGTGACGTTTTCCATCTTATCGGTTCACCACCACGGCAGCATCGCACCGAACTGGCCGACCGGAATCGCGCTAGGAATCGGCGGGCTGGCAGGCGGATACACCGGCGCCCGCCTGCACGCCCGGCTGCCGGAAACCATCATCCGGCGCCTGCTGGCGCTCGTCATCGTAGCCATCGGCATCCGCTACCTATGGGCGAGCCTGGCTGGCGCATCGTGAACGCGGACACGATCTACTGCTAAGCCTCGATCCACCGCGTGAATTCGGACGATCGTTTTGCGGGCGCGGGACGAAGATTCTGATCTTGGGGATGGTGGCGGGCGTGGGTTTCCTGCCGCTCACCTTTCTGCGGCTTGTCCACAGGTGCCGGCCGGGGGATCTTGGTGGCGGTCTGCCGGGGTTGGCCTGGGGGCCGTGGGGCGCGATGACCTGCTCTGGGCTGGTCAGGCCGCCCGGGCGGATGGCGGCCCGGTGGTGGCTTCGAACAGGTTCATCCAGTCCTGCTCGCGGTGCCAGCCGTCGGGCAGGTGCAAGGTGATCTCGCCGCGGCCGTGGCGGGCGATCCGGGCGGCGACGTCGATCAGGTCGCGGCGCAGCGTGGCGCCCCTGGCCTTGGCGTAGGCGAGGCTGGCCAGGGACCCGGCGGCGCGCAGCAGGTTGTGCGCCATGGCAGCGCAGGCAAGCCAGGCGGAGTTCGCGGGAAAACAGCCTGAGGGGAGATGGGCCAAGGGCCCGTCGGTCCAGTCCGCGAAGACCTGCTCGACTACCGCGTGGTCACGGTGGTGCTCCTCGGCCTGGATGGTCTGGAACGGGGAATCGGTGAACACGGCGTGGTAGCGCCAGACGCAGAACAGCTCGTCCTGGCCCTGGGCGGCCTCGCGGTTGAGGTCTTTCACCCGGCGGACGATCAGCCGGGCGGTGAGAGCCTGCCCTTTCTTCGAGGTGAAGGCGGTGTATTCCACCTCGGCCACCTCAGCGTCGGAAACCCAGGCCCGCAGCTGGTCATCCCAGATCGCGCGGGGGTAGCGGATCGGCGTCCAGGCGGTCTCGCTGATGGCGGCGATCGCCGCCTTGACCTTGGGGTCCAGCCGCACGGTGACTGAGAAGAACGCGCCAGCCCGGCGCACCGCCCCGGTGAACGCCGCGGAGTAAAACGCCGAGTCCCCGCGCACCACCAGCGTCCCGCTGCACCCGACGGCGCGGGCAGTGCCTATGGCTTGGGCGGCGAATCTGGCGGCACCGCGGGCCGAAGCGGCGTTGCCGCCGCGCAGCCGGGTGGCCGCGACCACCGGCGCGGCCAGCGGGGTGGTGATGGTGGCTGCCAGCGCGTTCAGCCCCCGTACCAGCAGGCTCTTGCCCTGGATCTTGGTGTGGCCGAACGCCGCGCCCTGCTTCTTGCGGCCATAGACCCGTTTCTGCATCGAGTCAACGTCGATGAAGGCGAGGGTGTCCTTGCCGGGCAGCAGCGGGGTGCGGCGTGCCAGTTCCGCCAGCACCAGTCGGCTCACCTGCTCCAGCTGCAGCACATTCCCCCAGGTGAACGAGCGCAGGAACGACCCCAGCGTAGACGGCGCCCGCACCCCGCCAAACAGCGCCGGCATGGCGCCGTGCCGCAGCAAGTCCATGTCATCGATGCTGTCCGCCCCGCCGATCATCCCGGCCACCAGACAGGGCACCTTCACCTGGGCGTTCACCCCGCACCGGCGGCCGATCCGGACATGCTCTTCCACCAGGCCCGCCAGGCCCGCCCGCTGGGCCAGGGCCACCACCGGGACCAGGCCCGCCCGCGACACCAGATTCGGGTCGTCAAACCTCGCGTGGATCTTCGCCAGCTCATGCAACAATCGCACTTGACAGGTGCTCCTTCGAACCAGTTGATGGAAGCTTCAGTAACTCCCATCGTCCCTGGTCAAGGGGCACCTTTCGCGTTGACGCGCCGCACTCGAACGCTATTCATGCGGTGGATCGAGGCTAAGGAGTACCCGGTCGGCATGACGGCGAACGGGGCTTTCGCACGTTGGATGATCCCGAACTGCACCGTGAGCCCCTCATGCCACTGCGTGTCGGCGCCCGCCGTGGCACGTCTGTGGCACGGTCGTCGCGAACCCCCATCGCTAGCCCTCGCTCAGCATGCAGCGGGCGTGGGCTCGCTGACGATCTGCGGAGCCGGACAATCAGCTTGGGAAGCCGGTTTCGCTGGTCGCGCCTGACCTGCCGATGCCGTGACCTGCGCCGACTAACTTGATCTTCCGTGAGTGACCGCGGCTACCCCTCGCCGCCCTGCTGCGGGCACGTGGCACGCTGCTGGCCCGATTGCCGCACCGAACCCGCCACCCCCGCCTTCCCTGGCGAGCCGCTGCGCCCAGGCTTCCAGCCCGCCCGCCGCTCTGCTATCCCAGGTGCGTGGGATACCGCCAGCGGCAGCCGCCGATCTGGGCGCCGCCGAGCCGTGGCCGATGTGCCCGCTGCGCGCGGGCCGGGGATTTTGTGCTCCGGGATCGGGAGCATGGGCGGTGACTAACGGCCCTGGCTGGCGGGAGTGATCACGGTGATCATCGGGGTGTGGCTGGCCTGCTCGCCTACCTCGCGGGGGCGATCGTCGCTGTGTGGGGGGTGGCGCATGCGGTGCCCACCCGCCAGGTTCTTGCTGGCTTTGCGCCAATCACCACCGATAACCGGCGCATCGTCGTGCAGGAGTGGCTGGCCGAAGCGTTCACCATGTGGGGGATTGCCGCCATGGTGATCGTAGTAACCGCGGCCGGCGGGACCGATACCGGTGCCCGCGTGTGGGTCTACCGGGTCGCTGCTGGGCTGCTGGTTGCCCTGGCGACGCTGACCGCGCTGACGGGCGCGCGCACCCCCGTGGTCTGGTTCAAGATCTGCCCGGTGCTGCTGGCCGGCTCGGCCGCCCTGCTGCTGGCCGCGAGCTTGCTGTAGGCACGTGATCTTCGGCGTTGGCGGTCGTGCTCAGCACCGCTGAAAGTGCGTCCATGGCTGACGGTACGAGCGAGTAGTAGGCCCAGACGCCGCGCTTGTCGCGGGTGAAGATCCCAGCCTCGACCAGGATCTTGAGGTGGTGGGAGATGGTCGGCTGGGTCAGGCCGAGTGGCTCGGTGAGGTCGCAGACACAGGCCTCGCCGCCCTCGTGCGCGGCGACCATGGAGACCAGCCGCAGCCGGGTGGGATCGGCCAGTGCCTTGAGCAGCCGGGCGAGGTCGCCGGCCTGGCTGGCGGTGATCGGCTCGCGCAGCAGCGGCGCGCAGCAGACCTCGGCCGGCGGCAGGGCCGGCCGGTTCCGAATGTTGATGATGCTCACATGACCAGTATGCGTTAGATATTGACAACTGTCTATCTCTTGGGCATAGTGAACATAGATAGATATCTATGCCCAGGGGTGATCGTGATGAGTGACCAGTCGAGCACTGACCTGCGTGAGGAGGTCCGGTCCCGGTACGCCGCAGCTGCCCGCGCGGTCCTGGAGCCGAAGGCCGGCATCTCCGCCTCGTGCTGCGGCAGCTCGGCCACTGACTCGTGCTGTGGCGCGGGGTCTGCGGAGGCGGTCGGCGGCTTCAGCGAGCATCTGTATCGCGAGGGGGAGACCGACGGGCTGCCCGAAGAGGCGGTCCTGGCCAGCCTGGGCTGCGGCAACCCGCTGGCGGTCGCCGACCTGCACGAGGGAGAGCGGGTCCTGGACCTGGGCTCGGGCGGCGGCATCGACGTGCTGCTGTCGGCCCGCCGGGTCGGCCCGTCCGGGTTCGCCTACGGCGTCGATATGACCGACGAGATGCTGACCCTCGCCCGCGCCAACGCCGCCAAGGCCGGAGCGGCCAACGTCGAATTCCTCAAGGGCGAGATCGAAAACCTGCCACTGCCTGATGCGTCCGTGGACGTGGTCATCTCCAACTGCGTCATCAACCTATCCACCGACAAGCCCGCCGTGCTCGCCGAGATGTTCCGCGTCCTTGTCCCCGGCGGGCGGATCGGCATCACCGACGTGGTCGCCGGGGACCACCTCACGGCCGCCGGCCGCGCCGCCGCTGGCTCCTACGTTGGGTGCATCGCCGGCGCCCTGTCCCGCACCGAGTACCTCGCGGGGCTCGCTGCGGCCGGGTTCACCGGCGCTTCGGTCACCTTTACCACCGAGGCGGCACCCGGCATGCATTCGGCCATCATCCGGGCCGTCAAGCCCGCCGCCACCTGACCGCTGATGCTGGCAGGCGGCTGCTGGCCAGGTTCACCGGCACCGCCCTGCTCGTCTTGACCGGTCCCTGGCCAGCCTTAGCTGCCGCCGAGCGCTTCGCGGACCGAGGCGAGGCGTCCGGGGACGATCCGCCACCACGTCCATTTCCCGCGTTTCTCGCCCTCGATGAGCCCGGCCTGGGCCAGGACCCGGGTGTGGTGGGAGATGGTGGGCTGGCTCTTGCCGAGGGGCTCCTGGAGGTGGCAGCTGCACACCTCGCCCTGCGCGGCGAGGATCGATATCAGCCGCAGCCGCACCGGGTCGGCCAGGGCAGCTAGCACGGCTGCAAGGGCCACCGAGTCGCTCTCGGACAGCGTCACCTCGGTGAGCGGCGGCCCGCACAGCGCCTCGTCGATGAGCTGAAGGGTCGTCGTGGTGCGCGCCGCGGGCATCCAAGCCTCCCATTGACATTCGTCGATCTATAGCGGTAACTTCGGATCGATGTGAATAAATCTACCGGAGGTTCGGGGACCCAGCATGCCCAAAGTCCGCCTGGTCCTCGCCGTGGCCGGTCCCGGTGACGCGGCTAGGTTCTGCCGTGGCATCTTCACCGCCGGACAGGCCGCGTGATGAACGACGTTGTCTTGTGGCGGCGTCTGGTGGCCGAGCTGCTGGGCAGTGCGTTCCTGGCCGCTGTGGTGATCGGCTCGGGCATCGCCGCTGCGCAGCTGTCTCCTGGTAATACAGGCCTGGAGCTGCTGGAGAACGCTGCGGCGACCGCGACTGGGCTGTTCGCGATCATCTTGATGTTCGGCCCGGTTTCCGGCGGGCATTTCAACCCGGTGGTGTCCTTCGTGGACGCTGCGTTCGGCGGGCTGCGCTGGCGCGAAGCGGCCGCCTACCTCCCGGTCCAGGTAGCTGGATGCATAGGCGGCGCGGTGCTGGCAAACCTGATGTTCGCCAAGGCAGCGGTGAGCTTGTCAACCAAGCACCGCGCATCGCCCGGCCATTTCCTGTCCGAGGTCACCGCCACGCTCGGTCTGCTGCTGGTGATCTTCGCCCTGGCCCGCACTGGGCGCTCACGCGCCACCCCAGCGGCTGTGGGGGCCTACATCGGGGCGGCGTACTTCTTCACCTCATCGACCAGCTTCGCCAACCCGGCGATCACCATCGGCCGCATGTTCTCTGACACCTTCGCGGGGATCGCCCCCTCATCTGCGCCAAGCTTCATCGCCGCCCAGATCCTCGGCGGTGTCCTCGCAGTAGGGGTCATCAAGATGCTCTATCCCGGCGTGACGCGAGCGGAGGCAGCCGACATCATCTTCCCCCACCTGCGCGGCCGCACCGACCCGGAAACTGACGCCGGCTCAGCCCGGGGGGCGGATCCGCCCGCCCAGGCAGGCAGCGGTGCCCCGCCGTCTGCTGGCCAGGCCACCGAAGGCCACTGGCCAGGGTGAGCTGCTACCCGAACGGAGGCCTCATGCATCTGGTTGCGATCGGCGGCAGTGACGCAGGCATCAGCGCCGCACTGCGGGCCCGTGAACTCGACCCGGGCTGTGAGGTCACGGTGGTGGTGGCCGACGCCTACCCGAACTTCTCGATCTGCGGCATCCCCTACTACGTCTCCGGCGAGGTCACCCACTGGCGCAACCTTGCCCACCGGACCATCGCCGACCTGGAAGCGGCCGGGATGTGGCTGCGGCTGGACACCACCGCCCGCCGTATCGACGTGCCCGCCCGCAAGCTCCTGCTCACCGGCGCCGACGGCAAGGAGGAACTGCTCGCCTACGACAAGCTGATCGTCGGCACCGGCGCGGCCCCGGTGCGGCCCCCCATCGGCGGCCTGGCCGGTCCCGGCGCGCTTGGCGCCGCCGATGGGGTGCACCTGCTGCACTCGATGGGCGACACCTTCGCGGTCATCCGCACCCTCGAAAACGCCGCACCGGCCAGCGCGGTCATCGTCGGCGGCGGCTACATCGGCCTGGAGATGGCCGACGCCCTGACCGTCCGCGGGCTGGCGGTCACCCAGATGGAACAACTCGCCGAAGTGCTGCCCACCGTCGACCCGGAGCTGGGCGCGCTCGTCCACGCCGAACTCGCCGCACATGGCGTCGAGGTCCTGGCCAATACCACCGTCCAGGTCATCACCCGTAACACCACAGGTCAGCCGGGACGGCTACACGTGCAGGCCGCCGCGGCCGACGGGACGGCTGTGACCCGCGTCGCTGACATGGTCCTGGTCGTGGTCGGCGTCCGCCCGGACGCTGCCCTGGCGGCCGGGGCCGGCGCCACGCTCGGCGTCAAGGGCGCGATCGCGGTCGACCGGGGGATGCGGACCAATCTGCCGGATGTGTTCGCCGCCGGGGACTGCGTGATCACCCACCACCGGCTGCTCGGCCAGACCTATCTGCCGCTGGGCACCACCGCCCACAAGCAGGGCCGGGTCGCCGGGGAGAACGCCCTCGGCGGGAACCGGGTGTTCGCGGGCAGCCTAGGCACCCAGGTGGTGAAGATCTTCACCCAGGCCGCCGCCCGCACCGGGCTGCGCGACCACGAAGCCGCCGCGGCCGGGTTCGACCCGGTCACCATCGGCTCCCAGGCCGATGACCACAAGGCCTACTACCCCGGCGCCCACCGGATCACGATGCGCTTCACCGGCGACCGCGCCACCGGGCGGCTGCTCGGGATGCAGCTGTTCGGGCACCGGCACGCCGAGGTCGCCAAGCGCATCGACATCGCCGCCACCGCGATCTTCCACAGCATGACCGTCGACGCGGTCAGCGACCTCGACCTGTCCTACACCCCCCCGCTCGGCAGCCCCTGGGAAGCAGTCCAGATGGGCGCCCAAGCCTGGACCCGCCAAGCCCAGCAGCACTAACCCCTCAGACTTCACGCAGAGGAACAACCATGTCAGGGCACAACGCACCACCCGGCCCACAGCCCCACCACGCACCGCGCCCCACCATCTGGGCCGCCGCGGCGGTCATCCTCCTCGCCCTCGGCGCATGCTCCTCGACCGCGGCCACCACGAGCGGCCCGACGCCGACCCCGGTTAGCTTCGGCGCCGACGGCCATACGCCTACCCTGAGGGGCGCCGGGTCGACGTTCGACGCGCCGTTCTTCGCTGTGGCCTTCGCCAAATACCATCAGCAACATCCAGGCGTGGCCATCAGCTATGCCGTCGTGGGCAGCGGGGCGGGCATCGCCGCGTTCAGCGCCCGGCAGGCCGATTTCGGCGCCTCCGACGTGCCCATGACCGCTGCCGAGCAATCCGCCGCCCGGGGAGGCCGCGTCACGCAGGTGCCCGTCGCCCTGGGTGGCGAAGGCGTGGCCTACAACCTGAACCTCCCGGCGGGCGCCCGGCTGCACCTGACCGGTCCAGTGCTCGCCCGTATCTTCCTCGGGCAGATCACCAACTGGAATGATCCGGCCATCACCGCCCTCAACCCGGGCATCAGAATCCCTGACGCGCCGATCACCGTCGTCCACCGCTCCGACGGCAGCGGCACCACCTACATCTTCAGCAACTACCTCTCCAGCGTCGACTCCACCTGGGCGGCCAAGGTCGGCACTGGCAAGATCCTCAACTGGCCGGTCGGGGAAGGCGCCGAAGGCAACGCCAGCGTCGCTGCCACCGTGTTTAGGACTCCCTTCTCCATCGGATATGTCGAACAGGCATATGCCCGGGGCCTGCTCCTGCCCTTCGCCGCCATCCGCAACCAGGCTGGAAACTACGTCATCCCGTCCACCCAGACCGTCGCCACCGACGCCGCGCAGAAACCAGCCATCACCCCGACCAACTTCTCCATCGTCAACCAGCCCGGGGCCAACAGCTACCCCATCAGCGGCTACAGCTGGGCGCTCGTTTACACCCGCCAGCAAAACCAGGCCACCGGGCAGAAACTCGTCAGCATGCTGGACTGGCTCACCCACGACGGCCAGGCCTACGCCGCCGCGAACGGCTATGTCCCCCTCCCACCCCGCATCCGGGCCCTCGCCCATACTGTGCTCCTGCAGATCACCGGTCCCAGCGGGCAGCACCTGCTGGGGTAAGCGCGATTCAACAGGAGCACGCCCGTCTTTCTGTGAAGCCTTGCCGCTACGAGGACGCAGTGGCGGCGGCCCGGCACCAGTGCTGCGCGGCCCGCCTGGGCAAGAGCCACGCGGCACTGACTGAGACGAACGTCAGCAGCTGGGCGGAGGCGTGCTCCGTACTCGCTGCGCCGGGCCGCCTGGGCGCCGGGTGCACAGCAGATGCTGTCAAGCGCCTTTGACCGGCATGTCGGCATCGGCCCTGACGGCAAACCTCCACCTCGCCGGCCGACGGCGCCGCGGCGCCCGTTTTATCCGCTTATCGCCCGCTCGTGACAGTGGTAGCGTTTCTGCGTATGCAGGTGGAGGCACCGGCCTTGAAGGGCCTTTTCAACATGCTCCTCCTGTCCATACTGGCGGACCGCCCGTTGCACGCTTACGCGCTCATCGACGCTCTGGAGCAGGCCGGCCGCGGCCAATTCCAGTTTTCTGCGCAAGCGGTCTACCCCGCATTGCACCGCCTGGAGCACCTGGGGGTGGTCAGCAGTTCCTTGTCGGCCTTCAGCGGCCGGACGCGCCGCACTTATAGCGTCACCCCGCAAGGCCGGGATCAGCTGACTGCCGACTGGAAGGCGTGGGAGGAGTTCACCGCAGCTATCGCCGCTTTGATAGACAGCCGCCGCGCGGGCGATCATTGACGCGTGCGTGCCTGACGATCTGGCTGAGCAGGAGCCCATCGGTGCAGGTGCCCGGCACGCGTATGGCACGGAGCTGCGGCCAACTCTTCAGCAGGTTGCCGCATGGACTTCCGCGCCCGGTACCGCTACCGGCTTGGACGGCCGCGATAGTCACGACGAGGGCGTCTGGCCGATCCCGGCCCAGCCCGCCCGCGGGACCGGTGAGCAGGTGGCCCGGAGGGCTCGGGCAACGAGAAGGAGACTGACTCAGGCCCCGGGCATGGTGCCAGCAGGCTCAAAGGGCTCCGCGTCTTCCAGGGCTGGTGCCCAGGGCCCGTGGGCATCCTTTGACCCGTGTGACCATTCGAGGGCGATCCTGAACAGATCGGGGTGGAGCACCACGACGGTGAGCGCCGCCGGGGTGCCGGTGGTCGTGTCGTCGAAGATCACAGTGATCAAGGTCGCCGATGCGCCAGCGGACAGGCGCAGGGTTCTGGCTACCGACGGCGGCGGGGGCAGCGTCTCGACGCTCACGGCGCGCACCGCGAATGGCCCCGTGCCGTCTGCGCGTTCGTCTTGCCCGTTGGGTCCTGGCAGGGCCGGGGGAAGCACCGTCAGTGCCGTCGTGGGGCTGGTGGGTTGTTCACCCATAGCCAGCCCTGGCGGCGGGCTGGTGAGATAGGTAGTGGCCAGAGCGGCTGGCTGGCCGTTGGCAGTCCACGTCAGCCGGGCGACGCAGACCGATTCGGGTCCGATTCCAAGGGCCAGGGCAATTTTCTCGGGTGCGCGGCGGCGGGACACGTGGAAGCTGCGGCAGGTGATCACTGCTCCCATGGGGTCGATGTGCGAGTCCAGGCCGGGCATGCCCTCCAGCCGGATGAGGTAGTCGGCGGGGCTGGTGCGGTAAAGCTGCCCGTCTGGGAGGCGCCGGATCAGGTGGCGGCCGACCAGTTCCTCAAGCGCGGCGTCGATCTCTGTGGTGCTGGCGTTGAAGCGGCGCGCCAGAGCGCTCTGCCTGGGCAGGCGCCACCCGGGCTCGTGGTGTATGAGGTTGGCAGCGATCCTGTCGGCGAGGACCGAATGCGATGTTCGGGCTGGCATCGTGCTATCGGCACCGGTGAGACTGCCGGTTCTGGATCACGCTCTTGCCGGGTGCTGCCCTTATCACATCGCATCCCACCCACCGGGGTCCGCATCTGTCGGCAACGTGGCCCTCGTCCCGTTCGCTGGCGCCGCTGGGCGCCGCTGCGTGGCCCGCCCCCCCCATTGCTAGGAGTCGAAGGTGATGTGCAGATGAACGACAGAAGAACCGAAGGTGACAATCAGTCGCCAGTTGATCGACGCCAGCCTGGCGGGCTCAGTGTCCTCCGGCAAGAACTTCAGCACGGCTTCAAGGACCCGCCGAGCGTGGTACGTGCCCGGCGGCGCCGGTCGTCCCGACGCGCTCCCGCGCACCGGTATGTGTCCTGGCGACGGAGGGCCATCATCCAGCGGCGAAGGCCGCGAGGGCCAGGCCTCGGCTGGCTCCTGCATACCAGGTCAGTGATCATGGGATCGAGCGCAAATGGGGCACACCGTGAGCCTGTCGGCTGGCGGCCAGGAGTGTATTTCCGGGCAGCGGTCACGAACAGGATTGACCCGGGGCTGTGAGCGCAGGTCCGGATCCTGCTGTGGGCACCACAGGTGTTCACAGTGGGCGTTCATGCCCTGGCCGCTCGCGCATGACAGGCCTTGCGTCCCGTCCGCCGGGGCCCTTCGCCCCTCCTTCCGCCAGATCTTCAGGCCATGCTGTAATCAGGGTGAACCGGAGCGGTCGGGGAATCTGAGGAGCAGAGATGGCCGGGATCATTGTCGGGGTGGACGGTTCGGACAATTCTCGCCTTGCCCTTGGCTGGGCGATGCGCGAGGCTGCGCATCATCATTTTCCGCTGACGGTCCTGTCAATTCACCCGCCCCCGGCCCGCCCGGCCAGCAGAATTTACTGGGGTGTGCACACCTACCCCGAGAACAGCTTTGACCCGGAGCTGGCGCGGATCGCAGTCCAGGAATTCGTGGACAAAGTGGCGGGCGAAATCGGCGAGACAGTACCCGAGGTCAACGTGACCGTGGCCACGGGGGACGCGGCTGAAGAACTCGTCAGTGCTTCGCATGATGCCGACATGCTCGTCTTGGGGTCCCGCGGCAGCGGCGGCTTCACCAGGCTCCTGATGGGCTCGGTGAGCAGCCAGGTCACGCACCACGCGTCCTGCCCCGTGGTCGTCATCCCCGGGATTCGCCAGGTCTCATAGCCGAAGCCGAAGCAGGGCTCTGGCCCGCCCATCCGCAGGGCCAGCGCTCGTTATCTGTCTGGAGTGTTAGGCGGGGTGTGGGATCCTGCCAGGTAGACCACCCGGCGGGCGATGTTGACAGCGTGGTCGCCAAGGCGCTCATAGAAGCGTGCTACCAGCGTCATCTCCATCGTTACCGGTAGTGTCATCCGCCCAGAAGCAAGCTCGGCCATCAAGCTGGCATACAGCTCGTCCATCTCGTCATCACGTTCGCCAAGTATGGTCGCGACGGAACGATCGCGCTGGTACCAGGAGTCCACTGCCTGGCGCCACATGCCAGATGCGAGGTTGCCCATCCGCTCGACGAGCCCCCGGCAGCGCGGCGAGAGGTCGTCGCCGAGAATATGGTTGGCCCGGACGGCGATCTGTATAACGAGGTCGTGAGAGCGCTCGAGCTCAGGCACGATTCGCAGCACGGAAAGCAGGAAGCGCAGGTCGGAAGCTACGGGAGCCTGGAGCAAGATCTCCCGGCTGGCCATCCCCTCGATCTCCAGGTAGAGGGCGTCGATGGCCTGCTCGCGTTCGGTCAGCGCCTTGATCACCTCGCTGTTCCCGCTCAGGAGGGCATCGGTCGCCCCCGGCAGGTCCTCGGCGACCATGGCGAACAGTTCGATGACCTTGGCTTCGATAGCCTCCAGCTCACGCTCGAATTCCTGGCGCTGCTCGCCCATAGGCAGAGCCTACTGGGCAGCCCTTTGAGGCTCCAGCCGATGCGCCCAGAGTTCAGAAACTGATCGTTCAGCGGTTATGGCCTGGCCGGAAGCCCGTCACCGGCCGGTGGGAGTCCGGTCCGGGTCGTTGCCGGGGAGCCCCAGGACAGGTCGGGTGTGCGACAGATATGTAGGGCCGGATGCGTCTCTGCTGGTAGCGGGCTTCTCCTGGTTGTACGCGTTGCAACCAGATCCGGAACATGCTGGTCAGCCCCCGCGCAGGCGAGCTATCCCGCTCCGGAGCAGGCCGTCTGGTGCACGATGCACAACCAGACAGATGCCATCTGAGCAGCGTCATCCTGAAGATGATCTTGGTTACCTACAAATTTGACGTGCACCCGGACAGGTCCGCCGCCAGCGTGATATATCCGGGGGTGTTAGTACGCTCGGCCGCAACCCGGATGCCTGCGGTAATCATGAGAGTGCCGGAGCCGGGATTCGCAGGCAGCCGATGTTCGTAACCTTTAGAACACCTTAAATTCACCTTCTGTTTCCCTAGCTTTCACCGCCCGGCCTGCAGTTTTTAACTCGCGGGTACCAACAGGGCGCCAGACTCGTCATGGCTAGTACGGTTTGCATGCTTGGCTGGCACCGGGGGGTCTGGTGCTCATCGCAACCTAAGGAATGGTAGGGATATCTGACATGCAACGTCTGCGCAGACAGCGGTTCACGACGGGAGGGCTCGCCCTCGCGTCGATGGCCTTGTTCGTTGCCGCCTGCTCGTCCTCGGGCAGCAGCTCGGGCAGCAGCTCGGGCAGCAGTGGCTCGGGCCTTTCGGGCACGCTCAACGCGAGCGGATCGACGTTGCAGCTCGTCTACGAGCAGCAGGCCATCCAGAGCTTCAAGTCGGTCCAGCCCAGCATAACGGTCAACTACGGTGGCGGCGGCTCGGGCAAGGGGCGCACCGACCTGGCCTCGGGGGTCGTCCAGTTCGCGGGCTCGGACTCGCCGATCCCCTCTGATGAGGTGTCAAACTTCAAGGGCAAGACGGTCCTCTACTACCCCATCCTGATCTCCCCGATCACGGTCTCGTACAACCTGTCCGGCCTCAGCAAGCCGCTGCAGCTGTCGGCGCCGGTCATCGCGAACATCTTCCAAGGCAAGATCAAGAAGTGGAACGACCCGGCGATCGCGGCGGACAACCCCGGGGTCAAACTGCCCAGCACCTCGATCACCATCGCCCACCGCTCCGATTCGTCGGGCACCACTCAGAACTTCTCCCAGTTCCTTCTGGAGGGCGCGCCGGGCGTATGGAAGCTCGGCAGCAGCTCGACCATCTCCTGGCCCGCCACCAGCCAGGGCGGCAGCGGCAACAGCGGGGTGGCGCAGATCATCAAGTCCACCTCCGGAGCTGTCGGGTACGTGGACTACGCCGACGCCAAGGCCTCCTCGCTGACCTACGCCTCGATCAAGAACCAGGCTGGCAAGTACATCGCCCCGTCGGTGCAGGCGGCCTCCGAAGCCGCCAGCAACGCCAGCCTCAAGCCAGACCTGACATTCAGCGCGATCTGGGCGCCCGGCGCCAACTCCTACCCGATCACGGCTCAGTCGTGGGTGCTGGTCTACCAGAAGCAGTCGAGCTCGAACACCACGCAGATGCTCAAGGCGTACATCGGCTACCTCGTCGGCGCCGGCCAGAAACTGCTCCCCCAGCTGGGTTACGCGCAGCTGCCCTCCAACATCGACCAGCAGGCCAAGGCGCAGATCAGCAAGATCGGCTCGTAATGAGCACGATGACGCAGATGGATCTGACTGGCTGGTTATTGTGAGTACCGTGACGCGGCAGGCGGGCCCGGCCGGAACGGCCGGACCCGCCCGCTCCCTGTCCGAGCGGCGGCCGCTCGGCGACCGTGGCTTCCAGGTGCTGGCGCTCGCGTCCGGGCTGCTGGTGCTGGTCATCCTCATCCTGATCGCTTTCTCGACCACCCAGCAGGCCTCGTCGTGGTTCACCACCGAGGGGTGGGGGGTCTTCGGGAAGACCTGGAACCCCGCGGGCAATCAATTCGGCGCGCTGGCCTTCATCTACGGCACGGCCATCACGTCGGCGATCGCCCTCATCATGGCCGTCCCGGTAAGCGTGGGCATCGCCCTGCTGCTGACCGAGGTCGTGCCCTACCGCTGGGCGCGGCCGATCGTGTACGTGATCGACCTGCTGGCGGTGGTCCCATCGGTGGTCTGGGGCCTGTGGGGAATCCTGGTGTTCGCGCCCTGGATCCAGCACATCTACGCCTCGATAGGCTCAGCCGTCAACGGCATCCCAGTGCTCGGTGCCCTGTTCGGGCCGCCCACGAGCGGGCCCTCGTTCTTTACCGCCGGCGTCATCCTAGCCTTCATGATCACGCCGATCGTGACGTCGCTGTCGCGCGAGGTCATCGCGACAGTGCCGGCCATCGACCGGGAGGGCGCCTACGCGCTGGGCGCCACCCGCCTGGAGATGATCACCGGTGCCGTCTGGCCGCACAGCAAGGCCGGCATCACCGGGGCGGTGCTGCTCGGGCTGGGCCGGGCGATGGGCGAGACGATCGCGGTAGCGCTGGTAATCGGCTCATCGGCCACGATCACATCGCACCTGTTCGCCCCCGGCTACAACATGCCCGCGGTCATCGCCAATCAGTTCGGTGAGGCCTCCGGCGAGTTCCGTGCCGCCCTGATAGGGCTCGGCGTGCTGCTGTTCGTGTTCACGATCATCATCAACATCATCGCCCGGGCGATTGTCGGGCGTGCCGCCGAGTCGGGGAGCGCTTGATGGCCGCCATCACCGAGCCGCAACTAGGGCCCAACCTGCAAGTGCCGGCGGGCTGGCGGCGCACCAAGGACCGCATCGCCACCATCCTGATGGTGCTCGCGTTCGTGCTCGTGATCATCCCGCTCGGGTTCGTCCTCTACACGGTGATCTCCAAGGGCGTGTCGATCATCAGCTGGTCCTTCCTGACCGGCCCGATCCCGCCGCAGGTGGCGCCCGCGAGCGAGGGAGGAATCGGGCCGGCGGTACTCGGCACGCTTGAGATCACTGGTATGGCGACGCTCATGGCCGTGCCGCTCGGTGTCCTGGGCGCGATCTACCTCAACGAGTACGGCGGCAAGGGCGTGCTGGCGCGGCTCATAGGGTTCATGAGCGACGTCATGACGGGCGTGCCATCGATCGTGATGGGGCTCTTCCTCTTCTCGATCTGGGTGCTGCACTTCGGCTTCTCCGGCTTCGCCGGCGCGCTCGCCCTCGCCTGCCTGATGCTGCCGATCGTGATCCGCTCCACCTACGAGATGCTGAGGCTGGTGCCAAACCCGCTGCGCGAGGGGAGCTACGCCGTCGGTGCCACCAAGGCCCGCGTGACACTGACCGTCGTGCTGCCGGCCGCGATCGGCGGAATCGTCAGCGGCGCCCTGCTCGCCGTCGCCCGGGCCGCAGGGGAGACGGCGCCGCTGCTGTTCACCATCCTCACGGTGACCGCCGCGAACCCCAACATATTCAGCGGCGCCAACACCGCGATACCCTCCCAGATCTTCGCGAACGCGACATCGCCGTATACCGGCGCGCAGGGCCGCGCTTGGGGCGCGGCGCTTACGCTCATCGTCATAGCCTTCGTCCTCATGATCGCCGCCCGCATTATCACCGCACGATTCACGAGATACTCGCGCTAGGAATGTCATGGAACAGCCCGAACAGAACGTCATCGCCAACCGCAAGCTCGCCGAGCCAGCGGCCCAGCGGCAGGAGCGCCCGGCGCCGGACGCCACAGCGCCAGGCGTGACTGTCTTCGATACGAAGGACGTCTCGATCTACTACGGCTCTTTCCGGGCCGTCACGGACGTCTCGCTGTCCATGTACGAGAACGAGATCACGGCGTTCATCGGCCCGTCTGGATGCGGCAAGACGACGGTGCTGCGGACGCTGAACCGCATGAACGACCTCATACCAGGCGCCCGCGTCGAGGGCGACGTGCGCTACCGCGGGGAGCTGCTGTACACCAAGGACGTGTCCGCGACGGCCGTGCGCCGACGCATCGGCATGGTCTTCCAGAAGCCGAACCCGTTCCCGAAATCGATCTTCGACAACGTCGCTTACGGGCCGCGCATCAACGGCATCCGCAACAAGGGCCAGCTGAACGAGATCGTCGAGCGCGCGCTGCGCCAGGCCGCGCTGTGGGACGAGGTCAAGAACCGCCTGCGCGCCTCCGGCCTGAGCCTGTCCGGCGGCCAGGCGCAGCGGCTGTGCATCGCCCGCACCCTCGCCGTCGAGCCAGACGTCGTCCTCATGGACGAGCCCTGCTCGGCACTGGACCCGATCGCGACCGGCGCCATCGAGGACCTGATGCGGGAGATCAAGTCGCGGTACACCATCGTCATCGTCACACACAACATGCAGCAGGCCACCCGCGTCAGCGACCGCACCGCCTTCTACTCCGTGCTCCGCGACGACAAGAGCGACACCCGCACGGGCGTCCTCGTCGAATACGGCCGCACCGGGCAGATCTTCGAGGACCCGGCCGACGAGCGCACCAAGGCCTACGTCACCGGCCGGATGGGCTGAGCCGCAACGCCCAGGGGCTGCGAGTGTCTTCGAGGCTGTTCGCCATCCGAGCCGATCATCAGCCCGGGCCACTGCTGCACGGATTCCCCTAAGACATCCACAGCTACGCCGAGGTGATTCCGATGCCGACCGTGGCGGCCTGCGAGTGATCCTGCCCTACCTGCGCGGCCACGGGCCCTGATCAAGGACACCTTAGTTCCGGTTTCCCGGGCGACGGTTTGCGTCCGCTGGGCCCGATGGGCGGCACCTTTGCGGTCATGCGCACCCTCGAAAACGCCGCACCGGCCAGCGTGGTCTCGTCGGCGACTGCATCGGCCTGGGGATGGCCGACGCAACTGGTCTCCTAATCATCTGCGGGAGCTTTGCACGGCCGGACTTGTCGCCGCCTCGGTGAGGGGCGCAGCAAGCGCTACCGGCTCTGCTGCCCGGACCTGGACGATCTGGTGCCGCTGATCGGAGGGCTTATGCTTGCTACCCGGCGGGCCGAGGGCGAGCGCGCGCTGAATCCCAGTCCGGCGTGAGCGGGCAGGAGCAGGCGCGCCCGCTGGCTCTGCCGGTCTCGGCGCTGGGGCTGCTCACGATCGTCGCCTATGGCGCGTGCTGTTACGCGTACGGGGTGCTGATCCAGCCGATCAGCGCCGATACGCACTGGCCGGACGCGGCGCCCGGGGCGATCTTCAGCGCGATCCTGGTTATTACCGGTGTCCTGGGGATTGTGGCCGGGCGTGTGCTGGACCGGCGCGGGCCGCGACTTGTCTTCGTGCTCGCTGCCGTGGCTGGACCAGGCGCGATGGTCGCCGCGTCAGTCCAGAGCGCGCTGCTGCCGTTCGCCATCGCCTACACCGGCGGCTGTGGCCTGGTCGGGGCTCTCGGCTTTTACCCCATCACGCAGGCGGCCGCCGCCCGCGCCGCGCCCGCGGCGCCCGTGCGCGCCATCGTCTGGCTGGCGCTCTTCGGCGCCTTGTCCAGCCCCATCTACCTCCCACTGACCGCCTGGCTCGTCCAGTCGGCCGGGTGGCGGGACACGATCCGGATCCAGGCCGACACGGTCCTGGCGGCGTTCGTGCTGGCAGCCGTCCTGGTCAACAATCCGGGCGGGTTTCGGCAGGGCCAGCGTGCTCCGAGACGCCCGGCGCAGCCCGCCATTACGCGCGTGGCTGCTCTCGGCCCTGATCGGCGGGGCCGCGGTCAACGCCCTCATCTTGCACCAGGTCCCGGTCGCAGCCAGGGCGGGACTGCCCCTGGGAATCGCGGCGGCCGTCGCCGGGTTCCGCGGCCTGGCCCAGCTGGCCGGACGGCTTCCGCTCACCGGGCTGACCAGAAAACCCGGCGTATTGTGACTGCCACCGATGACGGGCTCACAGCCCGGCGACCCATGCCTGCCCAGTACTGATAAAGATGAGGTCGGTGGTTCAAGCCCACCTGGGCCCACCACCCAAACTCCCCTGTCACACGCTAGGCCAACGTTACTGAGGTGACGCGTTGCCTCAGTCGGCCCGGCCGTAGACCGTGAAGTCGATCTCGATGCCAGCGAGCGGGGGGTGTTCCGGTCTGGCCAGGAACGCCACCACCTCACCCGGCACCTCGTATACCCTGCTGACCGATCCGCCCGGCGGGACGGTGAAGGAGTCAAGCCCCGTGATGAAGTTGGCATTGATCGTGTTCGGCTGGTCAACGTGCGAAACAACGATGACCACCGGTGCCGGGCTGTTCACCCAATTGTCAACCGATAGCCGGATGGTGCGGTAGGCAGACAAGTCCAGCTGCGCGAGTTCTGACTCGTCCTCGTCAACTGTCATCTGATTGCCGTTAGCCAGGAGCTTCGTGTTGGGCATACGCCGACCGTAGCTTATAGATCATGGACCCTGCTCACCCCTGGCAGCATGCCCCGCCTTCTGTTTCCATCGAACTGGCATTGAGCAGCACCCCGGCCCAGCAGCGGACGGAAGGCGCGGCATCATCAGCAGCCACGGTCGCCGGGCGTCCCGCATGGCCCGCTGTGCCACTGCTGGCGCGTGTCCGGGCCGGCATCATCGGCGAGGGCGAGGTACTCGACGGCCCGTATGGGCCACGGCGCATCATCTATGCCGACTGCACGGCCTCGGGCCGCTCGCTGGACTTCATCGAGGACGTGATCCGCGAGCATGTACTGCCGCGTTACGCCAATACCCACACCGAGAGCACCGGCACGGGCTTCGCAACCAGCAGGCGGCGGGAAGACGCTCGGCAGATTGTCCACGACGCGGTCGGCGGCGCCGGTGACCACTGGTGATCTTCTGCGGGCCGGGCGATGTGGATATTGGGCGGGGCATGATGAATCACTAGTGCGCGCACCTGCCCGGCTGATGTTCAGCTTGCCACTGCAGAGTATGTGGCGGGTGCGGCGTCGCGGGCGGCCTGGCAGATGCCGCAGCGGATGGTGCGCGCGGGTGGTTCGATGGCCACGATGCGGTTGATCACCACGGTGCGGGTCAGCCAGCGGGCGGTGACGTGGGCGTGGTCGTGGCACAGGGCGGCGCCGCAGTCGGCGCACACGGCGGCGGCTTGGGCCGGCTGGCCGTGCGCGGCGCAGTCGAAGCAGTTCATGGGGTTGCCTCCTGGGTGGGGTAGAAGCGGCGGCGGGCCCATAGGGCGACGTAGACCAGGCCGACCATGACGGGGACCTCGATGAGCGGCCCGACAACGCCGGCCAGTGCCTGGCCGCTGGTTACCCCGAACACGCCGATCGCGACCGCGATCGCCAGCTCGAAGTCGTTGCTGGCCGCCGAGAACGCCAGCGCTACGGTGCGCGGGTAGGACAGGTGCAGGCGGCGGCTGACCGCGAAGGCGCCGAACCACATGATCGCGAAGTAGGCCAGCAGCGGCAGCGCGATCCGGGCCACATCCAGCGGCGCCGAAGTGATCTTGTGGCCCTGCAGGGCGAACAAGATGACGACGGTGAACAGCAGCCCGTACAGGGCGACGGGTGCGATCTTGGGCAGGAACTTTGTCTCGTACCAGTCCCGGCCGCGGGCCCGTTCGCCTATGGTGCGGGTCAGGTAGCCGGCGGCCAGCGGGATGCCGAGGAAGACCGCGACCGTGGCGGCGATCTCGGCGATGGACACGTGCAGACTGGTCGTCGCCAGGCCCAGCCAGCCGGGCAGTACCTGCAGGTAGAAAAAGCCCAGCGCGGCGTAGAGCAGGACCTGGAAGACCGCGTTCAGCGCGACCAGCACGGTCGCCATCTCACGGTCACCGCACGCCAGGTCGGTCCAGATCAGCACCATCGCGATGCAGCGGGCCAGCCCGACCAAGATCACCCCGGTCCGGTACGCGGGCTGGTCCGGCAGCAGCAGCCACGCCAGCGCGAACATGACCGCCGGGCCGATCACCCAGTTCAGCACCAGCGACGCGGTCATCATCCGCCGGTCGGCGGTGATCCGCCCGATCTCGCTGTAGCGGACCTTCGCCAGCACCGGGTACATCATCAACAACAGCCCGAGCGCGATCGGCAGGCTGGTGCCATGGACCGCGACCCGGTTCAGCACACCGTTCAGACCCGGGACAACACGGCCCAGCAGCAGGCCCGCTACCATCGCCGCCCCGATCCACACCGGCAGGAACCGGTCCAGCCTCGACAACCGGGCCACCACCGGCCGCTGCCCGGCCGGGCCGGTGACCTCGCTGGTCCTCGTGTCAGTCACCGCAACTCGTTCTCCTCGCAGGCCGGCCCGCGCCGCCCGGTGCTGACCCGGTCGCCGGGCAGCGGGACGCCCGCGGCGGACGCCTGGGCCCACAGCGCGGCGAACCCGCCGCTGTCGAGGCGGTAGTCAACCCACCGGCCGCGGCGGGTCGCGGTCACCAGGCCCGCGTCACGCAGCACCCGCAGGTGGTAGGACAGCAGGTTCGGCGCGACCGGCACCTGCTCGCGCAGGTCGCACACGCACCGCTCACCCTCGGCCAGCACCCCCACGATGGCAAGGCGCACCGGGTCGGCCAGCGCCGCGAAACCGCCCGTCAGCTCAACCGGGCTCGAATCGACAAGCGTTGAAGTGATCACACCACCACGGTAAGGCGGCCCCGCCCACGGCAACCGGGCCGTTGGTCACCTTCGGCCGGGCCGACAGCCCCCGAACCGCGCCGGGCGCCGCAGGACCCGCAGCGCAGCAGAGCATTCCGGGCCCGTGATCCAGGACGGCCATGGCCTGCGTCTGCGCGCTGAGCAGCAACAGAACACGGTGACTCCGTGCGCCACTGGCACGGTCTGCGGGGGCATCGCCAGCAGCGAATAATCGGCAGGGAGGCGCGCCCGATCACCGCGCGGGCTGGCTTGTCCTCCGCCTGCCAGCGCGAGGCGGCGTATCCGATGCAGCCGGTGAAGAGCTCGGGCCAGGGTGGTCAGGATCAGCGCCCGCGATGCGCCAGTTTCCAGTGTCATGGGGCGCCGACGGCTTGCCCGCGCTGCGAACGGACTCCTGAATCGTCTGCCGGATAGCTTCTGTGGTAGAACTAAATAAGCTTCTGTTACAGAGCCAGCTTGCGGGCAGGTTAATGATCTTCTCCTGGTGGTGGCAAACCGGCGTGAATGCGCCTCGGAGCCGGCGGCGGGCTGGCCGGCGATGGTGATGCTGCTCCGTGAGCCAGGCCCGGCCGGTGCTGGTCCGCGAACATCGCCTGGCGCCGTGGTTCGCGGTTGGCACGGTGTGTTTCGGTGCGTTCATGGGCCAGCTGGATGCCAGTGTGGTGACGCTGGCGTTCCCGGCGTTGCAGCGCCAGTTCGCCGTCGGCCTGGCCGGGGTGCAGTGGGTGTCGCTGGCCTACCTG
The DNA here is from genome assembly GCA_963741615.1 of uncultured Actinomycetes bacterium. Classification (GTDB taxonomy): domain Bacteria; phylum Actinomycetota; class Actinomycetes; order Streptosporangiales; family Streptosporangiaceae; genus UBA9676. The sequence continues at coordinate 49,324 of CAVUIU010000029.1, forward strand.
CTGGGGCTGGTTGCGTTGCTGGTGCCGGTGGGGCGCTGGTCGGACCGGTTCGGCCGCAAGCTGGTCTACCTGTACGGGTTCGTGGTGTTCGCTGGCGCTTCGGCGGCGTGCGGGCTGGCGCGGACGCTGGCTGTGCTGGTGGGGCTGCGGGTCTTGCAGGCGGCGGGGGCGGCGATGCTGCAGGCCAACAGCGTGGCGCTGGTGGCCACCAGCGCGCCGCCGGGGCGGCGGCGGGCGGCGCTGGCTGTTCAGGCCGCGGCGCAGGCGCTGGGCCTGGCGGTGGGCCCGGTGGTGGGCGGGCTGCTGGTCGCCTCGGCCGGGTGGCGGTGGATCTTCTTCGTCAACGTGCCGGTGGGGGTGATAGCGGTGCTGGCCGGCTGGTTCCTGCTTCCGCGCACCGGCCAGCTCGCCGACGGCCGGGGCAGCGACCCGCTGGGGGTGGCGCTGCTGGCCACGGCCGCCGTGGGCACCATGGTCGCCGTCTCCTCACTGTCTGGCCTGGGTCTGCCGTTCTGGGCGCTGGCCGGGTCGGCAGCGGCCGCGGTGGTGGCTGGTGTGACCCTGATCTGGTGGGAGCGGCGTTCGGCCGCCCCCCTCGTGGACCTGCGGCTGCTGGCGGCGGCTGGCATCGCGCCCGCGCTCGGCGGTGCCTTGTGCGTCTACATGGTCCTGTTCGGCCCATTGGTGCTCCTCCCGCAGACCCTGGCCGCCCATGGCGAGGGTGCGCTGCGGGCTGGGCTGCTGCTGACCGCGTTGCCGGCCGGGTTCGGGCTGGCCGCTGTGGCAGCCGAGCGCCTGCTGCCAGCGCACTGGCCGAACCGGCGGCGCTGCGTGGCCGGGGGCCTGCTGGCCAGCTGCTCGGTGGCAGCGCTGGCAATCCCTGGTCCTGTCGCTGTCACAGTGGTGTCACTGGCGCTTCTGGGTGCGGGCCTGGGCGTCTACATCCCGGCGAACAACGCGCAGATCATGGCGGCCGTGCCGGCCCGTGACGCGGCCACCGCGGGCGGGATGGTGAACATGACCCGGGGGCTGGGCACCGCCCTGGGCGTTGCGGTGGTGACACTGGGGCTGCACGCCGGGGCACACCTCGGACGTGGCGATGGCGGGAGGCTGGCCATCGCAGCCCTGGCCGCGGCCGCCCTTGCTGCGACGTGGGCCGGGACCCGCTCAGCCTCCGGCACCAGCGGCGGCGCCATACCCGCGCTCGAGTATGACTGGCCAGGAGGTTATCGGTGAGCGATACGACCGCGGGTGACAGCGGCAAGGCCCGCGAGGGCGGCGCCCGGCCTGACGGGCTGGCCGAGGGAATCGCGCGGCTGCGCCGTGCGCTGCGCCGCGGCGCCCGCGTCGCCGACCCTGATAACCCGCTGGCCGTGGCCCAGCTGGAGCTGCTGTCAGCGCTGGCCGAGCACCCCGGCGCCCGGCCCGGCCAGCTGGCCCGGCTGCTGCACATGCGGCCCAATACCGTCACCACCATTGTCAACGCCCTGGCCGCCCGGGGCATGGTCAGCCGCGCCATCGCCGATGGGGACCGGCGGGCGGTGGAGCTGACCGTGACTGGCGCCGGGCAGCAGGCGGTGCACGCCTGGCAGGCGACCAACGCCGCGGTGCTGCATCTGGCCCTGTCAACGCTGCCCGCACCCCAGCGGCGGGCGCTGGCTGCCGCGGTACCCGCTCTCGCCGCCCTGGCCCGTGCGGTCAACCGGCTGGCCGACACGCCCTCCCCGCCCCCCGGGCCACCGCTCGGTGCAGCTATCAAGCAGGAGCAGCGATGATGGCGCTGATTCCCAGCCCGCCGGTCAGCGGGTTCCGCATCGGGCCGGCTTTCATCCACTTCTACGGGCTGATGTATGTCATCGGGATCTCCGCGGCGATCCTGATCACGCGGCGGCGCTGGAAGGCGCGGGGTGGCGATCCCTCGCTGGTCGGCGACGTGGCGATCTGGGCGGTGCCGGCGGGCATCGCCGGCGGGCGGATCTATTTCGACATCACCACCCCCAGATACATCCCGCACCACTGGTATGGGATCGTCGCGGTCTGGGACGGCGGCCTGGGCATCTGGGGCGCGGTCGCACTGGCGGCGGTGGCCGGCGCCTGGCGGGTCCGCCGCCGCGGCGCGGACGTGGCACAGTTCATGGACGCCGTCGCCCCCGCCCTGCTGGTCGCCCAGGCGATCGGCCGCGTCGGGAACTACTTCAACCAGGAGCTGTTCGGCGGCCCGACCAGCCTGCCGTGGGGCCTGCAGATCGCCCCGGCGTTGCGGCCCGTGGGCTATGCCAGGTACGCCACCTTCCAGCCCACGTTCCTGTATGAACTGCTCTTTGACCTCACGCTGGCCGCGGCCCTGGTGTGGCTCGGCCACCACCGCCGCATCCAGCCGCCGGGCCTGTTCGCCCTCTACGTCACCGGCTACTCGGCGTTCCGGATCTTCGAGGAATCACTGCGGGTCGATCCATCAGAGCACTTCCTGGGCCTGCGCCTCAACATGTACGTCGCCTCCGCACTCACCCTGGCCGGTATCGCATGGTTCATCCGCACCCAGCGCAGGCGCCACCAGGTCACGCCCGAGGCCGCGCCCGACACCACGGCGGGCCGCACGACCGCAATATGAGGCCGCTGGCCGGCTGGGATGGACGCCAGGCGAGGGAGGACGACCGCAGGCTTGCCGATCCCAGGCCGGCGGTCGGCCTTACCGGCACCGGCGCGGCGGACCTGTTCATCGTTGTCTGGCTTGTACTGCCCCGGCGGCTCGCCTTCCTGCCGCTACCCCGTCTTGACATGCCGCTGGCCTGATGCGCATCTGGGAGGACTTAAGACCCTGTTTGCCATGACCGCCGCACCTGCTCAATTGCCCCCCAGGGTATTTGGCTATGGGGTAACGCTTGACGTCCCAGTTGGGAGCGCTGACATGGAACAGGCATCGGCTGCGGCAACCCTGGCCGGGGCCGGGGACGCGCCGCAGATGGGCGTCAGGTTTGTGGCCGGGGAGTCGTATGAGGTGGCGGTGCGCGGGCACCGGGTGCTGGTGGACCAGCCGGCCGATGCGGGCGGGCAGGACGGTGCGCCGACTCCGCTAGAACTTTTTGTCGCGTCGCTGGCTGCGTGTGTTGCCTTCTACGCCGGCCGGTACCTCGCGCGGCACAGTTACAGCCGTGACGGCCTGGCTGTATCGGCCGGCTACGACATGGCCACCGACCGCCCGGCCAGGGTCAGCAGCATCCGCCTCACCGTGCACGTCCCGGCCGGGCTGCCAGCCGGGCGGTGGCCCGGGCTGCGCGCGGTCGCCTCGCACTGCACGGTGCACAACAGCCTGGCCGTCCCGCCCGCTGTCACCATCGACCTGACATGAGCAGCACCCGGGCCCAGCAGCGACTGGCAGGCGCGGCAGCGCCAGCGGCCACGGCCGCCGGTCGTTCCGCATTGCCTGCTGTGCCGTTGCTGGAGCGTATCCGGGCCGGCGTCATCGGCGAGGGCGAGGTGCTCGACGGCCCATACGGGCCCCGGCGCATCACTTATGCGGACTACACGGCCTCGGGCCGGTCGCTGGATTTCGTTGAGGACGTGATCCGCGAGCATGTCCTGCCGCGTTACGCCAATACCCACACCGAGAGCTCCGGCACGGGCCTGGCCACCAGCCGGCTGCGGGAAGACGCCCGGCAGATCGTCCACGACGCCGTCGGCGGCGCCGGTGACCACCTGGTGATCTTCTGCGGATCCGGTGCTACGGCGGCAGTCAGCAAGCTCATCGGCATTCTCGAACTGCGGATCCCCGACGGGCTCGCGCGGCGCTACCAGCTGCTTGACCAGATCCCGGCCGGACAGCGGCCGGTGGTGTTCGTCGGGCCTTACGAGCACCACTCCAACGAACTGCCCTGGCGGGAGACGATCGCTGACGTGGTCGTTATCGGCGCCGACACCGACGGGCACATCGACATGGCGGACCTGTCAGCGCAGCTGGCCCGCTATGCGGGGCGGCCGGTACGTATCGGCGCCTTCTCCGCCGCCTCCAACGTCACCGGCATCCTTTCCGACACTGACGCGATCGCGGAGCTGCTGCACGCCCACGGCGCCTTGTCATTTTGGGACTACGCCGCGGCCGGCCCCTATGTGCCGATCCGGGCAGCCGAATCCGCGCCCGGCGCTGGCGACCACAAGGACGCCATCTTCTTGTCCCCGCACAAGTTCATCGGCGGCCCCCAGACTCCTGGCATCCTGGTCGTCCGCCGCGACCTTGTCCGCAACCGGGTGCCCACCGTGCCCGGCGGCGGCACCGTCGCTTTCGTGGACCCGGTCAGCCACCGCTACCTCGACGACCCGGTGGCACGGGAGGAAGGCGGCACGCCCGCCATCGTCGAGTCGATCCGCGCCGGGCTGGTGTTCGCGCTCAAGCAAGCAGTCGGTACCGACGTCATCCAGGCCAGCGAAGAGCGCCTGTGGACACGTGCCCTGCACCGCTGGTCAGCCAACCCGCACATCGAGGTGCTCGGCAGCCCGCATGCCCGCCGGCTGTCCATCGTTTCCCTGCGCATCCGCCACGGCGACCGCTACCTGCACCACAACTACGTCGTCGCGCTGCTCAACGACCTGTTCGGCATCCAGGCCCGCGGCGGCTGCTCCTGCGCCGGCCCATACGGCCACCGGCTGCTCGCCATCGATACCGCCCGCTCCCGCGCCTTCCGCGACGAGATCGGCCACGGCTGCGAGGGCATCAAACCCGGCTGGGCCAGGATCAACTTCAACTACTTCATCTCCGACACCGTCGCCGGCTACCTGATCGACGCGGTCAACCTGATCGCCACCCACGGGCACCGGCTGCTCACCGACTACCGCTTCAGCCCGCACACCGGCCTCTGGCGGCACCACGGCCCGGCCGCACAGCCACCGCTGCGCCTGACCGACCTGCGCTACAGCCCCGACGGCATGCTCACATGCCCGCACACAGGCCGCCGCATCGGCGAAACAGCCCTCGCCGGTTACCTCCGCCAGGCACGCGAACTGCTCACAGCCCATCCCGCGCACACCGACAACGGGCCCACCGGACTACCGGGCGACTTCGAGACCCTGCGCTGGTTCCACCTCCCTCCGATCTGCCTCGACCAAAGGGACGAGTCGGACCAATGCAACCGTTGAGAGCTGATCAGGCGTAGCCAGGCCCAGAACGGCTGGCCGGCCGACATCAGCCACCGTGGCCCTATGCGGGACATGCTGGGGGCGGCCATGTGGTGCGGCCCAGCCGTTCGCCTGTAACCGCGGCGTGGCAGACTTCCCCGGTGACCACGCTCGACGCCCGCCGCCGGGCGCTGCTGCGCCGTGGCTTCGCCCTGGAATACACCACCCTGGGGTGGAACGCCGCCGGGATCATCGTGCTCGCCTACGCCGCGATCACCGCCCGGTCCGTGGCGCTCGCCGGGTTCGGGCTGGATTCACTGATCGAGATCGGCGCATCCGCCGTCGTCATCTGGGAACTGCCGGGCACCGGCGAGCACCGCCAGCGGCGGGCGCTGCGCCTGATCGGCGCCGCGTTCGCCGCGCTGGCCGTCTACCTGGCCATCCAGTCAACCTGGGTGCTGGCTGCCGGCTACCACCCGCACCACTCACCGGTGGGCATTGGCTGGACCACGGTCACCGCGCTGGTCATGTTCACCCTCGCCTACGGCAAGGCCCGCACCGGCAAGGCACTGGGCAACCCGGTCCTGTCCACCGAAGGCCGGGTCACCCTCATCGACGCCATCCTCGCCACCGCCGTCCTGGCCGGCCTGCTCCTCAACGCCATCGCGGGCTGGTGGTGGGCCGACCCCGCCGCCGGCTACCTCCTGGTCTTCTACGCCGCCCGCGAAGTCCGCCAGATCTTCCCCGCGAAGCACCCGCCGGCATAACCGCCGCGCCCGAGCCTGAACCGCACGGCTGCCGCAGCATCCCGCCAGCGGGGTGATCCAGCTCGATGGCGATGCCGGGCGCATGCCGCACGGTCTCGTGCACAGTGCAGTGCGATGCGACCGCGAGCAGGGCTGCTTCGCGGCCGGCCAGGACACCCCGCCGGGCAGGCCGTTCCGCGCTGCCGGGGGCGAGCCACCCGACCTGCACGTCCCTCCCGCATGTGGTCTGGAAGCCCAGATGCTCAGGTGCGTCTGCCGGGCCGGAATACCGTGTGCGCATCGAATCGCCTTTCTCCCGCCGACCTAGCCCGTCAGGGACGGCCGGAACTTCGGTGACAGCCCGCGTTCGTCCCGGGGCTGCCGGTCGTCTGCCGACGGCCTGGTTGAGGTGCACGCGGGACCGTTACGCCCAGGTTGCTGTCGGCGGCAGCCAGCGCAGGTGCTCGCAATCCCCAAGCAGCTGCAGCCGCCGCCACAGCGCGGCGGTGGGCGAGATCTGGGTGGCGTGCATGCACGCGGCCCTGCGCTGCCTGGCCCGGTCCACGCGGATACACAGATCGACTTCACCGGGCGGCCGCCCGGCGAACGGCTGGCCGGTCTCTTCCCGCAGCCGGCCAGCGATCGCAGCGGGAAGGGTCCAGGCCAGCACCGGCAGCCCGGCCGCGGCCGCCGCGGGCACCGCCGCCTGGGTCGCGGCCTGGTGGTCGGGGTGGCCGGTGACGCCGGTGTCGTCGAACACCAGCACGCCATCGGGATGATGCCGGGCGGCGAGCTTGGTGACGTGCGCAGTCAAGACGGCCGACGGGATGGTGGCGAGCTGGCCGTCGGGGTAGTCCAGCAAGGTCACGGTGGCTGCCCCGAGCTCGGCGCTGGCCTCCCGCAGCTCTGCCTCCCGCGCCCGGTGCAAGTCGGCGCCGGTCGGGTTCAGCGTGGAGGATTCGCCGTGGGTGTAGCACAGGATGTGCGCGGCACTGCCGCTGCGGACAAGACGGTCGATGACAGCACCGAGCCCGAACGATTCGTCATCGGGGTGGGCGATGACCACCAGCACGCTGGACCAGGCTGGCAGCAGCCGCCCAGGCCGGAACCCGCCACGGCTTCCTGCCGCCCGGCCGATCCCGGCCGTATGCTGGTTCGCTCTCATCGCCGGTCAGCGGGCCCGGGCCGGGACTCGCAGCAGCGGCGCGGCCAGGCAGATCCCGGCCGCGCCGGCCGCCAGCGGGACCAGCCCGGCCAGAGCGCGCACCAGGCCACCGGCGCCGCCGGTGATCCCGCCCGCCGCGATCAGCGCGGCCCCAGCCAGCGCCCGGGTCACCCGCCCTCCTGATGCGCTCATCACCTCAACGACTCTCATCACGAACCTCCAGGAAAAATACCCCCATGGGTATATTCCTGACAGCGGCAACATCCGGCGAGCCGCCCCCATTCCCGGTCTCGCGGCGGCGTCGGCGCCACCGGTCAGCCTCACTGCGCCGCTACGCAGCGCCGCCCTCCGCCAGGATGGTCGTCACCAGGTGCCGCAGCGGGCCGGTGAGATCCTGCTCACCCACCGGGACGGCGCGGTCACCGGCGTGGATGACGTAGACCGAGCTGCCCGGGGCCGCCCGGTACGGCGGCGGGAATGCCAGGAACTGCTCGATCAGGTGTTCCCAGCGGCCACCGTCGGTGAGGCCGGAGATGTCCAGCGCCCGGCGGCAGATGCCCCCGTCCCAGGTGATCTCGGTGACCACGACCCTCACCCAGACCAGTGTGCCCCCATCCCGTGCGCCTGATGACGGTTGCTGATCACCCTCGGCGAACTCCTATCCGAAGGCGGCCTGGGCGCTTTCAAAGGACCCGTCGTGCGCCGCCGAAAATTTGATTGCCTGCCCGCCATCGGCAGCTGGGGCAGCGGCCGCCCCTACGCTGCGCTTGTGGATGCGGACGCGCGCCTTCGCCTGACCCGGCTGGCGGTGATGGCATGTGCGGGGTCGGTGGTGTGGGCGCTGGCAGCTGGCATCGCCGCGATCATGCTGGGGACGGCGGCTGGATCTGTGGCGCTGGTGGCGTTCGGTCTTGACTCGCTGGTAGACGCAAGCGCCTCGGGTGTGCTCGTCTGGCGGTTCGGCAGGAACGGGCGATCGGGGGCTGACAGCGGGCGGGTGGAGCACATCGCTGTCAGGCTGGTCGGCGCTGCGCTGGTGATGTCCGCCCTGTATGTCACGGCCCAGGCCATCTTCGCGCTGGCCGCCCGGTCCGGCCCTGGGCACACCGCGGCTGGACTCGCGCTGGCCGGGGCGTCCGTCTTCGTGCTGCCGGTGCTGGCGCACCTGAAGCTGCGCCTTGCCCGCGATCTTGGCAGCGGGGCTCTGCGCGGGGATGGCGTGCTCAGCGCGGCAGGAGCAGGGCTGGCCGCCGCGACACTGCTGGGCCTGGTCGTCGGTGGCGCTTTGGGCTGGTGGTGGGCGGATTCAGCAGCCGCCCTGGTGATCGCCGGCGCCCTGGCCCGGGAGGGCAGGCGTGCCCTCTCGGCCCCGAACTGACCAGGTGCGTACACGCTGACGGCGCGTTGGCGTCTGGGGAACCTGGCCCGCACCCATGACTGTTGAGGTGATGGACCGGCTTTCCTGCTGGTTCTGGCGCCATCTGGCGCGGCCGAACGCTTCAACTGGACACTGCTGGACGAGTGGGCCCTCGATGCGCCGCCGGTGCGGGCTGCGGCCTCGGGCAGAATGGCTGCCATGACGGGCGCTACCTTGATCGTCCCCGCCCGGTTCAATGGCCCACCCGGCTCGGCGAACGGCGGGTACTTCGCCGCGAGACTGGCCGCTTGCCTGCTGGCTGTCTCAGGCGGGGGCGAGCGTGCTGCCGCGATCACCGTCACGCTCCGGAAACCGCCGCCGCTCGACGAGCCGATGGACCTGGTCCCAGCGGGCGCCCCGGGAACCCTGGCGGCCCAAATCGGCACCGTCGTCATCGCGGAGGCAGAACCGTTCTCCGGCGGTTTCGAGGAAGTCGAGCCGGTCACCTTTGAGGAGGCCCGGGAGGCTGCACAGTACTACGGCGGCCTGATCGAGCACCCGTTCCCGGCCTGTTTCAGCTGCGGGCTCGCCCGGCCCGGGCCAGACGGGCTCGGTCTTCGGCCCGGGCTGCTGCCCGGCCGCAAGGGCATGACGGCAGCGAGCTGGCAGCCGGACAGCTCGCTGGCCGATCCGGCTGGCCAGGTCCGGCCCGAGTTCGTCTGGGCGGCGCTGGATTGCCCGGGCGGCTGGACGGTCGATGTGGTCGGCCGGCCGATGGTACTCGGCCGGATGAGCGCACAGGTGCTCGCGGCACCTGGAATCGGAGAGCGGTGCGTCGTCATGGGACGGCTGGACGGGCGGCATGGCCGTCAGGCCTTCACCTCGACCACCGCATACGGAACCGGCGGGCGCGTGCTCGGTCATGCCCGGGCGGCCTGGATCGAGATCCCCGCGCGGCAGTAAGCGCGAGTTCGCCGATCGTGTGCGTTATCGTTGCGAAGCGCTGACGGTACGCCCCGCAGTATGCCCCGCATGGGCAGGTGTACCGGAATTATCGTCGGTGAGCGCACGCGGCAAGTCGCATTCACAGCCGCCGGGCTCTCTGGCCTTCAGGTCGTCCTTGGTGGTGATTCGGGCCGCGGCGATGCAGTCGTTCTTCACTTTCCGCATTCGCTTTCTCAGCAGTTGTTTGCCTGGAGCTGGAGCGACACCGGATCGTTGTCGCCGGTGCTGGTCCCCGCGGCGGGTGATTGGCTTATCACGGCCCGATGTTGGGTGAGCTGTAGCAGTGGTACACCCACGGGATGTTGTTGAAGCCGCGCGTTTCGAGCGCCGAGGTGGCCGCAGAAGCGTCATATCCAGTACGTCGGGGTAGCTCCGCTGTGGCCCTCCTGCTGAACTCAGGGCAACGACTGCTGGAGCGGACGCTGCGATGAGCGCTGCGAAGACCGCTACCCATACCAGGGCGCCGCCAGTTCCTGCGTCGCGGGCTGCCGGCCATGTTGCCGGGATGCGCCAGGCGGCGGCCTCCGTCGGCGTCCGGCGGATTCTCACGCCGGTCACCGCGGGGTGTCCGCCGCGGGTGTCTGCAGGCAGCGGCGAGCCGTCGGCTGCCGTGTCATCGATCATCGGTCACCGCGCGCCCGGGTGAGCCGGTGAGGCCTGCGGCTACCGCCTGCCCGGCGGGGCGGGCCCGGTCCCGAATGGGCCCTCAGCGGGCGTCTCGAAAACAATTGTCAAGATCTGTGGATCGGTTTGTGACTTTACCGACGCGGCGCGGGCGGCCGCATAGTGATCTTGATGTTGTTCTAGCCGTGCCTAGCTACCTCGTTCATGCCGGGTCGCTGGTAGAGAGCCTGAGCGTGGTGGCTCACTGCCTCAAACCGTGTTGAACTTCCATCTCCGATTCCAACGGGTGGCCGACTCGCCACCCGAAGGTCGTCGAGGCCACACAATGCGGTAACAGCAGTGAGAGCCGGTCTCAACGCGGCATTTGGTGAATGTCGCCATGAGACCGGCGGAGTCGGCTGGCGTTGGTGACCCCCGAGAGCGACGACGGGCCCATGGCCGCCGCAGCGATCATCAGGAGGAGCATGGACTCGGCGAACGGCACCCCACGGGCCTTGCCCTCGATCTTGCGCCGGGACGCAGACCCGGGCGGGCCTGCGGGTTCATTCCCTGCCTGCGTCGATCCGACCGCGGGCAAGCCGCTCATCGAGGATGTGGCGTGCCTCGCCGCTGGGGTGCTCCCTGTGCGGCTGCCTGGGCCTGCGGGTCATACCGGTGGCCAGAGCGTAGATCGCCCAGATGAGCAGGCCCCAGAACGCGACCATGCACACCCACATTAGGGCGACCTGCCACCAGACCCGGCCGCAGCCGTACCAGAACATCATCGTGCCCATCTCCATCCTGGCCCGGCGTTTCCCCGACCTCATGCGGCCAGGCTCTCCACATACCCCCCGGGGGTAGTAATGAACGGCCCAGGCCATGATCAGCGGGCTCGGCATCCACCCCGCCCGGCGGCTCGGCCTGCAGATCCCCCTTTTACGCGCACCGGCCGCATGCTGGTGCGCCCGCGCGGTTGTGGAATCCACGGACACGTCCCAGGTGATCAGCCCGGCCGCATCCGCCCGGGCCTGCAAGGACGTCAGGATCTCCCGCCAGGTCCCGTCCCGCTGCCAGCGGCGGAACAGGCCATACACCGTCGGCCACGGCCCATAGGCCGGCGGCACGTCCCGCCACGGCGCACCAGCCCGCACCCGCCACCGGATCCCGTTAATGAGCTGCCGTTTCGTCCATTTCGGCGGGCGCCCCGGCTTCCTGCCACGCGGCAGCAGCGGCTCCAGCACTGCCCACTGCGCGTCCGTCAGGTCCGCCCGTCCCGTCACCGTTAAGGTGGCCACGAGGTCTCCGTGCAGATGGTCTTCGTCGTCGTTGACTCATCTACCGGAGACCTCGTCCGTCACGGCTCAGCGACACGCGGGCAACGCAAAAAAGAAACAAACAACTTTTGAAACACGCCCTAGGTGGCTGGTGTCGAACGCGGTCTTGCTGGGGTGGGTGATGGGACGGCCCGTGTCCTGGGCATGCTGCAGAGCAGCTGGAACCCCGCGCGGCGTTCTGGCCGTTGCGCGGGCGCTGCGGCGAGGCGTGTCTGGTGAAGGCCCGGCGTGGGGGCCTGGCCAGGTGATGAGTGCCGGTGGCCGGGCCGCTCATGCGCTGGCCGTTGCCCAGCTTCCGTTATCTGCGGTTGCACCGAGTACTGCGAGCCTGGCGAGGTTGACAGCGGCGGCGAGCAGGGCGAAATCGGCGGCGACCTTGAGCTGCCCGCGGACCCGGGCCCGGCGCCCGCCGTGGCGGCGGCGCATGAGGTGGCCGATTTTGCGTTCGACCTTGGGCCGGGTTGCCTTGTAGTCGGCCTGCCAGGCGGGGCTGGCCTGGCGGTCGCGGGCGGCGGCCAGGCGGGCCTCGTGCGGGCCGATGGTGATCGTGCGGCCCTGTCCGGCGGTGGTGCACTGGGCGGCCAGCGGGCAGTCCCGGCAGGCCGCACCGAACCTGGCCTGCCCGGCGTGACGCCCGCCGGCGCGGGCCCGGATGGCGACGGTGACGCCTGCCGGGCAGGTGACGGTCTTTCCATCGAGGTCGATGGCGAAGCGGTCCTTGGGAAAGTGATCTTTCACTGCGGCCGGCGGCTGCACCTTGATGCCGCTGTAGAGGCCGGCGTCTTCCACGCGCTCGAGCAGTTCGCCGGCGCCATAGGCGGCATCGCCGTAGACCGCCGGGGGCTGCGTCGCCCCGGCCTGCGTGCCATCTTCGGCATCGGTACCGGCCAGCACATCGGCGAGGAGATCCTCAGCGGCTTCAGCGTCCCCGCTGTTGCCAGGTGTGACCCTGGTGGCGGTAACGATCTCCGAATCAGGGTTGACGGCGACGTGGCCCTTATAGCCGTCGAAGCCGCGGGCAGAGGTCTTGTGTCCGTGCCGTGCCTGCGGGTTGACGGTGGAGATGACCCGGTCCGGGGCGACCCGGCGCGCTATCCGGAACACCCCGGCCGCGTCCTGCTCCAGGTCCTGGCCGGTCACGGTGGCCAGCAGCGCCGCGGCCTGCGCCAGCGCCGGGCCCAGCTCCCGCCCGTCCAGCACGCCCAGCAGCGCATGAGCGTCTTTGGCCAGCGCATCGACCAGTTCCTCCCGCGCCTGCGGATCGCCGTAATCGCAGACCGGCTTGCCCGCGGCGGCATAGTCGTCGTCGCGGCGCAGCACCGCGCGCAGCTGGCCAGCCAGGCCGCCGCCAGCGGCCTTCAGCAGCCCGCGAACCGCCGATCGGACCAGCGTGACCGTGTCCATCGTGGTCACCGCGTCATACAACGGAGTGGAATCCAGCACCCGCCGCCGCCCCACCAGCCCGGCCCGCCGGGCCGCAGCCAAGGTCACGTCAAAGATCCGGCCCGGCCGGTCCGAACGGGCCAGCCGGGCCCGCATGTCCACCAGCACCGTGTACCTAGGTCCTTCGGCACGAGGTCGCATGCCCCTACCCCATTGCGGTATCCGGCGCCCAGAGTGGGAGCCGGGTGAGACAGGACGAGTTGTCTCGCAGCGGACCCTGGAGTCGGTGGCGCTGGGTCTGCTTGAGGAGCATGTGTCCCAATGCGTCGCGCAGGCGCTCGCCGAGGGCCGGAACACGGCTACCCAGCCCGCACGGGGGAGCAGGATGCGAATGAGCACGGTGACGGGTGACCAGGCGGCTGCCAGGCCGGATGGTTCGGGGCGTAGCGTAGAGCTTGCTATCGGCGGGATGACGTGCGCGTCGTGTGCGGCGCGGGTCGAAAAGAAGCTCAACAAGCTCGATGGGGTCACCGCGACGGTCAATTTCGCCACCGAGACGGCGCGGGTCAGCTACCGCGGCACTGTCAGCCCGGGTGAGCTGGTCACGGTCGTGGAACAGGCCGGGTATACCGCGGCCCTGCCCGCTGCTGCGCGGCCTGAAAGCCCGGAGCAGACAGGGGCGCAGCCCTCGGCGGCTGAGCAGGATGAGGTGGCCTTGCTGCGTCAGCGGCTGTTGGTGTCGCTGGTGCTGGCCGTCCCGGTGGTGGTGCTGGCGATGGTGCCGGCGGTGCAGTTCCGCAACTGGCAGTGGGCCTCGCTGGCGTTGGCCTCGCCGGTGGCGGTGTGGGGGGCGTGGCCGTTCCACCGCGCTGCTTTCACCAATGCCCGCCATGGTGCTGTGACCATGGACACGCTGATCTCGGTCGGTGTGGGGGCCGCTTATCTGTGGTCGCTGTATGCGCTGTTTTTCGGCACCGCCGGCCGGCCGGGCATGCACATGAGCTTCGCGCTGCCGGCCACCGGTGCCGGCGCAGGTGACATCTACCTCGATGTCGCCGCCGGGGTGACGGTGCTTATTCTGCTGGGCCGGTTTTTCGAGGCCCGCGCGAAACGCCGTGCGGGCGCGGCGCTGCGGGCGCTGCTGTCGCTGGGTGCCAAGGACGTCGCGGTGCTGCGCGATGGCCATGAGGTGCGGATTCCGGCGGGGCAGCTCGCGGTGGGTGACCTGTTCGTGGTCCGGCCCGGTGAGAAGATCGCGACCGATGGTGTGGTGGAGTCCGGCAGTTCCGCGGTCGACACCTCGATGCTGACCGGCGAGCCGGTCCCGGCCGAGGTGACCGCCGGGGATGCGGTGACCGGCGCGACGGTGAACGTGAGCGGCCGGCTGGTGGTCCGCGCCGCCCAAGTAGGCGCCGGCACCCAGTTCGCGCAGATCGCCCGGCTCGTATCCGATGCGCAGGCTCGCAAGGCGCCGGTGCAGCGGCTGGCCGACCGGATCTCCGCGGTCTTCGTCCCCGTCGTCATCGGCATCGCCATCGTGACGCTGATCGGGTGGCTGGCCGCCGGGCAGAGCCCGGGTGCAGCGTTCACTGCCGCGGTAGCGGTGCTGATCATCGCTTGCCCGTGCGCGATGGGGCTGGCCACACCGACCGCGCTGCTGGTCGGCACCGGCCGCGGCGCCCAGCTTGGCATCTTGATCAAGGGGCCGGAGGCCCTGGAGTCCACCCGCACCATCGACACGGTCGTGCTGGACAAGACCGGCACGATCACAACCGGGCGGATGAGCCTGGTGGATGTGGCGACCGCGCCCGGCGAGGAACCGGCCGAGGTCCTCCGCCTGGCCGGCGCGGTGGAAGACGCCTCCGGGCATCCGATCGCAGTGGCGATCGCCGCCGGCGCCGCCGGACGGCTTGGCGGCCTGCCCGGCGTGGAGGGGTTCAACAGCCACGGGGGGCTCGGCGTCTCCGGCGTGGCCGACGGTCACGCGGTGGTGGCCGGCCGCCGGGACTGGATCGAGCGCGAGTGGGCGCAGACAATCCCGGCCGGGCTGGCCGCCCGGGCCGCCGACGCGGAGGCGGCCGGGCAGACCGCGGTGTTCACCGGCTGGGACGGGCAGGTCCGGGGCATGCTGGTGGTCGCCGACACGATCAAGCCAACCTCGGCCGATGCCGTGGCCAGACTGCGGGGGATGGGCCTGTCGCCGGTGCTGCTCACCGGCGACAACGCCCGCGCCGCCCGCGCGGTCGCTGACCAGGTGGGCATCAGCGAGATCATCGCTGAGGTGCTGCCAGCCGGGAAGGCCGACGCGGTCAGGCGGCTGCAGGACACCGGGCGGGTGGTGGCCATGGCCGGCGACGGTGTGAACGACGCCGCCGCGCTCGCCCAGGCGGACCTGGGCCTGGCCATGGGCACCGGCACCGACGCCGCGATCAAGGCAGCCGACCTGACCCTGGTCCGCGGCGACCTGCTGGCTGTACCCGACGCGATCGGCCTGTCCCGGCGCACCCTGCGAACTATCAAGGGCAACCTGTTCTGGGCGTTCGCCTACAACGTTGCCGCCATCCCGCTGGCCGCCCTCGGGTTCCTCAACCCCCTCATCGCCGCCGCCGCGATGGCGTTCAGCTCCGTGTTCGTCGTGACCAACAGCCTGCGGCTGCGCCGATTCCAGCCGACGTCTCCGCTCGTGTACAGCAACCCCAAGCCCAATGGTGACTTTGACCGCGCCGACGCGGGCGACGGGACGGCAGGGCCGCAGGTCGAGGCCGCCCAGGTCACCCGCCGGGCCGGTTCGTCCCCCTGAACATGCCCAGCACCGGGTGCTGACCGGCTCGTAGAGCGAGCGGATCAAGGTGGGCCCCGCTTCCTGCTGTTCGAGGCCACCGACGCCTCCGGGCGTCTTCCGTGCCGACGACACGCCGGTCAGCTGGCCATCTGTGTATCAGGTAGCTGGGGGGCTGTATGCGGTCGCAGATCGCTGCTCGCACACCGGAGCCACGCTCTCCAGCGGCGAGGTCGAGTCGGCGCAATGCCCTGCGCCCGACGCGGCAGCCGATTCGATATCCGCGCCGGCGAGCTCCTGCGCGGGCCGGCTGACACTGACGCCGCTTGCTATCCGCTGGTCCAGGAGCGAGGGCAGATATTCCTGGGAACGCGGAAGCCCAGGTCTCGGCCCCTCACGGTAAGCCCGCGTCCAGCCGGGCCGACGGTCCAGCCTCCCGCGCACCGTGCTGGTGCAGTACTTCCCTGACGCGCGGCAGGGTCGTCGTCGCCGCGTCCTTGGCGGCGAGCGCCGCGCCGAACCTGTCCCCGAGACCCTGAGCGATCGTGGCCGCTACAGCTTCTAGATCATCCACGTGCATGGTCATCTCCGTTCATCGCTGTTGACACCCATGTCGGCATGGCCGCCGGCCGGAGATCCGTGCTCAGCATGGATCGTCCGTCCCCGCAATTTGCATGGAGGCTGTGCTGCTGCGGCTGTCTGGGACCGCGTGCGCTCATATTCGGCCAGGTCGAGGATCTCCCAGGCCGCCTGGCCGGTGGCGACCATTGTGCCGGGCATCCCCAGCCACGGTGTACTGCGCTAGGCGGCCCAGATCCCGGGTCGGGGCTTGCTGCGGCCGGGGACGGCAAAACCGGTGGCGCGCGCCCACGCCCGGACCTCGGCGGTGGAGGACTCTGGTGCGTCCGGTCCGGGTGTTCGCTCTAGCCGTTTTCGCTCTTGGCCGAGCGGGGGTGATCTCACCGCCGGGCGCGCGTGGCCAGCCTCACCGTATACCTCCCGCGCGTTGCGTGACAGGCTGGCCAGGGCAATCGTGGGAAGCGCGGGCCCGGCCGCCGTGGCGGGGGCGCATTCGCGGCGAAGAAGGTCAAGGTGGCGCAGGGCGCGGTGAAGTGGTTCAACGGCGATAAGAGCTACGGCTTCATCGCCGTGGAGGGTGGCCCGGACGTGTTCGTGTAATTCAGCGCGATCACCGGTGGCGGCTACCGCAGCCTCGAAGAAGGGCAGAAGGTCGAGTTCGACATCACCCAGGGCCAGAAGAGACCCCAGGGGAAAAGGGTCAGGGTCATCGCCTGACGCATCGGCAGCGAGGGCCTCCCCGGACGCCGCCCAGCCCCGGGGTCGCGGGCCGGGTGTACTGGTCCAGCGCGAAACTGGGGGAGGAGGCTCATCGACGCGACCATCGGCGGTGAGGTCCAGCCGGCTCGGCGATCAGCCAGGTAGCTGAACCCGGCGAGGGAGATCTGCTGCATCCGCACTTGCGCCGGGGTGGCTACGGCTCTGGCATCAGCCCGTGCTCGGGGAAGACGGCCGTCCTGGTGGCCATGATGGCCTGGTCGAGGGGATCTGCTGGGTCGTACCCGGATTCGAAGCGCGTGTACTGTGTCTGGGCCCCTTCGGTCATGGACTCCGGTGCCTGAAGGCCTGTGCCGCGGGTCGCTTGCTCGCGCCAGGTGGCCGGGATGCGCGCCCGGGGGTCGATCGGATGCCCGGCGGCCTCGGCCAGCAGGTGCGCCCAGGTCCTGGGGACGACCTGGAGCAGCTCGTAACCGCCTCCCCCGGTGAGGAGCCAGCGGCCGCCTGCCACCTGGTGGGCCAGCTCGTGGATCGCGGCGTGCGCGGTGCGCTGCGCATCGATAGACAGCTGCAGGCCGGCCAGGGGATCGAGCCAGTGAGTGTCACAGCCGTGCTGGCTGACCAGGATCGCTGGCCCAAACGCGCGCAGCAGCGGCGGCACGACCGCGTGGAAGGCACGCAGCCACCCAGCGTCCGTGGTCCCGGCTGGCAGCGCCACGTTCACCGCTGATCCCTGCGCTGCTGGCCCGCCCGTCTCAGACGGCAGGCCGGTGCCGGGGAACAGCGCCGCCGGATGCTGGTGCAAGCTGATCGTCAGCACCCGCGGATCGTCATAGAAGGCGGCCTGCACCCCGTCGCCGTGGTGCACGTCGAGGTCGACGTAGGCGACCCGCTCCGCGCCCTGTTCCAGCAGCCAGGCGATCGCGATCGCCGGATCGTTGTACACGCAGAACCCGCTCGCGCTGCCGCGCATCGCGTGGTGCAGCCCGCCCGCGATGCTCGCGCCATGTTGCGCCACGCCGGCCCAGACCGCACGGGCCGCCGCCAGGGTCGCGCCGGCCACCAGCGCCGACGCGTCGTGCATGCCGGGGAACACCGGGTCATCCTCGGTGCCGAGGCCGAACAAACCCAGCATCGGGGAGTCCGGCCGATCCCCGCCCGCTCGCCGCACCTCCGCGATGTAGCGCGGGTCATGCACCAGCTCAAGCTCCGCGTCAGTGGCGGGCACCGGGCTCTCGAGCGACACCCCCGCCTCAGCGAACAGGCCGAAGGCGCGCGCCAGCTCGATCGTCAGCTCAACCCGGACCGGTGCCATCGGATGGCCGGCCCCGAAGTCATAGCCGGCCAGCCGGTCATCCCAGGCCACATACAGCGTGCACGCCATCCACTCACCCCCGTCATGCGAACCCGGAGAGCTTGATCGCTGGCCTCATCGGGATCTTCCTCAGCGGGGCGGCACCCGGCCAGCTGGCCATTGCGGCGCTGGATCCCGGTGCCGCTCTACATTTGCAATTCTATACTGGCAATCTATTTCCAGAAAAATAGAGATAGTTCCTTGAGGGTGGCGAGCCAGCGTTTGCTGCCCGGCCCGGATGCTCCTGCGCCTCACACGACCCGGGCACGGCAACAGACGGCCTGAACGGAGTCATGCATGCAGGAATGGGGCGCCCAGGTCCGGCCGCCAGGAAAGATGGAGACAGGCTAACTTGCCGCAGACCCCCGAGCGATGCACCCCCGGCGCCAGAAGCGCGCGCCAAACGCCCGGGGCCGACTTCAAGGCGCGAGCACGCTGAGAACCCCTGGAGAGGCACGGCCGCCACGATGACTTGCAAAGACATCCGAGCGAACCCGACCGCGGCCCATAAGCGGATGTTCTGCGCGCCGACACAGCCATCAGCCCAGGACAGTACCCGAGTACGGAATCGGCGATCCGGAGCATTTGCCAAGTGGCCTGCCGGCTCCGGCACTCGCTTGTTTGTGGCAAAGCGTGACCGGACCAGGCGGCTTATGTTGGGTTTCCGCTTGCCGATGAGACCGGAATTGGCCCAGCTTCCCGGTTCCGGCCCGGCCGGGAGGTGCCCGATGACCACTGCCGTCCCATCAACTGCGCTCGCCGCGATCCAGCCCGCCTTCACTGATCCTGAACGGCTCGCCTTCGTCGGGTTCCTGGCCGGTACCGCGGCCTGACCCGTGAGGCCTGCGCGCTGGACCTGCGCCAGTTCACCACCTGGTGCCGCGTCCGCTCCCTTGCCTCTGTTGGCCATCCGCTGCCCCGGCATCGAAAGCTTCGCCAGGGAACTCGAGATCAGGGGCCGGGCCCCGCGACCGTCACCCGGCGGCTGTGCACGATCGCCGGGTTCTGCAAGTACGCGGTCGAGCAAGAGCTCCTCGACCATTCCCGGCCGTCCGCGTCCGCCGTCCGCGGCTGGATTACGAGTCTCATGCCGTCGCCCTGGACCGCAACGAGCTCGGCTCGCTGGTAGCCGCCGGGCTCGGCCCGCCGCTTGAGCATGCGCTGGTCTCCTTGCTGGCGTTGAACGGGCTGCGGGTGTCGGGGGCCACCGGCGCCGATATAGAGCATCTGGGCCTGGAGCGCGGGCATCGGACTCTCACGATCACCCGCAAGGGCGGCAAGGTGGTCACCGTCCTGCTGGCCGCCGCGCACTGCCCGGCGATCGATCTGGCCATCGGCGAGTGCACGGAGGGCCGGTGTTCCTGGCTGTGAGCTGACCTATTGCGGGCATTGGCCGGGTATTATCACCTCGTTCTGTGACCGGGATGGGACGGCGGGTAGGACCGGGACATGGGGGAGCCGCAGGAGGTGGGCGCCGCCGCAGCGGCGGGTGAGGAATCGCGGGCGGATCAGGCCGCGGTGATCTTGACGCCTGATCAGCGGGTGCGGGTGTTCATCTCCTCCACGCTGGAGGAGATGGCCGCCGAGCGGGCGGCGGCCCGGCGGGCGATCCGGCGGCTGCACCTGGTGCCGGTGTGGTATGAGTCCGGCGCCCGTCCGCACCCGCCGCGCAGCATGTACCGGGCGTACCTGGCGCAGAGCCAGGTATTTGTGGGCATCTACTGGCAGCGCTACGGCTGGGTCGCGCCGGGGATGGGCATCTCGGGGCTGGAGGACGAGTACCGGCTGGCCGCCGGCAAGCCGATGCTGCTGTACCTCAAGCGCCCCGCCCCGGACCAGGAGCCAGGCCTGAGGGCGATGATCGACGGTATCCGCGCGGTAGGCACAGTGTCGTACCGGACCTTCGCCACCCCGCGGGAGCTGGAACGGCTGCTGGCCGACGACCTTGCCGTTCTGCTGAGCGAGAGCTTCGCGGGCGCGGCAGTCAGCGCCGGGGCGCCGGGCGCGTTGTCGACTGGGCCGGGCCAGCCGACGGAGGCGAGGCTCCCGGCTGGGACGGTCACTTTCCTGCTGACCGATATCGAGGGCTCGACCCGGCTGTGGGAGATCGTGCCCGACGCGATGGAGGTGGCGCTGGAGCAGCACAACCGGCTTCTCACTGGCGTGATCGAGGGGCATGGCGGGGTGGTGGTCACTTCCCGCGGGGAGGGGGACAGTTTCTTCGCCGCCTTTGCCAGCGCGGTGGCCGCGGTCCAGGCGGCCGGCGCCTGCCAGCTCGCCCTGGCCGGGCAGGACTGGCCGGAGGGGGCCGCGCTGCGGGTGCGGATGGGGCTGCACACCGGGGAGGCGCATGTGCAGGACGACGACTACGCCGACCACGCCGCGATCAACCGCTGTGCCCGGGTGAAAGCGGCCGCGCACGGCGGGCAGGTGCTCATCACCCAGGCCACCTGCGACCTGGTGGGCGGTGGTCTGGGCAGCGGGTTCGGGGTGAAGCGGCTCGGGGAGTTCCGGCTGCGAGATCTCAGCCAGCCAGAGCTCATCTACCAGCTCACTCATGCTGATCTCCCGGCCGACTTCCCGCCGCTCAACACGCTTTCGGAGCGCACCTCCAATCTCCCCGTACAGATGACAACGTTCGTGGGGCGGACAGAGGAGCTGGCTCAGATCGCCAGCCTCATGGAGGCAAACCGGCTCGTCACTCTGTTGGGCCCGGGTGGCAGCGGAAAGACCCGCCTGGCCATTCAGGTTGCAGCGGACCTGAACGGGCGCTTTCCGGACGGTCAATGGCTGGTGGAGCTGGCGGCCCTGACCGATCCGCGCCTGGTCGCGCCGCAGATCGCAGCGGTTCTCCGCCAGCCCGAGTTCGATGTGGACAAACTCGCCGCCAAGAGGCTGCTCATCGTGCTCGATAACTGCGAGCACGTGATGGGCGCCTGCGCGGAGCTGGTCGCTTCCCTGCTCCGGACATGCCCTGGAATCGTGGTGCTGGCGACCAGCCGAGAGCCGCTCAACGTCGCCGGCGAGCAGGTCGTCCGGATAGGGCCGCTCGAACGCGCTGATGCTACCGAGCTGTTTGTGGAGCGAGCTGCTCTGGTCCGTCCCGATCTCCATTTCGGCGTGCCGGAGATGGCAACGATCGCGGCGATTTGCCAGCGGCTCGACGGCATTCCCCTCGCCATCGAGCTGGCAGCGGCGCGGATGCGTGGCATGACCGTGTCGGAGATCCTGGAACGCCTCCAAGACAGGTTCCGGCTGCTCACCAGCCGCAGCACGACCGCTAGCGAACGTCACCAGACCCTTCGGGCGGCCGTGACGTGGAGTTATGAGCTGCTGGAGGAGCCGGAGAGGGTCCTCTTCCGGCGCCTTTCTGTTTTCTCCGGTGGATGGCGGATGGCTTCGGCCGAGGCGGTGTGCGCCGAAGGGTTCGCAGACGACCGCTATTACGTAACGGATCTGGCGCTGACTCTCGTGGACAAGTCGCTGGTGCTTGTGTACGGGCAGAACACCAGCCGGTACGGAATGCTCGAGACGCTACGGGAGTTCGCCCGCGAGAAACTGGCAGAAGCCGGTGAGCTCGCCGAGCTGGAGCGCCGCCACGGCGAGCATTTCCTGGCGCTGAGCACCTCGGCCGACTGGCCAACCGCAGTGTGGTGGCCTGACCGCCGAGTTCATGACGTGATCCCCGATCTCGACAACTTCCGTGCGGCGCTGCGGTGGAGCAAGAGCCAGCCACCGGGTACCGAGCTTGGTCTCGTGGTTGGGGCGGCACCGCTGTGGATGGCTGCGGGCCGCTTTGCGGAAGGCCAGCTGGCCCTCACCGAGGCCCTGGAGCGGGCCCCGCAGCCGTCCGTGCTCCGCCTGAAGGCCCTCGAACGCCTGGGGTGGCTGGCGGCCGAGCATGGTGACTTCGAGACCGGCGCCAGCACGGCCAAGAAGGCACTGCGGCTGGCCGAAGAGCTTGGCAGCCAGTTCGTCGCCAGCGCCCAAGTACTCCTGGGCTACACGGCTCTCCAGCAGGGGGACCACGAGGTGGCGGCCGCGCTGTTCACCAAGAGCTTGCGCGCATACCAGGCTAACAATGACCTGACCGGTATCGCCCAGGTTCGCCATCACCAGGCATACCTGGCAATGAAGACGGGCGACCCGGCGCGCGCAGAAGCACTCTTCGACGAAACGGTCACCATCGCCCACCAGGCCCAGGACACTGGCCTGGCAGCGTACGCGCTGCTCAGCGGAATCCCGGTGCTGATCGACGACGGCAGGATCACCGATGCCCGGAACCGCTGGCTGACCGCATACCAGCAAACCGGCACGACTGGCTCGGCGGTACTCCACCTGGCCCTGTTGGGATACGCGGCCTCCATCGCAGCAGCCGGTGAGCACCCCCACCGGGCAGTGTTGCTGACCGAAATCGCTGTCGGGCTGCTATCCGAGACAGGCTGGCAGGGCGTGGAACGCGGCATTATGCGGTGTTTCAGTGACCAACACGGACGGCGGATTTGCGTTGATGCGCTGCTGTGGTTACTGGAGCACCGTGCTGCCATTCGGGCCGCTGAGGTGGGCAACCAGCGCGGGAGCAGCGGAACCTGTCAACCTGAATGAGGCACCATCGGGCGGCTTTTACTGAGTGCAGGTCTCCTTCTGATCGGGGCGGTTGATCCACGAGGCGGCCGGCAGTTGTGGCGGTGCCGGAGGCTGGCGGACGAACCGTTCGGGGTGGGCGATGTAGGCGGCGGTGAGCACGTGCGCCCGGGCGGCCTGGACGGCGTGGGCGCGGCCGTAGTGGATGTCGGCGGCGGTGTGCAGGCCCAGCCCGGTATGGCGGTGTTGCTGGTTGTACCAGGGGAAGAAGACCTGGCAGTGCGCCCGGGCGGCCTCGATCGAGGCGAAGCGGCGGGGGAAGTCCGGCCGGTACTTCAGCGTCTTGAACTGGCTCTCGGAGTAGGGATTGTCGTTGCTCACGTGCGGCCGGGAGTGGGATTGGGTGACGCCGAGGTCGGCGAGCAGGAACGCGACCGGCTTGGAGGTCATCGAGGAGCCGCGGTCGGCGTGGATGGCCAGCTGCCTTGGGCTGATGTGCTGCTTGGCGCAGGTGGCGGCGATCAGCTTCCCGGCGAGGACGGCGGACTCGCGGGTGGCGGCCATCCAGCCAGTGGCGTACCGGCTGAAGATGTCCAAGATCACGTACAGGTAGTAGCAGGTCCACTTGGCCGGGCCGTGCAGTTTGGTGATGTCCCAGCTCCACACCTGGTTCGGCGCGGCTGCCATCAGCTCGGGCTTGACCGGGGCGGGGTGGGTGGCCTGGCGGCGCCGTTCCTTGCTCTCCCCGGCCTCGCGCAAGACCCGGTAGAAGGTGGACACCGACCCCAGGTAGATCCCCTCGTCCAGCAGGGTCGCCCACACTTCGGCCGGGGCAAGGTCAGCGAACCGCTCGCAGTGCAGCGTGCCGAGGATCTCCTGGCGCTCGGCCTGGCTCAGGGCGCGGGGCTGCACCCGCCCGGCGTGCGGGACGGGGGCTGGCCGCGGCGGCGGCAGGCTGGCCCGGTGCCTGCGGTAATAGCTGGCCTGCGGTGCGCCCACCGCGGCGCAGGCTGCCCGGGTGCCGGTCCGCGGCGTCAGCGTGGCGATGGCCTCGCCGGTCACGGCGCCGACTTCGGATCGGTGCCCGCGCTCTCGGAGAGCGTCTCCAAGAGCGCCTGCAGTTTTGCCTGCACGTCCACCACGAAGCGGGCCTTGGCCAGCTCCTGCTCCAGCCGCGCCTTCTCCTTGTGCAGCGCTGCGATCCGCGCGTCCCGGGGATCGGGAGCGGGCCGCCCGCGGGGCCGGGCCAGGCCGGCCAGCGCCCCGGCGTCGCGAGCCCGCCGCCACTCCACGATGTGACTGGAGTACAGGCCCTCCCGGCGCAAGATCGCGCCCTTCTCACCCGGCTCAGCCGCGTCATAGGCGGCCAGGACCTCCAGCTTGTACTTCGCCGTGAAGCTCCGCCGGCGGGCCCGCTCGGGCACCTCCGGATCCGGCCGTCCCGGTTCGCCGTCAGCCACCTGTCCAGCATCGGCGGCAACCAGCCGGCCGTCGAGGGTCACACTCACGTCAGGGTGTCTCCATCCCCGCCCTCGGGGTCAGTAATTCTCGGGGGGCGGGTGCCTCACGTCAGCTTGGCAGAGAGGGCAGCCGCTGGCCGGACCTGTGTATCAGCGCCAAGAGCGCTATGCAGCGGCACGAGGGACGCGGGATCGGGGTGCTCGAGGTGGAAAGACTCCAGGATGAGCCCGCGTGGTGCTGATCTGGCGGGGTGCTCGGTGTCGCCCCAGCTGATAAGGAATGGCACCAGGCCGCCGGGCACCGCGTTGAGCGTCAGCCGCCACCGCAGCACCACCCCCGTTGGCCCGGCCCGCTGCATCTCGGCCACATCGCCTGGGTCATAGCCGCGGCGGCGGGCGTCAGCCACTGCCGCGTCGATGTCCTGGCAGGCAATCGCCCAGCCGACCAGTCCACTGCGGCTGACGCCGCCGGGGGCAAACGGGCGCGGTACAGACGGCTCTGGCTGGCCGGGATCGGGAGCGATGATCTCCAGATAGGTCCGGGGGCCGAGCGCGAGCAGCGCATTATGGGTGCCCAGACCGATGTGCTTGCCACCAGCGTGGGCCCGTATGCCAAAGCGTTCCTCAACATCGGCAACCGCGTCGGCCAGGTCGGGGGCCCGGTAGATGAGATGGTCGATCAGCATGATCTGATCATCCCCACACCGACAGCGGCCTTATGCCGGTGATCGAAGATCACCCATACTTCCGGCTCGGCATAGTGCCTGATCATGCAAGGTGATCGAGGCGCAGTATCCATGATCTTCGCGCCTCATGATCACCGCCATACCAACCATGACAGGGCGTTCGTCGGCGGACAACCTGCCGCCTGGGTCACGCCGGATTCTGTCGCACATCAGTGGGCGGATATGTGTCGCGGATCAGTTGTCGGATCACAGCACATCCGACAGCATCTCCGACAGCACATCCGACCACATCCGACCCCTGCACGTGATCGCCGACATGAAGGGCGACGGTTCCACGGTCCGCTCCCTCCATCCCGGATGAAGCGGCCATCACAGCGCAAACCCTCCAGCAAGTGCGCCGAACCGGGTGATCTGCAGAGCCTAAATGGGCCGCGCCCGACGGATTTCCTGCAAACAAAATCGGCGATCGGCACGATCTCGTAAGGTGGCGGTTGCCGGCTGATCGCCGCCGACCGGCCAGGAGCCGGGCGCGGCTATGACTCGACGAGCATCACAACCGTGTCAGGGCGCACCCCGTCGTACTTCATAGCTTCGGCGGCCTCCTTGGACTCCAGCGCCCGCCGGAAGGAGTCATTGTCGGGCGCTTCCACGATCAGCCCGACCCTGTTCGGGTTTTCCGGGTCGATGAACGTGCGCGCCGTCATACCCATGGGTCCGAAGAACTCTTCCCGTTTCGGTGAGGCAAGCCAGTGGCCGACGTCGTCAACCTCGTGGAACACCATCATTGTTGTCATCGTGAGACCCCCCTGTCGGGCGCCGCTCGTCTGAGCCGTGCGCCGTGACCCGATGCTACTACGGCGTCAGCGGACCTGGCCCGCCCGCTGACCTGGGACCACGCCGGCATGCTCCAAGTGCCCGTTGCCGGGCCGCCGCTGCGGCCGCACAGCGGAAAGAAGAACCTCGCCCTTTTGGAGGCGCCCTTGAAGGTCCCAGCCCACCACGCCAGACAGCTGTCAGCGGACACCCCAGAGCTGCGCCGGGACAAGGGCAAACCCATGACCGCCTGAAAATCCCTGCACCGGCGGCCACGAGGCACACGGCGGCCACCAGCCTCACCTGCAGTGATACCCGCCGGGCTAGGCTCCGGCAATCTCGCAGCAGGCCGGGCGGACGTCTCTGCTCGTCGGTATGGGTCAAGCCCGGGGAAAACCCGTGGACGGCGATCGCCACGCAGGCGATCGCGACGGAGGCGGTGCTGGCGCCACCCGGCCCGGACGGGCCGAATATGTTCCGGTGCGCTGCCCCGGGATATGTCAGTGCCCTGTACGAGGCCGCGGGGCTGCGCGACGTTGCCGAGTGGACGTCAACGTCGAACTCGTGATGCGACCGCCCGCGCAGTATTGGGAGATGATCAGCGAGCACGTCTCGCTCGCAGTTGCGGCGCTTCAGCAGGTCGGCGAACCGGCGCGGGAGCGGATCGCGAAAGCCGTCATATCGCCAAGGCCAGCACCTACGAAGAAGACGGCAAGGTAAGGATTCCGGGTGTGGCCCGCTGCATCGTCGGCACGAAGTAGGGACACCCGAACTCGAGCGTCTGCGCACAGTCGCCGAGCCGCGGAGCTCATCTTGGCAGCCGGAAATAGTCAACGCTCGGTGCCCGCTGTCTGCAGTGACTGACTCACGCTGTGTAATTGGTCTTCGGCGTGTTTGCGGCGCGCATCCTCGCCGGTCTCCACTGCGCCGCGGACTGGGCGGTGGCGGGCGCGATCGTCCTCGCTAGACCAGCGGGCGGCGCCGCCAGGACACAGGACGCCTGCGCTGGGGAGGGCAGTATGGCAAGGTGGGGGCCGGGAACTGGTCACGGTGGTGTGGCGCGCTGCTCGGCGATGGAGTTGCCGCCGTCCACGATGAGGTATTGCCCGGTGATGTAGGACGCGCCCGGGCTGGCCAGCCAGGCGACGGCGGCGGCGACCTCGCCGGGTGAGCCGCTCCGGCCGGCCGGGGTGACCAGCCCTTCGCCATGTTCTTCCGGGGTTTGGGACCCGGTCGCTATCCAGCCAGGCGCGACGGCGTTGACGGTGATTCCATGCCGGGCCGCGTCCACCGCGATCGCGCGGGTGAGGCCGACCATGCCCGCCTTGGCGCTGGCATACCCGACGTCCGCGCGCATCGCCATCACCGGGCCGGTCACACTGGCCACCATGATGATCCGCCCCCAGCCGCTGCTGGCCATACGCGGCAGCGCCGCCTTGGTGACCAGGAAGGCGGTTGTCAGGTTCCGGGCGAGGGATGCCTGCCAGGTCACCAGATCCATCGATTCCACCGTGCCGGACTCGAACACCGGAACAGCGGCGGAGATCATGCCGGCGTTGTTGACCACGATGTCCAACCGTCCCCACCGCGCCACTACAGCCGACACAAGCCCGGGTGCGGCGGCGGCGTCGGTGAGATCCGCGGCGAATCCCGCCACGTCAAAGCCAGCGCTGCACAGCTCACCGGCCCTGTCCCGGATCCGGGCTGTGGTGGCGGTGATCATCACCGCGGCACCGAGCTCGGCGAGCATCCTGGCGGAGGCGAAACCGATGCCGTCGGAACTGCCCGCCCCGGTGACCACCGCCACCCGGCCGGACAAGTCGAACGCGGCTGGGATAGGCATTGCCCGATCTTAATAGGGCTGGACTCCCGCCCCCTCGCTCACCGGGCAGGCAGCCGCCGGCCGCACAGCCGAGGCCAGTGGGCGGCGCCAAGCCCGCCCACGGCAAAGTCCGCAGAACGAGCGGTCTTATACGGCCTAGCCGCCGTGGACGCGACGACGACTGACAGCGCCGATCCAGCGACCCCGGCTTCACACGGGCCCAAGCTCGGATCACGCCCCGTGATCCGAGCTTGGGCCCGTGCCCGGCGCGCAAACATCCGCTGTTCTGGGTGGCAGTCTTATCGCTGGCCCGGTCATCTGCGCCGCGCCGGAACGGTCATTGTGAGCGTCGGATCGGCGGCCTGGCTCGCGGGAGCGGGCTGGCCGAGCGCGGCGGCGGTGAACGCCTCCACCACCGCGATGAACGCCTGGTCCTGGGGGTCTTCGCTGGCCCGCAGGTCGGCCAGCCCGGCCAGAATCGCCTGGGCGGCGGGGGCATCGCCGCGCAGCGCCGCCAGCCAGGCCCGGTAGCAGGCCAGGTCCTCGATGCCGGCCAGGCCGTCAGCGTCGTCGGCCTGGGCCAGCTCGGCCCCGGCGGCGTCCCAGTCGCCGGTCATCAGCAGCGCCTGGGCCAGGTTCGTGACCGCGAACGCGAGCAGGTCGCGGGCGCCGGCAGGCGCAGTTGGGCGGCGGCGGCGCGGGCCGCTTCGGCGCCGGCGGCGGGAGCGGTGCTGGTCACCGCGTCAGACAGGTTGAGCAGCGCGCGGCCGAGCTGGACGGTGTCGCCGGCCTGCCCGGCCAGCCGGGCGGCCTCCCGGTGATAGGAGGCCGCCTGCGGCCCCGAGCCCCAGGTAGCACGCGAGGGCTGCCCCGGGAACCGGGCCGCAGGCCCAGCTCCTTCGGCCGGCACAGCGGCCTCGACGGCGGGCTCGTCGATAGTGATGGCCAGCATCTGGCCGCCACGCCACTGGCACGCCTGTGCGCGGACGCTGGCTGGTCCAAACGGGCAGCGGGTCATCCCGCTCCATGGGGAGCCAAACGGGGAGCCAACGGTGGCAGAGACCAAGCCACGCCGGGCCACTGTCAGCGATCGCCGTCGCTGGTCAACGGCACATTGAGCCTCGTCGAGCCATGTTCAGCGACCGGGCTGACCCGCCTTGCAAGCGAGGGGTCACTGGTTCGAACCCAGTTGCGCCCACCAGTTTGTGCAGGTCAGAACCATGCTGTGGCATCCTGCATGCTCGTTTGGGAGCTAACAAAGAGCCAAGTGAAGATTTTCCTGTGCCCGCGGTGAGGTAGAGGTGGATAGTGCGATTGCTGTGACAGCCAGTCCGGTTGGCTGCATGGCCGTCGTGTGGGACCTGCCGAACTAGCAGGCGCGCGCGGCTTGTTTAGAAAAAAATGACCTTGTGTCGGCGCCGGGGGTCAGAATTCGAGCGCCGTTGACACCGAGAATGCGCGCAATTGCCGCGAAGACGATCATGTGATTCTCGCGAGCTCCATGATCCAGTTGACCTGCCAGGTGAGTCCGTCGTCCCAGGAGAATGCCTGCTCCCAGCGTGCCGTGGCGGATGTCTCGTTCGTCCACTCAAAGCGCACCTTCACCGGCCGGTCATAGAGCGTGTCATCGCAGAAGAACGTGCCACGGCCATTTGCCCAGCAGCCTTCGACTGGAGGATCGAGGTGGCCAGGCCGGCGACTGGAGGCCCACCAGATCCGCCAGACATTGCGCTGCAGGTCGAATTGCCGCAGAGTGAGCCCCTCAAACGGATCACCGTCCGCAGGGGCGTCGGCCCAGATCCTGTCTATGTGGCCGAGGCCGCCGAAGATGGGCTCGGCGTGCGCGATGGCGCCGAACGTCACCCATTCGCTGCAGCCAGGATCGGCGACGTCGGCCAGCTTGCGGTTACGGACCTGCCAGCGGCCGAAGATGAAGTCGAAGTCGTGGCGGCCATCCGCATGGCCGGCTGCTGCGGCGATGCCGCTCATGGCCAGCTCCCTTCGCTCTGCTGCGGCCACATGGCTGTGGTCCCGCTGAGCGCATCATGGCGAACGGCACCGACAATCAGCCCGGCCGTCCGTGACCACGCTCATTCCGGCCCGGGCCAAGGCCCCGCCCGGGCGCCCGCGTCTGCCGCATACCGCGCGTGCGATGTGAGGCAGGACCTGGCCTCGGCGGGGCCGGGAGTCCCCCTGGCGCCAGCGGCCGCACGTCGGCCCCGTGATGGCCACCAAACTAGCCACGCGGCGACGGGTCGGCGGTCCGCATCACGCTACGCCGATGGACGGTATCACCATGAGTGACCAAACTGGTCTGGGAAAACGCGCACGCTCCCGCCTGATTGGCGCGGCTACACGCGTGGTGCTTGATCAGGACGCCGCTGACCCGGATCAGGTTGTTCTGCGCCGCGGCTGGGCTGGCCGCTGGGTCGTGGTCTTGTTCGGGCAGGCTGGGGTAGGGGCCTGCGACGAACCCATGGCCGCTTCGCTGGAGTGCATGCGAGGGTCGTTCGGTCCTCGCGTCAGAGAAAGGAGTCCAGAAGATGGCTGAGGTGGTGCTCTTCCACCACGCGCAAGGCCTAACCCCCGGCGTCGTCGCCTTCGCCGACGAGCTGCGCCGCGCCGGGCACACCGTGCACACCCCCGACCTGTTCGACGGCCACACCTTCGGCAGCATCGAGGAGGGGATGGGGTATGCCGAGCGGATCGGCTTCCCCGGCGAAGTGATCGCGCGCGGCCTCCGGGCAGTCGAGGCACTGCCCGCCGAGCTGGTGTACGCCGGCTTTTCGCTCGGCGTGGTTCCGGCCCAGATGCTGGCGCAGACGCGGCCGGGAGCGCGCGGGGCGCTGCTGTTCTATTCCTGTGTCCCGGTCACAGAATTCGGCTCCGCCTGGCCCGACGGGGTGCCGGTCCAGGTGCACGGGATGGACGCCGACCCGATCTTCATCGGCGAGGGCGACATCGACGCCGCCCGCGAACTCATCAACCAGGCCATGGATGCGGAGCTGTTCCTCTACCCCGGCGACCAGCACTATTTCGCCGACAGCTCGCTGCCGTCGTACGACCCGGACGCCACTGCACTGCTGATCCAGCGGGTGCTTAACTTCCTCCGCGCGCGGTAGGCAACATCCGGCCGGGCAATCCCGGCATGACGATCAAACCCCGGCACCAAGGCGGGCACTGGACCGGCAAGCGCGGGCACACTGCACTAGCACCACGACCAGAAGCGGACATTCTGCGTGCGCTACACCATGGGCAAGCACGCTCACTTCCCGCGCCGATTCGGCGATCCGGCGTTATCGGGGGCTGGAGGTCGTTCGGGCTTTACGTCACGTTCGTTAGCTGGTCCTCTCCATCCCTTGATAGCCGCCTCCGCTTGGCTGGTGCGGGCGTCGCCTCAACGCCGGCCAGGACACGGCCATCCAGGTCTGGTCTGATCTCGTCTGTCTCACGCCCTGCCTGCCCGGACCTGCCACGAACCGGCAGCGGCTGCCAGTATTTCGGCTCGCAGCCTCCCGTGGGCGTGTTTCAAAAGTTGGCTGAGTGGCGTTGGATGTGATTTTGCGTTGCCCGCGTGTCGCTGAGCCGTGACGGACGAGGTCTCCGGTAGATGAGTCAACGACGACGAAGACCATCTGCACGGAGACCTCGTGGCCACCTTAACGGTGACGGGACGGGCGGACCTGACGGACGCGCAGTGGGCAGTGCTGGAGCCGCTGCTGCCGCGTGGCAGGAAGCCGGGGCGCCCGCCGAAATGGACGAAACGGCAGCTCATTAACGGGATCCGGTGGCGGGTGCGGGCTGGTGCGCCGTGGCGGGACGTGCCGCCGGCCTATGGGCCGTGGCCGACGGTGTATGGCCTGTTCCGCCGCTGGCAGCGGGACGGGACCTGGCGGGAGATCCTGACGTCCTTGCAGGCCCGGGCGGATGCGGCCGGGCTGATCACCTGGGACGTGTCCGTGGATTCCACCACCGCGCGGGCGCACCAGCATGCGGCCGGTGCGCGTAAAAGGGGGATCTGCAGGCCGAGCCGCCGGGCGGGGTGGATGCCGAGCCCGCTGATCATGGCCTGGGCCGTTCCCGCGGCGGGTTCACCACCAAGGTGCACCTGGCCTGCGAGCAGGGCCAGAAACCCCTGGCCATCGTCATCACCGCCGGCCAGCGCGGCGACAGCCCCCAGTTCCAGGCCGTCCTGGGCCGCATCCGCGTCCCCCGCCCCGGCCGGGGCCGGCCCCGGACCCGCCCGCGGCGGGTACTGGCAGACAAGGCCTACGGCTCCCGCGCCAACCGCGCCTGCCTGCGGCGCCGTGGGATCCGGTGCACCATCCCGGAAAAGGCCGACCAGATCCGCCACCGCAAGAACAAGGGCAGGGCCGGCGGCCGCCCACCAGCCTTCGACCCCGGGATCTACAAGCAGCGCCACGCTGTCGAGTGCGGGATAAACCGGCTCAAACGCAACCGCGCCGTCGCCACCCGCTACGACAAGCTCGCCGTCCGCTACGAAGCCACCGTCCACATCGCCGCCATCAACGAATGGCTGCCCCACTTATGAAACACGCCCTAGCACCACGACCAGAAGCGGACATTCTGCGTGCGCTACACCATGGGCAAGCACGCTCACTTCCCGCGCCGATTCGGCGATCCGGCGTTATCGGGGGCTGGAGGTCGTTCGGGCTTTACGTCACGTTCGTTAGCTGGTCCTCTCCATCCCTTGATAGCCGCCTCCGCTTGGCTGGTGCGGGCGTCGCCTCGACGCCGGCCAGGACACGGCCATCCAGGTCTGGTCTGATCTCGTCTGTCTCACGCCCTGCCTGCCCGGACCTGCCACGAACCGGCAGCGGCTGCCAGTATTTCGGCTCGCAGCCTCCCGTGGGCTTATGCTGCATACCCGGTAGCCTTCTCCACCACCATCCGCACGACCACGCGGACCGCGCCAGGCCGGTCCAGACCAGGGTCCTTACCGTCGTACTTCCAGGAAAGCTGAGTATCGAGCCGACGGCCAACGTCTGGCGTCATCGATACCCGGCCACGCAACTCGACGTAGTTCTCGGGGTCCGACGAGTCGAGCACTGTGACGCTGACCCGCGGGTCGAGCAGCATATTGCGGTGCTTCACGCGCCCCTGCACCGTCGAGAACAGCAGGTCGCCGCCGTCGCGGCCGACCCACACCACAGAGGTCTGCGGGCTGCCGTCCGGATTCACCGTGGCCAGCACCGCGTAGTTCTTCCCATCGGCCAGCCTGAGCGTCGCTTCGCTGAGCGGGATACCCATGGCGGCACGGTAGCCGCACCAGATGGCGGTCCCAGACCTGCGCGCCACCAACGGTGCAGTCAACCAGGAGGATCTGCCCGCATCGCCCAGCAGCTAACGCGGCGCCTGCGCGTTCATAGCCGGCGCCGCATGACCGCCCAGGCGACGATCCGCTCGTGCCGTCACAACCCCGTCACGACGAGTGTGCGCTCAACACCCCGATCCGCCGTTCGGGACGGTTGCCCGGGTGTGGGTCCGCCGGCCAAACGGGTACGGAATCGGCCGATCTGTCCGCCCTGGTGCCTGCTGACCGTGATGGCAGGGCTGAGTTAGCCCTGGGAATTCAGGCCAGCATGAGTTGCCTCGGCGCGCCGACCGGTGCTCCTGAACTGGGACGTTAAGGGTGTCTGACGTCCTTACGCTGCTGGTGCTGAGGCTCCATGGCGTCGATCTGGCCTGGGCGGCGGCCTTGTGGGACAGGGCTCCCGCGCCAACTCCCTCGCTGCCCTGCGCCAGCGCCGCCTTGTGTGGGGCGACGCGTTTGGCTGGCGGGGCTGATCGGGCGCCGTTGCCCGGACGGGCGCGCGGTTGTTGTGGCGGGCTGCGATATCGTGGCCTGATTACGCAGGGTGCCGGTGGCGGTTTGGTGCCGGCCTCGGCACGGGGGAGGGTGTCTAGCCGTGGTGGCCAGTGACCGGGCCGACGCGCAGGCGGAGCCGGGCCGGGCCGGGCGGCGCCTGTCGGCCGAGGATCTGAGCATCCTGGCGCTGGAGACCGAGACGGTGGCCGGGCACATGTGCAAGGTCATGATGCTGGGCGGCCCGATCGACCTCGGTCTGCTGCGGTCTTCGATCGGCGAGCGCCTGCATCGGGCGCCGGAGCTGTCGATGTGCTTGCGTGAGGTCGGCGGCGAGCCCTGGTGGGTGCCGGACCCGCAGGTGGATCTGACCGCCCACGTGGTGGAGCCGGACATGGCCGGGGCGGTCGATGAGGCCAGTTTCAGAGCCGTGGTTGCGGGCATCTTCGCCCAGCGTCTGGACCGGTCGCGGCCGCTGTGGCGCATCGACGTGATACCCCGGCTGGTCGGGGGCGGGAGCGCGCTGATCTGGCGCATCCACCATGCCCTGGCCGATGGCATGACCGCCATGCACATGGCCAGCGCGGTGCTGTGGGACCAGGAACCGGGTGGCGAGCCCGGTGCTGCCAGCCCGGGCCTGCGGCCACGACCGCCAGTGTCTGCCGGCCCGGTCGCCCATCATCGGCTCGGGGGGCTGCTGGCAGCCGCGCGGGAGGCGCCGCAGCCGTGGCTGCGGTCGCCTTTTGACGGGCACATCGATGCCCGGCGTGAGGTCGCGTTCACTAGTGCCGGGCTAGCGGACCTGCGCCGCGTGGCGGCCGCCACGGACGGGGCCACGGTCAACGATGCGGTGCTGGCGGTGGTGGCAGGTGGGCTGCGGCGCTGGCTGGAGGCCCATCATGGCCGCCTCGGCGCTGTCCGGGTGAAGGTGCCGGTGAGCCTGCATGGCCCGCCGCTCGCGCCCGGTGATGACGTTCGCCAGCCAGGCAACCGCGACTCGTTCTTCTGCCTCGACCTGCCGCTCGGCTCAGCCGATCCCCTCCAGCGCCTGGCTGCCATCCGCCATGCCACTCGGGTCCGCAAACAAGACCACGACGCCCAGCATCTCGACGCGCTTCTGCGCGATTTCGCGGGCACGCCGCGGCTCAGACGGTTTGCCGAGCGCGTGCTGGCTCATCCCCGCTCGTTCGCGCTGAATGTGTCCAACGTCCCCGGTCCCCGCCACCCGGTCCAAGTGCTGGGGGTGCCGGTGCACGCGATGTACACGCTGGCCGAGATCCGCGAGCACCACGCGCTGCGCATCGCGGTGGTATCACTCGCCAACACCTTGAACTTCGGGCTCGTCGCCGATCCCACCCTGCTCGCCGACGTCAACCACCTGGCCAGCGACATGCAAGCCGAAGCCGCCACACTGACCGCCCGCCGCCCACCCGCCTGACCAGCGGCTGCGCTGCCGGGCGCCGTTAAGCCGCTGGTGCCCGCTCCTGCGGCGTCTTGGGCTTCTTCGGCGGCAGGCCGGCGACGTAGGCCAGTGATCTGCCGATCCAGTCATCCGCGGTGTCTGCCAGCCAGTTAGCTGGAATGGTGACGTATCCGGCCATCGGGCGCTCTTGCGGGCCGAACGGGCCGGTGCCCGGCTCGGCAAGCAGCCGCTGCTGATCGTCGTCGGGCAGCTTGATGCCCACGTCAGAACCGAACAAGCCCATGAAAATGTTGCCGTTCACGAACGCGCCAAGGTTGCCGAACATCGGCTTGACCTCAACCTGAGGAGCTTCAGGAACCAAGGCGGTGAAACGCTCGCGGTCGCCTTCGGTGACCGCCGGGAGCTACGACCGGTGCGATCTCAGCATCAACTTCTCCAGCCGCCCGATGATCTGGGCCACGCGCATGGCCGGCACCGGTGGGAGGCGTCCGGCTCTGGCCCCTTGCCATCCGGGTCAGGTCAGCAGGTGGATGTTCTTCGCGGCGCACATGTCGGTGAGGATTTTCGGCCACACGGACACGCTGACCTCGCCCAGGTGTGCCTTGCGCAGCAGGAGCATCAGCGTGCGTGACTGGCCGATGCCGCCGCCGATGGACAGGGGGAGCTCGCCGGACAGGATGCCCTGGTGGTAGGGGAGTTTGAGGAAGCCGGTTTGCCCGCTCAGTTCCAGTTGCTGCTTCAGTGTCTGTGCCGTGACCCGGATGCCCATGGACGTCAGCTCGTGGCGGCGCCGGGTGAGCGGGTTCCAGACCAGGATGTCGCCGTTGAGCCCATGGGTTGGTTTTCCCGTCTGCGGGCTGGTATCGGTGATCCAGTCGTCGTAGTCGGCGGCCCGCATCTCGTGCGGGTAGCCATCGGCGAGTGGCCAGCCGATCCCGGTGATGAAGATTGCCGGATGCTCTTGCAGCACCCGGGTCTCCCGCTCTTTGCGCGGCAGGTCCGGGTACATCGCCAGGATGTCTTCGGCGTGCAGGAAGGTGAGTTCGGCGGGCAGGTTCGGGTAGCGCGGGTCTGCCAGGGCGGGGAACATTTCCTGGGCGAAGCGTTCCGCGCCGGTCAGCACCTGCCAGATCTTGCCGGTGATCTCCTGCAGGAAGCCCAGACTGCGCTGGCCGGGAGTGATCACGCGTTCCCAGTCCCACTGGTCCACGTAGCAGCTGTGGTCGTGGTCAAGGAAATAGTCCTTGCGCACCGCGCGCATGTCGGTGCAGATGCCCTCGCCGGGCGGGCACCCGAACTGCTTGAGCGCGGCCCTCTTCCACTTGGTCGCCGCCTGGACCACTTGGGCGTCGACCGGATGCCGGCCGTAATCGTTGCTGATGTGGAACTGGACCGGCATACGGGCACCATCGCGGTCGAGCATGTCGTTGACGCCGCTCGCGACGTCAACGATGAGCGGCACGGTGACCATCATCAGGTTCAGCTCACGGCACAGGCTCTCCTCGATATAGCCCTTCACTGCAAAGATCGCCCGCTGGGTGTCCCGCGGGCTCAGCAGCGAACGGTAGCCGCGTGGCAGCACCCGTTCGAGTTCGTCGTAGCTGCCGATGCCAGGCCCAGCCAGGTCGGCGTGTTTGGCGGTCATCTGTCCTCCCGCTGGGTGCGGCCCACCACACGATGTTCGCTGCCGGACCCCGGCGCGTCATGGGCCAAAGGTCACTGTTTGAGATTCCTCCCCACCGCGAAATCGTCGGCTCGCCACCGGCCGTTCGGCCCCTGGCCACCCGGGATGTGAGCTGCCGGGTCGTCCACGTCCCGCGTGCCATGTTGGCCCAGGCTAGTCATGAATCGAATTTATGTTCTATTCTCTGTGTATGACTAGCTCAGATCCTGATCGCGCCCGATACGCGCAGGTCGCGGGAGCCGTGGCACGCTACGCCCAGGGCTGGCGGCTCACAGCCCAGGAGGAAGCCGCAGCGATCGCTGAGCTGACACAGGCCGCAGCCGGGCGGGCGGATCTGCTGGCCGAACGCGCAGGCACAGCGCTCGGTTTCAGTGAAGGCGGCCTGGAGACCGCCCGGAACCGGCAGATAGCCGAACTGTGCATCGCCGCGGGGGCGGACGAGAAGCTCATTGAGCGCTGGATCGCCGTCGGGCGGGAACTCGCCGCCGCTGCAGCGCCCATGCTCCACGCTGGCCGCTGATCCGTATCGGCACGGCGCATCGTGGCCGCGCTCGTCATATCCGATCACGTGCGCGAAAATAGCCGGGTGGCCTCCGTCAGCGGAAGTTGCCGGTGTGGCCTAGTGAATACCGTCCCGGCTGCGGAAACACGCACAGCCCATGCGGCCCGGCGCCCACCGGGATCTCGGCGAGCAGGCGCCCGTTCACCGTGGACATCTCGTACACCACGCCGTTGTAGCGGCCGCTCCACCACATCTGTTTGCCGTTGGGGGAGACCCCGCCCATGTCGGGTGATCCGCCACCGGGGATCCGCCACTTGTGGATCAGCCTGTTGGTGGCGAAGTCGAGCACCGAGATGGAGCCCTCACCCCGGTTGGATATGTAGAGGTACTTGCCGTTCCTGCTCACCATGAAGCCGTGCGTGCCGCCGCCGGTGTGCATGAAGCGGATCACCTTGAAGCGGTGAGCGTCGATAAGCCAGATGCCGTTCGCCGCCATGTCGGCGACGTAGAAGATCTTGCCGTTGGCGGACAGGCGCACGTCCTGCGGCATGCTGTACGGGCGTCCGGGGCCGGCCCCGGACATTGGGCCGCTCATGGCCATGCCCAGCGTCAGGGTCTTGACCACCCTGCGTTCGTCGATGTTGATCCACAGGAGCTTCGCGCTGAACTCGCAGCTCGCCACGGCATAGCGCCCGTTGGCGGTGAAGTCCATGTGGTTCACGCCCCCACACGGCACGGGCATCGAGTGACGCAGCCGCATGGTGCGCGGGTTGCGGAAGTCGATGCGCCCCAGGGCTTCCGCCATCACCATGGCGTTCTTCCCATCCGGCGTGAAATAGAGGTTGTACGGGTCCGCGACGGGCACCGGCCGGCCGGGCCTGCCCGTCCTCGGGTTGATCGGGGTGAGGCTGTAGCCGTCGGTGTTGTTCACCCACAGCACGGAACCGTCCCAGGACGGGGTGATGTGGTTGGGCAGCCCGCCGACGGCGAACGTTCTGATGATCTTGTGGGTTCGCGGGTTGATCTCGGTGACCGTATCGCTGAGGCTGTTCGGCACGTAGATCCGATACGGATCGCGGGCCCACTTGGGGTTCATCATGCCGGCCGCTATGTGGGAGTACACGTTCACCGGCGGCGGCCGGGCGGGCAATGGGGTCGCAGTAGCGGAGTGGGGCTTGGCCTGGGTGGCGTGCGCTGCCGGATGGTGCGCCGCTGAGCTGCACCCCCCGATCAGGCCCAGGCCGGCGACGAGGGTGAACAGCGTTCGGACTGGCCGCCGGGCGGCCAAGGAACCATGAGTCACGGCACCCACGGCCGGTACCCTATCGGCGTAGCCCGCTGAAGTGCCCAAGAGCAGCCCAGCAGCATGCAAAGGTATGCTCAGTGCCCGCTCCATGAGGAGGAACGTCGCCGTGCCGGCTGCGCCGCACGGAAGTCTCACGCGTGCCACCACCGGGTGGCTAACGGCAGTCGCTGGCGGACTCTGCCTGGGGCTGGCGGCCGCCGCCTGCTCCGCCAGCGCGGGGCCGCCGCCGCAGCCATCTTCGGCCTCGCGCACCCCCGCACCCGCCCCCTCACACACCGCCCGCAAGCTGCTGACCCTCCAGGTCACGCGAGCGGCCTATCATCTCCCGTCGGCGATCTCCCGTGAGGTCGTGCTCGCCCTTGACCAGAACCTGCTGATAATCGGCGGCATCACCCAGCAACTGACCACCACGAGCACGATCATCCAGCTCAACCCCGTCACTGGCCGGGCCACCCGCGCTGGGCACCTGGCCGACCCCGCCCACGATGCGGCGGGGGCGGTGCTCGGGGGCCGGCCTTACCTCTTCGGCGGTGGCGACCTAGCGGAACTCGCCGCGGTGCAGGCGCTGCGGCACCGGGGCACCGCCGTCGTGGTCGGCCAGCTCCCAGGGCCGCGCTCCGACATCTCGTCGGTGACCCTGGGTAGCACTGCCTACCTCGTTGGCGGCTACGACGGGACCAGCTGGATCGGCACCGTGCTCGCCACCAGCAACGGCAAGGCCTTCACGAGGGTGGCAACCCTGCCGGTGCCCGTCCGCTATGCCGCGGTGGCTGGTGCCGGGAAGCGGATCTGGGTATTTGGCGGGCTCACTCCGGCTGGCCCCAGCCGTCTCATCCAGCGGGTCAACTTGTCCACTGGCAAGGCAGCAGTGGTCGGCCGGATGCCTGCGCCGATATCGGCGGCGACCGCGGTCACGCTCGCGGGACGGATCTTCATCGCGGGCGGGCAGGTCGCCAAAGGTGGCGGTGCCCGTCTGGTCGCCAGCCGAACGGTGCTGGCTTATAACCCGGCCGACAGCCGGGTGACGGCGGCGGGCAGGCTGCCGGTGGCGGTCGCCAACGCCGCCGCCGCGGTGGTCGGCGGCACCGCCTTCCTGGTCGGCGGAAACAATGGTCACCGGCAGGTGACCACGGTGGCACGGCTCCGCCTGATCGCCGGCTAACTCACGGCACCCCGGTCGTCGAGTGGGCAGCACCTGGTGTTCGGCCACCTAGTTGTGGGCAGGAAGCGGCGAGGTGCGCAGGCCGGTGGGTCCGACGACACGGGTCTGACGCCAGGTGCCGCCACGGTCTGCAGAGTGAGCGAACCACACATCGGCGGTCAGGGCGGCATCGCCCGGCCGGTCGTCGCGCATGCCATACCAGGCCACCCCGACCGTGCTGTGCGAATCGACCGCGATCACGGGCCGAACGCGATCGCCCTTACCCCACGGCGGCGAGCGGCGTGCTCACGCCGAAGTACATGGGGCAACTCGGCCACGAAGCGCGAGTTCGCTGTCGGCACGGACCTGGCCGGGCCCGGTCAGTACCAGAAGGGGATGGTGCCGCCGTCGGGGTTCCCCCAGCGGTAGAGGTGCAGGTGGCGCACCCCGTTACCGGTGGTCCAGCGCATGGTCATGCGTGAGAAGTAGCGGCGGTGATGGTGCCAGCGCACCCGCCACATCGTGAGCGAGGCCGGGGACTTCAGGTAAGTGCCCTGCGCGCACGTGGGCATGCACTGGTTAGCCCACCGCGTGCCCTGGCCGTAGGCCGAGACCTGCGTCCAGCTGCGCCAGTGGACAGGCCGGACGAACAGGTTGCCACCAGCCCCGAAGTAGATGGCCTGTGGGCGCACGTAAGTGTCGCGCCAGCCGATGCTGCCGTACATGACGGGGAGGGACGATGCGCTGGCGGATGGGGGACTAAGGACGGCCGGGGAAGCGCAGCCCACGCCAGCGAGCACAGCCACGGTGGCCACGATGCCTATCATCGTGGTACCTGCATGGTGCTGGTAACGCGTGGTTGCAGCCCCCGTCATCTCTTCTCCCTGCACGCCCCTCGCGTGGGGTCTTGCTGGAAATCAGGATCGGCAGCGGGCCGTGGCGCGCGTCAGGGCCGTTGGTCCACTCGCAGGTCCTTTCAGTCCTTGTGGCGGGAGATCCAGACGATCCGGAGGAGCTCAGCGCTGGCACACCTCAGCGGGCGCCAGTCGTGGCCGAGGGTGTGCCGCCGGATGCTGCGGGTCTGGCCGGTCACGGACACGACGCGAGGGCACGTGGCTGGGGCGCGGACAAGGAAAGCTGGCTGGTCAAGGAGCAACTCGCCCCTGCGGGCGGAAAAGTGGCATCCGGGGATTAGGACGGCTGCCGGCGGGGGAATGTGGCCAGCTCAGCCGCATGTCACGTTCCGCGGTCCTGGTACGTCTTGTTGGCAGGTACTCGCAGACTGCAGGGGTGATGACAGATGGCCGAGCAGGACTGGCTGGCCGAGCGGTTCGAGCACAGCCGCCCGTACCTGCAGGCGGTCGCCTACAGCATGCTCGGCACGGTCAGCGAGGCCCAGGACGCGGTGCAGGAAGCATGGCTGCGGCTTGACCGCAGCGACCCGGGCGGCATCGGCGATCTGCGGGGCTGGCTGACCACTGTGGTCGGGCGGATCAGCCTGGACATGCTGCGTGCCCGCAAGGCCCGCCGCGAGAAGTACCCCGGCAGCTGGCTGCCCGAGCCGCTGGTGGTGGATCCCGCTGAGGACGGTCCCGAGCACCAGGCGGTGCTGGCCGACTCGGTTGGCCTGGCCCTGCTCGTGGTGCTGGACACCCTCAGCCCTGCCGAACGGCTCTCGTTTGTCCTGCACGATGTGTTCGCGGTGCCTTTCGGCGACATTGCCCAGATCATGGACCGGACCCCGGAGTCGGTCCGTCAGCTCGCCAGCCGGGCACGCCGCCGGGTGCAGGCGGCCCCGCAGCCAGATCGTGACGTTGCCCGGCAACGCCGGGTGGTGGACGCCTTCCTGGCCGCCGCCCGGGGCGGAGATTTCGAGGCGCTGCTGGAGGTACTCGACCCGGACGTGGTCTTCCGGATGGATCTCGGGCCGGCCAGCTTGCTCGCACACCCGCCGCTTGCCGGGGCCGGCCCGGTCGCGCGCCAGGTCCTGGCCACCGCGCCGCGGTTTGCGCACCTCGCCGAGCCTGTGCTGGTAAACGGCCAGGCCGGCGCCCTGTTCGGTACCCGCGACGAGCCGATCGCGGTCATCGGTTTCACCATCGTGGGTGGTCGCGTCGCCGCGCTGAACCTGATCGCCGACCAGGACAAGTTGCGGCACCTGACGATCCAGCCCTGACCCCTTGCGGTTGGACCGGTCCCAGGGAGCCCGGGCTGCCGGGCGGTGAGGCCCCAAGGGCCGCGCGGGTTCCCCCTGTCACATTCCCCGCGCGGCGCTCGTCCTGGTGATGAACAGGCCGGAAGATCCGGCCGTAACGGAGGTCAACGATGTCCGCACCACCAGGCCGGGAAGCGCCAGTCTTCCAGCCAGCCCCAGGCAGCAGGACCACTGCCACAGCAGGCCCAGTGGCACCGCTCCGCCCTGCCGGGAACGCCCTTCACCTCGGGCCACACACCAGGCGGCTGATCAGATCCGTCGCCCGCCTCGT
Source organism: uncultured Actinomycetes bacterium (assembly GCA_963741615.1). Lineage (GTDB taxonomy): Bacteria > Actinomycetota > Actinomycetes > Streptosporangiales > Streptosporangiaceae > UBA9676. The sequence goes on from CAVUIU010000029.1 coordinate 91,189, forward strand.
TAACCCACTGGTGCTGCGGATCGCCGGCCGCCGACACATGCCCGTCGTCGGGATCGTCCACCACCGCGGCCGCAAGACCGGCCGCCCCTACGCCACACCGCTGGGCATCCGCCCTGCCACCACCAACGGCTTCGTGATGCCGCTCACCTTCGGCGAGGCGGCAGGCTGGTACCGCAACATCGTGGCGGCGGGCTGGTGCGTCATCACCTGGCGCGGCACTGACCACGCGGTGGCCAGCCCCGTGATCGTTGACCGCGCCACAGCGCTGCCTGCCTTCCCCCGGTACGAGCGCCTTGCGCTGCGGGCGATCGGGATCAACGAGTTCGTCTGGCTCCACGACGCGCCGACCACACCCAAAGACGGCCTCACCAGCCCGCTCCAGTGACGCCGCCAGCACGATGAGCCGCCGAGGGTTCCCGGAGGCCTTCCACAACCGGTGCCACCGCCACCCAGCCCTCGGCATACTCACCCCGACCGAATACGAGCTCCGCATCAATCAGACGGAACCCCGTAGCGGCTACCTGTACTGTCCGGACGGCAGCCGTGTTCACCCCCACCCTGGCATCGGCCCCTGCCTGGCCCGACAAATCTCTTGCCACCGGGGCCGCGCCAGGTGGTGGCCCGGAAGGGGGCCTGTCGCCCTCCGGGGCAATTGGTTGCTGGCGTGACGACGGCACTGCAATCCGTCTTGTTCGGTTAGGCGTCCTCGAGGACTTCCGCGAATGCGATCACTACGCCTCCGGTGGCGTGCTCGACGGTAGCGGCGACAAGGGGGCCGGCCTCTGCGGCGGCGGCGCTGGCCGCCGCGTAGTCGGCGAAGTACAGGTCCAACAGTCGGTACGCCGGGGTCGGGCTGCCGTCTTCTTTGGGCCAGACCCTCGACGTCTGCAGCCGAGTCAGGCCGGGGAGCTTGCGCGCTAGCGCGATCTGATCGGGGTAAGCCGTCTCGAAGGCGTCCGGGTCGGTGGGGTTGGAATAGACGAAGCTGATCTTGGTCGGCTTGCCTTGCTCATTCATGGATGACCTCCTGGTTGTTAGTCTCGGTTGATACAAGCGAGCGGACCCAGACCTGGACGATGATGTCGAGCGAACTTCCGGTAGCGCAGCTGCTTCGCCGATGGAAGAAGTTGGCACATGAAAGAGCGCCCAGCGTGGTCCTCATTCCGTCCGATTTTCGGCTCCACTCACTGTCTGTCGACTGTAATCAGAGGAATGGGCAGCGACCATGACCGTTTCACCGGGACATCTTGCCGGCCGTCCAGCGACGCCAGCCGATTTGCTCCGATCGCCGCAAGAGTTTGCCGATCCGCCAGCGATTGAGGAAGCCGCGCTCGGTCTGGACGCAGATGGTCGATCGCACGACTTGCTCTCAGAACTGCTCCGGAGCGTCCGTCTGAGCGGAGAACGGATCGTTGCGTACGCTCCGCTGGGGACTTTCTCGATCGGCTTCGCCGATGTCGGCAGCCTGCACATCATCGAAGAGGGCGAACTTGTGCTTCGGATCGACGGAGACCCGCACGTCGAGCACGTAAGCTGCGGCGATGTCGTCCTGCTCCCGCGCGGCGACCCGCACCACGTCAGCGACGCAGGCAAGCGCGCGCACGCGATCGCGCGTGCCGGCGCAGCCGAGAACGACGCACCCGAGTTGGCGCGCTGGCTCTGCGGGACATTCACGATCGGCGACCCGCAGGCGAGCCACCTGCTCGCGAGCCTCCCGGCCGTGATCATCCTGCGCGGCGCCCGCGGCCCAGCGCTCGAAGGGCTCGACGTGGCCCGCAGGATGCTCGTATTCGAGATGCAATCGCCCTCTCAAGGATCGGCGGTGATGGTCGCCCGCATCCTCGATCTGATCTTCATCCAGATTCTGCGTGCCTGGGCCGCTGGCACGGACGCCGAACCGAACTGGCTGGCCGGTGCGCTCGACCCGCAGATCGGTCTGGCCTTGAGCGCTATCCACCGAGACCCCGGCCACGACTGGACAGTCGAGGAGCTGGCCCGAGCGTGCAACCTTTCCCGGTCGGCGTTCGCTGCGCGGTTCGTCGCTCGCGTCGGGAAGCCGCCAGCCACCTATCTCGTGCACGTACGCCTGGACGCCGCCACTGACCTGCTCCGCGACACCTCCATTCCGGTCATGCTTATCGCGAAGAACGTCGGCTACACGTCGGAGGCGGCATTCAGCCGCGCGTTCAAGAACCGCTACGGCACGCCACCGGCTCGCTGGCGACGAGCCACACGAGCGAAACAATCGTGAGCGGCCACGTACCGCGACGTCGCTCCCGTTCAGTTGCGGAGGCGCCGGCGGAGAGCCGGCAGCCGAGATCGCCTGGGTGTGTCGGGACTCCCTGGCAAGGGCACGGCATCGCCCCCGAAGCCGTCCGTGCCCCGGCAACCCGGCCTGCGAAGCGGTCAGCGAATGCCTCACCGCAGCGCGCCCCCGCTCGTGCAATATCGCCGCGTCCTTATGAGAGGCAGGTCCCGATCGGCTCTAGGCCGCCCGGCGCAGCTGTTCCGTCGTCGCCGGGAAGCCATCGGCCGCGCGCGGCATGGTCTGCCTGAGCTGCTTCAACTGCGCGCGGGCGCTGTCACGCCGCATGCGGACGTAGTGGACAATGCCGTCATAGTTCTTCCTCCCATGCCGCAGTCCGCGCTGGCGGCAGCCATTCCAGTAGATCTCGTCGTTGCTGAACTGCCGGCCGGTGAACGGCCGTCCATGAGGTGTGTCGGATTCTAGGTAGGCGCCCTGCCGGATGCGGTCCCACAGGCCGCCCTCTGACTGTGACCCGATCTGCGCGGCCATGGCTCTTGGATTGAATTCGGTGTCGAGCATGTGCTCCATGTAATCCAGGTAGTACTGACGGTAGTCGTGGTTGCGGAGCAGGTTCTGCACCAGCGGGATGCGTGACGTGTTCCGGTTGTTCCAGTAGCGCCGCGTGTTGCCCGGCCAATCGAGGATGTCGGCGTACTGCCATCGTGTACCGAAGTGATCGATACCCAGGCAGTTGTCGTAGTCCCACGGAATGAAATGGAAATAAGGCGAGGTGGCGAAATCCTTCGCCGCACCCGTGCGCCCCGAGTTGTAGAGATAGTAATTGGACTGAGTCGCGTAATAGTTGTCCCAGCTCCCGAGAAGCATGTTGACAGCCGCCCACCGGAGGAAGGCACTTGCGTCCATGATGCCGTCTACCGAGTCGCGGAAGGCGTCTGTGTCGAATCGCTCCTCGCCGCCTCGGAGCCCGACCCCGTTGATCGTCCTGATGAAGCAGGCGAGATCGTCGTAGGTGTTGGCCTCGGGGTTGTTCTTGTTGGTCTTGAGCCGGTAGGTGCGCTCCGCAGATCCCGGGATGAAGTACTGGCGTCCGCCGTCATCGCCATCGGGCCCGGTCCGGTATGCGAGAGTTGCGCACCCGATGTCGCCGCAGCCGGCCTTGTAGAGATTGCCCCGGTGGTTCTCACCGAAGTGATCTTTCAGGAATCTCCTGTCAACCTGCTCGATGACCGAGAACAGGCCCCGGTATGCGGCGTCAAAGGCCAGTTTCGCATACGTGTGCCGCGGCGCCGGAACGTCGGCCTTGCCGAACAACCGCCAGGCCAGCGCCTCGCGCATCTGCGATGGATCGCTGTACATCGCCTTCAGATTGATGCGCGTCATCCCGGCCAGCCGGTTGTCGGGCCCTGCGGCATCGAGAATTATCTTCCATGACCGCTTCGGGGCACGCAGCGTGTGGTTGCCGCTGTTTCTCAGCGAGAAAGCCGCCGTGCTGAACAGCACACCTTCGCCGCCAGCGACCGGAACGTGCCGGTGGTCGGCCGGATCGGATCTCCACACATCAAGCCTGGCCCCGTCGCCAGGCTTCACCGGCTCTGCGAGCACGCCGGATCCAGGGTGAAATCCAGTGACATGGAACACGTACATGTCCGCGCCAAAAAACTCCGGCTTCCCCAGCGACGCCCTGATGTAGTCCTGGATCGCCTGCGCAGCGGCTGTTGGCGACCCCGCCTCATCGAGCAGCCTCAGCTTCGCAGGCGGAACTGGCGGGACATGCGCCAGCAGCAGGTCGAACAGCGCCATGTACGCCGTCCTCGTGTGCAGCGAAGCGTCATCACGGCCCGCTATCTCAGCGGCCATGTTAGCCAGGACTCTGCTATGCCCGGCGGGCAGCTCCCGGACCACCACCGCCCGGTCCTTGAATATCTCGCAGAACCGGTCTCTGCCAACAGTTGTGTCCATACTTCCCCCGTGCCTGCGCCTTCTCCCAGCCAGTCGGGCGTTCAGCAGGGCCCTGGCCAAGGCGCGCACGCCGAGTACTTGCGTCTTGTGACTTACCTGCGAACGCGTGTCTATGACATCGGAGCGAGCAGACGGATCCTAGATACACGGCGACTTCTGCTACCGGGCCGCCACTGACTGGTCCTGACCGGTTCCTGGGCGCCGTGCTGTTCGTGGACGTAGTCGGCTCGATCCAGCTGGCCGCCGAGATCGGCGACAGCTGATGCGGAACGAGCGCGCGCCAGCACGCGCATGCCGGCGATGGCATACGTCATCGCCGCATCGCCGAACCCGGGCAGCCATGACCGCCGCGAGCAGATCGCACAGATCTGAACGCTCACCGGCGACACCGTCATGGGTCAGCCGGCCGTCCGGATCGGGCGGTTTTGCGCCGCTGCGGTTGCATGGCCTGGCGCTCGGAAACCAGATCGGTAGAGTAGGAAAATGGGCGGTGGGGAAGGCGGCCGCATGGCGTTGGTGCTCGTGGTGGAGGATGAGGAGTCGTTCAGCGACGCTCTTTCTTACATGCTGCGCAAGGAGGGCTTCGATGTTGCTGTCTGCGCGACAGGCCCTGATGCGCTGGCGGCATTCGACCGCGACGGGGCGGACCTGGTGCTGCTTGACCTGATGCTGCCCGGGCCGCCGGGTACCGAGGTGTGCCGGAGCTTGCGCGAGCGCTCGGATGTGCCGGTGATCATGATGAGTGCCAGGGACACCGAGGTTGACAAGGCGGTCGGCCTCGAACTTGGCGCCGATGATTACGTGACCAAGCCCTTCAGCTGGCGCGAACTGACGGCACGAATCCAGGCCGTGCTGGACTACCGGGAGAACAGCTCAGCAGGCAGGGCCCGGCTCCCTTGGTAAGGACGCGATGGCCGGGAGCCCACGCGGGAGCCATCTGAGCAAAACGGGCCTGGCGCCGGGCGCACGGTGCAGACGGGCCGGTGGCGATCACGCTTGCTCGCGGCAAAGGGCGGTGCCTGGGGTTCAGGGTCCGGCAACCTGATGTTCACCCACAGCTGCTATTGGTGAGCTTGAGGATCTACGGCCGTACGGGGCGATGGTCATTGGTCGCGGGCCGGCGGGCACTGGCCGGCGGCGCGGTACCTGCAGGGGTGAAGGCATGACAGTGGTGGCCGATATCCGGGACTGTGAGCAGTGCGGCGCCTTGTTCGCGCCGCGCCGCGAGCACGCCCGGTTCTGCTGCGTCGGCTGCCGGGCCGTGTGGAATCGCGAGCATGTGGGCGATCCAGCGGTTGAGAAGAGCGCGCTGCTGTGGTCGCTGACCGCGTTGGGTGATACCAGCGAGCGGCTGTGCAAGGTGCGGGCATGGGACCGGGCGCGGGCTCTTGTGGTGATCGGTGAGGCGGTGTGGTGGGTCACTATCGTGGACGCCACTTTGGTCCGCCATCACCCGCAGGCCTACGACGCCGCCATGGCAGCCCAGGCTCCCGCCGAGCGCGAGCTGGTCGAGCAAGACCTGACGGGGCTGCGTTTCGTCCGGAACCAGATCGGCGGCCAAGCCGATCTGGCTGAGTTCACCGGGCCCGGTGAGCCCGGCCCCGGCGCAGGTGGCGGGCATATCACGGGTTGGGCGTGGAAGCCGGTGCCAGAACCTGCGCTCGCCTCGATGTTGACTCGCGGGCAGGTGTGGGAGATGACGCGGTACCGGGCTTACCAGGCTCAGCTGGCCGGCCACACCATCGGGGAGACCTTCGGCCGGACCGCGGCCTTCCTCAAGCTGGCCAGCCGCGAGTACACCTCCATCACCGATGCAAGCGTTCACGCGATCCGCTGACAGGCGCCGGCCCGGGCCGATGGTCAGTGCGCGTCCATCAGCCGGTCAAGTGCGGCATGGATCCGCTTCTCCGACACCGGACCGGACGTGCCCAGCAGCTGGGCGAAGAGGCTGACCCGCAGCTCCTCGATCATCCAGCGGACCGCCTGGACGTCCGGATCGGAGCGGCGGGCGGCCGGGAGATCCGCGACGGCCTGCTGGTAGGCCTCCGTCACCGTGCGCACGACCGCCATCCGCTGCGCGTCGCGGCCCGGATCCGCCGCCGCGGTGTCCAGCCTGCGGCTGATCGCCCGCAGGTAGCGGACCAGGTCGGGCAGCCGCCGCAGGCCGGTCTCGCTGACGAACTGGGGGTAGATCAGCGCGGCGAACTGGCCGCGCGCGTCGGCGAGCGCCGCCGCCAGCGCCGGGATGGCGGCGCGCTGCAATCTGACCTCGGCCTCGTGGGCTGCCTCAAGAACCTGACCGGCCAGGTCCACCACCCGGGCCGTCGCCAGCGGCAGGGCGTCCCACGCCTGCGTCACCAGCCGTGCGAAGCCATCGGCGTCCCAGCTCGGCCCGCCAGCTTCGGCGATCGCCTGGTTTGCCGCGCACGCCGCGCAGTCATCCAGCAGGGCGCCGATGCCCGGGTACGGGCTCCGGCTCATCGCCAGCTTCCGCTCGTTGGGCAGGCGGTCGGCTATCGAGCGCACGCCGGACGGTACCTGCAGCAGGAGCAGGCGGCGGGTGCCCCGCAGCATGGCCGCGCGAGCTTCCGCTCCGGTCTCGAACAGCCGGACGTCGACCGCATTCCCCGTGTCCACCAGCGCTGGGTACGCGGTAACCCGATCGCGGGTGACCACCTTGGGCAGGATGCCAATGCTCCAGTCGCGGAGCCCGGTGCGGATGATGTCGCTGGCCGCTTCGTCCAGCATCGCCTGCAGCCGGGGCCGCAGGCGCTGGCGCAGCTCGTCCAGGTCTTTCCCGCTGGCCAGCTCGCGGCCGGAGTCCGTCACCCGGAACGTGATCCGCAGATGGGCGGGCAGCCGGGACAGATCCCACGCGTCCCGCGGAATCTGGACGCCGGCGATGCGGCCGAGTTGCGCGCCGAGCGCGTCCAGCAGGTTCCCGCGCGGCTCGCCCAGCCGGGCGACCACGGCGCGGGCCGTGTCCGGCGCGGGCACGAACAACCGGCGCAGATCCTTGGGCAGCGACCTGATGAGCTCGGTCACCAGTTCCTCGCGGCGGCCGGGTACCTGCCAGCCGAGTTCGTCGCCGCTGACCTGGGCCAGGGCGGCAAGCGGGATGTCCGCGATCACCCCGTCGCCCGGCTCGCCGGGAGCGAACTCATACGACAGCGGAACCTCGCCCCACCTGCCGGGATAGTCGGCGGGCTGGATCTGGTCGGCGGCTGGGCCCACGAGGTCGGCGGACGTGAACGTCAGCAGATCGGGGGAGTCGGCGCGCGCCTTCTTCCACCAGGTGTCGAAATGCCGGACTGAGGTCACATCCTTGGGTATCCGCCGGTGGTAGAAGTCGAACAGGGCCGCGTCGTCGGCCACGATGCCGCGGCGCCTGGCCTTGTCCTCCAGCTCCCTCGCCTCTTCGAGCAGCCGCTGGTTGCGGTGGAAGAACGTGTGGTGGGTCCGCCAGTCGCCCTCGACCAGGGCACCGGAGATGAACAGGTCCCGCGCCGCCGCTGGATCGACGCGCGCGTAGTTGACCTGCCGCGCCGTCACGATCGGCAGGCCGTACAGGGTGACCCGCTCCAGCGCCATCGCCGCACCGCGCCGCGCATCCCAGTGCGGCTCGCTGTAGGTGCGCTTGACCAGGTGCGCGGCCAGCGGCTCGGCCCATTCGGGTTCGATGCGCGCCGCCACCCGGGCCCAGAGCCGGGAGGTCTCGACCAGTTCGGCCGCCACCACCCACTGCGGTGGCTTCTTCGCCAGCGAGGAGCCGGGGAAGATCGCGAAGCGGGCGCCGCGTGCGCCGGCGAACTCGGCCGGCCCGCGCCACTTCCCCCCGGGATTGCGTTCGGTGTCCCTCATCCCGATGTGCGAGAGCAGACCGGCCAGCAGTGACATGTGCACCCGGTCCGCGACGTCCGCCGGGAACCGCGCCCCCGGCTCGGGGGAGCCGCGATCGGGGCCGGTGCCGATGCCGACGTCCCTGGCCGCCTGCCGCAGCTGGGCATGCAGGTCCTGCCACTCCCGTACCCGCAGGTAATGCAGGTGCTCGCGGCGGCACATACGGCGGAACGCAGAGCCCGACAGCTCGCGCTGCTGCGCGTGCAGGTAGTCCCACAGGGTGAGGAAGGGAAGGAAGTCGGACCCCGGCTCGGCGAAGCGTGCGTGCATCGCGTCCGCGGCCTCGCGGGCGTCCGTGGGCCGCTCCCGTGGGTCCTGGATGGACAGCGCCGCCGTGATGATCAGCACCTCGCGGACGCATCCCTGGTACCCGGCCGCCAGGATCATCCGCCCGAAGCGCGGGTCCACCGGCAGCCGGGCCAGCTTTCGTCCCACGGCGGTCAGCCGGGTCGCGCCCGAGCGGGGGGTTCCGGGGGGTCGTCCCCCCGCGCCAGCACCGCCCGGCGAGATCGCGCCCAGTTCCTCCAGCAGCCGGACACCGTCGGCGATGTTGCGGGACTCGGGCGGATCCACGAACGGGAAGTCCGCGACGTCGCCGAGGTCGAGCGCCGCCGCCTGCAGGATGACCGACGCGAGGCTGGTGCGCAGGATCTCCGGGTCGGTGAACTCCGGCCGCGAGCCGAAGTCCTCCTCGCTGTACAGGCGGATGCAGATGCCGTTGGACGTCCGCCCGCACCGGCCCTTGCGCTGGTCCGCCGAGGCCTGGGAGATCGGCTCGATGGGCAGCCGCTGCACCTTGGTCCGCTGGCTGTAGCGGGAGATCCGCGCGGTGCCCGGGTCGATCACGTACTTGATGCCCGGCACGGTCAGCGAGGTCTCCGCGACGTTGGTGGCCAGCACCACGCGCTGCCGCCGATGCGGCTCGAAGACGCGGTGCTGCTCGGCCGCTGACAGCCGCCCGTACAGCGGCAGCACCTCCAGGCCAGCCAGATCCGCCTGCTCGGCCAGCGCGTCGGCGGTGTCCCTGATCTCCCGCTCGCCGCTGAGGAAGACCAGGACGTCCCCCGATCCCTCGGTGCGCAATTCGCCGATCGCGTCGCAGATGCCCTGCGCCTGGTCTTTCGGCTCGTCGCGGGGGCGGTCCGGGCCGTCCAGCGGCCGGTAGCGCACCTCGACCGGGTACATGCGCCCCGACACCTCGATCACCGGCGCGCCCCCAAGGTGCTTGCTGAAACGTTCCGGGTCGATCGTGGCCGAGGTGATGATGACCTTGAGGTCGGGCCGGCTGGGCAGCAGCCGCTTCAGGTAGCCGAGGATGAAGTCGATATTCAGGCTGCGCTCGTGGGCCTCATCGATGATGAGGGTGTCATAACGCAACAGCTGCCGGTCATGCTGCATCTCGGCCAGCAGGATGCCGTCGGTCATCACCTTGACGAGGGTGTCGTCGCTGGACTTATCGGTGAACCGCACCTTGTAGCCGACCGCCGCGCCGACCTCGGTGCCGAGTTCCTCGGCGATCCGCTCCGCCACGCTGCGCGCCGCGATCCGCCGGGGCTGGGTATGCCCGATCTGGCCAGTGACGCCACGGCCAAGTTCCAGGCAGATCTTCGGCAGCTGCGTGGTCTTCCCCGAGCCGGTCTCGCCCGCGACGATGACCACCTGGTTGTCGCGGATGGCCGCGGCGAGCTCGTGCTTCCGCCGGCTGACCGGCAGATCCGGCGGGTAGGAAACCGCGGGCACCGCGCGCCGCCGTGCCTCGACCGTGGCGGCGGCCGCCTCCAGCTCGTCGACGACCTGGCCGAGCGCCGAGTCGCGCGCGGCCGGGTCGCGCAGCGCGGCGGTACTGTCCAGGCGCCGGCTCAGCCGACGCCGGTCGCGCGGCATCAGCCCGGGCAGGCGTGCTCGCAGCTCAGCAAGCGGCGGTGTCAAAGTTGCGGTCTCCATAGCGGCGCGCGGGGACATACCCACCCAGGATCGCTACCGGGGTCCCCAGCTGGCCAACGCTTTTCCGGCCCACGTCCTTCCACACCGCCGCCAGCCATCCCGGCTCCCTGTGAAACGGCGTTGCGGCTGCTGTCTCAGTTGCGGGGGGCAGTGGGTCTTGGCCGGGGGGCGGGCGCGGTGCCGGGTTCCGGTGTTCCGGCTTTGACGAGCGAGAGCCAGGCGGTGAGCTGGTTCGTGTCGGCGATCCGGCAGCGCAGGCCGATATAGCCGTCGGGGCGGACGGCCATCAGGCCGCGGCCGGGAGCGTCGGTGAGGCGGTGGACGTGGACCAGCGGGCCCAGCGGCCGGGTGTCGATCCGGTCCGCGTCGCGATCGAGCAGCACGTGCACGCCGGGCCGGGCGAGCAGTTCGTGCAGCCGGACAGGGTGCCCGGCGGACCTGACATTCTCGTCGGGCAGCCGGTCACCGGCCCGTGGCCCACCGTGTGGCCGCGGTGCTCCCTCCACCGACAAAGGGCTGCCGCGGTAGCTCACCCGCAACTGAGACAGCAGCCGGATCCCCGCGGCGACCAGGCGGCGACGGCGCATCAGCACGGGCACAGCGGGTGCGGCGAGCGGCGCCAGCTTGCCGCGTGCCAGCGACGGAAGGCGGCCGGCTGAGGCCTCCGCCCAGAACACCAGGTGCGTCATGGCGAGGACTTGGCGCGCCACCGGCCGGCGTTCACGATTGTAGGAGCCGAGCAGGACCGCAGGGTCGTCCGGTTGCGACGCCGCGAACGCGAGCTTCCAGCCGAGATTCGCGGCATCTTGGATGGCGGCGTTCATCCCCTGGCCGGTGGCCGGGGAGTAGGCGTGGGCGGCGTCCCCGGCCAGATACAGCCGGCCGCGGCGGAACCGTTCGGCGACGCGATGCTGCACCCCCACCCGCGCGGACCACGCGAGGCCGGTGATATGCGCGCCCAGGCCCGCATGGTCCAGCAGCGCCTGAAGCTCAGCGGCGGGGACGGGGGGACCCAGCTGCCCGGACGGCAGCGGATCGGCGCTGGCCGGACGGGTCGCGAGGAGCCGCCACGTGGCGTGCTCGCCGAGGGGGAACAGGAACAGCAGTCCCTGCCCGCCGGTTACGACGTGGGCCGCGCCCCCGGCGAGATCAGCATCGAGTTCCGCGTCGGCGAGCACCACCTCGGCCGCGTATGCGCGGCCGGGCCATCCGATTCCCGCCTGGGCCCGCACGGTGCTGGCCGGGCCGTCGCAGCCGGCGACGAAACCGAACAGGGCCTCTTCCACCCCGGCCCGCGACCGCAAGACCACCCGCGCGCCGCCGGGGCCATCGCGCACCTTGACCAGTTCGGTGCCACGCTCCACCTCGACCCCGCGCTCGGCCAGTGCCCGCGCGAGCACCCTCTCGACCTCCATCTGCCGGATCAGCGTCAGGTGCGGGAAGGCGGTATCCGGCAGCGCAAGATCGGCGAACCGGACACGGACAACGCGGCTACCCAGATGCAGGTCCGCCGCAGGCGCGGTGTCCGCCCGGGCCAGCAGCGCCGGCGTCACTCCGAGCGGGCGCAGCACTTCCAGCGTGCGGGCATGCAAGATCAATGCGCGCGAGGGCCGGAAGGGGTCGGACCGCCGGTCGATCACCCGGACGGCGGCGCCATGATCATGGGCCTGCAAGGCCAGCGCCAGCCCAGCCGGGCCGGTGCCGACCACCAGGATGCCGGCCGGTTGCGTCATGAGATGGCAACCGGACGCCATCATGCCGCAGCTGCCGGCCCCGTGCCGGGCAGGACCTGCGGCCGTCCCATCAACTCGTCGCGGCGCAGCCCGGGCAGCACAATGTAGTGGATCGAGCCGGGCACCGACACCAGTGCCAGCACCCGCCACAGCGCCCGCGCGTACGCCTCGGCACGCTCGGGGCCATCCCACTCATACAGGCCCCGGTAACGGCCCCGCTCGTCGTCGGCCAGCCACAATTTGGACACCAAGCCCGGGAAGCCAGCGAACAGGGGCGTATTGAGCATGCTCTCCCAGCGGAAAGCAGCGTGCCCACGGCCCCGGACGGCTCGCAGCCGGAACTCGACCACCAGCACGCACGGATCCCGGGTGGCCCCCCGGTCGATCACCGTCTCCCGGTATACCCGGGCTGCTGTTCCATCGGCGAACCGCAGCCGCATCCCCACATGCCCGGCAGCCAGGTGCATCCGGCGCTGCCAGAGCAGCCGCACGGTGCTCGCGGCACAGCGGATCAGCGCCCTCAGCGCCACCCGGTACGGGAGCGGAGGCTGCTCGGTCATGGCAGCCGCGCTCGCATCCGGAGGCATGCCCGGAAGGGTGGCCAGCGGTTCTCTTGCGGTCAGTTCGCGCATCGACATTCACCCCCTCGCCTCACTGTCACGCTGCGTCGGCCGAGAGCCCGGCGTAAGAGGCCGAGGTCCCGCCATCCGCGGCCAACGTCCCTCTGCTGGGCTGCCACCCGGGGCAACCAAATGATGCGCCTGGCAGTCCCGGCCAGTTGATCTCGCCCGATTCCGGCCGTTCCGGTACCCTGACGGCCCGGGATCACGCTCCGGGGCAGGCGACGGCGACAGATCCCATCACGAGGAGAGCCATGAAGATCGAGGGATCGGTCGCCCTGGTCACCGGCGCCAACCGCGGGCTCGGCCGGGTGTACGCACGGGAGCTGGTCAGCCGGGGCGCGGCAAAGGTCTACGGGGCCGCCCGTGACCCGGCCGCCGTCACCGGGCCCGGCGTCACCCCGGTCGCACTCGACATCACCGATCCCCAGCGCGTGGCCCAGGTCGCGCAGCAGTGCTCGGACGTCAGCCTGCTGGTGAACAACGCGGGAGTGCTGACGTACAGCACCTTCATCGGCGCGCCGGGCCTGGACGCGGCCCGGCTGGAGATGGAGACCAACTACTTCGGCACGCTGAGCATGTGCCGGGCGTTCGCGCCGGTGCTGGCGGCCAGCGGCGGCGGCGCGATCGTCAACATGCTCTCGGTCACCAGCTTCTACGCCAACCCGTTCGATGCCTCCTATGGCGCCTCGAAGGCGGCCGCGTGGTCGCTGACCAACGGCGTCCGCCTCGAACTGCACCACCAGGGCACGTTGGTGGTGGCCGTCCACGCGAGCTTCATCGACACCGACATGGCGGCCCTGGCCGACGCGCCCAAGGACAGCCCGGAATCAGTCGCCGGGCAGGTCTTCGACGCCGTCGAGGCCGGCCAGATCGAGGTGCTGGCCGACGAGCGGACCCGGACCGTCAAGGCAGAGCTGTCGCGCGATCACGAGCTGATCTACCCGCCCGTCCAGGAGTTCTGGGACGCCGCGCTGAAGGGCACCAGCTAGCGCGGGGGGGTGTGTGAGGATCGGCTACGCGCCTGTGACCAGTTCTCAGGAGGACATGATGCCCGTTATCGTGGTGACCCGGCTGCGGCTGAAGGACCCGGCGCTGCTGGATGAATTTTTCACCGATGCCGTCGCCGCGATCGAGCAGGCGCAAAAAGCGGAGGGCAACCTCGACGCGGACGCGCTCGCCGACGCGAACAATGCCTGGTGGAGCGTCAGCTCCTGGCAGGAACGCCGCCTGATGCAGACCTTCGTGGACAGCGAACCGCACCTGGACATCCGCAAACGCCTGGACCACTACTGCGACGAGGCCACCTTCGTCGACTGGGAACAGGCCAGCCCCGATCTGCCGGACTGGCAGACGAGCTGGCGCCACCTCACCGCCGACGGCCGGGTCGCCGAGCTCACACACCCATCACCCGCGAATCAGACCCGTGCTTTCCCCCCGCCCGTGGAGCCGGCTGCGACCGGCAGCTGACCGCGGGCCGGCCACGCGGGCTTCGTCGTGGACGGCCCGGCCGCGTGCCGGGCGGCCCGAACTCTGGGGTGGCGGACGGCGGTTACGGGTACTTCCGCTGGATCAAGGCGTTCAGGCGGTCCCGGTCCGGGGCGAGCAGGGCCTTGACGCCCTCAGCGCTCACATCCGCGACGATGACGTCGCCAACCTCGTCGTGGACGTCGCTGAAGAGGCCGTGCGCCTTCATCTTCTGTGCCTGGTAACGGTTGTCGTCGGTCGGGCTGACGTAGTGCACCGTCCGGACCTTGTAGCGGTGGACCAGGAACAGATGGTTCAGCGTCATCAGGCGCTTCTTGCGCAGGGCCGTGTCGAAGGTGTTCTGGTCCCGGATGGACAGGATGTTGCGCCCCCGGCGATCCACGATCACGTCGAAGATGATGTTGGCGACCTTTTCCCCGCTCGTCTTGGACAGGGTGAGCTCCAGCAACTCCGAGCCGGCCGTGTTCGGCCGCAGTCCGACCCGCAGCGAGCCCGGGACCTGGTGGTGCTTGGCCCACGTCGCGAGCCATTCCTCAAGCAGCTTGGTCGGCACCTCGGTCTGGACCAGGTGCTGGTGCTGTGTCGAGCCCTTGCCCATCGCTTTGGTGGCCGCCGTGCCGCCCGATGAAGCCATGAGCGCCGCATCCAGCCGCGGCCCGCCCACCAGCGTCTGCGGCGTCCGGTAGGGCGATTCGACCAGGCGGAGCTTTCGCTGCAGCCGGGCCAGGGAGAGCATGCCGTCCTGCTTGAGCGCGGTGGCGAACTCCTCGGCCGCCAGGCCGTCGATCTGATGTCCGCCGTAGGTAATGAAGTTGAAGACGAACCCCAGCTCGCCGAGCTCCTGCGGGAATCGCCTCATTTCCTCCTCGCTCATCCCGGTCGTGTCCCAGTTGAACGATGGTGACAGGTTGTACGCGAGCATCTTGGCGGGGAACTCGGCGTGGATGGCCTCGGCGAAGCGCCGGGCGTCCGCCAGGTTCGCGGTCTTGGTCTCCATCCACAGGAGGTCGGCGAACGGGGCGACAGCCAGCGACCTGGCGACCGCATACTCGATTCCGCCCTGTACCTGGTAGTAGCCCTCGGTGGTCTTGGAGACCTCGCAATCCCAGGCGATGTCAACGCCCATGGATCTGGCCCTGGCCCGGGCGGCGTGGAACGACGTCCGGTTCGCGAAGGCCAGCCACTCGGCGGCGCCCATGTCGAAGAGCTCACCCTCGCTGGCGCGGAACTCGATCACGTCCGCGACCGCCTCGGGGTAGCTCTTCAGGCCGGCCTCGGACTGCCACGCCTCCAGGTACCGCGTCTCGACTCTGTCCATCAGCGCCTCGAACGACGACCCGCCGGCCTGCTGGAACGCCTCCGCGCTCTCTTCGAGCACACGCATCACGCCTGTCCGTGCGAGCCAGGCGCTGGCCTCGTCGTACTCCTCGGCGGAGATCTTGAACAGGAGATGACCGCGCGCGTCGTCGACGCCCTGCTCGCGGAGCTTCCTCAAGATGGTGAGGTAGCCGACCTTGTAGGTCGGCAGCTCAACGTTGGTGGCGCCCAGGATGAACGGATGGTCACGCTCGTCCCCGCGCCCCTCCAGGAACGTGGCCGATTCAGCGTCGGTCCGGGCCACGATGACACCGGGCACCCTCATGACATCGAGCTGGAAGCGCGCGGCGCTCAGCCGCTTGATCTGCTCGTCCACGCCGACGAGCACCTTTCCCCCCTGGTGCCCGCACTTCTTGGCGCCGGGCTTCTGGTCCTCGATGTGATAGCCGGGGACCCCGACCTCGACGAAACGACGGACCAGATTACGGACGTGCGCGTCACCGCCGTGTCCGGTGTCGGCGTCGGCGATGATGAATGGCCGGTAGTCGATCTCGGGGGAGGCGGCGCGCTGCGCCTCGCTCAGGCGCGAGCGGGCGTAGCGCTGGTTCCGGTCCGCCGTGAGCAGGGCGCGCACGATCGGCGCGGCCTCGTCGGGCACCTGGGAGAGCGGATAGCTGGCCAGGTCGGGTCCCGGGTCCTCGGTCACGGATCCCCTGGCCGACGTGGCCCATCCGCCCAGGTAGATGCCCTCGATGCCCATCCGCTTCAGGACGACCGCCTGACCAGGTGAATAGGGACCGAAGGTGGTGATCTGCTTGCGCTCGGCGAAGAGCTGCTGGAGCCGCTCGTAGAACTGCTCCGCCGCCACCCTCGCCACGGTGTAGTCGGTGGGGATGGTGCCCCGTTGCTCCACCACCTGGCGCGCGGAATACAGACGCGTGGCGCCCTCGAATCGAGGACTGGCAAACCAGCTGGCGGACTCGACGATTTCCGACTCGAACGAGCTCATGGCTGGCTTCTCGGCGACTTCCGACTCCAAAGACCTCATGACTGACTCCTGCCGCTGCCGCAGGCTCCCATCCGATCCGGCCGCGGGCCCAGCAGGTAGAGGCAAAGGTCCCAGCTCTCACCCTGCGTAGTGTGGACTGAACAAGATCTTTCTTCAGACACCGCTGGACGCGGTGACGCTGGCACTACTGATCAGCTACCTGCGCTACCGGCCCGATGCGCCACCCGCGCAGGCCAGCGCCATCGGCCGTGAGCGCCCCACCGGGCCCTGCTACGGGCGGGTGCCGAACGAGGGCCGCCCGGTCTGCTCGGGCAGGACCCGGTAGGCATCCCGCACCCACGCGCACAGCAGCGGCCTGCTATCGCGCGGATCGATCAGATCCTGCACGCCGAACCGCTCTGCGGTGCGGAACGGCGAGCTGACAGCCGCCAGCTCGCGGCGGATCCGCTCGATCTCCGCGCCGGGGTCGGCGGCCTTCGCCAGCTGAGCCCGGAACGCCGCCTCGATGCCGCCCTGCACGGGCAGTGACCCCCAGTCGCCCGACGGCCAGGCCCAGCTGCGGCCGGCCCGGTGGCGGTTGACGATCCCCGCCCCACCCACGCCGTACACCCGGCGCACGATCAGTTCCGCCTGCGGGACGCGGGCCTGGTAAACAGCCGTTATGGCGCGGGCTGCGTGCCGGATGGTGCCGCGTTCCTCGGCCGCCCTTCCCACCGCCACGCCGCCCTGATCGGTGAGGCTGACGATCGGCAGGTGGAACGTCTGGCACAGGTCCACCAGGCGGGTGATCGCCTGGGCCCCCCCGACCGACATGGTGGTGCCGTGGTACGGATCGGTGGCCAGGATCCCGACGGGATGACCGTCCAGCCGGGCGAGCGCGGTGACCGTGCCGCCGCCGTATTCCGCGTAGGCGAACACCGAACCGCGGTCGAAGATCGCCTCCAGGACCGGCCCGACCCGGTACGGCCTGCGGGGGTTGCGCGGGACCGCCGCCAACAGGGTCTCCTCGCGCCGGCCGGGCGGGTCGTCGCAGCCGAGGACCGGTGGCAGCTCGTGCACACTTCCCGGGAGGTAGGACAGGAAGCTGCGGATCATCCCGAAGGCGGCATCTTCGGATGCGGCGAACCGCTCGATCGTGCCGTCACGGCGGTGCACGGCAGCGCCGCCGAGTTCCTCCTTGGTGAGCTCTTCGCCGGTGCTGCTGCGCACGACCGGCGGCCCAGCGGTGAAGAGCTGCCCGATTCCGGTCACCATGACCGCGAAGTGCGACATGACCAGCCGCGCCGCGCCGAGGCCCACGGCCGGGCCGAGACACGCCGCCACCACCGGCACCAGGGAGAGGTTGTCGACGACGGCGTCCCACCCGGGGTTGACGGGCAGATAGGCATAGCCGGCCTCATAGGTCATCTTGACGCTGCCGCCGCCGCTCGCGCCGTCCAGCAGCCGGACGACCGGCAGCCGCATCTGGTTCGCGTACTGCTCGGAGAAGATCTGCCTGGCGTGGATCGCCGCGTCGCCCGAGCCGCCGCGCACCGTGAAGTCGTCGGCACCGAGCATGACCGCGCGCCCGTCGATGCGGGCCGTACCGGCGATGAAGTTGGCCGGCCGGACCGAGACGAGGCGGCCGTCCGCGTCATAGTCGCCGAACCCGGCCAGAGCGCCGATCTCTGCGAAGCTGCCGGGGTCGGCCAGCCGGTCGATGCGCTCACGCACAGTCAGCCGTCCCGAGGCGCGCTGGCGCTCGACCTTCGCTGGCCCGCCCATGGCCTGGGCCAGTTCCCGGCGGTGGTGGATTTCCTCCACCTCCGGCGTCCAGCTGCCTGGCTCATGGCCGCCCGGCGGCTGGGCCCGGTCATCTGGTCCGCTCACGTGCGCCTCCCCTCACGCTCGCCGGCTGGGCGCGGATCAGGCCGGTCCGGCGCCCGCCGGCGTCAGGCGGGCGGGCTGGTGGCTGCCCGGCGGGTGGCCATCAGGACGGTGTCGTGGACCGTGACCTCGGTGCCGTCGGGGGTGGAGGCCGGCCGGGGGCGGGCATCGCTGACTTCGACCGCCCATGAGTCGTCCAGCAGGGCCACGATCTCCTCCGGTGCGTAGAAGACCTCAGGCATCGGCGGACGGGCCACGCCAGTGGCCAGATCCGACGGGTGGTGGCCGACCACTAGCAGCGTTCCGCCGGCCCGGACCGAGGCGGCCAGCGCGGTGAACAGCCGGGTGCGGGGTTCCGGCGGCAATTGCATGAACTGCGCCGAGACCAGGTCGAAGGAGCCGGGCCCGGGCGGGTTTGCCAGCAGGTCCACCTGCCGCCACTCGATGCGTGCGGACGTCACCGGGTCGGTGTCGCGGGCATGCCGCGCGCCCCGCTCCAGCGCGACGCCGGAAATGTCGGCCGCGACCACCATCCATCCCCGCCTGGCCAGCCAGATAGCGTCGGCTCCCTCGCCACACCCCACGTCCAGCGCCCGGCCGGGTGGCCGGGCCGCGACCTCGGCCACCAGCTGCGGGTTCGGGTCGCCGCTCCAGACCTGCGGCGCAGAGCGGTAGCGCTCGTCCCAGAAAGCCTCGCCGAAGACGGAACCCGTGCCATGAGCATGCTCACTCATCTGCCCAGTATGGCCTCCCGCAGATGGCCACCATCGCGGCTCCCGGATGATCTCCGGCGCCTGGTTCTCGTCAGGGCGTGCCACGGGGCCTGATAATCGGGGGATGGGGGAGCTCCCAGCCGGGACGATCACGATGTTGTTCAGCGACATCGAGGGGTCGACGACGCTGCTGGCTCGTCTGGGTGACCGCTACGGTGAGGCGCTGTCGGCCCAGCGGGCGCTGATGCGGGCGGCGTTCGCCCGCCGCGGCGGCCAGGAGATGGGAACCGAGGGGGACAGCTTCTTCGTGGTCTTCGCATCGGCCGCTGACGCGGTGGACTGCTGCGTGGCGGCGCAGCGGGCGCTGGCTGACCATGACTGGCCCGGTGAGGTGGCGGTGCGGGTGCGGATGGGCCTGCACTCCGGGGAGCCAGCCCGGCACGAGGACGGATACCTGGGGATGGACGTGCACCGGGCGGCCCGGATCGCGGCGACGGCGCACGGCGGCCAGGTGGTGCTGTCGGAGGCGACCAGACAGCTGGTGGCCGCCCGGCTGCCGGCCGGGGTGTCTGTCAAGGACCTCGGATTTCACCGGCTGAAGGACATTGCCGCGCCGGAGCACATCTACCAGCTGGTCGTACCTGGCCTGCTGGAACGGTTCCCGCCGCTGAAGAGCCCGATGGCGGAGGCGCCGGCGGCCGCCCCGGTCGCCGGATCGGTGCCCATCGTCGGCCGGGTTGCCGAGCGGAAGGCCCTGCTGGCTGCGTACGCGCAGGTGGGGGCCGGTCAGTCGCAGGTCCTGCTGCTCACCGGAGCCGCGGGCATCGGCAAGACCAGGCTCGTCCAGGAACTCTGTGCTCAGGCGGCGTCGGCGGCTGGCGGGGCGCAGGTTCTGGTCGGGGAGTCGGCGCCGCTGGCGGGTGCCGCGCTCGCTTACGGGCCGTTCGTGGCCGCCCTGCGTGATCAGGCCGGATGGCTGCTCGCCGACGACGGCGCGGGCGACATGCTCGCCGCCAGGCACCGCCTCTTCGTGCGCGTGCTTGACTTGCTGGCGGGCCTAGCGGCCAAGTCACCGGTGGTCCTCGTGCTGGAAGATCTGCATTGGGCCGATGAATCCTCCCGCGAGCTGCTGGCCTTCCTCGCGGTCCGGCTGCGCGACAAGCCGGTGATGATGATCGGCACGCTGCGCGAGGAGGAACTGGCCGGCGGCGTCGGGCGGTGGCTCGCCGAACTGGAGCAGCGCCCCGGCGTGACCCGGCTGCGGCTGCGGCGTCTCACCGACAGCGAGATCGCCGAGCTGGTCACCGACTTGCTGCCGGCCGCGGCCGCCAGTGCGGAGCGGATGGCGGCGGTGGTCGCCGCCTCGGAAGGCAACCCGCTGTATGCCAGGGAACTCGCGTACGCCGGCCCACAGGCGCTGCCCGCCTCCATCACCGATGCCGTGCTGGCCAAGGCGGCCGGCCTCACGGCACAAGCCAGGGCGGTTGTCGACCAGGTCTGTGTCGCGGACGGCGGGATGTCCCATGACCTGCTGGCCGCGACCGTCCCGCTGCCGGAGAACCGCCTGCTGGCTTCGACGCGCCGGGCCGTCGCCTCCGGGTTGCTAGTCACCGCGGGAGACGGCTACGCCTTCGGCCACGCGCTGATCCGGCAGGTGCTGTACGCCCATCTGCTGCCAGGTGAGCAGCGGCACCTGCACCGCCGTCTCGCGGAGGCTCTCGCCGCCCGGGCGGACTCCGATTCCGGCCTCCTTGCCCAGCACTGGCACCTGGCGGGCTGCCCTGACCGGGCCGCCGGCGCGGCCGTCGTGGCGGCGCGTCACGCGGTGTCGGCGCGCGCGTACCCGGAGGCCGTCCGTTACTACGCCCTGGCCATCGAGCTGGCTGATTGGCTGCCGGAATCCGGTCCCGCTCTCGCGGAGGAGGCGGCACAGGCGGCGAGCTGGGCGGGTGACCCGGATCGTGCCGCCGAGTGGGCGGCGCAGGCGCTTGCCCAGTCCAGCTCCGCAAGCCCGGCCGGCCGGGCACGGCTGCTGGAGCGCATGGGGCGTTACCGGTTCGAGGCCGGAGACCTCAACGCAGCCGTCAACGCCACCGGGCGGGCGGTGGCCCTGCTTTCGGATGGCCCACCGTCTGCCTTGCGGGCGCGGGTCCTCGCCGCGCTTGCCACCTGGCGCATGCTGCTCGGCGAATTCGGCGATGCGCTGCCGATTGCCGTGCGGGCGGTTGCGGAGGCGCAGCAGGCTGGCGCGGTGGCGGAGCATGCCCATGGCCTGGCGACGCTCGGCATCATCCAGGCGCATGCCGGGGAGCTCGACGACGGGATAACGGCGTTGCGGAGGTCGCTCACCCTCGCCCGCCGCACCAGCAACGTTGAGGATGTTGTCCGGGCCGCGGCCAACCTCATGTACCTGCTGTACACAGCCGGCCGTTTCACCGAGGCGCTCGAGGTGGCGCGGACCGGGCGGCGGGCGGCCACATCCCTGGACGCGCCACCGGCGCTGACGTCAGCGCTGGATAACAACGCCGCGGCCGCCCTCTACGCGACCGGGCGGTGGCGGGAAGCCGATCAGCTGCTGGCCGAGGTGATCGGCGAGTCCGAGGTAACGGTCACCCGGTACCTGGAACTCATGCAGCTGGAACTCGCCGTCGGCCGAGGCGACGGCCAGCGGGCGGCAAAGCTGGCCGCGGCCCTGGAAAAGGCACCCCCCGATCCCGGGCTCATCGGCCCGCTGCGTGCCTGCCTCGCCGAACAGGCCCTGTATGGCGGCGATCTGGCGATGGCTGCCGGTGAGGTGCTGGACGGGCTCGCGGTGCTGGCGGGCACCGGCTGGTCCGAGGAGGAGATCCGGCTGCTGGCCGCCGGGGCCCGGGTTGCCGCCGACCTCGCAGCGCTGCCGGCTGCAGCGCGGCCGGGGGACCTTCCGGAGCTCTGGGAGTCGGCCGCCGTCACCTTCAACGACAGGGCGCGGGCCATCAAGGACCGGGACGGCGCCCGGCAGCCGGGGGTAGCCGCCTTCGGGACGCAGGCAGCCGCCGAGCACGCCCGCGAGCAAGGGACCGAGGACGGGCCCGCCTGGAGCTCGGCGGCTGACGCATGGCGGGCGGCCGGCCAGCCGTACCGGGAGGCATACGCACGCCTGCGCGCGGCCGAGGCCGCGGCCCGGGCAGGCCAGCGCAGGCAGGCGGCGCGTGCCCTCGCCGCCGGCGAGGTCCTGGCCCGCGGGCTCCCGTCGGCTCCGCTGCTCAGCCTCGCCGCGGAACTTGCGCGCCGGGCGGGGCTGACCCCTGGCACGGGCTAGCCAGTCCCCTGGGACGGGCTGGCCAGCGCCGGTACCGGGAGTCGCGCGCACCTCGCTCATCAGTGAGCGCACCTCCGCCGTGCACATCTCCCGTACCTCTGACAAACTTGGTGTGCATGACCATGCCCAGGCGGCAAAGTCTGGCGCGCGGCCGGTGGTGGCCCACCCTCTCCCTCGGCCCAGCCGGCGCGATCGAAGGAGGAACCCCATGCCCCCGCAACCAGGCCTTCGGCTGCAGATCGGAACCGATCCGACTGCGTGGGTCCTTCAGAATGCCAACGAGAGCGCGGTCGCGGCGCAGTTGAGTCAGGCCACCGGTCCTGTCGTGCTGCAGGTCGTCGCCCCGGTCCAGGGCCAGCTGGTGCTGTCGGTGCGGTCTGCGGGAACGGTCTCGCTGCTCGCGCCGCCTTCCACCGGCGGCGCGCACCCCACCGGCGTCACCGGGGTGGGGATGCCCGTGATGTACCTCCCATCGGTGACCGCCGCAACCGAGGTTCCGGGTTATGAGCTGGACGCCGGAACCAATCTGGCGGTACTGGAGCAGGAAATCGTTGCCGCGATGACCGGCGGCACCCGTCTCACCGTTCACATCAGCGTCCCGTCCGGCAGCGGCCTCCTCGTCCTCAATGGTGCCGCTCTGGCCTTCGTGGTCCTCGCCCAGCTCCCGCCCGTTGTCCACGGCGCACACCCGACCGGGTAGCCGGCCAGGGATTGGCTACAGCTTGCTGCGGGCGGCGAGCTGGCTGAGCTCGGGCAGCCGCTGGCCGGCTGCCCGAGCGGCGATCCGCGCGCCGGCCCAGGCCAGCGCGAGGCCGTACCCGGCGGCGCACAGCACGATCACCGGCGCGCGGACCGCGGCCGGGGCCCCGTGGGTGAGCTCCGCGGCAACGATCACCGGGACGGTTGCCAGCGCCACCCCGAAGATGCTGCCGAGGGAGCCGGCGAGCGCGTGGCCCCCATATCCGTCGGCGCTGCGGGGCGCCGGGCTGCCGACGCGCTTTTCGGCCGGGTAGGCCAAGGTCGCGGTGAAGATGCTGCTGAGGGCCAGGCCCGCGCCGATGCCAGCGAGATCGACCGCCACCACCCAGAACCAGTCCCCCGGATGCCCGGCGAAGGCCGCGAGGCCGAACGACACCACCGCGAGCAGCGGCACCGCGATGAGAGCGAGCGCAAGATCACGCCCGGTGAAGTAGGCGCGCAGGGCGCGCCCGCCGGTGAGGGCTGACGCCTCCAGGGCGAAGGCAGGCCCGGTGAGGCCGATCGAGTTGGCGTTGAAAGCGCCGAGCATCCCCGCCCCCAGGATCGCGCTGAGGATCAGCGCCACGTGGTAGGCCGGAGTCCGGATGGTGCTGACGGACGCGGCGGCCATGACGACGGCCACGATGCACCAGCGGACAATCGAGCCGGGTTCGCGGCGCTGGTAGATCAGGTACCGGCCGGCCACCGTGCCGCCGATGCCGGAGCGGGCGAACGGGAGTGGCGCGCCGCGCACCGCCGATGACTGCGTGCTGGTGTCGACCGCGACGAGGGCGCGGCCGAGCGACCGGATCCACAGCCCGCCGAGCACGACGATGACGGCGGCCAGCAGCCCGAGCCGCAGCAGGGCGGCGCCGGCATGGCCGGCCGAGGCGTCCTGGATGGCGTGCGCGGCGAGGCCTGGCGGCAGCCACCGCAGCCACCTGTCGATCCCGGCGAAGGTCGCGGCGGTGATCTTGCCTTCGGCGGCCAGCCTCGGTACCACCTGCGAGAAGGCTTCGTACAAGGCGAAGATCGGGATGACCAGGAACGCGGCGAGGTCCTTGCCCCGCCGTGACCGCAGCAGCCCGGCCATGGCGGTGGTCACGAACCGGGCCAGCGCGATGCAGAAGAGCACCTCCAGCGGCACCGCGACCAGCGCGATGAGCAGGCCAAGTGCCCCCCGGGCCAGGCCGACGGTCACCCCGAGCAGGCCGATCACATTGGCCAGTGGCCAGGCCCCGGTGGCCGAGGCGGCCAGCAGTCCCACGGCGAGCGGGCGGGTGCGCAGCGGGTAGAGGGCCAGGGTGGCGGGATCCAGGGTGCCGTCGAGGCCGAACGACAGCAGCGGCAGGATCAGCCAGCCGAAGGCGAACACGGTGAAGACGGCGGCGGTCTGGTCGACCGCCGCGCTCTGGCCGCGCAGCGCCGCCAGGATCACGAAGGTGCCGATGGCGACCAGCGCCGCGAAGACCGTGCTGATGATGAAGGAGATCTTGGCCCCCCGGGACGAGCGCAGCGCGTTCGTCAGCAGGCGCAGCTTCAGCTGGACGAGGAGCCGAGCCACGACAATCCCTCCTCCCCGGTCGCCTTGGAGCCGACCAGGTCGATGAACGCCTGCTGCAGGGTCTTGCCGCCCCGCACCTGGTCGGTGGTCCCGGTGGCCACGATCCGGCCCTTGTCGATGATGGATATGTGATCGCAGACCTGCTCGACCAGTTCCATGACATGGCTGGAGAACAGCACGGTCGAGCCGGAGCCGACGAAGCGGGTCAGGAGCCGCCGGATCACGTCGCCGGACACCGGGTCCACGCCTTCGAGCGGCTCGTCCAGGAACAGCACCGACGGGTTGTGGATCAGCGCGCAGCCAAGCGCTGCCTTCTTGCGCATGCCGGTGGAGTAGTCGGCGACCAGCCGCTTCGCATCCGAAGCCAGGTCCAGCACGTCCAGCAGCTGTGCGGACCGGGAACGGGCCTCACCGGCCGGCATGCCGCGCAGCCGTCCGGCGTATTCCAGCAGCTCCTGGCCACTGAGCCGCTCGAACAGCCGGGCCTGGTCCGGCACCACCCCGCTGACCGCCTTGGCGGCGGGCGGGTCGGACCACACATCCAGCCCGTTGACCAGAATCTGGCCGGAGTCCGGCCGCAGCAGGCCGGTCATCATCGACAGGGATGTGGTCTTCCCCGCCCCGTTCGGCCCGACCAGCCCGGCGAACGAACCCGCCGCGATCTCCAGGTCGATCCCGGCCACCGCCTCCTTCGCGCCGAAACTCTTGCGCAGCCCGTGCACCGCGATGGCTGGCTCACTCATGTCTGCCTCCTCGATAGCGGCGGCTACGAGCCCACGGTGCCGGGGAGCCTGCCCCTGGCTCCGAGCTTGTAGGCGATGATCAGCGGCTGCTGCCCGCTCGATAGTGCGTTAGCCGCTCCCACGATGACGTAGTCACCGTCGATGGTGACGGGCGAGTTCGTCCCGGCCGACAGCGGCCTTTTCAGCAGGATCGCGCCGGTGGCCGCGTTGAACGCGTACAGGTCACCGTGGTAGGTCGTGGTGAACACGACGTTGTTGGTGACGGCGGCGGCGCCGTAGGGCGAGGAGGGAAGCTTGTCGTCCCACTCGATCCTTCCGGTGCCCTGGTTGACGGCGATCATCTCGCCTGTCGCCTTGGCGATAGCGGCCTCGAACGCCTTCGAGCTCTCCGCCACGCCTCTCACCGACATCGGCACGCCAAGGTTGTTGACGCGGCGAAGATCGTCAACCCGTTGGTCGCCAGCTGGGACTCGACGCCCCCGAACACGCCGGGCTCAAGGCTGAACTTCGCCGGCAGCGGGATATGCGCGGTCGGCTTGGCGAATTCGGTGATCAGCCCGTCGTTCTCGTGCCCGCTGTGCACGCCCACCGGGAGCTTCCACAGCAGCTTGCCCGTCCGCGCGCTGAGCTCGATCAGGATGCCGGCCTTGCCGCCGTCGATCACCACCGGCTGCCCGTGGGCGGTGGTGAGCACCGGCGAGTTCTGCAGGTCCCAGTCATACAGGTCGTGCGGGGTGAGCTGGTAATACCACAGCAGCTTGCCCTGCGGGCTCAGCTTGACGACCGAGTCGGTGTACAGGTCCGGGCCAGGTCGGCTGGTCCCCCACGGATAGCCGTGGGGCCACCCGGTTTGGCCTATCGGGCCGGGATTGGCTATGCCGATGTAGATGTTGCCCTGGCTGTCGAACGACGGCGGATCCCACAGGCCGCCGCCGGAGTTGATGGCCGGATTACCCCATAGGTCCTGCACCTCGTCCCACGACCATTGCGGCGCGCCGGTGGCGGCGTCGAGCGCCCAGAGTGTCAACCTGGCACCGCCCAGATACTGGCCCCTGTTCGGGTTGACGGGCACGGTCAACACGTACACGGTCCCGTCGTGGTAGCCGGGAGCCATGTCGATACCCTCGAGGTCGTTGCCGGTCAGGGTCCGGCTCCACAGCTGCCTGCCGGTGGCCGCCGACAAGGCGACCGCGGCTTTGTCCGTCGCCGCGTACACCACCCCGCCCGCCACGTTGACACCGTCAGGGCCGCCGTTGATCGAGTTGTAGTCGTGTGTCCACAGGACTTTGCCGGTGGCGAGTCTGATCGCCATCACATTCGACTCGAGGTCCTGCAGGTACACCACGCCGTTCACCACGACCGGCGTCGTCGCGTAACCATCCGACACCCCGGCGGCGCCGCGTTTGCCCGTCGACTGGATCCGTACGCACCACGCCACTCCGAGCCTCGAGACATCAGAACTGGTGATCGCGCTCGCGACGTCCCGCGTGTTCGCCAGGTTGCCGCCCGGCAGCGTCCAGCCCGCCGCGACCGCCGGGTTGGCCGGGCCGCTCGCCGTGCCCGCGGCGCCCGGGCTGGCCGGCCCGCCCGCCGCGCTCGCCCCGCCTGCAGCCGCGGGCTGGGAGGCGCAAGCCGGTGCGGTTGAGTTGCTGCTGTTCCCGCAGCCACCGGCGGCCAGGCCCACGGCGGCCACCAGGGACATGCCGGCCACCGTGGGCCGCCATCGGGTGCTCATCGCTCTGTCCGCGTCCCGGCCGGGCGGGATTGCCCTGTGCCGTCGAGGGCAGCACGGGGGAGTGGCCACGCCAGGCGCAGCATCCCCCCGGCTGGCAGCTGGCTCCACGCCTGGGACAGCCGCCGGGTGCCGGTGCTGGCAAGGGCAACGGTGGCGTCATCGACGTGCTCCACCAGTTCGGCTATCCGCCGGCGGTATTCCGCGGCGTCCACGCTGCCTGGCGGCGCGCTCGACGCCAGCCGGGCCCGGCGGGCACGGCGGGCGCGGTTCGCGGTCGAGAAGCCGCCGCGGGCAAGCACCCCCCACAGCCCGTCTTCGATGCCGAAGAGCGACTCGACGACCAGGTGCGGCAGGTCGTGGATCACGTGGACGGCAACCTGCCGGGCCGGGCCGCTGTCAGCGGCCATCCCCGGTCGAGGGCAGGGCTCTCGCCTTTCACGATGGTGATCTCGGCCACCCTGCAAGTCTGCCGCACGCCCGTTCCAGGGTCGATCCCGGTCCGTTGGCAGCCCCTGTCGGCGTGGGGGCGCGGAAATGGCGACGTGACCGTGCAGGATGCGCACATGATGGCCATCGCGGTGAAGGCCCTCGCCGGGCTCACCCTGCTTGCCCTGTTCGGCTGCGGGGTGATAGCCGGCCTGCGGGTCCTGTTCGGGGTGGTCAAGCCGGGGCCGCTGCCGTGGGTGCTGATGGGAATCATGCTCGTCTTGTGCGGCCCCTACGTCACGGCCATCGGGCATCCACTGCCCGCCCTGGTCGCCGCGTCCATTGGTGTCACCATGTTCGCGCTGGCGCTCCTGCTGTGGGACAGGAAGAAGGGAGGCCAGCGATGACCGGCGCGGCGCGTCAGCCGGTCTGGCGCCGGGCGCGGGCTGGTCAGTCGAGCGGCGCGAAGCGCGCGGTGAAGTGCCGCAGATGCCGGGGCTGGGACACGATGCGCATGCCGGGAAGGCCGGCCGCCCGGCTGGCCACCCGGGTGAGAACCTCGATCACGTAGTCGATGTGGCTTTGCGTGTAGGTGCGCCGGGGAATGGCCAGACGGACCAGGTCCATGGCCGCCGGGGTCTCGGTGCCGTCTGGATGCAGGCCGAACATCACGGTTCCGATCTCGCAGGCCCGCACCCCGCCCTCCTCGTAAAGCGCGCAGGCCAGCGCCTGGCCCGGGTAGTGCAGCGGGTCGAGGTGCGCCAGCATGGCGCGTGCGTCGATGAAGACCGCGTGGCCCCCGAAGGGGACCACCACCGGGATCCCGGCCGCCTGGAGCGCCTCTCCGAGGTAGGCGACGGACCGCACCCGGTAGCGCAGGTAGCCGTCGTCGACGCACTCGCGCAATCCCTGGGCGATCGCCTCCAGGTCCCGGCCGGCGAGCCCGCCATAGGTGGGGAAGCCCTCGGTCAGGATCTCCAGGTTGCGGCACTGCTCGGCGAGGCTGTCGTCGTTGAGGGCCAGCCAGCCGCCGATGTTGGCGAGCGGGTCCTTCTTCGCCGACATGGTCATCCCGGCCGCCAGGCCGGCCATCTCCCGGACGATGTCAGTGACCGGGACACCGGCGTAGCCGGGCTCCCGGATCTTGATGAACCAGGCGTTCTCGGCGAACCGGCAGGCGTCCAGGAACAGCGGTTTGCCGAAGCGGTCACAGACCTCGCGGACCGCACGGATGTTGGCCAGGCTGACCGGCTGGCCGCCACCGGAGTTGTTCGTCACGGTCAGCATCACCAGCGGGACCGCGGCGGCCCGCTCGTCGAGCAGCCGCTCGAGCGCTGCGACGTCCATGTTGCCCTTGAACGGGTGGCTCAGGCCCGGCTGGAGTCCTTCCGGGATGGGCAGATCGACGGCCTGCGCCCCGGTGAACTCGACGTTCGCCCGGGTGGTGTCGAAGTGGGTGTTGTTCGGGACCACCCGGCCCGGCCCGCCGACCACCGTGAACAGGATCTTCTCGGCTGCCCGGCCCTGATGGGTCGGCAGGACGTGCCGGAACGGGAACAGGCCGGTCACAGCCTCACGGAACCGGTAGAACGAGGGAGCCCCGGCGTAGGCTTCGTTTCCCCGCTGGATGCCGGCCCACTGCTCAGCCGACATCGCCCCGGTCCCCGAGTCAGTGAGCAGGTCGATCAGCACCTCCTGGGCCGGCAGCTCGAACAAGTTGTACCCCGCGGCGGCCAGCGCGCGCGCCCGCTCCGCGCGGGTGGTCAGCCGCATCGGCTCCACCGAGTGGATGCGGAACGGCTCAAAGATCGTCCGGAACGGCTCTTCCGTCATCGGCTAACGCCTCCCTGGAGCCGAGCATGCTCCTGCTGGCTCTCCGTGTGTGCGAAACCCCGGAGCCCCGGCCCGCGGCGCTCACGTGCCGGTGGGCGTCGGCGTCGGCGTGGGCGTTGGTGTCGGCGTTGGTGACGGCGTGGGTGACGGCGTCGTTGTCGGCGTCGGCGTCGGCCTGAAGGTGGAGGGGGGTATGGATGAGGGGGCCGTGCTCAGCACGGGCGCGGGTGACTGACTGGGCAGCGGCGCCGCCGGGCCGGCCGATGCGGGGCCGCCGCAGGGGTGCTGGTGGGTGCAGGGGGAGGTGAGCATGCCTGCCGCTGGGGTGCGGGTGCGCTCGTTCCCGCAGCTGGTCTGGCCGGGCAGCCCCAGCCCGTCGGTGGCGAGGGTGGGCTTGGTGCACGCGGTCCAGTTCCAGGAGTAGGCGCTGTTGCCGATCGGGAACGAGAAGGTGATGGTCAAGCCGAATTCGCCGGCGGAGACGCGTTGCGTCTTGGAGATCTGGGGGGTGCCGGTTCCCAGCAGCAGCACCGTGGGCGAAGGTGGCTCTTTGGCGGCTGCCAGGCGGAGGCCGAAGTAGGGGTACCACTGCTTGGCCATCTCGGTGCCCAGCGCCGGGGCGGGGACGAGCACGCGGACATTGAATTTCTCGTGGCAGGCAGGGCGGCGGCACTTCTGGGCGTTCCCGGTGACCGCGGTCGCGGTGACGTAGATGGTGGTGGCCGGCGAGGTTGCCAGCGGCCTGGCCGCGGTGCCGTTCCGGAACAGCTCGACCTTGTAGCGGGTGGCCAGGCTGGGAGTCACCCGGAACAGATACCTGGCCGTTCCCCCGCCTGGGCGCAGGGTGACCGAGTTGACGGCGGCCGGCGCACTCCGGTAGGGGAACGGCTGGGCGTACAGCCGGGCGATCTCGCCGCTGGCCGCGTCGCTGACCTGGCCGTAGATCTGGGCGGTCGCGTTGCTGCCGTCCCGGTACCGGACGTAGACATCACCGCCCGCCGACGCCGGCCCGGACCTGGCGGCGATCTGGACACCGAGGGAGTGGTGGCCCCGGATGATCATCAGAGTCGCCACCGCTGCCACGGCTGTCACCACGGCGGTGACGACGACGAGGGTGATCGCGATGAGGCGGCGCTGCCGGAGCCGGACCGGGTCCCGGTGACCGGGACCCGGCGGGCCGGGGCCGCTGGTGGTGGCCAGCGCGGCCGGGAGGTAGGCGTCCCCGGTCGACATCCCCGCCTCACCGGACACCGGGCTCACCGCCGCAGCCGCCAAGGCCTGCTCTTGCGCGGTGCCCGGTGTGGGTGACCAGGCGAATTTGGCCGGCGGGGGGGTCCCGGCTGGGATGTCGTCCGGACCGGAGTCCCACGGCGCCAGCCCGAGCACTTCACGCAGCGCGTCAGCGAAAGCCCGGCAGCTCGGGTAGCGGTCCGCCGGCGCCTTGGCCAGCGCCGTGGCGAATACCCGGTCCGCCGCTGGCGGCAGGTCCGGGCGCCGCGACGTCAGCAGCGGCGGCGGCTCCGTGACCTGCGCGTGTATCACCGCCGTCACGTCGTCGCGGCGGAACGGCGGCGCGCCGGTCAGCAGCTCGAACGCGGCGCACGCCAGCGCGTACTGATCGGCCCGCCCGTCCACCGGCCTGCCCCGGATCTGCTCGGGGGAGATGTAGTCCACCGTGCCCAGGAACCTGCCGGTCCCCGTGAGCCGGTCGGGGGACCGCGCAGCCTTGCTCAGCCCGAAATCGGACAGGTACACATGGTCAGGCCGCCCCGGCCGCGCGTCCACCAGCATGTTCGCCGGCTTCACATCGCGGTGCACCAGTCCCGCCGCGTGGGCGGCGTCCAGCGCCGAGGCTACCGGCGAGACAATCGCGCCGACCCGGGCCGGTGGCAGCCGGCCAGCGCGGTGCATCAGGGTCCGCAGGTCCCCGCCGGGCACGTACCGCATCGCGATGAACAGCACCCCATCGGCCTCACCGGCCTCATACACCGGGATGATGTGCGGGTCATCGACCGCCGCCGCCGCCCGTGACTCCCGGATGAACCGCTGCCGGAACCCCTCGTCCGACGCCAGCGCGGGCGCCAGGATCTTCAGCGCCACCAGACGGCCCAGGCGCTCATCGACCGCCCGGAACACCACCGCCATCCCGCCGGCGCCGACCTGCCGCTCGAGGCGGTATCCCGCCACCCGCGAGCCAACGGCGAAGTCAGTTAACAAGCCGTCGGCCTTAGCCGGAAAATCCCCGTCCACCTTGCCTCCAGGCCCGCGCCCCACTATCCCCCACCCCCCGTCCTGTGATCCGGCACCAGACATCGGCACATGCCGTGACCAGGAACATCATCTGCAAAGGCGTTCCAAGTATCCGGTCTTACACCACCAGCCGCAACCCGCGCATGCCGGGCCCGCCGACGCCCGCTACCGGACCCTGTTCGCGTCTATCTGGTCGAAGTCGCCATAGCCGTTGTAGGCCCCGCCACCGCCGGACCACTGCCACATGACCGCCTCCGGGTCGGCGCTGGTGACGCCGCCGAAGAATTGGGCGCAGATCGTGGTGGCGCGCAGGCACCAGCCGGATGGGGTGTGCGCGAGGCTGCTGGTGCCGCTGGTGTAGGTCCACTCGTACACGTTCGCCAGCGAGGCGGCGCTCCCGGTGCCGAAGATGCTGGCCCACACCGCGGGCGAGGAGTAGACGCCGGGCTTGTAGGAGGAGTGGCTGGTGAGATAGGCGAGGAACCCGTTGAGATCGGCGCGGTCCAGGCTCGGCGCGATGTAGGCGGTCCTGACCTTGCCGCTGCATGGCGAGGTGTACACGGAGTTCCAGCCGTTGTCGGATGCGGGGCTGATGCCAGGCGCGTTGCCTGGCAGTTCGACGTCCGCGAACACCACCGGGTACTTCACGCTCGCATGGGAGATGTCAGACAGCGTCCGCGCCGCCTGCTGCTCACCCCACGCGTAGGCCTCCGACGACGTCGCGTTGTAGTGCGGGTCGACACCTGGCCCGCCCATGAACCAGTAGACCCCGGTGCCGATTCCCTTGTGGTGCCAGGTGAAGTTGTTGTTGGCCTGACGGCTGTTGGTGCTGGACCAGGCGGTCCTGTCGCCGCAGCCGCGCCAGGTCGCCCAGTTCCCGGCCATCCCGATATAGCCGCCGTAGTAGCCGCCGATGACAGGCTCCTTATAAGGGGCGGGCCCGGCCACCGGCATCGGGAAGCTGTCGGTTCCGTTCCAGAACCCGGCCGGGCTGTCACCTGCGCTGGCCGCCGGGGCCACGGCGTCCGCGAGCGCAGTGAACCCGCCGGCCCGGCCCGGCGCCTGCGGCGCGGCCGCCGTCGCTGCCATGACACCGGCAAGCACGGCGAACACGCCTGCGACGGCCGGGATACGGGGGTTGCGCCATCGGGTCATGTCTTCCCGGCCTGCCTTCCAGCCCATGTGGCAGCGGGCCCGGCGGCCTGCTCCATCGGCACTATTCTCATGCATAACGGGACACGGGGTGCACCGTCAGCGACCGGCGGCCCGCCGCCGGGCAAACGGCCTGCTGGGCGCCCGGCGGCCGGCGTTCCTGCCCGCGCCGCTAGCAAAAGGTCACGAAGACGCATACATCCCGGCACCTTTGTTGCTATCTGCCACCTGCTACGAGAAGATCAGCCGTCAGTACGTGATACCGGCCGGTTATGTCCGTCACCACATGCCATCTCGTCAGATCACCGACGGCCCCAGCCAGCCGCGGCACAGGCTCCGTAACGCTCGGCCAGGAGAAGGGATCCGCGCGGGTCCGCCCGGCTGTGAGCTGAGACCGGCCGGCCCGCAGGGCGAAACGGCCAGCCGCCCCCCGCCAGCATGACCGTGTCCAAGGTCTCGCCGATGAACGAAAGGACAGACGGTTGAAGCGATACGCTCTGGCTGCGACCAGCCTCCTGAGCTTCCTCGTCCTCGCGGGAGCCTCACTCCCCGCGAGCGCCGCGATCAGGGCGGGCTCCAGCCCCCGGGCTGGGAGCAGCACCTCCGCGGCCTACAACGAGCCCCTTTGCCAAAGCAGCAAATCACTGTGCGTCAACTCCTACAACAAGACCGGGGACGAGTACGTCGGCCACGACGAGCCGTCGCTTGAGTTCAAGTCCGGCCTCAAGGGCTCGGGCTACAACATGACCTACACGGTGACGCTGCCGCGGGATCCGAAGACCCAGCCGAACGCGTCGGGCAAGGGCGGCTCGACCTGGAACTTCCAGCTGCGGCCCACATTCTGGTTCGGCCTCACGCTGTGCGACAGCCAGTCCGCTCCCGAGTTCACCAAGAAGTGCACCCCGGACTCCGACCGCAACAACCTCGTGGGTACCAATCCCGCCAAGCGGAACTACATCGGCAAGCACCCCGGTAACGCCTTCATGGAGCTTCAGTTCTACGGCCCGGGATACGTTCCCCAGTTCGAAGGCTTCGGCTGCACCGCGCATCAGTACTGCGCCGCGATGACCATCGACAGCCGGACGGTGAACCAGAACACCGGCATCGAGAACACCAGCGCCTGCAACAACTACATCCTCGGCGGGCCCGAGCCCATCAACTGGGCCTACGTCACCAGGAGCGGCAAGTCCCAGGCACCGGCGAACCCGCTGTTCACCGGGACGTTCACGAGCCCGAACCTCAGCGCAGTGAACCCGAACCCGGCCAAGGACCTGTTCATGAACCCCGGCGACCGGGTCCGGATCCACCTGCACGACACGCCCGCCGGGCTGCGTGCCAACCTGTCCGACCTCACCACCGGCCAGAGCGGCTCGATGACCGCGTCGGTCGCCAACGGGTTCGGCCACATCCTGTACACCCCGAACTCCAGCACCTGCCAGGTGGCGCCGTACGCGTTCCACCCCGAGTACTCCACCGCGAACCCGCGCGGGAACACCTGGTCGGCGCACACGTACAACGTGGCCATGTCCGATGAGATCGGTCACTTCGAGAACTGCCTGCAGCTCGACGCGAACTTCAACTGCGCCACGCCCGGCAACCAGGACGCAAGCGGTCTGGACGCGGACGACGTCGGCTGTGTGCCAGGAACCGACTCGACGGTCGTGCACATCAACGGGTGCTTCGCCGCCGACTCGGATTGGGACGGGCAGTCGTACCGCAAGGACTGGCCAGGCACGAACCCGAACGTCGCCAGGGACAGGGCCCTGCACCCGTCACCGGTGCTGTTCACCAGTCCGACCACGCGCGGAAGGAACTATTCGACCATCGCCTTCGAGACTGACCTGCCCCGGATCGAGGCATCGGACTCGCAGGCCAACCCGCCGTTCTGCGACCGGCTCACCGGAGCCAACTGCGTGAACCCGCCGAACGGCGCGAAGTTCTACCCGTTCTTCTCGACAACGGTCAGGAACGGGACGTGCACGTGGCAGGAGGGTGGCAAGTTCATCCCCGGTACCACGAACGACTTCGGCGGCAGTTCCAAGGCCGAATTCGGCCCGCTGCTGAAGAGCGTCTTCCCGATAGCCGGATTTACAACAGAGGAGCTATTCGAGAATTTCAACAGTGGGAACATAACGAACCCCTGCCCGGCGCGATAAGGGGTTCTGTTCCAGCATCCGTATCAGAATGCGTGCCCCCAGACGGCTCAGCCGTCTGGGGGCACGCGGCCGTTGAGACCAGGCCCGGTCACGGCGTCGGGACGCTGCTCGGGTGGGTGCCGGGGACCAGCTGGCCTTTGCCGCCGACCGCCTCGCTCAGCATCCGCCCGAACTGCGGGGACCGCGACCACCACCGGGTGGGCCCGATCCCGGTGACGCCATGGCAGCCGGAGTCCTGGATATGGACCGGCTGGAAGCCGCGCCCCCCGGCCGCGAACACCAGCTGGACCACCCCGCCGAAGTCAGCCGGGCAGTGCAGCCCGGAAGGCATGGCCGGGAGCGCGCAGAGGGCGGCGGCCAGGGCACGAACCTCCGGCGCGCCGGTGACCGTGATCCCGCGCGGGAGGATCTCCCGGCTGCTGGGGGTCACGGCCGATGTGCGGCTGACCACGACCTTGTCCACGTTCTGGGTGGCCGCGCACAGCGGTGCGCCCGCCGCCGCGCTCACGGTGGCAGCCGGCGTGGCGGACTGGCCGGCGCCCGTGGCGCTCTGCCCGGCACCGCTGACCGTCGCGCTGCCGCATCCCGCCAGCCCGATCAGGGCACCGGCGGCGACCACGGCCAGCATCCCCCGTCCGGTCCCGCCCGGCGGCCCGCTCCCGCGGCCGGCCGCATCCGGCGGCTTGCTCTGTCTGACGACCATCGCAGACTCCTTCTCTGTCGGCGCGTGTGAGCAGCATGGGGCGACAGCCTCGCGCGAGCCGGCTCCCGGCCGCACTCCTTGGACGGCCCGCAGCCCGCTGCGGTTCCCTTCCCGCCTCAGCCAAGCCGCGCGATGACCCAGGCGGCCAGCGGTCCAGCGCAGTTCGTGGCGAGATGAAGCAGGACGGGCGCGGCCAGGCTGCCCGAACGTACCCGCAGCAGGGACAGGAACGCACCGCCGGCCGTCGTCGCCGCGACGGCCACGGTGACGGCCGCCAGGGTCTCCCGCAGGCCGGCCGCGAGCTTGTTCGCGCGAAGGGCCCCGACCGTGGGGCGGATGTGCCAGATGCCGAACGCGACGCTGGTCACCGCGATCGCGGCGCCGCCGGGCAGGACCCGGCGCAGCGCCGCCTGCAGCACCCCACGGAAGGCGGTTTCTTCCCACAGCACGGTGCCCACCGGGATGCGCAGCATGACCTGGTACGCCACCTCGCGTCCGGTCAGGCCCGTGATCCGCTTGTCCCGCAGCACGGGGCGCGTCGCCGGCACGACGGCGATGATCAGCCACCCGCCGGCCGCGGCGGCGGCGGCCCGGGACCCGAGCCGCAGGCCCGCCAGCAGCTCCTCGCGCCCAAGGCCGGTGTCCGTGGCCGTCAGGCCGCTCGCGGCCGCCGCTGACAGCGCGGCGCCGGTGGCGCAGACGTTGACCAGCGGGTACCACCGGCGATGCCACGGGTGCATGCCGACGACGTTGTTGTACGCGGCGAGCGCGGCGAGCGAGGCGATGGCGAACCCGGTGTCCGCCCGCCGCCGCGAACCCTGGTCAGCCACCGGGATGGACGAGGCCGGTCTCGTAGGCCAGGACGACGGCCTG
Organism: uncultured Actinomycetes bacterium; assembly: GCA_963741615.1. GTDB lineage: Bacteria > Actinomycetota > Actinomycetes > Streptosporangiales > Streptosporangiaceae > UBA9676. The sequence goes on from CAVUIU010000029.1 coordinate 127,481, forward strand.
GGTGCGGTCGCGCAGCCCGAGCTTCATCAGGATGCGGCTCACGTGGGTTTTCACCGTCTGGTCCGCGACGACCAGGAAATCGGCGATCTCGGCGTTCGACATGCCGCGTGCCACCAGCGCGAGCACCTCGGACTCACGTTCGGTCAGGCCCCTGAGCTGCTCGCGGCGGGGGCTCCGGGGCGCTCCCATCCGGGCGAACTCGGCGATGAGGCGCCGGGTCACCCCGGGGGCGAGCAGCGCGTCGCCGGCCGCTACGAGTCGCACCGCGTCGGCGAGCTCATGGGCGGAGGCGTCCTTGAGCAGGAAACCGCTGGCTCCCGAGCGCAGCGCCTCATAGACGTAGTCGTCGAGGTCGAAAGTGGTCAGCACCAGCACCTTCGGCGCGTCGGCCAGCTCGGTGATCCGCCGGGTCGCCTGCAGGCCGTCGAGTACCGGCATGCGGACGTCCATCAGGATCACGTCCGGGTGCAGCTCGGTGGCCCGGGCGATGGCCTCCTGGCCGTTCCTGGCCTCGGCTATCACCTGGATGTCGGGCTGGGCGTTCAGCAGGACGGAAAAGCCGGATCGAACCATTCCCTGGTCGTCGGCGACCACCACCCGGATGGTCACGGTGCCTCCCGCGGGCTGTTGTCGAACGGGAGAGCGGCGGTCACCAGGAACTCGCCGTTCGCGGCGGGGCGTGCTTCGAGGTGCCCACCCAGCATGGCGGCGCGTTCACGCATGCCCGTGATTCCCTGCCCACCACGGTAGCTACGTCCCGCCGCGTCCGGCTGCTCCCACGCGGCATGGCTCCCGGGCGCGCATGCGTCGTTACGCACCTCGATCACCAGGGCGGCCTCGCCATAGTAAAGGTGCACCTGGACAGCCGCCCCGGGCGCGTGCCGCATGGCGTTGCTCAGTGCCTCCTGCACGATCCGGTAGGCGGACAGGTCCACCCCCTGCGGCAGCGGCCGGGGAGTGCCGCTGACGCTGGACGCGACCGTCACGCCGCCGCCCCGTGCGGATTCGAGCAGGTCGGCCAGATCATCCAGGCCGGGCTGCGGCGCGGTATCCAGCCCGTCGCTCCGCAGCACGCCGAGCACGCGGCGCAGTTCGTTGAGGCCGGTCAGCGCGCTGGCGCGGATCTCGGTGAAGCTCTCGACCAGTTCCTTCGGCGGGTCGGCGACCTTGTAGGGAGCGGCCTCCGCCTGGATGGCGATCACCGACATGTGGTGGGCGACGACGTCGTGCAGCTCACGGGCGATGCGCTGGCGTTCTTCCAGCAGCGCGCGCTCGCCCTCGTGACGGCGTTCGGCCACCGCCAGCTGCTGGCGGCTGCTGCGCCGTGAGCGGATGAAGGCGCCGCCGAGCAGCAGGATCACGGTGAGGATGATGGCGGCGGCGCTGGTCGGCGAGTTGATGTAGACCGCGCCGGCCACCGTGACGAGGCCCGCGCCGATCACCACCCACGCGTCGCAGCGGACCGCGACCGCGTACAGGCACAGGCCGTAGACGAGAACCCCGGCCGGGAGGTAGGCGCCCGTCGAGAGCGAATGCGGCGGGATGACCCGGCTGACGCCGAGCATGGCAACTGCGGAGACCGACCACGCGGAGAGGGGGAAGCGGCCACGCAGGAGAAGCGGCGCGCAGAGCACGAACGAGACCAGCAGGAGCTGTTGCGTGCTGAGCGGGTGGCCGTTCCGGGCGTTGTGGTCTGCCAGCCAGGAGTTCGTCAGGCCGAAGCTGACGACGGCGATGATCGCGTCGGCGATGGCCACAAAGTCAAACGGCCCGCGCCGCAGCCAGCGCTGGCGGGGGGCCGGCGGCTGGGTGACACCGGCCGCAAGCGCTGCCCTGAGCGTGCGCGCGGGACCAGAGGCCATGCCTTCAGGGTAGGGCCGGCCTGGGGTGCGTTTCGTGCCCCTAGCGGCGTATCTGCGAGGGCATACCCCGGTAGGGGGTGACACCCGGAACAGGTACCTGCGCGGCAGCCACAAGGTGGGCTCCACAGGCTGACGCAGACTAGGCGTGCGCGTCAATAAATTTCCTGGCCAGCACCCAGCTGAGCAGGAAGGACGCTCCCATGAGACTCCGCCGTGTCACCGCCATCGCGGCCGCCGCCGCGGCTGCGGCCGCCGCCGTGCTCGCGACCACAGCCGCGGTGTCTCCCGGCGCCCCCGGTGACCCGATGCAGCCACTGCCCGCCCTCACCGCCGGGGCGCTGACGGCACGCTACACCGCCGACTCCGCCGCGATCGCGGCGGCGGCGCGCTCCGCGAACCGGTCGGGCGACCCGGGTCTCGCCCATGCGCTGGAAGCCATGCGCGGCGAGCACTTCCTCAGCTTCGACCCCCGTGGCCAGGGCGAGGCGGTCGAGGTTGTCGGCGACCTGGCCACGGCGAAACGCGTGGCCATCCTCGTGCCCGGCTCGGACACGACCCTGACGACGTTCGACTCCCGGGGCTCGGCCTCGCCAGGTGGCGAAGCCGTTGCCCTCGCGGCGCAGGCACGGCGGCTCGATCCCGGTGCTCACCTCGCGATCATCGCCTGGCTTGGCTACGCCACCCCCGCCACCATCAGCCCGGCCGTCCTGACGTCGGGCGACGCGGAGCGGGGTGCGCGCGCGCTCCGGCCGCTCGTGACCGGCCTTGCCGCCCGCGGCGACCACGTCGTCCTGCTGTGCCACAGCTACGGGACGGTCGTGTGCGGCCTGGCCGCCCCCCACCTGCCCGTCACCGACATCGCCGTGTTCGGCAGCCCGGGCATGGACGTCTCCTCGGTACGGCAGCTGCACTCCGGCGCCCGGGTGTGGGCGGGCAGGGGCGGCGGTGACTGGATCCGGTACGTGCCCCATGTCCGGCTGCTCGGGCTCGGCTTCGGCGCGGACCCCACCGCCCCCGCCTTCGGTGCCCGCCTGTTCGACTGCGGCGCCGGCGGGCACAGCGGCTACTTCCGCCCCGGCGGCACGGCCCTGCGCAACCTGGCCTACATCACCCTCGGCGACCCCGCCGGAGTCACCCGATGACACGCCACGCCGCCACCGGGATCCGGGGCCTTGCCACCCGGATCGATGCCGCCACACCGCCGCACCGTGACCGCACTGTCAACGCGCTCCGCGCGCTGGCCATCGCCGGGGTCATCCTCGGGCACTGGATGGTCACCGCGCTGGTGCTGACCCATGGCCGGTCGGGTAGCACACTCAGCGATGCGAGCCCGCTGGCCTCGCTGCCCGCGCTCACCCCGGTGTCCTGGGTCTTCCAGACCCTCGCCATCTTCTTCCTCGTCGGCGGCTACGCGGCCGCGCGGAGCTACCGGGGGGACTACCTCTCCTGGCTGCGCAGCCGCATGGCCCGGCTGGGCCGCCCGGTGGCGGTGCTCGCGGCCGTGTGGGTGCCGCTCGCGATCGGGCTGTGGGCCGCCGGGACGCCGGGCCCGACCGAGCGCACCCTGCTGACGCTGGTGCTTGATCCGCTGTGGTTCCTGGGGGTGTTCGCCGGGCTGACGGCGCTGACCCCGCTGGCCGTGGCGATGGTGCGCCGGCTCGGCGCCTGCGCGGCAGCGGTCCCCGCCGCCGTCGTCGCCGCGGCCGACCTGATCCGTTTCGGCCTCGGCGGCCCGTCCTGGGTCGGCTGGATCAACGTCGTGGCCGGCTGGATGGTCCCCTACCTGCTGGGCATCGCGTGGGCGCGAGGGTCGTTCCGCGGCTGGAAGAACCCGGCGCTGATGCTCGCCGGCGGTGTCGCCGGCACGGCGGCGCTCGTCGCCTGGGCCGGGTACCCGGCGAGCATGGTCGGGGTCAACGGCCAGGCCATCTCGAACCTGAACCCGCCCACCCTCGCGGCCGTGACCTTCGGCATCGCCCAGGTCGGCCTGGCGCTGCTGCTCCGGAAGCCGCTGGCCCGGTTGATGCGCCGCCCGGCGGCCTGGGCGGCGGTGGCGACCGTCAACCTGTCGGCGATGACGCTGTACCTCTGGCACCAGACCGCATTCCTCGCGGTCACCATGGCCGGGCTGCTCATCGGCCGGCTGCCCGGCCTGCAAACGGCCCCATCGAGCGCACTGTGGGTCGCGGAACGGCTCGCCTGGCTGCCGGTGTTCGCCGTCGCGCTCGCCGCCCTGTGGCTGGTGTTCCACCGGGCCGAACACGGCAGGCGCCGGCCCGCTGACACCCCGGCGAGTCGGCCGCCCGGCCCTGGCCGTGCCATTGCCGGGGCGGAGATAACGGCCGCGGCGGGCCCGGGCCCGGATCCGGCCGCACTGGGCCGGCGAGCGGCTGGCTGAAATGCCGGCCGTAAGGGTCCCCTAAATATGCTTGACAACGCGTGTGCGACATCTTGAATGGAAATGTCACAGGCGCATGGATCCCCGGTGACCGTTCCAGCTGGGTTCCATGTGAACCGGGGTGTCTGGGGGCCCACCATGCCGACTCAACGCGGAGAACAGTATTCCCGGAACAGCTTGGCGGTTGACAACGGCCAGCCGGCGGGCGCCCGGGATGGGCTGGCCGAGGCGGTCACAGAACTGCGGCGGCTGACACAGAATCCGTCCTTTCATTCGGTGGAACGCATACTGGCTGACCTGGACCATCCCGCCAATGGCTCACGGATGGGGATCGAGGCCGTGCACGCGCTCCGGCGCTGGGGCGCCGAGCACCTGCGGGTGGCCGATGAGCTTGAGGCTGCCGCCCGGTGCTGCCGGCTCGTCGAGCGGGAGATAGATCAGCGGATCGACGCGTTCCTGGTGGGCTGGGACACCGAGCCCGAGCAGGCGCACCCGCCCGAGCCTGGCGGGCCGGCCCCCGCCGGCGCACCGGCCTGGTCGGCTGGCTCCGCAAGCTGTTCCGCCGGGGCCGCCACGGCCAGCAACGGGCCGCCGGCAGGCCGGTGCCCGCGGCACACGCGCGCGGAACGCCCGTCGTGATTCCGGCGGGATCGCCGCCGCCGCCAGCGCCGGTCGTGCCCGCGGCAGACGTCGCGGCCATGGTGCTCGGGCCGCTGGAGCTGAGCGTCGCTGGCCGGCCCATGCCGAGATGGAGCAGCCAGAAGGCGAGGGGGGTGTTCCAGTACCTGGTGATCCACCAGGACCGGCCGGTCAGGCGCGACGCGCTGATGGAGTTGCAGTGGCCTGATCACACCCATAACTCTGCCCGCAACAACCTCAACGTCGCGATATACAACCTGCGTATTGCCCTTGATGCGCTCGGCCAGGGCGTCCAGCCCATCCTCTACCGGGACGGCTGCTACAGCCTCAACCCCGAGCTGACATGGTGGATTGACCGGAACGAGTTCCTTTCGACGCTCCACCGCGCCGAGTCGGCTCTGAGGGCCTGGCCCCGGCTGGCCATCGATGCCTACGAGATGGCGGTCCAGCTCTACCGGGGAGCGCTCTTCGAGGACGACTGCGCGGGTGAGTGGTTCCTGCCTGAACGGCGTCATCTGGAGGAGCTGTACCTGCAAGCGCTGGAGCGGCTCGCCACCGTCTACTTCGATCTCGGCGAGCTTCCCGAGGCGGTCCGGTGTGGCCAGCTCGCTATCGGCACCGACCCTTGCTGTGAGCCGGCGCACAGGCTTCTGATGCGCTGTTTCGGCTCTCAGCATCAGCAGCAGATGGTGAGCCGCCAGTACCGCTACTGCGTCGCTGCCTTGCACGACGAGCTCGGTGTCCCTCCCGGGGAGGAGACGGTCCAGCTGTTCCACAGCCTTACCGCTGCCCTGTAATTCCCGGTTCTTATGCGCTAAATAAGCGCCAGGGCCGGTTCTTGTGCAGAAAATAATCGATGATTATGCGCCACCCTTAGTGCCGTCTCAGCGGTAATGCGGATCGTGTAGGCGTGGGCGCTCGCCGCCCATCCCGTACGTGGCACGATCGACGCAAAGGAGACGTCTTCATGGCGACCGACGACCCGCTGCGGTTCCCCTGCTGGCCGGAGGACAGGGACTGGCTAGACGGCAAGACCGAGATCTTCCTGTCCACGAAGCATCTCAAAGCTCACTGGGATGCCGACATCATCGACGACGACAAGAACAAGCACGACACCATCCTCGAACGCGAGGAAGCCTTCCAGGTCCGGTTCCGGGTCGAGCTCGAGGGCCGGCTGTGGCGGTGCATCTGCGGCCACTGGTGCTTCAACCTCGGCTTCACGGCAATCGGCAGGGGAGAGGACTTCAACCTGTCCGACGTCCTGCCCGACCCGAAGCAGCTCCACGTGAAGGACTGGAAGGGCTGTGACAGACGCTGCATCGAGGTGTGCGTCACCGTGCCGCCCGGCCGGATCCCGGCGGACCGCTGCGGGACGGTGTACGAGGTCGCGGCCTGGTTCGAGCTGCGCTGCTGCGGTGACTGCGACGACGAGAAGAGCCATCTCGCGGTCGCCGGTTATGAGGCGCTCGAGGAATACCAGTTCGTCTAGGCCTGGCCCGGCTCCGGCCCCCCGAGCCCGATGACCTGCGGCACTGGGCTCGGGGCCGGCCGGTAGCGCCACGACGAGGATGGAGTGCCCGGTGGCCACGGACGATCTCAACTCGATCACCGACCTGGAAGACAGGCACCGCCGGGCACTGGCCAGGAGGCAGATCACCACCCTTCGCAGCCTCGCCGACGCCGACCAGCGGGTGATCTACAACGCGATGGGGAGCATCAGGCCACGCCCGACCCTCAAGCAGATCGCGCAATGGCAGGGCGAGGCGCGGGGCAAGCTCGGCGAGCCCGCCGCGGATGCCGCGCAGTGGCATACCGCGGCCTCGTTCGCGGTGGTCTTCGCGCGGCGCCGGGCCGGCGACACCTGGGAGCGCCGCCTCGAAGTGGAGCGGACCGAGGTCGAGCCCGAGCGGGAACCGGAGGTGTGGGCCGGCTGGGAGTGTGACCGGATCTGCGGCTGGATGCTGGGCCAGCTTGGCGAGGTCCGCGGCGCCGGGCCGGGGCCGGGTGCCCAGGCCGGCGAACGCCGGGCCCAGCCCTCCGGTGTCCAGCCCTCCGGTGTCCAGCCTTCCGGTGCCCGGCCCGCCGGGGAATCAGCGCGCCCGGCCGGGCGGCCCGCAGGACGGGCCCGGCTGCATGTCGACAGCGCCGCGATCATTGACGCGACCGGGCACGCCGACCTGGTCACGGATGGCGCGCTGGTGGCGGACCCGCCCACCGAGCTGGTGGCGCCGGTACGGGTGGTCTTCACGGTCAGCGGGGCACGGCCGGGCACGGAGGTGCATGCGGTGGCCCGGCTCCGTGGCCAGGGCCGGCCAGGCAAGAACGCCCAGGATCCGGCGGTCGTCCCGCCGTCGGGCCGGACCGGGTTCAGCCTGTCCGGCATCACCGCCGGCCGGGTCGAGATGGCCCTGCTGGCGTGGGCGCCCGACGCCTCAGCCGGGCCGGTCTCGGTAAGATTGCCTGCGGTGACCATCCGCTGACCGGCGGGGCGGGCTCCGCGCCAGGACAGGGATCAGGCCGGGCCAGGTGGGCCGGTCGGGCCGGGTGGGCCGGGCGCCTCGCCCCGCCGCTCCTCCGATCGCAGATCGGCCGGTTGACAGCCAGCGGCCCCGGTGTCAGAACTCCGTCTTGAGCTTTTCGATCTCGCGGGCCCGCTCGCGCAGCTGTGCGTACGCGGGCCGCTCGCGGATCCGGGCCAGGGCCCAGCGGACCGCCTCCGCCCGGCTGGCCGCGATGCCCGCGGTGATCAGCGCGTCCAGGGTCTCCAGGTCCACCCGGCCGAGCCGGGCCATCACCGGGGTCAGCTCGCCGCCCTCGGCTGCGCGGGCCTCCAGCGAGCCGCGGGGCCTGCCGCCGAGGAATATCCGGGGGCCATCGCCGGTGTCGCCGCTGGCGCGGAACTCCAGCCGCCCGGCCTCGGGGAGCTTGGCCGCCAGGTCGAGCCGGAACTGCTTGATCGCGGGGCCGTGCGCGTCCTCGAACGCACGGAGGGCCCGCTCCTGGCCCTCGCGTCCGTCCGCCGCCTCGAGCACCACCCGGACCATCAGTTCTCCCGGCTCGATCACCGGGTCGTCGCCGTATTGCAGCAACGCGACCCGCTGCACCGCGCCGCCGGGGAAGCGCTTCTTCACCTCCTCGTCGATCCGCTGTTCGAGGTGGTCCATCGCCGCCCGGTCCATGCCAGCCTCCGATAGTTACACGAGAAACTGATCGTAACATCGCGTTTCTCATGCGGCCAGCTGCCGCTCAGCCCAGGGCCGCCACCCTTGGCGACGAGCTCGAAGTCCAGCGGCTGGTCGCCGGTCCGGCTGCGGATGTCGCGCTCGGCCCGCACGAGGTCACGGGCGCTGCCGGCGGCAAGGCTACACGTCGCGCTCAGTCGGCGAGTCCCTCGACGCGGGCATGCAGCTGTGCCACATAGGTCTGCGATTCGGGCTTCATCAGGACGCTGCGCAGGATCCGGGCCCGGTCGCTGTCCGCGGTGACGTCCGGGTGGCGGCGGGCGAACGCGTGGGCGGCGACGGTGAGGGTACTGAGGAAGACCGGGTGCACCGGATCGTTCATGCCCTCGGCCAGCATCGCGGCCGACCGCTGGTCGATGGCCGCCAGGCTCGTCCCGGCGGTAACCGGGAAGTAGCAGACGATGTCGAGCTCCGGCGGCTGGTAGAGCCGCAGCCGGTCCGACGTCCCCAGCATCCCGGACCAGTCCAGCGCGGCCAGACGGCCGGCGGCCAGCACCTGCCCGAGCCCATCCGGCCGCAGCGGCAGCAGCTGGAGCGTGAGCCACAGCGCGGCGGCCGCGGCCCCGGCCCGGGAGCACTCCAGGCTGATCTCGCCCAGGTGCAGCTCGCCGGAGGTGAAGTAGGTGTAGGGCGAGTCGTGGGAGTAGAAGCGCCCCACCGCGGGGTCGCGGAACAGCACCGCCCCGCAGCCGTAGGGCTGCAGGCCGTGCTTATGCGGGTTGACCACGACCGAGTCGCACTCGGCGATGGCCCGCCAGGGAGCCGGGTCAAGCCCGGCCGGGCCGGGCAGGTCGGCCAGGAGCGTGAAGAAGCCGCCGTAGGCCGCGTTGACATGAACGCGGGCACCATGCCGCCGGGCCACCGCGAGCACCTCATGCACCGGGTCGATGGCACCGAGGCCGGTGGTGCCGGCGGTCGCGACCACGGTTCCGATGCTCCCGCCGGCCAGCAGCGCCTCGAGTGCGTCGAGATCAAGCCGGCCTGCCCCGTCGGCCTGTACCGCGGTTCCCGGCACACCGAGCACGCCGCACATGCGGGCGTGGGTGTAGTGCGCCTCCGTGCTGTAGGCGATGCCGCGCCCGGGATGCAGCTCACGGGCGACGTAGAGTGCTTCCAGGTTCGCGATGGTGCCGCTGCTGGTCAGGTGCCCGAGGTGGCTGGTGAAGCCGAACATGGCCGCCAGCTGCGCCACTGCCTCCTTCTCCATCGCCGACGTGGCGGGCCCGCCGTCGAGGGCGTGGTTGTTCGGGTTGATGAGCATCGCGGCGAGGTAGCCGGCCACGGCGGCCGGGTGCGCGGGCTTGAGCATCTGCCCCGCGTAGGAAGGATGAAAGTACGGGTAGTTCTCGCGCAGCCGCTGCGTGAAGGCATCGAAGGCGGCGGCGAACCGCTCGTCGCTGATCTCCAGCGAGGGGTGCCGGTCGAACGCCGGGAAGCTGGCTTCCCAGCGCCCGATCGCGGCCACCGCACGGCTCAGCCAGTCCTGGCGGTCCACTGCGGGGCGCCGTCAGGCCCGGGCCGGTGGCCGGATGCCGCGGAACTCCCAGTCCCCGCCGAACGCGGTGGAGATGACCTCCTCGCTCTGCGATGGCTGCGCGCCGAACTCCGCCGCGGCAGCCGCGCACGCGCCGTCGAGCAGGATCCGACGGTACTCCTGCATCGCACCCTCCTACCTGTCCGCGGGCCCGGACCAGCCCGCGGTCGGCCGGTCGAACCACAGGTGCATCTGTCCTGTCCCCAAGCGAAATGAGGTCGAGCGGTTCGAGCGGTTCGTCACCGGCTGGGAGTTCCGCGAGTACGCCTATCACCTGTGAGACCCTGCGCCGGGGAGGCGCGGCTCAGCCGGAAGCGTCACATGGACGATCTGTCACGTCGGCGTCGGTGTCGGCACATCCGTGGGGCTCGGTGAGGAGGTCGGCGGCGGGGAGGTCGGCGGCGGGGACGTCGGTGGCGGGGACGTTGGGGGCGGGGACGTCGGTGGCGGGGACGTCGGCGGCGGGGAGGTCGGGGGCGGAGAAGTCGGCGGCGGGGACGTCGACGGCGGGGAGGTCGGCGAGGGTGACGGCGTGGGGGCCGGCGAGGGTGACGGTGCGGGGGCTGGCGCGGATGACGGCGAAGGCAAGCCGGTTACCGGTGTCGGCGTGAAGAGTGACAGCCCCGGGAGCGGCTGGAAGATTGGCTGGCCGGCTGGTTGCCTGCGCGGGGCCGACCGGCCGTGCTGAGCTGACCGCTTGGGCTGGGCCGACCCGCCAGTCACGAAGGGATTCTGCCGCTCCTGGTGCCCGGATCCCGCCACGGCGGTGGTGCCATTGGCCGACGTCGGCAAACCCTTGATGACGAAAAGGCTTATCGCCACGATTCCGCACAGACAGAAAGCTATTATTGCGAATACCGGCGCATCAAGGCGGACCGCGTCAACCAGCTGGGCCCATCTGCTCCTGGGGGGTGGCGGAGGCTCCCAGTGCGTCTCGGCTGGCACGCGGATAGGTGTCCAGAGCTGATCCCTGACGGCCGGGATGCCGTTCGGCGGTGTGTCGGTGAGCTGATCGAGATCCGCTCCCGCCTGCCATTCATCCATGCTGGTATCCCCGATCCCGTCCCCCTCCATACCCGCTATCCGCACATGTTAACGGGCCGGCGGCTTCGGGCATGATAACATCCGCCCCGGCCCGCAAACGTGAGCTACCGGGCGATATCACCTGCGGTTCTGCTGCCTCCGCTGCGGCCGCCCGCTGCTGGGGCGGCCGCGGCACGCTCCCGGATCGCCCGCCGCTGCGCATGCGCCCCGGCAGCCCCTGGGTTAACACGTTGATGATCAGCGGCCACCGTTGTGGCCGGCCCCGGAGGCCGGGTGGGGAAGCGGCGGGCGGGCGCCTACCATTGCTCACATGGTTCGTTTCCTCGTGCTGTACGACCGGCCCGACGACCCCGGGGCATTCGATCGTCATTACCGCGACGTTCATATCCCGCTGGCACGGAAACTTCCCGGCCTCCGGCGATTTACGATCAGCCGGCATGCGACTCCGATTCGTGGCGGTGAACCCTATTACCTGATTGCCGAATTGGACTGGGATGATATGGCTGCTCTCAAGCATGCATTCCAATCACCCGAAGGCCGGGCAACGGCGGAAGACGTGCCCAGGTTCGCTGGCGCCGGGGTACGAAGCATGATTTACGAGCTGGAAGACGTCTGACCCCGGACCAGCCGCGGCGCCGGGTCATCCGGAGGTGATCGGTTCCTGCAGTTCGGTGACCCACTTGTCGTGGTCGTCGGGGCATTCGAGATAGAGCTCGCGCGGATGCCCGGTGGACCGGTAGCCGTTGCTGTCCACCCACCGGGCCAGGGTCTGGATGGTAGCCATGACGTTGTCCATGGACCCGCGGTGCACGATCGTGGCCGCCTGGCCGATCTCGGGCAGGTCGGTGATCTCGAAGCCGCCGCCGCTGCCGGGGTCGGCGTTGACCGGCACGGTGGCGTGCACGAGCACCCCGTCACCGTCCGGGGCGTCCTCGTAGAAGGCGATCGCCGGGCCGACGGGGGCCAGCCCTGCCCGGCCGAGCCGTTCGCCCAGCTCCCGGTACAGCGGCTGGATGACCGGGGTGATGGACGCGGGCTCCAGGCTCGCCGCGGTCGCGGTGAGTTCCGCCACGCGGACTGCCGGGATCCGCTTGACCTGGATGTCGTCGGCTGGCATGGCGCCCTCCATCTCGATGATCCGGAGCCTCGCCTCGACCTGCGCCAGCCGGGTTGTGTCGGCGGCGATCTGGGTTTGCAGCTCGGCCTGGCGCAATCGCAGCATCCCGCGGAGTTGTTCGGCGCTGACCTCCTGGTCCAGCATGGCGCGCACCTGTTCGAGGGTGAAGCCGAGGTCTTTCAGCGCGAGGATGCGGTTGAGCCGTGCGAGCTGGCCGGCCTCATAGAACCGGTAGCCGCTGGCCGGGTCAACCGAGGCCGGGCGGAGCAGCCCGGTCGCGTCGTAGTGGCGCAGCATGCGGACCGACACCTGGCCGTGCCTGGCGAACTCTCCGATGGTGAACATGACGCCTCCAACTCGACAGCCTCACACGGTGTCAGGGTCAAGCTGTTTGCTGCTCCACCGACAGCGGGGCATCGCGCGACCTGTTGCCACGGCGGGTCCCGGACGCTGGGCTCCGCTATGCGGGGTGTTCGCGCAGGTCGCCTGCCCATTCGGTGTGGAAGCTGCCGGGCGCGTCGACGCGCTGGTAGGTGTGGGCGCCGAAGTTGTCGCGCAGGCCCTGGATCAGGGCGGCGGGCAGGCGCTCGCGGCGCAGCCCGTCGTAGTAGGCGAGCGACGCCGCGAACGCCGGCGCCGGTATGCCGGCCGTCGCGGCCTGGGCCACCACCCGCCGCCAGCTGCCGAGACCATCACCCACCGCGTCGATGAAGTAGGGGGCGACCAGCAGGCTGGGAAGCGCGGGATCGCCGTCGTAGGCCGCGCGGATGCGGTCGAGGAAGCGGGCCCTGATGATGCAGCCACCGCGCCAGATCGTCGCCATCGCGGCCCGGTCGATGTTCCAGCCGTATTCCGCGCTGCCCGCGGCGATATGGTCGAAGCCCTGCGCGTAGGCCACCACCTTCGACGCGTACAGCGCGCGGCGCACATCCTCGATGAACGCGTTCTGGTCGCCGGGCTGGAAGGGTGCCACGTCGCTGCCGAAGGCTGCCCGGGCCGCTGTGCGCTGGTCCGCGTGAGCGGACAGGGAGCGCGCGAACGTGGCCTCGGCGATGCCGGTGATGGGGACCCCGAGATCGAGCGCGCTCTGCACCGTCCAGCGGCCGGTGCCTTTCTGCTCGGCCTGGTCGAGCACGATGTTGACGAACGGCCTGCCGGTGCGCTCGTCCGTGTGCGCGAGCACCTCAGCGGTGATCTGGATGAGGAACGAGTCAAGGTCGCCCTCGTTCCAGGTGCGGAATATCTCGCCTACCTCGGCCGGGGTCGCGCCGAGCCCGGCCCGGAGCAGATCGTAGGCCTCGGCGATGAGCTGCATGTCGGCGTACTCGATGCCGTTGTGCACCATCTTGACGAAGTGGCCGGCGCCGTCCGGGCCCACGTGCGTGCAGCAGGGCGTCCCGTCGACCTGCGCGGCGATCGGCTCGAGTATCGGCCCGAGCCTCGCGTAGGACTCCGCGGATCCGCCCGGCATGATGCTCGGCCCGTTCAGCGCCCCCTCCTCGCCGCCGGAGACACCGCAGCCGACGAAGTGCAGGCCACGCTGCCGCAGCGCGGCCTCCCGGCGCCGGGTGTCGCCGTAGTGGGCGTTGCCGCAGTCCATGACGATGTCACCCTCGTCAAGCAGTGGCACAAGCTCGTCGATCACCGCGTCGGTGGCCTCGCCGGCCTTGACCATCACCACGATCGCGCGTGGCCGCCTGAGGCTGGCCGCGAAGTCCTCCATCGACTCGGCCGGGACGAATGTGCCCTCGTCACCGTGCTCCTTGACCAGGCTGCGGGTGCGCTCAGCCGAGCGGTTGTGCAGCGAAACGACGTGCCCGTGCCGGGCGAGGTTCCGGGCAAGGTTGCGTCCCATCACCGCCAGGCCGGTCACGCCGATATCTGCGTCTTTCCTCTGGCTCATGCGTGGCTCCAGGTAGTCGGCGTTCAGTCGCGCTCATGACGCCGCGATTCCGCTGGCCTGCCTGATCGGTGTCGGGCTGCCCGAACGCGCAAAGCCTGAGATGGGCAACGTCAGCGCCGGAGTCGCAGCGTCGCCGTAGGCACCCGCACGAGCCGGCAGGGGGATCCGCGGCACCCAGACCAGCGTATAGGACACGTAATCGGCGCACCGGATGATGGCCCAGGACAGGCACCTGGCTGGGACTGCTCCGCTGAGTGACCCATCTGGACGGACCGAGCCCGGCCTGGTGTGGTCGCGGTCATGGGCGGCCGGTGCCGGGGACCGGGACCGGCAGGGTCAGGATCTCCCCGGTGCGGGGCCCGTTGGTCAGCCGCTCGAGGTTGGCGACGTGGCCGTCGGCCTTCCGCCATTCGGCGGTCATGATGAACAGGGTCCGCCGGTCCGGTCCGCCGAGCATCAGCGCGAACGGTGCCCGGTTCTCGCCCAGCTCGACGCGCTGCAGGACCTTGCCGCCCGCGGCGACGCGGGCAACCGAGAACCCGCCCGTGGAGACCCAGACCGCGCCCTCGGCGTCGAGGCAGATGCCGTCCGGGCCGAGACCGTCGGCGAAGACCCGCCGGCCGGACAGCCCGCCGTCCGCGCCGATGTCGAACGCGGTGAGCCGGCCCGCGAACGACTCGGAGATGATCAGCGTCCGGTTGTCGGGCGTGATGACCATGCCGTTGGGGAACTGGATGTCGCCGGCGACCTGGCGCAGTGCGCCGTCTGGGGTGACGAGCTTGATGTAGCCGGGCTTGGGCGGCGCTCCAGCGACGAAGTCGAAGTCCGCGCCGTTGAGGTAGATGTTGCCGCGCCCGTCCACGGCGATCTCGTTGGCGCGTTGCCCGGCGTGGGTGACCATCGACCCGTCCGGTTCCTGGCGCCGTAGCTTGTCTCCGGTCACCAGCAGCCTGCCGTCGGGCAGCCAGTCGATGGAATACCCCATCGGATGGCTGTCCGGGTCCCTTGTCAACATCACCTCCGGCCTGCCGTCGAGGCCGACGGCCCCGACCTGCCGGTCGATCCAGTTGCAGAACCACAGCCGGCCCTCGTGCCACCGTGGTGACTCAGGGATTCCCAGACCGCTGAGCAGGACCTTCGGCTCGGACATGACGCCTCCTCGTTTCGCGGGGCTGGCCGGCCGCGGGCCGGCTCCTTCACCCACTACACGAACGACGGCTGGCCCGATCGACAGGGCGACCTTGCCGGCCCATGCATGGGCGGAAGAACCTGGTAGCGCGGGGCGGGCCACCGCTGACCCGAACGTCCGGTGTCAAACTTGATCTGCGGCAGGTCGTGCGGGGTCGAGGAGGTCCACATCATGTGTCGTTGGCTGGCGTACCGCGGGGAGCCGCTGCGGCCGTCTGAGTTGATCTTGCACCCCCAGCACTCGCTCATCGCGCAGTCGCTGAATTCTCCGCTCGGAGCGGAGACGGTCAACGGTGATGGGTTCGGGTTCGGCTGGTACCCGGTGGACCGGCAAGGGGGCGATGTTCCCGGGCTCTTCCGCAGCACCGAACCCGCGTGGAATGACCAGAACCTGCGCGAGATCACCCAGGCCGTCGAGTCTGGGTTGTTCTTCAGCCACGTCCGCGCCGCGGCTGGCCCGCCGATCCAGCAGACCAACTGTCACCCGTTCCGGTTCGGCAACTGGCTGTTCATGCACAACGGCGCCCTCGCTGGGTTCGGCTCGGTGAAGCGTGACCTGACCTTCGCTGTCAACCCGTCGCTGTACCCCCATATCGAGGGGACCACGGACTCGGAGGTCTTGTTCCACCTCGCGCTGACCCTGGGGTTGCGCGAGGATCCCATAGCGGCGATGTCAAAGGCCATCCAGGCGGTGGAGTCGGCCGGTCACGAGCACGGGGTGAGGTTCCCGATGCAGGGGACTGTCGCTGTCTCCGACGGCATGACCGTGTGGGCCTTCCGGTATTCGTCGCAGCGGCAGACGCGTACCCTGTTCCACTCTGCCGACGTCAACACGCTGCGCGAGATGTACCCGGACATCGAGCGGCTGCGGCTTTTCGGTAAGCGTGCCCACGTCGTGGTCTCGGAGCCGCTGAACGACCTGCCCGGGGCCTTCGTCGAAGTTCCCGAGTCAACGGTCGCCGTCCTCGACGAGTCCGGCTACCACCATCACCCGTTCCTGGCCGGCGAGCGGTAGCGCCCCAGCGCCAGTTGGGCTGGCCACGGCTCCGGTCAGGTGATGCCCGCGAGGCTGCGTGCCTCATCCCGGTTCCGGCAAGCCTGCATTCTGATGATCCGCTGCTGGTCAAGGGTCAGGACGAGGTAGTTCCGGTCATCGGCCTGGCGGACACGCACCCGGTCGATACCTTCGGTGTGGATGACCACCAGCACCTTGTCGCCGCTGGCCACGATCTCCTCGATCTGTGACGCCAGGCCCTGCTCGGCCTGACGTTCCAAGGCCCATTGCAGACCGAGGATCTCAAGACCCCACCCGGGCCACGCCTCGTGGAGATCATCGACGCCCGGATCAGCGAGATGGCCGCCAAGTACGGCGCCACCTATCCCTCGGCGATGAAGTGCCTGACCACCGACGCCGAGGGCCTGACCGCCTACCTGCGGTTCCCCGCCGAGCACCACAAGCGGATCCGGCACTCCAACTTCATTGAACGGACCTTCGGCGAAACCCGCAGGAGGGTCAAGGTCATCGGCCGGCTCCGCGGCGAGACCAGCTGCCTCACCCTGGTCTGGGCCGTGCTCGACCGGGCCTCCCGCGGCTGGCGCGGCTTCACCATGACCGCCGCCGGACTGCGCCAGCTCCAGGACCTGCGCCGCTCGCTGCTCGACCCACCCGCCCAACTGCGGCCACGCACCGTGACCGCCGCTCAGATCGCTGACAGCCCCGAAACTGTCAGAGCCACCGCCTAACCTGATCATGAAGCCGGAACCACGCCCGCCGATTTACACGCATCTGGTCCCGGCCGTGGCACGTCTGCGGCTCAGGGTTCTCGAAGGCAGGATTGAGGTAGGTCCACTCCAGCTCCGGATCAACGAACTCCAGCATGCGTGCCACATCGCCACGGCCGTAGGCCTCGTATGCCTCGCGGACCACGGCCTCGTTGCGATCGGTCATGGCTATCCTCCTCGGCCTGAGCACTGGACAATGACCGGACGGGGGGCCACCGCCCCCCGGGGCCAGGCGGTGCACGCGCCGCCGCAGGGTCACGGTCTGCCCGGTGGCGGAGGACGACGCGACAACCCAGCCGCTGGCGTGACCCGTCAGCGGACCAGGCTCGGGTGCCGAGGCTTCAGGCTCAACCGAAAGGTCGCATCGGGACCAGTCTGCGCCTGGGCGGCACGATGCCGCAAGAGACCGGTTGCCGCCCGGGGCTGGTCTGGCCGCCCGGGGCTGGTCTGGCCGCCCCGGTGGGAGAGCCCATAGCTGCATCGCTGCGGTCTGCTGGTGGACGGCGTACCGTGAATTCATGTTCTTCGAGCCGCTGCCGGCCGAGGAGGAGCCGGCTTCCGGCGGCTTGCCGGAATTCCCGCCCTGGTCCGGGCCGCCCGCGCTGGAAGCCGGCGTGGTGCTCGCCGTTGGGCGGACGGTAGCCCGGAGCGCGAACGTGGTGGTGCGCTTGCTCACGATCCGGGCTTTCCGCCCCGGCTGCATGCTCGACGTGGAGGTCGTCTCCAGGCAGGGCACGTTGTCCGGGGACGACTGGTGGAACCTGCACATGTCGGTGTATGGCGGCCTCCTCGGTAAGCACGGGGGCGCCCGGCTGCCGGACAAGCTGCTGCGGCTGGGCGTGCGCTATGCCGACGGCACGAAGGCCACCACCATCGGGGCGAACCGGCGCCGGGCGCCGACTTGTGATGATCCGCCGGCCGGGCCGCTGCTCTCCTGGTCACCAGGCGGCAGCGGCGCCACGCGCCACGGCGACGAAGAGGTCAGCTTCAGCCACTTCGGGCTGTGGCTGTGGCCGCTGCCGCCGGGGGAGACCTTCGAGTTCGCCGTGGAGTGGCCGTTCGGCGGCATCGGCCTGACCATCATCGAACTCGACGGCGCGGCCATCGTGGCCGCCGCCGGGCGGTCGGCGTCCTCCTGGCCAGATTCTGAGCCCACCGAGGAAGGCCCTGACCGGTAGGACCATCACGGCGGCGGTCGCACACTCCCGCCGTGGGATCGTCAGCGCGGCTGACCGGCCGGTCTGGCTGGGCCAGCGGTGGTGGCGAAGGCATCTGCCGCGGCCTGAATCTGGGCGACGTACTTCCGCCAGTAGGACTCGTCGAAGGCCCCGTCGTCGGGGCCCGCTCTCCTGTCGATGAGTTCTCGGATGATGTCCGCGTGGCCGGCGTGCTGGGCTGTCTCGGCGACCATCCGGATGAGCAGGACGCCCAGGGTGGTGCCGCGCCGGTCCGCGGGCCAGTGGGCCACCGACCCGGGTGCCTGCAGGTCGAGGTCGGCTATGGCAAGGTCGGCGTGGGCGCAGGCGCGCTGGTACAGACCGATGAGGTACTCGCTGGATTCACCGGGCTGGGCCCACATGTCGGCGTTCTCCCAGATCGAGCCGTCCTCGATCCATGACATGGTCTCCGGTGCCGGCCGGTTGAACGATTCGCCCAGGTATACGTACTCGAGCCCGGCCAGATGCTTCACCAGGCCGAGCAGGTTCGTCCCGGTCGCCGTCATCGGACGGCGAAGATCGTATTCGCCCAGATCGTCGAGCCTGGACAGCAGCGCTGCCCTGCTGGCCTGGAGCTTGCTATGCAGTTCCTCTTTCAGGTCGGACACGGCACTCCCTCCCACCATGAAACCCGTACCCGGCACAGCCAAGCACCCGCAACCGACAGACCGGAACATCCCCTCAACCTCAGCCCCGGGGAAGCGCTCACCGGCTCTGCTGCTCAGACCGGCCGGGGTTCCTTTGGTTCTGGTGGGGCCAGCGGGCGGGGGTGGCGCGCAATGACCGCACTGAGTATGGCGGCGAAGGCCAGCAGCGCCGCAGGCAGGAAGAGCAGCATCAAGTGCTGGGGTGTGGGGAGCCCGATCAGGTTGTCGCTGGAACTGTTCCGCGGAACCAGCTGGAGCACGTAGGGGTAGCACATGACCGCGAGGAACAGCAGGAAATACCGGTTCAGCCGGAACACGACCGCCAGGCTCGCCGCCGCGACCGCGAGCGCCAAACTGACCGCGAGGTCAACCGCGGTGCCGGGTGGAGTCCGGGTCAGGATCCGCGTGAAGGGGCTCATCGCGTCATACATCACCGTGGAGACCTGGACGGCGGCCGCGGCCGGCAGCAGCACAGCGCCGTGACGCCAGGTCAGCAGCTGGCGGCCGCGGCGCGGGCCCGGCGAGGCGATCAGCGCGGCCCCGGCGAGCATGAAGACGCTCGCGGAGAGCACCTGCAGCAGGTCCGGGACGAGGTAGAGGCCGGCGATCCAGCAGCCAGCCGACCCGGCGATGGCGGCCAGCGCCAGCCACCGCAGGCCCAGCAGCACCAGGGCGGCGATGACCGCCTGGCAGGCAAGGGCGGTGTCGAAAGCGGGCAAGCTGAGCAGGTGCAGGCCGCCGATCTCCGGATAACGAGACAGTATGCGCGCCAAGATAGGAATCCGGGCCGGGGACGGGAGCCGGTACGGCAGGGCCACTTCGAGGATCGAGGCCAGCAGCAGGAACAGTGGCGCGGCAACGCTGAACAGGGCAAGCCCATCTGTCCACGGCCGGCTCGCCGACCGGGACCCGATCAGCCGGATCCGTATCACCAGCGCGTTGCGGATCAGGTCCGCAGACGCAAGCAGTCCCGGCCGCCGCTGGCCCGGCCGCGCACCGGCCATCAGCACCGCCAGCATCTCGTCCTCCTGCTCGTGCCGGAACGCCGCCGGATACCAGGCCAGCAACCGCCGGTACCGGTGCTCCAGGGCCGATTCGCTCACGTGGTCCCCCCGGCCAGGTTCAGCCGTGACAGCGCGGCGGTGGCGTTGGCGCGCAGCCGGGCCGCCTCGACGGCCAGCAGGGCCGAGCCCTGAGAGGTCAGCCGGTAATAGCGGCGCAACCGGCCGTCCACGATCTCCTCCCGGTCCACCCTGACCAGGTCTTCGGCGCGGAGCCGGTCCAGCGCGGCGTAGAGCGTTCCGGCGCGCAGCCGCACCCGCCCGCCGGAGATCGCCTTGACGTCAGTGATGATCCCGTAGCCGTGCTGGCTGCCAGCGGCCAGCGCGGTGAGGATCAGGAAGGTCGCTTCCTGCATCGCACGCTGACTCATGCAGACGTTATATACCGTTGAACTTTCCTTAGCAAGGGACGAGGCCCGAGCTCAGGAAGTGGATGGCCGGGTTACGCGGTTGCCGTCATGCCGGTCAGGTCGGCGCTGACCTGCCATAGCCGGGCGGCAGCCGTGGTGTCGGAGGAGGCCTTGCTGGAGGTCTCGGGCTTGCGGTTGGCGTAGTACCGGCCGGTGACCCCCTCCACCTCGGGTGAGGAGGCGAGGTAGACCGAAGTGAGGGCGCCCTGGGCCGGGGTCTTCATGAACAGGCGCGCCACGCGGATCATGGTGGCCATGTGCGCGGCCTGGTCCTCGGCGCCGAAGCTGGTGCGGACCACGCCGGGGTGGCACACGGTGGCGGTCACGCCGGTGCCTTCCAGGCGGCGGGCCAGCTCGTAGGTGAACATCACGTTGGCCAGCTTCGACTGGCTGTAGGCACGCTGTCCGGAGTAGTTCCGCTCGCCCTGCAGGTCGCCGAAGTCGATGCTGCCCCCGGCGTGGGCGCCGGAGGAGACGGTGACGATCCGGGCGGGCGCGCTCGCGGTGAGGCAATCCAGCAGCAGGTGGGTCAGCAGGAACGGCGCGAGGTGGTTGAGCGCGAAGGTGCGCTCCAGGCCATCGGCGGTGAGGTGCCGGTGAGCCCAGAACCCGCCGACGTTGTTGACCAGCACGTCCAGCCGCGGGTAGGTGTCAGCGACCTGAGCGGCCAGCTGGCGCACCCCGGCCTGAGCCGACATGTCCGCGGCGAAAGCGTCCACGGCCGGGCTGCCCGGTGCGGCGCGGATGCCGGCCGCGGCCGCCATGGTGCGGGCCTGATCACGGCCGGTGATACCGACCCGGGCACCCAGCGCGGCGAGCCCGATCGCGGTGGCCTTGCCGATGCCACCGGTGCCTCCGGTGACCAGAACACACTTCCCGGCCATGAGGGCGGTGTCGGCCATGGTTCATTCCTACCCCGGCGATCCCCGAAGACAAGTCGCGCACCCGCCCGGCCAGCAGCCCGTCATGGGCCATACCCGGATCGCGGGGCCGCCACCTTGCGTGATCGGCCCGGCGCAGCTGAGCGCGCGGCCGCACGATGGCCGCCAGCGCTGGGTGCACTTGGCCCTCCTGCGGAGGGCGCGTAGCGTTTGAGCCAGGAAGGCGTGCTCGTTTATCTGCGTGTAAACGGGATTGCGATTCCTCCTGGCTGCCCTGGTCCTCGGTGGCGTTTCGCGCGTAGCCAAGAGGAGGTGGCATATGGCAGCCCCGGTCCCTCATCGGGCCCCGCTCTCCTTCGGTGACCGGCGGGTGCTGTCCTCTGTCCGCGGCGCGCATGTCGGCCCGGCCGGGTACCGGGGGGCGCGGATTGAGTTACCGAACTGCCGCTGAGGCTGTGCTGGAGCCCGAGCCCCCCCAGCCACACCGGGTCGGCTGGGGATTCATTTCCCTGTACGCCTTGGCGTACATGAGCACCAGCCTGCTGTTCATCGCGCCCCTGCTGGTCACCTTGCCATTGAAGGTGGACTCGCTCGTCGGGATCAAAAAGGCACCGGACAGCCTGGCGCTTGTCGCCGGGGTGGGCGCCCTGCTGGCGATGGTCGGTAATCCGTTCTTCGGCAGGATGAGCGACCGCACCGCGTCGCGGCTGGGCATGCGGCGGCCATGGATGGTCACCGGCCTGGTGGGCGGTTCCCTCGGTATCGTCGCTGTCGCGCTGGCACCGAACATCGCGGTGGTCCTCGCCGGATGGTGTATCGCCCAGTTGTTGTTCAACGCGCTGCTCGCCGCCATGGTGGCGGTGCTGCCAGACCAGGTTCCGTCCGTTCAGCGCGGCCTGGTCTCCGGTGTCCTGGGTGTCTGCCTGCCCGTCGCGTCGGTGTGCGCCACGTTCCTGGTCAAGCTGTTCACCGGCAATATGCTCGCCATGTTCGTGGTCCCGTGCGCGGCCGGCGGGCTGTTCATTCTCCTTTTCGCGGTCACGCTGAAAGATCGCCGGCTTGCCAAGGCCGAAAAGCCGGCCTGGTCGCTCCGGGAATTCGCCAGCACGTTCTACGTCAGCCCGCGGAAAAGCCCGGACTTCGCCTGGGCCTTCGCCAGCCGGTTCATGTTCGTTCTGGCTTACGCCTTCCTGGCTACCTACCAGGCCTACTATCTGCTGGACAAAATTGGCACCGCCAAGGCTGACGTGCCGCAACAGATATTTCTGGGCACGCTCGCCCAGTCGGCCGTCATCGTCGCCGCTTCCCTCATCGGCGGGAAGGCCTCTGACCGGACGGGTCGGCGGAAGATTTTCGTCCTGACCGCGTCGATCGTGTACGGCCTGGCGTTGTTCGTGATTGCCATCGCCAGCAACTTCAGCGGTTTCCTGGTCGGCATGGCCATCAGCGGGCTCGGCTTCGGCGTGTACGTGGCCGTCGATCTTGCGCTCGTGGTGGACGTGCTGCCCGGCAAACACAGCGCAGCCAAGGATCTCGGCGTGTTCAACATCGCTGGTGCTCTTCCCTTTTCCATCGGGCCGGCGATCGCGCCGGCCGTCCTGGCGATCGGCGGCGGCAGCTACGGCGTGCTGTACATGGTCGCCGGGCTCTGCGCCATCATCGGAGCCGTCGCCATCCTGCCCGTGAAGCGGGTCCGATGAACATCGCCGGCGAAACGCGGCCATCGGCACAGCGGACCCGGCTGCCTGCGCGGAAACGGCCGGGCCCTGGGAGGGCCCGGCCGTTCCGTCGGGCCGGGGGTCAGACTGTGACGTCCTGGTAGGCGGGCGGCGTGCTGGCGGCGTCTATCGCCGCGGTGATCGGGGAGGGCCTGAAGCCCTTCACGACCAGCCACACGCCCAGCGAGAACTCCCAGGCAGCCACCGGGAGGAAGCCCAGTGCGAGCACGGTGATCTGGTGGTCGGTGCGGAACAGGGTGGTGATGACAGAGGCGAGGAGCAGCGGGGCTCCGATGAGTCCCATCATGGGGATGACACGTGGCACGAGGCGGGACCGGTACATCAAGGAGCCCAGCAGCAGTGCGTTGATGGCCGGCATGAGGCTCTGCGAGAGCAGGAACGTCCATTTGTAGACCGCGACGTGCGACGCGCCGGTGGTGACCAGCGAGGCCGCACTCGCTCCGGCCGCTCCACCCAGGTCCTGCCGCAAGGTCACCAGCGACAGGAGGCTGACGACCCCGGTGAAGATCATGACGCCTTCAAGGACGCGAGCGGTGACAAAGCCAAGCGCGACGCCTTCGTTCTGCCGTTTGACCACCGGGTACAGCGTGACGGCGGTGCCGATGCCGGCGAGGGCGACGATCACCTCTAGGAAGCCACCAACGAGAATGCCGGTGTGGCCGCCGGAGGTGAGGATCCAGTCCCGATGGTTCTCCACGGAGCCGTAGAGGGCGAGTGTGGGGATCGAGATGAAGGTGAGCAGGTAGAAGACGCCCGCGACGAGCGCGGTCTTCCTTGTCGAGGTCATCGGGATTCTTTCCGCCGCCTTCGCTGCCGGGGTTTGTAGGGTGGTCGCCATGTCGGTCTCCTTTCGTGAAACTGCTGGGTTACCGGGCCTCGTTGGCGGGCGCCTCAGGATGGCCGGTGTCTGTGTGATTGACCGAGATCAGGGGCAGGCCGAGGTCACGCGTCTTCTGCAGCAAGCCGTAGAGCGCTGCCTGGTCGGCCACCGGGCCATGGATGATGGTGGTGCCGTCGCTGCCGTGGGCAATGGCCAGCCCGTCGAACCAGGCGGCCCACCGGGAGTCGAGGCGCCCCTGGAGGCGGATCTCGTACCGTCCGGGGCCGTGATAGCGGCCGGCCGATGTCTCGCTCATGGTGCTCCTTCTGCTGCTTCCTGCCTGGCTGGGTCTGCGCCGGCGTTGCGAACGTTCCTGGTCTGATCGGAAGCTATGAGCGGATGTGGTGAGCAGGCATCACCACACCTGGTGATTGATGTGGTGATTCAGTCGGCGGCCGCGCTGCGCCCGGGGGGCCGGTGCCGGAAGGGTCAGGGCTGGCGGCGGCCGGCTCGCGGCAGCAGGCCGAGTTCCGCGGCCCGGCGGACTGCGGCCCGGCGGCTGGTCACCGCGAGCTTGGCGTAGATGTTCTTGGTGTGCGTCCGCATGGTGTTCAGGGACACGTTGAGCTCGCGGGCGATGGCCGGGCCGTCCAGCTCGGTCGCAAGCAGCCGCAGCACGTCGAGCTCGCGTTCGCTCAGCGGGTCGATCAGGGCCTGCTTGACGGGGCCGCTGTGCTCGGCCCCGCTCACGCCGGCCAGGAGCCGGCGCGCGTAGTCCCGCCTGGATCCCTGTTTCGCGGACGCTCTCAGCAGGGAGGTCATCGGCGGGCCCTCATCTGCGAAGACCCGGACGTAGCCCTCCGGCTCGGCCAGCGTCATCGCCCGTTCCAGGGTGGCAAGCGCGGCCGGGACGTCCCCCCGCGCCTGGTGCGCGAGCGCCCGCAGCACCAGGATTTCGATGACGCTTCCCGTCCTCCCGCCTTCTTCGGCCGCTAGCAGGAGGCGCTCCAGGAGCCGGGCCGCCTCCTGAACGGAGCGTTCTGCGCGCTCAGTCTCCTGCCGGGCCAGGAGCACCCTGGCCAGGGTGATGTGTTCGAACTCGCGCAGGTAGGACAGGTCGTCGTCAGCGGACAGGCCCTGCTCACGCGCCCAGCCGAGCGCTTCGCCGAGTCTGGCCTGCGCGGCCCAGACCCGTGCCTTCAACGCCGGGACGGGCCGCACATTCGGGAAGAAGTCACTCACATACCGGCGCTCCGCCTCGTTGAGCAGGTCAAGTGCACCGCCCAGATCTCCTTCAGCCTCCCGGACCCGGGCCATCGCGACCCGCCAGCGATACTGGTTCTGCGGCAACCCGTTGTTCTCGCCCAGCTCCTGGCTGGCCAGCAACTGCTGCGTGGCCGCCCGCAAGTCGCCGCGCTCGCGGTGGACCTCGCTCATCCCCACGTACATGTCTGCCGTGCCCCGCAGAACCGGCCCGCCCAGCTCAGCCGCACGCTGCAGTGCCTGCTCGTAGGTGCGCATCGCCGCACCGAGACGACCTTGCGTACGCCGGATGTCCGCCAGCGCGATCGAGCACCCGAAGATATCGGCAATGTGCCCGGCCCGCCGCAGTCCCGCCACGCACTCGGCATACGCCGCGTGCCCTGCCTCGAGATCCCCGCTCGTCCAGAACGCGAGCCCCAAGAGCCCCGCTGCCGAAGCACGGACGAGGTGGTCCTCCTCAAGCGAAAGATCAAGCGCCCGCCGGGCGTGCCGCACGGTGCCGGCCACATCGCCTCCAGCCAGGGCCAGGCCTGCACGGTACACCTCGATCGCCCCCGGGAGACGGCGAAATTCCTCCTCGTCGAGGACGACCATCTCCGCCGACGGGGCTTGGGATCCGTTACCGATACCTGTTGGTGTGCCCAGCCACCGTTCGGCGTCCCGCAGCCGGGCCTCAACACCCTCGGGCTCGCCGCGGCCCAGCAACGCCGCGGCAAACCCGACGCTGAGCACGGGCCTGACGCGGACCAGCTCGCCGGGAATTGCCTCGAGCCAGGCACGCACCGCGGCCTCCTGCCTGCTCCGGCGCATGGCGGGGATCGCCAGCTCGATCAGGTCCGCCGCTCGCCCGAAATCCCCGGCGGCCAGCGCGTGGCGGATCGCCTCGGACTGCTCGCCGTTCTGCTGGTACCACGCGCTGGCCCGGCGGTGCAGGCCCGGAACTCGATCGGGCTGCTCGTCCGTGAGATGTGCCTGCAGGACATCGGCAAACAGATGGTGGTAGCGATACCACCGGCGGCGGTCATCAAGCGGGACCAGGAACAGGTTCCCCCGATCCAGCGCCTCCAGCATGCCCTTGCCGCCGCTCTGCCCGGTGACGGCATCGCACAGCGGACCGCTCAGCCGGGCCAGGATGGAGGTCTGCAGCAGGAAGGCCCGGACCCGGCCGGACTGGCGCTGCAGCACCTCCTCGGCCAGGTAGTCGACGACGTAACGATCATCCCCGGCGAAGCTGGCAATGAAGCCGGCGACGTCGTCTCGCCCCTGCATCGACAGCGCTGCCAGCTGGAGAGCGGCGATCCAGCCCTCGGTGCGTGCCTCCAGCGCGGCCACGTCCCGCGCCGTCAGCTGCAGGCCCATCATCCCGTTGAGGTACGCCGCCGCCTCGTCAGGGGTGAAGCGCAGCTCGGCGGCGCGGATCTCGGCCAGCTCGCCGCGCGCCCGCAACCGGGCCAGCGGCAATGCGGGATCAGCGCGGCCGGCGATCACCACGTGCAGCCGCGCAGGCAGATGATCGAGCAGGAACGCCATGCCGTCCTGCACCTCGCGCGCGTCGACGACGTGGTAGTCGTCGAGCACCAGCACGATATCGGCCGTGCTGGCGCCCAGATCGTTGAGCAGGACGGTAAGCACCGCCTCGATCGGGGGCGGCCCCGGCGCACACAGAAGGGCCAGGGCACTCTCACCTACCCCGGGTGCCACCGTCCGCAGCGCGGCGATCACATAGGTCCAGAAGGATGCGGGATCGTTGTCGCCTGGATCGAGCGACAGCCACGCAGCCAGCCGTTGATCGGCCGGGGCGGCCGGTCCCGTTGCCAGCCACTCAGTGAGCAGCGTCGTCTTGCCGAAACCAGCTGGCGCGGAGACAAGCATCAACTTCGACGCGGCCCCCCGATCCAGCCGCTCACTCAGCCGCGGACGCGGCACCAGAGCACGCCGGGACCTCGGGACGTACAGCTTCGTCTCGAGCAGGGCGGCTGGCACCGGCCACCTCCCTCAGCGACGCATCAGCCAGCGAATTCCAGGCTTCTACGCCTTACCCATTCCTCGCCAGCCAACGACCGATAAGTCCCCGCCATGAGGTCACCTTCGAGCTGGCTCAGGCAGTCTGACGCCCGCCACCAGAATCCAGTTCAGCCGGATGCTGCCGCCTGCCGGGTTAAGGCCCAGCTTCTCAGGCTGCGATTCTAGGCTGCGGTATCGGGCAAAGAGGATGAGGAGGCACTCCGGATGACTGGATGGGATCCGCGATCACCATGACGGTCCTGGTGCTACCACTGATCTTCGTGTTTACCTCGCTGACCGTGCTGGTGTTTGCGTTCGGTGCCCGGCGGCTGCTGGGACTGCGGTTCTCGCTCCTGCGCACGCTGATCGCGGGGGTCCTGGCGTTCCTCATCGCCTCGCCCATTATTACGGCCATCAGCGGCTCGGTGACCACAAAGCGAGCGAGCTTCCTGCCCGAGCTGTAGTTCGTGATCCTGGGCGTGACGATCGCGCTGGTGGTCGGCATGGTGTTCCTGGTCGTGGCCGAGGCACTGGTGCCGAGCGGGTCGGTGCCCGGGCCGGTCTACGTGCTGCGCGGCATGCGCAGGCGGATGGGCCGGGCGGGGCGCTACTGGCAGATCAGCAGGATCTTGGTGCGGCGCGGGCTGACGCCGTACGTGCGCGGCGGACGCCGGTCGGAGCTGGCGACGCCGGAGGGCCGCGCGCGGCTGGCCCGCTCGGTGCGGCTGGCCTTGGAGGACGGCGGGGTCACCTTCGTCAAGCTCGGGCAGGTGCTGTCCACTCGCCGTGATCTTCTCCCGGCGGAGTTCATCAGCGAGCTGAGCCGCCTGCAAGACGACGCGGCCGCAGTCCCCTGGCCCGTGATCGAGCAGGCGCTGCGCTCCGAGCTGGGAGCTGAGGTGGGTGAGCTGTTCGCCAGCTTCGAGCGAGCGCGCCCGCGGCTACCGTGACGATTTCTTCCTCAAGGTGATGGCCGCCGCCCAGGCCGGAGACCCCGCGATGCTGGCCGCCGTGCTGCGGCGCCAGCGGGTGCATCTGCTCACCGAACTGCGCAGTCTCGCCGATGCCAAGGCCTCCGCCTCGCGATCACCCGTGGTGGCGCTGCTCGTCACGGCGGCCGAACTGCACGTCCGCGCCGACCTCGGGGTGGTCGACGCCGCCGAACGCGACCTCACCCCCGGCACTCTCGCGGCACTCCGGGTCCCTCGTCACCCGCGGGAACACTCAGTGCTCAGTCCAACCCGGCTCAGTCCAACCCGGCATGATGACCAGCGCGGCCCGCGTCCCAACGCGCCGGGCTTGCGGGGCTGCCGCGGCGGCGCCCATAACGGCTGGAGCAGCCCGATGACTGCCTTGGCGTGAGCGAGTCGTGGCGCCGCGAGTTCTTGTGCCCGCCGGGCGCCGTGGCGGATGAGTCCGGACAGGGTGGCGCGATCGGCGGTGATGCCGGCGTACCGGTGCTGCAGGGGGCCAAGGACCGCGATGACCGCCTCGGCGCAGGCTTCTTTGAGGTCACGGTAGGAGTCCAGCCGCGGCGGGAGGTCCGCTGGTGTCGTGTTGGTGCACGCGGCGAGGATCGTCAGCAGGTTAGCTGCGCCGGGTTTGTTCCTGGGATCGAAAATGACCTCCCTGCCGCTGTCGGTGACCGCGCGCGCGATCTTGCGCCGGATCACTTCGGGCGGGTCCAGTAGCCGGATGACCCCGGGTGCGCTCGGCGGCGCGGATTTGTTCATCTTCGTTCCCGGATCCTGCAGGTCCATCACCCGGGCGGCGACAGGTGGCGTCACCGCATGCGGGACCACGAAGGTGTCGCCATAGGCACTGTTGAAGCGGATGGCGAGGTCACGGGCAAGTTCGAGGTGCTGGCGCTGGTCATCGCCCACGGGCACTGCCTGCACGCCATACAGCAAGATGTCTGCCGCCATCAGCACCGGATAGGCGAGCAGCGCCGACCGCACCGACCGCTGCTTGGCCGCCTTCTCCTTGTACTGCACCATCCGGCGCAGTTCGCCGTCGTAGGCGGTGGCCTCCAGCAGCCAGTGCAGCTCGGCGTGGGCGGGTATGTGACTTTGGACGAACAGCGTGCACCGGCCCGGGTCCAGGCCCAATGGCGTTAAGTTAGTCCGACACAGGTGTAAGATCGCCTGCGTGGCGAGGCCAGGACAGCAGGTGGCAGCGGGAGACCGGCTGCCGGACCGGATCGGGATCGGGGTTCTGGCGAGGGTGTTCCCGCCGGAGCTGGTGGACCGGGTCGTGGATGAGGCGGGCGTGCGCGAGCAGCGCAAGCGCACGCTCCCGGCCCGGGTCGTCGTGTACTACCTGCTGGCGATGGTGCTGTTCTTCCAGTCCGGCTACGGCGAGGTGTGGAACAAGCTGGTGGCTGGGCTGGACTGGGCGCGGCGGTTCCGGGCGCGAGTGGAGCTGGGGATGCAGCCGAGCCCGGCGGCGATCACCTACGCGCGCCAGCGGCTGGGCTGGCAGGTGATGGCCCGGCTGCTGGAGGAGACAGCCGGGCCGCTGGCCGGGCAGGAGCGGCAGCCAGCGTTCGTCTCCGGGATGCGCATGGTGGCCATCGACGGGATGTGCCTGGACCTCCCGGACACTGGTGAGAATGGGGCCGAGTTCGGGTACCCGGGCAACGACGGTGGCCGCGGCCCGTTCCCGCAGATCCGCGTGGTCGGCGCCGGGGAATGCGGGAGCAGGTCGGTGCTGGGCGCGGAGACATCGCCGCTGGCGACCGGGGAGCAGCCGCTGGCCCGCCGGCTGCTCGCGAGGCTGAGCCCCGGGGACCTGCTGCTGGCCGACCGGAACTTCCTGTCCCACGGTCTGCTGGACGACGTGCTCGCCGCCGGGCTGCATGTGCTGTGGCGGGCAAAGTCCGATGTGGACCTGCCATTGCTGGAAGTGCTTCCCGACGGGACCTGGCTGTCGCGGATCGCCGACCCCGCCGCCTCCCGGCGGATGCGCCGCCGCAAGGGGGGCAACCCGAAAGACATCCCCGGCATCCCGGTCCGGGTCATCGAGTACTCGGTGACCTCCGCCGACGGCGGCGAGACCTCGGAGACCTTCACCCTGGTCACCGACCTCCTCGACCCTGGCCTGCTGACGTGCGGGCAGGCCGCTGCGGCATACGCCAGCCGCTGGGAGCTGGAGACCTGCTTCGATGAGCTGGAGACCTCCCTGCGCGGCGGCGCCACCGTGGTCCTGCGCTCGAAGTCACCGCCGATGATCCGCCAGGAGATCTACGCCATGCTCTGCTGCTACCAGGCGATCCGCACCCTGATCAGCCACGCCGCAGACGACGCAGGGCTGGACCCCGCCCGGATCTCCTTCACCCGCGCCCGCGACGGAATCCGCAGCCGCATCAGCGGCTCCGGAAGCCTTTCCCCCTGAGCACCTTGACGACCTCGCCGCCGACCTGGCCTTCGAGATCACCTTCGCCCGCAACCTCGTGCCCAAGCGGCCCGGCCGTCGTTACGAGCGCAAGACCAAGCGCCCCGGCGGCCGGTACAAGACCCGCAAGCCCGGCGAGACCACCCGGCTGACCCCGCTGACCGTGATCGTCTTCTGGCTGCTGCCCGTCCCCGCTTAACTTAATGTCATTGGGTCCAGGCCTGCGGCGATGAGCAGGGCGAACTGTTCCAGCGTGACCGCGCGGACCGTTTCCGGATCGTGGTCTGTGGTCAGCGCGTGCAGGTCCGCAATGCCGTAGAGCGTGTCCGTGCCCCGCTGGTCGCAGGCCCAGTGGCGGATGGCGCCGAGCAGATTCCCCAGGGTGAGATGCCCGCTCGGGACCGCCAGCGACAACGTCCGTGCCATTTACCGTTCCTCTCGCGTGGGAGACGCCCCAGACGAGATGGCCGCGCAACCAGAAGGCCGCCTCGCTGGAGCGGCCATGGGACAAAGTGACGTCGCGGAGCCGCCGGTCAGGCAGCCCACCACAGAAGGAAACGCGCACCGGTCACACAAGCACGATACCGTCCGACCGGCCCAACGTGCGGGCGCCGGCCGGCGTCATAGAGACAGGCACGCTGAGCGAGGCGGAGGAACCATGATGCGATCCGTTGCGTCCGTTGGCATCTGCGGCGCGGCTGGCCTGTCTTATTGCCGTGGCGGCCGGCATGACCCGGGACAGCTAGTCAGGGCCTCGCCCCTAGAGCCGACCAGACAAGCGACCAGTAGCCGCCACTGACTATGCGGCGCCGAACAACGCCGCGATCGGCCTGACGCGTTCGGGGGTTAGCCCGCGGGTGTGCCAGATGACCCCGGAAGACACCGCACGGCCGGGTCAGGCTGTCGTCGCGCGCTGATCGATAAGGGCTTGCCGGACGCGCTGGGCGCTAGGGATTCCGATGCGCTGGTAGATCGCCAGTGCCTGGCGCAGGTGGGCGGTACCCTCGCGGGTTTGACCGTGCTCAAGGTGGCCGTGGCCGAGTCCTTCCAGCGCGCGTGCTTCCTCCAGGGGCGCACCGACATCACGCGCGATGGCCAGTGCCCGGCGGTAGTAGTCACTGGCCTGCTGGCCGGGCGCGACCCGGGAGGACAGCTCACCGAGACTGCTGAGCACTTCGGCTTGCTCGCGCCGTTGGCCGAGTTCGCAGTACAGCCTCAGGGCTTGCTGATGGCTGGCTTCGGCGGCCGGGTAGTCGCCGGTGAGCTGCTGAACCAGGCCAGCTTCGCTGGCGTGCCGAACTACGTGCACCAGCACGACCTCGGCCTGGTCGTCGGCGGCTGGGCGCCGGACTGGCCAGACGGGTTCGGCTTCCTCTACTACCTGACAGCTGGCGCCGCTATCCAGCCAGTTGCCAACTCCAACATCAGCGAGCTCAACGACCCGGCGGTGAACAACATGTTCACCCGGGCGCTGGCCACGACCAGTATCGCTGCCAGGACCCGGATCTGGTCCCAGATCGACCGGCGGGTCATGTCGGATGCGGTCATCCTGCCCGGCGTCTACGCGAGGGTGCTGCTGTACCGGAGCCCGCACCTGACGAACGTGTACGGGCACAGGTACTACGGCATGTACGACTACGCCAGTCTCGGCTTCAATTAGGCCATGAGGCACGGATAAGCGCCTCGCCCGGCCAGCTTCAATGGCATAGCTTGATAGGGTTCTCGCCGGACAGGCGAGCGGTCGGCCTTGCTGTCATCGCGCGGAGGGCGGAACGGGAGGACGCCGATGCCCATTGAGTACCTGCACATTGTAAGTGTTCCAGTCAGGAATCAGGATCGAGCCAAGGATTTCTACGTCAGTGGTCTCGGCTGGCACCTTCTCTCCGACGAGGAATACGAGCTTGCCGAGGAAAATCGTCTGCGCTGGCTGGAAGTGCGCCCGCATGGTGGGCAGACAGCGATCACTCTGGTGCTTGAAGACGACACAATGAAAGCCGGCCTGATGAAGGGGCTGATTCTGCGCGCCAGGAGCCTGGATTCCACGGTCGCGGATCTGGCCAGCCGGGGAGTGACTACAGAGCAGATTCAAGAAACGCCGTGGGCGAGGCATACGAGTTTTCAGGATCCAGATGGCAACACCTGGATTATTCAGGAGATTCGAAGCCGCTAAATACATAACGTATTCTGCTGGTGACTCCATGGTCCGCCCGGGCTCACCTGCCGCCGGGCAGGGTGTGATGCGCGGGGCATGCTGTAGCCGTCGGCCCGGCCGGTGCCCGGCGATGCCGCCAGGCGCCGGCGCTGGCCGTGTCCGAGGAGGCCTGTGAGATGAAAGTGTGTGTGGCGATCACCGCCGATCACCAGGTCGACCCGCGCTGGGGACGGGCCGACCGCGTCGCAGTCGCCGAGGTGGCCGATGGTCAGATCCGCGACTGGCAGGAGTTCCCCGTCGCCTGGGGAACACTCCATGACCAGGGGACCGAGGGCGCCCATCACGCCCGGATAGCACGGTTCTTGCGGGACAACCAGGTCCAGGCGATCGCCGCCCACCACGTGGGGTCCGGCATGGAGCGCATGCTCGGCTCGATGGCGATCCGGGTCGTCACCGGTCTGAGCGGCGATGCCCGCAGGGCGGCCCTCGCGGCCGTGTGAGCGCGAGACACTCCGCTTGTTCCGGTCGGCGGTGAGATCGATCAGCGGGAGCCTGTGCGGCCAGCCCACCGGCCACCCAGGGTGCAGCCCCGGTCGATGGGTTCGCGCTCATAGCGGATCTGTCAGGGCGTCTCGTTTGCGTTCTTGCGATCATGGCGGACCGGCGGGTACTGGGGGAGAATTGCGGTGTGCCAGCTGAGGAGCGGAAGCTTGCCACGGTTCTGTTCGCGGATCTGGTCGGGTCGACCGAGCTTGCGGGGGGCCAGGATCCCGAGCGGGTCCGCGCGCTGCTCGACCGTTTTTACGATGCGATGGCGGCGCAGGTCGAGCGGGCTGGGGGGACGGTCGAGAAGTTCGTCGGCGACGCGGTGATGGCGGCCTTCGGGGCGCCGGTGGCGCATGAGGATGACGCGGAGCGGGCGCTGCACGTGGCGCTGGGGATGCAGCGGCGGCTGGCGGAGTTGTTCGGCGGCCGGCTCGCGCTTCGGATCGGTGTGAATACGGGCGATGTGGTGGTGGGCCAGCCCCGGGAGGGCAGTTCGTTCGTCACCGGCGACGCGGTCAACGTGTGCGCGCGGCTGGAGCAGGCGGCCGCTCCGGGCGAGATCCTGGTGGGCGAGCGGACGGTTGCGGCTGCGCGGGGCGCCTTCGAGTTCGCCGGGCCGGCGACGGTGCAGGCGAAGGGCAAGCCCGGCGGGGTCGTCTGCCGCAAGCTGGTGCGTGCGCTGTCACTGACGCGGCCGCGGGGGCTGGGCGGGCTGCCACCGGTGTTCGTCGGCCGCGGCGGCGAACTGGCGCAGTTGCAGCGGGCCTACCGCCAGGTGGTCGCCAGCGGCCGGCCGCTCCTGGTCAGTGTCGTCGGCGATGCCGGGGTGGGCAAGACGCGGCTGGTTCGTGAGTTCTGGCGGTGGCTGGGCGGGCAACCGGAGCAGCCGCTGCTGCGCGGCGGCCGGTGCCTGTCGTATGGTCACGGGATCACGTACTGGCCGCTGGGTGAGGTCTTGAAGGAGCACTTCGGGATCTTGGAGAGCGATCCGCCGGAGGTGGCCGCCGAGCGGGTGGCCGGCCGCGAAGGGCTCGGCTTCACGCTCGGCCTGGCGCCGCCGGAGGGGATGCACCCGCTGACCGTGCGGGACCGGCTGCGGACGTCCTGGGTGGGTTTCCTGCAGGAGCTGACCGCCGAGCGGCCAGCCGCGGTGCTGGTCGAGGACCTGCACTGGGCCGGCGAGGAGCTGTGTGATCTGCTGCAGATGCTCGCCGATCAGGTGGCCGGGCCGTTGCTGCTGATGGTGACGGCGCGGCCCGAGCTGCTCGATCAGCGGCCGGGCTGGCCGGCGGGGGGATCGCTGCTCCGGCTGGAGGCGCTGCCGGTGGCGGAGGCGGAGCAGCTGGCCGGCGTGCTGCTGGGCAGCGGCTGCCCCGCCCCGATCCGCGAGCTGGTCGCGGAACGGGCGGAGGGTAACCCGTTTTTCGCCGAGGAGCTGATCGCGACGCTGGCCGACCGGGGGGTGCTCGCCAGCCGCAGCGGCGGGTGGTCGTTCGGTGAGCTCCCGCCGGATTTCCTCGTGCCGGATACCGTCCAGGCCGTGCTCGCCGCGCGCATAGACCTGCTTCCCCGGCTCGGGAAGGCGGCGCTGCAGACGGCCGCGGTGATCGGGCGGGTGTTCTGGAGCGGTCCGGTCTGCGATCTCGTCGAGGGCGCGGATCCGGAGTTCGGGCTGCTTCAGGATCGGGCCTTCGTGCTCGCGCACGCCCAGTCATCGATCGAGGGGCAGCGGGAGTGGCTGATCAAGCACGCGCTCACCCGCGAGGTCGCCTACCAGAGCCTGCTCAAGGCCAGGCGGGCGCCGCTGCACGCCGGCTTCGCCCAGTGGCTGGAGCGAAACGGCAAGGGTGAGGCCGAACACGCGCCGCTGCTGGCCCACCATTACGCCGCGGCGGTCGTTCCCGAAGACCTTGACCTGGCCTGGGCGGGCCGGGAACAGCACGCCGAAGCGCTGCGCGCCAAGGCGGTGCTGTGGTCGCGGCGGGCCGCGGACCTGGCCATCGGCCGCTACGAGATCGACCAGGGCCTGGCCCTGCTCCACCGCGCCCTCGGCCTCGAAAATGACCCGCGGGAGCAGGCCGGCATCTGGCAGCGCATCGGCCAGGCCTGCGCCCTCAAATACGACGGCGAGGGTTTCTGGCAGGCCATGCAGAAAGCGCTGGAGATCGCCGGCCCCTCAGCCGAGGTGTACTCCGACCTCGCCCTGCAGACAGTGCAGCGGGCCGGGATGTGGGCCCAGCAGCCGGACCCCGAATGGACTCTCGTCGGCGGGTGGATCCAGCAGGCCCTGGAACTCGCCCAGGAGGGCTCCCTCGCCCAGGGGAACGCGCTGGTCGCGCTCGCCATGAGCAGCGAGGACGAATCTGCCGCCCGCGCGGCCCTGGCGGTCGCCGAACGGCTGGGCGACCTCGAGCTTCGCTGCACCTCGCTGCAGACCATCTCCGACTCGGCCCTCATGGCTGGGGACTTCGACCGGGCCTGCACCGTGATGGATCAAGTGATGGCGCTTATCCCCGGGCTGCCAAATCCCGAGGTCGGCTCCGTGGCACTGCACTCTGCGGTCTTTGCGTACCTAAGATCCGGCCACCTCGACCGGGCGGCGGCGGCCAGCGCGCAGGCCATCGACATCGCGGCCGGGCTGACCCCCCACCACCGCCTGCACGCGGCGGGCTGGCAGATCTTGCTGGCGAGCGTGACCGGACGCTGGGTCGAGGTGCGGGCCCGGGCGGCTGAGGCCGAGCAGGTGGTGGACGCCAACCTGGCCGCGGCCACCCCCTGCGTTTTGAACGTCTCCATCCTCCTGAACTGTGCTACCGCCAGCGCGCAGGAAGGCGACGACGACGATGCCCGCCGGCTGGAGGCCAAAGCGAACGGGCTCGGCATGGAAGGCGGCCGCTGGTATCAGGGCTGGTTCGACCCGCCCAGGATGCGCCTGGCCCTTGCCCGGCACGATACCGGCCAACTCGCCGAACTCGCCTCAGCCGACTTCGACTGGGAGTGGGAGCCGGTGTCAACCTTCCTGGACGCGCTGGCCGCGCTCGGCGACCACGAGCGTATCGAAGCAGAAGCGCCGAAATGGCTGCAGGAGGGCATCTTCGCCGAGCCGTTCGCGCTGCGCGCGCTCGGCGTCGCCCGCGGCGACCGGGCGCTCCTCGAACGGGCGCTGGAGCGATTCGAGGCCATGGACCTCACCTGGCACGTAGAGCAAACCAGACACCTGCTGTGAACCGCGGGCGCCGGACTCGCTCAGGACAGGTCACGTTCTGTGGTCGTCCCGGCCGCTGCGTTGACTCAGCACCGCACAGATCGGTGATCGGCGCTCCGGCTGACGTCCGGTCAGCCCGCGGCGCATGCGGCGGCCAGCACCGCGTCGCACACGGCGGGCATCCCGGTTTCGTCCGCGGCGCGCTGGGTCAGAACCACGACGGTGAGATCTTGCGCGGGCACGTTCGACCACGCCGTCCCGAGTCCGCCCTCCCACGTGTAGCGGCCGTCTTCGAGCACCGACAGCCCGTAGCCCCAGCCGCGGCCGCCGAGGAAGCTGAAACCAGGCCAGACCTTCGCTCGCTGCGCAGCGGTCAGCTGGTCGCGTGTCATCTCGGTGGCCGTGGCCGGCTCCAGCACGGGGCTACCCCCGCGCATCAGCATCCGGCCGAAGGCGACCACGTCGTCGGCCGATGACACCAGTCCGCCGCCGCCGTCGGGGAACAGCGGCGGGTGTGACCACTGCCCGTCCGGCGGGTCGCTCACGACGAACTGGCCGTCGCGATGGTCATACGCGGTCGAGAGCCGCGTGGTATCGGTGGCGTGAAATCCGGTGTCCTTCATGCCGAGCGGGGCGAGTACCCGCTCGCGCAGGACGTCCTCAAACGGGGCGCC
Organism: uncultured Actinomycetes bacterium; assembly: GCA_963741615.1. Classification (GTDB taxonomy): domain Bacteria; phylum Actinomycetota; class Actinomycetes; order Streptosporangiales; family Streptosporangiaceae; genus UBA9676. The sequence goes on from CAVUIU010000029.1 coordinate 164,202, forward strand.
GACGGCGCGAGCTGCCAGGACTCCAAGCACCTGCGAACCGGACTGGTAGAGCCAGCGCTCGCCCGGCTGGGCCAGCAGCGGCAGCTCGCCCAGCCGCGCCATCCACGTGTCCGGGTCAGGCATGGCAGCGGGCTGCGGCGGCCCGAAGGTCGACAGCTGCCGCTCCCTCGCCGCAACGACTATCGGCCACGGCTCGGCTGCCATGAACATCGCACCCTGCATCCCAAATCCCCAGGTGAAGGTGAGCAGGTCGCGCACGGTGATCGGACGCCGGGCCGGGACCGTCTGTCCCAGCGCCCCGTCCGGGTTGCGCAGCACCCGCCGGTCGGCCAATTCAGGCAGAAGCTCATCGACCGGCCCGTTCAGATCCAGCAGCCCGTCATCGACCAGCGAGAGCACGGCCGCCGCCGTCATCGGCTTGGTCATCGACGAGATCCGGAACAACGTGTCCCGCCGCATCGGCGCCCCGCCGACCGCCATCACCCCCGCCGCCGCAACGTGCACAGCCGCGCCGCGAGCCAGGGCCGCAACCACGCCAGGTACCTGACCTTCTCCGACGGCGCGCTCGATAATCTCATCAACCCGGGCGAGCACAGCGTCGTCAAACCCAGCCAGGTGCCGCATGCAGCCAGCCTACGGCCGGTCCGCGCCCGCAGCTGGCGTCCAAGCCGCAGCTTCCGGGCCATGTGCATAGCGGCTCAGGACGTCTGGGTCCTAGCGCCGAGCTGGTCCCGGACGATGGCGACCGCCTCCCGCTGGGTGAGCCCCGAACCGGCAGTGAACGCCTGATCGAACGGGCCCGCTCCCAGCCTGTGGCGGATCTGGACCACCAGTTCGGCCTCCACCCGCCGCACATGAGGCCAGGCCGGCAAGCCGACCCGCCGGCGCAGGCCCTCGGCCGCGCCTTTCAGCAGTGCCGCCCGCTCCGGGTCACCCTCGGCCAGCGCCAGCCGGGCATACCCGGCCAGGCACAGCGTCACGAACCGGGTGCTGCGGGCGGCCAGGCTCAGGTCCAGCGCCTCATCTATCAGCGCCCGGGCCTCGTCGAGCCTGCCCCGCAAGACGGCCAGGATGCCCAGCTGGACCCGGGAGCCCGAGGCGAACCAGTCACCGCCGCACACATCCGCCAGGTCACGCGCCTCGCGCAGGTGGCGTAGGGCATCGTCGTAGCGGCCCAGCGCCATCTCCAGGGAGCCGGCGGTGAAGACGGCGATGGCCGTGAAGACCGGCTCGTCTTGGCCGCGGAGCTCCTCCAGCGAGACCGCCGCCTCCCGCAGAGCCCCGTCCAGGTCGTCGGCGATCGGCAAGCTCCACGCCATGGTCAGCTGGCACACCGCGCGCAGGAAGGGATCCTGGATCCGGGCCAGCAGCGGTGCCAGGCGCTGGCCGGCCGCCAGCGCCGCCGTGTCGTCCCCGGTGTCGACGGCCATCACTGCCGCCACCCAGCCCAGCTCGGCCCGGGCCTGCAGGTCCAGCGTGCCAGCGGGCCGGAACTGCTCAACCCATGATCGGGCCTGGCCCTCAAGGTCGCGTTGCAGCCAGAACAGCCACAGGACCCGGAACAGGTGCGGCAGCGGCCCGGGGTCATGGGCCAGGTACCAGCGCACCGCGGCGGCCAGGTTGCCCGCCTCGGCGTCCAGCCGCTCCAGCCACTCGCCCTGGCCGGTGTCGCGCAGCGGCCGGTCCGCCTGCTCGGCCAGCGCCCGGTAGTAGCCGGCCTGCCGCCGCCCGACATCAGCGGCGTCGGGCCGGGCCGCCAGCCGCTCGGCCATGAACTCGCGGACGGTCTCCAGCATCCGCGACCGGGGCCCGAGCCCAGTGCTGTCGAGATAGACCAGGCTGTGGCGGGCCAGCGCCTCAGACAGCTCCAGCGCCTGGTCCTCCGCCAGGCCCGCGACCTGGGCGGCGGCCTGGATGGTCCAGCCGTCCACGAAGACCGCCGCGACCTCCAGCAGCGACCGCTCGGCGTCTTCCAGCAGGCCCACGCTCCACCCGACCGTGGCCCGCAGCGTGCGCTGCCGCTCGGGCAGGTCCACCGCGCCGGTCCCCAGTGCATCCAGCGAAGCCGCCAGCCGGCCAAGCAGCGCGGCGGGGTCCAGCAGCCGGGTCCGCGCGGCGGCCAGCTCGATCGCCAGCGGCAGGCCTTCCAGCCGCCGGCAGATCTCGGCCACCATCGCCGCGTTGCCCTCGGTGAGGGCAAACCCGGGCCGCACCGCGCGGGCCCGGTCCACAAACAGCGCCACCGCCGGCGAGGACTCCAGCTCCTCCAGCGGTACGGTGGCGGGGTCGGCCGGCAGCGCCAGCGGCGGCACCGGGTACTCCCGCTCGGCCCGCAGCCCCAGCACCGTCCGGCTGGTGGCCAAGATCACCACCTGCGGGCAGCGGGCCAGCAGCTCGCCCAGGCCGAGGGCGGCCTGGACCACCTGCTCCAGGTTGTCCAGGATCAGCAGCCACGCACCGTCGCCGAATGCCTCGGCCAGCGCCTCCACCGGCGAGCCCGCCCGCGCCAAGTCGGCCCCCGCCATCCGGCCGATGGCGGCCAGCACGAGCCCAGGGTCGGTGACCGCCTCCAGCGGCACGAAGACGATGCCCGCGCCGAACCGGTGACGCAGCCGCTCGCCCACCGCCACCGCCAGCCGGGTCTTGCCGACCCCGCCGGGCCCGGTCAGCGTCACCAGCCGCACCCCGGAACGCTCTACCAGCCCGGCCACCTCATCGATGGCCCGCTCCCGCCCCAGCAGCGACGTCATGCTCACCGGCAGCGGGCGCGGCCCACGGGCGCCCGCCGGCGACGGCGCAGCTGCCGCAACCTGGCCGCCAGCGGATGCGAACCGCTCGCTCAGCAACACCGCCAGGTCATCACGCACCAGCCGGCCCAGCTCAGCGGTGGTGCGGAAGTAACGGTAGGACGCTGAGGACTCCTCCTTGATGCGCGCCAGCAAATCAGCAAGCCGGGGCTCGCGATCAGGCGCCGGCGCCTTGACATACAGCAGCCGCGGCAGCTCACCGGACAGCTCGAACTCCTCCTCCAGGCCCGAGACCTGCGCGCCGGGGACGAGCTGCCCGTACCGCTGCCAGTACAGCCCGATGAACACATCGGCCTGGGCCAGGTACGCCCGGTACACCTCGGCCGGAGGGTACGGCCGGGCCCCCACCTCGAACATCACCGGGGTGAGGCGCAGCGCCGAAATGGCACGCGAAACAGCCCGCCGCTCCTCAGCCAGCTCACCCAGCGTGGAACTCACGAACACCCGCAGACGCCGGTCCGGAGTCCGGATGATCACCTCATCCCGCGGCCCCTCGCTCACCGATCGCCCCTGAGCTGGCTCACCACGCAAGCTTGCAACCAGCCTCCCCGGCACCAAGGCCCCGGCGGGCCCCATCCGTCAGCCAGCACCGGCGGCCACCGGCCACCAAGCGCTCAACGCGCAACTACCCGGCCGATGCCGTGCATAACGCTGCGTTCTGGGCGCATTCCCGATTACCTCCCCAAGCGCACCGCCTGGCCCTGGTGAGCGTTAGGCCCGTCTCAGCCAGGTCTTAGCAGCTGCCGAAGGGGAAGACCGTCAGAAATACGGCATCCGTCCCATGCGGAGCCAGGCGCCTTAGCGCGAATCTTGATGGTGTCCACTCCGAACGGCTCAGCCAGCCAACGGTGGGAGGAGGCAGGCAACGCGTGATCTCGATCCGCGTCTCGCCCCGCGCCCGATCGTGGCTGACCAGCCATAGCAGAACCAGAATGTGGTGATCTCGATGACAGCAGTGCGGCAGGCCGCCCGAGCGCTCAAGCGCATCAACGGCGAGCAGGTCTTGATGTGGGAGGCCTTCTGGCGGGCCAGCCGGTTCCCGGTCAACCATGCCGACGGCGCCCGACCGAACAGGCCAGCCTGACCGGCCCTCTGACTGGCGGCTCGTCGGCCAGCGCCGGCGGGCCGCCCACTACGGAGACCCAGCAGCAGCCGGGCACGCCCGGGTGCACCCGGCCAGTAGACCTATCCGGTGACGATCTGGGCCAGCGGAATGGGCTCGCACGCAAGGATGACCGGGCTGCTGATATCGGGCCAGCCGTACCAAAGGTGCAGCAGCCCGCCGCGGACTTGCGCGAACGGCCGCGGCGGGCTGCTTTCCCCGGGCCACGGCTCATGGCTGGCTTCATCCACGTAGTCCTGAAGTTCGTCGAGCGCCTGCGCGGCAACGCCCGCGACACGGTCCTCGTCAGTCTCGCCGTGGGCATGGAAGTTGTCCCGCACAAAGGTGCCTGATCTCCCTGGGCGGTAGTCGCCGAGCTGGCCGGGGAACCGGCCCTCATCAGCCGAATACCAGATCATCCCGGCTGAGGCCTCGGCGTGGAAGCCGGCCGGCACGATCGCGGCCATCCGGGCCGCGAGAATCAGTGTGAGCCTGTTGAGATCAACATTCACGCCCGCATTCTGCCCCTACGGCAGTCCGGAGGGCGAGTACGCCGGTCAGGATCCCAGATAGCGCAGCACCGCGAGCACCCGCCGGTTGTCGGCCTCAGTGGGTGGCAAGTTCAGCTTGCCGAAGATGCTGGCCACGTGCTTCTCAACGACCCCGGCCGAGACCACCAGGGCGGCAGCGATGCCCGCGTTGGACCGGCCCTCGGCCATGAGGGCGAGCACGTCTCGTTCCCTCGGGGTCAGGGCGGCCAGGCCGGCCGCGCGCCGGCTGGAACGCACCAGCTGGCTGACGACCTCCGGGTCGAGCGCGGTGCCGCCCGCGGCGACCCGGGCCAGCGCATCGGTGAACTCGGCGACGTCGGCGACCCGGTCCTTGAGCAGGTAGCCCACCCCGGCCGCGCCGCCCTCCAGCAGCTCGGACACGTACCTGGTCTCGATGTACTGGGAGAACACCACCACGGCGGTGCCCGGGTGCCGGCGGCGGAGCTCGACCGCGGCGCGCAGCCCCTCGTCTGTGTGCGTCGGCGGCATCCGGATGTCGGCCACCGCGACGTCCGGCTGGTGCTCTGCCACCGCGGCGAGCAGCGCGTCGCCGTCGGCCACGGCCGCGACGACCTGGTGGCCGCGGTCGGCGAGCAGCCGGGTCAGGCCCTCGCGCATCATTGCCGCGTCTTCGGCGATCACAACCCGCATCGGCGTCATGTTCTCACGCGCGCAACGGCAGCTCGACGGTGATCCGCGTCGGTCCGCCAGGCGGGCTTATGATGTCCAGCCGCCCATCAACGGTGCTCACCCGCTGCGCGAGCCCGGCCAGGCCGCTGCCGCCCGCAGGGTCCGCTCCGCCGCGCCCGTCGTCGGCCACATGGAGCGTCAGCATCCCGGCCCGTTCGGCTGCGCGGATCTCGACCTTGCTGGCGGAGCTGTGCTTGACCGCGTTGGCCAGCAGCTCGGCAGCGCAGAAGTAGGCGATTGCCTCAATCGCCGGCGTGGGCCGCTGCGGGATGCTCGCCGTCAGCTCGACCGGGATGAGGCTGCCGCCAGCCAGGGTTGCGAGTGCATCGGCCAGGCCGTTGTCAAGCACCGGGGGGTGCATGCCCCTGGCCAGGTCCCGGAGCTCGCTGAGGGCCTCCTTGGCACCCTGGTGGGCCGCGTCGACCAGCTCGCGCACGGCCGACAGGTCGGCCGGATCGTCATCGGCGCCGAGCTTCTCCCTGGCCATGCCGAGGTTCATCGCCAGCGTTGCCAGCCGGATCTGCGCGCCGTCATGCAGGTTGCGCTCCAGCCGCCGCAGCGTCGCGGCGGAGTCGTTGACCGCCAGCGCCCGGGTCTGCTCCAGGTTGGCGACCCGCTGGGCAAGCCGGCCGGGGCCGAGCAGGCCCCGCATCAGCCAGCGGTCCGCCGACACGACTGCCCGCGTCACCCACGGCGCGGCGAGCAGCATTCCCGCCCCCGTGACGCAGGCGGCGAACGTGCCAGGAAGGGTGGTGACATGGAACGTGCCCTGGCCGAACCAGCCGAACGGGGTGAACACGGGCACTGGGTGCAGGCGCACGCCCGGCGGGTGATTGCGGAACGACAGCCACCAGAGCGGGTAGCTGAGATTGACCAGCCCAAGGCCCCAGAAGACGACGACCGCATAGCACTCGACCAGCATGACCGGGAGTTTCAGCAGCAGGTATGCCGTCGCCCGCCAGCCGGGACCGTCGCGGAGCCTGGCGGCCAGTCCGGCGGGTGTGCCGTGCCACCGGCGCGCAGGGGGAGGTGGCGCGATCCGCTCGCCGAGCAGCCGGGCCGCCAGGCGGCGGCAGGCCGCGCCGAGCGGCCGGGCGGCGCCGGCCGCCAGCAGCAGCAACAGCAGCCCGGCCACGGTCAACGCGGCCAGTCCATCCAGCCAGGACGGGTTCGGTGGACGGCTCGGCGTCGCCCGCCAGAGCAGCAGGGCGGTGAGATAGAACCAAACGACCGGGTTGGCAAGGCCGAACGGGATCCCCGTCAGGCAGAACAGCACCTCCCGGCGGGCTCTCTGGGTCAGCGGCTCGCGCACCGCGCCGAGTACACCCACCGCTTCATTGTGCATCGCCTCGTTCAGGCGTCCCGGCGGGCGAGCAGCCAGCCGCCGACGCCCAGCGCCAGCGCTGCATACAGGCATAGCATGCCGAGGCCCGCCCACGGCGACAGCATGTGGACGACGCCGTGACCCACCGGCTTGGTGGTGCTCAGCGAGTTCGCGACGATCGATATCGGGATATACGCGAACAGCGGGTGGGCGATGGCCGCGATGACCTGCGCGAGCACGTACACGCCGCCGATGAGCACGGCGACGCCCGCCGCGGTGTGCCGGATGATGGCGCCCAGCCCGAGGCCGAGCAGCCCGATCAGGCAGTAGCCCGCACCGGAGAGGATCACGGCCTGCAGCACGAGGGGCTGGCCCAGCCCGGGAGCGGATATGCCGTGCCGCAGGGCGGCGCCGCCCGCGAAGAAGGCGATGAACGAGGCAGCCTCCCCGAGAGCGAGCGCCACCGCGCCGAACACAGCCGCCTTGGCCGCAAGCAGCAGTGGCCGGTTCGGGGTCGCGGCCAGCGTGGCCCGGATCATCCCGGAGGTGTACTCGCTCGTCATCATCAGCACGCCCAGCACGCCGACCAGCAGCAGGCCGACCGAGATGCCGGCCAGCGCGTTGTTGGTCAGGTCGCCCGATGGGTTCTTGGTGTTGAGCCCGACCGCGACCGCGATCGCGACCGCGGCCACCGCGGTGAGCGCCAGCGTCCACCAGGTAGAACGCAGGGTACGCAGCTTGATCCACTCCATCCGGGCCACGTGCCGGAAGCGGTAGTGCCCGGCGGGGATGCGCTCCGTCGGCGCCGTCATGACCGCCCCCCTTTCGGGTGGCCCGGATAGCTGCCCGGCGCAGCCTGGTATTCGGCGCTGGCGGAGGTCAACTGCAGGAACGCGTCCTCCAGCGAGGCTGACCGGGCCGACATCTCGGCGACCGTCGTGTCGGCCAGCAGCAGGCCGGCGCCGGTCACGATGAGCCGGTCGGCGGTGAGGGCCATCTCACTGATCAGGTGGCTGGAGACGAACACGGTCCGGCCCTCGGCCGCCAGTGACCTCATCAGGGTCCGGATCCAGCGGATCCCCTCCGGGTCAAGGCCGTTGACCGGCTCATCGAACAGCAGCACCGCGGGGTCGCCGAGCAGAGCGGCGGCGATGCCCAGCCGCTGCGCCATGCCGAGGGAGAACTTCCCGGCGCGTCGCCGGGCCGCGCTGTCCAGGCCGACCCGGCCCAGCACCTCGTCCACCCGCGCGGCCGGAATGGCGTTGCTGGCCGCCAGTGCGGCCAGGTGGTCGCGGGCGGACCTGCCCGGGTGGAAAGCCTGGGCCTCCAGCAGCGCCCCGACCTCGCGAAGCGGCCAGCGCAGGTCACGGTGGCGGCACCCGGCAATCCGCGCCTGCCCCGCGTCCGGCCAGTCCAGGCCGAGGATCAGCCGCATGGTGGTGGACTTCCCGGACCCATTGGGGCCGAGGAAGCCGGTCACCGCGCCGGGCCGGACATCGACGCTCAGCGCATCGACCGCCAGGACCGGGCCGTACCGTTTCGTCAGGCCCCTGATCTCGATCACCGGATCCCCCAACGTGACCGGCGGCGCAGGCGTGCCAGCCGATGCTCCTTGTCGCTCGCCGAGGCGGGCGCGGCAGCACCGGCGGCGGGGCCGCGGTGCTGGGTAGGGCTACTGGATCCGGTCATGGAAACTCCCAGCTCTGGGCGGGGGTCTTCCTGGCTCCCGCGATCAGGCGCGCCGGTGCGGGCCATCCGGAGTTCACGCTATGGACGGAGCCGCCTCCCGCGGAACGCGGCAATCACCCGTCTTTGCCTGGGGGTTTTCCCCCGGGGCTCGCATGACTCAGTGGCCGCCCACCGATGCCCCGTTGAGCGCTGGTATCCGGTGATCGTAGGTTGATCTGAGTCGGCGGGAATCGCGCATGCGGGATTGGGGTGTCATGGGTCGCGGCGACAAGTCGGCAGGTTTGCGCGTGGACGTCTCGGCGGTGCCTGGGGAGCTGCTGGTGAGGTTGCGGGTCAATGGCGTGCTCCGGGAAGTGCGGCTGGACCCGCGGGTCACGCTGCTGGACGCGCTGCGGGAGCGGCTGGGGCTGACGGGTACCAAGAAAGGCTGCGATCAGGGGGCGTGCGGTGCGTGCACCGTGCTGGTGGATGGCAGGCGGGTGCTGTCGTGCCTGACGCTCGCGGTGACCTGCGAGGGCCGCGAGATCACGACGATCGAGGGCCTGGGGTCAAAGGGCGTCCTGCACCCGGTGCAGCGGGCGTTCATTGCCCATGACGCGTTTCAGTGCGGGTTCTGCACGCCTGGGCAGATCTTGTCGGCGGTCGCGTTGCTGGCAGAGGGACGGACTGGATCGGACGCGGAGATCCGCGAGTTCATGAGCGGCAACATCTGCCGGTGCGGCGCCTACCCGAACATTGTCGCCGCGATCCGTGCGGTCGCGGGGGGTGCGGGCCGTGCGGGCGTTTGAGTACATCCGGGCCACCGATGTGCGCCATGCTGTGGCGACCGCGACGGCCGGTCCGGCCGCGGCCTACCTGGCCGGCGGAACCACGCAGGTCGACCTGATGAAGGATGGTGTGCTCGGCCCGGACGTGCTGATCGATATCACCCGCCTGCCATTGCGCGGTGTTTCGGCCGACGGCGGCCTGGTGCGCGTCGGGGCGCTGACCACGATGGAGGAACTGGCCGCCGATCCGCTGGTTGTCCATCGCCTGGCGCTTGTCCGCGAGTCCCTGCTGCTGGCCGCCTCGCCGCAGCTACGGAACATGGCGACGGTCGCCGGCAATCTGCTGCAGCGGACCCGCTGCCGCTACTACCGGGACCTCAGCTGCGCCTGCAACAAGCGGGTGCCCGGATCCGGCTGCGGCGCGCTGGATGGGCACCACCGCATGCACGCGATCCTGGGGACCAGCCAGCATTGCATCGCGACCCACGCCTCCGATCTGGCGGTGGCGCTGGTGGCACTCGGCGCGGCCGTGCGCATCCGCGGCGCGCATGGGGAGCGTACCGTCCCGCTGGCGGAGGTCTACCTCCTGCCCGGCGATACCCCTGACGTAGAGAACACGCTTGGCGAGGGCGAGTTGATCACCTCCGTGGAGGTGCCGCTGCTGCCGGAGGGGGCCCGATCGGGTTACCTGAAGGTCCGCGATCGCGCCTCGTACGAGTTCGCGCTCGCGTCGGCGGCCGTGGGCTTGGTGATCACGGACGGGGTCATGCGGGACGCCCGTGTCGCCCTCGGTGGCCTGGCGACGATCCCCTGGCGGTCCCAGGCGGCGGAAGATGTCCTGCGCGGGGCCGTCGTCCGGCCCGAGACGTTCGCCGAGGCGGCGGAGGCGGCGCTGAGCGGCGCTTCCCCGCGTTCAGGCAACGCGTTCAAGGTCGAACTAGGAAGGCGGACCCTTGTCCGGGCTCTGTCGATGGTGGCGGAGCGGCGCGGATGACGACGGCTGCTGAGACCGCCGAGCTGGTCGGGACAGGCGTGGACCGGGTGGACGGCCCGGCCAAGGTGACGGGCGCCGCGCGGTACCCGGCGGATTTCGGCTTCGCGAACCTGACGCACGCGGTCCTGGTGCAGAGCACGGTGGCCACGGGCAGGATCCGGCGGCTCGCCACCGCCCGGGCCGAGGCCTCGCCTGGCGTGCTGATGGTGATCACCCACCGGAACGCCCCGCGGCTGGCCCGCGCGCCAGGCGGCCTCGGCATCGGCCCGCCGCCGCCGCTCCAGGACGACCGGATCCTCCACCATGGCCAGCACATCGCGTTGGTGGTAGCGGAGACCCTGGAGCAGGCCGCCGCGGCGGCGCGGCTGGTCGAGGCCGAATACGAGGTGGCCGAACCGCTGCTTGACGTCGGCGATCCGCGTGCGGAGCGGATGGAGAACGCGTCCGGCCGCGATGTCTCGCGGGGCGATGTCACCGTCGGCATGGCGGCCGCCGAGGTAGTTGTGAAAACCACCTACACCACACCGGTTCAGACCAACAACCCGCTGGGACTGTTTGCGAGCACCGCCTACTGGGACGACGAGTTGTTGACCGTCCACGATTCGACGCAAGGCCCGGCGTTTGTCCGTACGGCGCTCGCCGCGGCATTCGGGGTGCCCGAGAGCGGGGTCCGCGTGCTTGCGCCGTTCGTTGGCGGCGCGTTCGGTGCCGGGCTGCGGACCTGGCCGCACGTTGTGCTCGCCGCGCTGGCGGCCCGGGTGGTGGACCGGCCGGTCAAGCTAGTGCTGTCCCGCGCGCAGATGTTCACCTCGGTCGGCTACCGCCCGCCGTCCGTGCAGCATCTGCGGATAGGGGCGATGCGCACCGGCGAGCTGGTCGCGCTCGATCATGAGGGGACCGAGCCGACGGCGCTGGAGGACGACTTCGCCGAGTCGCTCACCAGGGGTAGCGCCGTTCTCTACGACTGTCCCAACGTGTCCGCGCGGACTCGGCAGGTGCGGCTGAATGTGGCCTGCCCTACGTGGATGCGCGGGCCCGGGGAGGCACCCGGGGCGTTCGCGCTGGAATGCGCGCTGGACGAGCTGGCCCGTGAGCTTCGCATGGACCCGGTCGCGCTGCGGCTGCGCAACTACGCCGAGGTTCACCCCCAGACCGGCCTGCCCTGGGCGAGCAAGGCGCTGCGCGCGTGCTATGAGCGGGGCGCGGAGCGGTTCGGCTGGTCGCGCCGTACCCCCGAGCCGCGGTCGATGCGCAACGGCCGGCTGCTCGTCGGTCACGGAATGGCCAGCGCCTACTACGGCTACGTCCAGGTGCCCTGCCAGGCGAGGGCGTCGCTGGGCCAGGACGGGGTCGCCTTCGTGCGGAGCGCGGCGACCGACATCGGCCCCGGCACCTCCACAGTCATGACCCAGGTAGCCGCCGACACCCTGGGGCTGCCGCTGGACCGGGTCCGGTTCGAACTTGGCGACACCAGCATGCCTCCGGCGCCGCTGCAGGGGGGTTCCGGGCTGACAGCCGCCCTCGGCAGCGCGGTGCACATCGCCTGCCGGCAGCTGCTGCGGGCCTTCGTCGAGCTAGCGGCGGGCGAGACGGAGTCGCCGCTACGCGGCTGCGGCCTGCCGGATGTGACCGTCGCCGACGGCCGCATCAGCCCGGTCCACGCCGCAAGCCCGGGGCCGACTGAGACCTACACAGCCATACTCGCCAGGCACGGGCTGGCCGAGCTGTCCGCCGACGGCGCCAGCGCCCGCCGCAGCGACCTGGACGCAGAGCCCGGCATCTTTGCCGCTAAGTTCGCCGAGGTCGAGGTCGACCCCGACCTCGGACTGGTCCGGGTCACCCGGCTCGTGGCGGCGGTGGACGGCGGCCGCATACTCAATGCGAAGACCGCGGCCAGTCAGATCATCGGCGGCACGGTCGGCGGAATCGGTATGGCGCTGCTGGAACAGACAGTGTCCGACCCCGGCACCGGGCGCATCGCCAACGCGACGTTCGGTGACTACCTCGTCGCGGTCAATGCCGACGTCCCGGACATCGACGTAATCTTCGTCGGTGAGCCGGACCCGATGAATCCCATCGGGGTCAAAGGCATCGGGGAAATCGCGATCGTGGGTGTCGCACCAGCCATCGCCAACGCCGTCTTCCACGCCACTGGACGGCGGATACGGTCCCTGCCCATCACCCCCGAGCAACTTCTGTGACCAGCGATACCCCTCCCTGCGCTCATCCGGTCACATCGGGCCGTCCTGGCGGGTCTCCCTGATGGCCCGTCGCCGAGGGAGGATGTGACCCGATGAGCGAGCAGGACTGGCTTGCGCAGCGGTTCGAGGAACACCGGCGCCGCCTGCGGGCGGTCGCCTACCGGATGCTGGGCTCGGTGAGCGAGGCCGAAGACGCCGTGCAGGAGGCCTGGCTGCGGCTCAGCGGCTCCGAAACGGGCGAGATCGAGAACCTCTCCGGGTGGCTGACGACCGTCGTCGCGCGGGTGTCGCTGAACATGCTGCGCTCACGTGCGGTACGCCGGGAGGAGCCGCTGAGCCCGCACGTTCCGGACCCGATCGTCAACCGCGCCGACGGCGTCGATCCCGAGCACGAGGCGCTGCTCGCCGACTCGGTCGGGCTCGCGCTGCTCGTCGTCCTCGAGACGCTGACACCCGCCGAACGGCTCACCTTCGTGCTGCACGACATGTTCGGCGTCCCGTTCGATGAGATCGCGAGCCTCATCGGCCGCTCCCCGCAGGCGGCACGCCAGCTGGCCAGCCGGGCACGCCGCCGCGTCCGGGCACAGCCCACCACACCCGACGTCAACGTGAGCGCCCAGCGGGAGGTCATCAACGCCTTCATGGCCGCGGCGCGCGAGGGCGACTTCGAGGCGCTGGTCGCCACGCTCGACCCTGACGTCGTGCTGCGGGCCGACGGCGGTGCGGCACTGCCCGCCGCGTCGGCCGAGGTACGCGGTGCGCTCAACGTGGCGCGGCGGGCGATGATGTGGTCGCGCGTCGACCTCACCATGCACCCTGCGCTGGTCAACGGTGCCGCCGGCGCGGTTGCGACCCGCAACGGCGTCGTGTTCTCGATCGCCTCGGTCATCGTCCGCAACGGGAAGATTGCCGAAATGGACTTCCTCGCCGACCCGGAACGGCTCGCCCGGCTCGACCTGACGATTCTCGACCGCGACTGACCGGCGACCGGAACCCACGGCTCAGACGCGGTGCCGCTGGGCTTGTCACAGGTCGAGCGCAAGATCGCGGACTGGCTGGGAGCAGCAGATCAGTGCGCTGCCATCGGCGGGGTCATCGACCGGGTCGGGGGAGTAGGTGACCGCCCCGGACACCAGGCCTGTCTCACACGTGTGACATACACCGGTGCGGCATGACCAGCGCACCGGCACGTCACAGGCTTCAGCCAGCTCGAGCAGGCTGGCATAGCCAGGGTCCCAGTGGACCGTCAGGCCGCTGCGCGCGAATGCGACCAGCGGTCCGTCGGCCGGCTCACCCGCTGGCGGGTGTGGCGGCCGGGCAGTAGCGGGCGCGATTCCTGGCGTTTGCGCAGGCGCGGCGCCGAAGATCTCCGTGCGAATGCGCCCATCATCGACACCCATGCCGACCAGGGCAGCCGACACCTGTGCCATGAACGCTGCCGGGCCGCAGATGTAGGCATCGGCGGTGCGCGGAAGGTTCATGGCCGCCAGGACGGGTGCCGACAGCCGTCCCAGCGTCTGGTAGTCGCGTCCTTGGACATCGCCAGGGCCCGGGTGGCTGTAGCAGATATGCCGATGCCCACTGGGCAGCGCCGCCAGCAGGGCCCGCGACTCGGCGGAGAACGGCTCCTCGGCCCGGCTGCGGGCGCCGTGCAGCCACCAGATGTCGCGGCCCGACCCGGCGGTGGCCAGGGCGTGGAGCATGGCCAGCACCGGGGTCGCGCCGACACCCGCGCTGATCAGCAGGACCGGCGCCTTCCCGGGCTGGAGGGTGAAGGTGCCGCGTGGTGCGGCGGTCTCCAGTTGGTCGCCGACCCGCACGCGGGTGTGGATGAACCGGCTGCCCGCGCCGTGCGGCTCGCGCTTGACGCTGATCCGATAGGTATCGGCGCCCGGGGGCCCCGACAGTGAGTAGCTGCGCAGCAGCGGCTGCCCGCTGGGATCGGCGTGCAGCCGCAGGGTCAGGAACTGTCCCGGCAGCGCGGCCGGCACGGCGGCCCCGTCCGGGTCCGCCAGGTGCACGGAGACGACCGTGTCGCTCTCCCGTTCGATCGCGGTCACGGCCAGCGGACGGAACCCCGGCCACGCCGGCGGCGGGCTCACCGCCGCCAATCCAGCGTTACCTCCGGCGCCCCCGGGCACCTTGGGCTGGCTGAGCATCGCCTCGAACGAGGCTTTCCAGCCATCTGGCAGCGCCGCGATCCGCAGCGCGCGCAGCACCTGCTCGCGGGGATGCCCCGGCAGGTAGAGCAGGGCATCGACGTCCGCCACCGTCATGGCCTCCGGCGCGGAGCCGACCTTGACGACGTCGTCCCCCGCTTGCACCACGCCCTCGCGCAGCACCCGGAAGTAGAACCCGGGCCGGTGATGGGAGACCAGCATCGCGGGCATGCGCGGGTCGTCCATCCGGATGCCCACCCGGTAGCAGGTGACCCGCGGCTGGGTCACCTCGAACACCGCCTCACCGATCCGGTACCGATCGCCGATGCACACCTGGTCATCGGCTAGCCCCCGGACCGTGAAGTTCTCCCCGAACTGCCCGTACGCGAAATCGTCGCGGCCCAGCTGAGCCTGCCAATACCGGTAGGACTCGATCTGGTACACGAACACCGCCCGGTGCTCCCCGCCGTGCCCGGCCAGGTCCCCCTGCCCATCACCATCGATATTCAGCCGCCGGACCATCCGCGGCCCCGCGACCGGCCTCTTCCACACCGCCGTGTGCACCGTCCGGCCGTGCCAGACCAGATCCTGGGGCAACCCCACGTTCACCGACAGCAAGCTGCCGGACCGCTGAGCCTCAACCACCAGCCACGCTCCTCACTGCCACCAATTCCCGGGTGCCGAGATCTCTCGCGGGCGGCGCGTCACTCGCCGGGCAGCAGGTCCCGGGGCGCGACGGGCTGGCCGTCGGGATGCTCCGGGGTGCGGTTGACCAGCCTCCGCGACTCGAACGGCCCCCACTCGTGACGGCGCGGACCCGACCAGCGGGCGGGGACGGCGTCGAGGCCCGACGCCAGTTTGTAGGCGGCTGCCTCGTAGTTGATCCGCCAGCCCCGGAAATGCGGCCAGGCTTCCTGCGCGGTCCGCTCGACGGGGAACCCGGCGGAGGTGATCCGCTCCCAGCCCTGCATGAACTCCTCCCAGCTCAACCGGACCGGGTCATCGGGCCGCGGATCGTGGTCGACGGGGATCCGCAGCGTCCGGGTCAGCTTCCGCAGGCAGGTGAAGCCCATCTGCCCGCAGAGCCGGGCCGTGAAAGGCGCGCTCGCCGGGCACGCCGCCAGGTGGAGGGCGGCGGCGTCCAGCACGGCCAGCTGCGAAACGACCCATGAGCTGTGCGGTTCGGGGGACCGGAAACGCAGCAGCGACGGGTAACTCGAATGGGATTCGGCCACGTCGGCCGACCAGCGCTCCCAGGCCTCGTAGATGACCGTCAGCTGCCCGATGCCATCCGCTATCTGCGCCCTGGCCAGCAGCTCCGGCCCCCATGCCGGGCTCCCCGCGCGGGGACCGAGCAGCGTGACCTCCGTTTCGCGGCGGTTGTAGGCCGCATACAGCGTGGGCAGGTAGGCGATCTGAAGGGCGACGATGACCAGTCCCGAGGCAGCGGCGAGGAAATCGACCACACTCGGCTCCGCGACGTTTCTGGCGGCGAAGCCGAGGGTGAACAGCGATGAGCCCGCTTCCCGGAGGGCATCCGGGAAGCTGCCTCCCGGAAGCCACAGCAGCAGCCCGAAGCCGGCCACGAAGCCGGCGAGCCAGATGAACAGCAGCAGGCCGAGGGTGACGACAGGCTGGCTGGCCAGCAGGGCGTCACGCCGGTCCCATGACCGCACGAGGCGCCCGCCCGCGGTGTACACCCGGTCGACAAGCCGGTCGACGACCTTGATGAACCCGACCCGGCCGCGGGGGATGACCAGGGTGACGGTCACGTTCACCCACACGGAGACGACGATCAGAACCCCGAGGACCGCTGCTGCAATCCGCACGTCCCTGATGCTAAACGCCGGCGGCAGGGCCGGACGCGCATCAGCGCTCCCCACGTTGCCTGTGCACGCCTCAGCCGGCCTCGACCGCGGCTCCGCATTCCGGGCAGAGGAACGGGCGGCGCTTGGCGATGGCGCGCCAGGGGCCGTAGACGAGGAAGGGGAATCCCATCTTGGGGAGTTCCCGGGTGGCCTCGACTGTTCCGTGGGTGGCGCATCGTCCGGCCTGGGTTTGGACTTCTGTGGCCATGATCTTCCTCCCTGATCGTGCCGGGCGGCGCTCCGGGTCAGCGCCCGAGCGGCAGCCAGCTGAACTTGCGGAGAGCGATGAGAAAGCCAGCGGCTCCCCATGCGGTCACGACCAGCAGATCCGCACCGGCGAAGCCCAGCCCGGTCGTGTGCGGGTTGTAGGCGATGAGCAGCGCGTTGGCCAGATGGCGGACGGGGAAGATCTCCCCCACGTCCGCCAGCCAGTGCGGCAGGATCGTGACCGTGACGAAAATCCCGGAGACGAAGTAGAGCGGCAGCAGGAGCGCCTGGGTGGTGGGCAGCGCGGTGTCCTCATTATGGATCAGCGAGGTGAGCGCGTAACCCATGCAGCAGAAGGAGGCGGCTCCGATCACCACGGTGACCACGAGCGCGAGGGCGGTGCGGCCGGGGACGTGGGCGCCATAGGCGGCCCAGCCGATGCCCAGCAGCACCGCGGCCATGACGACCGCGATGACGACGGCCGTGAGCACCCGGCCGGCGATGACGGCAGCGGCTGGCACCGGTGTCGCGCGCCGCCGCTTCAGCACGCCGCGTTCGCGCTGCGCGGTCACCGACGCCACCAGGTTGCCGAAGCATGCCGCGATCACCCCGAGCGCCATGATGCCGGGCACGTAGTACACCGAGGTGCTGATCCGCCCGCCGGGGACGGGGGTGGTGCCGCGGCTGCCGAACACCGAGGCGAAGATCACCAGGAACAGGATCGGCAGGGCCAGGGTGAAGAACTGCGACTGGCGGTTGCGGAGAAAGGCGCGCAGGTCGTAGCCGGACTGGTGCAGGGCCATCCTGATCATCAGTGATCCTTTGTGCTGGTGGAGCCGGTGAGGGAGAGGTAGACCTCTTCCAGCGTCGGGCGGTGGACATCGAGGTCGGGCAGATCGAAGCCGCGGCCGATGGCCCAGTTGCCGAGCATCTGGAGGTGAACGAGCGGGCTCTCGCTGTGCAGGACCGTCGATCCTCCCGGCCCGGGCCCGGCCAGCGGGCGCAGCCCTTCCGGCAGGTCACGCGCCGCCATGCCGCCCGGGAGCGTGAAGCTGACAGTAGTAGTCATGTGGTCGCGTCCGCCCAGCGTCCGGGGGGTGCCGCGGGCCACGACACGTCCGGCGGAGAGCACGGCTATCCGGTCGGCCAGGTACTCCGCCTCGTCCATGTAATGGGTGGTGAGGAAGATCGTCTTGCCGAGCTGCCGCAGCCCGGCGACCACCTCCCAGGCGGCCCGGCGCGCGGACGGGTCGAAACCGGTGGTCGGCTCGTCGAGAAAGATGAGCTCGGGGTCGCCGATGAGCGCGAGCGCGAAATCGAGCCGGCGCCGCTGGCCGCCGGACAGCCGGGTGCCGGGCGTGCCTGCCTTCGCGGTGAGGCCGACCAGGGCGATGGTCTCGTCGATGTCACGCGGCGTCTGGTAGAAGCCGGCGTACAGGGCCAGGCACTCACGCACCGACAGGCCGGGCTCGGGCTCTGACTCCTGCAAGACAACGCCCACCCGGTCGCGCCACGCCCCGCCCGCGGTGGCCGGGTCCTGGCCCAGCACGGATATCTCGCCATCGGTGCGCTGCCGGAACCCTTCGAGCATCTCCACCGTCGTGGTCTTGCCGGCGCCGTTCGGGCCGAGGAAGGCGAAGATCTCCCCGTGCCGCACCTCGAGGTCGATGCCCGCCACGGCCTCGTGGCTTCCGTAGCGTTTCACCAGGCCGCGGACGCTGACCACGGGCTCCGCGCGGGCGGGGGCGCTTCCTGTCTGGGCGGCGCCGCGTTCCTGGCCGATGCTGTCCATCTCGCTCCCCGGGGCCGGGTGGATCTTGCCGTCAAGCCTGCTGCGGGGTGACCAGGCCGTCGCCGGCGCGGCGGTGGAACTTTGCCAGCCGCCGGCACCTCACCCGTGGGTGGCGGGCCTCCACCCAGGGTTGGAGGCCGCGGGCCGGGAATCCACCCGCGGGCACGAGACGGCGACGGGATCCCGCCGTACGGTTGAGGGGTGAGTCCGAGCGCCCCAGCTGGCGTTTCCGAGCTGGAACGGGCACGGGGCCGCCAGCAGGCGGCCTACCTTTCGATCCGCGTGCTCGCGGTGGCCGTGATCGCGTTCGTGATGATCACCTCGTTCCAGGCCCGGCCCGCTCCGGGCGGCCACGGCGAGGCGCTTGCTGTCGCCGTGGCGCTGGTCGTGTTCTGCGGCGCCACCATCGCCGCGATGTGGCTGACTCAGGCCGGGCCGGCAGTGCAGCTGGCTGCGGTGCTCGTTGCCGTGGTCAGCGCGGCCGCACTGATCGGCTTGCAGGGCAACAGCGCGGCGTTTCTCGGGGTGTTCCCCGCCGTCTGCCTGGCCGCCCTGGTCCTGCCGGTTCCTCTCAGCGTGCTGGTAGCGGGCGTGGCCGCTGCCGCGGTCACGGTGGCGTGGCTGGCCAACGGGCGCGCACCCATCGCAGGCATCGTTTTGAACGATTTCGGGATCCTGGCGTTCTTCCTGCTGTCGCTGTTCGCCCGGCGGCTGCGGGAGAGCAACCAGCGGGCCGAGCTTCTGCTCGCCGAGCTGGAGCAGACCCGGGCCGCGCAAGCCCAGGCCGCCGCGCTGGCCGAACGCCAGCGTCTCGCCCGCGAGATGCACGACGTGCTCGCACACTCGCTGTCCGGCCTGGTGCTGAACCTGGAGGGCGCCCGGCTGCTCGCGGGCCGGGGCGGTGCGGACCCGCAGGTCGGGGCCGCCATCGACCGGGCCCACCGGCTGGCCCGGACCGGGCTGGAGGAAGCGCGGCGCGCTATCGGCATGCTCCACGACGACGCGCTGCCCGGCCCCGAGCGGATGGCCGACCTGGCCGCCGAGTTCGCGGGCGACACCGGCGTGGCCTGCGAGGTCACCGTGACCGGCGACGACGAGCGGGACCTGGGCACCGACAGCCGGCTGACCGTCTACCGGGTCGCGCAGGAGGCACTGACCAATGTCCGCAAGCACGCCCGTGCCGACCGGGTCGAGATCCGCCTCGCGTATGAGCCGGCCGGCACCAGGCTGACCATCGAAGACTTCAGCACCTGTGGCGAGCACCCGGCCCCCGGTGACGGGACGGGCTACGGGCTCACCGGCATGAGGGAACGGGCCGAACTGCTCGGCGGCACGCTTACCGCGGGGCCCACCGGCAGCGGGTTCCTCGTCGGGCTGTGGGTGCCGGCGTGAACGGCTCCATTCGCGTCCTGGTGGCCGATGACCAGCGCGTGGTCCGGGAGGGACTCGGCACCCTGCTCGGGCTGCTCGCGGGGGTCGAGGTGGTGGGCACGGCGGCCGATGGCGACGAGGCGGTCGCGCTGGCGATCCGGCTGCGGCCAGACGTCGTGCTGATGGACCTCCGGATGCCTCACTGCGACGGGGTCGAGGCCACCCGCCGTCTGCGCGAGCACGACGCCGGCATCAACGTGCTCGTGCTCACCACCTATACCGATGACCGCTCCGTCATCGACGCGCTGCGCGCCGGCGCCCGCGGGTACCTGACCAAGGACGCCAGCGCCGGCCAGATCCGCGAGGCACTCCAGCGGGTCACCAGCGGCCAGGCCGCCATCGACCCAGCGGTCCAGCACCACCTGGTCAGGGCCATCGCGACGGGCCGGGCGGGCCCGGCGGGCCCATCCGCCGCGGCCACACCGGAACTGCCCGCTGGGCTGACACAGCGAGAAGCCGAGGTGCTCACGCTGATCGCCCAGGGACTGTCGAACATGGAGATCGCCGGCCTGCTGGTGGTCAGCGAGACCACCGTCAAGAGCCACATCAATCATCTCTTCGCCAAGACCGGCGTCCGCGACCGGGCCCAGGCCGTCACCTACGCCTACCGGCACGGGCTCACCTGAAGCGTGGCGGCTGCGGGCGTGAAGCCTGCCACCGTCGGCGTGCTGATCAGGTCTCGATGACGGCGATCGTGGTGGCCGGCATGGTGATCACGTCCTGGCCGATCGCCACCCCGGGGCCGGAGGCCGCCAGCACCGCGGCCGCTGCGCGGTCCAGCGGCACCCGCTGGCTGCCCGGGCCCAGGTTGGCCACGACCCGCAGCCTGCCCCGCCGGACCACCAGCCACCGTTCCAGCTCGTCGTAGTCCACCTGGACCCGGCCCAGCCGGGGGTCGGTCAGTTCCGGCCGCGCCCGGCGCAGCGCGATCAGCTCCCGGTACCATGCGAGCAGGCTGGCGTGGCAATCCCGCTCCAGCTCGTCCCAGTCCAGCTTGGAGCGGCCGAAGGTGGCCTCGTCCTGCGGGTCAGGGATGTCCGTGGTGCCCCAGCCGTGGGCCGCGAACTCTGCCCGGCGGCCGTCGGCGACGGCCGAGGCAAGCGCCGGATCGGTGTGATCGGTGAAGTACTGCCAGGGTGTGCCCGCGCCCCACTCCTCGCCCATGAACAGCATCGGGGTGTACGGGGCGGTCAGGACCAGCCCGGCGCCCACCTTGACCAGGCCGCTCGATACCGTGGCAGAGATCCGGTCACCGGTGGCCCGGTTGCCGATCTGGTCATGATTCTGCAGGTAGCCGAGGAAGCGATGGGCGGGCACGCGGAACACGTCGACCTGCCTCCCATGCGTGCGCCCGCGGAAGGATGACCAGGCGCCGTCGTGGAAGAACACCTTCGTCAGCGTCTTGGCCAGGGCGGCGAGCGAGCCGAAATCGCGGTAGAAGCCCTGCCGCTCCCCGGTGACGGCGGCGTGGACGGCATGGTGGAAGTCGTCGCTCCACTGAGCCGCCAGCCCGTATCCGCCCGCCTCGCGCGAGGTCACCAGGCGCGGGTCGTTGGCGTCGGACTCCGCGATCAGGACCAGCTCCCGGTTCAGCAGCGCCGCCAGCGCCAGCACCTCCGCCGCGAGCTCCTCCAGGAAGTGCAGGGCGCGGCGGTCCTCCAGCGCGTGCACCGCGTCCAGCCGCAGCCCGTCCAGGTGGTAGTCGCGCAGCCACATCAGCGCGTTGCCGAGCAGGAAGCCCCGCACCTCGTCCGAGCCGGGCTGGTCCAGGTTGACCGCCTGCCCCCACGGCGTTATGTGCGCGGCGGTGAAGTAGGGGCCGAACTCCGCCAGCCGGTTGCCCACGCCGACATGGTTGTAGACGACGTCAAGCACGACGGCCAGACGGCGGGCGTGACAGGCGTCGACGAACCGCTTCAGCCCGTCCGGGCCGCCGTAGGGCTCGTGGACCGCCCACAGGTTGATCCCGTCGTAGCCCCAGCCGTGGCGGCCGGGGAAGGCCGCGACCGGCATCAGCTCGACCGTGTCCACCCCGAGGTCATGCAGGTGGTCGAGGCGGCTGACCGCCGCGTCGAACGTCCCTTGCGGGGTGAAGGTGCCGACGTGCAGTTCGTAGATGACCGACCCGTGCAGCGGGCCGCCGCGCCAGCCGTGGTCCGTCCACCGGAAGGCGGAATGGTCATAGGTCCGGCTGACCCCATGGGGGCCAAACGGCTGCCGCGGCGAGCGCGGATCCGGCAGCGGCTCGCCGCCATCCAGGCGGAAGGCATAGTCCATGCCGTGCCGGTCGCGCCCGCCGCTCCCGGCGCCGGGCAGTTCGGCCTGCCACCAGCCGGGGCCGGCGGCCGGGGCCATCGGGTGTCGGCCGCCGGCCGCCTCCAGCTCCACCCGCCCCGCCGCCGGCGCCCACACGCTGAACAGCGTCACTTCGGCAACCTCGTTCACCTCGTCAGTTCGTCTGCGGGCGGGCCCGGGTCGTCCGCTACCAGCAGCGCCACCGGATAGTGCCGCGTCACCGCGGCCAGCAATGGGCGCGGGCCGCCGTGGGTGGCGCCGGTGAGGGCGTCCCGCCAGCGCCCGTCCGGCAGTGGCAGCACCGTATCGGCCCACCCGCCCATCCCGGTCAGCGTGGCCGGGAGCCGGGTGGCGACGGTCACCGCGTGGCCGCCGCGGCGGAAAGCGACAGCATGCCGGGCAGCCGGGCCTTCGGCCAGCAGCGGCTCGTAGCTGCCTGCGAACCAGCCCGGATGAGCGCGGCGCAGCCGCAGCGCGGCCGAGGTCACCAGCAGTTTCTCCGCGTCGAGGCGACCGGGCGGGCGGCCGTCGTCCTCAGCCGCCGGGCCCACCCGGCCCACCCGGCCCACCCGGCCCGGCCGTCCCGGCGAGGTGGCGTCCTGCGCGGCCAGCAGCCGGCGGCGGCGGGCGAAGTCCACTGGCCGCCTGTTGTCCGGGTCCACGAGTGAGAACCCGGTCAGTTCGCAGCCCTGGTAGACATCGGCCACCCCGGGCATGGTGAGCTGCACAAGTTTCGCCCCGAGCGAGTTGGCCCGGGCGCTGGGAGCCAGGCCGGCCACGAAGCCCGCGATCCGCGTGGTGAGCTCGGGGTCCGCCAGCACCGCGCCGGCGAAGGCCAGCACCATGGCCTCGTATCCCGGGTCGGGATCGGTCCACGAGGTCGCCGTCTTCGCCTCGCGCATGGCCTTGCGCAGGTACCCGGCCAGGCGCCCAGGGCTGATCGGCCACGCCCCGGCCAGCGTCTGCCACAGCAGGTACTCGGTGTCCGGTTCCGGCACCCGGCCGCCGGCCAGCGCCACCGCGCGGTCGTGCCACCGCGCCACCTCCCGCGCCCAGGCCAGCGGGAACTCCGCCAGAACGGCCAGCCGGGCCCGCACGTCCTCCTGGCGTTTGGTGTCGTGGGTGGACAGTGTGGTCATGGTGGCCGGCCAGTCCCGGGCGAGGCGTCCGGCGAAGGCGTGGAATTCTTCCGGGCCGGTCCCGAACCGGTCCGGTTCCGCGCCCACCTCGTTCAGCGCGACCAGCCGTGACCAGCGGTAGAACGCGGTGTCCTCCACTGCCTTGGCCATCACCGGCCCGCAGGTCTGCTGGAATGCGACGATCAGTTCCGCCCGGCCCTCGCCGTCCGCCTCACCACCGTAGCCGAGGATGAGATCGCGGACGGCGCGGAGCGGGGCGTGCAGGCGCGGCGGGAGGTGGCGGCGGGCCGCCGCGGCGGCCGCGTCCACCGCGGCCACCGATGTCCGGCCTGGCGGTTCCCCGGGCACGACGTACGCGCGGTAGACGCCGAAGCCGGTGAGCAACTCGACGAGCACCGTATGCAGGTCGCCGCCGCTGACCCCCGCCAGGACCGGGCCGCCTGCCCGGGTGAGCAGCCGGGTCAGCCTCGACAGCTCGGCCGCGAACACCTGCCCGGCGGTCTCGCGCCTGGCCGCCGCGGCCACCCCGGCGAAACTGTCCTGCCCACCGGTGAAGTCCAGGTAGGTCCTGGTCAGCGGCTGGGCGCCGCGGCGGCCGAGGAACAGCCCGCCGATCTCGGCCAGCGTGTCGTAGCCGGTGGTGCCCGCACACGGCCAGTCCCGCGGCAGTTCCTCGGTGCCGGTCAGGATCTTCTCGGTGGCCACCCACGCGCCGCCGGTGGCAGCCGCGAGCCGCCGGAGGTAACCGCGGGGGTCGGCCAGCCCGTCCGGGTGATCCACCCGCAGGCCGTCGATGAGCCCATCCGCCAGCAGGTGCAGCAGCAGCTCGTGGGTGGCGGCGAAGACGTCGGAGTCCTCCGCCCGGACCGCGATCAGGGAGGTCACATCGAAGAACCGGCGCCAGTTGAGCTCCGTCCGCGCCGCGCGCCAGTGCGCCAGCCGGTAATGCTGGGCGGGCAGCAGCTCGTCCAGTGGCAGGTCGGCGGTGCCGGCCCGGAGCGGCAGTATGTGGTCGGCGTACCGCAGCACCGGCCCGGTGCCGCCTCGTCCGCCTCCGGCGTTCTCACCAGCCGGGTCCACCCGGAACTCGGCCAGGCAATCCTGAACCGGCCCGGCCAGGATGGGCAGCAGGAAACGACCGCCGCCCGCCGCCCAGTCCACGTCGAACCAGTGCGCGAAGGGTGAGCCGGGACCGTCGCTGAGCACCGACCACAGCTGGTGGTTGAGCGACTCGGGCACCGGGACGGCCATGTGGTTGGGGACGATGTCCACCACCACCCCCAGCCCGTGCCGGCGGAACGAGTCCACCATGGCCCGGAAGCCGGCTTCCCCGCCCAGTTCGGCCGAGATACGCGAGTGGTCCACCACGTCGTACCCGTGCCGGGAGCCGGGGACGGCCTGGAGGATCGGCGAGAGGTAGGCGTGGCTGACCCCGAGCTTTCCCAGATAGCCGGCGATCGCGGCGGCCTGCGCGAACCCGAACCCGGCGTGCAGCTGGAGCCGGTAGGTGGAGACCGGCCGGAGCCGTTCCCTGGCGCTCTCGCCTGCCTCTCCCGCCACCATTCCCGTCTCTCCTCCCGTGCTTACCAGGCCACCTGAGGTTTCCCGCTGCTGGGAAGATCACACCGGACCGCTGCCGCAACGGCCACCGGGATCCCGGACCGGACATCCGTCCCGCTTTGGCATCAATACCGCGCTTGTTGGGTAGTTAGCTTGCTGGCCCCTGCGGATTGGCAGATCTGGGACACGGTGCATGTGATCTCCTGCGGGCCAGCATGGATGGGGGCGGTGCGGCCGTTTGGAGCAGGACAGCACATCAGTGTCGGGTCGCGAGGGTCCGTGATGGTAGCGGCCGAATCCGGTGACATGGCGGGGCCTCTTCAGCTGACCGAGACCCTGGCGACGACGGAGGCAAGGGCCGACTGGGATGCTGCCTGTGCGGCGGCTGAGCTCTACACCGCGCAGTACCGGCCGTTAGTGCGGCTTGCTGCACTGCTCGTGCGCGACATGGCGACTGCCGAGGAAATCGTCCAGGACGCGTTCGTGGCGATGCACTCTAACTGGCGCAAGCTCAGGGAACGCGACAAGGCATCGGCGTATCTGCGGCAGTGTGTGGTCAACCGGTCTCGTTCGGTGTTGCGGCACCGCATGGTCGTTGACCGGAAGGTGCTGCAACCGCCCCCGGACATGCCGAGTGCGGAGCAGGGTGCGATCGCGCTGCTGGAGCGTTCCGCCGTGATCGCCGCGCTGCACGGTCTCCCGCTGCGGCAGCGTGAGGCGGTCGTGCTGCGGTACTACGCGGGCTTGTCGGAGGCCGAGATCGCCTCGACGATGGGAATCAGCCGGGGCGCGGTCAAGAGCCATATCTCCCGGGCCATGCTGGCGCTGCGGGTCGTGCTGGGGTGTGAGGCATGACCGGGCACCAGGCAGACTTTGAAGACATCTTGCGCCGCGCGCTGCACGCCGCGGCGGACTCGGTGCACCCCTCGGATGACGGCCTGGAGCGGATCCGCGCCCGGCTCACCACGCCCTACCCCCTGCCCGTCGCCTGGACGATCGCCGCATACTCCGAGGTGACCCGGCGGACACTGGGCTGGTCGCACTCCATTGTGGCCTGGCTGCATGCGGCTCTCCGCTCTGCCCGGGAGCGTTATGAGGTGACACGGCCCCGCACGCGGCGGCAGCGGCACCTGGCACGTGTGCACTTGGTCGCTTTCGTGGCCGCGCTCTCGTTCGTCATGGCCATCAGCGTTTCCGCGCTGACCCCGTTCGGGCAGCAGGTGCTCGCGCAAGCAGACGCGTTCCTGCGCTCGATCGCGGGCAGCGCCCCGGCGGGGACGCCTGGCCAGCGGGCCGGCGTTCCTGGCAAGGGCGCTGGCGCCGCCGCTGGCACCGTGCACGGCAGTCACCATCCGGGGGCGCTGACGGCGAACTGCGCGACGGCAACGCCGGTTCCGGCGCTTTCCCCGGTGAGCCCAGCCCTGAGCGCGAGCCCCGCCGCGGTCAGCCCGGCCCCGGCCAGCACGGCCCCAGCGGCCAGCGCGGGGACGGCCAGCCCGGCCCCGGCGGCCAGCGCGAGCCCGGCTGCCGCGGGCACGGCGGCCGGGCACGGCGGGCACGGTCGGAGCGAAACCAGCTGGCCCGGTCCAGACCAGCGCGAGCCAGACCGCTTGCGGGAGCCCTCCCGGCGCCAGCCCGTCCGGTCCGGCCAGCCCGAGCCCCAGCCCGAGCCCGTCCAGCCCGAGCCCGAGCCCGTCGACCCCGAGCCCGAGCCCGTCCAGCCCGAGCCCGGGCCCGTCCAGCCCGAGCCCGTCCGGCCCGGGCTCGGACAGCCCGAGCCCGTCCAGCTCCGGCACCAGCTCCGGGAGCCCCAGCCCGGTCACCTCCAGCCCGGACAGCCCGGGCCCGGACACCAGCACCACGCCGGGCGTGAACATCTCGGCGAGCCCGGCCGACGGGGGGAGTGCCTGACCGGCCCACCCCGGCCCACGGCCCGTTCCGCGGCGCCGTTGTTCCAGCCGGCCGTTGTGCTGCGGTCCTGATGGCTAGGCGTGACGTCGCCGGGGCCGTAGGATCGGGTCATGATCAGCGGGCCATGAGGTGGCCTCAATCGGGGGTCGGGCTGATGGGCAGGATGTCGCCGGGGGTGCTCTCCCCGCCGCACGAGTTGCTCACTCCGGATGAGTGGCGGGACCGGGGGCGCGAGCAGCGCAAGCTGACACCCCGCATGAGCCACGCACAGTGGGAGCCGCCGCCGGACCGGCCGGACCCCGTCGCCATTCTCGAGGAACAAGCCAGTACCCGGGTGCCCGACCTGGTGCCGATCCGGTACGGGCGCATGGTCGCCTCGCCTTTTTCCTACTTCCGTGGCGCGGCCGCGCCGATGGCCTGGGATCTCGCGCACACGCCGACGACGGGCATCCGGGTGCAGGCATGCGGTGACGCGCACCTGCTGAACTTCGGCATGTTCGCCGCCCCCGACCGGCGCCTGGTCTTCGACGTCAATGACTTCGACGAGACCCTGCCAGCGCCTTTCGAGTGGGACCTCAAGCGCCTGGCGGCCAGCTTCGCCGTCGCCGCCCGCGAGAGAGAATTCGGCGACCACGAAGCGCACGCCGCGGCACGCCTGGCCGTCCGCAGCTACCGCACCGAAATCGCCAACTACGCCGCGATGCGGTTCCTGAAGGTCTGGTACTCACGGATCGACATCGACGAGGTCACCAGCCTGTACGATGCGCTCCAGCCGCGGGAAGCCGTGCGCCGCCGCCGGGCAGACATCGCCAAAGCGCGCCAGCGCACCAGCCTGAAGGCGTTCCTGAAGATGTGCGACCAGGTCAACGGGCAGTACCGCATCCGGCCCGCCCACCCGGTGATCGTCCGCTTCCCCGTCGAGCGCCACCCCCGCATCCTGGAGGAACTCAGGCATGCCGTCGCGCTCTACCTGGAGACCCTGCAGGCGGACCGGCGCGAAGTGCTCCGCCGCTACTACTTCGGCGACTTTGCGCGCAAAGTCGTGGGTGTCGGCTCGGTCGGCACAGAAGCCTTCATCCTGCTGCTGCTCGGCGACCGCGCCGACGAGCCGCTGTTCCTCCAGCTCAAGGAGGCGCAGGAGTCGGTGCTGGCTCCGTTCGCCGGGAAGAGCGACTACACGCACCAGGGCGAGCGGGTGGTCAAGGGGCAGCTGCTGACGCAAGCCGCCTCCGATCCCTTCCTCGGCTGGACCAGCGGCATCGGAACCAGCGGCGATAGCCCCGGCGGGCTCCTTGCCACCGCGAAGGACTACTACGTGCGCCAACTGCGCGACATGAAGGGAGCCATGAGCGTCTCCCTGATGGACCCGCACCAGCTCAACTACTACGGCAGGCTCTGCGGCTGGGCGCTCGCCCGCGCGCACGCCCGGACCGGGCGGGCAACCGTGATCTCCGGCTACATGGGTAGCAGCGAGGACTTCGACCACGCCATCGCGGACTTCGCTGTCGCCTACGCCGACCAGAACGAGCAGGATTACCGGCGGCTGCTCAAGGCCGTCTCAGACGCGCGCGTGCTGGCGACGGTCGAGCAGTAACAGCAAGCCGGCCGCCGTGCTGCTTGCCGGCTGCCGGAATGTCCGCGACACGTGGAGGAGGGCTCAGGTGCCGGAGGGTCTGTCGCCGAGCGAGGTCGGAAAAGAGCTCTCCGAGCACCGGGAACGCGCGGCGGAGGGGAGCGCTGGCACCGAGGCCACGGGCCGGGACCGGATGGTGACCATCATCGAGGCACTCCTGCTGGCCGTCGTGGCAGTCCTCGCGGCCTGGTCCGGCTTCGCATCCGCGAGATGGAGCACGGACGCGTCGCTGCAGCTGGCCAAAGCGTCAGCGGCCAGGACGGAGGCGAACCGGTTCGCCTACCAGGCCGCTGACCTGAAGAACTTCGATTCGCTGACCTTCAACGCCTGGTTCACCGCGTATGTCGCCGGGAACAAGAGTGCCATGCGGGTGGCCGAATATCGTTTCCGGCCAGTGTTCCTGACCGCGTTCAACGCCTGGCTCAGGACGCACCCGTTCACGAACCCGCATGCGCCGAGGGGCCCGACCTACATGCCCCAGTATGTCCAGCCCGAGCTGGCCCAGGCCAACGCGCTCGATGCCCGCGCTGACAATTACTACGCGCTCGGTGAGACGGCCGGCGGCAACGCCGACGGCTACGTCCGGACGACGATCTACCTGGCGACCGTGCTGTTCCTGGTGGGAATCAGCGGCCACTTCCGCGTCCGTGCAGCGCGCCTCGGGCTTGTCGGCCTTGGCGGACTCATCCTGGCGTTCGCCTGCGTCCTGCTGATCCTCGCCCCGAAACCGCCGGTGTGATGCGAGGGTGGTCCCGCTAGCCCGTTCAGGTGAGGACCGAGCCGTGGATGTCTGATCGCCAGCATGATGCAGGGCGAGCAGCAGTCCGAGATGGCCGCGCAGCTGCGAGGTGCGGCATGGCGGCCGGGTGACCTGATGACCCACCCGGGGTTGCGTGGCACCGATACCGGTAAGGATGTGGTCATGACCATCCGTACGGCGCGATCGGGACGGCGCCCGGTGCGATAGAGCGGTGGAGGCGCGGCGTGAGCATCGGCGAAGATCTGGCGGCGGGGCGGCACCGGGCCGGCTTCACGGTTGGCCAGGTGAGCCAGCGGACCCGCATCAGGGAAACGATCATCACCGGTATCGAAGGCGACGACTACTCGGTGTGTGGTGGCGACTTCTACGCCCGGGGGCACATCCGCAGCATCGCCAGGGCCGTCGGGTCTGACCCGGAGCCACTGATCCGCGAGTATGACGCCGTCCACCGGGCGCCGGGCGCGCTCTCGGCGGTGAGCCTGGACGAACTGGCCGAACGGGCCACACCGCCGCCCTCACCGCCCGGCCGGCGTCGGCTCGGCTGGGCCGCGGTGCTGGGGCTGGTGGTGCTGGTGGTGGCGCTCGGCCTGGTGGTGTACCACGTCTTCTCCGGCCCGCGCCCGGCCGCGAGCGCGGCGCCGGCGGCCGGGAGGCAGGTGGCGGCTCACCACCGCGCGGGGCCCGGCGCGGCGAACCCGGCGACCAGGAGCAAGCAGGCGGCCGCCGCCACGTCACGCGGTACCGTCCCGGTGCGGGCGCTGACCCCCGTCAGCGCCGCGGCTTTCGGCCCCTACGGCGCCGGCCCGGGAGACAACCCCCAGGTCGCATCCCTGGCGATCGACCGTGATCGCGCCACCGCCTGGCGCACCGACTGGTACACGACCGCCCGGTTCGGGAACCTCTATCCGGGCACGGGCCTGCTCCTCGACATGGGCAGGCAGGTGACGATCACCGGGGTGCGGATCAGCCTCGGCGGCGGCACCGGCGCCGCCTTCCAGGTGCGGGTCGGTAGCGCTCCCGCACTGGCAGACCTGCCACCGGTCGCAGGCAGGGCCGGCGCCACGGGCACGGTGCACCTGCGGCTCGCCAGCCCGGCGCACGGCCGTTATGTGCTGGTCTGGTTCACCAGGCTGCCGGCGGATCCGGCAGGCACCTTCCAGGCGAGCGTGTATGAGGTCAGCGTGCAGGGCCGGGCCTGACCGGTCCGGCGGGGGCGCCGGGCAGTCAGGCGGTCCGCCGGCCGGCGCCGTCAAGATCGGGCCCGGGCCGGTCCTGGCCGGCCGCGAGCTCATGGGTGACGACATCGAGCAGCTGGAGGAGCCGGGGATGCTGCTCCGGCTGCCAGCCCTCGAGCATGCGCCCGATCCGCTGCTCCCTCGCGGCGAATAGACGGGTGTAGGCAGACTCCCCGGCGGGCGTCAGCTCCAGCCGCCGGCCGGCCTCGGCCGGCCCGGGTTTCACGTAACCAGCCTGCACCAGCTCGGTGAGCCGGCTGTCGAGGTTGGGGACGCTGATCGACAGGCGCTGTGCCAGGGCACCGCAAGACTCGCCCCGGTGCCCGCCCACCCGCAGCAGCAGCCAGCCGGCCCGCGGCGGCACGCCGATCCCGGCCGCGGTGACAAGCCCACCGTAGACTTCCCGGCGCCGCTCGCGGGAGAGCAGGGTCGACAGGGCACGCCGCATCTCCTCCTCTGAGGTCCGCACCGTCGGCCGTGCGGTCGGTGCCAGCCGGTCGGCCTGGTCGACGGCCCGCGTGGTGGTGCGGAGCGGCAGTTCTTTGAGCGTCCAGGTCAGCGCGAACGCCACCGCACCGACGGGGACCGCCGCCAGGAAGACGGTGCGGATCGACTCCGAGTAGCCGGCGACGAAGGCCGCGTGGATGGGGGCCGGAAGCCGCGCCAGCGCGGCCGGGCTCGCCCCGTTGGTGATGCTGATCCCGGCCGGCAGCCGCAGCCCGTGCAGGGCGGCGCCGATGTTGCCGGGCAGCACGCTGTCGAAGATCGCGCCGAACACCGCGGTGCCGAAGGAGCCGCCGATCGACCGGAAGAAGGTCGTCCCGGACGTTCCCGCGCCCAGATCGGCGTAGTCAACGGCGTTCTGCACCGCGATCACAAGCACCTGCATGGTGCCGCCGATGCCGACGCCAAGGACGAACATGTAAACCGAGCTGAGCAGCACGCCGGTGGTGGGGCTCAGCAGGGAAAGCAGGTAGAGCCCCAGCGTCATCGTCGCCGTGCCCACCACTGGGAACACCTTGTACCGTCCCCGCCGGCTGATCAGCTGGCCGGTGCCGATCGAGGTCAGCAGCAGCCCGGCCATCATCGGCAGCAGCCGCAGGCCGGAGGCGGTCGGGCTCACCCCCTTGACGATCTGCATGTACTGGGGCAGGTAGGTCAGCGCGCCGAACATCGCGAAGCCGACCACGAACCCGATCGCCCCGGCCGCCGAGAACACCCGCTGGCGGAACAGATGCAGCGGCAGCACCGGTTCCGCGGCCCGCCGCTCGGCGACCACGAAGCCGACCGCGAAGGCGATGCCCAGCACTCCCAGGGTGAGGATGGGCCCTGACCGCCAGGGGTAGGTGACGCCACCGAGCGTGGTCAGCAGCACCAGACAGGTCGCGGCGCCGCCGATCATGACCGTCCCGAGGTAGTCGACGCGGTGCGCCTCCCGCTTGAGCCCGCCGGGGAGCACAGCGGCGACGACGATCAGTGCGATGGCGCCGACCGGCAGGTTGATGTAGAACACCCAGCGCCAGGACAGCGTGTCCACGAAGAAGCCGCCGATCAGCGGCCCGATCACGCTCGTCACGCCGAAGACGGCGCCGAAAAAGCCCTGGTAGCGTCCGCGTTCCCGGGGCGGGACGACATCACCGACGATGGTCTGCGCACCGACCATCAGGCCGCCGCCCCCGATGCCCTGGACCGCGCGGAAGATGATGAGCTCGGTCATCGACCCCGACAGTCCCGCCAGCGCCGACCCGGCCAGGAAGATGACGATCGCAGCCTGGAAGAACGTCTTCCGCCCGTACTGGTCGCCGAGCTTGCCCCACAGGGGCGTGGACACCGTGGATGCCAGCAGGTAGGCGGTGACCACCCAGGACAGGCGGGACAGGCTGTGCAGGTCCCCGGCGATCGTGGGAAGTGCGGTCGCGACGATCGTCTGGTCCAGGGCCGCCAGGAACATCCCGAGCAGCAGCCCGCTCATGATGAGGAGAATCCGCCGGGAGCTCAGCACTGGGCCGGGCACGGCAGGGGGCTCAGGCCGGCCGCCGGTGCGATGCTGCGTTGCCATCTCCCCGAGGGTTCCCAAGATCGAATGACCGAAATCGCCTGTGGCCAGGATGGTATCTCCGCCCGGGGTCCGGCGCAGGTCAGCCGGTCCGGGTTTCTGCGTGGCCGCCGGTGGTGCCCGGCTTCACGTCCGGCTGACCGCGGGTGCGGGACCGGGGGCCGGCATTCGGGCGGCGTATGCTGCGGGCTTGTGACGCCCGATGAGCGGTGGCTCGCCGCGGTATGGCCGTTCGTCCAGGCGGGGCTGCCCGCCCCGCCGGCCCGGGTGCTGGAGATCGGGTGCGGGCCGCTCGGCGGCTTCGTCCCGATGCTGCGCGCCAGCGGTTACGACGCGACCGGCGTCGACCCGCAGGCACCGGAGGGAGCTGGCTACTGCCGGGCCGAGTTCGAGCGCTACGACGTGCCGCAGCCCGCTGACGCGCTCGTGGCGTGCACGTCCCTGCACCATGTCGCCGACGTTGGTGACGCGCTGGACCGGGCGGAGGCGGCGCTGATGCCGGGCGGCGCCGTGGTGGTCGTGGAATGGGCACGGGAATGGTTCGACGAGGCGACCGCACGGTGGTGTTTCGAGCGGCTCCCGCCGCCCGCGGACGAGCCGGGCTGGCTGCGCGAGCACTGCGCCCACTGGCAGGCCTCAGGGCTGGGGTGGGATGCCTTCTTCGCGTCGTGGGCGGACGAGGAGGGCCTGCATGCGGGCCAGGACATCGTGCGCGAGCTGCAGGCCAGGTTCGGCTGCCAGGAACTCTCCTTCGGGCCCTACTACTTTCCCGACCTCGCTGGCACCAGCGAGGCCGATGAGCAGGCAGCGATCGATGCCGGGCAGATCCGCGCCAACCGCATCCAGTATCGCGGCAAGCGGGCGTGACGGCCGCTCAGCGCGGGGCCGAGCGCGCGGCATGCCGCGTCCGGTAGGCGGCGACGTTGGTGCGGTTCGCGCACGAGGTGCTGCAGAACCGCCTGGACCTGTTCTTGGACAGGTCGACGTGGACGTTGCTGCAGTCATCCGCGGCGCACAGCCGCAGCCGCTCCAGCTCCTGGGAGCGGATGACGTCGGCAAACGCCATCGCCGCCTCGACCGCCATCCGCTGTGCGAGCGGTGCGTCAGGGGGCGTGGCGTGGAGGTGGTAGTCCCAGCTGTCGTGCTTCACCAGCTGCGGCAGGGCATGCGCCTCCCGCAGCAGGGCGTTGACGAGGCCGGCGGCGTCGTCCTCGCTGGCGCCCCACAGCCGTGCCAGCCGGGGCCTCAGCCGGCGGACGGCGTCCAGTTCAGCCTGGTCGTGCCTGCGCTCGCCGGTCCACCCCCAGGCCGCCACGAACTGGTCGAGCGCGGCCTCGTCGGGCAGCTGGTCGGCGGCGCCCCGGCCGGTGTTGACGAGGGCCGCGGCAGCGGCCAGCGACACCTCGGTGTCATGAGCAAAAAGCACTTGACTCCTTTCCGGCCGTTCGGCTAGTGTCACTAGTGTAATTCATTTTTGCCAATTACAGGAGTGTGCGGTGACCAGTGCCGGAACCCGTGCCGGCCCGGGCCTGACACTCGCCGTGCTGTCGGCCGCGACCTTCGGGACATCGGGGACGTTCGCCTCTTCTCTGATCAACGCCGGATGGAGCCCGGCTGCAGCCGTGATCACCCGGGTCGCCGTGGCGGCGCTCGTGCTGACCGTCCCCGCAGTGTTGCAGCTGCGCGGCCGGTGGTCGCTGCTGCGCCGGGGAGCGGGCAGGGCGGCCGCCTTCGGCCTGGTCGCGGTCGCGGGCTGCCAGCTGTTCTACTTCAACGCCATTGCCAGGATGCCTATCGGCGTTGCCCTGCTGCTGGAGTACCTGGGCGCGGTGCTGGTGGTGGGCTGGCTGTGGCTTCGCCACGGCCAGCGTCCCCGGCGGCTGACCATCGCCGGGACGGTCGCCGCGATCGCCGGGCTGGTCATGGTGCTCAGCCCGGCCGGAGCGGCGCGGATCGACCCGATCGGGGTGATGTGGGGGCTGCTGGCCGCCGTGGGCCTCGCGATCTACTTCCTGCTCTCGGCGGCCGACGATGAGGAGCCGCTGCCGCCGGTCGTCATGGCGTGGGCCGGGATGTGTGTCGGTGCCGCCGCCCTCGCCGCGCTCGGATGGGTCGGCGTGCTGCGGCTGACCGCCACCACTGGCACCGTGGACTTCCTCGACCACCAGGTCAGCTGGATCGTGCCGGTCCTGGGGCTGTCGCTCCTGGCGGCGGCGATCGCCTATGTGGCCGGCATCGGTGCCGCCCGCCGGCTGGGTGCCAAGCTCGCCTCGTTCATCGGCATGTCCGAGGTGCTGTTCGCGATCCTGTTCGCCTGGCTGCTGCTCGGCCAGCTGCCGGCCGCCGTCCAGTTCCTCGGCGGCGTATTCATCCTCGCCGGGGTCACCGTGGTACGCATCGACGAGCAGAGCACCCCCCCGGCGCCGGCCAGGCGGGCGGAATCGGTGGCGCCGGCCGGGGAGCCCGAATCCGGGGCTGGCGTACCGGAGCTGGTCAAGGAGCCGGTGCGCGCCCGATCCCGGTCGTGACCCGGCAGGGCGCGGGTCAGCCGGGCGCGGGTCAGCCGGGCACCACCTTGTCCGCGGCGCGGGTGTTGATCACCCGGTCGGGCGGGATGCCGGCCATCTCGGCCCGCTTGCAGCCACTGCCGAGCCAGTCGAGCTGGCCGGGCGCGTGTGCGTCGGTGTCGATGGCGAACAGGCAGCCGGCCTCGACCGCCAGGCGCAGCAGCCGGTCGGGCGGGTCCTGGCGTTCGGGGCGGCAGTTGATCTCGACCGCGACGCCATGGTCACGGCAGGCCGCGAACACCGTCTCGGGGTCGAAGGCCGATTCAGGCCTGCCGCGGCCGGTCAGCAGCCGGCCGGTGCAGTGGCCCAGCACGTCGACATGCGGGCTGGACACCGCGGCCACCATCCGGCCGGTCATCGGCCCGGCGGGCATCCGCAGCTTGGAGTGCACGCTGGCGACCACGATGTCGAGCTGGCCGAGCAGGTCGTCCTGCTGATCGAGCGTGCCGTCTTCGAGGATGTCCACTTCGATGCCGGTCAGGATGCGAAACGGGGCCAGCTCGGCGTTCAGCCGGTGAACGAGCTCCAGCTGCGCGCGAAGGCGCCCGGGCGACAGTCCGGAGGCCACGGTCAGCCGGGGGGAGTGGTCGGTGAGCGCTATCCATCCGTGACCGAGGTCGCGCGCTGCCTCGGCCATCTCCTGGGGCGGGCTGCCGCCGTCGGACCAGTCCGAGTGCGTGTGGCAGTCCCCGCGCAGCACCGCCCGCAGGCCCGTGCGGTCCGCGGGCGGCGCCTCCCCGAGCAGCCTGCCCAGGTACGCCGGCTGCTGGCCGCCGGCGGCCTGCGCGATCACTTCGGCGGTGACCGGGCCTATCCCCGGCAGCGCCGCCAGCGTGCCCTGGCGCAGCCGCTGCCCGAGTTCCCCTGCCGGGAGATCACCGACCACCCGGGCCGCGCGGCGGAAGGCCCGCACCCGGTAGGTCGGCGCGCCGGCCCGCTCGAGCTGGAACGCAATCTGCTGCAACGCCTTGACCGGGTCCACCTGTCGTCCCATACCCCGGCATCGCGATCATGAGCCCTGGTCATCCCGTCGCTGGTGATGCCGTGGGGGCGGGGGATGTGCCCACCGGGTGACGTGTGATCCGGCTGACGTGCGCCGCCCCGCTGGCGGCGCAGGCTCCCAGCCGGCTCATCGCGGGGGTCGCCTGTGCGGGCACCGGCCGGCAGGTGCGAGCGCTGGAAAGGCCGGCCGCAACCAGCGCGGTCACCACCGCGATCAGCATCAGGGGGACGAGCACCAGCGCGCGCAGCCTGGCGGCGGGCCGCCGGGCAGCCCGCCGGGTGGTCCCGCTCGCCCGCGGCCGGCCAACGAGCACGCGGCAGGCGGTGCCGGCGGCCTGCCGCCAGCGCGATACCAGCCGGGGCCGCGGTGCCAGCTGTTCGGTGCCGGGAAGTTCCTCGTCCCTGGTCAGCCGGGTAAAGATCGCGAACCTGGAGGCCAGGCGCGGTTCACCCGTCCTGAGCGCGTTCTCGATACCGGCCAGAATGCGTTCCTGGCAAGCGGGCAAACTCATCTCACTGCTCCGATCTCCCCGGCTCCTCGCCGCCGTGGCGCAGACCCGTCCTGCGGCCGCGGCTTCCGGGCATTGCGCCACCTCCTGTCCGCCGGTACTCGCTACCCAGCTACTCGCTACCCAGCCAGCGGAAGACATGCGCGTCGGCTGTCCGTTTCATCAGGCAGCAGGCCGTCGGCCGCGGAAGGGCGCAGTTGGCCGCAGGGGCGGGGCGGGCCGTCTCCTGGCGGAGCTCGCGGCGCGTTCGAGCTGAGCCGCCCGCACCGGCAGGTGACCTTCGTCGCTGCGATAGGCAAGGATGTGGAGGAAAGAAGGAGCCAAGCATGGATGACCCGCGGCCAGCGCAGCCCGCGGCGGGCGGCGGCCCTGCCCGCGGCGAGACATCGCTGATCTTGCTCGCCGAGCCGGCGGGCGTAGTGGAGCGGGCGCTCGTCCAGCGGTGGCTGCACGAGGCGGACGTCCAGCCGTCCGAGGTGCTGCCGCTGGATGGGCCGGGACTGGCCAGGTCGCTGGCCGCGACGCCGCCGGACACGGTCGTCACCGCCGCCCGCGTCGCCTGGCTGCCGCGCGAGCGGGACGGCGAGCGGCGGGTCCGCTGGTCGGACGTCCTGTCGCAGGTCAATCCGCGGCGGCCACCGGTCTTCTGGCAGCGGAGCATCATGCGGCGCGAGCCCGACCGGGCCCAGATGGTGGTCGCGGAGCCCGCCACCGTGGCGGCGCTGCGCGAACGCTGGGGCGGCGCCGGGTCGTTCGCGCAATTCGTGTCCCGGCAGGCCAGGCTCGCGCTCGATCGCTCCGAACGGGCGCTGCTCGGTTACCGCTACAAGGTGCCGAAGGACGTCATCGAGGCGATCGAGGACAGCCCGGGATTCCGCGCCGACGTCGCCACCCTCGCCGCCCGGCTCGGGCTGACCGGGACCGAAGCCGCGGAACGCACCCGGGTGGCCCTCGACGGACTGGTCGCCTCCATGAGCCCGATCGCGGTCAACCTGCTCTCCAGCGCACTGCGCCCGCTGCACGCCTACGCGTGGGACGTCCAGGCCGACACGGCCGGGCTTGACCGGCTCCGTGAGCTGAACCGCCGCCACGCGCTGGTCTTCCTCCCCAGCCACCGCTCGTACGCGGACCCGCTGCTGCTTGCCGACGTCCTCGCCGGGCATGATTTCCCCCGCAACCACGTGGTTGGCGGCGACAACCTGCGCATCTGGCCGATCAGCCCGCTGGCCAGGCGGGCGGGCTTTGTCTTCATCCGGCGCAGCTCCGGCGACGACGAGATCTACAAGCTCGCGCTGCGCGAGTACCTCGGCTACCTGCTCGCCAAGCGCTTCAACCTCGAGTGGTACATGGAGGGGGGCCGCTCGCGGACCGGCAAGCTGCGCCCGCCGCGCTACGGCCTGCTGGCCTACGTCGCCGAGGCGGTCGCGCGTGGCCGGGCCGACGACGCCTACCTGGTGCCGGTGGCCATCACCTACGACCAGCTGCGCGAGGTATCGGCGATGGCGGCTGAGCAGGGCGGGGCGGCGAAGAAGGCCGAAGGGCTTGGCTGGCTGGCGTCGTACGCGCGGGGGCAGCTCACCCGGATCGGCACGGTGCACGTGAGGTTTGCCGAGCCGCTTTCGCTGCGGGAGGCCCTCGGCCCCGGCGGCCTTCACGACAGCCCCGATACCCGGCGGCTCGCGGTGCAGAAGATCGCGTTCGAGGTGGCTGTCCGGATCAACCGGGTCACCCCGGTGACGGCGACGGCGCTGGTCACCCTCGCTCTCCTGGGCGTCCGCGACCGGGCGCTGACCCAGGGCCAGGTGCGCGGGGTGCTCGAGCCGCTACGCGCCTATCTGGCCGAACGGGGGCTGCCGCATTCGGGTGACGTGCTGCGGAACGATGCCGGGGTTCGCCACGTACTTGGCGCGCTGGCCCAGCAGAATGTGGTCACGGTCTACACCGGCGGGGACGAGCCGGTGTACGCCATCGAACGCGGCCAGCACCTGGTCGCCGCGTTCTACCGCAACAGCGCGATTCACCACTTCGTCAATCGCGCGGTGGCCGAGCTGGTCATGCTCAGCGAGCCCGCTGACCGCTGGGATGAGGCTATGCGTCTGCGTGACCAGCTGAAGTTCGAATTCTTCTTCCCGGACAAGGCGTCCTACCGCGCGGAGCTGTGCGCCGAGCTCGAGCGGCTGGATCCCGGCTTCCAGACGGTGGCCGACGGGCGCGCCGTGCTGGAGCGCTGCCGGGTCCTGGTGGCGAGCCGCGTGCTGCGGTCGTTCCTGGACGCGCAGCTCGTGGTGGCCGAGCGGCTCGCCGCGCGCCTCCCCGGCCAGCCGTTCATGGAGAAGGAGTTCCTCAGCGAGTGTGGCGGTGTCGGGCAGCAGATGCTGCTGCAGGGGCGCCTGCACGGGCCCGAGTCGCTGTCGCGGGAGCTGTTCTCCAGCGCTGTGAAGCTCGCCGCGAACCTGGACCTGATCGAACCAGGCGGGGAGGAGCTGGCCCGGAGCAGGCAGGCGTTTGCCGCGCGTCTGCGCGACGTCGTCACCCGGCTCATCGTGATCGACGGGATCGATGCGGCATGTCAACGGGAGGCAGTCGGTGTCGAACCCTAGCCGGCCCACCGCCAGGCTGTGGTCGGAAGAGCAGCTGATCGCCGATGTCGAGACCGGGCCGGAGGGCCCGCGGATCGGGGCGTTCGCCGATTTCGACGGCACCCTGATCGATGGGTACTCGCTGTCGGCATTCGCCCGCCACCACCTGCGGTCGCTGCAGATCGCCCCGGCCGACCTGGGGCGGATGCTCCTCACCGGCCTTCGCGGCGTGACCACCGAAGAGGACTTCGAGCGGTTCACCATGCTGGGTATGCGCGCCTGGGCCGGGCGCAGCGAGGACGAGCTCGCCGAACTCGGGGAGCGGCTGTTCGTGCAGGGCATCTCCGGCTCGCTGTACCCGGAGGGGTGGCGGCTGGTCGAGGCACACCGCAGGGCCGGGCACACGGTGGTGCTGGCCTCGTCCGCGACCCGGTTCCAGGTGGAGCCGACGGCCAGGGCGATGGGCGTCGAGCACATCCTGGTTTCACCGGTGGAGATCGTGAACGGCATCTGCACCGGCCGCCCCGGCGGTCCGCTGCTGTGGCGGGCGGGCAAGGCGGCGGCGGTCCGGGCGTTCGCCGATGAGCACGGCATCGACCTCGCGGAGAGCTACGCCTACTCCAACGGCAACGAGGACATGCCGTTCCTGCGGACCGTCGGCCGGCCGCGGGCCATCAACCCCGGCCGCGGGCTGGAAGCGGCGGCGCGGCACTACGGGTGGCCGGTAGCCCGGTTCCGCTCCCGCGGCCGGCCCGGGATGGCCGATCTCGCCCGCACGGCGGCGGGGCTGGCCGGCATGATTGGCGGCTTCACCACGGGGGTAGCGCTGGGGGCGGTGACAGGTTCCCGCCGCGAGGCCGTCAACCTCGGCACCACCCTCGCCGGCGAGCTGGGGAGCGTGCTGGCAGGCGTGCGGCTGGAGGTCCACGGCGGCGAGCACCTCGTGACCAGGCCCGCCGTCTTCCTTTTCAACCACCAGAGCCAGCTGGATGTGCTCATCCTGGCCAAGCTGCTGCATGGCGGGTTCACCGGCGTGGCGAAGAAGGAGCTGGCCAACAGCCCGGGGTTCGGGCTGATGTTCCGGCTCGCCGATGTCGCGTTCGTCAACCGCCACGACACCGCCCAGGCGCGTAAGGCCCTCCAGCCGGCGGTGCAGAAGCTGCGCGACGGCATCTCCCTGGTCATCGCGCCGGAAGGTACCCGGTCGGCGACCCCGGCGCTCGGGCCGTTCAAGAAGGGCGGCTTCCACGTCGCGATGCAGGCGGGAGTGCCGATCGTGCCGATCGTCATCCGCAACTCCGGCGAGCTGATGTGGCGCGGGGCGATGACGATCCACGCGGGCACGGTGCAGGTCGCGGTGCTTCCCCCGATCCCCAC
Organism: uncultured Actinomycetes bacterium; assembly: GCA_963741615.1. Taxonomy (GTDB): domain Bacteria; phylum Actinomycetota; class Actinomycetes; order Streptosporangiales; family Streptosporangiaceae; genus UBA9676. The sequence continues at coordinate 204,407 of CAVUIU010000029.1, forward strand.
CACCGGCTGGCTGACGGAGGATCTCGACTCCCGCGTCCGCGAGGTCCGCGGGCAGTACCTGGCGACCCTCGCCAACTGGCCCACCGCCGGTTCCGGGCCGGTGAAGGCCACGGTGCTGGCCAGCCCCGGCCCGCCGCCGGCGATGCCGCTGGAGTGGGGTGTCTCCGCGCAGATGAACCCGCTGGAAACGGCCATGTGGCGGGCCGAATCGGCCGATCCCCGGCTGCGTGTCAACGTCAGCCTGCTGGAGCTGCTCGACCCTGTGCCCGACTGGGACCGGCTGCTCGCCGCGCACGAGTGGGCCTCCCGTATGGTGCCGCGGATGCGGCAGCGGGTGGTCGAGCCGGCGTTCGCGCTCGGCACCCCGACCTGGGTGACGGACGCCGACTTCGAGGTGTCCCGGCACGTCCACCGGGTCGAGCTGCCCGCCCCCGGCTCGCTGCGCCAGCTGCTCGACGTCGTGGGCGAGTTCGCCGCCGCGCCGTTCGACCGTGACCGGCCGCTGTGGGCCGCGCTGCTCGTGACGGGCCTGGCCGGCGGCCGGGCCGGGTACGCCGTCAAGAGCCACCACAGTGTCACCGACGGCCTGGGCGCGGTCCAGCTGATGATGCGGCTGCACAGCCGTACTCCCGAGCACGACCCGCACCGGCCCGAGCCACCGGTCCCGGCGGCGGACGGGGCGTCGCGCCTGGGACTGTTGGCCGGGCAGGTCGCGGGCGCGGCCCGGTCCGCACCGCTGGCGGTGCTGCGCCAGGGCGCCGGGGTGGCTGGCGCGCTCGGACAGCCCTTCCAGGCGGCCTCGTGGACGGTGGAAACGGCCTCGCGGGCGGCGGGGCGTGCGGTTGGCGCCGCCCGCTGGGTAGGGCAGAACGCGGCCGCCCCGCCCGGCTCGGAGCTGCTGGCCCGGCGTGGCGGCGGCTGGCACTTCGAGGTCGCCGACGTGCCGCTGGCTGATCTCAAGGCCGGGGCGAAGGCGGCGGGCGGCTCCCTCAACGATGGGCTGCTGGCCGCGGTGATCGGCGGGTTCCGCCGGTACCACGAGCGGTGCGACGCCCCGCTGGACCGGCTCACCGTGGGGTTCCCGATCAGCCTGCGCACCCAGGATGACCCGCAGGGCGGGAACCGGTTCACCGGTGCGAGGTTCGCGGCGCCCATGGCCGAGCGCGACCCGGCCGCCAGGATCGCCGCTGTGCGGCAGTTCGTGCTGGCCGCCCGCGCTGCCAGCGGCGCCGCGGCCGACACGGTGCCGGCGGCGCTCGCCCCGGCGATCGGCTGGCTGCCCGCACCCCTCGTGAGCGTCGTCTCGGGCCGGCTGACCAGCACGAACGACGTCCAGGTCTCCAGCATCCCCGGGGTTCCCTACCCGGTGTACGTCGCAGGCTCGCGGATCACGCACATGTACCCGTTCGGCCCGCTGCCCGGCTGCGCGGCGATGATCACCCTTCTCTCGCACGACGGGGTGTGCTGCATTGGCATCAACACCGACATGTCGGCGGTGACTGACCCCGGCGGCCTCGCCGATGACCTCCGGGCAGGGCTGGACGAGGTGGTGGCGCTGCGGGGCTAAGGGCCTGATGCGAGAATCGCCGGGATGCCAGAACCGACCGCAGGAAGCGCCGTACCCGTGGGAAGGGCCCGCACGCTGGCTCAGGTGTACCGGCACTTCGGTGAGGTCAACGCCGCCGGCACATCGCCGCTGTACGAGCGCGTCGCCGTCGCCCTGAGTGAGTCCGGCGAGGCGCTGCGCGCGATCGAGGCGGCGCCGGCGCGCAAGCGGCACCCCACGGTGATCCTCGCCGCGCTGCACGACCTCGCCCTCGCCGGGCGCGCCCCGGCGCTTGCCGCGGCCTATGCCGCTGCAGACGGCGGTGCTGCCGCTGACGCGGCGATCGACACGCTGCTGCGCATGACCGACGCGGTCGTGGCCATCGCCGCGCGCCGGCGCACGCGGACCATCGACACCGGGCGCTGCGCCGTGCTGTATCCGGCCATCGCCGAGGCGGCGCGCCGGGCCGGCGCGAATGCCCTTGGGCTGATCGACGTGGGCTGCTGCGCTGGGTTCAATCTCAGCGTCGATCGCGTTGGCATCATCTACGGCAACGGACAATCGCTGGGCGACCCGTCATCTGCGGTGCAGCTGTCGTGTTCGGTCGTGGGAGACCGGCCGGTCCCGGCGCGGGCCATGCCCGAGGTCGTCACCCGGGTCGGCGTCAACCTCGATCCGATCGACGTGACCGACGCGGACGACGCCCGATGGTTGCGCGCCTGCCGGTGGCCGGATCAGCCGGGTCAGCCGGAGCGGGCCGCGCGGCTCGAAGCGGCGATGGCGCTGGCGGCGACGGCCCCTCCGCTGCTGCTGCACGGTGACGCCGTCGAGGTACTGCCCGACGCCTTCGCCCGGGTGCCCGCGGACGCGCTGCCTGTCGTCACCACGACGTGGGCGCTGTCGGACTTCCCGCTCGAGAGCCGCCTGCGCTTCCTGCGCCGCCTCGACGAAGCGGCGGCCGGCCGGGCGGTGGCGTGGGTGTCAGTGGAGGGGGTCGGAGTGGCGCCGGCGGTACCGACGCTTGGCGATCGCCGCGCCTCCGGCCACAGCATCGTCGGCCTGGCGGTCTTCGACGCCTCGGCGTTGCACGCCGAGGCGATCGGCCGCTGGCTGGCGTGGTGGCTGGCTGGCCGGCTCCTGGCCAGCTCCCGCCGCCCGGGCTACGTGAGCCTTACCTCACGGCCAGCATTTCCCGGCCAGCCCAGGACTCCTACCTGATGACGGGGGAAACCCCGCCGGACGTTCTGTCAGCAGGCAGGGAGCGTGGGCTGTGCTGGGATCGGGACCGCGTGCAAGCCGTTCCGCGGGCCGTGCCTGGCCCCGGTGCTGGCTGGGACGGTTCCTGGGGATCTGCCTTTTCGCCGCTGTGGTGGGCTGGCCGGCGGCAGGTGCGGCGGTCGGCAGGGTTCCGCAGACCATCACGTTCGGTCAGCCGCCGGGCATGACGGTCGGCCAGGTGGTCCCGCTGTCGGCGTCGGCGACGTCGGGGCTTACGGTGTCGTTCACCTCGGGCACGCTGAGCGTGTGCACGGTGTCGGGCTCGGCGGTCACCGCGGTGGCGGCCGGGACCTGCACGATCACGGCCTCGCAGGCCGGGAACGCCGATTACGCGGCCGCCCCGGCGGTGACGAACTCGTTCCAGGTCGGTCTGCTCCCGCAGACCATCACGTTCGGTCAGCCGCCGGGCATGACGGCCGGGACGTCGTCCTCGTTGTCGGCGTCCGCGACGTCGAAGCTGGTGGTGTCGTTCACCTCGGGCACGCTGAGCGTGTGCACGGTGTCGGGCTCGGCGGTCACCGCCGTGGCGGCCGGGACCTGCACGATCACGGCCTCGCAGGCCGGGAACGCCGATTACGCCGCCGCCCCGTCGGTGACGCGGTCGTTCCAGGTCAGACCGGCCCGGCGGGGGCCGGCCCGGCAGACGATCACGTTCGGTCAGCCGCCCGGGACGACGGCCCACCGGGTGGTCTCGCTGTCGGCGTTGGCGTCGTCGGGGCTGGTGGTGTCGTTCACCTCGGGCACGCTGAGCGTGTGCACGGTGTCGGGCTCGGCGGTCACCGCCGTGGCGGCCGGGACCTGCACGATCACGGCCTCGCAGGCCGGGAACGCCGATTACGCCGCCGCCCCGCCGGTGACGCGGTCGTTCCAGGTCAGACCGGCCCGGCGGCGGCTGGCCCGGCAGACGATCACGTTCGGCCGGCCGCCGGGCACGACGGCCGGCCGGGTGGTCCGGTTGTCGGCGTCGGCGACGTCGGGGCTGGTGGTGTCGTTCACCTCGGGCACGCCGGGTGTATGCACGGTGTCGGGCTCGGCGGTCACCGCGGTGACGGCCGGGACCTGCACGATCACGGCCTCGCAGGCCGGGAACGCCAAGTACGCGGCTGCCCCGCCGGTGACGCGGTCGTTCAGGGCAGGCCCCGCCGCCCGCAAGCCGGTCATCGTGCTGGCGGGGGTCATCCTCGCGGCCGCGATCGCGGCCGGCACGCTGGCGGTACGCCGCCGGTGGCTGCGCCCACATCCGCCGCCCCGGCCCAGCGTCCGCGCGGAGCCGCAGGCCGGCCCGCCAGACCTGGTGAGCGTCCACGCCACCGGAACAGACATCACGCACACGGTGCGTATCGAGCCACACCCCGGCGCAACCGTGATGACGACCCAGGAGGTCAGGCCATGACTCTCGTCGAGCCCGCACAGCCGCTTACCGCCCTGGCCCTGCTGACCGGCCAGAGCCAGGACGAACCCGGGCTGATCGCTCACCCCCCGCTGGCCATTGAGGTTGGCAACCTCGGCAGCCTGGAACGGCTCCCGGAGGCAACCCGGGAAGCCGCTGCCCGCGAGGTCAGGTCGGCGGCCGCCGGGTTGCTGGATATCGACCTGATCGGCCTGCTCGTCGCCGGATGGCGAAAGCACCACGACCTCACGTCAGCAGCGCGGCGCACCCTGGCAGCACCAGCCAGCACCGAGCTGGTGGACCTGGCGACGCACCAGATCACCGCGGCGAAGCATCCCAGCGTCGCAGTCCTGGTCGACGGAGTCCATGTGGCGACCCTGCAGCTGGACCTTTCTGTCGTGTTCGACATCACCGCCGTGCTGGCCGGGATCCGCGGCGGGCGGCTGGTCGCCCTGCACACCGGGCGCTGCGACATCACGGCCACGCTGGCGATCGACGGGACCGACGTGGCGACCAGGCAGGCTCACCTCGAGCTGCCTGGCACCGTCGCGCTCGGCCCGGGGATCCGGTTGCTGGCGGCCGCGGACTACCGGGCTGGCGGGGAACTGGCGCACAACGCCGGTGACGATCCCACCCGGGAAACCTGGGCCCCTGCCCGGCGTGTCTCGTAGCTTCCCGCCGCCACGGGGGGGAGTCCGGCAGGCTGAAGTCTTGCTAACCGGGCGCTGCCGCGGCCCGATCCTGGATGCCTTCGTCCACGAGCATGGCGTTCTGGGCGAGGACGGAAAGCCAGTTGTTCATGCGCTCGGCGTTGGTGATGTCCTGCCAGTGCCGGAACAGGCTCCCGGCGTCGCCGAGCGGCTGGCGGCCTTCCACCTGGTGGATCTCGAGCGTGAACGACACGCGGTCCAGGCCGCATGCGCCGCGGGCGGCCGCCACCATCGCCGCGAGGCCGGCTGGGCCGTACATCATGGCCAGAGACTGCCTGCCTTCGTGGCTGAACGGAATCGGCAGCCGCATCAGGAAGGTGAAATGGTCGGGGAGGCCGCCCACCAGGGGGTGCCCGTCGTGCAGATGGAAATGCAGGTGCTTGCCGAGCCGCCCGATCGCGCGCGTCATGTCCCGCACGTCATGCACGGCTGTCCCCACCGCATCCTGGACGTCTGCCACCAGGCCGGGCAGGCGTTGATCGCCTGGGCTGAGGCTCCGCAGGCTGGTATCAGGATGATCACGCGCGAACCGGACTGAGGCCTGCCTGATGCCGACGTGGCCCACGTCGATACAGGAACTGACGAATTCGGCATCCTTGAGCTGCTCCGCCACCTCGACGAACCAGCCGGGGTCAAGGCCGGCCGCGTATTCAAGAAAGACCAGTGGCGCGCCGGGTGTGCGGGCCAGCCGCCGGTCGAGGTCGCGCAGCGCGGCGACCAGGCTGCCGGTCTGTTCGCCCATGTCGGCGTGGTCGTGGACGACGAGGCCGGACACGCGCCCGGCGAAGCCGACGGCGAAATCCGCCACCACGTCACGGTCGCGTTCACGCAGGACGTCCAGCCCCCGGTTCAGGTGGACCGTGGGGAGGCGCGGATGCGGCGGCACGTACCGCAGCAGCCAGGCAAGCTGATCCGGCGTGTCCGCGTATGCCTCTGCCGCCAGGCCTTCCTGGGCGAAGCGGAGCCGGGCGAGCTTGAGCAGCGCGTCGTCTCCGGCGATGCGCTGCTGGAACAGGGCATGGACCGGCCGCTGGCCGGAAGAGCCCGCGGCGTGCCGCTGGTCAGTGCTCAGCGCGTGCTCCTGCCCTCAGGCGATCCATGGTGCTCCCTCGGCCATGACCACATGATCCCGCGCCGTTCCACTGCCACGGTAGTCCCCGAACGGCAGCGCTGCCGGCGGCCGGGCCCACCGGCGGGCAAGGCCGGATGTCGGCGGTCATGCGGCTGCGGCGGTGTCCGCCCGGTACCCGCGGGCGGCCTCGTGCCGCCGGGACAGACCCGCGATCAGCTCCGCCTGCGATGGCAGGGTTTCCATCGTGGCGGGGAAGGCATCTGCGTCTGTGACGCGCGGCATCGTTGCCCGGAGCTGCTGCAGCTGGTGCCGCGCGCTGTCCCGCCTCATCCGGACGTAGTGAACGATGCCGTCGACCATCCGGCGGCCGCGCCGGAGCTCGTACTGCCTGCGTCCGCTCCGGTAGACCTCGTCGTTCGTGAACTGGCGGCCGGTGAAGGGCCAGCCATGGGGTGTCCCCGCTTCGAGGTAGGCTCCCCGGCGGACACGGCCCCACAGGCCGTCACCGGACCCGGCCTCGATCAGCGCGGTGATCGCCCGGGGGTTGAATTCGGTCTCCAGCAGGTGTTCCAGGTAGTCGAGGTAGTACTGGCGGTACTCATGGTTGCGCAGCAGGTTCTGCACGAGCGGGATGCGCGAGGTGGCGTGGCCCCGCCAGTACCGGCCCGTGCTGGCGGGCCAGTCGAGAATGTCGGTGTACTGCCACCGCGTGCCGAAGTAGTCGATGCCCAGGCAGTTGTCGTAGTCCCAGGGAATGAACGTGAAGTACGGTGAGCCCGCGAAATCGCCGGCCGCCCCCAGCCGCCCTGAGTTGTAAAGATAGAAGTTGGACGGAGTCGCGAAGTAGTTGTCCCAGCTGCCGAGCAGCACATTGACGCCCGCCCACCTGAGGAAGGCACGCGCGTTCATGATGGCGTTGACCGACTCACGGAAGACATCGGTGTCGAACCGCTCATTCCCGCCGGGCAGGCCTACCCCGTTGATGACCGCGATGAAACGCGCGAGATCGTCGTAGGTGTTGGCCCGGGGATCGTTCTTGTTGGTCTTCAGGAGATAGGTGCGGCGCCTGCGGCCCGAGGTGAAGTACTGCTGCCCGCTGTCGTCGCCGTCAGGCCCCGTCCGGTACTCCAGCGTCGCGCCCCCGATGTCGCCGCAGCGGCATTTGTAGAGGTTGCCACGGGCGTTCTGGCCGAAGTGATCCTTCAGGAACCTCCTGTCAACCTGCTCGATGACGGAAAACAGGCCACGGTATGCGTCATCGAAGGCAAGCCGCGCGTAGGTGTGCCGCGGCGATGGCACCCCGGCCCGGCGGAACAGCCGCCAGGCCAGTGCCTCGCGCATCTGAGAGGGATCGTTGTACATCGACTTGAGGTTGATGCGGGTCATGCCGGCCAGCCGGGTGCCACCGCCCGCGGCCGGCTCGAGGCCGAACTTCCATGATCTCTTGGGGGCGCGCAGCGTCCGGTTGCCGCTGTTCGCCAGCGAGAAGTCAGCCGTGGTGAACAGGGCACCACCGGCGCCCGGGCCGGGAACGTGCCGCTCGTCATCCGGGTCTATCCGCCACACGTCGAGCCGTGCCCCGTCGGGCGCGTCCTCCGGGTCAACCACCACGTCACCCCGGCGCGGGAACCCGGTCACATGGAACATGTACATGCGGGCATCGAAGAACATGGACTTCGCCTGCGCCGCCTCGGTCGTCGGCTTCATGTGCCCCTCCATAAGCCTCACCTGATCACCAAACGCCCCGGCGCCATCGCCGCCACGGGACGCGGTCCCATCCCCTTGCCAGACAGGAGGCGCTCACCGCCTGACCTGATACACGTACGCTCCTGGTATGGCAGGCACGGCCTCGGCGATCGTGATCGCGGCATCGAGGACGGCCATCATGGGCGTGATCGCTGATTTCGCCGCCTACCCGGAATGGGCGGGGGTGAACTCTGCCACCGTTCTCAGCGAGTCGGCCATGGACGGCCGGGCACGCATGGTCGCGTTCGAGCTGAACGTCGGCGTCATCAAGGACCGTTTCGCCCTCGGGTACGAATGGGATGACGATCAGCGGGTCCGCTGGAAACTCGCCGAGCCGGGCTCGGTGATCTCCGGGATGTCGGGCGCATACGTGCTCGCCGACCGGGACGAGGGCACCGAGGTGAGCTTCGAGCTCACGGTGGGGGTCCGGATTCCGGTGATCGGCGCGCTCAGGCGCCGGGTAGAAAAGATGATCATTGATGCCGCGCTTCAGGGACTCAAGTCGCGGGTCGCGACCCTGGGCTGACGCCGTCATGAAGACCGGCACGCCGCGGAACGCCCGCGCCGATTGTGACGAGGCGAGGGCCTGGGCCGCCGGGAGGTGGCCGGCTGTAATGAGGCTGGGGCCCGGGCCGCCGGGTGGCGCCTGTGACGAGGCCGGAGCCCGGGCCGCCGGGTGGGTGCCGGCGTCACGCCCGTCGTGGTGGGGCGCTGCCAGCGATCTGCGGAAACCTCTTGCCAGGATAATTATATATGTCGCACAATTTCCCCCATGACAGATGAAGTCAGCGGTCCGCGGGAGGTCCTGGTTCCTGGTGGCCACGGCACCGCGTTCGTCGCGAAGGCCGGCCAGCTCGTCGAGATCGTTGACGTCGAGGGCCAGCAGGTCGCCGACTTCGTCGCGTTCGCGGAGCGCAACCGGACCGAGTGGCTGTTGACCACCCATACCCGGTCGGCGCTGCTCAAGCTGACGGTGCAGGCGGGGGACCGCCTGGACAGCAACTGGCGGCAGCCAATGTTCGAGATCGTCCACGATGACGTGGGGCGGAACGACATCATCACCTCGATGTGCGACGACCGCCGCTACCGGCTCGACTACAAAGTCGAAGGCCACCGGAGTTGCCGGACGAACTTCGCCGAGGCACTGGAGCCGTGGGGGATCGCGGAGTGGCAGATCCCGGACCCCTTCAACTTCTTCCAGAACGCGCCTATACATTCGGACCGTACCTTCGGGAACGAGATCCCGACGGGCCGCTCGGGAGACAAGCTCGTGCTGCGGACGCTGCTGGACGCGATCGTGGCGGTCTCCGCCTGCCCCCAGGACCTCAACGCGTGCAACGGGTTCCGCCCGAGCCCGCTCCTTATCCGTGTCCTCGACCCGCCGGCGGACACCTCATGAGACGGATCCGGCTGGCCGGGCAGCTGGCCGAGCCGATCAGCCACTACACCGACGCGGTCGAGGCCGCGGGGTTCCTGTACATCTCCGGAATGCTGCCCCTCGACGCCGCTGGCGACCTGGTGGGCGCCGGGGACGTCATCAGGCAGTCGGAGCAGGTGCTCGACAATGTAGGCGCCGTGCTGACGGCCACCGGTGCCACCTTCGACGACGTCGTGCGGGTCGGGGTGTATGTGCGGGACATGGCCGACCGCGAGCTCATCAACACGATACGCCGGCGTTACTTCGGCGACGCCCGGCCTGCCAGCACGCTGGTCGAGGTCAGCGCGCTCGCCCACCCAGACGCATTGGTAGAAATCGAGGCCGTGGCCCTGCTGCCCCGCCGGGACGGTTACGAAGCCTGACGTGTGCTGCACTGCTGGCGGCTCATCTTTATCCGGAGGTGCGCTATGAGAATCGCCGTGACAGCACTGGGAGCGGCGCTCGCACTCCTCGCCGTCGGCGCGTGCGGCTCATCGAGCGGCGGCGGTGGTGGCCCCACGTCCTCAACGCTGGTGGTGGGGGAGTTCAACCCGTTCACCGGGCCGGACGCGGCATTCGGGCCGGAAATGGTCGGCGGCTGCGTTCCCGCCATCCGGCTGATCAATGCGGGCGGCGGAGTGCTCGGTCACCAGCTGAGCTGCGTGCAGGAGGACACCCGCGGCGACCCGGCCGACGCCGTGCCGGCCGCGCAGAAGATGATGGCGACGGAGACGTCACTGGTGGGCGTGCTCGGGCCCAGCTCCGACGAGGCGCTGGCCACCGCCCCGCTGCTGAACCAGGGCCACGTGCCGATGTTCGTCGACACCGGCCAGGCGGCCTTTGACCACACCACCGATGCCTACTTCTGGCGGGTCACGCCCGCCGACGACGTCAAGGGCTACGCGCTGGCGCTCTGGGCCCACAAGGCGGGTTATACCCGGGCGGCTGCGGTGTTCGGCAACGACGCCGGCGCCCAGTCGGACGTGCCGACGCTGGTCCGCGCCTTTACCCGGCTGGGCGGGACGATCGTCTACAACAAGCCCCTCGCGCTCGACCAGAGCTCGTATCGCACCGAAATCGAGAACATGCTCGCAGCGCATCCGCAAGTGATCTTCACCGAGGTCGATCCGCAGACGGGAGCCACGTTCCTGTCCGAGTTGCAGCAGTTGCACGGGCTCCTGCCCGTGATCGGGACCGAGGTGACCCTGCAGGCGCCGTGGCTCAAGGCGGTCAATAGCGCGGTCGGCACCTCGGCCATGTCCAGGTACTTCGAAGGGATGCAGCCGTACGCACCGCCGAGCGGCCCGGCATGGCAGGCCTACAACCGGTCGCTGCTGGCCTCTGGGTCACAGGTGCCCAAACCCAGCCAGTGGAGCAGCGACCCCTACTCGATGACCTACTACGACGGGGTCAACGTGATGGCGCTGGCGATGATCGCGGCCAAGAGCACGAGCCCGGCGGTCTTCAACGGCTATGTCCTGAAGGTCACCGAGCCGGGATCCGGCAAGACGGTCGTGGACACCTTCGCCGCCGGAAAGGCCGCGCTGCAAGCCGGCAAGCAGATCCAGTACGTCGGCGCGGGCGGGCCCATCGTGTTCAACCACTGGCACAACTCCACCGGCGCGTTCGAGGCCGCGAAGTACGTGAACGGCAAACTCGTGCTGGTGGGCTCGGTGTCGGCGGGCCAGATCGCGGCGATCAGCCGGTGACCGCGACCTGCCGGGCCGGCCGGGCCTGCCGGGCCTGCCGCGGCGCGGATGGGGCGCCGCGGAGGCGGCGGTGAGCACGCTGCTGCCCGCGATCGGATTCGGCCTCGTCACCGCGTCCATCCTGGCGGTGGCCGGCGTCGGGTTCACCCTCCAGTTCGGCGTCACCAACATCCTCAACCTCGCCTACGGCGACATCATGACCGCCGCCGCGTTCGTCGCCTACCTGGTCACCGGCGCTGGCATCAGCGTGTGGCTGGCACTGGTGGCGGGCGCGGCGTTCGGGGCGGTCTTCTCGGTGCTGCTGAACCGCGCCCTGTACACGCCGTTCGTACGTCACGGGACACGCCTGTTCGGCATGATCATCGTGACCATCGCGGTCAGCCTTATCCTGCAGAACAGCCTGCTGGCCATCTTCGGCGCGAACTTCTTCAGCCTGAAGATGCCCCGGCCCGGAACGGTCCACATCGCCGGGATGGTGTTCACCACCGTCCAGCTCGCCATCATCGGCATCGCAGTCCTGGCCATGCTCCTGATCCACCTGCTCCTGCGCTACACCAAGCTCGGCAAGGCGATGCGTGCCACCGCTACCGATCCCGACCTGGCCCGCAACTGCGGGATCGCCACCGACCGGGTCATCGACCTCGCGTGGGCGATCTCGGGCACCCTGTGCGGCCTGGCCGGCGTCATCCTGGTGATGAACGTCACCGCCTTCACCGACACGACCGGTGCCCAGTTCCTGATCCCGATCATCGCGGTGGCCGTTCTCGGCGGGATCGGCCAGCCGTACGGGGCCATGCTGGGCGCCCTGGTCATCGGGATCGCCAGCGAGCTCGCGGCCGCCGTGATCAGCCCCGACTACAAGGACGTCGTGGCCTTCGTGATCCTGGTCATCGTGCTGCTCGCACGGCCCCAGGGGATCCTGTCGGAGATCGCCACCCGCAAGGAGGTCGTGGCGTGAACGTCGCCTGGCAGTTCTACATCTCCACCGTGCTGATCTACCTCGGCGTCGATGTGATCGCCTGCTGGGGCCTGAACCTGCAGTTCGGCGTGGCCGGGCTGGTCAACTTCGCCTATATCATCTTCCAGGCCGCCGGCGCCTACACCGCTGCCGTGCTCACGCTCGGGCCTGCCACCAAAGGCGGGTTTCAGCAGTACGTCGGCGGCGCCCACTGGCCCTTCCCGCTCCCCATCGTGGCGGCCGGGCTCGTCGGCGGCCTGCTGGCCGCACTAGTGGGCGGGCTTGCCATCCGGCGGCTGCGCAGTGACTACGAGGCCATGGTCATGCTCGTGGTGTCGCTGATCGCGACCAGCATCGCCACCAACCAGGCCGGGCTGGTGAACGGGCCGAACGGGCTTGCCCTCGTGCCCAAGCCGCTCGCCACGATGGTCAATCTGTCGCCCATCGGCTACCAGTGGCTGTTCGTGGGCATCACGGCAGTGATCTGCCTGTGCGTCTACTGGCTCGTGCACATCGTCACCAGCTCACCCCTCGGCCGCACGCTGCGGGCGGTCCGCGACAATGAGCAGGCGGCGGCCGCCCTGGGCAAGAACGTCACCGGCCTGCGGATGCTGGCGTTCGTGCTGGGCGGGGCGATCGCCGGTGTCAGCGGCGCCATCCTGGTCGAGTTCATCTCCGCCTGGTCCCCCGGCTCCTGGCTGTACCCCGAGACATTCGTGTACTTCACCGCCGTTATCGTCGGCGGGTCCGGCAACAACCTGGGCGCCATGGTCGGGGCGCTGCTGGTGCCCGTCGCGTTCCTTGAGGCCACCCGCTTCATCCCCCAGTTCGGCCCGCCGGGGCTCATCGACGCCCTGCAATGGATCATCGTGGGGGTGCTCGCGCTTGTCTTCCTGTGGTTCTGGCCGCGGGGGGTTGTCCCCGAGCGGCGGCGGCGCTTCCCGCAGGCTGGTCAGGGCGAGGCGGGCGGCGGGGCACGGCGTGCGCCGCTGTCCGTGCGGGCGGGCCGATGACCGCACCGGCCGGCCCTCCCGGTCCTCCCGGCCCACCCGGCCGTCCCGGCCCCCTGCTCACCGTCCGGGACCTGCATCGCCAGTTCGGCGGGGTCCGGGCGGTCAACGGCGCGTCCTTCGAGGTCCCGCCCGGCCGGATCACCGGGTTGATCGGGCCGAACGGCGCCGGGAAGTCGACGGTGCTCAACGTGATCGCCGGTGCGATCAAACCGAGTTCGGGGGAGATCTCTTACCGGGAGCAGGACATCACCGGCCTCCCCTCTTACAAGCTGGCCCGGCGCGGCATCATCCGCACGTTCCAGCTCTCCAGTGAGTTCGCCGGGCTGACCGTGCTTGAGAACCTGCTGGTCGCAGTGCCCGCCCAGCGGGGCGAGGCATTGTGGCAGGCCGCGCTCGGCAAGCGCTACTGGCGGGCGCAGGAGCGGGCGATGGTGGAGCGGGCCCGGGAACTCCTGGCGCGCTTCGACATGTCCGCGAAGGAGGACGAGTACGCCGGGAACCTCAGCGGCGGGCAGAAACGCCTGCTCGAGCTGATGCGCGGGCTGATGGCGGGGCCGGCGCTGCTGCTGCTGGACGAGCCGATGGCCGGGGTGAACCCGTCCCTGGCCAGGCGGATCGAGCAGCACCTGCTCGACCTGTGCGGCGAGGGGATCACCATGTTCATGATCGAGCATGAACTCGCGGTGGTGGAGCGCCTGTGCGACCCCGTCATCGTGATGGCCCAGGGACGTGTGATCTCGCAGGGAACCATGGCCGACATCCGGGCCGACCGGGAGGTGCTCGATGCCTACCTCATCGGATAGCCCGCTCGCGGCCGGGCCACCGGCCGCCCCGGCGGCTGGGCCACCGGAACGGCCCCCCGCGGCCCTCCGCCTCGATGACATCGCGGCAGGTTATGGGGCCGCGCCGGTCGTGTCCGGGGTGAGCATCAGCGTCGGGCCAGGGGAAGTGGTGTCGGTCATCGGGCCCAACGGCGCGGGCAAGTCCACCTTGCTCAAGGCGGTGACCGGCAGGCTGGCGGTCATGACCGGCACGGTCATGTTCGGTGATCGCGATATCACCAACCTGCGCGGCCACCTGCTCGCCCGGATGGGCCTGGGCTTCGTCCCCCAGACCAAGGACGTGTTCGACACCCTGACCGTGACCGAGAACCTGGAGATGGGCGGGTACCTGCTCGCCAAGGACCAACTCGGCGCGCGGATCAGCACGGTGCTGTCGACGTTCCCGGCGCTGGCGGAGATGCGCTCCCGGACCGCAAGCAAGCTCAGCGGGGGAGAACGGAAGATGCTCGCGGTGGCGCGGGTGCTGATGCTCGAACCGTCCGTGCTCGTGCTCGACGAGCCGACCTCCAACCTGTCACCGGAGCTGTCCCGGTCGGTCCTGCGCGACCAGGTGCGGCGGCTCGCGGACGCGGGCACCGCGGTGCTCCTGGTCGAGCAGAAGGCGTTCGAGGCGCTCGGGGTCTCCGACTGGGCCTACATCCTGGTCGGGGGCCGGATCGAGATCGCGGGCCCGGCGGGTGAGATCCTGGCGCGTCCAGACATCCGCGAGATCTTCCTCGGCCGGTCCGCGGATGCCGGTAACGGGACGGCCGGGCCAGGTCCCGGCTCGCCCGCCCCACCCGGGCGCGGGTCCGGGGATGGCACCGGGGCCCCGCCCCCGCCCGCGGCCGGAGGCGGTAGGGCGGGGTGATCTGGTCATGAGCGAGGCAACAGACCAGGCGGGCCCGGCCCGGTACCTGCCGGGCGGGCCAGCGGACCAGGGTGACGGCGCGGGTGAAGAGCGGCCGGCGCCGCGGACCGCGCGTCACTACGTCAGCAAGAGCGACATGGTCACCGACGCGCTCAGAGAACTCATCATCGACGGCCAGATCTCGCCCGGCACCCCGCTCCGCCAGCGCAAGATCGCCGAGCAGTTCGACGTGAGTTACACGCCGGTGCGGGAGGCGCTGCGCCGCCTCGAATCGGAAGGCCTCGTGGTCGCCGACGTGCACCGGGGCGCCTCGGTCGCGCGGGCAGAGTCGGAGGAGCTTGAGGAGAACTACCGGATCCTGGCGGCCCTGGAGTCGCTCGCCGGCAGCCTGGCCGTATCCAAGATGACCGACGACGACATGACGGAGGTCGAAGACCTCTACCAGCAGGTCGCGGCCTGTGACCCGGATGACGGCCGGCTCGCTGAGCTGAACCGGCGCTTTCACTTCCGCGTCTATGAGTGCGCCCGCTCGCCGATGCTGCTCCTGCTCATGCGGCTGCTGTGGCGGTCGTTCCCGCACGGGCCGCAGGCCGGCCTGCCGCACGCGGAATCGGTGGAGCAGCACGGCCGCCTGCTGACCGCACTCAAACACAGGGACGAGGAGCAGGTCGCCGGCATCATCCGGGACCACGTGCTCGGCAGCATCCGCTACCTGCGGGACCCCCGGGAGGGCTGACGGCCGGCCGCGCGGCTAGCGCCCGCCCCGGCCGAACTGCCATATGCGGCGCATCAGCCAGCGGACGCCGGTGAAGACCATCACGAAGATGGCCAGCTTGCCCGGCCACGCGAAGAACCCCAGATGCAGGCCGGCTATCAGCAGCCAGGCCACCAGCGCGGCGATCGCCACGGGAAAGGCGCCCAGCCGCGCCCGGGAGCCAGGCCGGTGCCCCCG
Organism: uncultured Actinomycetes bacterium; assembly: GCA_963741615.1. Lineage (GTDB taxonomy): Bacteria > Actinomycetota > Actinomycetes > Streptosporangiales > Streptosporangiaceae > UBA9676. The sequence continues at coordinate 219,890 of CAVUIU010000029.1, forward strand.
CCCGGCCCGCTCCTGGCCGGGACCGGTGGCGGTGAGCGGCGCCGACGGTGCGGCGAGGCGCGGAAGGTCACGGGTGAGCACCCTGAGCTGGCTCTGCGTCCTCGCCGCGAACACGGCGTCGAGGCGCTGGTTGAACTCCGCCATGGTCAGCCTGCCCTGCGCGAAGTGCTCGCGGAGGCCGGCGGCAGCCGCCTCACGGTCGGCGTCCGCGATGCGCAGGTCGGGTCCGTCCGCCATGTGATCCTCCGAATCCCCCTGCTGAGCCCGCCGTGTCTGCTGGTGAGCCCGCCGTATCTGTTAGCAAGACGATATATCTCGATAGGGTCGCAGGCAAGCCTGCTGAGCGGTCGCTTAACCGCCCGGGACCCGGGAGATGGTCACGTTTGCCCTGTCAGCTATAGGGCGGTGTACTCGCGCCGGTAACCCCGGTCCCGGGACGGCGGTCCCGGCGCGTCAAGATCCTCGGCGTACCGGCGGCCGGCCCATACCGCGCCAGCGATCGTCGTCGGGGCCCACGCGTCCCCGGCACACTGCACCGACCGCACTCCGCGCGCGGACCAGTCGCCCTTGCGCTGCTCAAGATCCAGGAACAGCTCGTCGCAGGGGAGCCGGGCGGTCACCAGGACCCCGGGGTGGCGCCGCAGCGGGGTGAGCCGGTAGTTGACGACCCGCCGCCAGGCGGCCAGCCCCCAGTTCGCGGGTGGCTTCGGCCAGGACAACCCGGTACCCGCGCTGGCCCAGCGCGCAGGCTGCCTCCAGGCCCGTCGGCCCAGCGCCGACCACCAGGACGTGTGCCCGGACTCGCGCGGCCGCGCCGCATCACCCTGCAGGCTGGCCAGCATCAGCTCCGGTCGTTGTGACTCTCCACCGCGAGGTGTGTGAACCATGGCCGACGCTGGTGCCGGCGGCGCCGCATTCGCCCGTCAGTTTCGATCCGTCGCCAGGGGTAGAGAAGCCCAGCATGACGGAAGATGTTGCTGGCGACGAAGTTTCTGGTGACCTCACCGACCTGCAGCGGGCACTGCTGGGCTCGCAGAGCATCGAGCAGTTCCTCCAGGAACTGGCGCTCCTGTCCGCCCGCCTGGTGACCGATGGCGGGTCGTGCGGGATGACGCTACGGCCCAACGGCCGGCCCGTGACGGTCGCCTGCAGCGACGAACTGGCCGCACAGGTCGATGAGGTGCAGTATCAGCTCGACGAGGGGCCATGCTTGCACGCCATGCGGCAAGGGGTCCTGGTGCGTATCGACGACACGGCCGGCGGGGCGGCCTGGCCCCGGTTCGAGTCGAGGGCGGCATCGTGCGGGATCGGCTCCTGCCTGGCGCTGCCGCTGATCGCGGACGGCAAGCCGGTGGGCGCGCTCAACCTCTACGCGCGGTCCGCCGGCGCCTTCGGGGCCGACCAGACGCGGCGCGCGGAAGGATTCGCCGAGAATGCCTCGGGGGCGCTGGCGCTGGCGCTGCGCCTGTCGTCCTACGCTGCCCTCACCGACCAGCTCCGCTCCTCGCTCGCCTCGCGAACGGTGATCGATCAGGCCCTCGGTGTGATCATGGCTCAGGAGCGGTGCACCCATTCCCGGGCCTTCGCGATATTGCGGGCCGCGTCACAGAACCGCAACGTCAAGCTCCGTGACATCGCCGCCGCGGTCGTGATGGGAGTCAGCGGTGAGCCGCCCCAGCCGCCAGAATTTGAGGATGGCTGAGCCGTTTTGAGGATGGCTGAGCCTCAGGGGTGATCCGGGCCGCCAGGCGGGGCCGGTCCTCCCATCAGTGACAGCGGCACGGTCGGGTAGGTACCGATCACCCGGTCGGCGCCGGTGATGCCGAGCACGTGCCTGACCGCCGGGTCGCTGACGGCCAGGCGCATCTCCACGCCGCTGGCGCGGGCATGCCTGAACGCCCGGACCAGGCGGCTCACCCCGGCCGGATCGCAGAACCTGGTCGTGTGCATGTCCACGATCAGGACGGTCGCGCCCTGCCGGATGACCGAGAGCAGGCACACCAGGATGTCGTCGGCACTGGCCGGGTCGATCTCGGCCGGGGCGGAGACGATCGCGGCCTTGTCCACCCACAGCACCGGGTGACGCCCTGCCGGCACGGCCATCACCGCCGATCCTCGCGAAAAGGCGGGCCGCGTCTCCGGACCCTGACAACGGCGGACCCGACCGGCCCGCCGCGCCGTCCATAGTTACCACCGGGCACCCGGGCGCGCAACCTTCACTGGCGCGGCGAGCGGACGCTCCTCCCTGCCGACCTGAGATTCGCTCATGTCGACTCCACGTGCGGACCTGCGCACCACCCGGGACAAACGATGCCAAACGGATCACTCACCATAGGGTTGGCCACACGGAACGGGTGGCAGAGGGGGCGGACGCGGCGGAGCGGGGCGGCACTGGCGTCAGGGACGCTGAGATCACGATCGTTGGTGGCGGGGCGGTCGGGTGCGCGGTCGCGTACGCCCTGGCGCAGGCGGGGCATGCCGATATCCAGGTGGTGGAGCGAGGCGAGCTTGCCGGTGCCACGTCGGGGCAGGCGGCGGGACTGGTCGGGCAGGTCCGTGCTGACCGGGAACGGTGCAGGCTGGCGATGGCCTCGGTGGCCACGTACTCCCGGATCGAACGGGAAACCGGCTACACCGCGGACTGGCGCCAGACGGGAAGCGTGCGGATAGCCATCACCGGCGAGCGTGCCGCCGAGTTCGAGGCGCTGGCCGGGGTGGCGCGGTCCGCCGGGCTTGAGGTGGAGTTCCTCACCGCGGCCCGGCTGGCCGAGCTGTGCCCCATGCTGGACACCACGCAGGTCAGGGCGGCTTTGTGGTGCCCCACCGACGGGTATCTCCAGCCCAACAGCCTGGTGATGGCTTACGCGGGGGGTGCGCGGCAGCGCGGCGTGACCTTCGCGACACACACGACCGTCACGGGCATCGCCGTCAGCGGTGGCGCCGTGACCGGTGTCCGCACCGACAGGGGCGCCGCAGCGACCAGCATGCTGATCAATGCGGCCGGGCCGTGGGCCGCCGCGGTGGCGTCGCTGGCCGGGCTGGACATCCCGGTCGTGCCGGTGCGGCACGAGTACTTCGTCACCCGGCCGGTGGCGGGCTGGCACGGCGGGCTGCCGGTGCTCCGCATCCCCGATATCCGGGTCTACGCCCGGGCCGAAGGGCCGGGGATCTTGTGCGGGGGCTGGGAAGCGGACGGGCTGAGCCTGGACCCGCGCCAGGTGGCCATCGGGCAGCCGCTGGCCGTGCGGCCGGACTGGGAGGTCCTGGCGGGGTTCGCCCGGGACTTCGCCGCCTTCGCGCCCGCGGTCACCGAAGCCGGGGTGCGCGAGGTCTTCCGCGGGTTCCCGGCCTTCTCCCCGGACGGCCGCTTCATCGTCGGGCCGGTGCCCGGCATCCGCGGCTTCGTGATGGCCGCCGCGTGCAACGCACATGGCGTGTCCGGGTCGGCCGGCCTCGCCGGGCATGTGCTGGAGAGCCTGCGGCCCGACCCGTCCCCTTACGCCAGATCTTTGAGCCCGGCGCGATTCGTGCCCCGGGCCTGGGACTGGGAATCAGCGCGGGAGCAGGCCGAACGGCGCTACGAGGACTACTACAGCCTGCCGCAGCAACCAGCGGGGTAACGGGCAAGCCCGGCTCCGGTTCATGACCGCTGGTGATCGTCGCTTTCCCAGCTGAACTGCTGGGGCACGCGTGCCTGGGCCGGCCCGGCGTCCGGGGCGCCCGGCGCGCCCGGCGCGGCCGCGGGCACCAGGTAACCCCAGGTGGCGCAGATGTCCCTCAGTTCGGCGGGAACGTCGGCCGGCCGTGGCGGCGGGATGCCTGGCTGGACGCGGCCGGAACGGATCTTCTGCGACGCGTCGCCGATCCCGGGCGCGAACCGGTGACCGGCGAACCGGCCGTAGTCGAGCATGACGGGCTCGAACGGCACACCGAGGAAGCCGCACAGCGGGCCGATGGCCGCTTCCGGCTCCGCGGTCAGGTCCTCGTAACGGATCGTGAAGCCGGGCAGGGCGCGGCGGGCCCTTTCCACCTCGGTCATGTAGCGCAGCCCCTTGCCGATGGCCTCCGTGAGGCTGCCGGACTCGCCGGGGTGCCACGACGGGTCCCACGAAGCGTGCAGTGACGCCACCGCCGCGGCGGGGTGGCGCAGCAGGAAGATGAACCGGGCATCGGGCCAGCAATCGGCGATCCGCTGCCAGATCAGCACGTTGCTCGGCGTCTTGACGACGAGCGTCGGCTTGCCGCTGCGGCGCAGGGCGTCGGCCAGCATCCGGTCCCAGAGCAGGTGGTCCAGGTCCTCGCTGCTCAGCTGGAGCGCGGACATGGACGCCTGGATCCACCGGGTGTCGGCACGCACGGTCAGATGACCCAGCGGGATCTCGGGGGGTGCGCACAGCCGTGAGTGACTGCCCAGCACCGCCCGCAGCAGCGTGGACCCCGAGCGGGCGGCGGACATGATGAACACCGGCGCGACCAGCAGGCGCTCCCCACGCGGCGGCGGCAGCCGCCGCAGGCGGTGGCCGGGAGCACGGGTCAGCTGGTACCCGAGGGTGTGGCACAACGCCTTGTTCACATAGTGTTTCCACACGATTACATAACGTATAACCTGCGGCCGGCCCGCACCCGGTGATTCCGCAACGGCGCGCCGGCTCGATCCGGCCGCGGGCGGGATAGGCATCCTGACGGGTCGCTTACGCTTCCGCTGTGCCGGAAGACCAGGAGTGGGATGTAGCGATCATCGGCGGGGGACCGGCGGGCCTTGCGGCCGCGATCGCCGCCGCCACCCGCGGCGCCCGGACGATCGTGCTGGAGCGGGCGGAACATCCGCGGTACAAGACCTGCGGCGGCGGCCTGATCGGGGCCTCGCTCGCCGTCGCCGCCGGCCGTATCGCGGTGCCCGCACGTGACCATATCCATGCCGCTACGGTCAGCCTGGACGGCAGGCGCGCCTTCACCCGGGATGACGGCGAGCCCCTGCTCACCATGGTGACGCGGGAGGAGTTCGACGACGCGCTCCGCCGGGCCGCCGTGGCGGCCGGGGCCACCGTGCGGCAGCGGTCACCGGTGCGCGGGATCACCGAGGACGGCGACTACGCGTACGCGAGGCTGGCCGACGGGACCGGCGTGCGCGCCCGGGTGGCCGTCGGGGCCGACGGTTCTTCCGGCGTCAGCGCGCGCTACGCCGGGGTCCGGTACGAGCAGGTCGATCTCGGGCTGGAACTGGAGATCGCTGTCCCGCCGCGGCTGGCCGACCAGTGGCGCGGCCGGATGCTGCTCGACTGGGGACCGATCCCCGGGTCCTACGGCTGGGTGTTCCCCAAGGGGGACCGGCTGACTGTCGGTGTGATCGCCGCCCGCGGCGAGGGCGCACGGACCAGGCGCTACCTGCGGGACTTCACCGCCAGGCTCGGGCTCGCCTCCTTCGAGCCCGCCCAGGATTCGGGCCACCTGACCCGCTGCCGCAGCGATGGCTCCCCGGTGGGCAGGGGCCGGGTGCTCGTCGCCGGCGACGCCGCCGGCCTGCTCGAGCCCTGGACCCGCGAGGGCATCAGCTTCGCGCTGCGTTCCGGGACGCTGGCCGGAACGGCGGCCGCGCAGGCATCCGCCAGCACCGATCCCGGGCACCTGGGCCTGGCCCTGGGCCAGTACCGGGCCGCGCTGGAACAGGACCTGATCCCGGAGATGGCCGCCGGGAGGCGCCTGCTCGCCGCCTTCAGCCGGCATCCGGGCGCGTTCCACACCGGCCTGGCCACCACGAAGGGCTGGCGCATCTTCGCCAGGTTCTGCCGCAGCGAAGCCACGTGGCAGGCCCTGGTCAGGCACCGCCAGGCGCGGATGGCGTTGTCGTTGCTCACGCTGGCCTAGCTACCGGCCCGGGCGGGCCGGAGCGGCTCAGGCAGTTAGTACCAGCCGTACCGGCGTTCGTTCTGCCAGGCCCGGTACGGGGTGCGGTAGCGGTCCGTGCGCCCGGGCGGCGTGTTCGTCCTCGGCGGTGCCGACGCCCTGCAGCGGACGGCGGCCCGGCACATGGCGCACCGCCCGCCCCGTCGCGCCGCGGCGGCGGCCCGCCCGCTCCGCCGGCCGCCCGCCCGGCCACCGGCTCTGTCAACCGGCCAGCGGCTGGCCGGTGCCATCGACGCGGCGGACAAGGGCGAGCGCGGCCTTGCCCTGGGCCTCGTGGAGTCGCTGCTTGCGGACGACCCGCTCGACCCCGACGCGCTCTACCTGCACGGGCTGGTCACGCTGGCAGGCGGCGAGCCCGCGCGGGCGGTCGGGTCGCTCCGCGCCGCGCTCTACGCCGACGCCTCGTTCGGGCTGGCTGCTTTCGCGCTGGGCCGCGCCTATGAGGCGCTGGGCGAGCCAGCCGCCGCCCGGCGCGCCTATGAACAGGCCCCTGCGCCTGCTCGATCCGGCGGACCGCAGGCACGAGTCGCTGCTCCAGCAGGTCGACGTCGGCGACATCGCGGCGGCGTGCCGCGCCAGGCTGGGAGGCCGGCCATGAAGATCCTCATCGCGAGGACTCCTCGACCGTGCGGCGGCCGGTTGCCGCCGGCTCCGCGCCGTGCTGGCGGCTACTGGCTGAATTTGATGTTGCTGCCGGTCACGTGGATGAGCACGCCCTGGCTGGACACGTGCACGCTCTTGATGGCCAGGTTCATCGGGAGGGTGGGGATGTGGATGGTGAAGTTCTGGAGCGACCCGAGCAGCGACGCGGGGATGCCGTTCGTCGAGACGATGTGCACCTTGAAGGTGTCCGGGCCGGTCTGCTCGATGGCTGCGATCGCCGATGCGTTGACGATCTGCAGGTTCATGTCGAGCTTCACCTTGTTCCCGCCGGCCGATGAGATCTTGAGACCGGGGGCGCCCGTTACCCCCGCCGCCGAGGCCAGGCTGGAGAACCCGATCAGGCCGGTGCCGGTGACGTGGGTGATCGTGCCGCCCTGGTAGCCAGGATTCAGCAGGACCCCGGTCGCGTCGGCCACCAGGCTGAGCGTGACCGGGCCCTCCTTCACCTGGCTGGCGGTGATGTGGACGTGGTTCAGGCGCCTGCTCGCAACCTGCGTGAGGAAGGGGAACCCCTCGATGCTCACGTTCGGCTTGGTGGGGAACCCCTGGCTCTTGATCTGCTGAGCGGCCTGGTTGTCGGCATAGGCGACCGCGACCCGGTCGAGCACGACCAGCAGCACCAGCAGCACGAGCACGCTGGCCAGAACGATCCACGGCCACCTGCGGCGCCGCCGCGGGCGTTGCGGAATGGGCAGTCTAACGGTCGAGCCGTCACTCATGGCCACGCCATCCCCCGCTCCTGTCGGCCTCGATGGGCAGATGCTATGACAATCGCACCCCGTTCCGGGGCGCGTGGCCCGTGGCAGCACCCGGCGCGCCGGGCGCGCCGGGCCGCCGGGCCGGCTGGCCGCGGGTCAGGGAAGCCGGCCGACATCGACCGCCTCCACCTGTCCGGAGTTGGTGTTGGTGACCAAGAGCGTCTTCCCGTTCGGCTCAAGGGCGAACTGGCGGGGCGCCCCCCCGGACTTGATGGTGCCGACCAGGGCGGGCTCGCCGGCCAGGGCCTTGGACACGTTGATCACGGCCAGGCCCGGGGCGACACCGCCGATATTGTCACGGTTGGAGTCGGCTACCACCATGCGCGTGCCGTTCTTGATGAACGCCAGCCCGAGCGGGATCTCGCCCACGGCCACCCGGGCGATCAGCGCGTGCTTGGGATCGCTGAGGAGATTGGCGGCCGAGAAGGCCTCCAGGGCGTTCCCGCCGCCGGCGGTCACCCAGACATCCTTGCCGTCGGCGGAGGTGATGACCCGGGCGGGCCCGCACCCGGCGTTGCGGACCGTCACCACCGATGTGCCGGGACTGGACTCGGCCTTGTGCATGTCCACGACGGCCAGTGTTCCCATCCCGGACTGGAGTGCGACCCCGGCCAGCCCGCTGACCACATACAGGTAGCGGCCGTCGGGGGAGGCGGTGATACCCACCGGGTCCGAGCTCATGGGGATCATCCCGACGAAATCGGCGGGCCCGAACCCGGCGCTCAGCGCCTTCTTCAGGTTGAACACCGCGACGTTGCCACTGTTCTGGAGGGTGACGAAGGCGAACCTGTCATCGGGCGAGGTGACAACCTCGATCGCACCCTTCCCGCCGGGGCTGCTCAGCGACCCGACCGGGGTGGTCAGCCCCGACTCGAGGTCGCTGACGCGGAACACCGTCATCCCGCTGTCACCGGCAACCAGCAGGTACCGCTGGTTGTGGGTGAACGCCTCGCCCTCGGGGTTCCCGAGCGGGACGTTCTGGACGACGGTGGGCACGAACCTGGCTGTGTTCATGACCACCAGGGGGGCGCCCTTGCGCAATGACACGAAGCCGAAGTGGTTGGGGGTCACCACCACGTCGAACGGCTTTCCGCCCACCTGGACGAAATGGGTACGGACGTGCGGCAGCCGCGACGACGGCGCGGTCTTCGTGGTGCATCCCGGCAGCGTCAGGACGCGGGTGGTGCTGGTGTGCCCGCCGCCGCTGCCACCGCCAGCGTTGCGGCCGAGCAGCAGATATGTCCCGCCGGCGCCGGCCAGGACGACGCACGCGGCGGCGACGACGGCGAGCGCACGCCGGGACCGGCGACGTGGTGGCGTCCCCGGGGGCCCCAGCGGTGGTGCCGCCGGGGGTCCCTGCGGTGGCGCTCCCGCGGACCGGTACAGGTGGCCGTAGTCGCCCACCGGGTCGGTCAGCCCCCGCTTGGTCGGCCTGGCGCCCGGGATACTGCGCGCCTCGGTGGGCATACCGCCGCCCCGGCTGGTGTCCGCCCGGCCGGTGTCCGCCCTGCCGGGGTCCGCCCTGCCGGTGTCGGCCGGGTCAGCGGCGCTGGCCGCGGCCGCGGCGGCGGCCAGTTCGGCTGGCCGCACGGCGCGGGTCGCGCCGCGCCCGGGCGCGCCCGGATCGGTGCCGCCCGGGTCGAAGCCGCAGGCCCGCCGCAGGGCGGAGGCAAAGTCCAGGCAGCTGCCGTACCGGTCGCCGGGTGCCTTGGCGAGTGCCCTGGCCATGACCGCATCGAGCGCCGCGGGCAGGTCCGGGCGCATGCCCGTGAGCGAGGGTGGCGCGCTGGACAACTGGGCCCACATGATCGCGAGGCTCTCCTCGCGCCGGAACGGGGGCTGGCCGGCGAGCATCTCGAACGCGGAGCAGGCGAGTGCGTACTCATCGGTGCGCCCATCCACCGGCCGGCCCTCGATCTGCTCCGGCGCGACGTAGTTCAGTGTGCCCAGGAACTGGCCCGCCGAGGTGAGCGCGCTGACGGACAGGGAATGCTTGCTGAGCCCGAAATCGGAGAGGTAGACGTGGTCGGAATGGGCCCTTCCGGACGTCGCCTCGCGCAGCATGTTGCCGGGCTTGACATCACGGTGCACCAGGCCGTGCGCGTGCGCGGCGTCGAGCGCCGACGCCACCTGGGCGACGATGTCGCACACGCGCACGGTCGGCAGCGGGTCCTGCTGGTTGATGAGTGTCTGAACATCCCGCCCTTCGACGAAGCGCATCGCGATAAAAAGGACACCGTCCGCCTCACCCGCCTCGTAGATGGGGATGATGTTGGGGTGATCCACCGCCGCCGCGGCCCGTGACTCCCTGATGAACCGGAGCCGGAACTCCTCGTCGCGGCCGAGTTCGGGGGCCAGGATCTTCAGCGCGACGCGCCGTTCCAGCCGGGGGTCATAGGCGCGGAAGACGACGGCCATGCCACCCCGGCCGATCTGCTCATCCAGCCGGTAGCCGGCGATGTGGGACCCCACGCCGAAATTGCCGCGCGCCGGGGGGGTCTGCTCACTCACCCTGCCTCCCGCTGTCAGCTCCGGATACCTGGTTCCGCCGTACGGACCGGACACAGGCCGGCCGTTACAGGATCCTGCCGGAAGCCTAGGCCGATACGAGGCCCAGAGGAGACGCACCGGGTTCGCGGGGACCCCCAGAGTATGGGTGATCTGTGCCGTGGCCTGTCAACTACCGAGAGTTCGTGGCGGAGATCCGGAAGCGGGGCCACGCCCGGATCCTGGCTCTGATGATCATCAAAGGGCGTTCTTCTCCAGGCCAAATCCCTCTACAGTTGGCAGATGGGGACCGAGCAACCACTTTCTGCGAGCACTGCCCCGCCGCTGGCTGTGCGCGCCCAGGGGTCTGACCGCACGCTGCCGGCAGGCCCTTCGTACACCATCGGCCGCGACCCGAAGTCCGACCTCGTCGTCAGCGACGACCGGGTGTCGTGGCAGCATGCGGTCGTCAGGTGCGACGAGGGTTCCTGGGTCCTGGAGGACACCGGCAGCACCAACGGCACCTACGTCGGGTCGCGGCAGGTCCACCGGGTCACTCTCGATGGGGACGTCACCATCCGGCTCGGGCACCCCACCGACGGGGCGGCCATGACCTGTTCCGTCGCCGCGCCCGCGCAGCGGCCCGCCACGGTTCTCGCGGCGAAGCCTGCCGCGGCCGGGCCCATGCTGACGGCATCGCACCGCGAGCCCAGCGTGATCCGCCGGCTGCCAGCCAAGGTGCTGCGGATCGGCCGCGGCCCGGACAACGACGTCGTCGTCTCGGACCTGAGCGTCTCCCGTCACCACGCCGAGCTGCGCAGGACCGGGGACGCGTACCAGATCGTCGACCTGAACAGCCACAACGGGACCTTCGTCAACGGCCAGCGCGTCGGCTCGGCGCCGCTGGCCGAAGGCGACATCGTGGGCATCGGGCCCTCCACGTTCCGCCTGTCCGGCCAGGAGCTGCAGGAGTTCGTGGACACGGGGGACGTCTCGCTGGTCGCCCGCGACCTGACCGTCACCCTGCCCAGCGGCAAAGTCCTGCTCGACCATGTCAGCTTCCCGCTCGGCGAGCGCTGCCTGCTGGGAATCATCGGCCCGAGCGGCGCGGGGAAGTCCACCCTGCTCGGGGCGCTGACCGGCATGCGGCCCGCCAACGGCGGCAGCGTCCTGTACGACGACCGCGATCTGTACACGCACTACGCCGAACTGCGGCACCGGATCGGGCTTGTCCCCCAGGAGAACATCCTCCATACCCAGCTGACGGCACGGCGCGCCCTTCGTTATGCAGCGGAACTGCGTTTTCCCCGGGACACAAGCAAGGCAGAACGTAACCGGCGGGTGGACGAGGTGCTCGCGGAACTCTCGCTCACCCCGCACGCCGAAACCCGCACCGACCGGCTGTCCGGTGGCCAGCAGAAGCGGGTCAACGTGGCGCTGGAGCTGATGACCAAGCCGTCGCTGCTCTTCCTGGACGAGCCGACGTCCGGCCTGGACCCCGGGCTGGACAAGTCGGTCATGGAGATGATGTCCGGGCTCGCGAAGGACGGCCGGACCGTCATCGTCGTCACGCACAGCGTGGCCAACCTGGACATCTGCGACCGCCTGCTGGTGCTCGTGCCCGGTGGCCGGGTCGCCTATTTCGGCCCACCGCAGGACGGCCTGAAGCATTTCGGCAAGCCGGGCTGGGCGGAGGTCTTCCAGTCGTTCGACGCCGAGCCCAATCGCGACTGGGCGGGTGACTTCCGGCGGTCACCCTGGTATCAGCGCTATGTCGCGGACGCGGTGGACGGGCGCGGGCCCTCGACCGCGCAGCGGCAGATCCCGCCGCCCCCGCCAGCCAAGAACCAGCTGGCCCAGTTCAGCACGCTGTGCCGGCGCTACCTGTCGGTGATCGCATCTGACCGGGTCTACCTGGGACTGCTGGCAGGCGCCCCGATCGTCCTCGGCGCTGTCATCCTGGCCATCCCGGCAACGTACGGCCTGGGGCCGGCGACAGGCCCGGCGCCACCCAAGCATCATGCGAGCCACCACCATAAACATGCGGCCAGCCACGCCAGCGGCCACGCGTCGCCGCAGGCAGTGGCGGCGCAGCCGGCCAGCACCGCGTCGGCCCACGCGTCGGCCCATGCGACAGGCCATGCGTCAGCCCATGCGACCGCGCCCGCGTCCGTCCACGCGACCGGGGCCGCCCACGCCGTCGGCCATGCGCTGGCGGCCACCAACGACGCCGCGTCGTCGCTGCTGCTGATCCTCGTCATCTGCGCCTGTTTCGCCGGGGCGTTCAACGCGGTCAGGGAGCTGGTCAAGGAACGTGCCATTTACAGCCGCGAACGTGCGGCCGGCCTGTCCACCTTCGCCTACCTGTCCTCCAAACTGGCCGTGCTGGGGTTCATCTGCGGCCTGCAGGCCGGGATCATGGTGCTGATCGGCCTGATCGGCCGGAAGCTGCCGACGAGCGGATCGGTCATCCATGCGGTGCCGCTGGCGGAACTGATCATCGCGCTGGCCCTGCTCGCCGTCGTATCCATGGCACTGGGCCTGCTCATCTCGGCATCGGTCAACACGTCCGAGAAGACCATGCCGATCCTGATGGTGGTGGTGGTGGTCGAGGTCATCCTGACCGGCGGGGTGTTCGCGATCGCCGGTAAGGCGGGCCTGGAACAGGTCGCGTGGCTGTCGCCGTCCCGCTGGGGATACGCGCTGACCGCCTCGACCTCGAACCTCAACAAGATCTTCCCCCCCACGCCCGGGTCCACCGTGGACACCCTGTGGGCACACACCGGGCGCCAGTGGCTGATCAACATGGCCGCCCTGCTCGTGCTCGGGCTGTTGTTCACGCTCCTCGCCTGGTGGCGGCTGGTACGGCAGGGCCCGGCCCGGCGCTGAGCCTGGTCAGGACTTCTTGGCGCGGCTGGGCGCGACGCGGGGCAGTTCGCCCGGCTGCTTCGGGTAGACCGGCGGCCATGGCGCGTCGGGCAGTCCCCGCGCGAGGTCCTGCTCGCTCATGGCCAGCAGCGGCTCCAGCGACTGCGGGTGGTCGTTCATGCCGAGCCATGGGTCGCCGACGGCGGCGAGGCGGGCGGGCAGGGATGCGACCGTGAACTGGTCCGGGTGGATGTCGTCGATTTCCGCCCAGGTGACCGGGGTCAACACCTGCGCACCGGGGCGCGCACGGACCGACCACGCCCCGAAGACCGTCTTGTGCGGCGCGTTCTGGTTGAAGTCGACGAACACCCGCTGGCCTCGTTCCTCCTTCCACCACGCGGCGGTGATCAGGTCGGGCCTGCGGCGCTCCAGCTCGCGGGCGACGGCAACGGCGGCGGCGCGTACCTGATAGGAGTCCCAGCGCGGCTCCAGCCGCACATAGATGTGCAGGCCGCGGTTGCCGGTCGTCTTCGGGTAGCCGGTGATGCCGACCTCGCCGAGCAGGAGCTCCAGCTCGTGAGCGGCCCACCGGATGTGGCTGAAATCCACGCCGGGGGTGGGGTCGAGATCGAGCCGGAGCTCGTCGGCATGGCCGGGGTCGGCGGCCAGATACGGCCAGACGTGAAAGCCCAGGCAGCCAAGGTTCACCGCCCACAGCACGTGGTCGATGTCGGCGGCGACCAGGGCCTGTGACGTGGTGCCGTTCGGCGTGGCCACGGTGGTTGTCCGCAGCCAGCCGGGGATGTTCTTGGGTACCCGCTTCTGGAAGAAGGACGGCCCCGCCGCGCCTTCGGGGAACCGCTGGAGCAGCACGGGCCGGCCGCCCATGGTCCGCATCAGCGGCTCCGCGACCCTGAGGTAGTGCTCGGCGAGATCGCCCTTGGTCTCTCCCCGCTCCGGGAAAAGCACCTTATCCGGATGGGTGATCAGGCTGTTCTCCATGTGTCTCCGCTCGCCGGACGTCAGGCCACCATGATTCCAGGATGCCCGGTGGTTGGAAGATGCGCGGCGTGAGCCCTAGGCTCTCCGGGCGTGGACCAGGCTGATCTGCGGGCGCGCCGCTGGGACGCGGTGGTGGTGGGTGCCGGGCACAACGGGCTCACGGCCGCCGCCTACCTGGCCGGGATGGGGCGGTCGGTGCTGGTCCTGGAGGCCAGCGAGCAGGTCGGCGGTGCCTGCACGCTGACCCGGCCGTTCGCCGACCCCGGCTACCTGATCAGCCCCTGCGCCTACGTGGTGGGCCTGCTGCACCCGGTCGTGGTGGGCGAGCTCGGGCTGCGAAAGCACGGCTATGCGGTCCATCGCGTGGACCCTCATCTGTGGTGCCCGTTCGAGGACGGCACGGCGCTGACGCTGTGGGACGACGACGCGCGCAGCGCGGCGGAGGTGGCCACGATCGCTCCCGGCGATGTCGCCGGGCTGCTCCGCTACCAGGAGCTGTTCGCGCGGGTGCGGCGGGCGCTGCGGGAGGGCCCGCGTGACACCTGGCTGGGCGAGGCACCTGGCCGCGCGGAGATCGAGGACCTGCTCGGCCACGACCCCGAACTCGTCGGCCTGGTGTTCACCGAATCCATCGCCGATGTGGTGGAACGCCACGTCAAGGACGAGCGGCTGCGGACCGCGCTGCACGGGCAGGGCATCACCGGCACCTGGGTCGGCCCCCGCGATCCCGGCACCGCGGCGGTCCGGGTCATGCACGCTTCTGGCTGGCTGGAGGGCAGCGGGGGCGCATGGGGGTATGTGCAGGGCGGGATGGGCACTATCTCGCTCGCGCTGGCCAGGGCGGCGGAGCAGCGGGGCGCCGTGATCGTCACCGGCATGCCGGTCGCGGCCATCGTCCCGGGGGAGGGCGTCGCGCTGGCCGACGGATCGCGTATCGCCGCCCGGGCCGTCGTCAGCAACGCCGACCCGCGCCGCACCGTGGCGCTGTGCGCCTCCGATGTTCCGGGTGAGTTCGCGCGGCGGGTGGCCGGGTGGCGGATGGAGGGCGCGGTGGTGAAGGTGAACTGCGGCCTGGCCGGCTTCCCTGTGTTCACGGCCGCCCGGCCTGGGGACCGGCCGGAACGGGCGATGATCACCATCAGCCGGGGCATCGACGCCACCGAGCAGGCATACCGGGACAGCCGCGCCGGCCCGCGCCGGAATGGTGCGAGCTGTATTTCCACAGCGCCTACGACCCCAGCGTGGCGCCCGCCGGCAAGCAGGTCATGAGTGTGTTCGCACAGTACGCCCCCTACACCCTCGCCGAGGGGACCTGGGACGGGCGGCGGGAGGAGATCGGTGATCTGGTGATCGCCGCGATCGAGCGGTTCGCGCCCGGCACCGCCGCCCTGATCGAGGAGCGGGAGGTGCTGGGGCCGCCGGACATCGAGCGGCGCACCGGACTGGGCGGCGGCCATATCTTCCAGGGCGAGTGCCTGCCCGCCCAGATGTGGGACCGGCGGTTCGGGCCGCGTACCCCCGTCCCGGGCGTCTACCTGTGCGGCGCCGCCACCCATCCGGGCGGCGGTGTGATCGCCGCCAACGGCCGCAACGCTGCCATGGCCGTCGCCGCCGACCTGGCCGCTGACGCCGCCGGCTGAGCGCGGCCGGCTCCGCCGCCTGACGGCTACCGCTTGCTGCGGGTTCCGCGGCCCAGCTGGAGGGCGACCGCGACGGTGCTGGCCGGGCTCGCCAGCTGACCTGGTGAGGGGCGCAAGCACGGCCGTTTCTCACGCTAACAGGAGCCCGGTGCCACCTGAAACCGGCCAATGATGGGGGGTACTGCCCCCACCCCGCCGGTGTGGCCAGGCACCGGTCACGCTCGCGCCTGTACCATTTCATTGCTTCGGAGGGACCGCGACAATACCGCCATGAGCCGCGCACACGGTGTTCAGCGCCGCCGCTGGCCGGTCTGGGCCGCCCGCTGCCTGTGGGGCCTGGTGGTCGCGGTGGTACTGATCCATCTCATCCCCGGCCTGGGGTTCCGCTCGGCCGGGGAACAGGGCAGCGCGCTGAGCCAGCTGTTCGTTGTCGCCGCGGTCGTCCTGTTCCTGCTCGCGTTCGCGACGGTCGGGGCGCTGGTGGCGTCCCGGGTGCCGGGCAACCCGGTCGGCTGGCTGCTGCTCGGATCGGCGCTCGCCTACACGCTCGCGAGCACCGCCACCGGGCTGCCCGCCCACGGCGCCGCTGGCCCCCCCGGGTACGTGGCCGCGGCCGACCTGACCGGGCAGCCGCTGTTCCTCGCGGGCCTGGCGCTGGGTTTCCTGACGCTGCTGCTGTTCCCGACCGGCTCGCTGCTCTCGCGCCGGTGGCGGTGGGCGGGCTGGCTGATCGTGATGGGGTGGCTCCTGTCCACCGTCGGGCAGACCTTCGGGCCCGCGCGGCTGCCCGACTTCGACGCGGCCAACCCGGCGGCGGTGGCAGGCCCCGCGGGCCGGGCGCTGGGTGCCCTGCAGGCCGGGCAGGCGCTGACGATCGCCGGCGGCGTGCTGGCCTGTGTCTCGCTGATCGTGCGGTTCCGCCGCGCGGACAGCGTGGTGCGCAAGCAGATCGAATGGCTCGCCTACGCGGCGGTCGTCGTGCTGGTCGGCGTCCTCGCCAGCATCCCCCTGCAGGCGGCGCCGCAGACCGGGAGCATCTCCAACTACCAGAACAGCATCATCTCGCTCGCGTTCGCGGGCATCCCGGTCGCGATGGGCATCGCGATCCTCACCCGGCGGCTCTACGACATCGACGTGATCGTCAACAAGACGCTGGTCTACGGCTCGCTGGCCGCGTTCATCACCGCGGTCTACGTCGCGCTCGTGGTCGGCATCGGCCAGTACGTCGGCCAGCGGGGAAACGCGGGGTTCGGGCTGTCGATCCTGGCGACCGCGGTGGTCGCGGTCGCGTTCCAGCCCGTCCGCGAGCGCGTGCAGCACCTGGCGAACCGGCTGGTCTACGGCAAGCGGGCCACGCCGTACGAGGCCCTGTCCACGTTCGCGGACCAGCTCGGCGCCACGATGCCGGCCGAGGAACTGCTGCCGCACCTGGCCCAGGTGCTGGCCGGCGCGACCGGGGCCACGCGGACGCAGGTCTGGCTGTGCGCCGGTGACCGTCTCCGGCTGGAGGCCGCCTACCCGGCCGTTGACCCGGCGCAGCCGCAGCCGCCGCCGCAGCCGATCGCGCTGCCGCCGCGCGGGCTGCCGGACTTCCCCGGCGCCACCACGGCGTTCGAGGTCAGCCACGCAGGGGAGCGGCTCGGCGCGCTGACGCTGGCCAAGCGTCCCGGCGAGGCGCTCACCCCGGTCGAGCGGAGGCTCGCCGCCCAGCTCGCGGCCCAGGCCGGGCTGGCGCTGCACAACGCCGGGCTGACCGGCCAGCTGAGGGAGCGGATGGCCGAGCTCACCGCCTCCAGGAAACGGATCGTCGAGGCCGCCGACAGCGAGCGGCGGCGGCTGGAACGCAACATCCACGACGGCGCGCAGCAGCAGCTGGTCGCGCTGTCGGTGATGGCACGCCTGGCCGAGACCACGGTGGGCAGCGACAAGGAGGGCGCCCGGGCCATGGTCACCCAGGCTCAGGCCGACGCCGCCGACGCGCTGGAGAACCTGCGGGACCTCGCGCGCGGCATCTATCCGCCGCTGCTAGCCGAACGGGGACTGGCGGCGGCGCTGGAAGCCCAGGTCCGCAGCTCCGCGGTCCCGGTCACCGTGGACGCGGACGGGCCCGGGCGCTATCCGCAGGACGCCGAGGCCGCCGTGTACTTCTGCGCCCTGGAGGCGCTGCAGAACGTCGCCAAGTACGCCGGCGCCTCCCGGGCGACGGTGAGCCTGGCCTCCGGGAATAGCACCCTGGAGTTCTCGGTCACCGACGACGGGGCCGGGTTCGACGCCGGGTCGGCGGGGTACGGCACCGGGCTGCAGGGCATGGCCGACCGGCTGGCTGCCCTCGGCGGCGACCTGCGGGTACGGTCCGAGCCCGGGCGCGGCACCACGGTAACGGGACGGCTGCCGGTGCGGCAGCTGGAGCCGGCCCCATGACACAGCTGTCCGACATCCACGTCGTCATCAGCAAGGCGGTGGTGTACGCGGTGCTGGCCGCGTTCATCACCGCGGTCTACGGACTGCTGGTGGTGGGCGTCGGCTCCCTCGCCGGGTCCGGCGGGCAGCCGGACCTGGGGCTGTCGATCCTGGCGACCGCGCTGGTCGCGGTGGCGTTCCAGCCGGTCAGGACGCGTGCGCAGCGGCTGGCGAACCGCCTGGTCTACGGGAAGCGGGCCACGCCGTACCAGGCGCTGGCGCAGCTGTCGGAACAGATGGCAGGCACCTACGCCACCGAGAGCCTGCTGCCGACGATGGCTGCGATCGTCGCGGCGGCGACCGGCGCCGGCCGCTCCGATGTCTGGCTGCGTGACGGCGGTGAGCTGCGGGCCGCGGCCAGCTGGCCCGCGGACGCGGGACCCCGGCCCGCGATCACGCTCACCGGCGGAGCACTGCCCGCGGCCGCCGCCGGTACCGACCGGCTGGTCGAGGTCAGGCACGGCGGTGAGCTGCTGGGAGCGCTGTCGGTCACCAAGAAGCGCGGCGACGCCGTCACCCCCACCGAGGACAGGCTGATCGGCAACCTCGCCACGCAGGCGGGCCTGGTGCTGCGCAACGCCGGGCTGACCGAGCAGCTCATGGCCAGGCTCGCCGACCTGCGTGCCTCCCGCGAGCGGCTGGTCACCGCCCAGGACCGGGAGCGGCGGCGGCTGGAACGCGATCTGCGGGACGGCGCGCAGCGGGACCTGGCCAGGCTGGCCAGCAAGCTCGGCCAGGCGGCCCGCGCCCTGGACCAGGACGAGGCGCAGGCGAAGGCGCTGCTGAACGAGGTGATCGCCGAGATCGCCGGGACGCTGGCGAACCTTCGTGAGCTGGCCCGCGGCATCTACCCGCCGCTGCTGGCCGACATGGGCGTGGCCGCGGCCCTGGACGCCCAGGCCCGGAAGGCGGCGATCGCCGTTTCGGTCGAGGCGGACGGGATCGGGCGCTATCCGCAGGAGATCGAGGCCGCCGTGTACTTCTGCGCGCTGGAGGCGCTGCGCAGCGCCGTCGGGCATGCCGACGCCGCTTGCGCCAGCGTGCGCCTGTCCGCCCGGGACGGGGAGCTGCGGTTCGAGGTCGCTGGCGACGGAGGATCAGGCGCCGACCTGCAGGCGATGGCCGACCGGATCGCCGCCCTCGGCGGGAAGATCCGCATCGATCCGGTCCCCGCCCGGGGCACCAGGATCAGCGGCAGCGTGCCCGCCACCGCCATCGGCTTACCGGCTCACCCCTGCGGCGGGCCCGCGAACTGGCCGATGGCGTCGCTGGTGGCCAGCCCGTTCCGGCGCATGGCCTTGCGGTAGGCGACCGCGACCGCGTCGAACTTCAGGTGCAGCTCGGCTGCCAGGTCGAACGGCACCCGCTCGGGCCGCTGCGACTCCACCACCATCTGGTCCTGGCCGAAAATCGTGTCCTCGAACTCCTGCAGCACCCGCCCGGGCTGGTCGAGGTTGTAGTTACGGCCGATGAGCACGTACCCGGCACAGCTGTCGGCGGTGACCGGCTGGGAGGCGAAGAAGTACACCATGCCGCGCTCGCCGCCCCAGCCGAGGCGGAGCGCGATGGTGTAGGGCAGGTGCAGCTCGTAGCGGCTGCGGCGTTCCGGCGGCCCGGCCTGCTCGTTGGCGAAGACCGGGAAGTCACCGGTGTTGGGCGCCTCCGGCCGGACGATCGTATAGTGCAGAACGTTTCCTTCGGTGCGTACTTCGTGGCGTGGCACGACCGGCCGTGCGGGGTCGCCCAGCAGGCCCGGGTGCACCCACGGGAAGTGCCCGAAGTCGGTGAAGTTCTCCACCTGGCGGGCGGCGTCACAGCGCCAGCGGTAGGGGCCCGCGGTCACCACCGTCCACCCGCCGTCCTCCAGCTCGGGCACCTCGGGCAGCGGCCAGCGCGGTGCTGCCAGCGCGACCCAGATCAGGCCGTACCGTTCCTGGCAGCCGAACGCGCCGATCCGGGCCTTCGCCGGCACCCGCGACGGGTCTTCGAGCTGGGGAATGGCGGCGCATCGGCCGTCGGCCCGGTAGCGCCAGCCGTGGTAGGGGCAGACGAGCTCGTCGCCGTTGACCCAGCCGAGCGAGAGCGCCGTGCCCCGGTGCACGCACAGGTCGGAGTTGGCGTGCGGCTCCCCGTCCGGGCCGCGCCACAGGACCAGCGGCTCGCCGAGCAGGTCGGCGTGAACGGGCCGGTCGGCGAGGTCGTGGCCGAAGGCCACCGGATGCCAGCATTCCCGCAGCGCGGCCACATCGGCGAACGCCCCCGGCGCCGTCATCGTCCGCTACTCCGCATGCCAGCCTCCCGTTGCGAGCGCCCCGGCACCGGCGGACCCGGAACAGGCACCCACCGGTGCAGGTGTGGACAAAGAGACTATGCGCCGTCACCCGGCCGGGCCACCCCGCGACGAGGGTGGCCGCCCCTGGGGCGGTGACGGCGCTGACCAGTCAGTCCTGGCCGCCCCGCCGGCTGGTGAGGCGCACGCAGCGATCAGCATCACCGTCGCCAGCGTCGTGCCGGTCCCGACCTTGATCCTCATATCAGTTCCCCCTGCTAACAGCGTGGCGTCAGGGGAGGTTCGTGACGTCCACCGCCTCCAGTTGCCGGGCGGAGGAGTTGGTGACCAGCAGCGTGCGCCCGTCCGGTTCCAGCGCGAACTGGCGGGGGAGCGAGCCGGACCTGATCAGCCCGACCAGTGCGGGCTTGCCGTCCAGGGCGGCCGAGGCGTTGATCACGGCAAGGCTGGCAGCGACTCCCCGGCGGCCGGCCAGATTGGAGTTGGCGACCACGATCCTCGCGCCCCGTCCACCGGGGCCACCCCGATCGGTGACTGCCCGACCTGGACCCGGGCGATCAGCGCGTGCCCCGGGTCGCTGCGCAGCTTGCTGGCGGAAAAGCACAGCACGGCGTTGCTCTCGCGGACCGAAACCCAGACCTGGCTGCCGTGCCCCGAGGTGACCACCCGCACCGGGTGGCAGCCGGCCGGGACCTGGGCCACCACGGATGAGGCCGGCCTGACACCCGCCTTCTGCACGCTGATGACGTTGAGCATGCCCTGCTGGCTGCTGTTGCTGCGCTGCTGGGAGACGACGTACAGTCAGCGCCCGTCGCGGCTGATGTTCATGCCCACCGGGTGCACCCCCAGCGCGACGGTGCCGATCAGGTCCGGCCGCCCGAACCCGCGCGACAGGGCCGCCTGCAGGTTGAAGACCGCCAGCGTGTTGCTGAACTGCAAGGTGACGAAGGCGAGCCGGCCGTCAGCGGAGACCGCGACCCCGACTGCCCCCTTGCCGCCCGGTAGACGACCGCCATCCCGCCGCGGCCGATCATCGCGTCCAGCCGGTAACCAGCGACCTGTGACCCGACCGGGAAGGGCTCCGTTCCCCACGAGGTCCCGTCACTCACCGCGCCTCCAGCGCTCGTCCGCCCGTCCGGCTCCGGGACCGTCGGCACCCCGCACCGCCATCACCGGGAAATACGAATCCCCTTCCCACCGGCCTAAAACTCTCTGCCGTCCGTGACCCGGTAAATCCGGGGATTCGACTCCGGTAGTTTACCGTGGCTCGAATCGGCCTGGAATTACTGGCTCAGCAAGCATGACCAGCGGCGGTGATGAACATCGGCCCAGGTCAAGCGAATGGGATGGGCGCCGGCGACGCCACCTTCCGGCTTGCCGGCGATGAATTGCGGAATTCGTCGATAAGGGGCGATGTCAGCCTCACGGTGTGTATCTCCGGCGGCTAGTGTGCTGCCCGACATTTCCATTTATCCCGACCCGCGTCACCGTATATACATGTATCCCGAGCCCGCTACCGGCCCGGGCCCGGAGCTGGCCCGGACGTGACCGACTCGTGGCCGGGAGCCGGGCGCCCGGTGGCGCGCCCGGCGTCAGCGCCGCGTCAGGATCGGGCGGTGCGGCGTTAAGAACACATCAAGATCATCAGTGTGAGGCGGGTCCCGCTGTCCACTGGACATGATGGATCACATCCGAGGGCGCCCCGGGCTTCGCCGGCGGCCCCCGCTTCCGGCGCACGCCGCGCTGCCCGCCGGGTTTGCCGCCCTGCTCGCCGTCGGCGCGGCGGCGGCGGTCACCCACGGCGGGCTCGGGGCCACCGCGGTGGTCGTCCTCGCCGGGGTGATCGTGACCGTGGTCGCCGCGGCTGCGGAGTTGCCCGCCGCCGCGCTGATCGGACTCATCGGGTGGTTCACCGCCACCGGGTTCTCCCGCGCGCCCTATGCCCAGCTGCGCCTGGCCGGCCCGGACGGCCTGCGCGCGGCGGCCGTGATGGGTGCGTGCACCCTGCTCGGTGCCGTCACCGGCGCACTGATGCGCAGATGGGCGCCATCGTTCAGACTGTGGTTTGTGGACGTGCGTGACGAGGGTCGGCCGGTGCGGGGCTTCCCGGCCGGGATCCGCGGCCGGCGCCAGGTGGTCGGCGTGCTGCTGGTGGCGGGCCTGCCGCTGCTCACCGTGGCGCTGGTCGCCCTGCGGCCTGACCTGCACCTCGCCGACGATCTGCTCATCTACCTGGTCGCCGTGGTGGTCATCGCGCTCGTGGGCGGGTTCTGGCCCGCGGTGCTGGCCGCCGTCACCGCCAGCCTGCTGCTCAACTGGTACTTCACCCGGCCGCTGCATACGTTCACGATCGCCGAGCCCGAGAACCTGCTCGCGCTGCTGCTGTTCGTCACGGTGGCCGTGACCGTGAGCAGCGTGGTGCACCTGGCGGCCCGCCGTGCCGTGCTCGCGGCGCGCAGCAACCAGGACGCGGCGGCGCTGCTGGCGCTGGCGCAGACCGTGCTGGGCGGTGCCGACACCCCGGCGGCGCTGCTGGGTTACCTGACCAGCACCTGGGGCGGCCGGGCGGAGCTTGCCGAGCAGGTCCGCGGCCAGTGGGTGACGGTCGCGGTGAGCGGCAGCGCCGCCGCGGCGGCCCGGCCCATCCGGGTGGAGGTGCGGCCGGGGCTGGCGCTCGTGGTGTCCGGCCAGTCCGAGCCGATCACCGCCCTGCTGCTGGACGGTTTCGCCGCCCAGGCCGGGGCGGCGCTGGACCGGGACCGGCTCCGCACCCAGGCGGCCCAGGCGGAGGCACTGGCCGAGGGCAACCGGATGCGCACCGCACTGCTCGCCGCGGTCAGCCACGACCTGCGCACCCCGCTGGCCTCGATCAAGGCGAGCGTCAGCACCCTTCGCCAGACCGATGTGGCCTGGACACCAGACGACGAGGCGGCGCTGCTCGCCACCATCGAGGACGCGGCCGACCGGCTCGACGCGCTGATCGGCAACCTGCTCGACATGAGCCGGCTGACCACCGGCTCGCTGCGCCCGTTCCTGCGCGCCACCTCGATCGACGAGGTCGCGCCGGTGGCACTGCGCGGGCTGGGCACCGCCGTGTGCGTGCAGATGATGGTGCCCGACGGGCTGCCCTTCGTACGGACCGACCCGGTGCTGCTCGAGCGTGTCCTTGCCAACCTGTTCTCCAACGCGCTGGGCCACTCCCCGCCGGGCCTGGATCCGGTCATGCGCGCCCAGCACATCGCCGGCAGCGTCGTCCTCGAGGTGCAGGACCGCGGGCCCGGCGTGCCCGACCACCTCAAGACTCGTATCTTCGAGCCGTTCGAGCGGCTGGATGAGCGCGGCACGGGCAATGGGGTGGGGCTCGGCCTGGCGGTCGCGAAGGGGTTCCTGGACGCCATGGGCGGCTCGGTGGCTGCGTTCGACACCCCCGGCGGCGGGCTCACCATGAGGGTCACCCTCCCGGTCGCGGCGAACCCGGCCACCTCCCCGGTGGTGGCCGACCCGTGACCCGGGTGCTGGTCGTGGACGACGAGGCACCGATCCTGCGGGCGCTGCGGATCAATCTCACGGCGCGGGAGTACCAGGTGAGCACGGCCGCCGACGGCACGTCGGGCCTGGCGGCCATGGCCCGTGACCGTCCCGACGTGCTCATCCTGGACCTCGGGCTGCCCGACATGGACGGCATCGAGGTGATCCGGGGGGTCAGGGGCTGGACCAGCACCCCCATCATCGTGCTGTCGGCCTGGGGCCAGGAGAGCCAGAAGGTGGCGGCGCTCGACGCCGGCGCCGACGACTACGTCACCAAGCCGTTCGGCATGGACGAGCTGCTCGCCCGGCTGCGGGCCGCGGTGCGCCGCGCCGCGCCGGCCCCGGACGAGCCGGTGGTGACCACCCCCGACTTCACGGTCGACCTCGCGGCCAAGCGGGTAACCCGGGGCGGCTCCGATGTGCGCCTGACCCCCACCGAGTGGCAGCTGCTCGAGATCCTGGTCCGCCACCGGGAGCGCCTGGTCACCCAGCGTCAGCTACTGGGGGAGGTGTGGGGGCCGCAGTACCAGACCGAGGCCAACTACCTGCGTGTCTATGCCGCTCAGCTGCGCAGGAAACTGGAGCCCGACCCGTCCCGGCCGCGGTACCTGCTCACCGAGCCCGGCATGGGTTACCGCTTTCAGTCCGGCCCGCCGGAATCTGCGTCCGGGCCCGGGCGCAGCTGATAACTCGGGTTGTACATGGTGCGCTCGTCGTTGATCCGGGCGATCCGTCCGCGCACGATGATCCGCCGGCCGGGACGCACGCCCAGGATGTCGCGGCGGCCCAGCCAGACCAGGGTGAGGCTGCCGCTGCCGTCCCACAGGTCGGCCTCCATGGTCAGGCTGGTACCGCGCGGCCGCAGGGTGACCGCACGCAGCGTCCCCGCGACGCTGACAAGCTCGTGGTCGAGGCACTCGGCGATGGGAGTCGCGCTGACCTCACTGGCCTGCGCCCGCAGTTCCTCCGCGTGCAGGGCCTCGCGGTCGGCGGTGAGCCGGTGCAGCGCGCCGCCACTCGCCCTGGTGGCGCCGGCGTCCGCGGCTGGACCGGCGCCTGCGGCTGGGCCGGTGCCGACCGGGGCGGGGACTGGCCCCGGCACGCCAGATTCAGCGGCATCGGCATCGGCATCGGCAACGGCGCCGGGACGCGGGGCCGGCACTCCGGCTTGCCGGTGCTCCAAGGCGGACCGGAGCTGGTAGGGGACGCTGGCGACGACCACCCCGGGCTGGAGCAGCAGCCGGGTCTTGAGCCGCAGCGCGCTCTGGTTGTGCAGCAACTGCTCCCACCAGTGCCCGAGGACATACTCGGGCACGTAGAGGGTCACGATGTCGTGCGGGCTCTCCCGGCGCTGCCGTTTCACGTAGTCGACGACAGGCCGGGTGATCTCCCGGTACGGGGAGGCCACGACGATCAGCGGCACCGGGATGTCGTTGCTGTCCCACTCCTGGCGCAGCAGGCGGGTCTCGGCCTCGTCCACGTCGACCGTGACGGCCTCCAGCTGGCTGGGCCGGGTGGCACGCGCGTAGGCCAGCGCCCGCAGCGTCGGCATGTGCAGCTTGGACACCAGCACGATGGCGTGGTTCCGGGCGGGCAGGGTGATCGCCGGGTGCTGCGGCGGGGCCAGTTCCAGCGCGACCCGGCCGTAGTGGCGGTGGATCCCGCGCATCGTCAGCCAGATGACCGGCATCGCCACCACGACGATCCAGGCGCCGCTGGCGAACTTGCTGACCAGCACGATGACCAGCACCACCGCGGTGAAGCAGGCGCCGACCGTGTTGATCACCCGGGTCCGCTTCATGTGCCGCCGGACCCGGGGGTCGGCCTCCGTGCGCAGATGGCGGTTCCAGTGCCGGATCATCCCGGTCTGGCTGCAGACGAACGACACGAACACGCCGATGATGTAGAGCTGGATCAGCCGGGTGGGGGAGGCCTGGAAGATCACGATCAGCAGGATCGCGAACCCCGACAGCATGATGATCCCGTTGCTGAAAGCCAGCCGGTCCCCCCGCGTGTGCAGCTGGCGTGGCAGGTAACCGTCCCGGGACAGGATCGAGGCCAGCACCGGGAAGCCGTTGAACGCGGTGTTCGCGGCCAGCACCAGGATCAGGGCGGTGAACAGCTGCAGCAGGTAGAACAGCGGCGAGGAGTTCCCGAAGACGGCCCGGCCCACTTGCGCGATCACCGTGCGCTGGGTGACCCCCGGTGGCAGGTGGCAGCCCGGCGGGACGCAGGTATGCACGTGGCTGATCAGCGCCAGCGCGGTCACGCCGGCGAACATCGACACGGCGATCACGCCGAGCAGCGCCAGCGTGCTGGCCGCGTTCTTGCTCTTCGGCTTGCGGAACGCCGGGACACCGTTGCTGATCGCCTCCACGCCGGTCAGCGCGGTGCAGCCGGACGAGAAGGCCCGCAGCAGCACGAACAGCAGCAGCAGCCCGCTGAAGGAGCGCGCCGAGGTGTACTTCAGGTGGGCGCTCTCCGCCTGCAGGTGGCCGCCCATGGCCAGCCGGGAGGCCCCCCAGGCGATCATCAGCCCGACCACGGCGATGAACAGGTAGGTGGGGATGGCGAACGCCGTCCCGGATTCGCGCACCCCGCGCAGGTTCATCACCGCGATCACCGCCACCACCGCCACGGCGATCAGCGTGACGTGCGGCTCGAGCGCGGGGAACGCCGAGGCCAGGTTGGCCACGCCGGAGGAGATCGACACCGCCACCGTCAGCGTGTAGTCGACCATCAGCGCACTGGCCACCGCGATGCCCACCCGGGGGCCCAGGTTGGTGGTGGCGACCTCGTAGTCCCCGCCACCCGACGGATAGGCATGCACGTTCTGCCGGTAGGAGGCCACCACGACCAGCATCAGCACCCCGACCGCCAGGGCGATCCATGGGGTGTAAGCGATGAGGGCGATGCCGCCCACCGAGAGCACGATCAGGATCTCCTCGGTCGCATAGGCCACCGAGGAGAGAGCGTCGCTGGCGAAGACCGGCAGCGCGATCCGTTTCGGGAGCAGGGTATGCGACAGATGATCACTGTGCATGGGGCGCCCGACCAGCAGGCGCTTGGCAACCCCCAGCAGCATGGGCACGTGCGCATGGTAGGCCCTGGCAGGCGGCCCGTAAATCGCACCTTGGGGCAAAGCGGATCCGCCAGCCGCGAGCATGCGGCCAGCGCGGGCGTGTCAGGTGCGCCGGGCGTGACGGCCGGGTGACGTGATGTCATGACGATCGGACTGCTGGAAAGGGACCAACGCCCCTCCCGCTCCAGGGCGCCGGGATGGGATCAAGGGAGCCATGTTCGTCGGCCACGAGATCCTGCTCGGTGCCGCCTACGACGATGCCCGCGCGGAACTGCTGCGCCTCACCCACGGTGGCTGGCTCAGCGACGCCTCCGGATACGCCTACTCCGAGGGTCTGGCCGGCCTGGTCAGGGTGGGGCCGCTCGGGAGCACGTTTGGCACGTCCAAGCTGGTCAGGGTGCTGTTGCTGGAGCCGGTGGAACGTGAGGGCAGCCTGTCGCTGCCCCTGCGCTGGGAGGCCACCGGTGTCATGGGCCGGCTGTTCCCGGTGCTGGACGCGAACATCGCGCTGATCGCGGCCGGTGAGAACGCGTCCCAGCTGGCACTGGCCGGTGCGTACCGGCCGCCTTTCGCCGCGCTCGGCCAAGGGCTGGACCGGGTATTGCTCCACCGGGCGGCGTCCGCCACCGTGCGCTCGCTGCTCGAGCGCATCGCGCAGGCGATCGTGCCCGCACAGCCGCAGAACGAGCCGGAACCCCCGCCCGAGATCGAGCGCGAGACCCCGGCCTGAATCAGGCGGCCACAGCCGCCGACGGGTAGCGGGCAGCCGGTGAGTTCTGCCGGTAGCGTGGGCAGGCGTGCGGCAGCCAGGTGAGGAACTGGCCGGCCACCCGGACCGGCTGCGCTGGAACGCGCGTTACGCCGGCGGGCACGGCGCCTCGTTCGTTCCGCATCCGCTCGCCGTCCGGGCGCTCGAGGTTCCGCCGCCCGACGGGCCGGTGGTGGATCTGGCCTGCGGGCCGTCCGGCGCGGCGCTCCTGGCGGCGGCTGCCGGGCGTGAGGTCACGGCGGTGGACATCTCGGATCTCGCGCTGAGCCTGCTCGGCCGGGAAGCGGGCCGCCGCGGGCTGCGTGATCAGATCACGCTCGTGCAGGCCGACCTGCGGGAATGGCGCCCAGACGCGGCCCGTTACGCGCTGGTGCTGTGCACCGGATACTGGGACCGGGCCGTCTTCGCCACGGCCCGCACCGCGCTGGCGCCCGGCGGCCTGCTCGGCTGGGAGGCGTTCACGGCCGAGGCGCGGCGTGCCCGGCCCGGGCTGTGCGACCAATGGTGCCTGGGCCCGGGCGAGCCGGACTCATTGCTCGGCGCCGGCTTCGAGATGCTTGACGCCCGCGACCTTCCCGACCGCGGACAGCGGGCAAGACGGGCTGTGCTCGCCCGGCTCCTGCCGCGTCATCAGGCAGACCCGGGTCCCGGGGGCGCATCCAGGTGACCGCCGGCCGGCCGGGCCGGCGGAGGCCGCTGGCCCACCGGGACCCCGGGCTTCCGCCCGGCCGGCCTGCCTCAGGCCGGGACCCGAGTGTCCTGTCGCGCCTTCACCGGGTGGGCGCGCCTGGCCAGGCCGGCCCCCGCATGGCGGCGGCCCGGCACGATCGCGCGGGTTGCGGTCATGTGCTGGCGGGTGGCCGCCATCCCGGCAGCCGGGACGGTGATGACGCTCTCGCCCTCGGCAAGAGCGGCCTTGGCCTGGAGGTACGCCCGGGCCTCAGAAAAGTCCGGGCGCCGCTCGGGGCGCTTGACCGTCATCCACATGGGGATCCCGTACCAGGTCCCGAAGCACAACGCGGCGAGTGCGAGACTTGCCCATACCAACGGCGACATGGGGAGTGCCTCCTTCGAATCCGCCGGCATCTTGTCCTGCCGGTCGCCATCAGGATGCCCAACCGGATTCTCAGGGCGCTTGGCAGAACTTCTGCCCCTTCTCTGAGCCTCCCGCCCGGGCGCGGGCGGCGGCCAGGGCCGTCACGCGGCGCGCGGCCGCGCCGCCCGCAGGCAGTGCCGTAGCGCGAGCGCGAAGGCCAGTGCCGCCGCGGTGGCGGCGATGGCCAGGCTCAGCGGCGTGCCCGCGCCGATGCCGTGCTGGATCGTCTCGAGGTCCACCACCTGGCCGAAGAAGAACACCGCCGCGATGCCGGCCAGGCCGGCGCCCAGCAGTTCGGCCGTGCCGGCCGGCAGGGCGGTCATGGTGGCCAGGTCACGCCAGCGGTGGCGCAGGTACAGGTACGCGGTGAACCCGAGCAGCCCGAGCAGCCCGCAGGCCGTGGCTTGCAGGAGGTAGTCGAAGGCGTGGTCGGCGAGCATGGCGGTGACACACGACGTGGTGCCGGGATCACCTGCCAGCCACCGGGTGCAGTCCGCCTGGCTGTAGGCACCCCGCGGCCAGGGCGCCGTCATGAACAGGTTCCCCCTCGACACCTGCAGCAGCCGGCCGACCAGGCCGGCCGCGCCGATGGCTATGAACCCGGCCGAGCCGACCAGGGCCGCGGTGAGGGCAAGGCGCCGTAGCAGCCCCGCCGACGGGCGGGTCAGGACCGTCGGGTAGCCGGTCACCGCCTGCACGGGGCCTATCCGCTGCAGCGCCTGCGCCTGCGCTGTCTCCTCGGGCAGCCCGGTGGCGATGCCCTCCGCCACGGCGTCGCGCAGGTGCGCCTCCACCTCGGCCAGGGTGTGCCGCACCTGGCGTGGGCTGCCGCTGAGCGAGACCAGCAGCCGGTCCAGGTAATCCTCGATCAGGTCGCCGGGAACATCCGCGGTTCCGCTGGTCACGCCGTGCCTCCTGTCATCGTGGCCGCTGGCCCGGGCCAGGGTGCCGGGTTCGCCAGCGCCGCCTTCACGCCGGCGAGCGCCGGGGCCGTGAAGGCCCCGAGCACCCGGGCCATCGAGCCGCTGAACTCCCGCCATTGCTCCGCCTGCTCGGCGAGGGCGGTCTCACCCGCCAGCGTGAGGCGGTAGATGCGGCGGCGCCGCCCGGCCACGACGTCCCAGGTGCTGGCGAGCAGGCCAGCGCTTTCCAGCCGGTGCAGCGCCGGGTACACGGTCCCTTCCGGCAGCTCGAATGCCCCGTCGCTGCGCACCTTCAGCTGGGTGATGACCTGGTATCCGTGGCCGGGGCCCCGGCTGAGCACCGACAGCAGGAGCAGATCGAGGTGGCCCTTGAGCTTCTCAGCCTTCATGCCTAGTAATACTAGGTATGAGTTGGGGGGTCTGTCCAACAGGCGGCCGGGGTGCGTCCCTGCTATCCGTGGCTGGCCCTGGGCCGCCCAGGCTGCTCGGCCCGGGCGCCTGACGGGCGCCCAAGCCCGGGCAGCGTGATGACGAAACTGGTCCGGCCGGGACGGCTGGTCACCCCCACCCTGCCGCCGTGGGCAGCCGTCACGGCCTCCACGATCGCCAGGCCGAGCCCGGTGCTGCCGGTGGCGTGTGACCGGGAGGTGTCGCCGCGGACGAACCGCTCGAACAGGCCAGGCTGAAGGTCGGCGGGGATGCCAGGCCCGTCATCGATCACGCTCAGCACCACGCTGCCCACGCCCGGGCCCGGCACGGCGAGTGCCACGGTGACCGTCGTCCCGGGCGGGGTGTGGCTGCCCGCGTTGCTCATCAGGTTGGCGAGCACCTGCCGCAGCCGGTGCTCGTCACCGCGGACCATCACCGGCTCGTCGGGGAGCTCCAGCTGCCATTTGTGATCGGGGGCGGCCGCCCGGGCGTCGCTGGCGGCGTCGATGGCCAGCCGGCTCAGGTCAACCGGCTCCTGTGCCAGCGGCCGGCCGGCGTCCAGCTGGGCCAGCAGCAGGAGCTCGTCCACGAGCACGCTCATCCGTTCCGACTCCGACTCCACCCGGCGGAGCGCGTGCTCGATGTCCTGCGGGACCGGGCCGGGATGGCGCCGGGCCAGCTCGGCGTAGCCGCGAATCGCCGCCAGCGGTGTCCGCAGCTCGTGGCTGGCATCGGCGGCGAACCGGCGCAGCCGCGCCTCGCTCGCCGCCCGCCGGGTCAGGGCCGCCTCCACATGCCCGAGCATCCGGTTGAACGCCGCCCCGACCTGCCCGACCTCGGTCCTCGGGTCCGCGTCCGGCACCCGTTCCGGCAGGGCGACCTCGCCGCTGGCGAGCGGAAGCTCGGTGACCCGGGTTGCCGTGGCCGCGACCCGGCGCAACGGGCGCAGCGACAGCCGAACCCAGCCGGTGCCGATCACCCCGGTGAGGAGCAGGGCAGCAGCGAAGACCGTGACCTCGGCGAGTTCGACCTTCCGCATCGTCGACTCCATGTCGGCGAGCGGGAGACCGGTGATGAGGACGTCGCCGTCGTGGCCGGGAATCGCGGTCAGCCGGTAGTTGCCGTCGAGGGAGGCGAGTTCGACCGTGTAGAAGTTGCCGTCCGGCTTCAGGCTGGCCAGCGCGGCTTTGTCCGGAGCCGACAGCCGGGATGTGCCCGCGACCACGCCCTGCGCGGTGACGACACCGTTCTTGACCCGGGCGCCGAAGGTCCCCGCCGACTGCCCGGCGATCCTGCTGCAGTCCTGCTCCGCGGGCCCGGGTTGCTGCGAGTTCCCCGACGGCGTGTCGCTGCCCTCCCCGCCTGCCCTCTCGATGGCGTCGTTCGCCTCCATGCAGCTGGCATAGCGCCCTCCGGCGGCTGCCAGCTGGGCGTCGATCTGGTTGATGAGGGTCTGGTGAAGCACCAGATAGGTGACGATCCCGACCACCGCGCACGCCACCGCGAGCAGCGCGAGCAGGCCCGCGATGAGCCGGCCGCGCAGGGTCCGCCCGGACAGCCAGCGATTCAGGCCGGACGTCCTCGCCCGGCCGGGGCTGCTGCCGTGCTGGCTCATCAGCTGGCCGGCTTGAGCACGTAACCGACGCCGCGGACGGTGTGGATCAGCGGTTCCCGGCCGGCGTCGATCTTCTTGCGCAGGTAGCTGATGTAGAGCTCCACCACGTGGGCCTGCCCGCCGAAGTCGTAGTTCCAGACCCGGTCGAGGATCTGGGCTTTGGACAGGACCCGGCGGGGGTTGCGCATGAGGAACCGGAGCAGCTCGAACTCGGTGGCCGTCAGCTCGACCAGCTCACCGCCCCGGCGGACCTCGCGGGCATCCTCGTCCATGGTCAGGTCGCCCACGACCAGCTCGGTATCGCTGCGGGAGCGCGCGATCCCCGCCCGCCGCAGCAGTCCGCGCAGCCGGGCCAGGACCTCTTCCAGGCTGAACGGCTTCGTCACGTAGTCGTCCCCGCCGGCGGTAATGCCGGCCACCCGGTCCTCGACCGCGTCACGCGCGGTCAGGAACAGCACGCATACGTGCGGCACCTCGGCCCGCATGCGGCGCAAGACCTCCAGGCCGTCGAAGTCGGGGAGCATGATGTCCAGCACGACCGCGTCGGGGCGGAATTCCCGCGCCGTCCGCACGGCGCCGGCTCCGTCGCCAGCGGTCCGGATCTCCCAGCCCTCGTAGCGCAGCACACTGGCGAGAAGCTCGGCCAGGCTTGGCTCGTCGTCAACCACCAGCACCCGGATAGGCGTGCCGTCGGCACGCTGCAGCATGGGTGGCCTCTCCCCGCCCGTGGCCGTTGACGGGGCCATGGGTCGTTGTGCCTGCACGTCACTCACCACCGATCCAGCATTGCCGGCGTTCCTCTACGGGGAGTATGCCCTTCTTCTGTGCCTGCTCTCAGGACCGCGGCGGGTCTGCGGACGCATCGGCGAGCGCCAGGGCCAGCGCGGGGCAGTCGGTGACCGCCCGACGTGCGTGCCGTTCGAGACCGCGGGGCACCGGCTCACCCGACAGGAGCGGGTAACCCCACTCGTCCAGGGTGATGAGTTCGGGCAGAAGTTCGGCGCACAGCCCGTGCCCGGCACAGTCGATGGGGTTGACGCGCAGCTGCTTCCTCATGTCACCTCCAGTCCGCGTTGCCGGGGACCGTTTCCGCCGGGAGGGGCAGGAACGGCCGGTGGTTCGTGCCGGTGCAGCGCCCGCGCGCGTGATGGTCCATTTCGGCTTCGAACACGCGCAGCGCGCTGCGGACGAAGCGGACGGTGCCGTCCGGGTGATGGCAGGCGCCGCGCCCTTCCACCAGGCCCGACCAGCGCTCGAGATCGGCCCGGGCCTGCGGGCTCGGCCGTGGGCCCGCCAGTTCCCCGAGGGCGCCCGCCATCCGCGGCAGCCCGTTGAAACACGGCCCGCACTGGCCGGCCGATTCCAGCGCGAGATAGCGGACCACCCGTGCGGTCTCGGCGATGCCGCACCGGTCCGCTGGCAGTGCTGCCAGCACGCCGGCCCCGACGGCGGCCCCGAGCGGGCGGAGCGCCGCGTTGGCCAGGGGCAGCAGCTCC
Organism: uncultured Actinomycetes bacterium; assembly: GCA_963741615.1. Taxonomy (GTDB): domain Bacteria; phylum Actinomycetota; class Actinomycetes; order Streptosporangiales; family Streptosporangiaceae; genus UBA9676. Next base: position 252,900 of record CAVUIU010000029.1, read on the forward strand.
GCCCGGGCGGCCGGCAGCCACGCGCCGTGATAGCCGCCGATCAGGACGGCTTGCGCCGGCAGTGGCAGCAGATCGGCAATGGGGGTTCCCAGCTCGGTCTCCACCACGTCCATCCGGCCGTCGGCGTGATGCAGGGTGGCCAGCATGCTGCCGGGCTCGTCCGGTGTGCCGGCCGAGCGGAACCAGGCGGCACCGTAGCGGGCGATAAGCGCCAGGTGCGCCAGCGTCTCGACGTTCTGCACCAGGGTGGGCTGGCCGGCGACACCGCGCTGCGAGGCACGCGGGGGCTTGAAGCGCGGCAAGGCGGGTCCGCCGGATGTCCGGCTCGCCAGTGCCGACTCCTCGCCGGCCAGGAAGCGGGGCGGGGCCTCGATCAGCTCCACCCGGGCGGCGTCGAGGCCGGCCGCGGCACGTTCCGCGAGCACGGCCGCCAGCCGCTGGTGCAGTCGCTGGTTGCGGTGGACGTAGAGGCCAACCGCTGCCGAGCCAACCGCCTCGGCGGCGAGTTGCAGCCCGTCGAGGACCAGGTGCGGGGAGATCCACAGCAGCGCCTTGTCCTTGTTGCTGGCGGGCTCGCCTTCCGCGCCGTTGCCGACCACCACCGGGGGTGGCCCGTACCCGGCCACCGCCGCCAGCTTGCGGTAGGTGGGGAACGCGGCACCGCCACGGCCGGTCAGGCCGGCCGCCTCCACCTCGCCGATGAGCCGCCGCGGCGCCCCCCGGTAGGGCAGTGCCCCGAAGCGGCCCAGGTGCGTGCCGAGGTCCACCGGCACCACCCCGTGCGCGGGCAGCAACCTGGCCAGCGGGCGGGGGTAGTCATCCCGCGGGTCGTGGGCCGGCGGCTGGGCCTCATCTCCGGCCGGGGGCCGGCCCGGGTGGGGCATGGGCAGCGTGGCGCTGTGCGTCATCGGGGCCCGCCCTCACCGGCAGGGACATGGTGGGCTGGCCGGCCGGAACCGCGCGGGGCGGGCTGGCCGGGCCGGCCGGGCCGGTCCTGCCGGGGGGGCCGCCGGGTTCCCGCGAGCGTGACGGCGGCCCGCTCGGCCCGCGGCACCTCCCTCGTCTTGCCCGCCAGCCGCCACAGTCCGGCGCTGCCCACCGCCAGCGCGCAACCGATCGCCAGCACCCGCAGGCCGCCGCTGCGAAGGTCGGGGCTGGCGCCGATGCCGTGCACGAACGCCACCGGCCAGGCAGCGTAGGCCAGCCAGTGGATGCCCCGCCAGATCCGCCGGGACATGCGCCCCCGCATCAGGCTGGTGACGATGAGCGCGGCGATCAGGTCGAGCGCGACAGCACCCAGCCCGAGCCAGAACGGCTGGTAGGCGGAGACGAACGGGATCACGACCGCGGCCAGCCGGATGCTCACATAGGGGTCGATGACCGCTGTGGCCACGTGTACGGCGATGAACAGGACAGACAGCAGGGACAGGCTTCGGTGCAGGCCGGTGACCGCGAAGGCCGGCAGCCCTGGCAGCCTGCCCTGCCGGTTGACCAGGACGCCGAGGATCACCACCAGGGACAGCAGCAGCAGGCTGACTACCCCCGTGGCACGGCTGGCATACCAGAGCGCGGTGCTCTGGGTGATCGCGGTCATGGTGTGCTCCCAGTTGATCCGACGTTGCTGCGAGCATCGCCGGCCCAGTACAGCGGCTGCTCTAGCGCACCTCTGAATTGCCTCTGAGCCGTAGATTGCCTCTGGGTGGCCGGGCCTGGCAGGATGCGCCAGATACCCCGTCCCCCGCCGGAGGCCGCATGTCCGCCCTGCCCTCACGCGTGCGCGGGGTTGTGGGCAGGGCACTGGTGGACACCGGCCCGCTGCGGCGGCACCGTGGGTTCCGGCGGCTGTGGACCGGGCAGATGGCCGCCGGGGTCGGCAATCAGCTGACTGTGGTGGCGGTCGGCTATCAGACCTACCGGCTCACCGGCTCGACCGCCATGGTGGGCCTGGTCAGCCTGGGGACGCTGGTGCCGTTGCTGGCCGGCTCGGTGCTCGGCGGCCCGCTGGTGGACGCCTTCGACCGGCGCAAAGTCCTGCTGGTCACCCAGGTGCTGCTCGCGGTCGGCTGCGCCGGGCTGGCCGTCAACGCGACGCTCGCGCATCCCCAGCTCTGGCCGATGTTCGCCTGCACCGCCGAAGCCGCGGCATTCCAGGGCGTGGACTGGGCGGCGCGACGGTCGTCGCTGCGGCGGCTGGTGCCGTCGGCCGACCTCGCCGCCGCGCTGTCACTTCAGTCCGCGGGGTTCCAGGCGACCCTGGTGGTGGGCCCGGCAGCCGCCGGCCTGCTCATCGCCCATGCCGGGTTCGCGCTCGTCTACTGGCTGAACGTCGCCACCTTCGCTGTGGCGTTCATCACAGTGGCCATGCTGCCCGCACTTCGGCCCGAGGGCGGGGGGCAGCCGGCCGGGCTCGCCTCGCTGGCCGGCGGGATCCGGTACTTGCGGTCCAGCCAGCCGCTGGCCGGGGCGTTCCTGATCGACCTCGGTGCGATGGTGTTCGGCATGCCACGGGCGCTGTTCCCGGCGCTGGCGGTGACGGTGTATCACGGCGGCGCGACCGTGGTCGGTTACCTGAACGCCGCGCCAGGGCTGGGCGCCCTGATCGGATCGCTGCTCACCGGCCATGTCGGCCGGGTCCGGCGGGTCGGCCGGGCAGTGGCGGTCTGCGTCGTGGGCTGGGGCCTCGCGATCACCGCCTTCGGGCTGGTTTCCTGGCTGCCCGCGGCGCTGGGGCTGCTGGTCGTGGCGGGCGCCGCCGATGTGATCTCGTCGGTGTTCCGGATGCTGATCGTGCAGCAGGTCACGCCGGATGAGATGCAGGGTCGGGTCAACAGCATGATGTTCACGGGGCTGCAGGGCGGCCCGCGGCTGGGGGATGCCGAGTCGGGCGCGGTCGCGACACTGGCGGGGCCGCAGTTCGCCGCCTGGTCCGGCGGCCTGCTCAGCGTGGCGACCGCGGTCGTGACCTGCTGGGCGATCCCGCAGTTCTGGCGGTACCGGAACGTGGCCGTGGCGGCGCCGGTGCGCCCGGCCGGGGTGCCGCAGCGGGGCCAGGAACCGGTGGGGAAGGCAGCCGGCCGGGCCAAGGGGGCCACTGGGGATGCCAGCCGGCCGGGCCGGGGGGCCGGTGGGGAGATCAGCTGGCCGGGCCGGGCGCCGGTGGGGGAGCCAGCCAGCCGGGCCCAGGCCCCGGGAGAGGCCAAGCCGGGGCCTGACCCGGCCAGCTGAGCCCGAGGGGCCGCGTCAACAGGAGCGAGAGTTCTCCGTCAGGAGCCGCCGGAGGTGCTGTGGGCCGGGGCCTGGGCCGGTGCGGCGGCGGGCGTGGTGATCTGCGTGCCACTTCCCTCGCCGTCGTCGCCGGAGTTGCTGACCGCCTGGGTCGGCTGCGCCGTCGGCGAGCTGGTGCCGGCACTGCTCGCCGATGCCGTCTTGTGCGCCGGGCCCGGCAGGTTGTAGGCGACCACACCCGCCGTGGCCAGCGCCGCCGCCCCGACCGTGACGGTGGCCACGCGGATACGGCCCCGGGTGCGCTCACGCCGCATGACCGCCCAGTCGAGGTCCTGCTTGCGGTTCACCGGGCATCACCTCCTTCGGCGGGCCAGCCGCCAATCGTGTGCACGCGGCCAGCCTCATCGACCAGGCGGGCCGGCAGGCCGAGCCCGGTGAGCCAGGCCGGTGCCGCGCGGCCCCGGATGACCGCGGCCGTGCTGGCGATGTTGGCGTCCGTGCAGCTTGCCGCCGACACCGAGACCGTGCGCCAGACCGGCGTGGCCGGCAGGCCGGTGCGCGGGTCGAGAATGTGGTGAAGCACGTCGCCGCCGCGCCGCCAGCGCCGTGCCGCGGTGCTCGAGGTGGCCAGGCCGCCGGCCTGGATGGCGACGACCGTGGACGGCCCGGGCGGCGGCGGGTCATCGGGACGGCCGCTGATGTCCTGCACACGGATCCGCCAGCCGCCGGCCGGCGGGGGGCCGCTCACCGCGATGTCCCCGCCCAGGCTGACCAGCACCCCGCAGCCCAGGGCGGCGGCGATGCGGGTGGCCGACCGGTCGGCCGCCCAAGCCTTGGCGGTGGCACCCAGGTCGAGCTGGACCCCGGGCGGGACCCGGAGCAGCCGCGCCTGCTCGTCGAACTCCACCTGGCGCCAGCCGGGAACGGCCCGGACGGTCAGCTTCACCGCCGGGCCCTCCCGCTGGACGAGTGAGAAGTCGCGGTCGTAGCCGACGGCGTTCATGGCGGCGCCCACGGTGGGGTCGACGTCGCCGCCGGTGAGCCGCGCCGCGCGCAACGCTACCGAGATCGCCTCCGCGAGCAGGGGGCTGACCTCTACCGGCCCGGCCGGCCGGGGCGCTCCCCGTTGCGGCGCTGTTCCGAAACAGACGCTGGGTCCGCCGGCCATCGCCAGGTCCAGCGCGACGATCTCCGAGTCCGGCCGGAACCTGCTGCAGGCCTGATCGACGGCGGCGAGGTCGGCCTCCAGCATCCCGCGCGCCGCGGTGAGCAGGCTGCCGTCGGTGACGACGACCTGGACCCCCGTACCGAGGGCCTGCCAGCTGGCTGAGGCTTCCGGGGCGGCCGGTCCAGCCGGGCGGGCCGGTCCAGTCGGTGCAGCCGGTCCAGCCGGGGTAGCGGTGCCCGCGGTCATCAGGAGCCGCCCGATGTCGCGTGGCTCGCCCCGGAACTCGCCGTCGGTGTGGTTGCCGACGTGGTGGTGGAACTGGTCGTGGTGGCGGCGACGCCGGAGCCGCCCGACGTGGTGTGCACGACGGTGCTGGTGCCCGCCGCCGTGGACGTGCCGGCCGCTGAAACAGCGGTCGTGTGAGCGACGGTTCCCGGCAGCGTGTAAGCGACGGCGGCGGCGCCCACCAGGCTCGCGGCACCCAGTGCGACGGTAGCTGAGCGCAGCCGTGCCCGGCCGCGCTTGCGTGCGACCACCGCCGACAGCGCATCCCGGTTGTTCGCGTTCATGGCGGGTGCCCCTCCTCGGTTGCTCTTCCTGCAGTGTGCGCGAGTCGCGTCTGCGTGACCTTGGAGTGGCCTCTGACTTTCCTCTGACCCGATTCCGCGAGTAGCGCAGTGAGCTGACCCCTGCCTCGGTAAATGATCTTGGTGGGTTGAGGATTTCTGGTAGCGGCATGCTGACAGCCCGGGCGTCGGCGCCGGGTTCGCGATTAGCGTGCCTTTCTGCGGGTCGGGGCTGGCGGGCCGTGGACAGGACGGGGAGCCGGGGCTCAGGGAGGCGCAGGTCAGGCGGGGACGGGCAGGTCCCGCAGCCGGGCCAGAACCTCGGGAAGCAGCCCGTGGCCGGGCGGCAGCCGCAGCACCAGGTGGCGGGCGTGGCGGATCAGCCGGCCGGGGACGGCGATCAGCCGCCAGCGCAGGGTGGCGATCATGGCCTTGCCGCCGCGCACGCCATGCCCTGCCAGGATGTCCTCGCCTGCGGTGAGGGCCGTGAGCTGGTGCAGCCAGGCGGCCATGCTCGCGGCGAGCAGCGCCCCCCACATCCAGGCCAGGTTGACCTGGGGATATCCGGAGGGCAGATGCCGGAGGGCGGCACCGAGCTTGCTGTCGCGGAAGAGGTTCTCCACCGTGGTGCGGTGCCGGTACCAGTGCTCTGCCGCTATCGCCTTGTCCGGGCTGGACACGTCCAGGTTGGTCAGGATGAAGCTGTAGGCGTAGATCGTCCCGGCACGGGCCAGCTCGGGGAACGGCAGGGCCCGCTGGTCTGGGTGCAGGGTGCGGCGGCGCCGGGACCGCGGGTCGGCCGAGACCTGGGCCGGATCCAAAAGGACCCGGCGGATCAGCAGCGCCGTGTTCGCCGGCCACCAGTCCGGGCAGTACTCAGCCACGGCGACCTGGGCGCCGTCCATGTCGATCGCGTCGTGCCAGTCGTCGTCGGCGATGCCGGCCAGCAGCCGCCACAGCGGCGCGATCCGCTTGGCGCCGATCGCGAAGCTGATGTGCTCATCGTGGGCGGCGCGGGCCAGCGCCCCGGCGAAGTACCCGGCGTCGGCGCGCAGCGCCACCCTCCCTGATTGCCGTGCCTGGTGCGGCAGGGTGGACAGCGCGCGGCGCAGCAGATCCGGCGCGGTCGCCCGCGGGTCATCGGTGCCGTCGCCCAGGTCGGCGGCCAGCACGGTCTCCGTCTCCGCCCAGCTGGCCACGTGCGGCCGCCCGACCCGCTGGCCCTGGTGGTTATAGGCCACGCCCCGCTTCTTCCGGCCGTAGACCTCCACGTCGGTGGTGTCCAGGTCGATGGTGACCGGCCCGCCCGCCAGCGCCGCCGCCCGCTCCGCGGGCAGCAGCGCCAGCATCCGCCCGGTCACCGCCGCTAGGCCGGTCTCCACTGCCTGCCACTGCGCCGGGGTGACCCGCCGGGCCAGGCCCGCCGCGGTCGTGGCCGCCAGGCCCGGCACCGGCATGATCTGCTGCCCAGCCGCATCGGTGCGCTGGCGGTCCAGCCCGGTCAGGAAGTCCTCCCCAGCCAGCTGCGCCGCCGCGATCCCGGCCAGTAGCTCCCCGGCTCCGAACCCACGGTCGCGCTGCTTGATCGGGCCGACCGCCGCATCCAGCGCCGCGATCACGCCGAGCCGCCCGCACAACTCGGTGATCACGGCCAGGCCCGCGTTCGGCGTCAGCGCCGGATCCGGCGCGCCGATCCGTGGTTGCTGCCGCGATCTGCCCGCTCCGCTGCATATCCTGTTCACCAAGTAGGTGCCTCTCCGCCTGAGATGATCATTACTTCGCAGCGATCATCATCCCAGGTCAGAGAGGCACCTATCTGCATTTGCCGGGCCGTGTCACCGACCTACTCGCGGATTCGGGTCTGAGGCCGGAAGCGCGCTTTCCGCTGAGGCCGGAAGCGCGGCTTCCGCTGAGGCCGCCATCGCGGCTTCCGCTGAGGCCGCGGGCGCCGCGTGGCGTTGGGCCCGGCCGGCGGGGACATACGGCCCTGCCCGCTACCCCCGCGCCGGGGCGACGCTGGCTGAAACGGAGGGCGAGGGCAGCATGACCGAGATCATCCGGCTCCAGCAGGGGCAACCATGGACTGGTGGCCCGGGGTTCCCGCCCGATCAGCTGCCATCCATAGTGGCGACCGCCGCCCGCGCGCCGTCAGTGCTGAACACCCAGCCGTGGCGGTTCAACGTGGCAGGTGCCGCGCTGGAACTGCATGCCGACAGCGCCCGCGCCCTGCCGGTGCTTGACCCCACCGGCCGGGAGATGCTCGTCAGCTGTGGCGCCGCCCTGTACGGGATCCGGCTGGCCGTCCGGCAGCTGGGATATGTGCCGGCCGTCAGCCTGCTCCCCTGCCCGGCCCGGCCCGGCCTGCTTGCCCGGGTGTATCTCGCTGGGCAGGCGGAGATGACCAGCCATGAATGGGATCTGCTTGCGGCGGTACCGCACCGTCACACGCACCGCGGCCCGTTCGTCACCGCCCCGATCCCACCTGGCTTGATCACCGGACTGCAGCATGATGCGGTCGCGGAGGGAGCCGAGCTGGTGCTGATCACCGAGTCCCGCCATTACTGCCGGCTGGCCGCACTGGTGATCGCCGCGGGCTCGCTGCGGCGGCAGGCGGCCCAGGCGGAGGTGCGGCGCTGGACCAGGCCACCGGGGAGCACGGCCAGGGACGGCGTGGGCGCCGGAGCCTACCCGGCACTCACCGTGGCAGGCGCCCGATCCTCGGTGAGCGGCAGGCTTGCCCAGCGCGACTTCGACCTCGGCCGGAGCTGGGGCACGGCGGAGGACCTGGGCTCCCCGCCAGCCGCGACGGCCGTCCTGACGACCGCCTCAGACACGCCGCTGGACTGGCTGCAGGCCGGCCAGGCGCTGCAGCGGATGCTGCTGCGCGCCGCGAGCGGCTGGGTGTTCGCCAGCATGAACACCGAGCCGCTGGAGTTCCCGCCCATCCGGGCCCTGGTGCGCAGCGGGCTGGGGCTGGCCGGTGTGCCGCAGATGGTGTTCCAGTTCGGACGGGTGCACACCACGCTGGCGACCGCCCGTCGGTCCCCGGCCGAGGTGATCAGCGTGGCCTGACCGGGAACGGGCACCCGGACGTTCAGCGCACCCCGGCCAAGGCGAGCAGACGGCTGAGCTTGGAGGCGGCTGACGACGGCGCCGCACCGGCCTGCAGCAGCAGTTCACCGGCGGTGTCAAGCAGGTCGTGCGGCCCCTGGCCCAGCTCGACCTCGACTTCGCGCCACCGGGACACCTCCTGCCACTCCGGCAGGCCGGGGCCATGCGGCCCGGTGGTGCCTGAGCTAGTCATCCCGGCCCGGGCCGGGGCCGGCAGCGAGCCGGTCACCAGGTCGTCGGCGATCTCCGCGAGCACCTGGCCGTCCTGGCCGGCCAGGTACCGGACCCGGCGGGTGGTCGCCAGCCGCGCGATCGGGGAGAGCGGCTGGCTGCCGCTCCACCGGGTCACCAGCCCGGCCAGCCTGGCCGGGACCGTATGCGTGCTGCGCCCCAGCGGCGCGTGCACCTCACGCCTGCTGTCCACCCCGGCCGGCAGCTTGAGGTGCCATCCGGCGTCTGTGCCGCCGGTGCGGCGGCGCAGCGTGATACCCGCCGACGCCAGGCCAAAGCCGGGGGTGTCGAAGTAGACAGCCCGCAAGCGGTACGTCCGCGGCCCGGTGATCGCCACGACGCGTTCCAGCCCAGAAAGGTCGGGCAGGGCGAAATCGGCTGATGCCTCGTACTTGCGCTCAGTCTCGATGAATCCGCCCGCGTCTTCCATGCCAGAAGGCTACGGCCAGCGCGGAGTTGGCGGCACGCTGGCGTGTTCTCCCTGCTCGACCCGGGTAACGATGCAACACTGCGATATGACCCTGCGTGCTGGGCGGTGGCATACCCGGGGGGACTCGCAGGAAAGGGCCGACGCGTTACGTCCCGAGCTGACCGGGACGGGGGGGTCATGGGTCTGATCATGGAGCACGACAGGCCGGACTGGCCGGACCGCCCGGCCGAGGGCTACGAGACCGTGCCGCTGCTGATCCCGGGGGCCGTGGGCGATGCGGACGGAAACGGGGTGGCCGTGCTGCGGCGGCGCACCGCCCGGCCGAGCAAGCGTGCGGTGGTGTACGTGCACTGCCTCGGTGACTCCTTCGTGCCTGCCGAACTCGTGAGCTGGTACACCAGCCGCGGCTTCCACTTCTACGCGGCCGACCTGCGCGCGGTGGGCAGCGGCGGCGCGGCAGCGGCGGCGGCGGGAAACCGGGCGGCCGGTGAGCTGGGCAGGTGCTTCGCCTACCTGGACGCCGCCGTCACGGACCTGCGAGCGTCCGATGCCATCGAGACCGTGGTCGTGTCCGCGCACACGGCCGGCGCCCTTGTCGCCGCGCTGTGGTGCCACGCCCGCCGGGGCAGCCGGCCCGTGGACGCGCTCATCCTCGCCAGTCCCGAGCTCGGCAACGGGCGGCCGTGGCCGGGCAGAGCGGGCAGGCCAGGCAGGTCGCCCGCGCCCGAGGACGGGCCGCCCGCCCGCCCGTCGCCGCTGCTGTCAGGAGCGCAGCGGAGGCTGCGGCGCGGGCTTGACATCGCCTGCCCGGTCCTGGTCATGTGCCCGGCCGGGCAGGGCCACGGGCCAGGCGGCACAGGGGGCTTGCTGCCGCTCGGGGTGCTGGGGGCGCTCGGGGCCCTGGGGACGCTGGCAGGCCGCCGGGCCACCATCCGGCTGGGCGAGCATGTCACCTGGCTGACTCTGGACGGCGGGCTGCCCGGGCAGCCGCCGGCGCCCGCGTCACAGTGCAAGCGCCTCCTGGACGAGATCGGCCGGTGGCTGGGCGCCTACCTGTCCGGCCAGGTCCGCGACCAGCTGCTCTGACCCGGGGCACGGGATCTACTGCACCGATACCGCGACGCTCGGGTAGCCGGTCGCACCGTTCGGCTCCGGCGGTGCCTGAAACGCGGTCTGGGTGTAGCCGGTCGCGTCGGTGGCGCGGGCCTCGATCGTGTGGTTCCCCGGTGTGGCGTCCCAGTCCCACACCCATTGCCGCCAGGTGTCGATCCCCGGCACCGCGGCCAGCCGGGCCTGGTTCCATCGCCCGCCGTCGACGCGCACCTCCACCGCGTCGATGCCCTTGTGCTGCGCCCAGGCGACGCCGGCGACCTGGGCCCGGCCGCCGGCACCGGGGCGGAGCCGTTGGGCACATCTATCCGTGACTCGGTTTTGATCGGGGCCTGCTGCGACCACCCGCGCGGTACCCAGTAGCCCTGCGCGTCGGCGAAGGTCGTCACGTTGATGTCGGTCACCCATTTGGTGGCCGACACGTAGCCGTACAGGCCGGGCACGACCATCCGGGCCGGGAACCCGTGCGCGACCGGGAGCGGCGACCCGTTCATCGCCACCGCCAGCAGCGCGTCCCGGCCGTCCATGACTACCTGGACGGGGGTTCCCGAGGTGAACCCGTCAACCGAGGTGCACAGCAACTGGCTGGCCCCGGACCGGATCCCGGCCGAACGAAGCAGGGTGGCCAGGCTCGCTCCCAGCCACTTCGCGTTGCCGATGTACGGGCCGGCCACCGGGTTGGAGACGCAGCACAGGGTGATGTAGTGCTCGATCAGCGGCTGCCGGATCAGGTCGGCGAAGGTGATCGTGATCTCGCGATCCACCATGCCGTGGATCCGCAGCTGCCAGCTCGCGGGATCGACCTCGGGCAGGAGGATCGCGGTGTCCACCCGGTAGAAGGAGGCGTTCGGCGTGACGAACGGGCTCAGGCCCCGGATATCCAGGTTGGCGCCGGCCGGCAGTGGCGGGGCCGGCTCAGCCGGGCGCGGGATGCGCAAGGTGGTGCGTGCCCGCACCACGGCGCTGGAGGGCCCCGCCAGCCGCTGGCCGACCAGCGCGCTGGCGCCGGCCACGCCCACCGCCACCGAACCGGTGATCAGGAACTGGCGCCGCCCGGACCCGGACCGGGCCGGGGCGGGCGGCTCCGGTGTGCCCGACGGGACCCAGGACCCGCCGGGGGGTGGCGCGGCGCCGGTTGCCGCCGGGGTGGTGCCGGTGCCGGCGGGGGGCGCTGCCACGGTGGGCCCGGCCTCGGCGACGGGACCGGTCTGCCCGGCGGTGGCGGCCCGGACCAGCCGGACCATGGTGAACGCCCCGGCCGCGGCCCCGATCAGGATGGGCAGCGCATCGATCGCGCTGGCGTTCGGCCGGGTCCCCACCGCCAGCAGCCCGATCAGCGTGAACACCGCCAGCCCGGCCAGTCCATAGCGGAGCCGGTGCAGGGCGGCAACGCCGATCACGGCGGCGAACACGGCCAGCACCACAAGGATGCCGGTCACCAGGACTCTCTTGTCATTGGAGCCGAAGGTGGAGATGGCGAAGTTCTTCACCGGGGCCGGCGTAGAGTCGATGGCCACGCCGCCAACGGCGATGACCGGCGAGAACTGCGGTCCGGTGATCCCGGCGATCAGCTGGGCGACGCCCATGGCGACGCACGCGGTGATCAGGCCGGTCGCCACTCCACGGCCGCGGCGAGCCCCACCGGGCATGCCGCCGCGGCGGTCAGTGGAAGATGTCACACCACCTATTCGTAGCCGAGAGTGACCCGGATTGCCGGATGATCGCGGATAGGCCAAGCCAAGACCGGGACAGCCACGAATGACATGTGTAGGGGTGATGACGTGGGCATGACCGAGGGACAGCCGGGCGCCCGGCCCTGGCCTGCGCGCCCGAGCGACCTGGCCGGCCTGCTCGCCCTGATCGCCCGGGGCGACCAGGGTGCCTTCGCCACCGTCTACGACCGCGCAGCCGCACAGGTCTTCGGCCTGGTGCTCCGGGTGGTGCGGGACCCGGCGCAGTCGGAGGAGGTGACGCAGGAGGTGATGCTGGAGGTGTGGCGCACCGCCTCCCGCTTCGACCCGCATCGGGGGAGCGCGATGACCTGGCTGATGACGCTGGCGCACCGCCGGGCGGTGGACCGGGTGCGCTCCGGGGAGGCGGCCGCGCAGCGCGAGCTCCGGGCGGCTGTCGCGGTGACCGACTACGACGTGGTGGCCGAAGAGGTGGAAGACCGGCTCGACGCCCAGCGCGTGCGCCGCTGCCTGAACTCGCTGACCGAACTGCAGCGGGAATCGGTCACTCTTGCCTACTACGGCGGCTACACCTACCGCGAGGTGGCAGGCCTGCTCGGGGTGGCGGTCGGGACGGTGAAGACACGTATGCGGGACGGCCTGATCCGGCTGCGCGACTGCCTGGGAGCCGAGCTATGAGGCTCCGGCGGGAGGTCCCGCACACCCTGGCAGGCGCCTACGCGCTGGACGCGCTCACCGAGGCTGACCGGGTGAGGTTCGAGCGGCATCTCGCCGGCTGCGACGCCTGCCGTCAGGAGGCAGGCAGCCTGCGGGAGACCGTCGGCCGGCTCCCGGCCGTCACCGCCGTGCCGCCTCCCGGTCGCGTGCGTGAGCAGGTGCTCGCCGAGGCGGCCCGGACCCGCCAGCAGCCGCCGCTGACCGCGGAGGGGCCGGCCCTGTCCGCCACCGGCTGGCGAGCGCTGAGCCGGAGAGCGCCGAGGATGGCGGTGGCGATCGCGGGCGGGTGCATGCTGGTGGCGCTCGTTCTCGGCGGGCTGTTCGTCAACACCCAGCACCGCCTCAGCCAGGAGCAGGCGCACACCCGGGCGATCGCCACGGTCCTGAACGCCCCGGACGCGACCATCATGTCGGCCCGGGCGACGACGGGCGGGACCGCCACCGTTGTCATGTCGCACCGCGATCGCGCGCTCGTGCTCACCACCGCGAGCCTGCCGGCCCTCCCCTCCGGGCAGCGTTACCAGGTGTGGCTGATGGGGGTGCACAGGGTCCGTGCGGCAGGCATGCTGCCCGCACCGCACCGGGGGATGACCGCCCCCATGGTGGTGTCGGGGATCGCGCCCGGAGACATGGTGGGCCTGACCGTGGGGCCGGCCAGCGGGTCCGCCGCGCCCGGCTCCGCGCCGGTGCTGACGCTCGTCCTGCCGTCCTGAGCGGCCCCGCCACGGCCGTTGGCCGGACCGGGCGCCGGCAAAACCCTCTATGGTGAGATCTCGTGAAAGCATCTCCGGAGGCGCAGCTGCGGCTGCTCGAGCTGGCTGACCTGGACGCCGAGCTGAGCCGCCTGGACCATCGCCGGCGCAGCCTGCCCGAGCTCGAGGAGTACCAGCGGATCGAGGCCCGCGACGCCGGGCTCCGCGATGAGCTGACCGCCCTGGAGGCGGCCGAAAGCGACCTGAGGCGGGAACAGGCGAAGGCGGAGGCCGATGTCGAGCAGGTCAGGGCCCGGGTGGAGCGCGACCAGACCAGGCTGGACGCCGGGCAGGTGTCCTCGCCCCGGGAACTGGAGAACCTGCAGTCGGAGATCGTCTCGCTGGCCCGCCGCCAGTCCGACCTGGAAGAGATCGTGCTGGACGTGATGGAACGGCGGGAGACGGCCGAGGGCCGCCGCGCTTCGCTGTCACAGGAGCAGGGCGCGCTCGCCCGCCAGCGCGAGGAGGTCGGCGCCCGGCGGGACGCGGCTCTCGGGGAGATCGGTGAGCAGGCGGAGAAGGCCGAGAGCCTGCGGGCCGGCGTCGCCGCCGACGTGCCGGACGACCTGCTCGGGCTGTACGGCAAGCTCCGCGCCCAGCACGGGGTCGGCGCGGCCGCCCTGCGGGCCGGGCGGTGTGAGGGATGCCATCTGTCGCTCAACACCGTCAACCTTGCCCGCATCCGGGCCGCCGCCCCGGATGAGGTGCTCCGCTGTGAGGAATGCCGCCGCATTCTGGTCCGCACCCCCGAGTCGGGTCTGTGACGCGCCGGCTGGTCGTCGAGGCCGACGGCGGCTCCCGCGGGAATCCGGGCCCGGCCGGGTCCGGGGCCGTGGTGCGCGACGCGGCGACGGGGGAGGTGCTCGCCGAGGTGAGCGAGAGCCTCGGCCGGGCCACCAACAATGTGGCTGAGTACTCGGCGCTCATCGCTGGCCTGCGGGCCGCGGCCGGGCTCGCGCATGGTGCCGACGTCGAGGTCCGGATGGACTCCAAACTGGTCGTCGAGCAGATGTCGGGACGCTGGCAGATCAAGCACCCCGACATGCGCCCGCTCGCGGCGACGGCCAGGGAGGCCGCGCGGGCACTGGGCCGGGTGAGCTACACATGGGTGCCGCGCTCGCGCAACGCGCACGCCGACCGGCTCGCCAACGAGGCCATGGACAGCGCGGCACCGGGCCCGGCAGGACAAGGTGGCCGGGTGGGCGGCGCGCGCTGAGCCGCTGACCGCGGGGAGGGAGCATGGCCGCAGGTGCGGCACGGACGGGACCTGGCTGGGTGCAGTCGCTGGGCCCGACCACCACCACGGTGCTGCTGAGGCACGGCGAGACAGCGCTGTCCGGCGGGCGCCGGTTCGCCGGCCGTGGCGACATCCCGCTGACCGGGACCGGGCTGGAGCAGGCGAAAGCGGCGGCCGCACGGCTGGCCGCGCGCGGCGGCATCGAGGCGATCATCACCTCACCACTGGACCGGGCCCGGCGGACCGCCGGCGCGGTCGCCGCGGCGACCGGGCTGCCCGTGCAGGTGGGGGAGGGCTGGGCGGAGACCGATTTCGGGGAATGGGAAGGGCTCAATTACGCGGAGGCGGTGCAGCGCTGGCCGGAGCAGATGGCCGCCTGGCTCGACGATCCGGGCGCCGCACCGCCCGGAGGTGAAAGCCTCGCCGCGACCTCGGAACGGGTGCTCGCAGCGCTGGACTCACTGCTGGCCGCGCATGCCGGGGCCACGGTACTGGTGGTCAGTCACGTCACGCCGATGAAGATCCTGCTTCGGCACGCGTTGCTCGCCCCGCCGGCGGCGCTGCGGCGCATGCAGCTGGATGTCGCCTGTCTGTGCGAGATCGACTGGTATGCCGGGGGAGTGGGAGTGGTGCGCACCCTGAACGACACGGCGCATCTTTCCCCGCCGGGAATGGCCTGACAGCGCCTATGCTGGAGGCCGCGGCGGGCGAGCCGGCCGGGCGGCCGCGCCGGGATGAACCCGGTGAGGAAGGTCCGGGCTCCGCAGGGCAGGGTGGTCGGTAACGCCGACCCGGGGTGACCCGCGGGACAGTGCCACAGAAAGCAGACCGCCCCCGGCCCGGCCTTCGGCCGGGCCGGGGGTAAGGGTGAAACGGTGGTGTAAGAGACCACCAGCGCCGCAGGTGACTGCGGCGGCTAGGTAAACCCCACCCGGAGCAAGGTCACAAGGGGGGCTTCGGCCTCCTGCGCGAGCGTTTGAGGGCGGCCCGCCCGAGCTCGCGGGTAGACCGCACGAGGCTGCCGGCAACGGCAGTCCCAGATGGATGGCCGTCGGCCCGCGTCAGCGGGTGCACAGAACCCGGCCTACAGGCCGGCTCGCCCGCCGCCTGCGCTCTGGCCTGCGGCTGCGCGTTCATGATCGTTCGCTGGCGCACATCGGGCGCACGCCAGCGGGAGCGAACATCGCGTCGAGAGCGCCGCGGCCGTGCTCGCTGGCATCGGGGAACAGGTGCCCGTAGGTGTCCATCGTCTCGGCCATCGTCGCGTGCCCGAGCCGTTCCTGGATCACCTTCGGGTGCAGCCCCGCCGCGATCAGGGACGAGGCGAAAAAGTGCCTCAGATCATGGAACCGGGTCCCGGCAGGCAGCCCCGCGGACTCGACGGCTTCCCGCCAGCAGAACCCGAAGCTGTTGCGCTGCACCGGCCTGCCGAGCCGGTTGGTGATGAGAAGCTGCCCGGGACCTGGCCGCCACTGCCGCATGTGCGCGGTGACCGCGTTCAGTACCAGGTCATCAACGGGGATCACCCGCTTGCTCGCCCTGGTCTTGAGCGGGGACAGAGCCCTGTTCTGCATCTGCTCGACGACGACCAGGCGCCGGGTGCTGCTCGACCACGCGAATACGCGGCTGTTGTCGGCGTTCCTGGCGCGGGTCTGCTGCGATCTGATTGAGGGCTGCCTGCTCGATGATGACCCCGGCCGCGTTCACCGCGCTCCGTGAGTACTACACGGCGCGCTGATGTTCCGGATTGTTGGAAACCCCGGCTCACCCGCCGGCGCCGGGACCACTCGCTGTAAACCGGACGCGCAGGCCGCGCGTCCCTTACTATCTGGCCCGGGTCTGGTGCAGCGGGGTGCCAACCGGGGCGGATGGCGCCCTCGCGGATCGGGTTTACCGGATCGGCCCCGGCGCCGAGCACTGGAGCCGCGGCCCGCGGACCCGTCCCTCACGTCGGCGGGCCGCGGGCCGCGGTGTCTCCATCATCTACCCCGGCGTCGGCCGCTAATCTCCGTCCGGCTCGTGCCGCGGCTGGTACCACACCGACTGGCAGCCCGGCGAAGCATCGCAGTACACGGCCAGGTGCCCCGTCCCGCGCACGGCACCGTCGGCGGCTACCGCTGGCGGGCAGTCACACGGCACCCACGACACGGT
This sequence comes from uncultured Actinomycetes bacterium, assembly GCA_963741615.1. Lineage (GTDB taxonomy): Bacteria > Actinomycetota > Actinomycetes > Streptosporangiales > Streptosporangiaceae > UBA9676. The sequence continues at coordinate 269,289 of CAVUIU010000029.1, forward strand.
GATCAGGCCCGGTCCCCACTCGTGCCCGTGCTCGCACTGCTCCGGGTAATGCCACCAGGCTGGCCGCCGCACCCCCACAAGACGATTAGAACACGTAAACGAACGCACACGGGGCGCCGCGCGGGAGGGGACCTTTGGGTGGGCCTTTCGGCCCTGACGGGGGAGCAGGGGACAGTCATGCAATGGAAACAGAGGGGCTACCAGCGTCGAGTTGGGAAGTGATTGACGCGCCGGGTTGGTGTGCATGCTCACGACAACCACCCGCCCGGTATAAGGCCCCCCGTGGGGACGTGGCCCAGGCTATCGACCTCCCGCCGTGGGCTTGGGCCACGGCCGGAACGGCTGTGGCCCGTTTCCTGGGGGGCACGGGCCACAGCTTGCTGGACGGTTCAGGATGCGTGCTCGTCGGATGTGCCAGGCGAGCGCGCGGGAGGGGACCCTTGGTAGGGCCTTTCGGCACTAACGGGGGAGCAGGGACGGTCATGCAATGAAAACAGAGGGGCCTACCAGCGTCGAGACGAGACGGGAATTGACGCGCCGGGTTGGGATCTGCACGCTCGCACGTACTATCCGCCCGGCATAGGCCCCCGAGGGGCGTGGCCCAGGGCCCGTGGAGCCCCCGTCCTGGGCTTGGGTCACGCCCGTAAGGGCTGTGGCCCGTTCCTCTTGGGGAGGAACGGGCCACAGTTTGCTGCACGGTTCAGGCGCGGGGCGGCCCGGCCGGCTGAGCCCCGCTCATGTGCATGGTCCCGAGATCCACCCGCCACCCTGCTGGGCGACCCCGGGCGGGTTGTCTGGGCCGGGCTCGTCGGCTTCCACGGTTTCCAGCTTGCCGCGCAGGCCCGCGGGATCGTGGGCGACCAGGACGCGGATGTGCCGCCCGTCCGGGCTCTTGCGGACCGCGATCCACGCGTCCAGGTCGGGATCGTGCTCGATCTGCCACCTGGCGCCGTGGTCGTGCCTCAGTGCTGCTATCTCGCGGCGGTTCTGTACGGGATGATCTGTCATAGCCGGACCTCGGTTCCGGTCAGAGCCCCGGTTGGCGCTTCGGTCGCTGGCCGGGGCTCGCTGTGTGCTGTCCCCCTGACACTACGTCTGCTATGTCAGCCATGCTAGGCATAGTCTGACTAGGTTTGACTTACCTGGTCAGCTAGCTTGACCACGTGGAGATCGACCCGCACGCGCCGGAACCGAGCTACCAGCAGCTCGCCACGATCCTGCGTGCCCGCATCAAGTCCGGCGAGATCGGGCCACGGGAACCGCTGCCGTCGATCACGTACCTGGTCGGCGAGACTGGACTGGCGATCGGGACCATACGCAAGGCGATCGGCGTCCTGGTCGATGAGGGCCTGGCCTACACCGTCCCCGGCCGCGGCACGTTCGCCACCCCGGAGGACCAGCGCGGCCAGGCGTAGCCTGCGCGGTCCCGGGGTTCACGCTGCCGGGCTGGCGGGTCCTGGCCTGTGGTCCCCCCATATCGCCCCGCGCCGTGGCGCACATCTGGCGCACATGAGGTCCCGAATAGCGCCGTGCTGCCCCGTAGGCTTCCGTACTGTTCGCGCAGGCCAGGTGGCATGCCGGGGGAGTAACGGCAGGTCAGGAATCCGGGGGTGACAGAACCCGGCCTACAGGCCGACTCGCCCGCCGCCCATAGTTCTGACCTGCACTGATAGCTGACGGTTAGCCGGACCGGGCACATTTCGTGCACATTCGTCGCAGCCAGCATCGTGCCGCCAGGTGTCAACAAAACGTAGATCGTCTCTATGGTCCGGGGCGCCAGGCCCTTGACGCCTTGCAGGTCAGGTGCTCAGCGGCCGGGGTGCCGGACGCCGGATGGTTCAGGCGCGAGGAAGCGGCGCGACGATGACGGCCAGGGCGACGGCCCCCGCGCGTAAAGCAGCGGTTGACGGGCAGCGGCCGTGCAGTCCGCGTGCAGCAGTGGACCGCCGTAGCCGGGCTTCGAGGGTCTTGAGCTGGCACGTGGGGGCAGCGGCCCGAACCGGCCCGATGTGGCGTTGCCGCAGGTGAGAGGCCAAATTGCCTGATCAGATCGAGTGGTCAGGGGCGGGGTCGAACCGTCGACCTTCCGCTTGTCAGGAGGACGTACCTAACTCGGCTCGCCTCTTACGGGCCATGACCCGTGGAGTGGTACCGCTGCTCCTGTGCGTCACGCGTCGCCTGACGTGTTGCCGATGTCTGCTGTGTCTGCTCGCGAGCCAGACGGCGCTCACGCCATCGGCTAACCCACCGGGTAAGCCTGGCCTTCACCATTCTCACCTTCCCTTACTTCGTGGAAGAGCCATGGCGAGCCAGGCTGGCCGCGTCGCTGCTCCGTCTGCTGATCCCGGGCTTGTGATGCCCACCAACGTCAGCGCGCAGGCACAGTCCAGGCTTCAAGCGTACGCCCGCCCCCGTCCCGTGCCAGATGCGTGCCAGAATGAGTCCGCCAGTGCGGTCCCTCACGGATACCAGCGGAGGACCAGAACTGGGCCCGACCTGGGTGTGGGGAGGTCGCGTCGGTCGGCGAAACGATCTCCTAAGCTGTCGCTCGCAGCCTTGTGCCGTGCTCAGGCCGTGTCGGGCACATTCCGGGCACATCGTGCTGTCGTCCGGCAAGAGATGAGAACTACTGAGATCGTAACCGCAGGTCACGGCTAGTTCAGGGTCCATCAGACCAGGTCGCGCGGACGGAGGATCTAGACCCGGCCTACAGGCCGGCTCGCCCGCCGCCCTGCCGCTGGCCGGTGGCTGCGTGCCCCGCTGCCGGAATGGAAGAATGGCCCGATGGACGCGCAATTCGGACCGCACCGGTTCAGCGCCGGCGACGGCGGCGGCAGCACCGAGTTCCGGGCGGCCCGGTTCGACGTCGCGGACCTGCGCGGCGCGCGGTTCACGGACTGTGACCTGACCGGCGTCACGATCCGGGACGGCTGGCTCGTCGACGTCAGCATCTCCGGCTACCTCAGCAACGTCACCGTCAACGGCGTCAACGTGACCGGCTTCGTCAGCGCCGAACTGGACCGGCGGCACCCGGAACGGGTGCAGTTCCGCGAGGGGCAGGACGCCGACGACTTCCGGGCGATGTGGGACACCATCGAAGGACTCTGGGCGGACGCGGCCGGGCGGGCCGGGCGGCTGCCCGCGGCGGCGCTGACCGGGCAGGTGAACGACGAGTGGTCGTTCGCGCAGACGCTGCGCCATCTGGTGTTCATCACCGACGCCTGGGCGAGCCGCACGGTGCTGGACGAGCCGATGCCCTACCACCCGCTCGGCCTGCCGCAGAGCTGGTACCCGCACGCGGCCGCGGCCGCGCTCGGCATCGACCTGACCGCGCAGCCCGGCTACGCCGAGATCCTGGCGGCCCGCGCGGAACGGATGGCCGTGATGCGGCGGATCCTCGCCGGCCTGACCGATGACGACCTCGGACGAGGCTGCCAGCGCTCACCCGCTCCCGGCTACCCGGAGGAAGAGCACGCCGTGGCCGAGTGCCTCGCCGTGGTGATGGACGAGGAGATCGAGCACTACCGGTTCGCGGTCCGCGATCTGGCGGTGCTGGAAGCACGGCAAGCGGCCGGGCAGGAACGCACCTGACAGAACCCGGCCCACTGGCCGGCCCGCCCGCCGCCGGGCCGCTGACCGGGCATGCCGGCAGCGCCGGCCGGCGGCCGGCAAGACGTTCATGACCGATCACCCGGAACTCGGCTGACGCCGTCCGGGTTGCAGATCACCGGAGGTGGACAATGGGCGCAGAGACCCAGCAGGCTGGGTGCTTGCGTGCGGTCAGGGTGATCAGCACGTCAAGGGTTTCGCTGGAGCCGCCGAGTGTCCCTTGTCAACCGCCAGGTGCGGCTCGCCGCCCGCCCGTCCGGGCTGCCCACGGCCAGCGACTGGCAGCTCACGAGCGAGGCGGTGCCGGTGCCGGGTCCCGGCCAGTTTGTGGTGGCGGTTTCTCACCTGTCCGTTGATCCCGCCATGCGGGGCTGGATGAACGCCGGTGCCTCCTACATCCCGCCCGTCGAGGTCGGCGCCGTCATGCGGGCCGGCGCGATCGGGACCGTCACGGCATCCGAGCATACGGGCTTCGCCGTGGGCGAGTACGTCTACGGTGTTTTCGGCGTTCAGGAGTATGCGCTGTCCGAGGGCCGGGGCGTCATCAAGCTCGATACCTCGCTCGCCGAGCCGGCGACCTATCTTGGCGCGCTCGGGATGCCCGGGCTGACCGCCTATTTCGCCCTGCTGGACGTCGGGCGGATCCGGGCGGGGGACACGGTCGTCGTCTCCGGCGCCGCCGGCGCGGTCGGCAGCGTCGCCGGCCAGATCGCCAGGATCAAGGGCTGCCGGGTCATCGGCATCGCGGGCGGCCAGGACAAATGCCGCACGGTGGTGGAGGAGTTCGGCTTCGATGCTGCCATCGACTACAAGAGCGAGAACCTGCGGGTGGCTCTGCGCGGGCACGCGCCTGGCGGTGTCGATGTCTACCTTGACAATGTGGGCGGCGACGTCCTGGATGCGGTCCTGACGCGCTTGGCCCGCGGTGCCAGGATCATCATCTGCGGGGCGATTTCCCAGTACAACGCCGTGCAGGTGCGGGGCCCCGCCAACTACCTGGCGCTGCTGGTGGCACGGGCCTCCATGACCGGCATGCTGGTGTTCGACTACGAGGACCGGTACCCGCAGGCCATGGCCGAGCTGGCCGGCTGGTTTCGCTCCGGCCAGCTTGTCGCCCGCGAGCAGATCGTGCACGGCGGCGTCTCCGACTTCCCCGATGTGCTCCTGATGCTCTTCAGCGGGGCGAACACCGGCAAGCTCGTCCTCGCCGTCAACCGCAGCTGAGCGCTGATCCCATCAGCTGGCTGCGCGCTTGCCTGCGGCCTCGAGCAACAGCCCCAGCTCGTCGGCCAGATAACCGGCGAGAGTATCGATATCGGGGACCAGTTCGCGGCAGCCCACCAGCCCGAAGTGCAGTTTTCCGAGGTAACCAACCACGGTGATGTTCAGGCCCTGGCCATCGGTGACCACCGACAGCGGGTAGTGCGCCAGCAGCCTGGCCCCGCAGAGGTAGACAGGCACGTTCGGCCCGGGGACGTTTGAGATGCAGATGTTGAACGGCGGCAGCCGGTGCAGCAGGCCGGTGGCGAACACCACGCGGGCCGCGCGCGCGGTCAGCGCCGGCGGGGCGAAGTCGCTGACCTGATCCACCAGGCCCTGCGGGATCGCCGCCTGCTGGGCCTTCGCGACTCGTGTCGCGGAATGCACGATCTCCAGCCGCCGGCCGGGGTCGGTGACCTGCGTGGGAAGCGTGGCCAGCATTGCCGACACCTTGTTTCCCAGCGCACCCCTGCTGGCGGGGTCACGCACCGACACCGGGATCATCGCGACCAGCGGCTGGCCGGGCAGCGCGTCGCGATCTGCGAGCCATCGCCGCAAGGCACCAGCGCACATCGCCATCACGACATCATTGACCGAGACGCCGAAAGCATTCTTCACCGCCTTGACGCTGTCCAGTTCCACGCTGCGCAGGGCGATCCTGCGGTGCGGCGTGATCGGCTTGTTGAACGGTGTCGCCGGGGCGCGGCCCGGCACGGTCGAGATCACCCCGCCGTCGCCGCGGTTCAGCCCGAGCATGCCGCCAACCAGCGTTCTCACCGCCGGCGCCAGCGTAGGCAGGACACGGACCAGCTCATTGGTGATGCGCACGGTCTGGACCGGCCGCCACGCCAGCCGGGCGACCGCCAGCACCGCCAGCACCGGCAGGCCCGGCGGGCTGGCCGGCCGGAACGGCCCGGCGGCTTGCAGTTCACGCCCGCCCGGAGCGAGGTCAAGCAGGACGGTGAGCAGCTCCGCACCAGACGCGCCATCGATCGCGGAATGGTGGATCTTCGTATAGACGGCGGCACGCTTCCTGGCCAGGCCCGTGATCAGGTAGATCTCCCACAACGGGCGGCTCCGGTCGAGCGGCCTGGCGTGCAGTCGGCTGACCTGTTCGGTCAGCTGAGCGTCCGACCCCGGACGGGGCAGCGCGATTTCGCGGATGTGGTATTCAATGTCGAAGTCGGCATCGTCAACCCAGTAGGGCTGGTCCAGGCCAAGCGGCACATTCAGCAGCTTGCGCCGGAGCACCGGCACCAGCGGCAGCCGCTCGGCCAGCACCTCGGTCAGCCGGGCCAGGGTCAGCGGCTTGGGTGCACCGCTGGGATCCAGCACGCACAGCCCCCCGACATGGCCGGTTGTGTTGGCTGTTTCGAGAGCGAGGAAGGAGGCGTCCAATCCCGTGAGTTGCTGCATTTCCAGTTGCTCCTCGGCCTGCCCTGGGGTGAAAAGCGCGTACCAGCAGGCTAAGGCCCGCCGGGATCGCCCATGAGGGCTGCCAGGAGCGGTCCATGACGGCGCCGGGTCCCGAGAGCGTCAGGGCGGTGCAGCGCCGGCTCCGGGCCTACCAGGGCGCGTTCATCCCCAAGCCGGTGCTGCCGGTCATCGACGAGGTCGTTGCGACCGTCCTGTCCCAGCACACCTCGGATGTCAACTCCGGGCGGGCGTTCGCCCAGCTGACGCAGAGCTTCCCCACCTGGGAACAGGTCGCGGACGCGCCCGCTGAGCAGGTAGCCGGCGCGATCCGCTGCGGCGGCATTGCCGACCAGAAGGCGCACCGGATCCAGCAGATCCTGACCGCCGTCCAGCAGCGTGAAGGCCGCATCGACCTCGGCCGGCTGCGTGATCTCGATGATGCGGCGGCAGAGGCGTATCTCCTCTCCCTGCCCGGCGTGGGCCCGAAGACAGCCGCATGCGTGCTCGTCTTCTCCCTGGGGCGCGCCGCGTTCCCCGTCGACACCCACGTCCATCGTGTCGCCACCAGGCTCGGGTGGATCCCGGCGAACACGGCCGCGGACAAGGCGCACCGGCTCCTCGCGCCGCGGGTGCCACCCGGCATCCGGTACGACCTGCACGTCGCCATGATCACCCACGGGCGTACGTTCTGCCGGGCGCGGCGGCCACGCTGTGACGCATGCGTGCTGCTCGACCTGTGCGCTTACGGCACGGCCGCAGCTGGGAAGCAGCCCGCAAGCACCAGCGCAACGCATGCTCCGCGGCAGCCGGCCCGGAACATCCGGTGAGCACCGGGCGCCGCATCCTGAGTGTCCGAATCGGCGAGCCTTCAACTACATTCGATGGCTCGCTCCCATAGTTAGTGATATGGACCAGAACCGGCGGGGAAAGGCTGGCCAGCCCCGCGGCGCGCGTGCCCACCCCGCGAAGATCTCGCCTGCCACCTACTGGCGGCGCCGGGTGCTCGTCCTTGCCGTGGGCATCGGGCTGCTCACCGGCCTCAGCTGGGCGGCGAACGGGATGCTCGCCGCTCGCTCAACGGCAGACCAGGCCGGCCACACTGGCCGCACGGAAGCAGCGGGTTCCACCCCGGCGCACGTGGAACGCACGCCCTCCGGGCCGTCGCCTTCGCCAAGCCCGAGCAAGAGCCCAGTACCGTCACCGCACGCGAGCACGGTGCAGTCACATGCTTCTGGGCGGGCACCGGCTTGTGCCCCGGCAGACGTGACACTTCGCCTTTCGTCCCCGCAGTACTGGTACCAAATGGGCAAGACGCCCCGATTCATCGTGCACGCTATCTCCCAGAACAACCGGCCCTGCCGTTTCAATATGGGCACCAAGTTCGTGTCAGTGGTCATTGCCGCTCATGGCCGGCGCGTCTGGAGTTCGGCGGATTGCGTGAGTGGCGGCGGGTCCAACATGATCGTTCTCACTGGCACGCCAGCCGTTGTTCGTGTCTCCTGGGACCGCAGGACCTCGTCACCGGGCTGCGGTGGCACCGGGCCGCTGGCGCGTCCGGGGGAATACCAGGTCACGGCCGTCGCTGGCCACCTGCACAGCGCAACTGTGAACGTTGTGCTCGGTGCCCAGGGGGCATCCGGGCCCTGAGCCCATCCGCATCCCGGACGTGCCGCTGCCGGGGAGCGCAGAAGCTTACGGTGGCATCCGCATCACGGCGGGTATCCAAGGATCCATCCGGCGGCGGCACCGCACGGACCGCGCCGCGGGCCGGAGCCGGCCAGACCTCCGCCGCGTCGCCTCTGCGGCTGGCTGCCTGGCGATTTTTTCCACCGGCCTGTCTGTGCACGAACCTGTGGATGACTTGTGCAGAAACGCGGCGGATCTGTGCGCAACGTGAGGATAACGCTGTGGACTCCGGGAAAGCCGCACGCCTGCCGCGACTGTTACCTGGGAGATCGCCCTCCACACCCTGTGTACGAACAAACATGGAAGAATATCCACAAGGATTGTTATGTCGGCTTATAAGATGATCAAAAGTTTACCGGATGTTTATCCTATCGTGATCTACGGCGGGAACGGTGGGGATTCGAGACCAGCGGGCTGAGCCTGGACACTGACGGGGAGGATAATTGTCATGATGTTGCATAAACACCGCAGGGAAGCCGCTGCCTGCCTTGGGATATACCCAAACTCCCTGCACCCCGGACGATAATCAGCTTCGCTGGAGCGGTGATTATCTGCTGGCCATCCAGCCGCTTCTATGACCGTAATTTCAAGGCAATGAGGCCGGATCTCGATACGGCCCACGGATAGCCGCGGAGCATCACCCTCCCACGGGTGCGCATGCCGCTAAAGGGCGGTTTAAGGGCGTTCCCGGCACATGCAGATCACGGTTGTAGGACAGCTGCCCACAGGTGTTGCGTCGGAGGTGACGCATGAAGGTCGAGACCGAGAACGCGGTCGCGGTTGCCATGGACTGGCTCGCCCAGTTGCGTGAAGACGGCCATGCCGAGCCGCCATCGGATGCCGAGGACAAACCGGGCGCAACCGCTGTGCCCGCGCCCCCTGGGCCGCCCGCGCCGCCCGCCGTGTGGGCGCCGGCCCCGGTCCCTGCGCCACGCGCCGTGGCCGCGCCGGCAGCTGTGCCCACGCCGCCCGCTGTGTGGGCGCCGGCCGCGGTCCCCGCGCCGCCCGCCGCGGCCGCGCCGTCGGCCGTGCCTGCGCCGCCCGCGCCGTCGGCCGTGCCCGCGCCGCCCGCCGCCTGGGCGCCGGCCCCGGTCCCCGCGCCACGCGCCACGGCCGCGCCGCCCGCCGTGTGGGCGCCGTCTGCTGTCCCCGCGCGGCCTGCTGCGGCCGCGCCGCCCGCCAGCACGTCCCACCGCGCGGCCGGGAGGGGTGCCGGCGTTGCGGTCACCGAGCGGGCGGCGATCGGCGACGAGCTGCGGATACCTATCGCGTGGTGCGAGATGGGTGCGTGCATATCGCACCACGCGGACCCGCTGGCGCTCGGCGAGGCGGACAACCGCGCCCGTGCGATCGCAGCAGGGTGGCGGGTCGATGCGCTGAGGCGGCTCGCCTGCCCGAGATGCCAGCAGAGCGACGCGTGGTTCTGGACCGCCCATCCGGTCGTGCTCTGGGACCGGGACACGTCTCTCATCAGGACCGCCCTGATGGCCGCGGCCGCGCGGGATGCCGCCACCACCGGTCGGCTGGCCCCGCGCGGCCAGCCGGCCATGGACCCGTCGCAGGCCCGGGGCCGGCATCGGGAACACCCCGGCGGCTCCGGCCGTGCCACGCGGGAGGGGAGTCGTGGCAGCGATCCAGCCATGTGACCGCGACGTGCTTGAGCCCGGGGCACTGGCAGCGGCGGCAGTCGGGACGCCGGGCTGCCACTGGCTGGCACCAGCAGTCGAGATGGCCATCCTGGCGAGCGGGGATTGGCCCCTCTCCCCGGATTTCGCCCCGATCCGCTGGACCTGCTTTCCGGGGAGCACCACCCCCGGGCCTGGAGTGGACGCCACCGGGGTCCGCGCTGCGCGGGATTTCACCGTCACCACCTTGCAGCGGTGGGGCGTGGCGGAACGCTGCGAGGACATCGCGATCGTCGTGTCTGAGTTGCTGACCAACGCGTTGCGGCACGCGCTGCCGGCTTCCGGCGGCACCTGCGGGTGGCCGGTCCGGCTAGGCCTGCTTCAGCCCGGGCGGTTCGTGGTCTGTGCGGTCGCGGACCCCAGCAGGGCCGCTCCGGTCCCCCAGCAGCCGGGGCATCTCGGCGAGACCGGCCGGGGCCTGCACGTCATCGCCGCGCTCAGCGACCAGTGGGGCTACACCGTCCCGACCGACATGGGAAAGGTCCTGTGGGCGATGTTCTCGGCACGGCAGCCCGCGGCGTGAGGCGCCCGAGCCGCATGGCCGCAGGCCCCCGTGCCGCATCAGGGCTTCGGGCCATCGAGTTGGCGTGGCGAAGACACGCGGCTCCCGCGTGACATCCGCAGCCACCAAAGCTGGCCGCCAGATCCTTTCCAGAACACGTCGATCCGGGCCCCGCCGGAGCCGATGACGGCGAAGGGTGCCGATTCCAGGCGCTTCGCCACCAATTGGGGCGGCCCACCCGGCCTGCCGGACCGGGCTGTCACCAGCTGCCAGAGCCGGCCGTCGTTCCCGCTGAAGATGACGTGGACAAGACCGCCTGCGGACACCGGGGTCGGCAGCGACAGGGGCATGCCGCCGCCGAGTGAGAAGGGCCCCCGCCAGTGACCGGCCGCGCTGAGGAAGCCGGTCAGAATGGCTGTCTTGTCGTGACGCCGCCAGAACACCTCGACTGTGCCGTTCGGCTGGGCGGTCGCTTGCGGCCGGCTTCCGAGCTGGCCCATGCCCAGGTTCCCGGGAACGCTCCACCGGCCGCCCGGCCCGCGGCCCACATGCCAAAGGCTCCCGCCCTGGCCCTTCCAGAACACCTGGATGACGCCGTCCGACGAGATGACCGGTGACGGGTAGGAGGCGAGCTTGCTGGCCAGCCGCTGCGGGCTGCGCCAGCCATGTGCCTGGCTGTACTCGCCATAAGACAGGTGGGCGCCGGGGGATTTCCAGAACACGTCGATGACGCCGGCCGGCTGCGCCACGGCCATCGGCCTGCCGCCGAGCACACCCATCCTCGAAAGTGCCCGCGGCTGGGACCATCCGGCGGGCGTGTACCGCACCTGCCACAGGAACCCGTCCGCGCCCCGGTAGAACACCCTGATGTGGTCGCTGTCCACGGCTATCGCCGACGGTTCCGACGCCAAATGCCCGCCCAGGCCAACCGGGCGGGCCCAGCCTCCGCCCGGCACGTGGCGCAGATACCAGAGCCCGCCGTCGGTTCCCCGGTAAAAGACGTCAGTGGTCCCGTCGGGCAGCGTGAACGCCGCGGATGGCGACGGCGTCCCGTTCGGCGGCGTGACCGGCACCGGCTGCGTGATCGACGGCGACGGCAAAGGCGACGGGGTCTCGCTGGGCTGCGTGACCGACGGTGACGGCGACACCGAGGGCGACGGCGACCCGCTCGCTGACGGCGAAGGCGACGGCGACGGCGACGGTGACAGCCGGACGTTCAGGAAATCCAGGTCGACATCCATCGTGGTGCCGCCATAGCTCCGCGTGACGTTGCCGCGGAACTGGTGCAGCCGGTGATGGGCGGTCCATTCGCCTGGACCGAACACGGGATCCTGGGTGTTGGCCTGCCCGTTCCACAGCGCGTCAAAGATGACGTCGGGCATCGCGTACCGGCCGAGCCCGAACTGATGAGCCAGGTCCGCGATCCCCGATGATGAGCTGCTGTACACCCCGGAGGAGTACCCGAGCGCATGGAGGGTGGTGGTCCAGGCGGAGAAGAACCTCAGCACCCGGCCGCCCTGCCCGGGCAGGTAGGCCTCCATGTCGTAATAGATCGGGGTCCGGCGCCCGAAACCGAGCCGCTTCGCCTGGTTGACCGCATCGGCCGCGGCCGCGGCTCCCTGGCTGGCGGATGACTTGCTCAGCTCACCGAAGACGGCCTGCGGTCCGACGTACATCGGGAAGAAATGCCAGCCGGCCGCGGCCTCATGCCGGAGCCAGGACGGGGTCAGGTTCGGCTGCGCACAGGCCTTGTCCGAACCGCCGAGATAGATCCCGACCGCCTGGTAGGGGGAGCTGCTCCGCCAGGTGTCCATCGCGGTTTCACTGGGCGCGGCGCAGGTGTCGAAGCCGCGCCCCTGGAAGTCGGTGACCGCCGCCGGCAGTGACGGAACCCCGGCGGCCCGGGTGCCCCCCGCTATGCCGCCGAGATCGGAGACGGCCGTCCTTACCACCGGACGTCGCAGGCCCGCGCTTGCCAGGATCCGGTCGATCTCGGCGGGATCGGTGCCGAATGTGGCCGTGACGGTGAGCCGCCCGGTGACGACGGTGATCTGCCTGGTCACCTTGTTCTCGACCGAAACATGCACCGCGTGGCGGGACGCAGGCCCGATGAGCATTGCTTCGGTGGTCCCGACGACCGAGCTGGGGCATGCCTGATTATGTGAGGGAGTGCCCAAGTAGACCGCATGTCGGTCAAAACGAACGCAGGTCCGCCGGTGGCGGGAGAGGTCGATTACCTGCCAGGTACGGGGAACCTCGAATGAATGCCCGAGATATGTCACCCGCCGGAGCGCAGAACGTGCGACAGTCGCGGCCGCTGCCCCGGAGGGAACCGCCGACAGCAGCATCCCGGCAATGGCTATCCCAGCCGGGAGCGCGTACCCGGCTCTGGCGAGACCGCCGTGACGACTAATTGAGCGCACCAGACCGACTCCCAAGAGTCGCGGGCACACCCACTTCCCGGCCGCTGATGGGCGGTTTCCCCGCCCGCCAATCTGCTCTCGGGCCCGCCGTGATAAGGGGGCCATGCGGGAATCGGCGCTGCCTGGAATGCCCGGCGCGGGTAAGCGTCCTTCATTGCCGCCGTGGCCATCATGATCACGGAAGGGAGCGTAACTGTCCCCATACGCCCGATGCATGCCGACACGCGGAGATCTTTTCGATTTCTAAGTCCAGCTCCAACCGTCAATTGGCCGGGTAAACCCCACCCCGGGCACGGTCACGCGGGGCGCCCTGGCGTCCTGAGCGAGCGTTTACATTCCGGTGGTGGATGCCGACAGCGACCGCGGATCACGCGGCCGCCAGGCCCCCCGCTCGACGGCCGCGAGGAACCGGTCCACCGCCCCGTTGAACACATCCGGTTCCTCAAGATTGGCAGTGTGGCCGGTCCGGGGGAGGATGACCAGGCCCGCCGATCCCATGGTGCGCTTGAGCATGAGCGCGGCCTCCAGACATCCCTCGTCCTCGTCACCGACGATGAGCAGCACCGGCGTGCGCACCTGCGCCAGCTCATCCCGCAGGTGGTAGAGGGAGGGCCGGGCAGCCTGCACACCGCGCATCGTCAGGGCGGCCCCGAGCGCGGAGTGCTCACCCAGCGCGGCAGCGAACTCGGCCCAGCCACGCGGGTTCTTGTTCTGGAACTGCACCCGGGCGGGGCCGACCGCGTAGCGGGCGGCCACCCGTTGCGCGCCTTCGGTCTCGAACGCGGTGGCGATGGCCTCGCACTCGGCGCGGAACGCTTCGGCGCGTTCCGGCTGGGCGCCGTACCCGGCGCCGGCCACCACCGCGGAGGCCACCCGGCCGGGGTGGCGCAGCGTCAGGTGCAGGGCAGTGAACCCGCCCATCGAGAGCCCGACCACGTGGACCCGGTCCACGCCGAGCCCGTCCAGCACGCAGATGGCGTCCGCGACGGCCCGTGCCTGCGAGTACGCGGGCCCATCGCCGGGCACATCCGACGGCGGGTAGCCGCGGGCCGCGTAGGTGATGCAGCGGTAGCCGCCGGAGAAGAACCGTACCTGCGGCTCCCAGCTCCGGTGGTCGCCGGCGAACTCGTGGATGAACAGCAGCGGCGCACCGGTGCCCGTGGACTCGGCGTGGAGCCGCACGCCGTCGTCGGCCGTGATCGTCGGCATCGGGCGCTACCGCCCGGTGACCGGTGCCGCGCTCATGATGTGCTGGTACGTTCTCGCGGACGCCGCCGCGGCGTCCCCGGCGCTCAGCGCGTCGAGGATCGCGTCGTGCTGCCGGGCCGACTCGGCGTGCGTGCGCCCCACCTTCGGGCCGCCGTGCAGCGATGCCCATAGCAGCCGCATGAGCGACAGCAGCAGCGGGCTTCCCGCGTGCTCGTACACACCGAAGTGGAAGTCCCGGTTCAGGCCCGCGTACCGGGGGTCGTCGTCGCCCAGCGCCCGGATCTGGTCGTTCAGGGCCCGCAGCGCTTCGACGCCGCGGGCGTCGACCTTGCGGGCAGCCAGCGACGCGCCCAGCGACTCCAGGGCGGCCCGGATCTGGAAGTTCTCCTCGACCGGGCCGTCGTCCGGCTCCACCACGGTGAACCCCCGGTGGGTGTCCCCGACGACCAGGCCTTCCGACTCCAGCCGCCGCAGCGCTTCGCGGACCGGTGTCTGGCTGACCCCGAACCGCTGGGCGAGGTCCCGTTGCCGCAACTGCCCGCCCGCGGGCAGCTCGCCGGTGATGATCAGCTGCCGGATGAGAGCGGCCACCATGTCCGTCTTGCTGACATAGCCAGGAAGCACGGGAGGCGGGGAATCCGCGCGCGTCAGGGGTGCGGGTCGCACAAGACGCCTCCCGTGCTCGTGACCGATGGCCTGCCGGTCCGTCGGCTCATGGTAGCCCTGGTGCCGGGACCCGCCCGGCGTCGGCGAGGCCGCGTACCCGCGACGGCGTGAGAGGCAGCCGCGCCACGCCGCCGGCGAGGCCGAGCGCGTCGCGCACGGCGCTCGCCACCGCCGCGCCCGCGGCGCTGATGCCGCCCTCGCCGGCGCCCATGACGCCCAGCGGGTTGCCCGGCGAGGGGGCGAGCTGCGCCAGCAGGACGTCGATGGGCGGGATCTCCGCGGCCGTGGGCAGCTGGTAGTCCATGAAGGTGATCGCCGTGGGCTGGCCGGCCTCGTCGTAGGTGAACTCCTCCAGCAGCGCCCCGCCGATCCCCTGTGCCGCCCCGCCGCGGAGCTGCCCCTCGACCAGCGCCGGGTTGATGGCCCGGCCCACCTCGCTGGCCACGAGATAACGCAGCACGCGCACGCGCCCGGTACCGGGGTCGACCTCGACCACGGCGGCGTGCACACCGTACGGATAGGTCATGTGCGTCACGTCGAAACGGCGGCGCGCGGCCAGCCCGGCGGGTTCACCGGGCCTGAGATAGGGGCTGGCCGGGGCGGCCGCCCGGGCGATCTCGCCCAGGCTGACCGCGGCCGCCGGGTCGCCCCGGACGCTGACGGTGCCGTCGGTGACCACCAGGTCGTCCTCGGCCGCCTCGAGGATCCGGGCGGCGAGCTGCGTCGCGCGGGTCCTGACCGCGGCCGCGGCCTTGTGCACCGCGTTGCCGGCCACCACCGTGGACCGGGATGCCCACGAGCCGGTGCCGAACGGCTGCAGGTCCGTGTCCCCGTTGACCACGTCCACCGCATGAGCGCCGACGCCGAGCGCGTCCGCGGCGATCTGGGCGAGCACGGTCTCGATGCCCTGCCCCAGCGACGTCCCGCCGGAGAACACCCGGACGGCGCCGGTCTCGCTGACGGTGACATCGGCGGTATCGGCCGGCCCGAGCCCGCTCTTCTCCAGGAAGACCGCGACACCGAGGCCGCGCAGCCGGCCGGCGTGCCCGCCCCGGCCGGCCGCGGCGTGGTAGCCGAGCCGGGTCACCTCCCGCGCCGCGGCCGCCAGCAGCGCGGGATAGTCCCCGGTGTCCAGCACGATGTCGGTGCCGAGGGTGGTCATGGGGCGGCGGTGGGGAAGTTCCGCCGGGCCCAGCAGGTTGCGGCGGCGCAACTCGATCCGGTCGATGCCCAGCCGGCCGGCGGCGACATCCAGCAGCTGCTCGCGTGCGGTGGCGCCCTCGTACCGGCCGGGCGCGCGGTAGGTGCCACAGGGCGTCTTGTTGGTGAGGACGACCCGGACCCGGCCGCGGTAGGCGGGCACCCGGTAGGGGCCGGGCAGCATCGCCACGGTCAGCTCGGGTACCGCGATGCCATGAGTCCGGCAGTAGGCGCCGTTGTCGTGCACGACCTCGTCCGACATGGCCGTTATCCGGCCGCCGGGGCCGAACGCGGCGGCGACCCGGTGCGACTGCTGCCGGGAGTGGTTCACGGCGACCAGGTGCTCGGCACGGTCCTCGGTCCACTTGACGGGCCGGCCCAGCGTCCGGGCCAGCCACGGCACCAGGTAGTCCTCCGGGTAGAACTCGCCGCGCACCCCGAACCCGCCGCCCGCGTCGATGGCGTGGACATGGATCAGGGCGTGGTCGATCCCGAGCATGGCGGCGAGCACGTCCCGGTTGAACACCGGAACCTTGGTCATGCCGTAGATCTCCAGTGACCCGGTGCGCGGGTCCGGGACGGCCAGCATGGCGCGGGGCTCCAGCGGCACGCCGCTGTGCCGCCCGATCTCCACCTCGATCTCCACCACGTGCGCGGCCCGCCGGAACGCGGCGGCGGTGTTCCCGTAGCCGAGGGTGAAATCGGCGGCCACGTTCCCGGCCGGGAACAGGCGCGGTGAGCCCGGACGGGCCGCCATGGCGGCGTCGAGCACCGCCGGGGCCTCATCGATGTCGATCCCGACCAGCTCGGCGGCATCCTCGGCGGTGTACGGGTCGTCGGCCACCACGACGGCGAGTGGCTCTCCCACATAGCGCACCACGTCGGCGGCCAGCACCGGCTGCAGGTAGTCACTCAGGTCGGCGCCCTGGACGGCCAGCCGTACCGGGATGGCCAGCCCGGCGGGCAGATCGGCGGCGGCGATGGCCGTGGTGACCCCGTCCGCCCGGCGGGCCTGGGTGAGATCGACCCGCCGCAGGTGCCCGTGCGCGATGGGGGAGCGGACCACCCGCGCCCACACCTGGCCCGCGGCGCTGAAGTCGTCCCCGAACCGGCCTCGGCCGCGCAGCAGACGGGGGTCTTCCTTGCGCGGCATCCGGGTGCCGATCACGCTCATGAGCTGTCCGCGGGCCGCCGCGACCGGGCCGTGGCCAGCACGGCCTCGACGATGCCCTGATAACCGGTGCAGCGGCACAGGTTCGAGGCGACGAGCTCGCGCACCTCCGCCTCGTCGGGGTCACCGGGGCCGGTGGAGCCCCGCTGCGCCAGGTATGCCTCGGCGAGCATGAGGAAGCCGGGGGTGCAGAATCCGCACTGCAGCGCGTGATGGTCGCTGAAAGCCTGCTGGAGGTCCGACAGCTCCTCGCCGGTGGACAGGCCCTCGACGGTGCTCACCTCGGTGCCGTCGGCCTGCACGCCGAACATCAGGCACGACCGCACCGGGCAGCCGTCGACCAGCACCGTGCAGGCACCGCAGACGCCGTGCTCGCAGCCCAGGTGCGTGCCGGTGTAGCCGAGGTCGTGGCGCAGCGTGTCGGCGAGCGTCCGGCGCGCCTCCACGGTGAGCTCGTGTGCACGTCCGTTGACCCGCAGGTGGATCCGGTGCATGTCCTTCACGCGGCGCCCTCCCCGGCCCTCTCTTCATGATCACGGACGATTGCCTGCGCTATCCGCACGGGATCGCCCGTGATCATGGAACTGAGCGCGGCGCTCACGTCCTCCGGCAGGACCGGGATGTGGTCGAAACCCGCCGCCTCGCCGGGCAGCGCGTCGTTGATCGCGTTGAGTACGGCCGCCGGGGCGCCGATCATGCCCCCCTCGCCCATCCCCTTCGCGCCGGTAGCGCTGAAACGTGACGGGGTCTGCAGGTGAACGATGTCCACCGGGCACATCTCCGCCGCCGTCGGTGCCAGGTAGTCCATCAAAGTGGTGCTGACCGGCTGCCCTTCCTGGTCGTAGCGCATCCGCTCCAGCAGAGCGGCCGCCACCCCCTGGGTGACCCCGCCGCGGACCTGCCCGTCCACGATGAGCGGGTTGATGACCACGCCGCAGTCCTCCACGACCAGGTACCGGTGCAGCCGGATGGCGCCGGTGCCCGGGTCGATCACGACCAGGGCGGCGTGGCAGGCGTTGGAGAACGTGCCCGGCGGGTCGAACGACGCCTGCGCCTCGAGCCCGTAGCGCAGCGCTTCCGGCAGGGTGTGGGTCTGGAAGTAGACGACCCGGGCAAGCTCGCTGATCGGGATCGCGGCCCGGCTGTCACCCCGGACCCGGGCCGAGCCCCCGCTCAGCTCCACGTCGGCCGCGCTGGCCTCCAGCAGGCACCCGGCAACCTCGCGCAGCCGGCCGGCGACGAGGTCCGCGGCGCGGGCGGCGGCACCCCCGCCGATCACGATCGAGCGGCTGGCGAAGGTTCCCCAGCCATAGGCGGTGAGGTCGGTATCCCCCTGGCGGAGCCGGACCTGGTCCGGGTGGACGCCAAGCCGGTCGGCGACGATCTGCGCGAACGTCGTCTCGTGGCCCTGGCCGTGACCGCAGGTGCCGGTGGTGACGATGACCTCGCCGGTCGGGTCCATCCGCACCTGCGCCGTGTCGTAGCCCGGGGTCATCCGCATCCGCCGCAGCGCCATGGTGGGCGTGCCGTAGCCGGTGCGCTCGGAGAAGCAGGCGTAACCCATCCCGGCCAGCAGCCCCGTGCCGCGCAGCCGGTCCCGTTCCGCCGGCCAGCCGTCTGCCGCCACCCGCTGCTGCGTGAGATCCAGGGACTCGCGGTAGCTGCCCTCGTCGTAGGTGATGCCGTTGACCCCGGTGTAGGGGAACTCGCCCGGGCCGATCATGTTCAGCCGGCGCAGCCGCAGCGGGTCGGTGTGCAGCGCCAGGGCCGCCTTCTCCATCAGCCGCTCCATGACCAGCACGAGCTGCGGCCGGGACACGCCGCGGTACGGGGCGGTGGGCGCCTTGTTGGTGGCGATCGCCCGGCCGCGCGCCCGGTACGCCGGGACCTTGTACACGCCGGGCAGCTCACTCGCCGCCATCAGCGGCTCGACCGCGCAGGTGAACGGGTACGCGGAGTAGGCGCCGACATCGCACTCGATGTCCGCGTCCAGGGCGAGGAACCGGCCGCGGGAATCGAACGCCGCGCGCACCTGGTAACGCTGCTCGTGCCCGTGGAACGAGGCGGTCAGGTTCTCCTGCCGGTCCTCGACCCAGCGGACCGGCCGCCGCAGCCGCAGCGCGGCCGCGGCCACGGTCACCTCTTCCCGGCCGACCACGCATTTGAGCCCGAAGCCGCCCCCGACATCGGGCGCGATGACCCGCACCGCCCGCTCGGGGAGGCCCAGCGCCTGCGCGACCGCGGACCGGACCTGGTGCGGGACCTGGGTGGAGACATGCATCACCAGCTGCTCGTCGCGATCGTCCCACTCGGCCAGGCAGGCGCGCCCCTCGAGCGGGAGTGCCGACAGCCGGGCGCTGGTGAAGAATCCGCCGACGACCAGCGGTGCGCTGGCGAAGATCTCGCCGAGCCGCTCGTCGTCGAACATCAGCAGATCCACGAGGCAGTTGCCCACCAGGCCCGCATGCACCTGACGCCCGGCACCGGCCCGCGCGGTGGCGAGGTCGGTGACCGCGGGCAGCGGCGCCCAGTCGACCTCCACGAGTTCGGTGGCGTCCTCGGCCAGGTAGGCGTCGTCGGCGACGACCATCGCCACCGGCTCGCCGGCGAAGCGCACCTGTTCCCCGGCGAGCAAGGGCATCGGTGTTGGCACGAACTCGTCGCGCTCCAGCGTGGCCAGCAGGTACGGATCCCCGAGGTCCGCCGACGTGAAGGCGGCGACCACGCCTGGCGCCCGGAGCGCGGCGCAGGCATCGATGCCCGAGACCGCGGCGGCGGCGAACGGGCTGCGCACGAAGGCCGCGGACAGCAGTCCGGCCCGGCTGAGGTCGGCCACGAACCGGCCGTGGCCCCGCAGCAGCCGCCGGTCTTCCTTGCGGGCCATCGCCGCCCCGACCCACCCGGCCTGCCCGGCCCCTCCGGCCTGCCCGGTCCCTCTGGTCTGCCCGGCCCCTCCAGTCTGCCCGGCCTGCGTGGCCCGCCCGGTCACCACCGGGCCGCCTCGGCCAGCGCACGTGACACCAGCGTCGCGGCGAGTTTCTTCCGGAACGTGCCGCTGCCGTGGGTGTCCGACGGCGGCTCGATCTGGCCGGCGGCATGCTCGCCCATCGCACGCCAGCTCTCCGGTGTGGCCGGCTGGCCGGCCAGGGCCTCGGCGCCGACCAGGACGGGCAGCGGGCCGACCCCGCCGAGCACCACCCGCGCCGACCGGCAGACGCCGCCGGCGAGGTCCACCGACACCGCGGCGGCGACGACCGCGAAGTCGCCCTGGCGCTCGGCGAACTCGACGAGCGCGGCTTGTGGCGCGGGCCGCGGGAACCATACCTCGGTGATCATCTCGTCCGGTTCGGCGGCCGTCATGTAGTAACCCTGGAGGAACTCGGCGGCCGGGACGACGCGCCGCCCGGCCGGTCCCTGGAGGACGACGTTCGCCTCGAGCAGCATCGCCAGCAGGCACCACTCGGAGGCCGGGTCGGCGTGCGCGATGCTGCCCCCGAACGTCCCCCGGGCCCGGATCGGGTAGTGCCCGATCCACCGTGCCGACCGGGCCAGCACGCCGAACCCGGCCGTCACCGCGGGATCGCGGGTCATCTCGACGGCACGGTGCGGAGTCAGCGCGCCGATGTGCAGGCCATCCGCCGTGGCCCGCAGGTAGCTCAGGCCAGGGACGCGGGTCACATCGACGAGCGCGCTGGGACGCGCCAGGCGGAGGTTCATCATCGGGACCAGGCTCAGGCCGCCCGCCAGGATCTTCGCCTCGTCCCCGAGCCCCGCCAGCAGGGCGACGGCCTGGCCCACGCTGTCAGCGCGGTGATAGGCGAACGGGGCTGGTTTCACCGCAGTCCTCCCGTGCGCGCTGGCTGGCTCTCCGGGGAAGCACCCGCACCCCCCGGTGCTCCCACCGCCCTGGGCACTCAGATCACTTGGTATACCATATTTCGCACTTCACCGGCCGTCCACCGGGAGCCGCGTATGGCGCCTTCCCACCTGCGGGTGGAGCTCAGCCCCGCCGGCTACCGGCGGCTGCTGCTGGCGCGCCCGGAGCGGCGTAACGCGCTCGACCTGGGACTGGCCCACGCGCTGCGGGACGCCTTCCGGCAGGATGAGACCACCCCCGTGATCATCGGCAGCGCCGACCCCGCGGTGTTCTGTGCGGGCGCCGACCTGAACATCCCCGACGCCGACCGTGCTACCGTGTCCGACCTGCTGTATGAGTGCTACGAAATCATGATCACCAGGCCGGGGCCGGTGATCGCGGTGGTCAGCGGGCCGGCGGTGGGCGGCGGGGCACAGCTCGCGGCAGCGGCGGACCTGCGGATCGCGGGGCCGGCGGCGAGGCTGCGCTGGATCGGGCCGGCCGGCCGCGGCCTGGCGGTGGGGGCGTGGGTGCTGAGCGACCTTGTCGGCCGCGGCACCGCGATGGAGCTGGCGATGACCGGGCGCTGGGTGGAGGCCGCGGAGGCACTGGCCATGGGCCTGGTCAACCGGGTCGATGACGACCCCGGCCAGGTCGCGGCGGCCATCGCCGGGGAACTGGCCGCACAGGACCCCCGGGCGTCGGCAAAGGTCAAGAGCGTGACGGCGGCGGGTGGCCTGCTCGACCGGCTGCACGCGGAACGGCAGGCTAACAGGTCGGCGTGGACCCAGGCGATGGCGCCGCCCACGGGATGAATGCCTGCGACGAGTGGAGCCGGGCCGGGTGGCGGGCGCACCTTCCCGGTGTCGCTGATGTGCCCGCTTACGTCGGCCAGCTCGGTGAGGCCACGATCCCGGAGCTGGCCGCCGCGTCCGCGGGCCGGGCGCCCCGCCGGGTCGCGGTCACCGTCGACGGTGAGCCGATCACGCACGGGGATCTGGACGCCGGCGCGGCGCGGGTCGCGGGCTGGCTGGCCCGGCGGCTCGAGCCCGGCGACCGGGTGCTGCTCGCCGCCGGGTCCGGCCTCGGGTTCCTGCGCTGCTACCTCGGGTCGCTGCGGGCAGGCGCGGTCGTGGTGCTGGCCCATCCCGGCTACACGGCGCCCGAGCTCGCGCATCTGGTCTCCGATTCCGGCGCCCGGATCGCCTTCGCGGACCGCGGGCCCGCCCGGCTCCTCCAGGGGTTGCCCGCGCCGCCGCTGACCGTGGATGTCTCCGCGCTGCCGCCCGGACCGCCTGCCCGGGCCGGCCGCCAGATCCGGGCCCGGCCGGGGGACACCGCCCTGCTCGCCTACACCTCCGGCACGACCGGGCGGCCGAAGGGCGTGCCCCTGACCCATCGCCAGCTGGTCACCTCGATCCGCTCGGCGATGGCGGCCTGGCGCTGGGGCGCGGACGATGTGCTGGTGCACGCCCTCCCGCTCTGCCACCAGCATGGCCTGGGGGGAGTGCACGCCACCCTCATCGCCGGGGCCACCGGCCATATCAGGTCCAGCTTCACCCCCGCCGACATCATCGAGACGGTGCGGGCGACCCATGCGAGCGTGCTGCTGGGCGTGCCAACCATGTACCAGGCGCTGCTGGACGCTGTCACCGGGCCTGGCGGCCGGCCGCGCGCCGTCACCGGCACCGGGCCTGACGGCCTGCCGTCCGCCGTCACCGGGGCCGGGCCTGACGGCCTGCCGTCCGCCGTCACCGGGGCCGGGCCTGACGGCCTGCCGTCCGCCGTCACCGGGGCCGGCGGCCCGCACGGGAAGCCGGTGCTGGACGGCCTGCGGCTGGCCGTGTGCGGCTCGGCGCAGCTCAGCCCCGCCCTCGCAGGACGGCTCCCCGCCGTGCTGGGACGGCTGCCCCTGGTCCGCTATGGCACCACGGAAACCGGCCTCAACGTCTCGAACATCTACCAGGAGCCGCGCGGCGACACCATTGGCGTTCCGCTTCCGGGAGTGATGGCACGGATCTGGTCGCGGGGTGCGGAGCTGGCCGCGGGGCAAGACGGGGAGATCCAGTTGCGCGGCCCCCAGGTCTTCGGCGGCTACTGGAACGACCCGGCGGCGACGGCGGCGGCCTTCACGCAGGACGGCTGGTTCCGCACCGGCGACATCGGCCGGGTCGAGCCCGCCAACGGGCAGCTCGCCATCCGGGGGCGCATCAAGGAAATGATCATCACCGGCGGGCTCAACGTCTATCCACACGAGGTGGAGATCGTGCTGGAGAGCCACCCGTCGGTCGCCGAGGCCGCCGTATCTGGCGTTCCGCACATCCACTGGGGAGAGCAGGTGACCGCGTGGGTCGTGATGCGCCCGGGCTGCGACTTCGACCAGAACGCGCTCATCGCGCACGCCCGCACCGCGCTGGCCGCCTACAAGTGCCCCAAGCAGGTGTTCGAGCTGGCGGCCCTGCCCCGCAATCACACCGGCAAGGTCGTCCGCAGCGGCCTCCACCGCCGGTCATCCGCGACCTAGCACGGGTTGCGCCCAAGCGAACCAGGGCAAACCGGACGTGATCATGGGCGCAAGCCGTGCCATGTCGGGTGGCGGGGCGGCGGGGCGATGCCTTCCGAAGGTCTGATATTTGGTATACCATCCTGCCGAAGCCTGGCTGAGGCCGTCCGTTCAGGGCGAGAGGGGTTGCGGTGGATCTGCAGCTGGCCGGGAAGGTGGCCTTCGTCACCGGCGCGAGCAAGGGGATCGGCCGCGCGGTGGCCGAGCATCTCGCGCGGGAGCGGGCCGATGTCGTCATCACCGCCCGGACCGCGGAACCGCTGGCGGCGGCCGCCAAGCAGATCGCCGCCGACACGGGACGCACGGTGGTGCCGATGGCCGGCGACATGAGTGTGACGCGGGACGTCCAGCGCTGCGTCAACGCCACCCTTCAGCGCTTCGGCAAGATCGACATCCTGGTTACCTGCGCTGGCAGCTCGCCCGGTGGCCTCCTGGAGGACCTGACGGAAGACCAGTGGATGTCGAGCCTCAACCTGAAGTTCATGGGCTACGTCCGCTCGGTGCGTGCGGTGATCCCGCACATGCGCGAACGCGGGGAGGGCGCCATCGTCCTCGTCGTTGGCAACGACGGCCTCAAGCCCAGCTACTGGGAGATGACCGCGGGGGTGGCGAACGCCGCCGACATCAACTTCGCGTCGTCGGTCGCCGAGCAGTACGGGCGTCATGGTGTGCGCATCAACACGGTCAACCCCGGGCCGGTGAACACCGACCGGTGGGACACGCTGGAGAAGGCGTTCGCCCGCGACAAGGGTGTGTCACAGGAGCGGGCGCACGAACTGGCCGAGCGCTCCATCCCCTTCGGCCGCATCTGCGAGCCGGGCGAGGTCGCGGCCCTGGTGGCCTTCCTCGCCTCGCCCCGGGCCCGCTTCATCAACGGCGCCCATATCCCTATCGATGGGGGCCAGCGTAAGGCGATCATGGACCAGTGAGGGCACCGAGATGAGATCGACCGGGAGGACTTGCCATGGCTGACGCGCAAGGCGCCGGAGGTGTGGCCACCGCCGGCGCGGCCGAATCGCGCCCCCTGCAGATCGAGACGAACGGCATCAACGTCATCACCGATGCCGAGCGCAAGGGCCATCCGCGTGACCTGTTCTGGCCGTGGTTCGCGGCCAACATCTCGGTCCTGGGCCTGAGCTACGGGGCGTTCCTGCTGGCGTTCGGGATCTCGTTCTGGCAGGCGGTGGTGGTCGGTCTGGCCGGGATCGTCATCTCGTTCCTGCTGTGCGGGTTCATCGCGATAGCCGGCAAGCGGGGATCGGCGCCGACGATGGTGCTGAGCAGGGCGGCGTTCGGGGTCCGCGGCAACAAGCTTCCCACCGCCATCTCGTGGCTGCTCACGGTCGGCTGGGAGACCATCCTGATGATCCTGGCGACGCTGGCGATCGCCACGGTCTTCGGCCACCTCGGCTGGGGTGGCGGCACCGCGACGAAGGTCATCGCGATGATCGTGGTGGTGGCGCTGACCATCTTCGGCGGTGTGATGGGCTTCGACCTGATCATGCGCATGCAGACGGTCATCACGATCGTCACCGGGGTGCTGACGGTGATGTTCATCATCCTGGTCGCGGGCAAGATCCACTGGTCAGCGGTATCGGCGCTGCCGGGAGGCTCGGTGCAAGCGCTGATCGGGGGGCTGGTGTTCATGATGACCGGCTTCGGGCTCGGGTGGGTCAACGTGGCCGCCGACTACTCGCGCTACCTGCCGCGGAGGTCCTCGAGCGCCGGGGTGGCCGGCTGGACGACCTTCGGCGGCGCGGTGGCCCCGATCATCCTGCTCACCTTCGGGCTGCTGCTGGCCGGCTCCTCCAAGGGGCTGAGTGCATCGATCGCCAACGACCCGATCGGGGCGCTCACCGTCCTGCTGCCGACCTGGTTCCTGGTCCCGTTCGCGATCGTGGCCGTGCTCGGCCTGATCGGCGGCGCGGTGTTGGACATCTACTCCTCGGGCCTGGCCCTGCTCTCGCTCGGTCTGCGGGTCCCTCGCTATGTCGCGGCCCTGATCGACGGCGTGGTGATGACCCTCGGCACGATCTACGTGGTGTTCATCGCGGGTAACTTCTTCGGCCAGTTCGAGGGCTTCCTGATCACGCTCGGCGTACCGATCGCCGCCTGGTGCGGCGTCATGCTCGCCGACATCGCGCTGCGGCGGCGCGATTACGCCGAGGCGGAGCTGTACAACCCGGGCGGCCGCTACGGCGACATCCGGTGGCTCCCGGTCGGGGTGGTCATCGTCAGCACCGTGATCGGCTGGGGACTGGTCACCAACACCCTCGCGAGCTGGCTCAGCTGGCAGGGATACCTGCTCGGCCCGTTCGGCCTCGGCGGGAAGTCCGGCGCGTGGGCGTTCGCCAACCTGGGCGTGCTGGTGGCCCTGGTGCTGGGGTTCGTCGTGACCTGGGCCTTCAGCCCGGCCGTGCGCAGCCAGGAGACGGCGCCGCAGGAGCCAGCCGCCGCCCAGACATGACCAGCCAGCCAGGCGGCGCGGGCCAGCCAGGCGGCACAGGTCAGGTACACGGCGCGGGCCAGGCAGGCCCGGCCGGGGAGCGGCAGGCGACCCTCGCGGTCATCGACATGCAGCGGGTCTTCGGTGAGAGTGACAGCCCCTGGTTCACGCCGAGGTTCGCCGAGATCGTGGGCCCCATCCAGCGGCTCGTCGGCGCCTACCGGCCGCGGGTCATCTTCACCAGGTTCGTGGCCCCGATCGTTCCCACCGGGGCGTGGCGCCGCTACTACGAGCTCTGGCCGTTCGCGCTGCAGCCTCCCGATGCGCGGATCTACGAGCTCGTGGACGAGTTCGCCGGTGAGCCGGGCCCGACGGTCGATGCCACGACCTTCGGCAAAGTGGGCGACGAACTGTCCGCGATCCTGGG
The DNA here is from genome assembly GCA_963741615.1 of uncultured Actinomycetes bacterium. Classification (GTDB taxonomy): domain Bacteria; phylum Actinomycetota; class Actinomycetes; order Streptosporangiales; family Streptosporangiaceae; genus UBA9676. The sequence continues at coordinate 295,408 of CAVUIU010000029.1, forward strand.
CGGCGGGCGGCTGGTGCTGGCCGGTGTCTCCACCGACTGCTGCGTGCTGTTCGACCGCCCTGGCGGCGGCCGATGACGGGGTTGAGGTGCAGGTGGTCGCGGACGCCTGCGCGGGCATCGACGACGAGAGTCACGCCAAGACGCTGGACATCCTGCGCCTCTACAGCCCGCTGGTGGAGGTGATCAGCCTGGCCGAGGCCATCGGGCAGGCACCGGCTCCACCTGGCCATCATGCATGAAACCAGTGGGCCGCGGCGGCTGCCCTCGCGTGCGCTCGGGGCGCTGTACGGGCTCGCGATCGGCGATGCGCTGGGCATGCCGACGCAGTCGCGCTCCCGGCCGGACATCGTCGCGCGGTACGGCAATCTGCTCAGCGCCTTCGAGCCGGGGCCGCCGGACCATCCGCTAGCCGCCGGGCTGCCCGCAGGCGCCGTCACCGATGACACCGAGCAGGCTGTCCTGCTCGCACGCCTGATCGTCACCGGCCGTGGCGATATCGATCCGGCCGAGCTGGCAAGCGCCTTGCTGGCCTGGGAGGGCTCGATGCGCGCCCGGGGTTCGCTGGACCTGCTCGGCCCGTCGACCAAGCAGGCTCTCAACGCGGTCGCGGCCGGCGCCAGCATCGGGGACGCGGGCAGGTTCGGCACCACCAACGGCGCCGCGATGCGGATCACGCCGGTGGGCGTCGCGACCCCGTCCGCCGACCGTGGCCTGCTGGTGGACCGCGTCGTGGCGGCCAGCCAGGTGACGCACAATACCGGGATCGCGCTCGCCGGGGCGGCCGCCGTGGCGGCGGCCGTCAGCGCCGGGATCGACGGGGCCGCGGTGCCCGGGGCGGTACGGTCCGCCGTGGACGCGGCGGCCACCGCCGCTGCGCGCGGGCACTGGGCCGCGGGCGCGGACGTGGGGTCGCGGATCAGCTGGGCGGCCGGCCTGGTCTCCGGGCTCGGCCTGGAGGAGGTCATGGACGTCGTGTACCGGCTGGTGGGAACGAGCCTGGCCACCCAGGAGTCGGTGCCCGCGGCGTTCGCGGTAGCCACGGCGAGCCCGGAAGACCCCTGGCTCGCCTGCCGGATGGCCGCCTCGCTGGGCGGTGACTGCGACACGATCGCCGCCATGACCGGCGCGATCTGCGGCGCCTGCCACGGGGTGGAGGCTTTTCCCGAGAGCGTGCGGTCCGCGGTGGCCCCGCTGACCGACCTCGGGCTGGAGGGGCTGGCGGCCGGCCTGCTCGCGGTGCGGGCCGGAGCCGGTGCGCGGGCGGATGGCGATGCGGGAGGGTGAGCAGGCCGCGCCCGCCCTGGCGCCGCGCCGATTCGACCGGCTTCTGCACCTCGGGAACGTGGTCGTGGACGTGGTCCTGACCGTGCCCGCACTCCCCGAGCGGGGCGGCGACGTGCTGGCCAGCCAGACGCGGACGGCCGCGGGCGGGGGCTTCAACGTGCTGGCCGCCGCGGCACGCCAGGGCCTGCGGGCCGCCTACGCGGGCGCTCACGGCACCGGCCCGTTCGGCACCCTGGCCAGAGCGGCCCTGGCGGCCGAGGGCATCGACGTCATCCAGCCGGTCAAGCGCGGCCTGGACACCGGCTTGGTGCTCACGATCGTGGAGACCGGCGGCGAGCGGACCTTCCTGACCAGCCGCGGCGCCGAGGCGACGCTGACCGCCGGGGACCTCGACCGTATCAGCCCGGCCGCGCGCGATGCCGTCTACCTGTCCGGCTACGGCCTGGTTCATGACAGCAACCGGGCCGCGCTCCTGCACTGGCTGGCACGGCTGGACGACAGCCATCTGATGTTCTTCGATCCCGGCCCGCTGGTGGGGTCGATCCCGGCAGCGGCGCTCGCTACCGTGCTTGGCCGGGCGGACTGGCTGACCTGCAACGCGCGGGAGGCCGCCATCCTCGCGGGCAGCACGGATCCGCTCGCCGCGGTGGCCGCGCTCGCCGACCGGGCCGACCGGGTCGGCCGGCCCCGCCGACCCGGGGTGCTCGTGCGCACCGGGCCCGACGGCTGCCTGATCGGCCGCCCGGGCGCCGGATGGGTGCATGTGCCAGGCTTCCAGGTAGCCGTGCTCGACACGAACGGCGCCGGCGACGCTCACAGCGGGACCTTCATCGCCGCGCTTGCGGCGGGTGCGGCCGACACCGCGGCCGCCCGCAGCGCGAACGCGGCGGCCGCGCTGTCGGTCACCAGGCCCGGGCCGGCCACGGCGCCGACCCGGGAGGAGCTTGCCCGGTTCCTCGCCACCGCCTGAAATGCCGGGGAGCCCCGGTGAACCCGGGTCCGCGGACTCCGCCCGCGGTGATCGATCGTGGGCGCTGCCATCGCCCGCAGCACCCGGTCGGGCACATTCGCCGGCCGGGGATCTGGAGGACATGCCGGCCACTCTGGTACGCCATCTGTATGTCCTTTCGCAATTACGCTGGGCCCGGGCCGGCCCTGCCAGGTCGGTCGCGCCAGCGAGGAGAAGGCGCGGAGCTCGCGGAAGCGCTGCGCCGCGTGGTCGGCGGCGAGGTCCGGTTCGACTCTTACAGCAGGCACCTGTTCTCCCGCGACGCGAGCATGTACGCGATCGAGCCGATCGGGGTCGTCTTCCCCCGTGACGCCGCCGACGTGGCCGCCGTGGTGTCCACCGCCGGCGAGTTCGGCGTCCCGGTGCTGCCGCGGGGCGCCGGGACCAGCCTGGCCGGCCAGACGGTGGGGCATGCCATCGTGATGGATCTCTCCCGGCACATGAGCAGGATCATCGAGATCGACGCCGGGCGGCGCGTGGCACGGGTGCAGCCCGGCGTCGTGCAGGAGCAGCTCAACCTGGCGGGCGCCCGGCACGGCCTGATGTTCGGCCCGGACACCTCCACCAGGAACCGGGCCACGCTCGGCGGGATGATCGGCAACAACTCGGCCGGCAGCCAGTCGGTGCGCTACGGCATGACGATCGACCACGTGCTCGCCCTCGACGTCGTGCTGGCCGACGCGAGCCGGTCGTCCTTCGGGCCGCTGACCGAGGGGGAACTGCACGGCCGCGCCGTCTCGCCGACACTCGACGGGACCATCTGCCGCGAGCTGCCCGGCCTCGTCGACCGCCACCGGGAGGCCATTGCCACCGGCTTCCCGCGGTTCTGGCGGCAGTCCGGCGGCTACCGGCTGGACCGGCTGGCCGGATCCGCCGGGCTCGATCTGGCGAAATTCGTGGTGGGCTCCGAGGGCACCCTGGTCACCGTCGTGGAGGCGACTGTCCAGCTGGTGCCCGCGCCACCGTTCCGCGTCATCGCCGTGGGCCATTTCAGGTCCGTGCAGGCGGCGATCGAGGCAACGCAGGACGCGCTGGCCTGCCAGCCGGTGGCGGTTGAGCTGCTTGACCGCACCATACTCGAGCTGTCCCGGCAGAAGATCGAATACCGATCGCTCGGCTCGATCCTGCACGGCGACCCGGAGGCGCTGCTGTTCGTGACGTTCTCCGGTGACACCGAGGCCGAGGCGGTTGCCCGGCTCGACCGCCTGGGCGGACGCTGGCAGGCACACGGCCATGGCTACCACACCCTGCGGGCCGTCGGGTCAGCAGAGCAAGCGGCCCTGCTGAAGGTCCGTGAGGCCGGCCTGGGCCTGCTCATGGCGGCGGGCGCCGGTGCCCGCAGGCCGCTGGCTTTCGTCGAGGACACCGCCGTCGAGCCGGCCCGGCTGGCCTCCTACGCGAGTCGATTCCGGCAGATCCTTGACTCCCACGGCCTGACGGCCGGCTTCTACGGTCACTGCTCGGTCGGGTGCCTGCACATCCGCCCGTTCGTCGACCTCAGCGTGCCTGGGCAGCCTGAGCTGATGCGCACGGTCGCTGAGCAGGTGCGTGAGCTGGTCCTGGAGTACGGCGGGGTCAACTCGAGCGAGCACGGCGACGGGCTCGCGAGGAGCGAGTTCAACCGCCGCGTGTTCGGCGACGACCTCTACGCGGCCATGCAGGAGACGAAGCGGCTGTTCGACCCGGAGAACCGGATGAATCCGGGGAAGATCGTGAACGCGCCCCCCATGACAGCTCACCTGCGCGATGTGCCGCCGCCGGCCCGGCCGCCGCTCACGACACTGCTCAGCTTCGGGGCCCCGGGCGGGATGCGCGGCGCCGCCGACCGCTGCATGAACATCGGGCTGTGCCGCAAGACGTCGGCCGGCGTCATGTGCCCGTCGTACATGGCCACCCGCGACGAGGAGCACTCGACCAGAGGGCGCGCGAACGCCCTGCTGCACGCGCTTTCCATGCCCGATCCGCGCGCCGCGCTCGGGGACGACCGGCTGCACGGCATCCTCGACCTCTGCCTTGAGTGCAAGGCATGCAAGAGCGAGTGCCCGCTGGGGGTCGACATGGCGGCACTGAAGACGGAAGCGCTCGCCGCATACCACGACCAGCACGGAGTCCCGCTCCGCTCGCGCATGTTCGGATCCATCCGCACGCTGAACCGGCTGGGCTCGGCCGCATTCCCGCTGTCGAACCTCGCCGGCGGGCGGCCCGCCCGCCGGATGGCGGAGCGCTGGCTGGGGATCAGCGCCGCCCGGCCGTTGCCCCGGTTCCAGCGGCAGGACCTGCGCAGCTGGTTCCGGCGGCGGCCGAGCCCGCAGACGCAGGCGCCCCAGGGCGAGCTGATATTCCTCGCCGATTCCTTCACCACCTTCACCGAGCCCTCGGCCGGAAGAGCGACCATCGAGCTCCTTGAGCTCGCCGGGTGGCGGGTCCGGTTCGAGGATGCCGGCTGTTGTGGCCGCGCCAGCCTGTCCAAGGGGCTGGTGCACCAGGCCCGGCAGATGGCTGCGGGCATGGCCGAACGACTTGCTGAGGCGGCCGCCCGCGGTGTGCCGATCGTCGGGGTGGAGCCGTCATGCCTGCTGACTCTGCGCGACGAGTACCCGGCCCTGCTGCCCGGCGACCCGAGAGCGGGAACCGTGGCAGCTGCCACCCGGCTCCCGGAGGAGCTGCTGCTCGAGGCCATCAGCGCCGGCAGGCTGATCCTGCCGCGGGACAATGCCCTCAGCGGCCGGCGCGTCCTGTTCCACGGTCATTGCCACCAGAAGGCGCTCGCTGGTACCGCCGCAACGATGGGCCTGCTCCGCAGCATCCCGGGCGCCGACGTCATCGAGGTCGACGCCGGGTGCTGCGGCATGGCCGGCTCGTTCGGCTTCGAAGCGGAGCACTACGAGCTGTCGATGAGCATCGGCGAGCTCCGGCTCTTTCCCGCCATCCGGGCCGAAGACCAGGAGACGATCATCGCGGCGACAGGTGTCTCCTGCCGGCAGCAGATAGAGCACGGGACCGGGCGGCCTGCCCGGCATCCACTGGAGATCATCGGGCAGGTACTCCTGCGGCGGTAACGCAGCTGATCGTCCCGATCAGGAAGGGGAACTGGGATGGCCGACAAGAGGGCCGGGCGCCTCGCGGAGTTGATCAAGCCGCTGCGGGTCAAGCCCGGATCAAAGGTGAACCTGGGCAAGGACTTCGACCCCGGCTACAAGGCTGACTTCGTGAAGAAGAAAGACGGCATCGAGCTGCTCCAGAACGGCATCGAGCTGCTGGCCGACTACCAGCGGCGGCTTGCCGCACAGGACACCCACGGCGTGCTGGTGTGCCTGCAGGCGCTGGACGCGGGCGGGAAGGACGGGACGATCCGCCATGTGATGAGCGGCGTGAACCCGCAGGGCGTGCACGTGAGCAACTTCAAGGTGCCGTCCGCTGAGGAACTCGACCATGACTACCTGTGGCGTTACGCCAGCCGCCTGCCCGCGCGCGGCGATATCGGGATCTTCAACCGGTCCCACTACGAGGAGGTCCTCGTGGTCCGGGTGCACCCCGAGAACCTCGACCGCCAGAAGCTCCCGCGGGAGGCGAAGGGCAAGGGTGTGTGGGACCGGCGCTACCGCGAGATCAACGACTGGGAGCGATACCTGTCCGACAACGGGATCACGGTGGTCAAGCTGTTCCTGAACCTCTCCAAGGAAGAGCAGCGGACCCGTTTCCTCAAGCGGATCGACGTGCCCGAGCGCAACTGGAAGTTCTCGGCGGCCGACGTACGGGAGCGCGCACGCTGGGACGACTACCAGAAGGCGTTCTCCGAGATGCTGTCCGCCACCAGCACCCGCTGGGCTCCCTGGTACGTCATACCGGCGGACCACAAATGGTTCGCGCGCATCTGCGCGGCCGCGGTGCTCGCCCACACGCTGGTCGGCATCGATCCCCGGTACCCGGAGGTAAGCGAGCGGACCCGCCGCGAGCTGGCCGTGGTCAAGCAGGAACTCGAAAAGGAAGCACCCAAGGGGGCCCCGGCCGATCCGTACGCGGCAGCCAGCGCACGGAACAGCAAGCCCAAATGAACTGGGCGGAAGACCGCGACCAGGTCACCCGGCTCACCGCCGGCCAGCCCGCCGCGCAGCCTGCCGCGGGCCAGCCTCCCGCCGGCCGGCCACCGCGCAGCCTCCCGCCGGCCGGCCACCGCGCAGCCTCCCGCCGGCCGGCCACCGCGCAGCCTCCCGCCGGCCGGCCACCGCGCAGCCTCCCACCGGCCAGCCCACGGCATGAGCGTCCCCGCGCCCGCATGGGTGGTGGCCGGCCCGCCCGGATCCGGCAAGAGCACGGTGGCGGGCATCCTGCTCGCTTCGCTCGTGCCGCCGGGGGCGCTGCTCGACAAGGACACGATGTACGGGTCGTTCGTGGTGGCGGTGCTCACCGCCGCCGGCCGCCCCGTCGGTGAGCGCGAGGGCCGCTGGTACGACGAGCACATCAAGGTCCATGAGTACGCCGGGATGACCTCCACGGCGCGCGAGATCCGCGCGCACGGCTGCCCCGTGGTCCTGTCCGCCCCGTTCACCCAGCAGATCCACGACGCTCACCAGTGGCAGGCGTGGGTCACCGACCTTGGCGGCGGGGCAGTGCGGCTGGTCTGGATCCGGTCGGATGCTGCCACGCTGCGCCATCGGCTTGCCGCCCGCGGGTCGGAGCGGGACTCAGCCAAGCTGGCGAACTTCGCTGGGTTCACCGCCAGCATGCGGCTCGGTGCCAGGCCAGCGGCCCCGTACGCGGTCGTCAACAATCGCCTCACGGCGGCCGCCACACTGGAAGATCAGGTCGCCGCACTGATAGCGAGCCCCCCGCACCGCCCGGGCCGGGACGAAGGTCCTGACCGCGGGGGAGCATCGTCCCTTGGCCCCGAACATCGTGGCCGCGCATCGTGACGGGTGAAAGAAGGCCGGATGAGACGGTGGCCGTCAGCAGATACGCCGCGGGTCCCGCGAGTGGTCCGTGCGCTCTGGCCTGACCGCAACCCGCTCCGGCGCACCCTCGACCGGGTGGAGGCCGCGGTTGTGTACGGGCTGGTCGTTGCGTTCCTGGCCGCGGCTCCGCTCGCCGCGCTCATCGCCGGGCGCTTCGCCTACAGTGTCGGCTCCCGCGCTGTCCACGCCCAGCAGGCCGCCTGGCACCGGGTGCCGGCCGTCCTTCTCACCGCTGTCCCCACCGCTGGGGACGGCTATGAGGCAACCGCGCCGGCCAGCTGGAAGGCCCCTGACGGGACGCGGCTGACCGGCACGATTCCCGTGCCGCTGGAACCCCCAGGTGGCCACACGGTGACGGTGTGGGTCGATGCGGCTGGCCGGCTGACCGGGCCGCCGCTGCGGCTTTCGCAGGTGCGCGACCAGGCGGCGCTCGCGGCCATGCTCGCCCCCGTTGTCGTCGGCTTCCTCCTCCTGTGCGCCGGCCAGCTGGCCCGGGGCGCGCTGGACTGGCGGCGGCTGGCCGCCTGGGACGCGGACTGGCAGGCAACAGAGCCGCAATGGACCGGGCGGCGCTGAGGCGTCTGGCGGCGGGCCCGGCGACGGCTGCTGAGATGCTGGTGGCGTGCTCACAGATCAGGACGGCGCCGCGGACCCGGGGCGTTACGACCTTGCCGTGGTGGGTGCCGGGATTGTCGGGCTGGCAGTGGCCCGCGAGTTCATGCGCCGCCGCCCCGGGTCGAAACTGATTGTCATCGACAAGCATGCCGCTGTCGGGTATCACCAGACCGGCCACAACTCTGGCGTGATTCACAGCGGCGTTTACTACAGGCCAGGCTCGCTCAAGGCCCGGTTGTGCGTTGAGGGTGCCCGGCTGATGTATGAGTACTGCGACGCTCACGCCATTGCCCACGAGCGCTGCGGGAAGCTGATCGTCGCCGTGCGTGATGATGAGCTGCCGCGGCTCGCGGAGCTTGAAGCGCGCGGCCATGCCAACGGCGTCCCGGGGCTGCGCCGGGTGGAGGGTGGCGAGATCACTGACATCGAACCTGAGTGCCGGGGCCGGGCGGCGCTGCATTCGCCAGGCACGGGAATCGTCGACTTCGGTGCGGTAGCCCGCTCGATGGAGCACGAGCTGCGGGCCATGGGCGTGGCGTTCGCGCTTGGCTGCACGGTCGGCGCGGTGCGCCGCGAGAACGGGCAGACCGTTCTCGCTCACGCCCGCGGCTGCTACCGCGCGGCCTCATCGATCCTGTGCGCCGGGCTGTGGTCAGACCGGCTTGCCGTGTCGGCCGGGGCTTCCTCCGATCCGCGCATCGTGCCCTTCCGTGGTGCATACCTGCGGCTGGCGCCCGGCCAGCCGCGCGTCGTGCGCGGCATGGTCTACCCGGTGCCCGACCCGCGGCTGCCCTTTCTCGGCGTCCACGTGACCAGGCACATAGACGGGCACGTCATGCTGGGCCCGACCGCCATGCTGGTGGGGGCCCGCGACGCATACCAGTTGCGGGCGCTGCGGCCACGTGATCTTCTCAGCACGCTGAGCTGGCCGGGAACCTGGATCGTCGCGAAGAGGTTCTGGCGAACCGGGATCCATGAACTGCACATGGCCGCCAGCCGCAAGGCATTCGTCCAGGCCTGCGCGGAGTACGTCCCGGCAATCGAGACCATGAAGATCGATCCGTCCGTGACAAGCGGTGTCCGGGCGCAGGCGGTGGGGCGCGGCGGGCAACTGCTCGACGACTTCGCGATCTCCCAGACCCCGGGCGCGACACACGTCAGGAACGCCCCGTCACCGGCGGCAACGTCGTCGCTGGCGCTGGCCAGGGAGCTTGTCAACCGCTTCGAGGCAGCCGCGAACTGACTCGCTCCTGCCGACCAGGGGCCGCTGGGTCAGCCATCCGCCGCTGGGTCAGCCACCCCCGGATGGGTCAGCCATCCGCCGCTGGGTCAGCCACCCCCGGATGGGTCAGCCACACGTCGCTGGGTCGGCCCCCGCCGCTCGGGTCAGCCACACGAGGACGCGGGGGTTACCGTCGCGATATCGGAGAGCGGGATCTGCTGCGGTTGCCCGGAGATCTGCACGAGCAGGGCTCCGTTGCCGCCACCGGTCCACGTTCCGCAGAATGCGGCTCCGCTGGTTGTGCTGCCACTGACAAGGACGCCGGCCCCTTCGCGGGCCACCATGATGACGTCGCGGCCGCGGCGGCGAGGATGAGCGCCACGAGGGTCAGGCCCAGCCCGGTCCGAAGGCGGTGACCCGTGCGCTGAAGGTCATCGCTGCTCATCGCCGAATCCGCCGGGGGTGGCCTGACCGCCGAATACAGCGGCCATGCCGCCCGGCCGACAAGAAACGTCGCGTAGCATGCGACGATCAGCGCCAGCAATATGAGAATGGCGGCCACTATCTGCAGTGTGTGCGGCCCACCTGACGGGCCAATGCCCTTGAGCACCCCGCACAGCCCGATAAACCCGAGCACGGCGAACTGGATTTTCTGCCACCCCAGGGCGGATGCACGCAGGTCGTTTGCCTTTTCTGCGGGCGGCGGCTGGCTGGTGGCATGGTCGACGTCGGACATGATGGTCCCCCTCCGGCGATCCCGCCCGGCCCGCCAAAGCCAGATTGTGCGGATTTGCGGCCTTTCGGGGGGCCGACTCAGCCCGGCTTCTGGGTCCACGGCACGGGGCGTATCAACCTTCCGAGTATAGGCACGGGGCAGCGCCGGCATGATGGCACTTGACCCGGGCTTTCCCCGGCTGGCCACATGCGGTGAGAATTATCCGCGCCGGGCGGCGCTATTCCCGCGGAAGCGGGGGGATGGCCGCCCGCCGACTCCTCCGTCCAGCTGGCGGCCGCGAACCCGGCGGCCGCCAGCGCGATGGCGCCGGAACACCCCAGCGCCGCCGCCCGCCGCCAGCGGGCATCCACCAGGGCGAGGCCAGCACAGCTTGCCGCGTGCACGATGTCCACCACGCCGCCCGCCCGCAGTGCCGCGGGGCCGGGCCGGGCGGCGGTGACGGCGGCCTGGCCGAGGTGGCGTGCGCCCAGCAACCGCAGCACCCGGCGCGACGAGGGCGACGGCACCTCGCCGGCCAGCCTGGTGAGCTGCGCCGGGGCGCACACGAGGAGCCCGCCCCAGGCGGCGTGCAGTGCCGGAACCGCGGCTGGTATCGCTGTCATGGTTGTCTGCTCCCGGGAACTCGGTCCGGCGCGGGCCCGCGTGGCCCGGTCGGCCCGCGTGGCCGGGTCTGGCCTGCGCGTGGCCACTTCTGGGACGCTGAGCTTCCCGCGGACGCCCGGGCGAAACCGCGCGAGCAGCCCCGAACGGGGCTGGCCGGCAGGCCATAGGGTGAAGGCCATGGAGATGCGCGTGCTCGGCACGACCGGCGTCAGGGTCAGCCCGCTCTGTCTGGGCGCGATGATGTTCGGGTCCTGGGGCAATCCCGACCATGGCGAGTCAATCCGGATCATCGACCGGGCGCTGGACGCGGGGATCAACTTCATCGACACCGCGGACGTGTACTCCGCTGGTGAGTCCGAGGAGATCGTCGGCAAGGCGCTGGCCGCCGGACGGCGGGACCGTGTCGTGCTGGCGACCAAGGCGCATGCCCGGATGGGTGACGACGTCAATGAGCAGGGAAACTCCAGGCGCTGGATCATCCGCGAGTGCGAGAACAGCCTTCGCCGCCTGGGCACCGACCACATCGACCTGTACCAGATCCACCGGCCCGACTCGGCGGCCGACATCGATGAGACGCTCGGCGCTCTCACCGACCTGATCAGGGCAGGCAAGATCTGTTACGCGGGCAGCTCGACCTTCCCGCCGTCACAGATCGTCGAGGCCCAGTGGGCAGCCCAGCGGCGTGGCAGGGAACGGTTCGTATGCGAGCAGCCGCCGTACTCCGTCCTGGTGCGCGGTGCGGAGGCTGAGGTGCTGCCGGTCTGCCAGCGCTTCGGGATGGGCGTCATCGGCTGGAGCCCGCTGGCGGGCGGCTGGCTGTCCGGCCGCTACCGCCGCACGAACGGGGACCTCCCCGTCAGCCGCAGGGCCGAGCGGATCCCGCAGCGGTTCGACATGAGCTTGCCTGGCAACCAGGCGAAGCTGGCGGCGGCCGAGCATCTGGCCCGGCTGGCCGGCGAGGCCGGCCTGTCCCTGATCCACCTCGCGCTGGCCTTCGTGACCAGCCATCCAGCCGTCACCTCGGCCATTATCGGGCCGCGGACCATGGAGCACCTGGAGAGCCAGCTCGGCGCCGCCGACATCATCCTGCCGGCCGACGTCCTCGACAAGATCGACGAGATCGTCCCGCCCGGCACCAACCTCAACCCGAGCGACCGCGGGTACGAGCCGCCGGCCCTCCTCGATCCCTCGCTGCGCCGCCGTCACTGACGCCGGGCTCCCGGCCGGGTCATGATCACGATGGGGGGGCCGCCGAGAGCGAAGTCGTGATCGCTGAGAACGAACACGTAGGAGAAATATCTGGCGGCTCTTCTTTCTTGAGTGTGGGTGACTCAACATTTGGAGGCGCTCATGAGCGAGACGCTGACACTGCCGGTGCTGCCGCTCGACGACGAGGTCGTGCTGCCCGGCATGGTGGTCCCGATCGAGCTGTCGGACCAGGAGGCCCGTGGCGCTATCGACGCCGCGCGTACCAAGGACCTGGGGCAGGGACCTGGCGTTCGTTCGGAAGAAGAGAAGGCACAGGTGCTGCTGGTGCCGAGGCTCGCTGAGCGCGGGCTGGCGGCGGTGGGCACGCTGGCCGTCGTCGAGCAGGTCGGCCGGATGCCCGGCGGCGGGCCGGGTGCCGTCGTCCGCGGCGTGTCCCGCGTCCGGATCGGCTCGGGGACGACAGGGCCGGGAGCGGCGCTGTGGGTGGAAGGCACCGTGATCGAGGAGACCGGCCGCGGCTCACGGGCCGGGGAACTGGCCAAGGAGTACAAGTCCCTGGTCATCGGCGTGCTCGGCAAGCGCGGCGCGTGGCAGGTCATCGACATGCTCCAGCAGATCGACGACCCGTCCGCGGTGGCGGACGGGGCCGGCTATGCCAGCTACCTGACGGTGGAGCAGAAGCTCCAGCTGCTCGAGACCGCGGACCTGGTCAAGCGGCTTGAGCTGGCCATCGGCTGGACGCGCGACCATCTCGCCGAGCTCGACGTCGCCGAGACCATCCGCAAGGACGTCACCGAGGGCATGGAGAAGCAGCAGAAGGAGTTCCTGCTCCGCCAGCAGCTTGCGGCGGTGCGCAAGGAGCTCGGTGAGCTGACCGGTGACGGCGCAGCCGAAGAGGACGATTACCGGGCCCGGGTCGAGGGAGCTGACCTGCCGGACGCCGTGCGTGAGGCGGCGCTGAAGGAGGTCGGCAGGCTGGAGCGGACTCCCGACGCGTCACCGGAGACCGGGTGGATCAGGACCTGGCTGGACACCATCCTCGAGATGCCGTGGAACCAGCGGACCGAGGACGCGTACGACATCGCCGGGGCGAGGCGGATCCTTGACGAGGACCACACGGGGCTCGACGACGTGAAGGAGCGGATCGTCGAGTACCTCGCGGTGCGCAAGCGGCGCGAGGAACGGGGCCTCGGGGTCATCGGCGGCCGGCGCAGTGGCGCCGTGCTCGCGCTGGTCGGGCCGCCGGGCGTCGGCAAGACCTCGCTCGGCGAGTCGGTGGCGCGGGCGATGGACCGGAAGTTCGTCCGGGTGGCGCTGGGCGGGATCCGGGATGAGGCAGAAATCCGTGGTCACCGGCGAACGTACGTCGGCGCCATGCCCGGCCGGATCGTCCGGGCCATCCGCGAGGCCGGCACGATGAACCCGGTCGTGCTGCTCGACGAGGTGGACAAGATCGGGGCCGATTACCGCGGTGACCCCGCGGCGGCGCTGCTCGAGGTCCTCGACCCGGCGCAGAACCACACCTTCCGCGACCACTACCTGGAAGTCGACCTCGACCTGTCCGATGTGGTGTTCCTGGCCACCGCGAACATGCTCGACACCGTCCCAGGGCCGCTGCTCGACCGGATGGAGCTGGTCCAGCTCGACGGGTACACCGAGGATGAGAAGGTCCTGATCGCGCGTGACCACCTGCTGCCCAGGCAGCTGTCCAAGGCCGGGCTCGAGCCGGACGAGGTGACGCTCGAAGAGGACGCACTGCGGCTGGTGGCGTCGGAGTACACGCGCGAGGCCGGGGTCAGGTCGCTCGAGCGCTCGATCGCGCGGGTGCTGCGCAAGGTCGCGGCCCAGGTCGCGCTGGGCTCGGTCACCCTGCCGGTGCGGGTCACCGTCGCCAACCTGCGCGACTACCTGGGACGGCCGCGGTTCACGCCGGAGACGAGCATGGCGTCCGACTCGCGGCGGACCGCCGTCCCCGGCGTGGCGACCGGGCTCGCCGTCACCGGCGCGGGCGGGGATGTGCTCTACATCGAGGCATCCCTGGCCGATCCGGAAACCGGGTCCACCGGGGTCACGCTCACCGGCCAGCTCGGGGACGTCATGAAGGAGTCGGCCCAGATCGCGCTGTCCTACCTGCGCTCCCACGGCGAAGAGCTTGACCTGCCCGTCTCGGAGCTGAAGGACCGCGGCGTGCACGTGCACGTGCCGGCCGGCGCGGTGCCGAAGGACGGCCCGAGCGCGGGCGTCACGATGACCACGGCGCTGGCATCGCTGCTTTCCGGCCGCCCGGTGCGCCCGGACGTCGCGATGACCGGCGAGGTGTCGCTGACCGGGCGGGTGCTGCCGATCGGTGGTGTCAAGCAGAAGCTGCTCGCCGCGCACCGGGCCGGCCTCACCACCGTGCTCATCCCGCAGCGCAATGAGCCTGACCTGGACGATGTGCCGGCCGAGGTGCTCACCAAGCTCGACGTGCACCCGGTCGCCGACGTCCGCGACGTGCTGGCGCTGGCGCTGGCACCGGCCACAGCAGCCGCGGCGCCGGCCGCCGCGTGAGGTGAGGGGCCGGGCGGTTTCCGTGCCGCCCGGCCCTTCCCGGCCGCGCATCGACTGGGGGGGACCAGGAGTGGCCAGCAGGCGCTGACCGGATGGTGGAGCTAGGCCTGGAAGTGAGGCGCCAGCAGGTGCCGGCCGCGATGGTGGCGCTGGGGGCCCGGAAGTAGCTCCGCGTTCCTATCCTTGGGTGCACGATGACCAGCCTGATCGAGCACATCCTGAGCCTGAGCGGATGGGTAGCGCTGCTGATCGTCTTCGCGGTCCCTGCCCTGGAGTCGTCGGTGTTCCTGGGCTTCGTCTTTCCCGGGGAGACCGCGCTGATCCTCGGCGGCGTGCTCGCGTCCTACGGCCGGGTAGCCCTGTGGGCGGTGCTCGTCGCGGGGATCCTTGGGGCCATCATCGGCGACTCGGCTGGCTACCTGGTGGGCCGCGAGTACGGCCAGCGCATGCTCCAGACCAGGCCCTTTCACCGCGTCCTGAAACCCCAGCGCATCGAGCGGGCGCAGGACTACCTGGCCAAACGTGGCGGCAGGGCAGTGTTCTTCGGCCGGTTCACCGCTGCCCTGCGCGTCCTGGTCCCGGGCCTGGCCGGCATGGCGCGGATGCGCTACCGGGTCTTCCTGCCCTTCAACGTCGCCGGCGGCGCGATCTGGGGCACGATGATGGTCCTGCTCGGCTACCTCGCGGGCGCTAGCTGGAAGCGGGTCGCCCACTACGCCACCGGAGTCGGCATTGCCCTGTTCGTGGTCGTGGTGCTCATGCTCATTGCCGGGCACCTGCTGCGGACGGCAGGTGACCCGCACAGCTGGGCTGGACGGCAGGCCGGGCGGCTGGCCCGCAGCCGCCCGGCATCCTGGCTGCGGCGCCGCTTCCCGGGCCAGCTTGGCTGGCTCGCCGGACGCTTCCAGACGGGCGCCCCGACCGGCTTCGCGCTGACCATCGCCGCTGCGACCCTCACGGCATGCGCCTGGTCGCTGGGATCACTGACGTTCAGCGTTGTCCACCACATCAACAGCGCCCGCTACGACCCGCGGGTCCTGTCGTTCCTGGTGAGCCACCGCACGCCGTGGCTCACCGGCCTTGCCAAGGCGCTCACCTGGCTCGGCTCGGGCTTCGTGCTCTGGCCGGTGGTGATCATCGCGGGCCTGGGCCTGTGGAGGTGGCGGCGCCGCTGGCCGCTGGCGGTCCTGCCCGCACTGTCGCTGGCCGGGGCCGCGGCGTGGTGTGTGCTGATCAAGGTCCTGGTCGGGCGCCCCCGGCCGCCGGCCAGCGACTGGCTGGGCACGTTCGATGGCTGGTCCTACCCTTCTCAGCACTCGGCGCAGGCCCTCGCCGCCTGGGGCATGCTCGCGTTCACCGTGATGGCGGGCCGCTCCTTGCGGACGCGGACGCTGCTCACGGCGGGTGCCCTGCTGATCGCGTTCGCGGTCGGGCTGACGCGGCTCTACCTGGGCGCCCACTGGATGACCGACGTGCTGGCCGGCTGGGCCCTCGGGGGAGCGTGGGTCTGCCTGCTGATCATCTGCTACCTGGTCGCGCAGCAGGCCGCGGCGCGGCCGCCGCCGACCGGGAAGCGCCCGGCGGCCGCCGCCGAGCGGCCCAGCACCAGAAAGTGACACTTCGCCGGTACGCGGACAGAATGAGGCCATGGCCGCCAGGTCGCTTGACAGGGCGCGGCTCGCCGCGGTGATCGCCGAAGTCCTCCACCGCCATCCGGCGGGCGGGCTGGCTGTCGGCGTGGTCGGACGCGACGGCCTGCGGTTCTTCGAGGGTTTCGGCTTCGCGGACACCGCGCGGGGAATACCCATCACCCAGCACACCGTCTTCCGGATCGGCTCGATCTCGAAGACCTTCACCGCGATCGCGGTCATGCAGCTGCGGGAGCGGGGCCTGATCGACCTCGACGATCCCGTCAGCGAGCACCTCCGCTCCTACCGCCTCGATCCCGCGCACACGTCGTTCCGGCCCACAACGATCCGGCACCTGCTGACCCACACCGGCGGGATAGGGGAATTCCGAAGCCTGGGCGATCTGCTCCGGCCGACGATCGGCCTGGCCGCTGCACCCGACCGGCCGGCGCCGACGCTGGCCGCCTACTACCACGGCAAGCTCCGCGTCGAGGTCGAGCCCGGGACCAAGTGGGCCTACGCCAACCATGGGTTCGCGACCCTGGGGCAACTCGTCGAAGACGTGTCCGGCGAGCCGTTCGCCTCGTACATGCGCACGCACGTTTTCGGCCCGCTCGGCATGGACAGCACGGACTTCGCCCGGACCGGCCCGATCCGGGACCACCTTGCGACCGGGTATTCGCTGGGAAGGCAGGGCCTCAAGGCGGTGAAGTACCGTGATATCGCCGTTCAAGGGGCAGGCTCCGTCTTCTCCACGACGGCGGACATGGCACGCTACGCTGCCGCCCTGCTTGGCTGCGACACCGGCCAGGGCCCGTTCCTGCCGCCCGGGATGCTCACCGAGATGTTCCGGCCGCATTACCAGCCCGACCCAAGGCTGCCCGGCATCGGCCTGAGCTTCCTGCGGGGGGACATCGGGGGCCACCGCACCGTCGGGCACGACGGTGGGTGGCCCGGCTTCATCTCGGCCATGGTCGTGGCGCCAGACGACGACGTCGCGGTGCTGGCGTTCACGAACACCGGCAGTGCGGCGCCCGACCGGGTGAGCGATGCGATCCTGCGCGAGATCCTCGGTGTCGCCGCCGACACGCCCCGCTCTGACGTGCCCGAGCGGCCGGACGTATGGGGCAGGATCTGCGGCTGGTACGGGCCCGACCCGGGCCCGCTCACCAATGCGCGGGTCCGGATGCTCACCGGAGCCGGCGTGGAGGTGGTCGTCCGGGGGAGCCATCTCGTCCTGCGGGCGCTTACCCCGGTGCCGCGTCTGCGCAAGGGATTCCGCCTGCACGCGGACGATCCTGCCGACCCCTACCTGTTCCGGCTCGACCTCACCGACGTTGGCCGTGGCACCTGGCCCGTGGCGTTCAGCCGGAACGGCGATGGCGCGGTAGCCGCACTGAATATGGGCCCCATGCCGATGTCCATCGCCAAGCGGCCCGGCTACCGTAACCCGGCGAGACTGGCGGCGGCCGGGGCCGGGGCCGCGGGGGTGGCCACCACGGCAGCCGCCCTCTACGCCATCACGCGCCGCCGCTGAAAGCCCCGGGCAGGCCGGCTCGGGCGCCGCGGCACCGTCACCGCCTGAGGCATCCAGGACACAGCCGCCGGACGCCCGCTAGCACCAGTTCCGGCGGCGTGCGACTGTGTAAGGTGCGAGAGGGATACACGGTCGCCCAACTCGTTGAGCGGGGGCCTCATGGGTCGTGACATTCAGGCGATCAAGATAAGCGGCGAGGACAGGCGCAAGTACCGGGACAAGGTGCAGCGCTCGCTGGAGGTGTTCGCGCGGATGCTGCGCGAGCACCAGTTCGAGGCCCATCCGTCGCAGGTGGGCGTGGAGATCGAGCTGAACCTTGTCGACTCCCACGGGGCGCCGTCGATGCACAACGCCGACGTGCTCGACGCGATCGCGGACCCGGCCTGGGCGACCGAGCTCGGCCAGTTCAACCTCGAGATCAACGTGCCGCCGCGGCGGCTTGACGGTGACACGGTGGCCGACCTGGAGCAGGAGGTCCGGGCCAGCCTCAATGCCGCGGACACCAAGGCCCGCGCCACCGGCAGCCGCCTCGTCATGATCGGCATCCTGCCGACGCTGGCCGAACATGACATGAACGAGGAGACCCTGTCGGCCAACGCGCGCTACCGGGTGCTCAACGAGCAGATCTTCGCGGCCCGCGGGGAAAACATGCGCATCGAGATCGACGGCGCCGAGCACCTTCTCACGCATGCGGACAGCATCACCCCCGAGGCGGCCTGCACGAGCGTGCAGCTTCATCTCCAGGTCAGCCCGGACGATTTCGCGAGTTACTGGAACGCCGCCCAGGCCATGGCGGGCGTGCAGGTCGCGGTGGCCGCAAACTCCCCGTTCCTGTTCGGCAGGCAGCTGTGGCACGAGACCCGGATCACCCTTTTCGAGCAGGCCACGGACACCCGGCCAGACGAGCTGAAGTACCAGGGCGTTCGGCCCCGGGTGTGGTTCGGCGAGCGCTGGATCACGTCGGTGTTCGACCTGTTCGAGGAGAACCTCCGGTATTTTCCCGCGCTGCTGCCGATCTGCGAGGACGAGGATCCGCTGGCGGAGCTGGAGCGCGGTGCGTGCCCGCAGCTGGCCGAGATGAGCCTGCACAACGGGACGGTCTACCGCTGGAACCGCCCCGTCTACGCCGTCGTCAACGGCAAGCCGCACCTCCGGGTGGAAAACCGGGTCCTCCCGGGCGGCCCGACGGTCGCGGATGTGATGGCGAACGCGGCGTTCTACTACGGGCTCATGCGTGCCCTCGCCGGGGCGCAGCGCCCGATCTGGACCCAGATGTCATTCGCGACCGCGGCCGAGAACCTGCAGGAGGCGGCGCGGCACGGCCTGGACGCGAGACTCTACTGGCCCGGCCTCGGCGAGGCGCCCGTGGCCGAGCTCGTGCTCCGCCGCCTGCTGCCGCTCGCCCGCGAGGGGCTGGTCGCCTGGGGTGTCAACCCGGCCCAGGCCGACCGCCTGCTCGGCATCATCGAGCAGCGCTGCCTCACCGGCCAGACCGGCGCCGCCTGGCAGATAGCCACGGTCGCCTCGCTCACCCAGCGCAGCGGTGCCGGCCGCCCGGAGGCGCTGCGGCAGATGACCCAGCGCTACATCGAGCACATGCACACCAACGAGCCGGTCCATGCCTGGCCGGTGGGCCCGTAGCATCGTTAGGCATGATCGGCGGGCAGGGAGCGTGGCGTGCCGGATCCTTACCCGAGCTGGGGGATGACCGCCGTGGCCAGGCGCTCGGCGTGCTCGGCTTGCTCGAACATCGGTGTGAACAAGATCAGTTCCGCGCCTGCCTCGGCGACCTTGCGCAGTTCGCGGACGCAGTCGGCGGGAGTGCCCGCGATCGCGGCGGCCTCGATGTCCGGTGACCGGCGCCCGTAGAGCCGCTCCAGCTCGGAATTGATCCGCTTGCGCGCGCGCCCGGCGTCCTCGTCCACCGCGATGTACACCCGCTTCGCGATCGGGAACTCGCCGGCGCCGGCCCGATTCGGCGAGCGCCGCACGGACGATCCGGACCTGATCGGCGAACGTCGCGGTGGGGGAGGACCCCGCGCCGAAAAAGCCGCTGCCCAGCACCGTGGCCCGCCGCAGCGCGGTCCGCCCGGCCCCGCCGAACCAGAGCGGCGGGAAGGGCTTCTGGAACGGCTTGGGCTCCATCGCCGCGTTCTCGAGCTGCCAGAACTCCCCGTCGAAGGTGACGCGGGAATCGGTCCACAGCATCTTCATCAGCGCGATTCCCTCGGTGAACCGCGCGACGTAACGCTGCGGGTCCACTCCGAAGGCGGCGAACGGCCGCCCCCTGCCGCCGGTGCCGACTCCGATCTCGATCCGGCCGCGGCTGAGCTGGTCCAGCGTGCTCAGGCTCTTGGCCAGGTGCACCGGGCTGTGCAGGGTGGACACGAACACCACGCAGCCGAGCCGCAGCCGCTGGGTGCACGCGGCCGCATAGGTCATCGTCTCCATCGGCCCGAGCACGGATGCCTGCCCCAGCACGTGTTCCTGGGCCCACGCGCTGTGGAAACCGAGCTCCTCCACGCGCGCGAAATAAGCGCGGAACGCCGCCGGGTCGAACTCGCCGTCGGGCCAGAACTGGGGGATCGAGATAGCGAACCGCATAGGTCGCATCGTATCCCCGGCGCCGCTGGCTAGCCGGGGGCTGTGACCCGGTGTACGGCAGGCGGGTGTGCGGCGGGCACGGCATCGGGGTGCAGGATCGAGGCGATGGCCTCGACGCCGTCGATCAGGCGGGGCCCGGGACGGACCACGATGCCGTCGGCGTCGATCGCCCAGACCGGCACGCCGGGCAGCACCTGGGCCGCGACCTGCGCCTGCTCGATCGCGCCCGCCAGGTGGTAGCCGCACGGCGCGGCGACGATGACCTCGGGTTCCGCCGCGGCGATGTCGTCCCAGCTCGTCGGGACCGACGGCGCACCCGGCCGGGCCGCGACCGGCCGCCCGCCCGCCGCGCTGACCAGGTCGGGTATCCAGTGCCCGGCGGTGAACGGCGGATCCACCCATTCGATCACCGCGACCGCCGGGCGCCGGCGTGCGGCGACTTTGCCCGCGATGCTGGCGAGCCGGGCCCGCAGGTCGCCTACCAGCAGCGTGGCGCGTTCCGGTACGCCGGTCCGCCGCCCGACCGCCAGGATCGACTCCAGCACGTCGTCGAGCGAGTGCGGGTCAAGTGACAGCACGTCAGCCCGGCACCCCAGGTAGCTCAGGGCGTCCTCGACGTGACCGGACGGCAGCGCGCACACCGCGCACAGGTCCTGGGTCAAGATCAGGTCAGGCCGCAGGTCCGCGAGCGCCTGGGCGTGCAGGGTGTACAGATCAGCGCCGGCGGTCAGTTGCGCACGCACGTAGCTGTCGATCTCGCGGGGGGTCATCCCGCTGGTATCCCGGCCGCCTACGACGATCGTCTTGTCCAGCCGGGCAGCCGGCGGCTCGTCGCACTCGAACGTGACCCCGACCAGATCCTCGCCCAGGCCGAGCGAGTACACGATCTCGGTCGCCGAGGGCAGCAGCGAGACCAGGCGCACCAGGTAAGGATAGGCGCCCGGCGCGGCTTGGCCGGGCTATTCGAAGCGCACGTTCTCGAGCCCGGTGATCCGGCCGAGGAGCGGCAGCGTGACGAGGATTGCCAGCAGCGAGACGGCCAGGCCCACCCCGACGGTGAGGAAGTAGACGTGGCCGAGATCCGGTATCGGCGTGCCGGCCGGCGCCATTTTCTCGATGGTGAGCACCGATATGCCATACGCCGTGCCCGCCGCCACGAGCGTGGCGGCTACCAGCGGCAGCACCGCCTCCTGCAGCACGACCCGGGAGAGCGTTGACATCGGTGTGCCGGTGAGGCGCAGCATCGTGAACGGCCGTTTCCGCTCTACCAGTCCGCCGCCGGCCACGACGGCGAGGCTGCAGCCGGCGACGAGCAGCGTCAGGGCCACCGCGATATCCACCAGGCGCTGCACGGTGGTGGCGACGGCCAGCCTCGCCTGGACAGCCTCGCCGAACGTCCTCGGTGCCGTGCCCGATACCGACTCCTCGGTGTGAGTGATCAGGAACGTCCGGACCCGCTCGAGCGTCGCCGCGTTATTGACCTTTATCAGCACCGCCTGCAGGTACAGGCCGGAAAAATCGTCCGGGGCCACGGGGCTGGCCCGGCCGACGATGGGCTGGCTGGTGTACAGGGGATTGTCGCCGTACAAGCTGAAGGCGTTGGCGGCGACGGCCTTCACGCCGGGAGCACATTCGCCGAGCGCGGCCAGTTCTTTCATGCCCGCGCAGCTGACGAGGGCGGTGCCCGCGTTGCGAGGGTTGGCGTCCTGGGCGGTGGAGTAGAGGGGCACGGTCGTCGCGCCCCGGAAGGCCCGGAGCTCGGCCACCAGCCGGGCACCTGCCGCTGGCGGCAAGCCTTCCAGCGCCATCTTCTGCCTGCTGGCCGACCCGTTTCCGGGCACGCCGCCCGGACCCAGGTTACCGGTGCAATTCACGTTGTTACCGCATACCGGGCTGGCCATGAAACCGTCAAGCAGCACATTGCCCAGGGCCATGGCGCTTGGCGTCGCTGTCGTCGCGTTGACCGCTGGCAGCAGCGCGGCAACGACCGTGCCGAGGAAGACGGCCAGCACGAGGCCGCTGACCGACCTGAAGGCAGCCTTCGGATTATCCGCCAGCCGCCGCGCCGCGAATATTGACGACGCGCCTTTGGTGAACTTCGGCAGCAGGCGCGCCGCCTGCGAGGTGAGCCACGGACCCCCGACGACCAGGCCGATCATGATGACGAGAAGACCGGGGAAAGCAGGCGCGCCGATCGACTTCGCATTGGTGAGCAGCATGCCCACGCCGAACAGGACGACGCCGGCCAGCAGCGGCGCCAACCGCCAGACGCTGGGAGCCGGTGGGGTTACCCGGCGGGTCACGCCAAGCGGCGTGACCCGCACCCGCCGCAGTGCCAGCAATGACGCGATCGCCGACGCGGCGGGCACGGCCACGATCACGCCCAGATAGCCCCAGATCGTGGGCGTCACCTCGGCCCGGAAATAGACGGCGCTGGTAATCGCCGTGCTGGCCAGGGCCGAGCGCACCAGGGCAAAGATCCCGATTCCCAGGATCGTGCCGAACAGGGCACTGACGATCGCGTCGGCCGAGGCGATGATGTTGATGTCATGGGCGGTCGCCCCCACCAGCCGGAGTGACGCGTAGCGTTCCTCACGGCGGGCAGACGCCAGTTTGGTGGCCGTGCCGATCAGGATGAGGACCGGGAACAAGAAGGCGAGGGCGCCGACAGCAAACGCGTCCCGGAAGTAGGGCGACCAGATCTGCTTTCCCGGGGCGGTCGCTATCGCGTTGACCCGGATGGTGTTGGGCAAGGCGGCCAGCTTCGCTGGTGTGTCGCCGACGAAGATGACGAGCTCGGTCGGGCCGGTCAGCGCCTTGTCGCCGATGGTGCCGACGAGCCTGCCACCGAAGCGGTCGCCCAGCTCATCGCGCGGCACGCGCCGGAGCAGGGCCACCAGTGCCGGCGAGGCGTAGTACTGACCGCTGCCGGGCAGCCGGGAGATACCGGGGGGCAGCGGCGCCGCTGGCCCGAGGGCCGCGATATCGAGCCGCTCGATCGTCTGCCCGCGGAAGACCTCATCGCTGTAGTTCCAGAGTTCCGCATGCGATGGCGAATGCTGGTTTCCCTGTGCAGCCTGAGTGCCTTCCCAGAACGGCCGGTTGTTGGTCACCTCAAAGGCGTGAAAGTTCGCCAGCACGGCGAGCATGATCGCCACGCCCACCGCGACCGCCGACGAGGTCACGATGAGCCGGATGAGTGCTTCCCTGCCGCTCCGCAGGGTCAGCCGCAGGCCGAGCCGGAACATTACTAGATACCCCCAAGCTCGGACTGGGCGGCCACCCGGCCGTCGCTCACGGTGACCTCACGGTCGGCGAAGGAGGCGACGTGGGCATCGTGGGTCACCAGCACAACGGTGGTGTCCTCCTCCCTGGCGATGCCGACCAGCAGGTCCATCACCTTCTGGCCCGTCACCGAGTCCAGCGAGCCGGTCGGCTCGTCGGCGAACAGGACCTGGGGCTGTGCCACCAGCCCCCTGCCGATGGCCACGCGCTGGGCCTGACCGCCGGACAGCTCGCCGGTGCGCCTGCCGCCAAGGTCGTCCAGCCCCAGTCGCGCCAGCCACAGATCCGCCTTCTTATACGCCGCCCTGCGGCTGACGCGATTGAGCAGCAGTGGTATGGCGATGTTGTCCGCCACGGTCAGTTCGGGGACCAGCTGCCCGAACTGGAAGACGAAGCCGAAGGCGGTCCGCCGCAGCCGGGAGCGCTTCTTGTCGCTGAGGGTGTCGATCCGCTGGCCGCCGAACCATACCTCGCCGCTGTCCGGCTGGAAGATCCCGCCCAGGCAATGCAGCAGGGTGGACTTGCCGGAGCCGCTCGGGCCCATCACGGCCAGAATCTCGCCGACTGCCACGGACACGCTGGCGCCCTGCAGCGCCGGCGTCTGGCCGAAGGACCGGTACACGTCCCTGGCCTCGACGAGGCATCCGCCGGCGCCTGCCTGTTCGACATTCATGGCTTTCCCTCTCCGGGTCCCGGGCTCGTGAAGATTCCTGGCCGGTCCGGATCGCCGGCACCCGCCAGTGACGCTACGGGCCGGCGGCCCGGCTCCGACATACGGCTAGGAGGCGGCTCTGGGGTGGATCTAGGTACACCCCGGGATCCGGGTCGGGAGGAGAATGAGCGTATGGCGAACCTGCTCATCGACGACCACGCCGTCACCGTGTCCCTGTCCGCGATCGAAAAGGCCGAGGCACTGCACGGCGACGTGGTCGTGCCGCGGACAGCCATCGTGGGTGTGCGCATGGTGCAGGACGGCATGGAAGAGATCCACGGCCTCAAGACATCCGGCACCGGCCTCTCCGGCGTGATCAAGGCGGGGACGTGGCGGGGCAACGGCGGCTCGATCTTCGCCGTTTGCCGCGGCCGCCGGCCCGCTGTCGTCCTCGACCTGACCGGCCAGCCATATGACCGGATCGTCGTCACCGTCGAGCATGCTGACGAGGCGCTCGCCAGCCTGATGTGAGAACACCGGGGTGAGCCTCATCCCACCCGGCCAGAACGGTGGGTTCGCTCGTGCGTCACACGAACTGGGTGAGCGACAAGATGTTGCCGTCAGGATCGGCGAACCATGCCACTTTCTCGCCGCCCGGGGTCGTCCAGACGCCGTCTTCGTCTTGGTCCATGACGTCGTAACGCAGGAACACAACCCCGTTGGCGGCCAGGTCGCGGGCGGTAGCCGCGATGTCGGTGACCCGCCAGCCGAGAACGGTGTAGTCGGCCCGCGCGACCTCTGGGACCGCGGTCACGCGGAGGATGATGCCGTTCGCGTCGAACACGCACGCGAAGTCATTGTGACCGGCCACCCGCAAGCCCAGTGTCCGTTCGTAGAACTCGCGTGCCCGGCCCAGGTCGGTGGCCCCGGCGAAGGCGACGATATCGCACGATTCGAGCATGGCATTCTCCCCCGCGGCGCGGACGGCCGGCGCCCGTCTGATCCTAACGGGCGGCGCGTGACCTGAGCTGGCTCGTGGGCGGCCGGGGAAGGCCGGCCGTAGGGTTGCCGGTGTGGACCCGCCCAGCCCAGCCGATGACCCCGGCGGCGATGTCCGGGTGCGGCTGCGCCGGGCGCTTCGGGAAGCCCTCAGGGCGCGGGACACGGTTGCCGTGCCGGCGCTGCGTTCGGCGCTGAGCGCGATCGCCAACGCCGAAGCCGTCGGCCCTGGCCCCGAGGTTGCCGCCGGTGCCGGTAACGCGTTCTTTGCGGGCTCTGTTGCCGGTCCTGGTGCCGCCGAGGCCAGGCGGCGGTGCCTGAGCGCGGCGGAAGTCGATCAGATCCTCCGGGCGGAGGTCAGCGAGCGCGAGCTCGCAGCCCGTGAGTATGAGCGGGGCGGCCACGCTGACCAGGCTGATCGGCTGCGCAGCGAGGCGCGCGCGCTGACGTCGGCGCTGGCGGGGGAGAACCCGCCGGGCCACTGATCTGGCCCATCTTCTCCTAGTCCGGGCCCGGGCGGAATGACTGAGCCGCCGCCCGGGTTAGCTGCCAGCATGAGGATCGCGATCATCGGGACTGGGAACATCGGCGGGACGCTGGGCGGGCGCTGGCGTGCGGCCGGGCACGACGTGGTGTACGGATCTCGCGGGGCGTCAGGCGAGGGGCCAGGAGGCGCCCCGCTGATGGGAGTTGGCGAAGCTCTCGCAGACGCCGATGTGGTCTTGCTTGCCGTACCGGGCCGGGCGGTGGCTGAGGTCGTCGGCGCCAACGGCGCGGCACTGACCGGCAAGGTCGTGATCGACGCCGCGAACCGTATCGGCGAGCCGGAGTTCCATAGCCGTGCGACGATCGCGGCGGCCGCACCTGGTGCTCGTTACGTGCGCGCGTTCAACACGCTGGGATGGGAAAACTTCGCCGACCCGCCCGCGGGCGCGGTGCTGTTCTTCGCCGCGGGACCGGCTGCGCGCCCGGCCGCCGAGGAGCTCATCACCGCTGTCGGGCTGGAGCCCGTTTTCGCGGGCGACACCGACGCGGCAGATACGGTCAACGCGTTGCTGCCGTTGTGGTTCGCGATGGTGAAACAGCGGGGCGGCAACCGCAGGCTCGCGCTGGCCATCGTGCCGTAGCAGCCGGCCGATCACGAGCCGCCTTCGTGGCCTCCGGGCCGAGGCGTTCAGGGCTGACGGGGCGATGGATGACGGGGCTGGTAGATGGGGAGCTCTGCGCCGTCCGGCAGGCGGATGGCTGCCAGCAGCCCCCAGCCCTGATCAGAGACCTCCCGCGCGACCTCGACTCCCTTGTCCCTCAGCCCGGCGAGGGTGGCATCGATGTCGTCACACATCAGGTAGATCTCATGGTGGCTGCCCCCGGCGTCCGGATGGACCGCCAATTCGGCGGGCGGCAGCGCGAAAATGAGCCAGCCGCCGCCTGCGTCCGCCGCCGGAAAGCCCAGGATGTCACGGAAGAACGCCCGGACCTTCTCGGCTTCCGGGGAGAACACGATCGCGTGCACGCCGCTGATCACACTGTGATCCTAACGGCAGGTCCGGCGGCTCCGGCGGGCCCGTCTCCGTGGGCGGCCGTGACATAGCACGGGTTGTGACCGCGGGAACCGGGACAAAAAGGTCATGATCATGGTCGCGAGCCGTGCCATGTCGGCGGCCGTTGCCCCCCGGCCCCTCAATCCGTGAGCTGGCAGCGGCTACCCCGCCGCGGGTGATGCGCGGCCGGGGTGGCGGGGCCGATGCTGGGGAATGGGCGAACCGAGGGAGGAATGAGATGGCAATTGGGCCGGTGCAGCTCATCGTGCTGGGATTCACCCACCCCGACTTCCACGGCGAGGTGATCGCCGAGCTTGAGCGGCTGCACGCGAGCGACACGGTGCGTGTGATCGACTCCCTGGTCGTCTACAAGGACGCGGCGGGTGAACTCGAGGTCGAGCACCTGAGCAACCTGTCCCAGCAGGAAGCGATCGAACTGGGCACCAAGGTCGGTGCTCTCATCGGGCTCGGGATCGAGGGCGAGGAAGGGATGGAGGCCGGCGCGGTGGCGGGCGCCGAGCGGGCCGCCGCCGAGGGCGTCGATGTGTTCGGCGGTGAGGAGTGGGACGTGCTGGAAGACATCCCGAACGACTCCGCGGCCGCGCTGATCCTGCTGGAG
Source organism: uncultured Actinomycetes bacterium (assembly GCA_963741615.1). Classification (GTDB taxonomy): domain Bacteria; phylum Actinomycetota; class Actinomycetes; order Streptosporangiales; family Streptosporangiaceae; genus UBA9676. The sequence goes on from CAVUIU010000029.1 coordinate 322,453, forward strand.
CATCACTGGGCGGTGCCGCTGCGGGACGCGATCGCGCGTGCCGGTGGGTTCCGACTCAGCGACGGTTTCATCAGCCCACTCGACCTGGTCGAGATCGGGCTGATGTCGGCCGAGGAGGCGAGGGAACTCCACGCGCTGGAAACGTCGGGCGCCGCATGAGCATGACCGCGCAAACCCGCGGCACGACAAGCGATGCAGATCGGGAGGCATGAGATGTTCGGATCACGCAGGGTTGCCCGGCGTACCGGCCGGCGCACGGCTCGGCGCGTCTCACGGCGGAGGTAACCGCGCGTGCCGCCGGTCGCGTTCCCGCGGCCGGCTCGAGCTGAAGGCGACAGCACGCTGAAGGCGACAGAACGAAGGAGAGCCCATGTCAGGGCTTGGCTGGATAACACTGAGCATCATCTACTTTGTCCTGCTGGTCACGGTGGCCGTCATGACCTTCCGCAAGGGCCACTGGGTGCTGGGGCTGATCGGCTTCATATTCCCGATCCTGTGGATCATCGGGGCGATCCTGCCCAGGAAGCGCGCCTACCGCTGAGGAGGCCCGCGCCGCCGGTCACCCGGCGGCGCGGCTCCGCGGCAGCTACGGCTGGGGCGGTACCGTGATGGCCCGCTTGAGGACCTTCCCGGTGTCGCCATGCGGCAGTTCGGCGACTATCCACACGTGGCGCGGGTACTTGTAGGCGGCAAGCTGGCCCTTCACGTGCTGCCGCAGTTCGTCCGGGGTGGCGGACGCGCCCGGTTTGAGCGTGACGACCGCGGCGATTTCCTCGCCGAGCATCTCGTCGGGGACGCCGATGACGGCTGCTTCCGCGACGGCCGGATGCTCGTAGAGGATCTCCTCGACCTCGCGCGGGTAGACGTTGAGCCCACCGCGGATGATCATGTCCTTCTTGCGGTCGACGATCGAGAAGTACCCCTCCTCGTCCATGCGGCCGAGGTCTCCGGTGCGGAACCAGCCCTCGGACAGCACCTCAGCGGTTTCCGCCGGGCGCCCCCAGTAACCCTTCATGACGTTGTGGCCGCGGACCGCGATCTCCCCGACGTCGCCGGGTGGCAGCGGGATGCCCGCGTCGTCCTGGACACGCATGTCGACGCCGGAGATCGCCTGGCCGATCGTGCCCGGCTTGCGGGCCCGGTCGGGGTGGTTGAAGGACGCCACCGGCGAGGTTTCCGACAGGCCGTAACCCTCGAGGATCATGCATCCGAACTCCTTCTCGAACCCGCGCAGCAGCTCAACGGGCATCGCCGCGCCGCCCGACACACACAGGCGCAGGCTTGCCACGTCCCCCGCGCTGCCGGCCGCGCTGTGCAGGATCGCGGCGTACATGGTCGGGACACCGGGCAGGACCGTCACCTGGTCGCGCTTGATGATCTCCAGCGCGCGCCCGGGATCGAACCGGGGGAGCAGGGTCAGGCACGAGCCCGAGGCGATGGCACACCCCATCCCGACAACCTGGCCGAACGAGTGGAACAGCGGCAGCGCACCGAGGATCACGTCCGCTGGCCGCAGGCGCAGCAGCGTGGTGCTGGTGACCTCGATATTGCGGATCAGGTTGTCGTGGGTCAGTTCGGCACCCTTCGGCTGCCCGGTGGTACCGGAGGTGTAGAGGATGACCGCCGTGTCGGACGGCGAACGGTCCGCGATGGCCGGGGCCGGCTCGTGGTTCCCCAGCGTGGTGGCGAGCTCCCCGGGCTCGATGATCACAAGGTCCGTTCCGGAGCGCTCGGCGCCACCGGCCGCCTCGCCGGCCACGCCGCTGGCGGCGAGTGCGAGCGCGGCGCCGGAGTCAGTGAGGTAGTAGGCCACCTCACGGGCCTTGAGCAGCGGGTTCATCGGCACCACGATCGCCCCGGCCCGCAGGATCCCGAAATACAGCTGCGCGAACTCCGGGAAGTTCGGCAGCATCAAGCCGACCCGGTCTCCGGTCTTGATACCGCGCCCGGCCAGCCAGGAAGCGGCCCGGGCGCTCGTTTCGTCGAGATCGTGGTAGCTCAGCACCTGCTCGTCCAGGCGGACCGCGGGCCGGTCCGGGTACCTGGCGGTGGTCTCCGCGAGTTTCGTGACGAGATTCGTCATCGAAGACCCCTCCCTCTGTCTGGTCGCGCCCGGGACGAAAACTGGGGTGCTGGTTTCGCCGGCCGCTGATGGTTCCCCTCATCCCACCGTGGGTCGCCCACCGCGGCACGGTCAACGGGCCAATGGTCCTCTCCGGTACCGCATCCGCCCGTTCCCGGCCTGCCCGCACCTGCCGGGCCCGCTCCCGCCACTCCCCGCACATGCCGCCCAGACGTCCCGTTACGGACCCGCCAGGCGTCGATGGGCCCAGCCGGTGGGGACCTATGCCTCTGCCGGCCGGGGCTCCCACCGGGAGAGGGTCGACGAAACAAGGAAAAGCGGTCAGGAAGTGGTGCCGTGATGACCTCTCTCGCAAGCCCCGTCGGTGCAGCGGCCGGTACTGGCCTTGACGCCGAGACACTCAAGATGACGCTGGAGGCGATCCGCGACTTCATCACGGACGCAGTTCCCGAGGAGAGACAGCTTCAGCTAGATCACGACGATGTGTGCCCAGAGGACGTTGTCCGGGGCATGTGCGGCGACGAGCTGGGCATCCAGCTGCTGTTCATTCCCGAGGAGTACGGCGGGATGAGCGGCGGAACGATCGATGTCTACCGGGTGTGCGAGCAGATGGCCCGCATCGACGTCGGCATGGCCACCAGCGTCCTCGCGACGTTCCTCGGCAGCGACCCCATATTCTTCGGCGCCACGCCCGACCAGAAGCGCCTCTGGCTCACCGAGATGGCCGAGAAGGGCACCCTGTACGCCTACGGCGCCACCGAACCGGATGCGGGCAGCGACCTCGGTGCCCTGAAGACAACCGCGACGCCCGTCATGACCGACGGCGCCGTCACCGGATACAAGCTCAACGGCCGGAAGCAGTGGATCAGCAACGGCGGCATCGCCGACAACTACACGATCCTCGCCAACGCACCCGGTGGCCCGTCCTGGTTCGTGCTCGAACGTGGCACCGAAGGCTTCGCCCAGAACAAGCCGGAGGACAAGCATGGCATCCGGCTCTCCAACACCGCCGCGCTGTTCCTCGACAACGTGTTCGTGCCGGCCGGGAACCTCGTCGGCGGCGTCGAGGGGCAGGGCCTGATCCAGGCGCAGAAGGTGTTCGGGTACACCCGCGTCATGGTCGCTGCCTTCGGCCTCGGCGGCGGCTGGTCCGCACTCGACCGCGCCATCCAGTACTCCACCACCCGCATCCAGGGTGGCGGGCCACTATCGACCAAGCAGGGCTACACGCACAAGCTGATCGTCCCGCACGCCATCCGGCTGGAGGCTGCCCGCGCGTTCATCGAGTACACCGCCTCGCGGATCGACGCGGGAGAGGGCGAGAACGGGGCGCTCAACACCGAGGGCGCCATCGGCAAGTACCTGGCTACGGAAGCCGGGGACATGGCCGCGGACGCTGCCATTCAGGCGCACGGCGGCTATGGCTACACGCGTGAGTACATGGTCGAGAAGATCAAGCGCGACGTCCGCATCACCAGGATCTACGAAGGCACGTCCGAGATCATGGAGATGACGATCGGGCGTGACCGGTGGCAGCAGCACCTCAAGTCGTCCGGCCTCTACTACCGCGAGATCGCGTCCGAGCTGCGCACGCTGCATGCGCGCCACCCCGATGTGGGCGCTGGCACGGCGGCACTCGCCAGCGAGGCGCTGGGCAGTGTGCTCGAAGCCTGCCGCCTCGGCAGGCTCACCCGCAACCAGCATGTGCTGTTCCGCCTTGGCGAACTGATCGCCTATGCCGAGGGCGCGGCCTGCTTCGCCGGCCGTGCCGCGGCGGCGCTCGACGGCAAGCTGCCGGAGAAGGCCGATCACCGGTTCGACGCCGCCACGCTCGCCGCGATGAGCCGGGTGTTCGCCCGCGACGCCGCGCAGAAGGTGGCCGATGAAGGCGCCCGCTGGGTGATCGGCGCCGGATCCGCCGACGGTGGCGCGGCGGCGGGCGCCACCACCTCGTTCGAAAGCAGCCTCGGGCTCGATGCGGTGCACGCCGCGCAGGCCGGGCTGATTGCCGACATGGACTGCGTTGCCGACGCGCTGTACGGGCGTGCCGGTGCGACGCCCCCGACCCAGGACTGAGTGTCATGACCTCGAACCAGCAGACCCCAAGCCAGCCACAGCCGGTGGCCATCGTCGGCATCAGCGCGATCATGCCGGAAGCACCTACCGCGGCGGCGTTCTGGCACAACCTCACCGAGGGTCGCTACTGCATCACCGATGTCCCCAAGGACCGGTGGGACCCGGACCTGTACTACGACCCGGACCCGCGCGCGCCCGACAAGACATATTCGCGCATCGGCGGTTGGGTCCGCGAGTTCGCCTGGGATCCCATCGGGTGGAAACTGCCGATACCGCCGAAGGTTGCCGAACAGATGGACGAGGGCCAGAAGTGGGCCGTCTCGGCGGCCCGCGCGGCGCTCATCGACGCTGGCTGGCCCCAGTGGAACGTAGACCCGGAGCGCGTCGCCGTGGTGATCGGCAACGCGCTCGGCGGTGACAAGCACTACCTGAGCAACCTCCGCATCAACCTGCCTGAGTTCATCCGGGACCTCAGCCGGTCGCCTGCGTTCGCCGAGCTGCCGGCCAGCGCCCGCGAGGCGATCGTCGCGGAGACCTCCACGGCTTTCCTCAGCCAGCTCCCGGAGATAAACGAGGACACAATGCCGGGCGAGCTCGCGAATATCCTGGCCGGCCGGATCGCGAACCTGCTCAACTTCCGCGGGCCCAGCTTCACCACCGACGCTGCCTGCGCGTCCGCGCTGGCCGCGCTCAGTGCCGCAGCGCGTGGGCTCGTCAACGGGCAGTACGACGCCGTCATCACGGGCGGGATCGACCGCAACATGATCGTCGGCGGGTTCGTGAAGTTCTGCAAGATCGGCGCGCTCTCGGCGACGGGAACGCGCCCGTTCGACGCTGGCGCGGACGGCTTCGTCATGGGTGAGGGCGCCGCGTTGTTCGTGCTCAAGCGGCTCGCCGACGCCGAACGCGACGGCGACCGGATCTATGCGGTGCTGCTCGGTGTCGCTGGGTCGAGCGACGGGAAGGGCAAGGGGATCACGGCCCCCAACCCCGTCGGCCAGCGCCTAGCGGTGGAGCGGGCCTGGCGGAACGCCTGCGTCGAGCCGTCAACCGTGTCCTGCATCGAAGCACACGGCACGTCTACCCGCGCCGGCGACGCCTCCGAGCTGGAAAGCCTGACCTCCGTCTTCAGCGGCGATGGGATCCCACCGGGCTCGATCGCCCTTGGCTCGGTGAAGTCGAACATAGGCCACTTGAAGGCAGCGGCGGGCGCCGCGGGGCTGTTCAAGATGACCATGGCACTGCACGACAAGGTGCTGCCGCCGAGCCTGAACTTCCGCGACCCCAGCCCGAACGTCGACTGGGAGACCTCGCCTTTCCGCGTGAACACCGAGCTGCGTGACTGGCCGGCACCGGCGTGCGGCGTGCGGCGCGGCGGCGTCAGCGCGTTCGGCTTCGGCGGCACCAACTTCCACGTGGCTATGGAGGAGTACGTTCCCGGCAGGTACCGCGACACAGACCGGCGCACGTTCGCAGGAGCCGAGATCCCGGCAGCACAGCCAGCCGCCGTCATGTCTCCTTCCACGCTGGCGCCGCCGACCGCATCGGATGCGTCCGTCAAGGCGCCGCTCCGCGGAGCCCTCGTGGTGGGCGGCGACAGTGAGGCGGACGTGGCCGCCCAGCTGATGCAGGTCCGGGACCGGGCGGCGGCCGGCGACGCACCGGCGCCCAGGCCGCCGGACCCGGCCCTCGCCGGGGCCCCGGTGCGGGCCGCCATCGACTACGGCAGCCCGGCCGAGCTCGCCGACAAGGCGGGCAAGGCCGCGAAGGCGCTGACCGGCGGGAACCCGCAGGCGCTGAAGATACTGCGGGCCCGCGGCATCTTCATCGGCCACGGTCCCGCGCCGAAGGTGGCCTTCCTCTACACCGGGCAGGGCTCGCAGTACGTCAACATGCTCCGCGAGCTTCGCGAGACGCAGCCCATCGTGGCCCAGACGTTCGCGGAAGCCGACGAGATCACGGTGCCGCTGCTGGGCAAGCCGCTGAGCGAATACATCTTCATCGACGCCAACGACCCGGCCGCGGTCGCCCTGCTTGAGCAGCAGCTGCTGCAGACCGAGATCACCCAGCCGGCGGTGATGGCCAGCGACCTGGCTCTCACCCGGCTGCTCGCGGGGTACGGCGTGCGGCCGGACATGGTGATGGGTCACAGCGTTGGCGAGTACGGGGCGCTCATGGCCGCGGGCGCGCTGTCGTTCGAGGCCACGCTGGAGGCGGTCAGCGCCCGTGGCCGCGAGATGGCGAGCCTGGACATCGCCGACCCGGGTGCGATGGCGGCCGTCATGGCCCCGCTCGACGAGATCGAGCGGATCCTCGCGTCGGCGGACGGCTATGTCGTCATGGCCAACATCAACAGCAATCACCAGGCCGTCATCGGCGGCACCACCGCGGCCGTCGAGCAGGCGATCGCGAAATTCGTCGAGGCCGGGTACACCGCCATCCGCATCCCGGTCAGCATGGCCTTCCACACTTCTATCGTCGCGCCGATCAGCGAGCCGCTGCGGCGGCAGCTCTCCAGGCTCGGGCTGAGGCCGCCGGTCATGCCGATCGTGGCCAACGTGGACGGCGAGTTCTATCCCGTCACCGGACCCGACGTGACCGAGCGGATGCTCGACATCCTCGCCCGCCAGGTCGCGTCGCCGGTCCAGTTCGTCAAGGGCCTGCAGACCCTGTACGACGCCGGGGCGCGGGTGTTCATCGAGGTCGGGCCGAAGAAGGCACTGCAGGGCTTCGCCGACGACGTGCTCGGCGCCGACACCGACGTCTTCTCGCTGTTCACCAACCACCCGAAGTTCGGCGACGTCCCATCCTTCAACGCCGCGCTGTGCGGCCTGTACGCGGCGGGCCTCGGCTATCAGGCCACGCCGGCTTCCGCGCCTGCGCCCGCGTCTGTCCCCGCGCCCGCTGCCCGGCAGGCACCGCCGTCCAGGCAGGCGCCGGCCGCTGCGGCCCGGCCGGAACAGGCCCCGGCATCGACTGACCGGAGAACCCCCATGTCCACTGACCGCTACGCCGAGCTCGGCCATCTGGTGGCCGACATCATCGACCAAGGCCGCCGCATCCTGGCGGGCGCTGGTGCATCGCAGGGCTTCGAACCCGCCCCGCATCCGGCCGGGCTGCCCACGGCGCCAGGCGGCGCGGCGCCACCGTCAACCGAACCGGTTGTCATCACCGGCGCAGCGCTCGGCCTCCCCGGCACCGAGCGGGTGTTCGACGACGAGAACGTCGCGCGCATCCTGTCCGGCCAGCAGTTCATCGACGTCATCCCACGCCAGGTCCGGCGCGATATCGCCAATAAGCACATCATCCGGCTGGTGAAGAGCGAGGGAGGCACCCCGGTCTTCGAGACGATCGAGAGCGAGGGCGACGTCATCAAGCTGGCCGGCCGTTACGGATCCTTCGACGTCGTCGAGGAGTTCGGGGTCGACGCCGACCGCGACAAGGCGCTCGACTCCTGCACGCGGCTGGCCATCGGCGCGGGCCTGGACGCGCTGCGGGACGCGGGCATCCCACTGGTGCAGCACTACCACACCACCACGCTCGGGACCCAGCTGCCCGATCGCTGGGGACTGCCCGGCGAGATGCGCGACGACACCGGTATCGTCTTCGCCTCCGCGTTCCCGGGTTACCCGTCGTTCGTGTCCGATCTCAACCGTTACCACGAGGACCGCACCCGCAGGCACGAGCTCGCGACGCTGGAGGATGTGCGCCAGCGGATGAGCGGGCAGGACCCGGCGGCCGGCGAGGTGGACAGGCGTATCGCCGAACTGCGCCACACGCTGCAAGCCGAGCCCTTCACCTTCGATCGCCGCTTCCTGTTCCGGACCCTGCCGATGGGCCACTCGCAGTTCGCGGAGGTCATCGGCGCGCGGGGCCCGAACACGGGGCTGAACGCGGCATGCGCGAGCACCGCGCAGGCACTGTGTGTCGCCGAGGACTGGATCCGGTCGGGCCGCTGCCGCCGGGTGGTGGTGGTGTCCGCGGACGACATCGCCTCCGACGACCTGCTGCCCTGGACCGGTTCCGGCTTCCTGGCCAGCGGCGCGGCAGCGACCGATGACGTGGTCGAGGACGCGGCCCTGCCCTTCGACAAGCGCAGGCACGGGATGATCATTGGCTCCGGTGCCGCCGCACTCGTGGTGGAGTCCGCGGACGCGGCGCGCGAGCGCGGCATCCGGCCGATCTGCGAGGTGCTCGCGGCGGTCACCGCCAACAGTGCGTTCCACGGCACCAGGCTCGACGTCGAGCACATCGGCCAGGTGATGGAGCAGCTGATCAGCCAGGCTGAGCGGCGTGGCATCGACCGCCACGCCATCGCGGGCCAGACGATGTTCATGTCACACGAGACCTACACGCCCGCCCGCGGCGGCAGCGCGTCGGCGGAGATAAACGCCCTGCGTAAGACGTTCGGCCCGGACGCGGACGCGATCGTCATCGCGAACACGAAGGGCTTCACCGGTCACGCCATGGGGGCGGGGATCGAAGAGGTCGTGGCCGTCAAGGCGCTGGAGACCGGGATCGTCCCGCCGGTGCCGAACTTCCGCGAGATCGATCCGGAACTCGGCCAGCTGAACCTGTCCCGCGGCGGTGCCTACCCGGTCACCTACGCCCTCCGGCTCGCCGCCGGCTTCGGCTCGCAGATCGCGATGGCGCTGCTGCGCTGGGTCGAGCCTGCGGATGGCCGGCGGCACGCGCCAAGCGAGCTTGGCTTCGCCTACCGTGTCGCCGACGAGGCGGCCTGGCGTTCGTGGCTTGCCCGCGTGAGCGGCCGCGACGATGCTGAGCTGGAGGTCGTCCAGCGCAGGTTGCGGGTCAGGGTTGACGGCGTGCCCGCAGCCCCCGCAGCACCCGCGGCGGCCGGGACGGCCAGGGGCGCCACGACCGCTGCGGTCCAGGGCGACGGACACGCACCGGTCCAGGCGCCCGCCGCGGCGGTGACGCTGCCCGCGGCTGCCGCAACCGTTGCGGCGCCCGCGCCTGCCGCATGGGCACCACCCGCGCCGGCACCGGTGCCGGCCGCGGCTCCCGTCCCCGCCGTGGCGGCGCCCACGGCACCGGCGCCGACTCCGGAGCCGGCCGCGGCACCGGCGGATCCGGTGGTGACTGCCGTTGTCGATGTTGTCGAGCGGCTGACGGGTTACCCGCGGGAGCTGCTGGATCTGGACCTGGATCTGGAGGCTGACCTTGGCGTTGACACCGTCAAGCAGGCTGAGGTCTTCGCCGCGGTCCGGGAGCAGTTCGGCATCGCCCGCGACGACAATCTCAAGCTGCGTGACTTCCCGACCCTGGTGCACGTGATCGGCTTCGTCCGCGACCGTGCCAACCTGCCCGAGGCACCGCCGGCACCACCGGCCGCGCCGGCACCCGCCGTGGCGGCGCCCACGGCACCGGCGCCGACTCCGGAGCCGGCCGCGGCACCGGCGGATCCGGTGGTGACTGCCGTTGTCGATGTTGTCGAGCGGCTGACGGGTTACCCGCGGGAGCTGCTGGATCTGGACCTGGATCTGGAGGCTGACCTTGGCGTTGACACCGTCAAGCAGGCTGAGGTCTTCGCCGCGGTCCGGGAGCAGTTCGGCATCGCCCGCGACGACAATCTCAAGCTGCGTGACTTCCCGACCCTGGTGCACGTGATCGGCTTCGTCCGCGACCGTGCCAACCTGCCCGAGGCACCGCCGGCACCACCGGCCGCGCCGGCACCCGCCGTGGCGGCGCCCACGGCACCGGCGCCGACTCCGGAGCCGGCCGCGGCACCGGCGGATCCGGTGGTGACTGCCGTTGTCGATGTTGTCGAGCGGCTGACGGGTTACCCGCGGGAGCTGCTGGATCTGGACCTGGATCTGGAGGCTGACCTTGGCGTTGACACCGTCAAGCAGGCTGAGGTCTTCGCCGCGGTCCGGGAGCAGTTCGGCATCGCCCGCGACGACAATCTCAAGCTGCGTGACTTCCCGACCCTGGTGCACGTGATCGGCTTCGTCCGCGACCGTGCCAACCTGCCCGAGGCACCGCCGGCACCACCGGCCGCGCCGGCACCCGCCGTGGCGGCGCCCACGGCACCGGCGCCGACTCCGGAGCCGGCCGCGGCACCGGCGGATCCGGTGGTGACTGCCGTTGTCGATGTTGTCGAGCGGCTGACGGGTTACCCGCGGGAGCTGCTGGATCTGGACCTGGATCTGGAGGCTGACCTTGGCGTTGACACCGTCAAGCAGGCTGAGGTCTTCGCCGCGGTCCGGGAGCAGTTCGGCATCGCCCGCGACGACAATCTCAAGCTGCGTGACTTCCCGACCCTGGTGCACGTGATCGGCTTCGTCCGCGACCGTGCGCCAGCCGGGGCAGGCTCGGCTGCGACAGAGGCGGAAGCGGAGGCGGCCAGCGCCGCACCAGCGGCCGCCGTGCCCATGTCCGCACCCGCGTTCACTGGCGATGTGTCCGCGGCGGAGCGGCTGCCGCGGCGGATACCCGTGCCCGTGCTGCGGCCACCCGCGGGAGCGTGCAAGCCCACCGGCGTGACGCTGGACGCCACCAAGCGGGTCGTCGTGATGGCCGACGAAGGCGGCGTTGCCCAGGCGCTGGTCAAGCGTCTCGGTGCGCTCGGCGTCACGACGCTGGTCCTCAAGGCGGGCTGCGTGACAGCGGATATCGAGACACAGCTGAGCACATGGCTCGCCGACGGGCCGGTGCACGGCGTGTACTGGCTCGCCGCCCTCGATGCCGAGCCGGCGATCACCGAACTCGACCTGGCCGGCTGGCGCGAAGCGCTGCGGCGCCGGGTGAAGAACCTGCACGCAGCGGTGCGCCAGCTGGACATCGCCGACCAGCTCGGGGCGCCCGGGACCTTCCTCGTGGCAGCGACCCGTCTCGGTGGTTACCACGGGTACGACGAGGCGGGGGCCGTGGCACCGCTCGGCGGAGCGGTCAGCGGCTTCACCAAGGCCTACCGGCGCGAACGGCCGGATGTCCTCGCCAAGGTGGTCGACTTCCCCGTCAGCCGGAAGACGGCCGCACTCGCCGACATGCTCATCGAGGAGACACAGTGTGATCCGGGTGCCATGGAGATCGGCCGTGCCGGTGGCCGCCGCTTCGCGGTGGGTCTTCGTGAGGTGCCGTTCGCCGATGGACAGGGCGGCATGGCGCTTGGCGGCGAGACCGTGTTCGCCGTTACCGGGGCGGCCGGGGCCATCGTGTCGGCGATCGTCGCGGACCTGGCCAAGGCCAGCGGCGGCACGTTCCATCTGCTCGACCTGACGCCAGAGCCCGATCCGGCCGACGAGGACCTGATCCGGTTCGCGACCGACAAGGATGGCCTCAAGAAGATCATCGCCGAGCGGCTCGCGGCGAGCGGCAAGCGGCCAACGCCGGTGCTGATCGAGCGGGAACTGAGCGGCTACGAGCGGCTGTATTCGGCCCTGACCGCCATCCAGGCGGTGCGTGAGGCCGGCGGCGAAGCCTACTACCACGCCGTCGATCTGACCGATCCGGACGCTGTCGGCGGCGTGATGGCCAGCATCCGCGAACGGCACGGGCGCATCGATGTCCTGCTGCACGCGGCGGGCCTCGAAATCAGCCGCGCGATCGCGGACAAGGAAGCCCGCGAGTTCAATCTGGTCTTCGACGTCAAGAGCGACGGCTGGTTCAACCTGCTGCACGCGGCCGGCGATCTGCCGATCGGCGCGACGGTGGTGTTCAGCTCGGTGGCCGGCCGGTTCGGGAACGCCGGCCAGACCGACTACAGCGCGGCGAACGACCTGCTGTGCAAGACGACGTCGAGCTTCCGCACCACCCGGCCGGGCACGCGCGGGATCGCGCTCGACTGGACGGCATGGGGCGGTATCGGCATGGCGACCCGCGGTTCCATCCCCAAGGTGATGGAGATGGCCGGCATCGACATGCTGCCTCCCGAGGCGGGAATCGCCTGGATCGGGCACGAGCTGACGGCTGGCCCGTACCGCGGCGAGGTCGTCGTCGCCGGGAAGCTCGGCATCATGATGGCTGAGCTCGACCCCACCGGCGGGCTCGATGTCGCTGCCGTCGACACGAGCGGCAGCGGTCCGATGATCGGGCAGATCACCGGCATGGGGGTCTACTCCGGGCTGACCGCGGAGACGACCCTGGACCCCGCTACCCAGCCGTTCCTCAACGATCATAGGATTGATGGCACACCGGTGCTTCCCGGGGTGATGGGTATCGAGGCGTTCGCCGCTCTCGCCCAGCTGGCGGTGCCGGACCTGCACGTCGCCGGGGTCGAGCAGATGGAGTACCACGCGCCGGTGAAGTTCTATCGTGACGAGCCGCGGACCTTGACTCTGCGGGCAGTCATCCGGCCTTCCGGGGACGGCGTGGTCGCGGACTGCTCGCTCAGCGCCTCGCGCAGCCTCAAGGGTGAGCAGACACCCAAGTGGACGACGCACTTCACGGGCAGCGTGCGGCTCACGGCCGAGCCGCCCGCGCACGAGCGTGACGAGACGCCGACCAAGCAGCCGGATGTGTGCGCTGCGCACGACGACATCTACCGTGTGTACTTCCACGGGCCGGCGTATCAGGTCCTGGACGACGGCTGGCGGTTCGACGGCGGCGCTGTCGGCAGGTTCGCGGCTGACCTGCCCGCCGCGCACGTGCCGGAGACCGATCCCACCGCGACGCAGCCGCGGCTCGCCGAGCTCTGCTTCCAGACCGCCGGGCTGTGGGAGATCGGCACGACCGGGCAGATGTCACTGCCCGCCCACGCCGACATGATCGCCACGCTGGGCAGGCCGCAGCCGGGAGTGCCGCTGTTCGCGGTCGTGCATCCCGTGGGCGAGGGTCGTTTCGACTGCCGCGTCGTGGACGCCAGCGGCGACGTCCTTGTCCGCATGGACGGTTACCGGACGGTCCAGGTAGGCCCGCTGGCAGACGACGTGCTCGGGCCCATCCGCACCGCGATGTCCGGGTAGCGGCCGCGTGATGAGGCAATCCCGAACCCCTAACCCCAAGGAGCCAGAGGTGACGAACATTCACCGGTTGGCCGTTGTCAACCGTGGCGAGGCCGCCATGCGCTGCCTGTCCGCGGTCGCCGAGCTCAACGCCGAGTCGAGCGAGCCGATCACCACGATCGCGCTGTACACCGAGCCCGACGCGACGTCCTGGTTCGCCCGGGAGGCGACCGAGGCGTTTTCGCTCGGGGCGGCCACGTTCACCGACGATGACGGCAACCGCCAGAGCAGTTACCTGGACCTGGACCGGGTGATGGCGGCGCTCGCGAGGGCCCGTGCCGACGCGGTCTGGGTCGGCTGGGGCTTCGTTGCCGAGTCGGCCGACTTCGCCGAGCGCTGCGAGCGCGCCGGGATCACCTTCGTCGGGCCCTCGAGCGACGTCATCCGGTTGCTCGGTGACAAGGTCCAGGCCAAGCAGCTGGCGGAGAAGGCCGGCGTTCCCGTCGTGCCGTGGAGCGGCGGCCCGGTGAGCGATCCGGCCAGTGCCACGATCGCGGCCGACATGCTCGGCTACCCGGTGCTTGTCAAGGCCGCATCGGGCGGCGGCGGCCGCGGCATCAGATCGGTGGCAGACGCGAGTGGCATGGCCGACGCCTTCACGTCCGCCCAGTCGGAGGCCCGGCACGCGTTCGGTGACCCGACCCTGTTCATCGAGCGCAGGCTCGCGGCGGCGCGCCACGTGGAGGTCCAGGTGATCGCCGACGCCTTCGGCACCGTCTGGGCCGTCGGCATCCGGGACTGCAGCATCCAGCGGCGCAATCAGAAGGTCATCGAGGAATCCGGGTGCACGCTACTCGACGAGGCTGATGAGCAGAAGCTGCGCGACGCGGCGGTGCGGCTGTGCGCCGCCGCGGGCTACCGCGGCGCTGCGACGGTTGAATTCCTGCTCGACCCGGAGACCAAGCAGTTCATGTTCATGGAGGTCAACACCCGGCTGCAGGTCGAGCACCCGGTCACGGAGGTGACCACCGGGCTTGATCTGGTCAAGCTGCAGTTGCATGTCGCGAGCGGCAAGCCGCTCACCGGGGACCCGCCTCCCACCCGTGGCTATGCGATCGAGGCGCGGCTCAACGCCGAGGATCCGGAGCATGGCTTCGCTCCCGCACCGGGCCGGGTGTCCGCGCTGAGGCTGCCGACAGGCCCTGGCATGCGGGTCGACACCGGTGTGACCGAAGGCGACAAGATCGCGCCCGAGTTCGACTCGATGATCGCCAAACTCATTGCCTGGGGCCGCGACAGGCACGAGGCACTCGGCCGCCTGCATCGCGGGCTGGCCCAGTCGATCGTGGTCGTCAACGGGGGCACGACCAACAAGGCGTTCCTGCTCGCCCTGACCAGCCGGCCCGAGGTGGCCGAGGGCAGATATGACAACCAGTGGCTCGACCGGATGACGGCGGCCGGGGACCTGCTGCCACCGCATCACCCGGTGGCCCTGCTGGAGGCGGCCATTGAGGCCGCGGACGCCGATCAGGCCGCCGTGCAGGCGAACTTCTACGCCGCGTCCGCGCGCGGCCGCCCGGAACTGCCGGACATCATCGGCCACCGGATGGATCTGCGCCTCGGCGGCAACTCCTACCGGCTGCACGTGTACCGCGTCGGTCCCGACGACTATCGGGTCGACACCGGTCAGGGTCTCGTCGATGTGAATGTGCGGCATCTCGGGCGGTACGAGCGGGCTGTCACCTGCGGTGGGCGGAGTTACCGCGTCGTCGCGGACGCGCAGGGCCCCCGGCTGATGGTCGAGGTGGACGGTGTTCCGCACACGGTGTACCGCGACGACGGCGGCCTGGTCCGCACGACGGCGCCCGCGTTTGTCGTCGGCGTGCGCGTCGCGCCGGGCGACCCGGTCCGGGTGGGCGATCCGCTCGTCGTGGTGGAGAGCATGAAAATGGAGACGACGATCACCGCTCCGTTCGCGGGAACCGTCCGGGCGGTGACCGCCAGCCTCAACACCCAGGTGGAGGCGGGCGCGCCGGTGGTCCAGCTGCAGGCGACCGGTGGGCCGGAGAGCACGTCCGGCAGCCCCCGCGTCGACCTGGCGAGCCTGGCGGGAGCCACGGCCGATGCGAACGGGAACCAGGCCGGCCCGGGCCGTGCGTCCGGGGCCACGTTGCGTGCCTACCTGCTGGGCTACGACCTCGATGAGCCCACGGCCCGCGCGCTGACCAGGCGCCAGGCGTCCATGCTGGACACGGCGGAGCCCACGGACCCGGACCTGTTGCAGGGTGAGCAGGACCTGCTGGAAATCTTCGCCGACATCACCGAGCTGTCACGGCGCGAGCCGGACGACCCCGAGGATGAGCATTCCCGCAGCGACCAGGAGTACTTCTTCACCTATCTGGCCTTCCTCGATCAGGAGCGCAGCGGGGTACCCGACCACTTCGTCACGCAGCTGCGGAGAGCACTCGCGCGCTATGGCGTCATGTCGGCGGACCGGACGCCCGAGCTCGAGCAGGCGCTGCTGCGCATGTACGTCTCACTCGGGCGGCTGAAGACCGTCGCTCCAGCGATCATGTCGATACTCGACCGATGGCGGCGGCAGCGTGAGCACCTGGCCGCCGCGATGACCGACGAGCGGCTCGGCATCCTGGACCGGCTCATCGCATCCGCCCGTGGCCGCCAGCAAGAGGTGTGCGACCTGGCCGCCGAGGTCCGCTTCGGTTACCTCGACGCGCCGTTGATCAGGCAGGCGCATGACCAGATGTACGCGGCGATGGATGGCTACCTCGACGAGCTTGCCGCGGAGCCGTCCGGCGACCGGCACGCGAAGCTGACCGCCCAGCTTGTCTGGTGCCCGCAGCCCATGCGGGCGGTGCTGCGGGACCGCTACCGCGCCGCGGACGCGGCGGCCAGGGTCCGGCTGCTCGAGGTCCGCGCGCGCAGGTTCTACCGGATCCGGGACCTGACGAGCATGCGGTGCGAAACCTTCGGTCCGTACCTGACCTGCCTGGCGGACTACAGCGACGGCATCGGCGGTTTCAGCAGCCCTTACCGCGCTGACCGGGCCATCAGCGCCGACGGCGCCGACGGCGCCGACGATGCCGACGTCTATCTGGTCAGCACTTACGTCCCGCTCGAGGAACTGCCCGCGTTCGCTGGTGAGCTGCGGGCCCATCTCCGCGCGATCCCCGCGGACCGGCGGATTGTCGTGGATGTGGAATCCTGGCGAGCCAGCCCGCCCGTCGCCGGCGACGTGATGGCCGCCGATATCGCGGGGCTGCTTGCCCAGTCCGACTTCGGCCGTCCACTCCATCGCTTCGACATCACCGTCACCAGCGAGAGCGCCGACGCGGAGCAGGCCGAGGAGCACCTGCGCACACAGCACTTCTCCTACACCGGATCCGAAACGGGATTTTCCGAGGACCTGCTGTACCGCAACCTGCACCCGATGATCGCGGAGCGTCTCAACCTGTGGCGGCTGTCCAACTTCCAGCTGGAGCGGCTGCCAAGCGCCGAGGACATCTACCTGTTCCACGCGGTCGCCCACGAGAACGCCAAGGATGAGCGGCTGATCGCGCTCGCCGAGGTACGCGACCTCACGCCGGCCCGGGACGCGACCGGCAAGATCATCGGCATCCCGGTGCTGGAAAACCAGCTGGAACAGTCGCTCGCCGACATCCGCCGCGCGCTCAGCGGCCGGCCGCCGAGGCAGCGGCCGATGAGCAACCGGGTGGTGCTCTACGTCCGCCCGATCTGGGACATCCCCACCGGGACCTGGCGAAGGCTCGCCCACAAGCTGGCGCCGATGGCGGCCGGAATCGGCCTGGAGAAGGTATCGGTCCGGATCCGGACGCAGGACGCGGCGACCGGTGAGATCCGTGGCACGGTGCTCGATATCGAGAATGTGGCGGACCGGGCGGTCACCGTGCGGGTACGGCCACCCTCTGACCAGCCCATCCGGCCGCTGACCGAGTACAAGCAGAAGCTGCTGCGCGCGCAGCGGATCGGCGCACCGTATCCATACGAGCTCATCCGCATGCTCACACCGCCGGTGGGCGCCGAGGCTGACCTCCCGTCCGGCGAGTTCACCGAGCATGACCTCGACGACACCGGCGGCCGGCTGATCCCGGTCGACCGGCCCTATGGCCGCAACAAGTCCGGGATCGTCGTGGGTGTGATCACCAACTACACCAAGCTGGTTCCCGAGGGAATGCGCCGGGTGATCATCGTCGGTGACCCGACGATGGGCCTGGGCAACCTCACCGAGAGCGAGTGCCTGCGCATCCTCGGCGCGCTTGATCTCGCAGACGCCATGGGGGTCCCGGTCGAATGGTTCGCGCTGTCCTCTGGTGCCCGCATCGCCTGGGACAGCGGCACGGAGAACATGGACTGGATCGCGGCGGTGCTGCGCCGGCTGATCACCTTCACCCAGGCGGGTGGCGAGGTCAACATCATCGTCACGGGAATCAACGTCGGCGCGCAGCCCTACTGGGACGCCGAGGCCACCATGCTCATGCACACGCGGGGGATCCTGATCATGACACCCGCCAGTGCCATGGTGCTGACGGGCAAGGGCGCGCTCGACTTTTCCGGCGGGGTCTCCGCGGAGGACAACATCGGCATCGGCGGCTTCGAGCGGATCATGGGCCCGAATGGCCAGGGGCAGTACTGGGCACCAACCCTGGCCGACGCGTGCGCGCTGCTGCTGCGCCACTACGACCACACCTACGTCGTCACTGGTGAGAAGCATCCACGCCGGGCACCCACCGCCGACCCGTACGACCGTGATGTGTGCGCCTCGCCACACAGGAAGGTCGATGGCTCGGAATTCGAGCGGGTCGGAGACGTCTTCTCGGCCGAGCTGAACGGTGAGCGCAAGAAACCGTTCGACATGCGCTCGGTGATGCGGGCGGTCTCGGACAGCGATCACGAGCCGTTCGAGCGCTGGGCCCGGTGGCGCGACGCCGAGATCGGCATCGTCTGGGAGGCCCGTATCGGCGGGATACCTGTGTGCCTGATCGGGCTGGAGTCGCAGACGCTACCTCGCGCCGGTTTCCTGCCCGCGGACGGGCCGTCGTCATGGACGTCGGGCACGCTGTTCCCGCAAGCCTCGCGCAAGGTGGCGCGGGCCATCAACGCCGCGAGCGGCAACCGCCCGGTTGTCGTGCTCGCCAACCTGACCGGGTTCGACGGCTCGCCCGAGAGCATGCGGCTGTGGCAGCTCGAGTACGGGGCGGAGATCGGGCGGGCGATCACCAACTTCCGTGGCCCCGTCGTTTTCGTCGTGGTGTCCCGCTACCACGGCGGCGCGTTCGTGGTGTTCTCCAAGCGGCTGAACGACAACATGGGGATCGCCGCCGTAGCCGGATCGTATGCCTCGGTGATCGGCGGCGCGCCCGCCGCCGGGGTGGTGCTCGTCCGCGAGGTGAACGCGAGGACGGACAAGGACCCGCGGGTGGCGGAGTTGCGCAAGCAGCTGGCGGCAGCCTCGGGCGCCGACGTGGCACGGGTCAGCCAGGAACTCGGCGACACCACGAAGCTGGTCAGGGCCGAAAAGCTCAAGGAGTGCGCCGACGAGTTCGACGCCATCCACGACGTCAACCGCGCGATGCGAGTGGGATCGGTGGACGAGATCATCTCAGCCGTTGACATCCGGCCGTACATCATCAATTCGCTGGAGCGCCGCATGGCGGCCTCGTCCTAGCGGGCCGTGGCGGCAGGCGGCCATGCATCGTGACGCGGCCGGGCCGGAGAACTTCTCAGGAGAACGGCCGGTCCAGCCAGCGGTGCGAGGGTGACTGGGAATCCAGCGGCGACGCCGCCTCGAGCGCTTCTGGCGGTGGCCCGCCGCCGGGCCAGCAGACGGTGAGCAGGAACGCACCGCTGCGCCGCCACCAGCCGGGGAAGACGGCACCCTCGGCGGTGCTGACCTGGAGCGCGGACCAGGTGCACAGCGGCGGGCTCAGGTCCGCGATGGTGACCTCGACCGAGCGGGTGTCCCGCCGCAAGCCGGTTTCCAGCACCTTGAGCGCGCTTTCCTTGGCCGACCAGATGAGGTTGGCCGCCATGTCCCTGGCGGGGCCGGGCGGGCCGGCCCCGCGACGAGCCGCTGCTCTGCCTGCGTCAGGTAATCACGGACAAACGCGTCGCTGCGCGGCTCGACGATCTCGACGTCGATGCCCACTGCCGCGGTGCGCGCTGCCACCAGGCAGACGGCACACCCGGCCCGGTCCGTGAGCGACACGCCGCGGTCGGCGGGCTCGCCATCGACATACAGCCGGGGTGCGCCGGTGGGGGCCCAGCGGCTCTCGATCCTCGCCAGCCCGGCGGCATCGTCCGGCCAGCCGAGGACCCGCGCCATCGCCAGCTTGAGTGTCCAGCGGCCGAGCAGGAAATCGGTTCGCCGCTTGGTGTACCTGAGCCCGTCCGCCCGGCTGCGCTCGGCCGCTGCCAGCCATTCGCCGGCGGGGGGCAGCTGTTCCTCGCAGCGCGCCAGCCACGATGTCGCGAGCTCTTCGCGCCGTTCTCCTGCGGTGGGACCCAGCACGAGCGTGATATTACGCGCCCGGCGTCCCGGCCTGCCTGGACGAGGTTGCGGCAGGATAGCTGAACTGGTATTCAATACGCGGCGGACGGTCCCTGAGCGGCTGCCGCCCCTGCGGGTCCTGAGACGTGGCCTGCCCCGTCAGGCTGGCCAGGCAGGGGGCGTCGATGGACGGCTATCCGGTTCAGTGGCTCGGCAGCTGGGCAATCGTGACCTTGCCGGCCGAGGTGGACCTGTCGAACGCTGGGCGGCTGCTCGAACAGCTGCTCCTGGTGATCGACGGCGGCGCGACCGATCTGGTGGCGGACATGTCCGCCACCACGTTCTGCGATTCCTCCGGTGTGCATGCGCTGGTGCGGGCCCGCAGCCGGCTGGACGGCCAGGGAGGCAGGCTCCACGTGGTGGCCGGTTCCGCGTCGGTGCTGCGGCTGTTCGACCTGGTGGGGCTGAGCACGCTGAACACGATTCATGCCACCCTCGCGGCAGCGCTGAGGGCGAGGGAGAGCCTGGCAGCGGGGGAGGGCCCGGCCGGGACGGCGGACGTGCCACCGCCGCCGCATCCGCGGGCCGGGACCGAGGCTTGACCCGGGGCGCCCCGGTCGGTGACCAGGCTGGAAGCGAGTGCGGCCCGTAGGCGCCCCGCCTCCCGGCCCGCAGGCGCGCCGCCCCGCCCCGCCGGCCGCCCCACCGCGCAGCCCGCCCCGCCGGCCGTCTCACCGCGCAGCCCGCCCCGCCGGCCGCCCACCCCGCCGGCCGACCCCCACTGGGCCGCAGCCACTGCGTTAGCCGGGCGCGGCACGGGGTAGCTGCAGGCACCGCAGGAGAGGACGGTGCTCGTGGAAGTGACGGGGCAGACCGGGACGGCGGCGCCGGGCCCACCGGGTGAGTCGCCGGGACTTGTCCCGGCCGATGACCATATGCGTGAGGCCCTGGAGGTCGCCGCCGAGCAGGCGGAGGAGACGGGGGGGCTGGGCCGGCCAGGGCGTCCCGTGAACAAGCGCTCGCCGTTCTTCATCGGGATGACGGCGGCCGCCGGGGTGGCGGTCACTTATGGCCTCGTCGAGCTCATGATCAGGGCCCGGTCGGTGCTGGTGCTGATCGGCCTGGCACTGTTCATCGCCATCGGCCTGGACCCGGTGGTGGCCTGGCTGACCCGCCGCCGGGTGCCGCGCTGGGCGGCGGTGATGATCATCCTGCTGGCAGGGGTGGGGATAGGCGCCGCCTTCGTGATGGCGGCCATCCCGCCGCTGGTCGCGCAGGGCAAGCTGCTCGTCGCGCACTTCCCGCACTATCTGCAGGTGCTGGAGAGCCACAATTCCGATCTGGGCAGGCTGAACGCGCGGTACCACGTGCAGCAGCAGCTCACCCATCTGCTGACGAGCAAGGGCAGTTCCCTGGTCGGCGGGGTGCTGGGTGCGGGCGAGTTCGTGCTGGGCGCCGCCAGTTCGGCCGTGGTCGTCATCGTCCTGGTCATCTATTTCCTTGCCGACCTGCCCCGGATCAAGCTGTTCGGTTACCGGCTGGCCCCGCACACCCGGCGCGCCAGGGTCATCCTGATCGGCGACGAGATCCTGGGCCGGGTCGGCGGTTTCCTGCTGGGCAACCTGCTCACCTCCGTGATCGCTGGCCTCGGCACCTATCTGTGGATGCTCGCCTGGGGGATCCCGTACCCGGCGCTGCTGGGGTTGCTGGTCGCCCTGCTCGACCTGATCCCGGTGATCGGCTCCACCATCGGCGGGGCGATCGTCACCCTGGTCGCGCTCTCGGTATCGGTGCCGGTGGCCGTCGCCACGCTGGGCTTCTACATCGGCTACCGGCTGGCCGAGGATTACCTGCTTGTCCCGCGCGTGATGGGAAGGACGGTGCGGGTGCCGGGCATGGTCTCCGTCGTCGCCGTGCTGGTGGGCGGGACGCTGATGGGACTGGTCGGCGCGCTGGTGGCCATTCCCGCCGCGGCTGCCCTGCGGCTCCTGCTGCACGAGGTGGCCTTCCGGCGGCTGGACCGCAGCTGAGACATGGATGAGCCCATGGCGGACCCCCCGGTCACCCGGGCCAGCGGCACCGCAGGCGCGGGGCGGGCCCCGGTCAGCGCGATCTGGCGGGCGTTCGCGTTCGTCGTTATCACCCTGCGGTACCCGGTTCTGCTGGCGTGGGTGGTGGCGGCCGTGGCGGCGACCATCTTCCTGCCGGGCCTCAGTCCGTCGGCCACGCTCGGCGGCCTCGTTCCCAGCAACTCGCCAGCATTGCGGGCCGAGTACGACGCTACCGCCCTGTTCGGCGCGCCGCTGACGTCGCAGGTTGCCGTGGTCCAGCGCAACCCGCGTGGGTTCACCCGGCAGGCGCAGGTCAGCGCCGCCCGCCGGGCTATCGCCGTGGACCAGCGGCGCGTCCCCGCCATCGGCGGGCTGGCCGGCGCCGTCCCCCTCGCGAATACCCGGGGAATCTTCCCCGGGTCGCGGGAGCGGTCCACCACCATCATCACGTTCCTGTATTTCCGGCCGGGAATGTCGGTCACCGCCGAGACGGACGCGGGCCAGGTGTACGCCCGCCGCTACCTCAGCACCCCGGCCGATCACCTGGCCGGGATCACCGGGCCCGCGCCCGCCGAGGCCGCGCAGGGGACGATCATCCTGCATCATCTGCCGTGGGTGGAACTGGCCACCGTGCTCGCCATCGCGCTCATCGTGGGCCTGCACTTCCGTTCCCCCGGCGCTCCGCTGGCCAGCCTGCTGTGCGCCGGGGTCGTCTATCTGGTCGCCATCCGGGTGGTCGGCTGGGCCGCGCTCCAGGCCGGCGTCACGGTGCCCCCCGACCTTGAGCCGGTGCTGGTGGTCCTGCTGCTCGGCGTGAGCACCGACTATTCGGTGTTCTTCCTGGCCGCCATGCGCGACCGGCTGGCCGAAGGCGCGCCGCGGGTGACCGCCGCCCGCCGCGCCACGGCCGAGGTGACCCCCATCATCGTGGCGGCCGGACTGGTGGTGGCGCTGGGCGCCGCGTCACTGGTGGTGGCCCGGCTGGGGCCGCTGCGGGCATTCGGGCCCGCGCTCGGGATCACCGTGCTTGTCGCGATGGTGGTGGACATCACGCTGGCGCCCGCGCTCATCGCGATCTTCGGCGGGGTGCTGTTCCGCCGGGGGACGGCCCGGCTGCGGCCCTCCGTCACCAGCGCACGCGCCCGGGCGGCTGGCGGCAGCGGCCTGCCGCACCGCCGGCCGGCGGTGCCCGCCCGGGTTCGGGCACGGCTGGCCCGGCTGGCCACTGCCCGCCCGGTGGCCCTGCTCGTCGCCATCGCCTGCGTGGCTGGCCTGCTGGTCGCCGCCCTCGGCGTGCGCGATCTCCGCCTCGGGTTCCCGCTGATCCGGGGGCTTCCGCCCACGTCCCAGCCTGCGCGGGCGGAGGCGGCCGCGTCGAAGGGGTTCGTGCCGGGCATCCTGGCGCCCACCGAGATCCTCATCCTGGGCCCGCGCGTGGGCGGGCAGCGGCCCGCGCTTGACCGGCTGCAGCGCGCGCTGGCCAAGCGGCCCGGCGTGGCGGGCGTGGTCGGCCCCGCCGACCTCCCGTCCGTCCAGCAGTCGGTTCATGTGCTGGTCGCACGCTCGGGTAACGCCGCCCGCTACGGCGTCATCCAGCGTGAGGACCCGCTGGGCCCGGCCGCGATCGGCCAGGTGCGGGCGCTCAGGCAGGATCTGCCGGCCATGGCCAGGGCGGCCGGGCTGATCGGCGTCCGCATCGAGGTTGGTGGCGAGACGGCGGTCGCCGGCGAGGCGATCGACGCCACCCAGGCGGGTCTGTGGCGCGTCGCGCTCGCCATCACACTGGTCATCCTGGTGCTGCTGGCGGCGTTCCTGCGGAGCCTGATCGCCCCGTTCTACTTGCTTGCCGCCAGCGTGCTCGCCCTGCTGTCGGCGCTCGGCCTCACCGTGTGGATCTTCCAGAGGCTGCTCGGGCACGCCAGCCTCGTCTATTACGTGCCGTTCGCCGTCGCCGTGCTGCTGGTCTCGCTCGGCTCGGACTACAACCTCTTCGTGGTCGGGCGGATCTGGGAGGAAGCACGGCGGCGGCCGGTGCGCGACGCCGTTGCCCGTGCGGTTCCCCGGGCATCGGGTGCGATCACGACGGCTGGCCTGGCACTGGCGGCGGGCTTCGCCATGCTGGCACTCGTGCCGCTGGACCAGTTCCGGCAGATTGCCGTCGCCATGGCCGTGGGGATCATCATCGACACGTTCATCGTCCGGTCGCTGCTCGTGCCGTCGCTGGTGGTGCTGTCCGGGCGGGCTGGCGGCAGGCGCCACCCGGCCCTCGCCCGCCGGGCGGCCCGGGAGCGCCCCGTTCCGCGGGTGGCGCAGGCATCCGGCCGCCGCTGACGGCCGACGGTCACTGGGCGGCGAATGCGAAAGCGAGCAGCGAGTTCGCTGTGTAGTCGTCGGCCGGTTCCACCGACGGCCAGCTGACGACGTTGTCCTCGTAGGCGGCCGCCTTGGTGTCGAACGGCCGGTAGCTGCCCGCGTGGCAGGGCCGCATCCCGGTGACCGTCCCGAGCCCGGCGAAGTTCGCCGGGCTGCTTGGGCCGTCGACGACCGCGCCGGCCTGGATGGCACCCCGGCCGGACAGCGAGCCGGCCAGGTTGGCGATCTCGCTCTGCATGCAGTGCGGGAACACGGCGCCGGCCCCGACGACGAACGAGCTGCCCCACGGGTTGGCGCCGAGGGTGTAGCCCAGCTGCTGATCGGCGAAGGCCTGGTAGCCGTCACCCCCGCCGTAGCGCCGGTAGAGCGCGTTGGTGATGTAGAGCCCGAACGCGTGCGGCGTGGCGTCGCTGGAGCCAAGTCCGGTGCCGAGCGCGAACGGGTCGCCGCTGGCCCAGTTCTCGCCGAGCCTGAGCTGCGCGGCCAGGTCGGCAAGCAAGGCGCCCGGCGCGACGGGGCCCGGCGCCGCGACCCGGTGGGCCGGGGCCTCGCGCAGCGCCTGCAGCAGCTCAGCCTCCCCGATGGCGCCGGTGTCGTAAAGGTTCAGCGTGTCACCCCCCGGCGGGTGCCCCTGTGCGATGTACGCCCCCGCCCAGCGCCCCGCCGTAGCCAGCGCGGCCCGCACCGTGGCCGCCGGGGCGCCCAGCGCCTCCTGCGCGAGCGCGATCTCCGCGGCGCCCCACAGCATGTCGCTGCGCCACTGGCTGCCCGGGTAGAAGTCGTGCGGGAACGTGGTCACGATCGACCGGACGTGACTGGTCCCCGCCATCGCGTAGACGCCGCTGGCCAGCGCCAGCAGGTGCACGGCACGTGCCCGGTCGGCTCCCGCGGCCAGCTGGGTGCCGAGCGCGAAATCGGCTGCCATCCGGCCGGCCAGGTCGGGGCTGATCGGCTTGCCCGGCGGCGCCGCCTCGAACACCGGCCGGTACTTCACGTAGTGTGCGGTGGGGCCGGGATGACCGCCGCGCCCGACGTCCATCCGGTCCTCCGCCTGCGGCAGGAACCAGAAGTTGTAGTCGCCCTGGATCGTGTTGCTGGCATTGCCGGTGCCGATCCCGGCCTGGATGTAGAGCACCTTGGCGGCCGGGTTCCACAGCTTTTCCAGCCAGCTGAGGCCGAAGCCGGCCTCCGGCGGCAGGGCGGGGTACCTGCCGGGGAAGTCGCGGGCCGCCAGCAGCATCAGCCCGTCGGCGTAGCTGCTGGTGTAGGCGAACTTCTCGTAGCCGCCGCCAGCGTCGAACCAGCCGCCGGACACGTCGACCGGACCGCCGATCCGGTGCAGCGTGCCGAGCAGGTTGTCGTTGCTGTCATAACGGGGCGAGGCGTATACGTAGGCACGCCCGTCGGTCAGATTGGCGGGCTGCCGGCCAAGCACGGAGGGCACGACGTCCGCGCCGTCCCGCTCGGAGGTGAAATACCGCACGGCGTTCACCACCAGCTGGTGGTAGAGCCCGGCGGAGGCGCCGACCGCGAACGTCGGCGAGGTGGCCGTGGTCCCGGCCGCGTGGACCGTGATCCGGTAGCTCCCTGGCCGGGTCAGCCCGCTGAAGCCGAGCTGGTACACCGCCGGGTAGTGGGAGTTCCAGCTGCCGAGGTCGGTGCTCGATGTGCCGTGGAACACCACGCCCTGGCTGCCTGCGATGGAGAAGGTGACATCGGCGGCCGGCCTGGGCAGCATGGCGTAGGCGATCTTGGGCGTCCCGGCAGGGTATCCCACCTGGTTGACCCGGACCTTGGGGGCGGCCGCCTGCGCCGGGGGAGCCGCGGTGGCCGACTGTTTCGCCGGCGGCGTGGTGGGGCCGGTGCTGGTGCACGCAGCGAGCACGGTGAGCGCTGCGACGATCACGGCGGCCGGCGGGTACCTTCCTGATCGGGTATGGCTCATGACCGGGTCCTTTCGGCGTACGTATCCCGCAGCCGCCGCTCGGCTCCGGGTCCCGCCCCCAGGTGATCGAGCCCCAGCAGGGCCGCCCCGGCAACCGGGGGCACGTCGGTTATACGCACAGCGGCCTGCGGGGCGACGGCTTTGATCCCGCCGGTGACGCACGCGGTGAGCAGTGGGTCCCCGGCGGCCAGCACGCCGCCACCGAGCACGACGGGAGTCGCGAGCCCGGTGAGGGAGAGGCGGCGCATGACCGTCAGCGCCATCGCGCAGATCTCGTCGGCCTGCCGCCGCACCAGGCTGGCCGCGACGGCATCGCCGCCGTTCCCGAGCGCCAGAACGACCGGGGCAAGCTCCGCCAGCGCGGCCCGGGAGAGCGTGCCCAGGTGAATGCCGATCGTCACGTCCCCGACCGTCGGCACCCCGAAATGCCCGGCTATGGCGGCGCGCAGCTCGGTGTCCGGGCCCCTGCCGTCCTCGGCGCGTACCGCCCACCACAGCGCTGCCGTGCCGAGGCCATGCCCGCCGCCCCAGTCGCCGCTGATCGTGCCCAGGGCAAGGAACCCGGTCTTCTTCCCGTCCGGCGCGACACCCACGCAGTTGATGCCCGCCCCGCAGGTGACCGCGACTCCCCAGCGGCGCCCGGGTCCGGCGGCCGCGGGGGAGGGGATGTCCAGCCCGGCCCGCAATAGCGCGAAGGTGTCGTTGACCACATCCGTGGTCCCGCTCCAGCCCCGCGCGCGCAGCGCGGCGGCCATTTCCGCTTCCTCTTCGGGCAGGTCGGCGTTGGCCAGGCAGGCGGAAAGGTGACGGGCCGCGGGGAATCCGTGCAGGCCCGCCCGCTGCTGGGCCTGGCCGATTAAAGTGCCGAGCACCCCGAGCTTCTCCTCCAGGCTCAGGCTGCTGGCCATTCCCGGCCCGCGGACGGTGGCCAGCAGGGTGCCGTCGCCGGCGACCAGCGCCAGGTCGCTCTTGCTGTTCCCGCCGTCGATGGCGAGAACCGCGGGCACGGCGCCGCTCACCGGGCGCCCGCCGGATCGGTCCAGGGCAGGTAGGCCCGGTTCTCGGCGATCAGCCGGTCGGCCAGATCACCGGCCAGGTCGTACTGGCCGATCAGCGGGTGGGCGAGCATCGCCGCCAGGACCCGCTTGCGGCCGCCCCGCACGGCGGCCTCAACCGCGAGTTCTTCGTACGCTGACACGTCGCCGATGAGGCCGCGCAGAAGCGGGTCCAGCGGGGCCACCGGAACCGGCTGGGCGCCGGCCGCACCGACCACGGACGGTACCTCGATCACCGCCTGGTCGGGGAGGAAGGGCAAGGTGCCCGCGTTGCGCACGTTCACGACCTGGGTGTCGCGGAGGTCGGTCACCAGCGACACCAGCAACGCCACCGCCGCCTCCGAGTAGAAGGCGCCGCCCCGCTCACCCAGCAGCTCCGGCTTGCGGTCCAGCGCCGGGTCGGCGTACATGGCCAGCAGTTCCCGCTCCAGCCGCGCTACCTCCTCGGCGCGGGTAGAGCGGTGCCGCTGCTCGGCGACCACCGCGTCGTGGCAGTAGAAATAACGCAAGTAGTAGGAGGGGACGGCGCCCAGCTCCGCCATGACGCCCGGCGGCTGGCCGGTCTCCTCCGCGATCTGCGGGCCACAGCTGGCCAGCAGCTCCGGGAGCCGGTCCGTGCCGTTCACCATGACCGCCCGTTCCCAGGTGAGGTGGTTCAGGCCGACATGGCCGAGCGAGACCTGGCCCGGATCGACGCCCAGCAGGGCGGCGAAGGAGCGCTGGAAGCCGATCGCCACGTTACACAGCCCGACCGCCCGGTGGCCGGCGTCGAGCAGCGCGCGGGTGACGATGCCAACCGGGTTGGTGAAATCGATGATCCAAGCGCCGGTCTCGGCCCGGCGCCGTGCACGCTCGGCGATGTCCAGCACAACCGGGACGGTCCGCAGGGCCTTCGCAAACCCGCCAGCGCCGGTGGTCTCCTGCCCGACGCAGCCGTATTCCAGCGGCCAGCTCTCATCGCGCTGCCTGGCCGCCTGCCCGCCGATCCGCAGCTGGAGCAGCACCGCGCCGGCCCCGTCCAGCCCCTCGTCCAGGCTGGTCGTCCACCGGACCTGCGCCGGATGCCCGGCGGCCCGCATGATCCGGGCGGAGAACGGGCCGACCACGTCCAGCCGGGCGGTGTCCGGGTCGATCAGCGTGAGCTCGCTGACGCCGACCCGGCCGGCCAGCCTCGCTATCCCGTCGACGAGCTCCGGGGTGTAGGTCAACCCGCCGCCGACGACCGCGACCTTCATGCCGCCGCCCGGTCGTCGTCCGGGCCGTTCACGCCCGTCCCGCATGTCCTAGCGGAGGTAGGCGAGATGGGGGCCGTGCAGCTCGCGGTACTCACTCATCATCTCCCTCGCGACGGTTACGCCCGGCACCAGCGGGTGCAGGGCCAGGGCCAGAGCCGCCAGGCCCGCGTCGCCGCTCACCGCGGCGTCGACAAGCTCGCGCTCGTACTGCTTGGTCTGGGTGATGAGGCCGCGGGCCGACCGGGGGAGCTGCCCGGCGGCCAGCGGGGCCACGCCGCCGCCGTGCACCAGCGCGGGCACCTCCACGACGTCGTCCGGGTCGAGAAAGCCGAGGCTGGCGCCGTTGCGGGTGTTGACGATGACCTCGCCGGGGCTGCGGCCCGTCAGTCCGTCGATCACCTGCAGGGCCACGCCCTCGTAGCCGCCGGGCCGGCCGGCGCCGGGCCCGGCCGGCCCGGCCGGCCCGGCGGCCCGGCGCCGGGCGCGCGCCTGGGTCTGCTGGTTCTCGCCTTCGGTGTCGGTGCGCATGTAGGTGTCGCGGCGGACGCCCATCAGCATCGAGTAGGCGGCCCAGGCGTCGGTCACGCCGCCCGCGCCGAACGCCGCCGTGATCGCGTCCAGCAGCTCGGAGTTCAGCCGCAGCACGTCGGCGCCCCGGCTCGCCCCGGCGCGCGCGACGGCCGCCACATAGCGCGCGGGCTCGTAGAAGTAGTACACGTACTCGGTGGGTATCGCGCCGAGCCTGCGGACCAGGTCGGGATCGAAGGCGGCGAAGACGTGGTCGAAGCGCGCCAGCTCCTCGTACCGGTCCAGCAGCGCGCCGATCCGCTCCTGGCCGTCGACGGCGAAGGACGTGATCCAGCCAAGGTGGTTCAGGCCGCCGTAGGAGAAGGCGACCTTGTCCCGCTCGGCTCCGAGGAAGCCCGCCAGCCGGTCGAGCGCGCTGCTCGGCGTGTCACAGACGCCGACCACCCGCACGCCGGTGTGCAGCGAGACCGCCTGGGTGATCACTCCGACCGGGTTGGTGAAGTTGATAAGGACCGCCCCGGGGGCGCAGCTGGCGAGGACGTCACAGTACGAGAGCAGGACCGGGATCGTCCTGAGCGCCATCGCGCATCCCCCGGGACCGGTCGTCTCCTGGCCGACGATGCCGCGCCGCAGCGCCACCTCCTCGTCGATGACCCGCGCGCGGTCGCCGCCGACCCGGATCGCGGAGAAGACGAAGTCCGCGCCCGAGAACGCCTCCTCGACCTCGGAGGTCAGCCGGACGATACCCGGCTGGCCCAGTGCGGCGGCCAGTTCGACCGCCAGCCGGCCGGTCGTGCTCCGACGGGCCCCGTCCGGCTCGAACAGGCAGATCTCGTCGAAGGCCGCCGCGCGGGAGGACAGGACCCCCCGGATGAACGCGGGTATCCGCACCCCGCCGCCGCCGAGTATCGCCAGTTTCATCGCTGGCGCTCCTGCCCGTAGGCCCGTCTGCCCGGTCCGCGGTGCGGGCGCACCAGCTCCTCCCCGGCGGGCGGCCGCGCCCCCAGCAGGGCCGCCGCCAGCGGGGCCGCGGCTGAACTCAGCCCCTCCACGTCCACCTCGCCCACGGCGCCGAGGATGCCCACCGTCCGTGAGCCGGCCGCGTTGCCCGCCGCGGCGGCCTCGGCCACCGGCGCGCCCCGGTGCAGGGCGGCGATCAGCGCGCCCGCGAAGGCGTCGCCCGCCCCCGTCAGGTCCCGGACCCTGACCGGGCCGATCCCCTCGGTCACCGCGGTCCGGCCCGCCCGGTCGGCGACGATCGCGCCATCGGCGCCCCGCTTCACGACCAGGCACCGGCACCAGGCGAGGGCCACGTCGATGGCGGCGGAGAGCGAGCGGGCTCCGGTCAGCCGCAGCAGCTCCCCGGTGTTGGGCAGGAAGACGTCGGCCTGGCGCGCGCAGCTCATCACCATCCGGGGATGGCTGGCGATGGCGTTGAGCCCGACGTCCAGGACGACGCGCGTGCCGAGCGACCGCGCCTCCGCTATCAGCGCCTCCGCGCCGGGCCAGGGGTGCAGGTAGCACCAGGCCGGGCGGTGGTCCCGGAGAACCTCAAGGAAGTGCCCGGTGTCGGGGCCCGTGGCCGGCTGGGCTGGCGGGAGATAGGAGACGAACCCGCGGTCACCGGCGAAGTTCAGCACCACGGTGATCCCGGCGGTGCGGTCGGTCACATGGCGGGACGGTGACAGGTCGACGCCCACGCGCCGGCAGTGCTCGGTCACGACGCGGGAGCCGAGATCCTCGCTGAGGAGGGTCGACAGGCCCGCCTGAACGCCGGCCAGGCTGGCGGCGCTGGCCACGGTGACCGCCCCGCCGCAGGAGATGGCGAACTCATCGGCGAAGATCTCTTCCCCCGGTCCCGGCAGCGACGGTACCTGGCCGAAAACCATCTCCAGGAACACCCGGCCGAAGGCGATCAGGTCCATGCGGCCCCCGTCACCGGAAGGCCTCCGTCGCGGCGTCGGCCCGGGCGACGTGGCAGGCGGCGCTGTGCCCGGGGAGCAATTCCCGCAGCGGCGGCGTGACGTGCTGGCATTCGTCGATGGCCAGCGGGCACCGCCAGCGGAACCGGCAGCCTGGTGTGGGGTCGATGACCTTGGGCGGCTCGCCCCGGTCAGTTTCCGCTCCCACTTTGAGCGGGGCGCGCGGGTCGGGAACCGCCGACAGCAGCAGCTGTGTGTAGGGATGCCGGGGCCGGCTCAGCACCTCTTCGGTTGGTGCGGATTCGGCGATCTGGCCGGCGTACATAACGATCAGCCGGTCGGCCACGTAGCGGGCGCTGGCGAGGTCGTGGGTGATGTAGAAGATGGACACGCCCTGGGAGTCGCGCAGATCGGCCATCACGTTGAGCAGCCCGATCCGGATCGAGACGTCGAGCATCGAGACGGGCTCGTCGGCCAGGATCAGCTTCGGCCGCATCGCGAGGGCCTGGGCGAAGCCGACGCGCTGCCGCTGACCGCCGCTCAGCTCGTGCGGGAACCGCTCGAGCACCTCGGCGGCCGGGGTCAGGCCGACCGCGGCGAAGACGCGCTCGGCCTCCGCGCGCCGCTGTGCGGCGGACAGCTCCGGCCGGTGCAGCTTGAGGCAGCGCATGACGCCATGGGACACCCGGAACACCGGGTTGATCGAGGCGAACGGATCCTGGAAGACCATCGGCACGTCGCCGCGGTAGCGCAGAACCTCCCGGCGGCCGCGGATGTGCGACAGCGGCCTGCCCCCGAAGTAGATCTCGCCGGCGGTGGGCTTGTAGAGCTTGGCGAGCAGCCGGGCGATCGTCGACTTGCCACTTCCGCTCTCGCCGGCGAGCGCGACGATCTCGCGCTCGCCGATGGTCAGCGTGACATCGTCCACGGCATGCAGAGTGTGCTTCCTCGACATCGTGCTGCCGATCGTGAAGACCTTGGTCAGCCCCTCGGTCCGCAGGAGCGGCTCGCCGCTGGCGCCGTCGCCGGCCCGGGCGCCGTTGCCGGCCGCGGTGCCCTCGGCCGGGCCAAGTGTGCCGCCCGGCAGGCCAGCCGGATCGGTCATGGCTGGGCCTTTCCTTCCTCGTGCAGGAAGCACCGCACGAGCCTGCCGTCCACCCGGTACAGCCCGGGCGGCTCCACCTCGCAGCGGGCCATCACCTTGGGGCAGCGGGGAGCGAACCGGCAGCCCGGCGGGATCCTGGACAGGTCGGGAGGGCTGCCCGGGATGCCGGTCAGGGGCACCCGCGGGCCCCGGATCGACGGGAACGCCTCCATCAGCCCGATGCTGTAGGGGTGCATCGGCGATTCGAAGACCTCGCTGGTCAGCCCGTACTCGGCCACCACCCCTGCGTACATGACCATCAGCCGGTCGGAGAAATGCCTGACCAGCGACATGTCGTGGGTGACGAAGATGATCGCGAAACCCAGCTGCTCTTGCAGTTCCTTGATCTGCACCATCAGCGACCGCTGCGCCACGACGTCGAGCGCGGACGTCGGCTCGTCCATGATCACCAGGTCGGGGGTGAACAGCATCGCCATCGCGATCATGGAGCGCTGCCGCATGCCGCCGGACAGCTGGTGCGGGTAGCTGTTCAGGTGCACGGGGTCGATGCCGACCATCCGGAGCACCTCGCCCGACCGGTCGGCGATCTCCGCCTTGGAGGTGACGCCGTGCGCCCGCATGGCGTCGGCGAACTGGGCCTCGATCGACATGATCGGGTTGAGCGCGTTCATCGCGCTCTGCATGACCACCGAGAGGTCCTTCCACCGGACCGCGGCCAGTTCGCTGTCGGTAAGCCCGACCATGTTGCGGCCCTTGAAGATCACGCTGCCGCCGGTGATCTCGGCCGGCGGGGCCAGTAGCTGGGCGATGGCGAACAGCAGGGTGGACTTGCCGCAGCCGGATTCGCCGACGATGCCGACGAACTCCCCGGCGGCCAGGTCGAAGCTGACCTGGTCCACCGCCAGGATCGTCCCGCGGTCCATCAGGTACTCGACCGACAGGTCACGGACCTCCAGCACGGTCCCGGTGGAGTCTGCCGGGCCGGTGCTCAGGACGTCCTCACCCGGTGCGCTTGGCACGGGGCCTCCTGCGCGTATCCGGGGTGGTGACCGCGCCCGCCTTGGTAATCCGCATGCTCTTGACCGGACGCAGGGCCGGGTTGCCGATCTCGTCGAATGCGTAGTTGAGCAGCGCGAATGCCGCACCGAGCGCGACGATGCACAGGCCGGGGACGATGATCCACAAAGGCAGGCCGGTCTGGAACGCCTCGTTGTTCTCGGCCCAGTAGAGCATCGTGCCCCAGCTGGTCACGCTGGGGTTGCCGAGCCCGATGAACTGCAGGCTGGACGAGAACAGCACCGCATACAGCGCGTTGGTCAGGAAGGCGGCCACGAGCAGCGACGTCATCGTCGGGATGATCTCCACGCAGACGATGTACAGACTGCGCTCGCCGCGGACCTTCGCCGCGTTGAGAAAGTCCCGGCTGCGCAGCGACAGCGCCTGGGACCGGAGCTGGCGCGCGGTGTAGGACCAGCCGGTGGCGGCGATAACCGCGATCATCACCGCGGTGCCGGCGCCGTGCAGGTAGCTGCCGATGATGATGAGCAGCGGGAACAGCGGGATGACCAGCAGCACGTCGGTGATCACATTGAGCGTCCCGTCCCAGGCCCCGCCGAGATAGGCGGCGGCCACGCCGATCAGCATCGCGACGACCGTGGCCAGGAACCCCACCCCGAACGCGATCAGGAGCACCGGCCGCGTTCCCCACACCACCTGGGCGAACATGTCCTGCCCGAAGGACGTCGTGCCCAGCCAGTGTTGCGCGGACGGGCCGAGGCTGCGGGGGTAGATCTCTGCCTGCGGATCATCGTGCGCGATGAGCCCGGGAAACAGCCCGACGAAGATGAACAGCGCCAGCAGCACGACGCCGGTGGTGGCCTTGCGGTTGGAGGTGACGGCGCGGCCCATCCGCCGCACGGACCGGGCGCCCGCTATCCCGCCGCCACCCGCCAGCGGCAGCCCGGCCGCCGCCGGGCCGGCCGCGCCGGTCGGCTGGCCGGGTCCGGTGTCGCTCGCCCCCGGTGGCGTACGGACCGTCGCCATGGCTAACCCGCCCCCCTGGTCCGCGGGTCGAGTATGGCGGTCGCCAGGTCCGAGAGCAGGATCGCCACCAGCACGGCCACGGTGATCAGCAGGAACAGCGCCTGCATCAGCGGGTAATCGTCGTTGTTCACGGCCTGCAACAGCAGATAGCCGACGCCCTGGTAGTTGAAGACCTCCTCGATGAGGATCGCGCCGCCGATCACGAACCCCAGCGACATGGCAAAGCCGGTGAGGTTGGGCAGGATCGCGTTCCGGGCCGCGTAGTCGAGCATGATCCGGTGACCGGGCAGGCCCTTGGCCCGGGCCATCCGCACGTAATCCTCCGCGAGCGTGGTGATCATGGTGTTGCGCATGGTCAGGATCCAGACGCCGATCGTGGTGATCAGCAGGGTGAACGCGGGCAGGATGGCGTGCTCGGCCACGTTGCCGATGAAGGCCAGGTTGAACCCCGGCGTCAGCGCGTAGTTGTAGCTGAAGAAATACGGCAGCACCCTCAGCTTCACGCCGAAGATCAGGATCAGCACCAGGCCGATCCAGAAGTACGGGACCACCGTCATGATCACGAATACCGGCGGCATCAGGCTGTCCAGGTGGCCGCCGCGCCGCCACGCGGCCAGGATGCCGATCCCGGTGCCCAGGATGAATGCCAGCACCGTGGTGACGCCCACCAGCCCGAGCGTCCAGGGGATCGCGTCCAGGACGATCCGCCCGACCGATGCCCCCGGCTGGGTGGTCAGCGATGTACCGAACCTGAGGGTCGCGGTGTTGCCCAGGTAGGTGAAGTACTGGGCCACGACGTTCTGGTGCGTGTTGACGCCGAACTGCGCCTCGAGCACCTTGACCGCCTGCGGGCTGATCCCGCTCTTGAACTTGCCGATGATGGCCAGGGCCGGATTGCCCGGCATCAGCCGCGGCAGCACGAAGTTCAGGGTGAGCGCCACCCACAGGGTCAGCAGGAAGAAGCCCATGCGGCGAAGCACAAACCTCATGCACTCCTCCTGGCGGTCATCGTCTGCCCTCCCACGCTCGCTCACCCACAGCCGCCCCGCAAGGGGCGGGGCACCGGCGGACATCGGCCAGGGAGCCGCCGGTGTCCGCCGGTGCGTCCGCGGCTACTTCTTGGGCGACAGGTGCACCATCACCTGTCCCCAGTCCGGATACGTGTAGATGGCTGGCTGCGCGTACGGGTTGCCCTGGGTGGGCCAGCCGCTGAAGCTGCCGGTGTCGTACTGGAACCAGTTGACCTGCTCGGTGACCGGGATCACCGGGACATCCTGCAGCATGATTTTCTGAAGCTGGCTCACGATCGAGTGCTGCGTGGTCGTGCTGGTGGTCGTGGCGTACTCGTTGATCAGCTTGTCGACGGCCGGGTTGCTGTACCGCTCGAAGTTGGACCCGGCGGCGGTGCCGATCGGCGCGGAGTTGGCCGAGTAGAGCCACTGCCTCAGCTCGTAGTACGGGGACGGTCCGCCGGTCTCCGCGTAGTAACCAAGCTGGAACTTGCCGGTGTAGATGTCCGACTGCCAGGTGGAGTAGGCCACGTTGTCCGGCGTCACCTGGATCCCGACCGCCTTGAGGTCTGCGGTGATGACTTGCATCGCGGCCACCCAGTCGGAGAACCCGCCGTTGTTGACGACGGTGAACGACAACTTCTGGCTCCCCTTGGCCATGATCCCGTCCGGGCCCTTCTTGAAGCCGGCGGCCTGGAGGATGGAGATCGCCTTGCTGGGGTTGTAGGAGTAGTTGTTGCCGTAGGACGCGGCCTGCGGCGCGTCGAGCCAGGTGGAGAACGTGGGGGTGACGATCCCGGCCTGGTTCGAGGCCGGCTCGTAACCGTACTCGCCGATCAGCGAGGCCTTGTGGCGGTCGATCGCATAGGCCATGGCCTGGCGCACCGCGGGGTTCTTCAGGATCGGGTTCGTCTGGTTGATGAACAGGGTCACGTTCGAGGTCGGCGGGAACCACCACTTCATCGTCGGCTGCGGGGCCAGGAACTTGCCGATGCTCGGGATGAACTGACTGCCCCACTGCGCCTGGCCGTTGGCCAGGTAGGTGTTGGCCGTGTCGTTGGTCAGGAACGCCGGATAGTTGACCGTTTCGACCTTGGGCAGGCCCGGCTGCCAGTAGTGCTTGTTGGCGGTGTAGGTGATGTTCTGCGGGGTGCACTTGCTCATCGTGTAAGCGCCGGTGCCGATCGGGTTCTTGACCAGGTCTGTCACCGGGTTCGCGATCTTCGACCAGACCTTCTGGTCCACGATCCCGATCTGGTCGCCGATGTAGTAGAAGTACGGCACCGCGGCCGCCTTGAACTGCATGACCACCTGGTCGGACCCGCTCTGCGTGACGCTGGACAGCACCGACCAGACGGCGTTGATGTCGAGAGTCTTGTGCGCCTTCAGCTGGTTGAACGTGTACACCACGTCGGCTGGCGTCAGCGCGTCCCCGTTGGAGAACTTGACGCCTTTGCGGATCGTGAAGGTCAGCGTCTTGTTGCCGTTGCTCCAGGCGTAGCTGGTGGCCAGCCACGGAGTCGTCTTGCCGCTTTGCAGGGTGTTCACGAAGACGAGCGGCTCATAGATATTGCCGAGCGAGAAGCCGATGTAGGACAGGTTGAATGGGTTGAAGCCGCAGGCCCAGGTCCCGCCGCTCTCGTTGTCGAGAGTCAGAGTCCCGCTCGGGCCCGATGACTTCGACGACGAGCTGGATGAGCTGGATGAGCAGGCGGCGGCCAGCAGCGCCGCGGCGAGCAAAGCTCCGATGATCTTGAAGCGTCGTCTCATGACGGTAGCCCTTCGCTGATTGTGATGGGAGGAAAGGTGACCGGATCGCCGCCGTCGGCTCCTGGCTGGGCAGCGGCCCCGGCATGGGCGGCGTCCACGGCAAGCGCGACCGCGCCGATGAGCGGGGCATCGGAAGGGAACCGGGCGGCCACGAGCTCGGGCGGGAATGGGACGCCCGCGCTCAGGGCGTGCTCCAGGCCCGGCCGCAGGCGATCCCACGACCGGACCATGCCGCCGCCGACCGCGATCCGCACCGGGTTGACGCAGATCGCGAGGTTCACCACATGGAAAGCGAGTTCGTTGACGAAGTCGGTCACGAGGCGGTCGAGATCCACGTCGTCGCGGCTCGCCTCGAAGACCTCGCCAGCCGGGACCGGCTGGCCATGGGCATGGTGGCTGGCCGCACGCCGCGCCAGCGCCTGCCCGCTGATCATGTCCTCCAGCGGCACCCGGGCGGCCAGCGGAACGCCGACGTCCGCCACCCCGCGCAGGTTATAGCCGATCTCGCCGGCGGCCCCGTTCCTCCCGGCCAGGACGCGGCCGCCAGTCACGATGCCCGCGGAGAGCCCGGTCCCGAGATTCAGGTAGACGGCCGGGTCACAGTCGGCCAGGGCGCCCCAGCGGACCTCCGCCATGGCTGCCGCCTTGGCGTCCGTGGCCATGGCGATCCGTGCCCCGGGAAAGGCACCCCGCAGCTCGTGCCCGAGCGCGAGCTTGTCCCATCCGCTGATCGACGGAGCGAGCTCGACCCGGTCGTCGAAGGGGATCCCGAAGGTGGAGACGCCGACCGCGGCGAGGCCGCGCTCGCCAGCGGCATCCGCGAGGAGGGCCCGGGCTGCCCGGATGCCGCGATCGAAACTGGCGCGTGCCCCGAGCTCACCGCCGCTGGACACGGTGGACGCCGCCAGCCTCTCGCCGTTAAGCTCGCACACCATCATGGCGATCTTGGTCCCACCGAAGTCAAGCCCGAGCACTACCGGGGGCTGGGACACGTTGACCTGCCTGTTGATGTCATCTTTCGCCAAGATAGTTAGGACAGTATCCTAACTATGTGGGCCCTACAACAGCCCGTGACGGAATTGAAATAGCTCGCATCCGCGGGAGGGCTCGGGCAGGATGGTGGCGGAGGTGGGAGTGGCGGTGACGTCTGCTGGCGTGCCCGGCAGCGCGGTGGCCGGCGTCGGCGCCTCCGAGCCGTTCGCCGTCGCCAGAGGGCCGCACGGCGGTGAGCTGTCGGCCGCACGTCCCCAGCTCATCCGCGCGCTGAACGGGCAGCTCCTGCTCGGCCACATCCGCGACCTGGGCCCGTGCTCCCGTGCGGAGCTCGCCCGCATCTCGGGGCTGTCCAAGCCCACGGTCTCGGTCGCGCTCGCCGACGCCGAGCGGGCAGGACTGGTGCGCACCGCCGGGCAGCGCATCGGGCGCCCCGGCCGCTCGGCGCTGCTGTACGAGGTCCGGCCCGAGGCCGGGTTCATCCTCGGCCTCGACGTCGGTGCGCAGTACGTGCGCGGGGCGCTGGCCGATCTGGCGGGCGGTATCCGGGCACGATCTTCCGTCAGATCCCGGGCCTCCAGCGTGCGGGGCAGGGTCAACGAGATGATCGGGCTCGCGGGCGAGCTTTGCGCCGGGGCCGGGATCAGCAGGGGCGACGTCACCCAGACGGTCATCGGCAGCCCTGGGGTCTACGACCCGCGCCGCAACGCCATGGCGCTTACCGGTGGCCTGCCCGGCTGGGACCGCCCGGCAGTGCTCGCCCGGCTCCGCGAGGCGTTCGGGCCCGGGCTGGCGGTGGAGAACGACGTGGACGTGGCCGCGCTGGCCGAGCGGGCCCACGGCCACGGCCGTGACGCTGACAGCTTCGCCTTCATATCGGTGGGCACCGGGATCGGGATGGGCCTGGTGCTCGGCGGCCAGCTCGTCCGGGGCGCCCACGGGGTGGCCGGCGAGATCGCCTACATGCCGATGTCGGGTGGCGGGGGCACCGATCCGGGCGATGCACGCCGGCGTGGTGCGCTGGAGGCATCCGCGTCGGCGTCGGCGGTGGTCCGGGCCGCGCGCCGGGCGGGCATGCGGGGCCAGGTCTCCGCCCGGCGGGTGTTCACCGCGGCCGCCAAGGGCGATGACCGGGCAGCCGCGGTGGTGGCCGAAGAGGCACGGCTGGTCGCCAGGCTGCTCTGCGCCGTGGTCACCGTCATCGATCCCGCCCTGATCGTGCTCGGCGGTGGGATCGGCCAGGCGCCGGGTTTCGCCGCCGAGGTGACCAAGGAGCTCAGGGAACTGGCGCCGGTCATGCCCGAGGTGCGGGTGAGCGCGCTGGGCAACGAGGCGGTGGTCAACGGCTGCCTGGCGGCGGGCAGCAACCTCGCCTGGGCCGAGCTGACCGCTGTGGTCCCCGCGGCCGGCGGCCGCGACGGCCAGCATCCCGCCGCCTCCGACGCCCCGGCCGAGGGCCCCGGCGGCGCCGGTGGCGCCGGCGGCCCTGGCGGCCCCCCGTGACCGGCATGCTGATGGCCGCCGAGATGGCTGCCCAGCCGGAGGTGCTGGCGCGGCTGGCGGCCAGGGCGCCCGCGGACGCCGCGGCGGTGCGGGCCGTCGTGCCCCGGCCGCTCGCCGGGGTGGTATTCGTGGCCCGCGGGTCATCGGACAACGCCGCGATGTTCGGCCGGTATCTGGCCGAGCTCCGCGCGGGCCAGGCCGGCCTGGCCGCTCCCAGCCTGTACACCCGCTACCACGCCGACGTGGACTGGGGTGGGTACCTGGTGATCGCGCTCAGCCAGTCCGGTGCCACGCCGGAGGTCGTCAGCACCTGCCAGGCGGTGCGGCGAGCGGGCGCCACCGTGATCGGCATCAGCAACGAATCGCGCAGCCCCTTCGCCGGCGCCGTTGACCTGCTGCTCACCACCGACGCCGGCGCGGAGCTGGCGGTGCCCGCCACCAAGACGGTGACCGCACAGTTCGCGCTGCTCGTCACGGTGGCCGCCGCCCTCGGCACCGGTCCCCCCGCCGGTGACACGCTGGCCGGCCTGCCCGGCGCTGTCGCCGCCGCGCTGGGCGACCCGGGGCCCGCGCGGGAGCTTGCGCAGCGCTGGTGTGCCATCGACCGGCTCGTGGTGGCCGGGCGCGGGCTGGGCTACGCCGCGGCGCTGGAGACCGCGCTGAAGGTGGCGGAGACCACCGGCATCCTGGCCGAGGGCATGTCCACCGCCGACCTGTACCACGGCCCCATCGCGGCCGTCTACGCCGGGGCTCCCGTGCTGCTGGTGGACGGCAGCGGGCCGGCTGACGCAGACCTGGCGGGCCTGCGGCTCCTGCTCGACAGGCGGCATG
This sequence comes from uncultured Actinomycetes bacterium, assembly GCA_963741615.1. Taxonomy (GTDB): domain Bacteria; phylum Actinomycetota; class Actinomycetes; order Streptosporangiales; family Streptosporangiaceae; genus UBA9676. The sequence goes on from CAVUIU010000029.1 coordinate 362,408, forward strand.
CGGAAACGGCGGGCCTGCCAGTCCCGGCGGGCCTGGCGGAGGAGGCACAGGTGATCACGGCGGTCGTCCGCGGCCAGCAGCTGGCCCATGCGCTCGCGCTGGCCAGGGGCGCCGACCCCGACGCCCCCGCCCACCTGACCAAGGTGACCGAGACGACCTGAGCACAGCGTGACGCCCGGCCCGCTAGCGCGGCTTGCCCATGCCCGGCACGGGCCGGCCGTCTTCGAGATAGCACAGCCGGCGCCCGCGGGACGCTGCCCGCACCCGCCGCCGGATCGGCTTCCGGAGCATGGTCAGGGCGACGCGGAGCTCGGCGAGCCGGTACTGCGAGATCTCTTCCTCCTGCACCACGACGCCGGCGAGAGTCTCGTCGCTGAATGAGCCGCAGTCGAACAGGTACCGGACACCACCGGGATTCCCGGGTCGCGGGCGGCGGAAGTCCATGCAGACCAGGCGGCCCGTGCCGACCTCGAGGCCGCACTCTTCGGCCACCTCGCGCTTGCACGCCTCCCACGGCGACTCCCCGTCGGCCTCCATCACGCCGCCGGGTATCGTCCAGCCGGACTTGTAGGTGGGCTTGAGAATGAGCAGCCGGCCTGACCGGTCGAAGATGAGCGCACCCGCCGACACCGGGATGGCCGGGAGGGCTTCGGCGTCGGGGGCGGGCGCGGCGATGGCGTCGTCGGTGGTCACGCCTGTCACGCTACGGTGCGGGCACCCCAGGACGCGAAACGGGATGCCGGGCCCGGCCCGGTGACGGACAATCGCCGGATGGATGCCGATGTGCTGCTGGCCGGCTACCGCCCGAGGGGCGAACCCGAAGCCCGGGAGGTTGAGCGGGTACGGGCCCTGCTGGCCACCGCGGCGGACCCGTGGCTGCGCTCACTTCCCCTGCATCTCACCGCGTCGGCCCTGGTCGTGCACCCGGGCAGCGGCAGGATCCTGCTGCGCTGGCATCAGCGCCAGCAGGCGTGGCTTCAGGTCGGCGGGCATGGTGACCCGGGCGAGAGCGACCCGCTCGCCATCGCGCTGAGGGAAGCCCGGGAGGAGACCGGGCTGACCGACCTGACGCCGTGGCCCGACGGGCAGCTCCGGCACGTGGCGGTTGTCGCGGTGCCGGCCGGCCGGGACGAACCCGCGCATGAGCACGCCGACCTGCGGTTCGTCTTCGCCACCGAGTCACCCGGAGCGATCCAGGCGGAGAACCCGGATGCGCCGCTGCGCTGGCTGTCGCCGCGCGAGGCACACCAGGCCACGGCCGAGGCCAACCTCGCCGAAACGCTGTCCCGGGCGGAGCGCCTGCTCACACGCTGACGCCGGGAGATCTGCCCGCCCGCGGATGAGGGCGGGCCAGCCGCCGGCGCTCGCGGTCTAGGATGCTGCGGCAGGGAACGGGCCGAAGCGCCAGGCGGGAGTGCGGATGTGACCAAAGCGCAGGTGGCGGGGTGGGTCGCGGCTTACGAGCGTGCCTGGCGGGCGCCCGGGACCGGCGCGCTCGCCGGGATCTTCAGCCAGGACGCCAGTTACCGGCAGGGCCCCTACGACGAGCCCGTCACCGGTCTGCCCGCGATCGCCGGCATGTGGGAGGCAGAGCGCGACGGCCCTGCCGAGGTGTTCCGGATGACCAGCGACGTCATCGCGGCCGATGGCGACACGGCGGTGGTGCGGGTGGAGGTCAGCTACGGGGACCCGGTCCGCCAGGAGTACCGCGACCTGTGGGTTCTCCGTTTCGCCGACGACGGGCGCTGCGCCTCGTTCGAGGAGTGGCCGTTCTGGCCGGAGCAGCCGCACCTGGCCCCCTAGTGTCCCGGTGGCTCCTTGCCGGCCACCCCCGCCGCGTCGAAAGTGGCCATCTCGGCGAGGATCTTGGCGGCCGCCTGCACGAGCGGCACCGCGAGGGTGGCACCGCTGCCCTCACCGAGCCGCATCTCCAGGTCGAGCAGTGGCTCGATGCCCAGCTGAGCGAGGGCGGCCGCGGAGCCAGGCTCACAGGAGCGGTGCCCGCCTATCAGGTATCCCGCGGCGTCGGGGACAAGCGCGACCGCCGTCAGCGCCGCCGCCGCGGCGATGACGCCGTCCACGACGACCGGCAGGCGGGCTGCGGCCGCGCCGACGATGAAGCCGGCCAGGGCCGCGATCTCCAGCCCGCCGAGTTCGGCCAGCACGTGCACCGGATCCGCCTGCGCGGGCACTCGCCGGAGCGCGCGCTCCACGACCTGTGTCTTGCGCGCCAGGGCGGCATCGTCCGCACCGGCGCCCCGGCCGGTGACCGCGCCGGCGGGCAGGCCGGTGAGCGCGGCGATCACCGCGGCGGAAGCTGTCGTGTTGCCGATGCCCATGTCGCCGGTCACCAGCATCCGGGAGCCACGGCCCGCTGCGTCGGCGGCGATGCCGGCCCCCACGTCGAGTGCGATGCGGGCCTCCGCGAGCGTCATCGCCGCCGCCACGGCGATGTTGCCGGTACCCGGGCGCACCGCGCGCCGGAGCAGGCCGGGCGCATCGGACGGGATGGGGGTCGCGACCCCCACATCGACCACGATGACCTCGGCGCCGGTGTGCCTGGCGAGGACGCTGATCGCCGCCCCGCCCCCACAGAAGTTGGCCACCATCTGCGCGGTGACCTCCTGCGGCCATGCGGTCACGCCCTCGGCGACCACGCCATGGTCGGCCGCGAACACCGCGACGGTCACCGGCTCGGGCACGGGCGGCGGGCAGCGGCCCGCGATCGCGCACAGCTGGACGCCGGTCTTTTCCAGCCGGCCAAGCGAGCCAGGCGGCTTGGTCAGCTGGTCGTGAAGCTCCGCGGCGGCCTGCGCCGCCGCCGCGTCCACGGGCGTGACGGCCCGTGCCGCCTGGTCGAAGCCGCGCTCGTTCATCATCTGCTCTCCTGGTTGGCGTGGAAGTACTCAGTCAGTGACCCTGGCAGCCCCGCCGCGGCGAGGACGGCGGTCAGCAGCCAGCTCACGTCGTCGGCCAGGCGCACCGCGTGCTCGATGTCCGGCACCGCCGCGGGCCGGCCCTGCCCCAGCCAGGGCCGGAACTCGACGCGGTCGCCGTACCGGTTACATCCGCCGAGCCGCAGGCCGAGCGCGGCCGCGAAGGCCGCCTCAGCGACACCCGCGTTCGGCGAGGGATGGGCCGGCGCCTGGCTGCGCACGGCCCGCCAGATGGCCACGGCGCGGCCCGGGCGAACCCCGGCCACCAGGGCAGCGGTCAGCCTGGCTGGCAGGTAGCCCGCGACGTCATCCAGCCGTGCGCTCGCCCAGCCATAGGCGTGATACCTGGTGCTGCGGTGGCCGACCATGGAGTCCAGCGTGTTCACCGCCCGGTACCCGAGCGCTCCCGGAGCCCCGCAGATGGCCGCCCAGAAAGCGGGCGCCACCACTGCGTTGACGGTGTTCTCCGCGACCGACTCGACCACGGCCCTGGCTATCTCGTTCTCGTCCAGCCCGGCGGGGTCCCGGCCCACCAGAGCGGGCAGCGCGGCCCGGGCAGCCGCGAGATCCCCGCGGTTGAGCGCGCGCGCGACCGTGCGGGCCGATTCGCCCAGGGAGCGGCCGGCCACGGCCAGCGCGGTGCCCAGCGTGGCCGAACCCAGCAACGCCCCCGCTCCCGCACCGACGCCCGCGCCGAGGATGGCGTGCAGCCCCCCGGCCGTATGCGAGTCCCGGTAGTCGGCTCGTTCGGCGAACGCCATGGCCCGGCCGAACCAGCCGACCGGATGCAGCGCCGCGGGAGGTTCGCCGAACGCGCGGTCGAGCAGCAGCCCCAGCGCTGCCGCGGCCGGCCACGTCGGCCCCGCGTGGCGCCTCACCATCGCCAGGCCAGGGTGAGCAGGCCGGCGGTCTCGCCGGCGACCGCGGCGGCACCGAGTACATCGCCGGTGAAGCCGCCGAGCCGCCGCCAGGCCAGGTACACCACGGCGGCCGCGGCCACCGCCTCGGCACCGGCCGCGGCCACCCCGTGTACGCCGCGGCCGGCGAAAGCCAGGCCCACGGTCAGCAGGCCGCCAGCCAGGCCGAGAACGGCCGGCCCTGCCAGGCCCGCCGCTCCTGAGCGCCCTGCCGCGCCCGCGGGCGGCTTCAGGAACGCGCTCGCCAGGCCGCCCGGGCGGGCGTAGGGGACCGTGCGGGCAGTTACGGCCATCGCGGTGCGGGATCCGGACCAGAGTGCCGCCACCGCGAGCGGGCTCGGCATCATGGACGCGAATGCGCCGAAACGGGCGAGCAGGACGATGACCAGGGCCGCCACGCCGAAGGCGCCGAGCCGGGGGTCGGCCATCACCTCGAGCCTGCGGGCGCGCGGCAGCGGCGGCAGCAGCCCGTCGGCGGCGTCCGCGAATCCGTCGAGATGCAGCATGCCGGTCAGCGCCGCGTCAGCGATCACCGCTATCGCCGCGGCGGCCGGCGGGGCCAGTGCCCGCCGCGCCACCCACCAGAGGGCGCCGACACCGAGCCCGATGATCGCGCCGACCACCGGGAACCAGGGGAGTGCCGACGGCGCCGGGTCGGCTGCACCGCCGAACGGGGTGAGGAAAGACACGGCCCGGCGCATCAGCTCTGCCCGGGGGGATCAAGCCGCAGGATCCGGCCCGCCACGACGAACAGAACCTCATCGGCCACGGCCGCGACCGACTGGTTGAGCGTGCCGAGCGCGTCACGGAAGCGGCGGCCATCCTCGGTCGCGGGGTGCACCCCGAGCCCTGCTTCCTCGGACACCACCACCGTCCCGGCGCGCCGCCCGGTCAGGGCGGCGCACAGGGCGCCGGCATCCACGATCATGCCCGGGCTCGCAGCGACCCACGGCCCGAGCCCGTCAACAAGGACCGAGCCGGGAACCGAGCTCAGTACGGCGGGCAGCCCGGCGCCGGCCTCTACCGTGCGCCACGCGGCCGGCCGCCGGATTCGGTGGGCTGCGATCCGTGCGTCCAGGTCCGGGTCGTTGCCGGGAACCAGGGTCGCCAGGTAGGTGATGGGCGCCGGCAGGCGCGCGGCGATGCGCTCGGCCACCTCGGACTTGCCGGACCGGGCGCCGCCCAGGACGAAAGTGATCACCGGGTCCCCGCCGGGCGGCTGCCCGCCAGAACCGCCCGGTGTACGGCTCTGGCCAGCCGGGATCCCCATCGCGAGCGCGGGCCACCGAACGCTTCCGCCGGGCCGGACGGTGCGCACAGGACGGCCACGGCGTCCGAGGGCGTACCGGTCCCGGCGAGGCCGGCGTCCCACAATGCCTGGGACTTGGCCTCGGTGACCGTCATGACGGCGTTCACGAGCGCGGCCCGGGACAGGCGCCGGTCCAGCGCCGCGACGATGTTCACCGTGCCGCCCACGATCGCCGTGTCCGTGACCGGTGGCGCGATCCCGGCATCCTCGTCAGCGGCCCAGCTCGGGTGGGTGATCCCCACCGTCGCGGCGGCCGTGACGCCGTCTTCCCTGCTCGTGGCCACCAGTCGCACGTCAACGGCGGTCAGCATGCCGATCCCCGGGCCCCGCAGCGCCAGGCCGCGTGCCAGCCCGGCCAGGTGAGCGGCGGGGTCAGCCCTGCGGTAGCCGTCCGCGACCTGGGCGGCCAGGATCCAGTGCCGCATGCCCCAGCCGCCGCCGTACGGCGCCGATGAGAGCGCCATCAGCGGGGAGCCGAAGCGCCACAGCGCCATGGCAAGCTCGGCGCCGTCTTCACGGCGGGACAGCAGCTGAGGCTGGTCCATGATGTTCCCGCATTTCGCTGGGCCGGGGATAACGATGTGCACCCGCTGCCACGCCCGGCGAAGGCGTCAGCGGACCGCCTTCCTCCGAGGACAGGTCTCGCCGGCGCGGGACAGGCGTCCGGGCTTATCCCCCGCAGGGGCATCACCGTTGCGGGACAGCGCCGGGATCCCACCGGCTTCGCTGCTCCTGCGCCACCCCGGCCAGGGCCAGGGCACGAGTACAGTACCGCGGCCGGCTCCCGGTCGCCAGCCATCCCCCGGCGTGCCAGCCTGCCACGGTGCTGCTGCCCACGGTGCTGCTGGCCACGGTGCTGCTGGCCACGGTGCTGCTGGCCACGGTGCTGCTGGCCACGGTGCCGCTGCCCGGTCCCGGTGATCACGGTGCCGGTGGCCACGGTGCCGAAGGTAACGCGCGAAGTCCCGGCCGGTGGGGCCGTCTGGCCCCTGCCCCGGGAGCGGGATCCGGGCCAGTCTGGAACCGGGGGGCGGACAAAGGAGGCTCACAGGCATGGGTGCGATCAGCAAGGCCGCCAGCCGGGTAGGGATTCCGGGTCTGTTCGGCGGCGCCGGAGCGGGGGCCCGCGGTGGCGAGCACCCGGCTCACCCTCCGGTGCCCGTACGTCCCGCGCATCCGGCGCAGCGCCGTGTCGTCGTCGGCGTGGACGGTTCCCCCGGCTCTGACGAGGCGTTCCTGCGGGCTGCGTCCCAGGCCCGGCAGCGCAACGCCCTCCTCGATGTCGTCTGCGTCATCCCGGGTGACGCGGACGCCAGGACGGCCATCATGGCCCGGGTGATGCTGGGGGAGCTCACCAGGCGGGCATGCCCCCTCGGCGCGGGTGCCGTGATGCGCCTCAGTGTCGAGCGCGGCGACCCGGAGGTCGTCCTGCCGCGGCTCGGCGCCGGTGCGGAGGTGCTCATCACCGACCGCGGCGGTGAGAGTGACCGCTAGCGGCGATCGCGGTCACCACGTTGTAGGGCAGGTGCTGGGGATGGACAAGCAGCGCCCTGGCCACCTGCCGGATCTTCAGCCGCAAGGGAAGCAGCGTTTCCTCGCTGAGGCGCCACGCGCCGAATTCGTCCTTGCCGAACCGTGGGCCAACGGCCCGCCGGAAATGCCTCGCGTCCCCGCCGTCGCCCTTCCATGTGGGTAGCCATGCGCGCAGCTCGTCGTCGCGCTCGAACATGGTCCAGTTCATCAGCCGTTCAGCGATCTGCCCGGCCGCGTCGATGACGAACGCCAGCTCGCCGGCTCCCCTGATCCCATGGACCCGGCCGTCGGTATCGCGGCCGTGGTGAATACTGGCCGAGCTGAAGCGCGCCCCCAGGGCCAGCGCGGCCACGGCGTGCCCTGCCTCGTGCCAGGCGGTCCGGACGGCTGCCTTCCTGGCCGGGCCGAGGCTGGGAAAGCAACCGCAGTCATAGCGCTGCCTGACCCATTTGCCGTTCACGATGGACTCGTCGTCGTAGCGGACGAGCCGGCTCAGCTCGGCCTCGATACCAGCCACGTCACGCTGCTCCGACGGCTTCATGCAGGCACCCACCGGCATCCCGTCAGCCCGTCAGCCATGAGGTACCCCGGTCACGATCCGGCCTCCCCTGGTGAACGGCCCGGTGCTCAACGGCCCGGTGGTGAACACGCTAGCGGCAGCGCCGGGCCGAATATGGTAGGCCGGTGACTCGGATGTGGGCCTGCCCCGACTGCGGGCGCACCTTCGCCAACCGCAACCAGACCCATACCTGCGCCCCGCTCGGCGGCCTGGACCGGCATTTCGCGCACGCTTCGCCCGCGGTCCGGGCGGCCTTTGACCGGGTTGTGGTGGCGGCCCGGCGGCTGGGGCCGGTTGAGGTGCTGCCGGAGAAGACCCGCATCGCGCTGCATGTCCGGATGAGCTTTGCCGCCTTCATGCCGCGCCGCCACTGGCTCAACGGGCATCTTGTCCTCGCCCGGACTGTTGACAGCCCCCGCTTCCTGCGGGTCGAGACGTACTCACCGCGGAACGTGGTGCACACATTCCGGCTGACCTCGCCGGCCGATGTGGACGACGAGTTCGTGGCCTGGCTGGCGGAGGCCTACCAGGTGGGGGCGCAGAAGCACCGGCACGGATGACCGCTGCGGGGGTGGCCCAACTGGCGGTCACGGGGAGAGCCGCCAGTTGGGACACATGGTCAGGCGGTCAGGCGGCCGGCCCGGTGATCAGGACGACGGTCGCGGAATGCGTCTGGCCAGCCGTGTCGGCCCAGCTGATCCGGACACTGTCGCCCGGGTGGTGCTGTCCCAGGGCTGACTGCAGCGCGCTCGGCGACGAGATGCGCTGCCCATCCACTGAGTTGATCACGTCGCCGCCGGTGAGGCCGGCCCCGGCCGCGGGCGAATTCGGGATGACCGCGGACACGGCGGCCCCGCTGCCGGCCGGCACACCACTGGCTGCGGCGTTGTCAGCGGACAGGACCTCCACGCCCATCAGCCCGGTCGCGCCGATGTGCACCGTGGCGGAGGCGGTGCCAGCCTCGATCTGGTTGCCGATGGCGACCGCGCGGTTGATCGGGATGGCGAAGGCCTGGGTATGCCCGGCCTGGATCTGGAACCCGGACGAGGCCGCGGTGTTGATGCCGATGACCTGCCCGGCTGTGTTGACGAGCGGACCGCCCGAGTCACCCGGCTGGATGCCCGCGTCGTGGTGGATGAGCCCGGTCAGCCGTTCGGAAGTGCCCGCAGAGGCGTCCGAGGCGGTGATCGACGCGCCGAGGCTTGCGATGCGGCCGGTGGCCACCGACGGGGTGCCGCCCTTGCCGCCCGCGTTGCCGAGCGCCACGACCTTATGGCCCGCAGCGGCGCTGGCGGAGTCGCCCAGGGTGACCGTCTTGAGCCCGGATGCTCCCTGCATTCGAAGGACCGCGATGTCGTGGCTGTGGTCGTAGCCGACGACCCTGGCCGGGTACGTGCGGCCGTTGCCGACGTCGGTGACCCTGATCGAAGTGGCACCGTCGATGACGTGGTTGTTGGTCAGCACCTCACCCGATGGGGTCAGCACCAGCCCGGTGCCGGCCGCTTCGCCGTGCTGGAAGCCGAGCGTGGTGACCACGTCGACCAGGCCGGGGTCGACCTGGGCGGCGATCTGAGACGTCGTCAGGACCTTGGTGCCAGAGGTGATCCCCGCGGCAGACAGCCCCCAGAAGGCAGCCAGGCCGACCGCGGTCACGGCGCCGACCGCCAGCAGGCCACGGCGGAAACGCCGGGTCGGGTTCCCCGGCCCTTCGCCTCCTCCGCCATAGCCGACAGGGCCGCCGGGACCGGCGGGACCGCCCGGATCGAACCAGGGCGGCAGTGGTGGCTGCTCCGATCCTGCCGGGACAGTGGGATCGTAGGTTGTGCTCATGGGGATCGGCTCCCTCGGTACGTATCGATCTCCTGCACTCAGTTTCAATGATCGATCCCGTACCTGGGAGAAGGCTGAAGACCTGCTGATCGCAGTCTTGATCTTTGCTGCTTACCCGTCCTTGCCGCCTCCTGGCCCGCCCCGGCCGCGCCCGCCGTCACCCGGCTGCACGCCGAACTCGGACCGGGGGCTGGTCCCGCCGATCTGATGGGCGACGCAGCGGTAAGCGCGGGCGCCGCCCTGGAAGGCGGCCTCGTCCGGGGGCAGCACCTGGATCTGCCATGAGCCCTGGGGGATCTCGCGCGCCGCGCCCAGGCGCGACGCGAGCAGCACATGCATCGAGCACACCGCACCCACGGTCGGGTTCGCCTCCACGATGCTCTGGTCGAAGGTCCGCACGCCGGCGGGCAGGATCGCGATGGCGAATGTCTCCCAGATGTGTGGCTGCGTGCAGGGCAGGCTGCTGGCGATGGCGCCGCCGGAACTCACCGTCAGCCCGTTCCAGCATTCCGGGCTGCGGGGGCAGCGTGCGCTGGCCGCCGGCACGGACGCTGCCGGGCATCCGCTGGTAACCGTAGGGATCCCGAAGACGCCCGAGGCGGGCACGGAGACCGGCCTGGTGCCAGGGCTGCCGGAAGCGGTACCGCCAGCCGCACCGGTGCCGGTGCCATGGAGGACCCGGGCACCTACTAAGGTGGCCCCGCCGATGAGGGCGAGACCGGCGGCCACCGCGAGCGACAGCATCACCGTCGGCCGGCGGCGCGCGTGCCCGACGGAAGCATGCCCGGCCGGGACGCCGCCGGGTACGTCTCCGGCCGGGACGCCGCCAGGCGGGGGTTGACGGGCGGCCTGGGGTGGCGGCGGCCCGGGATGCATGGAGAGGCAGCCGAGTGCGTCCCGCAACGATGCCGCGCTCGGCGGTCTGGCCGCTGGATCGGCTGCGAGACCGCGGCGCAGGAGCGCCATCAGCTCAGGCGGCGCGCCGGGCACATCGGCGATCGGCCGGTCGTGGAGCGCCATGATGGTCGCGATGCCTGGTGATCGCGAGTCGGCGGGAAAGCGCGGTGGCCGCCCCGCGAGCAGGGCATACAGGGTCGCCGCGACGGAGTAGATGTCAGCGGCCACGGTTGGTTCCTCGCCACGGAAGGTCTCCGGTGGGGCAAATGCGGGGGTGAGCGCTTCGCGCGCCGCGGACTGATCACCTTCGGCGGCCATGATCGCCGCCAGCCCGAAGTCGGCCAGGCCGACCAGGCCGTAGCGATTGACCAGGATGTTCCCCGGCTTGATGTCGCGGTGCAGCACGCCAGCGGCGTGGGCCGCGGCGAGGGCGTCGCAGATCCTGACGCCGATATCGCGCACCCGCGCCGCGCCCATCGGGCCGTGCCTGCGCAGCGCGTCGTTCAGCGAGCCAGCGGGGCACAGTTCCATCACCAGATAGGGCCGCCCGTCGGCGAGTGTTCCCGCGTCATAGAGGTCGATGACATGCGGGTGCCCGGAGAGCCGCCCCGCCGCTGTCACCTCACGCACGAACCGCCGGCGGTCCCGGTCGCCGCCCAGCACGCGGTTGTCCACCTTGACGGCCACCTCACGGCCGACCGCGAGCTGCCAGCTCCGGTACACGGTGGCAAAACCGCCCGTTCCCAGCACGCCCGCAACCCTGTGCCCAGGTATGTCCGGTGCCGAGACCACGATGTGCCAGCTTAGCGCCGGGCCGCCGGGCGGGCAGGCGGACGCGGCAGTGGATCACACACAGAGCGAGGACAGCTGACACATCGTGATCATGACTACCCGTGCGGGCCCGGAGCTACCGTGGCGGAGGGAGCCGGCGATACCCGCTGGGCCTGGCCCGGGAACGACCGATCGCGGCCGGGGTGGCTTTCCGGGCCGGCCGCAGGGTAGTTGTAGGGGATGGACAAAGACCTGATCGACGGGGTGGTGCAGACCGCGGCGGCTGTCGTGGCCGGCGGGGCGATTTCGGCCAACGGGCATGGCAACGTGAGCGTGCGGGTGGCGGGGGCAGAGGAAATGTACTTCACCTCGGCGCCGTCGCTGAAGGGTCTTGGCCCGGACGCGGTCGCGCGGGTGGGCCTGGACGGGACCCTGCTCGAGGGCCAGCTGGCACCGATTCAGGCCGCGGTGGTCGCCATGCACACCGCGCTGTACCTGGGCAACGCCGATGTCGGGTGTGTCATCCACACGCACTCGCCGTACGCCACCGCCTACGCGGTCGCCAGCCGGCCGATCGGCTGCTGGATCGAGGCACTGGCCATGTTCGGGCTCGCCGATGGGGTGCCGCTCGCCGCCTACGCCCCCCGCGGCTCTGAGCAGGCGGTGGCGAACATCCGCGACTCCGTCAGGCCTGGCGTGCCCGCGGTCCTGCTGGCCAATCACGGGGTACTGATCTTCCACCGCACCCCGGAGATGGCGGTCACCGTGGGTGGCGTAGTCGAGGAAGCTGCCCAGGCATCCATCAACGCCCAGGTGATTGGCGGCCCGGTGGCCATCCCGGCAGACATGCGTGCCGCGGCGCTGCAGCGTGCGATGGCCTTCGACGCCGCCGGCCCGGTGAGCGCCTGACCCCGGGCACACGCAACGTCAGGAGCCGGCTGATCTAGCCGGGCATGGGCAGAGTGGTGGTGGCTGGCCGCGTGGTCGGGAAGGGTGATGTGATGGGCGGGCTCAAGCCGGAGGTGGACGCGGCTGAGGTGGGGCTCGATCCGGGGCGGCTGGGGCGGCTCGACGGGCATTTCGCTCGTTACGTCGATGACGGCCGCCTGCCCGGCTGGCTGATCACCATAAGCAGGCATGGCCGGCTGGCGCACGTGTCCAGCCGCGGGTCCCGCGATGCCGAGGCGGGGCTGCCGGTGGCGGCGGACACGCTGTGGCGGGTCTACTCGATGACCAAGCCGATCACGACGGTCGCCGCGATGATGCTGTATGAGGAAGGCGCGTTCGAGCTCAGCGATCCGGTGAGCGCCTTCATCCCGTCGTTTGCCGGCGCGCGCGTGTATGCGGGCGGCTCCGACCTGCGGCCGGTCACGGTTCCGGCCACCGAGCCGGTGCGGATCTGGCATCTGCTCACCCACACCGCGGGCCTGAGCTACGGGTTCCACCGGGTGCACCCGGTGGACGCCATCTACCGGGCCGCTGGGTTTGAATGGGCATCGCCCGCCGGGGTGGACCTGGCGCAGGCCTGCGACATCTGGGCTGGCATCCCGCTGCTGTTCGAGCCGGGGACGGAGTGGAATTATTCGGTGGCCACCGACGTCCTCGGCCGGGTGATCGAGGTCGTCTCCGGGCAGGCGCTCGACGAGTTCCTCTCGGCCAGGATCCTGCTCCCGTTGGGCATGCCGGATACCTCGTTCTTCGTGAGTGATCAGGATGCGCAGCGGCTGGCCGCCCTGTACACGCCGGGTGCGGACGGGAAGGCGGCCAGGCTGGACGCCCTGGGCGGCGCGGCCAGAGAGCGGCCGGCGATGCTCAGCGGGGGCGGCGGCCTGGTGTCAACGGCGGCCGACTATCACCGGTTCACCCAGCTGCTGCTGGACCGTGCGGACAGCCCGGCCGGGGAGCTGGAGGGCGTGCGACTGCTGAGCGCCCGCACGGTCAGGTACATGGCCCGCAACCATCTTCCTGGCGGGCTTGATCTGGATACCTTCGGCAGGCCGCTCTACGCCGAGTTCCCGTTCCGTGGCGTCGGCTTCGGCCTGGGGTTCGCCGTGGTGATCGACCCGGCGCAGGGCCAGGTGGTCTGCTCGCCGGGTGAGCTTTCCTGGGGCGGCGCCGCCAGCACCGCGTTCTGGATCGACAACCAGGAGCAGCTGACCGTGTCGTTCTTCACCCAGCTGCTCCCCTCCAGCGCCTACCGGCTCCGTCCCCAGCTGCGCCAGCTCGTCTACCAGGCACTGACCGGCTGACCCGGGTGCTCCCCGGCCCCAGCGCAGCATCGCCCGCGGTCCGCCGCGATCGGGTATTACCGTCGGCCGGGCATGGCCGGCAATATGATGCCTCACAGGGATATGCGCCCGGCCATCCGGGCCGGGAAACTTCAGATGGCGGGCTGACGGAGAGCTGCTGTGGCGAACAGGGACTGGATGAAGAACGGCCCCGCTGGTCCGGCTGAGGTCGATCTGCAAACCGACCGGCCGCACCCGGCGCGGGTGTATGACTACCTGCTGGGCGGCAAGGACAACTTCGCGGCCGACCGGGCCGCGGCGGAAGCCGGGCTGCAGGCCAATCCCAACTCCCGGATCCCGCCGCGGGAGAATCGTGCCTTCCTGCGCCGGGCTGTCCGTTTCCTCGCCCGCGACGCAGGCGTCGGCCAGTTTCTCGACATCGGCACCGGCATCCCGACCTCACCCAACGTGCACGAGATCGCGCAGGACATCGAGCCGCGGGCCCGGATCGTGTACGTGGACAACGATCCCATCGTGCTCGCGCACGCCCGCGCCCTGCTCACGGTCGGGCCCGCAGGCAAGGCCGCCTATATCGACGCCGACCTGCGTGACGTCGAGGGGATTCTCGGCTCGGCGGACCTGCGGGACACGCTGGACCTGAACCGGCCGGTCGCGCTCCTGCTCATCGCGATCATGCATTTCATCCCCGATGAGGACGACCCCTGGGGCCTGGCGCGCCGGCTGCTCGACGCGCTGCCCTCCGGCAGCTTCCTGGCACTGTCGCACCTCACGGGCGACTTCGACCCGGCTGCGTGGGAAGGGGTCGCCGCCGTGTACCGGCGCAGCGGGGTGATCATGCGGGTTCGCTCCCGGCCGGAGATCGAGCGATTCTTCGCCGGCCTGGACCTCGTCGAGCCTGGCGTGGTATCGCTGCCCCGGTGGCGCCCCGACCCCAGCGACATCGGCCGCCCGGACATGCCGGACGACGCCGCGGTCTCGGTCTACGGGGGCATCGCCCGCAAGCCTTAGCCGGATCGGCCGCCGGGGTTCAGTCGCACGAGCCGCCCGCCAGCCACCGGGTTCCCCGCTGGTAAAGGGCATCGACTTCCGGCCCGGTCAGGCCCGGCATGTCCGGCTTGACGTCGAAGCCCAGGCCGGCCTGCAGATAGGCCAGGTGGCGGTAGCCTGCCGGGAACCGCGCAAGCGTGCTGGCGGAGAGCTCCAGCCGGGCCACCGGGTCCACCGGGTCCATCCGGTCCTTCTCGTAGATGGGCTGGCGCAGCACGATGCCCCAGCGTTCGTCGCGGCGTTCGAGGAAATCGTAGAAGCGGCCCGTGCACACCACGTCGCACAGCACGTCCTGCACCAGGCCGCGCTGGGTGATCGTCATCTTCGTCTGGGCGATGGCCCGGTCGCCCGCCAGGTCGATCGACGTCCCGCCCAGGAAGTGCAGGATGAGCACCCCCCGGGCGGAGCCTTCGCGGCTCACCCGGATGAAGTCCTCGGCAGGCCCCTGGAACCAGGTGGCCATCATCTGGCCGTCGGCATGCCAGAGTGTCCGGAAGCGCTCCCAGTCGCCGGAATCGCGCCATACCACCCAGTTCTCGACCAGGTCACGTATGGCCAGCCGGTCCGCTGCCGTCCCGCTCATCGAGCCTCCTCGCCGCGGCGCTCATGCCTGGCTACGATGATGTCAGCCGTGCGCAAAGATCGTGCCAGACCACCAGGTTCCCGGTGGGGCAGCGACGGGGCCGGAGCGGACATGCGGGTCATTGCGGGCACGGCCAAGGGCCGGGTACTCCGGTCCCCGCGCACCCGGGACACACGCCCGATCACCGACCGGGCGAAAGAGAGCTTGTTCAATATTCTCGCTCCGCGCATTCCCGGCAGCCGCTTCCTGGATCTGTTCGCAGGCACGGGAGGCGTGGGGATCGAGGCCCTGAGCAGGGGATGCGCTCACGCAACCTTCGTCGAGCGCTCGGCCGGCGCGGTCGAGGACATCCGGCATAATCTCGATCTGACGCGCCTGACGGCGGACGCGGAAGTCGTCGCGGCCGACGTGTTCGCGTATCTGCGTCGCGACCCGGCGCCTTTCGACGTGATCTTTGTGGCACCGCCTCAGTGGCTGGGGCTGTGGCCGCGGGCGGTCCAGTTCCTCGACCGCTCCTGGCCAGGCTGGCTGGCCCCGGAAGCGGTTGTCGTGGCCCAGCACGACCCGTCCGAAAGCGCCGAGGTCACCCCGCTCCGGCACCTGCGGATGTCCGGCGAGCGCACCTATGGGCGGGTCCGCTTCACCTTCTTCACCGGCGAGGCCAGCCTCACGAGGTAGCCGCGCGCAGCTCCGGCGGCCGCGCCGCCACGTCAGCGGGTGCGGGCGCCCGGGTGCGGCTGGCCGGGGTCGCCGGGGCAGTCGTACAGGATGACCGTGACCGCGCGCGCCGTCTGGGTGGAGGGGTTCAGGTAGCGGTGGGGCATGGTTGACGGGAAGCCGATGCTGTCGCCGGGCTCCAGCCGGTACAGCTCGAACCCGACGGTGATCTCCAGGCACCCGCTCGTCACCAGGACCATCTCGGTGCCGGGGTGGGTGTACTGGCGCGGATGGGATTCGGCACCCGGCTGATAGACCAGCTCGAAGAAGTCGAGGTGGTCTAGGTTGCGCCGGGTCAGCCGCTCCCAGCGCACCCCACCCTCGATGTCGATCACAGCCCGGCCGCCCCGGCGGACTACATAACGGCCTTCGGCGGGTGGGACCTCATCGGGCCGGGCCGGAG
The DNA here is from genome assembly GCA_963741615.1 of uncultured Actinomycetes bacterium. Lineage (GTDB taxonomy): Bacteria > Actinomycetota > Actinomycetes > Streptosporangiales > Streptosporangiaceae > UBA9676. Next base: position 378,159 of record CAVUIU010000029.1, read on the forward strand.
CCGGTGAGGGACCCGGGCCAGCCGGGTCGGCCGGGCCAGCCAGCGCCTGCGGCGGCTCGCGGAAGAAGGCGTCGACCGGCACGTCCAGCGCCTGGGCTATCGCGAACAGCGTGGAAACCGACGGGCGGGACAGGCCCCGCTCGATCTGGCTGATGAGGCTCGGCGTGACCCCGATCTCACGGGCGAGCTCGGCCACCCGCATCCCGCGCTGGCCCCGGTACGCGGCCAGGCGCCGCCCGATATCGCCGGCCAGGTCGCCGCCGTGTGCTCGCTGGCCGGGGCCGGGCTCAACGGGCGGTGTACCGCCCTGGCCGGCCACCGCCGTGCGATCAGTAGTCATGCTCACCCCTGACATGGTCCTTGCAGGCTACTGCACCTGTTTTCGCCATTCCTGCCAGGGGTTCCCCCGGGCGTTTAGTGCTGCTATCGTCCGGGCGGAGAAGTCCCGCTTCGCTTACCGCCATTGAAAGACAGCATGGTGGCCTCACGATCTGAGGGAGCACCCATGGCGCCTGGACCGGATCGCGGCGCCCATGACCGGCCGCGGGCACCCGGCAGTGGGGTGATGGTGATCGAGCGGGACGTGCCGGTACCGGCTGGCGACGGCCTGGTGCTGCGGGCCGACGTGTTCCGGCCGGGGGATCCCGGGCGCTACCCGGTGATCCTCACCTATGGCCCCTACGCGAAGGGGCTCGCTTTCCAGGAGGGATACGCCGACCAGTGGCGGCTCATGACCTCCCAGCACCCGGACGTTGCCCGGGGGTCGAGCAACATCCACCAGAACTGGGAGGTCGCCGACCCGGAGAAGTGGGTGCCGGATGGCTACGCCTGCGTCCGGGTGGACTCGCGGGGGGCCGGCCGCTCGCCGGGCCGGCTCGACCCCTTTTCCCCGCGGGAGACCCAGGACCTGTACGAGTGCATCGAATGGGCGGCGGCGCAGCCGTGGAGCAGCGGGAAGGTAGGCCTGAACGGGATCTCCTACTACGCGATGAACCAGTGGCACGTGGCCGCGCTGCACCCGCCGCACCTGGCCGCCATGTGCGTGTGGGAAGGCGCCGCCGATCTCTACCGGGACGGCACCCACCACGGCGGGATCCTGTGCTCGTTCTGGACGAACTGGTACGACAAGCAGGTCACCGTGGTGCAGCACGGGGTGGGGGAGCACGGCCCGCGCAGCCCGGTCACCGGTGAGCCCGTCGCCGGCCCGGAGACCCTCACCGGCGCCGAACTGGCATCCGCGCGGGTGCCGCTCGGCGAGCTGATCCGATCCCACCCGCTCGACGACGGCTTCTCCCGGGCCCGGTCGGCGGACTGGGCACAGATCACCGTCCCGTTCCTGACCGCGGCCAACTGGGGCGGGCAGGGCCTGCACAGCCGCGGCAACTTCGAGGGCTTCACCCAGGCCGCGGCACCGCACAAGTGGCTGGAGGTCCACGGCCTGGAGCACTGGACCCACTTCTACACCGACTACGGGGTCGACCTGCAGAAACGCTTCTTCGCCTGCTTCTTGCACGATGACGACAGCGGATGGCGGGACCAGCCGCCGGTCCAGTTGCAGGTCCGTCGGCTGGATGGGTTCCAGCAGCGGGCGGAACAGGAGTGGCCGCTGGCCCGCACCGACTGGCGGCGGCTCTACCTGCGGCCGGGCACGGGCGAGCTGGCTGCGGACCCCGGGGCGGGCGAAGAGTACGTGTCCTACCGTGCGGACGGCGAAGGGGTCACGTTCACCGCGGCCCTGGCCGGGCAGGAGACGGAGATCACCGGCCCGGTGGCCGCCCGGGTGTTCGTCTCCTCCTCCGCCGCCGACGCCGACCTGTTCTGCGTGCTGCGGGTGCTGCGCCCGGATGGCGAGGAAGTCACCTTCCCGGGCGCCATCGACCCGCACACCCCGGTCGCCCAGGGCTGGCTCCGGCTGTCCCACCGCAAGCTCGACCCGGGGCTGAGTACCCCTTACCGGCCGTACCACAGCCACGACGAGATCCAGCCGCTCACCCCGGATGAGGTCTACCAGGCCGATATCGAGATCTGGCCCACCAGCGTGGTCGTCCCCGCCGGTTACCGGGTGGCGCTGACCATCCGGGGCCGCGACTACGAGGTCCGCCATCCCGGGGCGCCCCGGCTTGGCTCGTTCAAGAACGAGATGACCGGCTGCGGCCCGTTCCTTCATGACGACCCCGTGGACCGGCCGCCCCAGGTCACTGGCAGCACGCAGACCCTCTGGCACGGTCCCGGCCGGCAGTCGTATCTCCTTCTCCCGGTCATCCCGGGCGGCTGACGGCACCGGGCCGGGTCTGACAGCCCCCGCCCCTGAGAGAGGACGGCAGCGCATGAAAGAAGCGTTCGGTGGCCTGAGCACCGACTGGAAGGAAGGCATCAACTGGGCGGCCGTCCGGGCCTGGCGGTTGCAGCGGGCGCGGGAGGCGATGGCCAGGCATGGCCTGGGGGCGATGCTGCTGTTCTACGACGAGAACATGCGCTACGTGTCGTCCACGTACACCCCGGGCTGGAACCGCCTCAAGCCCGGCCTGCGCTATGTCGTGCTGTGCGAGGGCAAGGAGCCGATCGTCTACGAGCAGGGGGACATCGGCATCCATCTCAAGGTGCACAATCCGTGGATCCCGCCGGAGAACGTGCGCCATTCCTACACCTGGATCAAGGGCGCGGCGGGCCCGGCCGCCCAGAGCCAGGTGGCCAAGTTCACCACCGCCCTGGTCGCCGACCTGGAGGACGCCGGGGTGCTGGACAAGCCGCTGGGGGTCGACTTCATCGACATCAACATGATCGCGGCCTTCCAGCGGGCGGGGGTGACCTGGGCCGACGGCATGACCGCCATGATGGAGGCCCGGTCGATCAAGAGCCCCGACGAGCAGAAAGCGTCCCGCATCGTCGGCGCGATCTGCGACTCGCTGCACTACGAGTTCACGCAGTTCCTGCGGCCGGGGCTGACCGAGAACGAGGTGGCCGCGTTCGGCTTCGAATACCTGTACAACATCCCCGGCATGGAAGACGTGGAGGACATCATCGTGTCCTCCGGGCCGAACGCCTGGCCGAACTGGCGTAACTTCTCCGACCGCATCATCCGCCCCGGCGAGCTGGTCATCGTCAACCTGGCGGCCCTGACCTGGAACGGGTTCAAGTCCTGCGTCTACCGCACCTATTGCGTCGGCGGCACGCCGACCGCCGAGATGAAGCAGTACTACGACACCGCCCACAGATGGCTGTGGGACGCGATCGAGGTGGTGCGCCCCGGCGTGACCACCCGCGACATCGCCTTGAAGTGGCCGTCCGCCCAGGAGGCCTGGGGATATGAGGAGGAAGACCAGGCCGCCGCGAACCTGTGGGGCCACGGCCTGGGCCTGGCGCAGTACGACCGGCCGGTCATCTCGCGGATCTGGTCCCTGGACTATCCGGAGGAGATCAAGCCGGGCATGGTGTTCGCGCTGGAAACCCAGCACGGCAAGGTACACGAGTTCGGGGTGCGCCTGGAGGAGATGCTGCTGGTGACCGAGGACGGGCACGAACTGCTGTCCTCGTACGCCTCCGACGAGATCATCATCGCCGGGTGAGCGCGCCGTCGGTGTCGCGCCTGCTCCCGCTGGGTAACGAGATCACCCGTGCCGCCGGGGTTACTGATCCTGCGCTGCTTAACGAGACTGCGTGGCCCGACCCGGTCGCCGGGCTCGACTCGCCTGCCGGGCTCGACTCGCCTGCCGGGCTCGACAGGGCTGCCGGGCTTGCCGGGGCCAAGGCCGCGCAGCTGGCCAGGGCTGCTGGCGCCGGGCTGGCCGTGCTGCCGGGGTATGTCGTGCCGGTGGCCGAGGGCAGGCCGGCGCTGAGCGCGGGTGCGGCCGCCGTCCGGGACGGAAGGCCCGCCGCGGCGCGGCGGGCGGTGCTGGGGCACCGGCTGGACGAGGGCCTGGCCGCCGCGCTGCGCGAGGCCGTGGCCAGGCTCGGCGGGCGGGTGATCGTCCGGTCCTCCAGCCCGCTGGAGAGCGATCCGCGGTGGTCGGGCGCGTTCTCCTCGGTCGCCGAGGTGGGACCCGATGATGTCGGGCCGGCGGTCCGCAGCTGCTGGGCGTCGGCCTTCGCCGTGGACCCGCTGGCCCGGCTGGCGGCCTGCGGCCTGCCGCCGGAGACGCTGGAGCTGGGCGTCCTCCTCCAGCCCGAGATCCGCCCGATGGCGGGCGGGGTGGCCCGGGTGACGCCCGCGGCGGATGCGGCGGGCGCCGAGGTCACGGTGGAGGGAGTGCCCGGTCATCCCGGCGCGCTGCTGTCCGGCTGGGCCGAGGGCGCATCGGGGCGCGAGCTCGCGGAGCTGGTCGGCCCGGCAACGGTGACCGCCGTCGCGGACCTGGCCGCGCGGGCCTGGCGGCTGCTGGGCGATGACGTGATCGAGTGGGCCGCTGCCGACGGCGGGGTCTGGCTGCTGCAGTCCGGGCGCTCGGGCGCCACGGGCGGCCGGGCCAGGGCCGCGACGGAGCATAGGGCCGGGGAAGCCGACGGCGGCCTGCCCATCTCACGCGCGCGGATGCCGCTGCTCGCGGCCACCGTGCTGCGCCGGGGTGAGCACGTGCCGGGACGCCCCGGGGCACCGGGCACGGCCGCGGGCCGGCTGCTGGCCTGCCGGCCGCATGAGCGCCCGGCAGGCGACTGCGGGGACGCCATCCTGCTGGTCGACCGGCCCCTGCCCGCGCTGGCGCCGTTGCTGTTCGCGGCCCGCGGCGTCATCGCCCGGACCGGGGCGGCCGGCTCGCATCTGGCCGAGGTGGCCCGCAGCCTCGGCGTGCCGATGGTGCTCGGCTGCCGCCCGGAACGGGTGACCGGCGCGCTTCCCGACGGCGCCTTCCTCGCCGCCATCGACGGCTCCACCGGCGACGTGGCGCTGCTCCCGGCGGCGGGGGGCTGACCGGTGGGCCTCACCAGGATCAGGAATCTCTGCGTCATCCGGTTACATCATCCGGCGTCCGCTCTTCCCGCCCCGGGACCGCAGAGCGGCCAGCGAAGCTAGGTGGCGAACATGATGCGATGGGGAATCATTGGCCTCGGCAGGATCGCCGACACGGAGATCGCCCCGGCGATCACCGCAGGCCCGCACGGTGAGCTGCGGGGGGTGGTCAGCCGGGATCAGGGGCGGGCGGAGGCCTTTGCCGGGCGGCATGGCGCGGCGCGGGCGCTCACCAGCTTCGGCGAGCTGCTCGCGGACCCCGACGTGGACGCGGTCTACATCGCCACGCCGAACGGGCTGCACGCCGAGCAGGTGATGGCCGCCGCGGCGGCCGGCAAGCACGTCATGTGTGACAAGCCGCTGGCGCTGTCCGCCGCGGACGCCCGGCGGGCGGTCGCCGCCTGCGAAGACGCCAGCGTCCGGCTGGGGATCACCTTCCAGACCCGGTTCCACGACCACTTCGGCCGGTTCCGCGAGGTGGTCCAGGATGGCTCGCTGGGGGAGATCCGGGTGGTGCAGGTCGAGATGAGCCCGGGGCGGACGCTGCTGAAAGGATGGCGGACCGACCCGGCGCTGGCCGGTCTCGGCGCCCTCAACAACCTCGGCGTCCATGCCTTCGACCTGATCAGCTGGCTGCTCGCGGCCGAGGTGACCGAGGTGACGGCGATGGCCGGGCACGAGGGCGGCCTGGACCCGGAGACGCTCGCGCTGGTCCTGCTGCGCTACGGCACGGGCGCGCTCGCCTGCGTCAACGTCAACCAGTCCGTCGCCTTCCCCCAGGCCGACATCACGGTCTACGGCACGAAGGGCCGGGTGGTGGGCCGGTCCGTCACCCGGATGAACATGGAAGGGACCCTGGAGGTCCTGACCGAGGCGGGGGAGACCACGATCGTGACCGCGAGCTATCACGCCTACCGGGGCGCGGTCATGGCCTTCGAGGACGCCGTCACCGCCGGGCGTGAGCCCAGCCCGTCCGGGCTTGACGGCCTCCGCAGCGTGGAGCTGACCAGCGCCATCGCAGAGTCGCTGCACGGCGGGCGGACGATCGCGGTGACGGCCTGACAGCCGCGCCCTGCCCGGCGGGGCGCTAGGGCTGGGCGGTCATCCCCGCCAGCACCGCGAAGACGCACGCGGGATCCTCGCCGAGCCGGCCCTGCGCCATCGCGGCCAGATGGAGCTGCGCGGCCGCCGAGAACAGCGGCAGCGGGCAGCGCGCCGCCCGGGCCAGGTCAACGATGAGGTCGATGTCCTTGCCGAAGACCTCCAGGGCGATGTTGGCATGGGAGAAGTCGCCGTCGACCATCATCGGGCCGCGGATCTCCAGCATCCGGGAGTTGCCGGCCCCGTCGGACAGTGCCCGCAGCGCCAGCGCCGGGTCGAGCCCCACCCGCCGGGCGAGCAGGAGAGCCTCGGCCGCCGCGGTGTGATGCACGGCCACCAGGTGGTTGGCGATCAGCTTCATGCGCATGCCGTTGCCGAACGCCCCGACCTCGTGCTGGACCCGCGAGAAGGCAGCGAGCACGTCGTGGCTGCGCTTGAGCGCGGCCTGGTCCCCACTGGCGTACACGGCGATGTCGCGGGCGCGCATCTGGCTGGCCGTGCCGCTGAGCGGGCAGTCCAGTACCACCGCCCCCACCCGGGCCAGAACCTCGGCCGCCTCGGCCTTGGCCGCCACCGGCAGGGTGCTTGTCTCGATCAGGATCAGGCCGTCCGGGGCGGCGCTGGCCAGCCCGTGCTCCCCGCCCACCACCTCCTGCAGTGCGGCCACCGAGGGCAGCGAGGTCACGGCCACCGGCGCGCCGGCCACCGCTTCGGCCGGGCTGGCGGTGGGCGTCCCCCCGGCCCGGGCCAGCGCCGCGGCCGCCTCGGGACGCACGTCGTAACCCCGGACGCCGAAGCCGGCCGCGAGCAGGTGCCCCGCCATCGGGAGCCCCATGTTGCCGAGTCCGACGACACCCACCGTGGCCGGAGCGGTTGTCATGGCGGGGCTCCTCTCGCTCGCCCGGCCGCCGGGAGGCGGCGGCGCAGGCCGGGCCGGGCCGGGCACGTTTGGCTGGTCTCCGGGAAACCTGGCGGTTCCAGTAGCAAGATTAAACGTGAATTAGCACAACTACCGGCACTGCGACGAGGCGCAGGGCCACGGCCGCCCCCGACTGCCAGGAGGCTGGGTGTACATCGACGTCCATAACCACGTCATCCCGGATGCCGTGCTGCGCCTCGGCGAGCGGGACAGCAGGCTGGGCATCTCGGTCGGCGACGGCCTGCTCCGCAGCCCTCACCACGTGCCCTTCCCGCTCCTGCAGGCCTTCCGCAGCCCGCCGGAGAAGGTCGCCGACCTGGCCAGCCGGGGCCTGTGGGGCGCGGTGATCTCGCCCGCGCCGGTGCTATTCGGCTACGACCTGGCCACCGACGTGGCTGTCGCCTTGTGTGAGGTCAGCAACGAGGGAATGGCGGAGTTCTGCGCCCATGCCCCGGACCGCCTGCACTGGCTGGCCAACCTGCCGATGCAGGCACCCGAAGTTGCGGCCGCGATGTACGCCGACGCGGTGGCGGCCGGCGCGGTCGGGGCGGCGATGGGCACCTCGATCGCGGGGCGCCGCCTGGACGAGCCGGACTTCGGGGCCTTCTGGGCGCAGGCCGACGCCATCGCCAGGCCCGTTCTCATCCATCCGGCCTTCAATTGCAGCCATCCGGCCCTGGACCAGTGGTACCTGCAGAACGCGATCGGCAACCCGCTGGAGACCACCATCGTGGTCGAAAGGCTCATCTGTGCGGGAGTCCTGGCGCGCCACCCACGGGTGCGGCTGCTGCTCATGCACGGGGGCGGGTTCCTGCCCTACCAGACGGGCCGCCTGGTCCATGCCCGCAGCGTGCGTCCCGAACTCGCTGACGCACCGGTGAACGCGTGGGAGTTCTTCGGCCAGCTCTACTTCGACACCATCACCCACGACGCACCGGCCCTGCGCTATCTGGTCGAACGGGTCGGCCTGGACCATGTGGTGCTGGGCACCGACCTGCCCTTCGACATGGCGCTGGCAGCTCCGGTGGCCACCTTGAGCGACGCGCTCACCGAGGCGCAGGTCCAGGCGGTGGCAGTAACCAACCCACGGCGGCTGTTCGGGCTGGGCTGATCCACGCCTGCCTGGTCGCCGGGCGATCCGCTCCCTGATCCAGCGCCCTCTGGCCCGGACCTCTAGACTGACGCCACCAGCCTGGCCGAGCGATGGCACTAAGGAGCCGGGGCCGCTGCTCGCGGGTTATGAGAAGGAGAACGAGTGCGACCCGAAACGATCGCCATTGATGGGCCCGCCGGGAGCGGAAAGAGCACGATAGGCCAGGCCCTGGCCGTGCGGTTGCACTACGCGATGGTGGACACCGGGCTCATCTACCGGCTCGTTGCCCGCGGGGTACTGGACAGCGTGGCCGATCCCGATGACATGGATGCGGTACTCAAGGTCGCGATCGGTGTGCTGACGGACGTGGAGGTCGTCAGGACCGACACTGGCGGAGTCATCAAGGTGGCTGGGAGACCGCTGTCGGAGCTGAGGCTCCACACCGAGGACATCACCCGGACCGTCCCCCGCGTCGCCCGCTTCGAGCGGGTGAGGGAGGTGGTCAGGCAGATACAGAGACGCGTCATCTCCGAAGGTCCGACGATCCTGGCGGGGCGTGACATCGGGACCGTCGTGGCGCCCGAGGCCGAACTGAAGCTGTACCTCGATGTGAGCCTCCAGGAACGCGCCGCGAGGAAGCTGTGGGCCCTGAACTTCGAAGAACTCAGCACCCAGGCTGTGGTCGAGCAGCAGCTGGCCGAGCGGGACCGGATGGACCGTGAGCGCGAGACGTCGCCGATGCGGGTAGCCGGTGACGCGGTGGTGATCCGAACCGACAAGATGTCGGTCGACGAAACGGTCGATATCGTCGTCGCGATGTGCGGTCTTGAGTTATAGGCGCCCGGTGCCGACGGCTGGCGCCGCTTTCCGGGGAGCATGAGATGAAGTACCTGCGTGATGCCACCTATGTCGTGGGCGGATACGTGGTGCGCGGCGGCCGGGTCCTGCTGCTGTGGCATGGCGGCCTGTCGCGGTGGCTGCCTACCGGCGGCCGCATTGAATCCGCTTCCGGGGAGTACCCTCACGAGGCACTGATACGGGAAGTGCGGGAAGAAACCGGGCTCGCGGTCAGGGTGGCTGGCGGAGCCGGGCTTGAGGTCAGGGATGAGGCGGCCTCTCCGCTGCCGATGCCCATCTCGATCCAGGAGATCCGGATCAGCCCGTCGAAGGAGTACCTGGACTTCGTCTATTTCTGCCGCGCCGTGGACGGCGAGGTCTCGCTCGACTACCGGGCGGCCCGCGCCTATCACTGGTTCAGCAAGGATGACCTCGGGCGTTTCCCGCTGATGCCGCATGTTCTTGCCTACGCCTCACGCGCACTGGACCAGCTTTCGTCCGGCCAGGCCAGCCAGGGCTAGTGCGTCGAACCGCAGCATCGAAGTCCCGGTCAGCGAGATGAGAGAACCTCCGCGATCTTCGCGGCCGCGGCTGACGGGTCGTCCGCGTCACTCAGCACTTCCCCCCAGGACCACCGGTAGTACCAGCGGAGGCGGCCGCTGTCATCGGTTCCGGGGGTGCAGTCAATGCTCTCGGCCAGCATGGCCGCGCCGGGCGTGAAGATGTGCAGTGCCGCCGGGTAGGTGCTCTTCACCGTCAACTGCAAACCCTGGGTGTCAAGCTCGGTCGCCAGTCGATGCAAATGGTAGGTTCGTGCGTGATCCCGAGTGCGCTCCACCGTCTCCCCTGCTCTATGTCGCGATCCGCACATTCTCCGCCCGCGCCATGCGAGTCTGTCAACCCTGGGCGGCTGTGTAGCCGCCGTATCCGTCCTGCCCGTACGGGTCGGAGGGGTGGTCGGCGGGATAGTCGGGTGCATACCCGGCGGTGCCGTAGGGGTCGGCATAGGGCGCCTGGCCGGGGTGCTCCTGCCCGTACCCGCCGCCGTCTCCGGCGTAACCGGCCTCCGGGTAGGCAGCGGGCTGGGGGGACTGGCCAGAGTTGGATGGGTGCTGGGGGACGCCGGCGGCGGCCTGCTGGGGGTGGGGGAGGGAGGCGACCGCGTCGTAGACCGGCTCCTGATGACCGCCGGTCTGGTTACCGGTGTAAGCGGGGAAGCCGGCGCCGGCTTGCTGGTCCCGGTATCCCGTCGGCGGCACGGAGGGGTAACTGGGAGGCGCCGATTCCACATAGCTGCCGTACGGGTTTCCCTGTGCGGTTATCTGCGGGGGTGCGCTGTGCCAGTCGGCTGGCTGCGGGGTTCTTGCCCGCCGGGCGGCTGGCTGCCGGGTCCCGGCCGACGGAGCGCCGCCTGGGTCGGCATGGCCGGGGGCCTGGTACGCCCCGTTGGCCGGGGGCTGGTCGTGCCGTCCGCCGTTGGGGTAGTTAACGGGGGTGCGGTCCCCGTCGGAGTGGCGGCCGCTGGAGCGGTCACCGTTCGAGGGACCGCCGTTGGCACGGCCACCGTTGGAGTAACCCCCGTTGGCACGGCGACCGTTGGAGTAACCCCCGTTGGCGGGGCCACCGTTGGAGTAGTCACCGCTGGAGCCAGCCGGGCCGTAAGCGCCGGAACCGTAGCCAGCCGGAGGACCGTAGGTGCTGGAACCGTGGCCAGCGGCGGCTGGCGTGCTGTCGGGGGGTGCGGGGCGGCCGGTGACGCTGGGCTGTGTCTTCCTCCTCGCACCCCGGTAGGACCGGCTGTCCTGGGTCGGCATGGAGAATGACGGGCTGGTCAGCGGGTCGTCGTTGACGGCCCCGGCCGACGTGCCTGCCAGGCTGGCCAGCATCCCGAGGCTGGGCTCACCTCCGGGGTGCGTGGCGGTGGCGTCCGGCCGCCCGGAGGCAGGCAGGTCGGTCATGGGCCGGGCCGCGGGGGGCGGTTCCTGCCTGGTGCGGATCGGAATCCGCTCTGTGACGGCTTCACGCTCAGGGTTGTGTGTCTGCCGACTGGGCAGTTCGCGTCCCTGGGCACGCTCCAGTGGCGGCGCAGGCTGGGATATGGGCACCGGCTGCGTGGGCTCGGCGGCCACGGGCCTCGGCCGCCGGTTGGGTCCCGTCTGCCGGTCAGGGTCCGTATGCCGGTTGGGTCCCGGCTGGCGCTCGGGCTGGCGGTCAGGCCTCATGCGCGTGTTGGGTCCCGGCTGGCGCTCGGGCTGGCGGTCAGGCCTCATGTGCGCGTTGGGTCCCGGCTGGCGCTCGGATCCGAGCTGCCCGTTGGGTCCAGTTTGGCCATTGGACCTTGCGCGGCCGCCACGGCGCGGCTGGCCGTTAGTGGCTGTCGGGGGCTTCGGCTCATCCGCCGGCTTGGCGCTGCGGGCCGTCGTGGCGAGCGGCTTGTCGGAGGACAGTTCTGCCCAGTACTGCTCGTCGGTGAGCTTGTCCCATTCCATGCTGGGCCAGTCATCGTCGTCACGCTTGCTCCGCTGCTGGCGGGAGCGCCCCTTCGGGGGGGCCTGCTCCTTGGCCGACTTGCGGCGTGAGTCGGATCGGTCCCGGCCAGGGACCGCCTTGGCCGGCGCTGACCTGCGACGGGCGCGGGTGGCGGGCATCTCGTCGGAGGGATAGTCAGCGGCCGGGAACTCGCTGGAGGGATAGTCAGCCGCCGGGAACTCGCTGGAAGGATAGTCGGAGGCCGGGAACTCGCTGGACAGATAGTCGGAGGCCGGGAACTCGCTGGACAGATAGTCAGCGGCCGGGAACTCGCTGGAAGGGTAATCCGCGACCGGCATCTGCCCGGAGGGAAATTCATCGGATTGGAAGCCCGCCGCCGAATATCCGGCCGAGGTCGCGCTCGCGGCGGTCAGCGGCCCGGAAGGAAACTCGCCAGACGGCAGATCCGTGGCACGCATGGGGCCCGAGGGAAAATCGTCGGCTGCCATGCGTGGCGAAGGGCCCGTGTCATACGGCGAGGACGCGGTCTGATGGCGGTTGCGGCCGGTTCCGGCGCGCTTGTCGCCGTAGTCACGGCCCTCCCGAACCGGTCCGGACCGCCGTGCCCCGGCAGCTACCGGCCGCCTGGAACCGGTTGACTGTTCCGCCGGCCCGGTGTCGTAGCGCCCTGGCCGACGCTGCGGGTAGTCATAGTCCCTGGACCTCACGCCCTGATCCCGCTCCGGGCTGCGCTCGCCGCGATCACGGTCGCGCCGGTCACCGGCTTCTGCCCTGGGGCGCTGCCCGCCGCTGCGAGCCGGACGGGCCGGGCGGGCTGAACCAGCCGGGGGGCGCCGCGACGCGCGCGCTTCCCGCCCGCGGGAGTCCTCGGCGTCCAGGCGGTCACGTCTGCGCTCGCTAGGCCCGTCCGCCAGTTCCTCGTCGTCACTGCGCCCGAGCCGCACGCTCAGAAAGACGGCAATGAGAATGACGAGGATAACGGCTACGAGGCCGACCACCAGCAGCAGGATCATTGCACCACCCATCGAGCCATGGCCATCTGGGTAGCGCTAGCGAGGCGCACGCGGCCATCGACGCGGGCCTTCCCCTGTGTCGCTAGCGCCTTGGATCAGTCCAAGGCTGAACTCTGACCAGTGATTCTGTCGGACCTGTATCGCCCGTGTCATGCGTTTAGAGAACTTTTTACTCCCGGCGTTTACGCCCTGCAACTAATTGATTACGGAGGGACGTTAGTGGTGAGTCTGCCACGCGCGATGGCGGCTTGTGCGATCGCGGTCCACGCCGACTTTGCACTGGCCCCGGCCCGGAGTCTGAGCCTTGAGCCGAGCGCGTAAACGGTAAAGCGGTAGGAGTGGCTTTGATTCACCGGGCATGGGGGGTCATACCCCACTGAGCCTTTGCTATTGCGGGCCTGCCGGGCGCCTGCCGGAATCTGTCCCGCTTGAATATTTGTGGTCTGCGGGCCGATATCGAAAACGATCCAGTAGATATACGGGGTTATCGGGGCAGCAGAATCATCCATGACCACCGCCACAGATTTTGTGCCGGGCGGGGCGCCGGACCAGTGGATTCCGGGGTACTTCCCCGCCCCACGGCAGGTGTAGGCCGAGCCCATCACGCCCTGGCTGACGTCTGGGCTGGTCACGGTCATCCTGTTGGGGACATCCGCGGGGACGGTCTTCGGGCCGCCGACCAGCCCGCAGCCGCTGAGCAGGGCCACGCCGCTGGCCAGGCTGACGCTGACGGCGGCCACGCTGCGACCGCCCCGCGCTGGCCGCAAGCAGCCTCGCACGTCCCTGAACCAGCTCACGTCCACCTCCGCCGCACATGCGCTGCCGGTGGGATCGTCCTCAGTGGCGATCGTAGCGACCCAACACCTGGGCATGTCTGACGGATCTCCAGCCCGGCACTCCTAGTCGGGCTGCCGGGATGTCCCGAACATGATTTCGTCCCAGGACGGGACCGATGCCCGCCTGGTCCGCCCCCCCGCCGCCTTCCTGGCCGGGCGCGCCCGGGCCGGGGGCTCCTGGGCGCCGCTGTCCTGCCCGCTGTCCTGCTCGGCAGCCTGGTGCGACGGCGCGGGGACATGCGCCGGTTCGGCCTGCGGGTGAACTTCATGCTCGGCCGGTGGCGGGCTGAGCCGGCTGCCGATGGGCGTGACCGTGGCGGCCCCTGGCCGGCGCGCCGCCATCTGCGGAAGCCCGGCATCAGGCAGGCTGAGGCCGGCGGCGGTGTCATCGACGGGGCTGACGTGCCTGCTCCGCGGGTCGAATACCCATTCGGCGAGCCGGGGGAGATCCCCGGCGGTGAAGATGAGTGTCACCAGCCAGCTGCCGTCAGCCCGCTTGCGCGAGTCCCATTGCGCCTCCTCGGTGTCCGCACCGAGGTCGGCGAGGCGCTCGGCCACCACCTCGCCCAGTCGGCGGCCGGGCCCGGAGTCGCCGGGATGGCGGACACTGGCGCCCTGGGCCTCCTGGGCCCGGTAGGCGCGTTCGGCCAGTACCGGCCCCTCGAACCGGCGTACCCGCTCGATCGGCACCCCGGCCGCATCGGCGATCTCCTCTGCCGTCTCTCCGGCACGGATCCGGTCCTGGATCTCCTTGGGTCGCAAGGGACTCTCCACTTCGATCTCGTACTGAGCGAGCCGGGAGAACTGCCCCCGCGCCACAATCCGCAGCCGGTCATCGACTGGCAGCGAGAAGCGACCGCTGCGCCCGGGCGCTGCCAGGACGGCATAGCTGCCATCCTCACTCACCGCGACCAGGCGCAGTTCCTGCATCGGCGTCCCTTCTGCGCCGCCGGCGGTGCCGGCGCGCCTGATGCCGCGCGAGGGTGTAGCTCGAACTTCCCCTCAGCCGAGTGTGACGGGTCAGCAGCGCTCCTGCCAGCACCAAGCACGGCATGTCCCGCAGATCAACGGACAGTATTCTGGCTGGCCGCCTGCCCGGTGGGCCGAACCCGGATATTCCATCCGTGGCCGGCCCGCGCCGACGGGCCTGGCTGAGCCCAGGCGGGCCACCGGTCCGGGGGGAGCGCCGGGTTCGCCGGATCAGGCCTTGGCGGGTTCGCCGGCCGCCTGAACGCTGGGCCCGGGCGGCTCGGCTCCACGCCGGCTCATCCGCGACGGCCACCAGTTCCATCTGCCCAGGAGCACGACCGTGGAGGGCACCAGCAGCGTCCGCACCAGGAAGGTGTCCATGAGGATGCCGAGCGCCAGCCCGAAGGCGATGTCGCGGAACTGGCTGCCACCCGAGCCGCCGCCTGCCACCAGGCCGAACACGATGAACGTGCCGGCCAGGACGAGGCCCGCCGACGTCACTGTCGTCCCGGTCACGCTCAGCGCCCGCGATACCGCATCGCGTAGCGGCAGCTGGCGCGCCTCCTCCCGGATCCTGGTCATCACCAGGATGTTGTAGTCCTCGCCCAGCGCCAGCAGGAAGATGAACATCAGGAACGGCAGGAAGAACACCAGTCCGCCGTTGTTGCCGATCTCGACGAACAGCAGCACGGACAGGCCCAGCGCGGCCAGGTAGGACAGGCCGACCGAGGCGATCAGGTAGAGCGGCGCCACCAGGCTGCGCAGGACCAGCGCGAGCAGCAGCCCGATGGCCAGGATCGCGATCGGGATCACCCGCACCAGGTCGCTGTTGGAGATGCTGCTGATGTCGTAGAGCGCGGGCGCCTCCCCGCCGACCGCCGAGTCGGTGGCACCGATCGCCGCGGCCACCCGGGTGGTCGCGGCGCGGACGGATGGGACCGCGTTCATGGCCGGGGTCCCGCCCGGGTCACCCGCCTTCAGTCCGGCCAGGTACTGCACCGTGCGCCCGTCCGCGCTGACGTAGTTCGAGGTCGCCCGGTAGACCTCGTAGGCCGGCAGCGGCACCGTGGTGCCGGCCGGGGGCACCGGGGGCAGGGCGCTGGCCGGGCCCAGTTTGGCGTGCAGGGCGGCGTACTCGGCCGGAGTCAGCGGCGCGCCCGCCGGGTTCAGCGGCCCGGTCACGGTGGTGAACGGCCCGGCCGCCTGGAGCTCGCGGCCAGCCTTGGCGAGCGTCTCCGGATGCTCCCAGACCGGCGTGGCAAAACGGAAGATCGGGTTGGTGGGGTTGGCCGACGACTGCGGGAAGTGGCGGGCCAGCAGGGTGGTCCCGGCGGCCGAGTCGCTGCCGGCGGGCGGGGCCGTGTTGCCGCCGAAGCCGGACGCCTGGTAGCCGAGCACCGCGAAGGCCAGCCCGCCGAAGACGACCAGGCCGGTCACCAGCGTTGGCACCGGGTGGCGGACGATCCGGCTGGCGATCCGGCCCCACGTGCCCGGCTGCCCGCTGCCCTGGATGCTCCACGGCAGCAGCTTGGGCTTGCCGAAGAGGCGCTGGAAGATCGTCCGCTTCTGTGCGAGCAGGGACAGCCGCAGGGACAGCAGAGCAGGCAGCAGGGTGAGTCCAGCCAGCAGGATCACGCCGATCGCGATGGCGAACGGGATCCCGAGGTTGGAGTAGAACGGGAAGCTGGCCACCAGCAGGGTGAGCACGGCGGCGATCACCGTGGCGGCGGAGAAGGTGATGGATTCGCCCACCCGCGTCACCGAGGTGACGATCGCCTTCTTGGCCGGCTGCCGGGGATGCATGAAGTCACGGCCGAGTGCACGCAGCAGCTGGCCGAACCCGCTCGTGGCATAGGACTCCTGGTCGTGCTGGCCGGCGCGTAGCTCTTCCCGGGTCCGGAACACCAGGAAGAGCCCGTAGTCGGTGCCCGCGCCCAGCACCAGGACGATCATCAGGTACTGCGCCAGCGGCGAGACCTGCAGGCCGTGCTGTGCCGCCTCGGCTACCAGGGGCCCGGAGATGATGACGGAGAACACCGCGGGGGCGACCGTGACCAGTGCCAGCGTCAGCGACCGGAAGATCAGCACCAGCAGCACGATGATGAACAGGGCCGAGTAATCCTGCACCTTGTTGCCGGTGTTGCCGGACGCCTTCTGCTGGTCCACCTGGACCGCCAGGGCGCCCGCGAGGTGCGCCTGCAGCCCGGCAGGCAGCCCGGCGTGGGCGATGGCGGCCCGCAGGGAGTCCACCAGGTCGCTGGCCGCGTTCGGCCCGCCACCGGCCTGCGACGCGAGGGCGACCAGTTGCTCGGCCCGGCCGTCGGGGGAGCGGCCAAGGTCGATGACCTTCTCGACCGTGGGGACCTTGGCCAGGTCAGCGCGCAACCCGGTCAGGGCCGCCACATCGGTGCCGGTCAGCGGGCCCCCGGACCGCGCGGCGACCACCGGGACGGGCTGCAGGCTCGCGGTGCCGAACGGCGCAGCCAGCGTCGCCGCGTGCTCACTCGGCGCGCTGGCGGGCAGGAACTTGGTGTTGTTGCCCTGCGTCACGCTGGACAGGGCCGGCAGCAGTGACACTGCGGCAATGGCACCGGCCACCCACACCGCCAGCACAAGCCAGCGGAAGCGGACGCAGAACGACCCGATGCCCCGGAAGATGGCGTCGATATGCACGTGCCGAAGGATACGCGGCCCGGGTGGCCGTCCATGCGCCGCGTCCTGCCCGACGCCGCGTCTATCATCGGTGAGCCATGACCACGGATGAGCGATGACCGGGCCGGCCGCCGCGCCGCTGATCAGCATCGTGCTGCCAGTCCGCGATGTGGCCGGGTTCCTGCCGGAGTGCCTGGACTCGGTCCTGGGCAGCCAGGCCTGGCAGGCCGGGCGGGCCGGGCGGCCCGGGCGGGCAGGCGGCCTGGAGGTGATCGCGGTCGATGACGCCTCGCGCGATGGGTGCGGCGCCATCCTCGATGACCGGGCCGCCCGGGACCCCCGGCTGAAGGTGATCCACCTCACGGAGAGCATCTGGCCCGGGCCCGCCCGGATGCGCGGGCTGGCCGAGGCGGTGGGGACCTATGTCTGGTTCGTGGATCCCGATGATCTGCTGGCCGACGGCGCGCTGGCGGCGGTCACCGAGAGGCTGACCCGCGACCGGCCGGACGTCCTGCTCATCGACTACCTGATCCTGCGCGCTCCAGGGCGGACCGAGCCGAGCCCCGGTGCCAGCCTGCTGGCCGCGCCGCCGGCAGCAGCCGCGGCGACGCTCACGCTGGCCGAGCGGCCGGCCCTGGTCGACCGGACGATGACGGTATGGAGCAAGGTATTCCGGCGGGACTTCCTCATCGGCCTGCGGGTCGGCTTCGCGCCGGGGATCCACGAGGATGTGCCGGTTTCCTGCGCGGCACTGCTCAGCGCGGGGCGGATCGCGCTGCTGGACCGGGTCTGTTATCTGTACCGGCGCCGGCCGCACTCCTTCCTGGCCACGGCCAGCATGGACCACTTCGGCATTTTCACCTCATATGAGCGCGTGTTCGCGCTGATGGACGGGGTCGACGGCGGGCCGGGCGGGCCGGGTGGGCTGGCGGTGGCGGACCCGGTGCGAGCGGCCGTGTTCGGGCGGGCGATCGAGCACTACAGCACCGTGCTCGCGAGCGGGCTGGTGCCCCACCGGGCCCGGCGGCAGTTCTTCCACCGGATGGCCGCGGACTACCGCCGTTACCGGCCGGCCGGGTACCAGCGGCCGCCCGGCCCGCGCGGGATGAAGATCGCCCTGATCGGGCGCGACGCGTACCGGGCGTACCTGGTCCTCGGCCCGATCAACAGCGCCCGGGTCGCCGTGTTGCGGGCGCGGCCGATGTGGCACTGGCCACGGGCGCGGTCCGGGCGTGCCCCGGCGGCCCGGTAACGGGCGCTGGCGACCGGCCACGCCGCAGGCAGCCTCAGTGGGCGGCGGCGAACTGCTCGCTCTCGGTGGAACCGGCCAGGGCCACCGTTGAGGCGTCCGGCGTGATCGCCGACGTCACCAGGTCGAAGTACCCGGTCCCGACCTCACGCTGGTGGCGGGTTGCGGTGTACCCGGCCTGTTCGGCGGCGAATTCGGCGTCCTGCAGCCGCACGTAGGCAGGCATGCCCTCGGCGGCGTAGCCGCGGGCCAGGTCGAACATCGCGTAGTTGAGCGCGTGGAACCCGGCCAGCGTGATGAACTGGAACTTGTAGCCCATCTCGCCCAGCTCACGCTGGAACTTCTCGATCGTGCCCTCGTCGAGGTGCTTGCGCCAGTTGAAGGACGGCGAGCAGTTGTAGGCGAGCATCTGGTCGGGGTACTCGTGCTTGATCGCCTCGGCGAATTCGCGTGCCTCGGCCAGGTCCGGCGTGGACGTCTCCATCCACAGCAGGTCGCTGTAAGGCGCGTACGCCAGGCCGCGGGCGATGCCGGCCGGCATGCCGTTCCGCACCCGGTAGAACCCTTCGGCTGTCCGCTCCCCGGTGATGAAGGGCAGGTCACGCTCGTCCACGTCGCTGGTGATCAGGGTGGCCGCGCGTGCGTCGGTCCTGGCCACGACGAGGGTCGGCACCCCGAGCACGTCGGCAGCCAGACGGGCGGCGTTCAGCGTCTTGATGTGCTGGCCGGTCGGGATGAGCACCTTTCCGCCAAGGTGGCCGCACTTCTTCTCGGACGCGAGCTGGTCTTCCCAGTGAACCCCGGCCGCACCGGCGACGATCATGGCCTTCATCAGCTCGAACGCGTTGAGCACACCGCCGAAGCCCGCCTCGGCGTCGGCGACGATCGGCGCCAGCCAGCGCGGCGGCCGGGCGGTGGATCCGCCTTCGGTCTCGGCCCAGGTGATCTGGTCGGCGCGCAGCAGCGCGTTGTTGATGCGCCGGACCACCTGGGGAACCGAGTTGGCCGGGTAGAGGCTCTGGTCAGGGTAGGTTTCCGCGGCCAGGTTGGCGTCGGCGGCGACCTGCCAGCCGGACAGGTAGATGGCGGGCAGGCCGGCCCGGACCTGCTGCACTGCCTGGTTGCCGGTCATCGCGCCGAGCGAGTGCACGAAGTCCCGCTCGTGGAGCAGTTTCCACAGCCGCTCGGCACCCAGCCGCGCCAGGGTGTGCTCTTCCTGTACCGAGCCGCGCAGGCGGATCACGTCCGGTGCGGAGTAGGTGCGCTGGATCGAGCGCCAGCGCGGGCTTGTCGCCCACTCCTCGCTCAGCCGCGCTGCCTGCCTGGCCGCAGAGCCCGTGCCCCCGTTCCCTGCCGCGCCATGCCCGTTGCTGCCGTTGGTCTCCTGCGTGCCCTCGAGGCGACGATCGCTCACTGGGTCCTCCCGACGTCCTGCCGTCCCCTGGGTGATACATCCGAGCCTGCCCGCCGGTGGACGGGGCTCGCCAGGATCAGGGCTGGAAATAACTGCAAAATTTCATTTATAATGAACTTGTGACGGACTTTCTTGAGCAAGAACCTGGATCGTTGCCATCAAGTGGCCTAGACCTTGCTGGCAAAGCCGGTACTGCCGGTGACGCCGGTACAGCCGGTGAGACCGGCAGCGCCAGCGGAGCCGGTGGTGCCAGCAGCGCCGGTGAGGCCGGTCGGGCCGGCGCCGCTGAGGGCTCTGCCACGGATCCTGCTGCTGATTTCGCCGTGGATCTCGCTACCTTCGGGCAGCGGCTGCGTCATCTGCGGCGCTCGCGCGGCCTCACCCTCGCCGAGCTTGGCGGGCGCGTCGGCCGGGCGCCGTCGGCGCTGTCGCTGCTGGAGAACGGGCGCCGCGAGCCGAAGCTCTCACTGATCGAATCGCTGGCCAGGGCGCTGTCGGTGGCACCGGAGGAGTTGCTGCGCCACCAGCCGCCGACGCGCCGCGCGCAGATGGAGATCACCCTGGAGGAGGCGCAGCGAGATCCGCTCTACTCCGATCTCGGCCTGCCGTACCTGAAGGTCGGCGCGCGGGTGCCCAACGACGTGCTCGAGCATCTGGTCGCCCTTTACGCCGAACTGCGCCGGCAGCGCACCCGGCCGACCGCCACGCCGGAAGAGGCCCGGGTGGCCAACGCCGAGCTGCGGATGGCCATGCGTGAGCGCGGCAACTACTTCGCCGACATCGATCGGCTGGCGTCGGACGCCCTGCAGGCGGTTGGCTACCACGGCGGGGCGCTGTCGCAGGGCACCTTGCTCGCCATCGTCGCGCACCACGGGTTCACCGTGAGCTACGCGCAGGACCTGCCCCGGTCGGTCAGGTCCGTCACCGACCTGCGGCACCGGCGGATCTACCTCATGCAGGAAGCCGTGGGCATGCACTCGCCGCGGACCATCCTGCTGCAGACCCTCGGGCACTTCGTGCTCGGCCATGACACCCCGCATGACTTCGCCGACTTTCTCCGGCAACGGGTCGAGGCCAACTACTTCGCCGCGGCAGTGCTCGTCCCCGAGCAGTTCGCCGCCCGGTTCCTGAGCGAGGCCAAGCAGGCCAGGGACCTGTCGGTGGAGGACCTGCGGGACGTGTTCTCCGTCTCCTACGAGATGGCCGCCCACCGGTTCACCAACCTGGCCACCCACCATCTGGGCCTGCCGTGCCACTTCGTCAAGAATGACGAGAGTGGGGTCATCTACAAGGCCTATGAGAACGACGGCCTGGTGCTGCCCGCCGACGAGTCGGGGGCGATCGAGGGCCAGCGCATGTGCCGCAAGTGGTCGGGACGCCAGGTCTTCTCCTCACCGGACCGTTTCTCGCTGCACTGCCAGTACAGCGACACCCCGTCGGGCACCTACTGGTGCGCCGCTCATGTGGACCCTGGCCATGAGCGCGGGTTCGCCATCACCCTGGGCACCCCCTACGAGCATTCCCGCTGGTTCCGGGGCCGGGACACGGTCACCAGGATGTCGTCGCGGTGCCCGGACGGCGACTGCTGCCAGCGCCCGCCCGCCGCGCTGGCCACGCGATGGGAGGGGATGGCCTGGCCGTCGGCCCGCGCACACTCCCACATCCTGTCCGCGCTGCCCACCGGGAGCTTCCCCGGTGTGGACGAGACGGACGTGTATGAGTTTCTCGACCGGCACGGTAAAGGGTGAAGGAACGCCGAATGAGCAATGAGCCTGACACCACCGGGCCCGGTACCGCCGGGGATTTCTGCGCACAGGCCGGGCCCGCGGTGACGCACATGCGTGACTGGGTGCACGGATTCGCGGCCGGGGTCATCCGCCCGGCCGCCGCGGAATGGGACGAGCGGGAGGAGACTCCCTGGCCCATCCTGGAGGAGGCGGCGAAGATCGGCCTCTATTCGCTCGACTTCTTCAGCCAGCAATGGTTCGAGCCGAGTGGGCTCGGCATCCCGGTCGCCTTCGAGGAACTCTTCTGGGGCGACGCCGGTATCGCGCTCTCCCTCGTCGGGAGTTCCCTGGCCGCGGTGGCCGTCGCCAGCAACGGCACGGCGGAGCAGATAGGGGAGTGGCTGCCGCAGATGTTCGGCGGACCCGGCGACATCAGGCTGGGGTCGTTCTGCGCTTCCGAGGCGGACGCGGGCAGCGACGTCGGGGCGATCCGGACCAGGGCCCGCTACCTAGCGGCCACCGACGAGTGGGTGCTGACCGGCACCAAGGCGTGGGCCACCAACGGTGGCATCGCCGACGTTCACGTGGTCGTCGCCTCGGTCGATCCCACGCTTGGCAGCCGGGGGCAGGCCAGTTTCATCGTCCCGCCGGGGACCCCGGGGCTGCGGCAGGGCCAGAAGATCCGCAAGCACGGGGTGCGCGCCTCCCACACGGCCGAGGTCGTGCTCGATGAGGTGCGTGTGCCCGGCCGCTGCCTGGTGGGGGGCAAGGAACGGCTCGATGCCCGGCTTGCCAGGGTGCGGACCGGCGGCCCGGCGGGCGAGCAGGCCGCGATGAAGACGTTCGAGGCATCGCGGCCGAGTGTGGGCGCTATGGCGGTCGGGGTCGCCCGTGCCGCCTGCGAGTACGCCCGTGACTACGCCCGCCAGCGGTTTCAGTTCGGCCGCCCGATCGGCCAGAACCAGGCCATCGCGTTCGCCCTCGCCGACATGCGTGCCTCCGTGGACGCGGCGCGGCTGCTGGTATGGCGGGCGGCATGGATGGCCCGCCAGGGCATACCACTGGACGGCGCGGAGGGCTCGGTGTCCAAACTGGTCGCCGCCGAGACCGCGGTCCGGGTCACCGAGCAGGCGATCCAGGTGCTCGGCGGCAACGGCTACAGCCGCGACTACCCGGTGGAGCGCTGGCACCGGGACGCGAAGATCTTCACCATCTTCGAGGGCACGTCGGAGATCCAGCGCATGATCATCGGAAGGGCCGTCACCGGGCTGGACGTGCGCTAATAACCGCAGGTCATGGCAATGATGCCGGGCCCGAACGGGGGACTCGGCGATCACCGGGGTTCTGCCATAGCAGCGCAGCGCTGCCCACCGGTGGTGCGGGCTGGGGTGAGAGGCCCGGCGGCCGGCCTGGTCAGGCGGTGCCGGCCCGCGCCGCGGTGACCACCACCGTGGTGTAGCGCATCGTGAAGCTGCCTCCCACCGCGTCGCTTGCGGCCCCGGTGCCCGCAAGCAGTTCCAGGCCGGCCGGGAAGGGACGCTGCCAGCGGCCGGGAAGGGACGCTGCCAGCGGCCGGGCCGTCCGCAGGGTCGTGACCACGGTCATCGCTGGCGTCACGCAAGAACCGCCGCCAGCTGCCCGGCAGCGACCGCTACCCGAAGCTACCGGGATGACTTACCCATGCCCGGTATTGCCACCGCGGATTCGGTGCGCGGGCGGTCCTGAGATGGTAAAAATGATTCCCCACATTACCGGCGAGCTAGAATATCCTGGGCGGACACGACAGGCCTGCCTCACGCGATCCGGGGGTGGATCCGGGGCGGCCAGCCGCCCAGGCCCGTCGACGTCACGGCCTTTGCCCGCCGCGGATCTTGACGGCGGCCGATGAGCGACGGGCAGGGAATGCATTGAGCGGGACGACGGTGAAGGCTGACGCGGACGCCCCCGCCAGCGGCCCACCAGCGCGCTCGTGGCTGGCCGCCGCCTGGCGAAACCCGGTGACGATCGTCATCACGGCCGCGACCCTGCTGGCGCTGGGTCTGCGGATATACGAGCTCAGCCTCCCCGGGTACCTGATGGGGCTCACCGAATATGACGACGGGTCCTATTTCGGCAGTGCCGTCCACCTTGTCCACGGCATCCTGCCCTACCGCGACTACATCTTCGTCCAGCCGCCCGGGATCACCCTGCTGATGACCCCGGCCGCGCTGGTGGCCAGCGCCACCAGCACGGCGACGGGCATGGTGATCGGGCGGATACTCACCATGCTCGCGAGCGCCGCGGGCGTGGTCCTGATCGGCCTGCTCGTCCGCCACCGTGGCGTGCTGGCCACCCTGGTCGCGTGCGGGGTCCTCGCCCTGTTTCCCGACAGCATCGCGGCCGCCCATACGGTGCTCGTCGAGCCGTGGCTGGTGCTGTTCTGCCTGACGGGCGCGGTGGCCGTGTTCGACGGGGACCGGCTGACCAGCAGCGGCCGGCGGCTTGCCTGGGGTGGGCTGGCTTTCGGCTTTGCCGGGACCATCGAAGCGTGGGCGATCATCCCGGTAGCGGTGGTGGCGGCGCTGTGCCTGCCAAAGCCACGGCGGGCGCTGATCTTCGTGGCCGGGGTGGCGGCTGGCTTCCTGGTGCCGGTCCTGCCATTCGCCGCGCTGGCACCCCGGCGTTTCTACCAGAGCCTGATTATCGCCCAGGTGGGGCACCGGGCGGCGTCGCTCAGGGTGCCGGTCTGGGCCCGGCTGCGGGAGATGACCGGGCTCAGCAACGTTCATCTCCCCGGGCGCGCCGACCTGCTCATCACCCGGATCCACCTGCCGCTGCACGCGACCTTGCTGCTGGCGGTGGTCATCCTGGTACTGCTCACCGTCGGGGCGGAGATCCTGCTGGTGCTGGTGACCGAGCGGCCGCCGACCCCGCTGGAATGCTTCGCACTGGCGAGCGCCGCGCTGGTGGTGGTCATGTTCTTGTGGCCCACCCAGTTCCACTACCACTTCTCGGCGTTCCTGGCACCGTTCCTGGGTCTGGCCATCGCTCTGCCGGCCTCGCGCCTGCTGGCGCCCGGCCATGGGACCGGGGAGCCCGGCCGGGCTGGGGCCGGCCGCCAGCCCTCGGCACCCCGGGTGGCGGCGGTGCTGGCGGCAGCGGTCCTGGTGCTCTTCACCGTCTTCCAGGTGCGTGCCGAGGGCAAGCTCAAGGCCATCATCGCCCCGACCGGCCCGGCGAGTGTGGCCTCGATCGCGCGGGCGGTCCCGCCCGGCTCCTGTGTCGCCACCGACGAGGTGTCCATGCTCATCCTGGCGGACCGGTTCGTCTCGGACGTGCCCGGGTGCTCGGTGATGGTGGACGGCACCGGCACCGACATCGCCCTGTCGGGCGGCAAGACGGCGACCACCGGGGCCGGCCGCAACCCGGCGGTGGCCGCCGTCTGGCGGGCGGCCTTCACCCACGCCCAGTACGTGTGGCTGTCCAAGTACAACTCCGTGCGTATCCCCTGGACACCGGCCCTGAAGGCGTATTTCACCAGTCACTTCGCCCCGGTGGTCTCCGACCCGCGCGGGGACGTGCTCTACCGGCGTCAGCGCAGCGGCGGATAGCCGGTGTAGTTCTCGGCGAGTGAGGTGGCCGCCGCGCGCGAGGTGGTGACGTAGCGCAACTGTGCCAGCTGCAGTTCCCCGGTCATCGGGTCGGCGCCCGGCGTTACATGCAGCATCGTGGTCATCCACCACGAGAAGTGCGTGGCACGCCAGACCCGGCGCAGGCACGTGTCGGAATAGCCGTCGGCGAGGCGGCTGTCCCCCCGCAGCAATTCCTCCAGCGCGTCGGCCAGCACGGTCACGTCGGCCATCGCGAGGTTCAGCCCCTTGGCGCCGGTCGGTGGCACGATGTGCGCGGCGTCACCGGCCAGGAAGAGCCGGCCGTAGCGCATCGGCGAGCTGACGAAGCTGCGCATGGGGGTGATGGCCCGGTCGAATATCGGGCCTTCCTTCAGTTCCCAGCCCGGTAGCGCGAACCGGCGCTGGAACGCCGCCCAGATCTTCTCGTCCGGCCACGCCCCGATCTGCTCGTCCGGGGGAACCTGCAGGTAGAGCCGGCTGATCTGGGGCGTCCGCATCGTGTGCAGGGCGAAGCCATCGGGGTGGTGGTTGTAGATCAGCTCGTCGGTGGACGGCGGGACCCCGGCCGTGATGCCCAGCCAGGCGTAGGGGTAATCCCGGTCCCGGACGGCGAGCAGTCCAGGCGGGATGGCGGGCCGGCAGATGCCGTGGAAGCCGTCGCAGCCAGCGATCGCGTCGCACACGACCTCACGCCGCTCGCCGCCCGCGGTGGTGTAGGACAGCACCGGCCGGCCGGTGTCCAGGTCGGCGACCGCGGTGCCACTGACCTCGAACTCCAGCGCCCCGCCGTCGGCGAGCCGCCGGGCGATGAGGTCCTTGACGATCTCGGTCTGGGCGTAGATCGTGACCGTGCGGCCGCCGGTGAGGTCGCGGAAGTCCAGATGGTGGCGTTCCCCGGCGAACTGCAGGTAGATCCCGCCGTGCTCCAGCCCTTCGGCGTCCAGCCGCTGCGCCAGGTCGGCCTCGCGCAGCAGCCGGACCGTGCCGTCCTCCAGCAGCCCGGCCCGCTGCCTGGCCTCGCAGTAAGCCCGGCTGCGGTCCTCCACCACCAGCGACTCGATGCCGCGCAGGGCCAGCAGATGGGAAAGCAGCAGCCCAGCCGGGCCGGCGCCGACGATGCCTACCTGGGTTCTCATGGCTTGGTCGGTCAGAACGGGTAGGGAGCGATCTCTCCCCGGATGGTGACCCAGCGGGTGTCGGTGAACGCGTCGATGTTGGCGGTCCCGCCGAAGCGGGCACCGGTGCCGGAGGCGAGCACCCCGCCGAATGGGGTGTTCGGCGCGTCGTCGACGGTCTGGTCGTTGATGTGGACGATCCCCGTGGGGATCCGCCTGGCCAGGTCGAGGCCGCGCATCACGTCCCGGGTGAGAATGCCGAGGGACAGCCCGTACTCGGAGTCGCCGGCCAGCTTGGCCGCCTCGTCGGCGGTCGAGAACCGGACCACCGGCGCGACCGGGCCGAACACCTCGCTGGCGTAGGCCGGCATGGCCGGCGCGACCTCGGAGAGGACGGTGGGCCGATAGAACAGGCCCTCGTAGGTGCCGCCGGCGGCGAGCCGGGCGCCCGCGTCGACGCTCGCGGTGACGAGCCCGTGGACCTTGTCGCGCTGGCGCTCGTCGATGATCGGGCCGAGCGCGACCTGGCCGCTGGCCGGGTCGCCCACCGGGAGGTGATCGGCCTTGCCCGCCAGCCGCGCCACGTAGTCGTCGTAGACGGCCTCCTGGACGAGGTGCCGCCCGGCCGTCATGCAGATCTGGCCCTGGTGGAGGAAGGAGCCCCAGGCCCCGGCGGAGGCCGCCCTGTCCAGGTCGGCGTCGTCCATCACGATCAGCGCCGAGTTGCCGCCGAGCTCGAGGTGGCAGCGCTTGAGGTGCCCGGCGGCCAGCTGGCCGACCCGGCGGCCCACCGCGGTGGACCCGGTGAAGGAGACCACCCGCACCAGCGGATCGATGATCAGGGCTTCGCCTGCCTCCGCGCCACCCGGCAGCACATGCAGCAGCCCGTCGGGCAGACCCGCCTCCTCGAACACGCGGGCCAGGACCACGCCGCCGCAGACGGCTGTCCGCGGGTCCGGCTTGAGCACGACCGCGTTGCCGAGCGCGAGGGCGGGCGCGACCGAGCGGATGGCGAGGATCTGCGGGAAGTTGAAGGGGGCGATGACGCCGACCACGCCGGCCGGGACCCGCTCGACGTAGCTGAGGTGAGGCTGCTCACTGGGCAGCAGCTCGCCGGAGGGGCGGGCCGGCAGCGTCGCCGCCTCGAAGACCTCTTCGGTGGCGACATGGGTCTCGAACTGCGCCGCGCCAGCGATCTTGCCACCCTCGCGGATGCTCCATTGCTCGATCTCCGCGGCGTTGGCCTTCCAGATGTCACCCGCGCGGCGCATGATCGCCGCGCGCTCGGTATAGGGAAGGGCGGCCCAGTCCGGCTGGGCGGCGGTGGCCGCCGCGGTGGCGGCGGAGACGTCGGCCGGCGAGGCGACGCCGGCCCGGCCGAGCTCGGTGCCGGTCGCCGGCTCGACAACCGCGGCGTCGCCGCCAGCTGCCCGCGTCCAGCCGCCGGAATAGACCTTGCCCCGCCAGGTGGATTCATCAAGGAATGTCACGGGCCCTCCTCGGTCCATCCCGCTCGTTCGGCTCGCGAACAACAGTTCTTAACACGAACATGGCGAATCTAGGTGAACGCTCAGCGGGGTGTCAACGTGCCACCAGGCGCCGCGCACCGGCCGTCACCGCACCGCCCCGGCGCATGTGGATCCGCCTCTAGGCGAGCCCGGCCGATCATGCTACGCCTTATACATGGATCAGTATCCACGAGCGGGGACGCCGATCACCGCCGGCGATGAGGCGGCGGCGGTTGCCGCGCGCGCCGAGGCAGAAGGGGTCTCGCTGATCTGGTTCCTGTATGCCGACCACGGCGGGATCATCCGGGGCAAGGCGGCTTCGACTGCGTCGCTGCCGGCCCGGCTTGTCACCGGGATCGGGCACACCGTGGCCATGATGGCGATGTCCATGCTCGACCACCTCCAGCCGGTGCAGGGCATGAGCCCGGTCGGGGAGGTCCGGATCATGCCGGACCCGGCCACCTTCGTGCCGCTGCCGTACGCGCCCGGCGCGGCGGCGATGCTGGCCGACCTGGTCCAGCCGGACGGCGAGGCGTGGGGCGCCTGCGCCCGTACCTACCTCCGGCAGGCCGTCGCCGACCTGGCTGGGCAGGGGTACGTGGCGAGCGCCGCCTTCGAGCCGGAATTCACGCTCGGCCGCCGCGAGGCAAGCCCGGACGGCGGGCCGGACCGGCTGGTGCCCGCGGACGACAGCCTGTGCTACTCGGCCACCGGTTTCCATCTGGCCCACGACTACGCCGTCGAACTGCAGCGCGCCCTGCAGGCGCAGGGCATGCAGGTCGAGAACTACTACCCCGAACTCGGTCACGGGCAGCAGGAGATGTCGGTCCGGCACGCGGCCCCGCTGCGGGCCGCCGACAACCAGGTGCTCTACCGGGAGACCGTGCGGGGCGTCGCGTTCCGCCGCGGGATGTGGGCCAGCCTGGCTCCCAAGCCCATCGCCGACCAGGCGGGCAACGGTGCCCATCTTCACCTGTCGCTGCGCGAGGCCGGGCCGGGCGGCGAGCCGGGGGAGCCGGCGTTCTACGACCCGGCGGACCGCTACCTGCTGTCGGCGGCCGGCTACCACTTCATCGGCGGCCTGCTCGCCCACCTGCCCGCACTCACCGCCCTGACCTGCGGGAGCGTGAACAGCTACCGCAGGCTGGCGCCGCAGATGTGGAGCAGCGCCTACACCATCTACGGGATGGACAACCGCGAGGCGGCGATCCGGATCTGCTCCCCGATGCGTGACGACCCGGCCGGCACGGTCAACCTCGAACTGAAGCCGTCCGATTCCAGCGCCAACCCCTACCTCGCGCTCGGCGCCTGCATCCACGCGGGCCTGGACGGGATCCGCCGCAAGCTGGACCCGGGCGAAGCGGTGAACGTCGATCCGGCGACCCTGACCGACGCGCAGCGCCTCGCGGCCGGCGCGGACCGGCTGCCCACGTCGCTGGCCGAGGCGCTGGATGCCCTGGCAGCCGATGACCTGCTGATGGAATCGCTCGGCGATCTGCGCCGCCGCGCCTACCTGGCCGTGAAGCGGTCCGAGGTGGCGGCGTTCAGCGGCACCGACCCTGCCTATGAGTGCTTCGAGCACTTCACCAAGATCTAGTGGTCTGTGAGACCCCCCTTACGGATCACGTGCGGCCAGCAAAGGAGGGTGGCCATGGCAGCCGAGACCGAGACCCAGACCGGCTCCCTGATCTCCGAGCGGGTGGCCGGGGGCATCCTGCCCAAGGTGCTCACCACGTTCGACATGGTGGCGATCTTCGTCGCGATCGTCCTGTTCATCACCAACGCGGCAGTCATCCAGTCGGCCGGCCCGTCGGCGTTCGGCTGGTGGGTCATCGGATTCGTCGTGTTCCTGGTGCCCTGCGCCATCGCCACCGGCCAGCTGGGGGCCATGTTCCCCGGCGAGGGCTCCATCTACCTGTGGACGCACAAGGCGTTCGGCCCGTTCTGGGGGTTCTTCGCGGGCTTCTGTGCCTGGTGGCCCGGGGTGCTGGTGATGGTGGCCACCGGGACGAGCGTCCTGGCCTTCCTCGGCTTCGCCTTCCCGGCGGTCGCCAGCTGGCCGGTGCAGGCGCAGGGCGGCCTGATCGTTGCCATGATCGTCCTTTCGGCGGTGCTGGCGGTGCTCCGGTTCCGGGTCACCCAGAACGTGGTCAACGTGGTTTTCCTGCTGTACGGCCTGGCGATCGTGGCCATGTTCGTGGCCGGGGTGGTCTACCTGGCCCGCGGGCACCACGCGGCGACCAATCCCTGGAACTTCGCGCAGTGGCGGCCGTCGGCGGCGCACGGGCTGAACTTCACCAACTGGACCTTCTTCGGGCTGGTCGTGCTGGCCCTGTTGGGTGTGGAGGTGCCGCTCAACATGGGGGTCGAGATACGCAAGCAGCGCTCGGTCACCCGGTACCTGCTGTGGGGCTCGCTCGTGGTGGTGATCGCCTACCTGCTGGCCACCTGGGGCGTCATGGTGACCGTTCCGGCATCCGGCGCGGCCAGCATCACCGCCGTGGCGAGCGTGGTCAGCATCGGCCTCGGCAGCGTGGCCGGCAAGATCACCGCGCTGGTCCTCGCGCTCTTCTTCCTGTTCATCACCGTGGTCTACAACTACTCCTTCGCGCGGCTGATCTTCGTCTCCGGCCTGGACCGCCGGCTGCCGAGGGCCATGTCACACGTCAACAAGGCCAAGGTGCCGGACACCGCGGTCTGGGTGCAGACCGTGATCGCCGCGCTGTTCACCCTCATCGCCTTCGTGATCGTCCCGAGCGTAGTGGGCGGGAAGGCGTCGGTGAACTCGCAGACCGAGATCTACGACGTGCTCCAGGCGGCGGTCACCGTCATCTGGTGTATCTCGATCGTGGTGCTCTTCGTGGACATCCTGATCATCCTGCGCCGGTACCAGGCACAGTTCCAGGCCCGCCGCATCGCGCATCCAGCGGTGTTCTGGGCATGCTCGATCATCGGCGGCCTGGGCTCGCTGGTAGGGATCATCGCCACCCTGTCGGGCTCGTGGACGCCGCTGATCAGCAACAACGCCGGGTCGTTCAGCATCGCCGGGGCGGTGGTCTCCTACGGTGCCTGGTTCTGGTGGGTGGCCGGCATCACCGTGGTCTCGCTCATCGTCGCCGTGCTGCTGTACCTGATCGGCCGCCGGGGCGGCGCCGGGCCGGCCCCGGTCCAGGCAGGCGCGGGCAGGACAATGGGCACCGGCGGGGCTGTCGGGGAGGCGTGAGACGGCTGGATGCGTGACGAGGGGGATCTGGGCGCGGCGGTCGGCGCGATCGCCCTGGTGGACCACCATGTCCACCCGGCGCTGGCGGCCGAGCTTTCCCACGGCGAGTTCGAGGAGCTGATCACGGAGTCGGACCGCCCCGTCCCGCCGGGGATGACGCGGTTCGACTCCCAGCTCGGTGTCGCGATCCGCCGCTGGTGCGGTCCCGTGCTGGGGCTCCCCGCGTCCGGGCCGGCCGAGGCCTACACCGGGCGCCGGCATGAGCTGGGGGCGGCCGAGGTGGCCCGCCGGCTGCTGGCGGCCAGCGGGGTCGCTCACCTGCTGGTCGACACCGGCTACCTGCGCGAGGGAATGCTCGGCCTGACGGCGATGGGGGAGGCGGCGGGAGCCGCCGTGGAAGAGGTGGTCCGCCTGGAGGGCGTCGCGGAGCAGGCCATCGTGGCGGGAAACGGATCCGCCGCCGGTTTCGCCGAACGGTTCCGTGCCGCGCTGTGGGAGCGGACCACCTTCGCGTGCGGGGTAAAGAGCATCGTGGCGTACCGGTTCGGGCTGGACTTCGATCCCCGGCCGCCGACGGCCGCCGAGGTGACCGGCGCGGCGGGCAGGTGGCTGCGCCAGATCGGGTCGAGCGGGATCATCCGGATCGCCGACCCCGTGCTCCTGCGCTTCCTGCTGTGGACGGGGGTGGACCGGGGCCTGCCGGTCCAGATCCACACCGGTTTCGGCGATCCCGATGGCGACCTGCGCCTCTGTGACCCCCTGCTGCTGCGGGGCTTCGTGGAGCTGACGCAGGAGCGGGCCGTCCCGCTCATGCTGCTGCACTGTTATCCGTACCACCGCCAGGCCGGCTATCTGGCGGCGGCCTATCCGCACGTGTACGTCAACGTCGGCCTGGCCATCAACCACGTGGGCGCCCGGGCCACCGCGGTCGTCGCCGAGTCGCTGGAGCTCGCGCCGTTCGGCAAGGTGCTGTACTCATCGGATGCCTGGGGCCCGCCGGAGCTCCATTACCTGGGTGCGCTGCTGTGGCGCCGGGCCACCGCCCACGTGCTCGGCGGCTGGGTGGACTCCGGTGACTGGACGGTGGCGGACGCGATCAGGGTCGCCGAGATGATCGGCGCGCTGAACGCGCGGCGTATCTACCGCCTGACCTGACCCCTGCCGGGTGATCCCCGCCGACAATTGTGTCCGGACATCTACGAATGTGTCCGGACATCTGCGAACCGGTCCGCCCGGTGCCGCCCCGCATGGAATGATAACGATTGCATTCGACGGGATGAGGAGTGGAAGCGGAGGGCTGTCCGTCAGGACTCCCATGCGCACAGGGGAGAGGATTCGTGGAAGTCCACAATTTCTCAGCGGGCCTGCTGAACCCTGGCCTTGCCTACTTAATGTCGTGCCTGGGCTGCTTTCTCGGCCTACGGTGTACCACCCGTGCCAGGGCCATGCGGGGTGCCGGCCGGGCGCGGTGGCTGCTGCTGGCCAGCGTGTCGATCGGGGTCACCGGCATCTGGGTCATGCATTTCATCGCCATGCTCGGGTTCAGCATCCCGGGACAGGTGATCGGCTACAACGTTCCGGTCACGATCGGCAGCATGCTGCTCGCCGTCATCGTGGTCAGCGTCGGGCTGTTCATCGTCGGCTTCGGCGGGCAGGGGCCGTTCCCGCTGCTGCTCGGCGGCACGATCATCGGGCTCGGCGTGGCGGGCATGCACTACGTGGGCATGTATGCGATGCGCATGCCCGACGTGATGACCTATGACATCGGCCTGGTGGCCCTGTCGGTGGTCATCGCGATGGTCGCGGGAACGGCCGCGCTGTGGGCCGCGCTGCGCCTCGGCGGCCTGTGGCACACCCTGCTGGCCTCTTTGATCATGGGTGTTGCGGTGAGCGGCATGCATTACACCGGGATGGCGGCCCTGCGCATCGCGCCGGCGCCGTCGGGCGGTGGCATGTCGGCGATGGGCGGCGGCGTCTCCGGCACGGCCTTCCTGCTGCCCCTCATCCTGGGCATCAGCATCCTGACGTTCCTGCTGACGGTGAACGTCACCCTCGCACCCACGGAAGCCGAGATCCGCGAGGACGCGGCCCTGATGGAGCGCATCGCCACGCGGGCCCGGGAACTCGAGCGGCCGCCGCAGTGACGTAACAGGCCCGCCGCGCTTCCCGCGTGCGCTTGACGAACAAGGATTCTTTGCGCGGACAACTCGTTCGTGACCGGCGCCACCTGTCCGTGGACGGTGGCATGCACATCTGACCGCTGGCGCGCTAGGTTGTGCGCGACCGGGCCCCGGCACGCCACCGTTTGAGTGAGGAGCCGTCAGCATGACGACCTATCAGCACAACCCCCATGAGCACACCATCAAGCGGCTGTCCGGCCAGTCCCCCCCGCCGGCAAAGGTGGACGACGGGCGGGTCGGCTTCAACGGGCGCGTCGGCCTGGCGATCACCACCGCGGTGGGGACCATGATCTGCGCCTACATCTTCGGCGTGATCGCGCTGATCAGCCTGCCGTCGGCGCTGCGGAGCGGCAACTTGACCATCATCATCGCCTGGGTGTCGTCCAATTTCCTGCAGCTGGTCCTGCTGCCGGTGATCATCGTCGGCCAGAACCTGCTGGCGGGGGCCGCCGACAAGCGCTCCGAGCAGACCTACAAGGACGCCGAGGCGGTGCTGCACGAGGCGCTGCAGATCCAGAAGCACCTGCTCGCGCAGGACCAGACACTGGCAGAAATCGTCGCGGCCAAGGCCTGACCAGGCGATCGCCGGGCCAGCCCAGGCGGCCGGCCGACCCGGCCGACCCGGCCGACCCGGCCGGGCAGGGAGGATCGATGACACTGCTGGTGCTGAGCGCGGGCGAGCTGCCCGGCCTGCTGCCCTACCCCGAGGTCATGGCGGTCATGCGGCAGGCACTGGCCGCCCATGCCCGCGGCGAGGCCTATCAGCCGCTGCGGACCATGGCCCGGCCGCCGGGGGCGGAGGGCCTGATGGCGCTGATGCCGTCCTACCTGCCGCCGTCCGGCCCGCCCGCGGCGGAACCCGGATACGGGGTCAAAGCCATCTGCATCAGCCCCGGCAATCCGGCTCTGGGCAAGGATGCCCACCAGGGCGTGGTCCTCATCTCCAGCGCACAGACCGGCGAGCCGCTGGCACTGGTGAACGCGTCCGCGCTCACGGAGATCCGCACCGCGGCCGTGTCGGCGCTGGCGACGTCGCTGCTCGCCCGCCCTGACGCGACGGAGGCAGCCGTCATCGGCACCGGCGTCCAGGCGCGGGCACACATCCAGGCGCTGGCCGCGACCCGTGAGCTCACCGCGATCCGGGTGGCCGGGCGGGAGCCGGATCGGGCCCGGAGCTTCGCCGCGGACGTCGGCGGGCTGGTGGCGGTGCCGGTCGCCGCCTGCGACAGCGTGGCCGGCGCCCTGGCCGGGGCGGGAATCGTGGTGACGGCCACCACGTCGGCGGCGCCGGTGCTCGAGCGCGGCTGGCTGGTGCCGGGTGCCCATATCAACGCGGTCGGTGCCTGCCTGCCCGGGGTTCGTGAGATCGACGCGAGGACCATGGCCGGTGCTGCGGTGTTCGTCGACAGCCGGGAGTCGGCGGCGCACGAATCAGGAGACTTCCTGCTCGCCGTGGCCGACGGGGCGATGGGGATGGATGACATCCGCGCCGAATTGGGTGAGGTGATCACAGGCCGGGCACCGGGACGGGGGGATGACCAGGAGATCACCCTGTTCGAGTCGCTGGGCCTGGCGGTAGAGGATCTCGCGGCCGCCGCGCACGCTTACCGCAAGGCCCGCGCGGCCGGGGTGGGAACCTGGGTCGACTTCTGACGGCGCGGGGCGGTCCGCGGGCTCAGCCGCCGGACGGTGCCACCGCGGGCTCGTGTTCCGCCTGGGCCTGCGCAGAGGGCAGGGACACCATGGAGACCATGGCGCCGGCGGCGGCGAGCGCCTGCCGGGATGCCCGCAGGTGGTGCCCGCACAGCCACAGGTCCACCGGGTGCGGCCTGGCGCTGGTGGCCGGCATGATGACCTGCGCCATCGGCTTGGCCGTGCAGCAGCACGCGAGGCTGGGAGGCGCCAGCGGCGCATCCGGCCATGGCCGCGCGCCACGGGAACCGGCTGACGGTACAGACGTGGTAGCCGGCGCCGCTTCGTGGTCGCCAGCGCCGTGGCGCGGGAATCTGAGGCTCATACCCGCAGCGTCGCACGTGAGCGCCCGCCTGGATAGGGACCTCTTTCACTGACCGTCCTGACCAAAGCCCGCTCCGGGGCGTCCCGGTGGTCCCTACCGGGGCGTCCGGTGGTCCCCACCGGGACATCGCGGCCGGTGAGGGTTCCGGATCCGGGCTGCCACCGGTAAGCTCGCGCCATGCGAGCCTGCAGTGACACGCAGTGGTGGCGCCGCCGATGAGGCGGTGACTGGCTCGCGCGCAGCGTACATCCAGCGACCGCCCGGCAGCGGCGGTCGCTTCTGACGTTCGCTGGCCGGGCCCTCACCCAGGGGAGCACAGGTGGACCCGGCAGCACAGGTTAACCACGGGGGCCCGGCGGGCCGGCCAGGCGCGGCAGGCGCCGCCGCCAGACACACCGTGACAGCGGGCGGCGTGCGCGTCACCAGGACCGCGGAACCCTTCGGCGAGCAGATCCTGGACGCCATCTGCAGGCAGGTTGAGGGGCTGCGCGGCGGGGTGCTCAGCTCCGGGATGGAATACCCGGGCCGGTACAGCCGCTGGCACATGGCCTATGTGAATCCGTGCGCCGAGATCGTCGCCCGGGGCCGCCGCATCAGCGTCCGGGCGCTCAACCCCCGGGGCGAGGTGCTGCTCCCGGTGCTGGCCGAGGCGCTGCTGCGGGTGGGCGAGCCGGTACCCGCGGCCCCGCCCGGTGCGGGCGCCGACCCGGTCACCGAGGTGGAGGTGCTGATCCCCGAGCCGGCCTGCTGGCCGAGGAGGACCGCAGCCGCCGGCCGACCGTCTTCTCCGCCCTGCGCGAGGTGATCTCGGCCATGGCCGGCGATGACCCGCACCTGGGTCTGTACGGGGCTTTCGGCTACGACCTCGCGTTCCAGTTCGAGCCGGTCACGCTGCGCCACGAACGGCCCGGCAGCCAGCGCGACCTCGTCCTGCATCTGCCGGACGAGCTGTACGTGCTGGACCGCAAGCGCGAGACGGCAACCCGGTACCGGTACGAGTTCGCGGTGGCGGGCGTGTCCACCCGCGGCCTGCCCCGCGGGACGCCGCCCGCGCCCACCGGGGTCCCGCCGCACGCCGGCCCGGCCCCCCGGGGGCCGGAGCCCGGTTCCTACGCCCGCATCGTCGAGCGGGCCAGGGAGCGTTTCGCCCGGGGCGACCTGTTCGAGGTCGTGCCCAGCCACGTCTTCCACGCACCGTGTGCCTCCCCAGCCGCCTTCTACCAGCGGCTGCGGCGCCGCAACCCGGCCCCGTACGAGTTCTTCTTCAACCTCGGGGAGGGGGAGTGCCTGGTCGGCGCGTCACCCGAGATGTACGTGCGGGTCACCGGGGAACGGGTGGAGACCTGCCCGATCGCCGGCACGATCCGGCGCGGCACCGACCCGCTGGAGGACGCCGCCAACATCCTCACCCTGCTCAGCTCGGCGAAGGAGGAGTCGGAGCTGACCATGTGCACCGATGTGGACCGCAACGACAAGTCACGGGTCTGCGTTCCCGGCAGCGTGCGGGTGATCGGCCGGCGGCAGATCGAGATGTACAGCCGCCTGATCCACACGGTCGACCACATCGAGGGCCGGCTGCGGCCCGGGCTCGACGCGCTGGACGCCTTCCTCACCCACATGTGGGCGGTGACCGTCACCGGCGCACCCAAGACGTGGGCGATGCAGTTCATCGAGGATCACGAGCGGGCGCCCCGCCGCTGGTACGGCGGCGCGGTCGGCATGATCGGCTTCGACGGCGGCATGAACACCGGTCTCACCCTGCGCACGGCGCACATCTGCGGCGGGATCGCCATGGTGCGGGCGGGCGCGACGCTGCTCTACGACTCCGACCCGCTGGCTGAGGAGCGGGAGACCGAGCTGAAGGCGCGCGCCCTGCTCGAAACGCTGGCCGATGGTGCCGCCACGGCCCGGGAAGACGGTGCCGGACGTATTGCTTCCGCCGCGGCGGCCGGCCCGCCCGCGGCCCCGCTGCCGGGCGAGGGCCTGCGGGTGCTGCTGGTGGACCACCAGGATTCGTTCGTGCACACCCTGGCCGGGTACTTCCGTGAGCAGGGGGCGGACGTGCTGACCCTGCGCGCGGGCCTGCCCCTGACGGCGCTGGACGAGTTCGGCCCGGATCTGGTGGTGCTCTCGCCGGGGCCGGGGCGCCCATCCGACTTCGCCTGCACGGACCTGCTCGCCCAGCTGGATTCGCGCGGGCTGCCCGCGTTCGGGGTGTGCCTGGGCCTGCAGGCGATGGTGGAGCACGCGGGCGGCGAACTGGCGCTGCTCGGCGAGCCCGTGCACGGCAAGCCGGGTACCGTGCGGCGGACCTGGCCGGGCGGGCCGGGCGGGCCTGACGCCGGCCTGCTGGCCGGTCTGCCCGCCGAGTTCACCGCCGCCAGGTATCACTCGCTCTACGCGAGGCCGGAGCAGGTCAAGGGCGGGTTCGAGGTGACCGCGGTCACACCCGACGGGGCGGTCATGGCCATCGAGGACCCCGGGGCCGGCCGGTGGGCGGTGCAGTTCCACCCGGAGTCGATCCTCACCGCCGCGGGCGCCGCGGGCCATCAGGTCGTCGCCAACGTGCTGCGCCTGTGCCGCGCCCGGCCACGCCAGGGTGCCCGGCCCGTGCCGTGAGCCCGTGCCGTGAGCCCGTGCCGTGAGCCCGTGCCGTGAGCACCGTGCCGTGAGCCACGGCCGGATGCCCGCCGCTGCGGGGTATGGTGCCGTGCCAGGGGTAACGTCCAGCGCGAGGAGGAACCCAGTGCGGTACCTTCCCCCCGGAGTGCGCGAACCGGACTCGCAGTACCGGCGGATGCTCGAGCGCATACTTGCCGCCGGTGAGGCCGTGCCCACCCGCCAGGGGCCCGCCGCCCTCACCCTGATGCAGCAGATCATGCGCTTCGACCTGCCCAACGGCTTCCCGGTGATCACCGAGCGGAGCGTGAAGTCGTTCTGGCGCAAGCCGATCGGCGAGCTGTGCGCCTTCATCAACGGTGCGACCACCCTGGACGAGCTCGCGGACTTCGGGTGCGACTGGTGGGGGGAGTGGGCCACCCCGCAGAAGACCTCGTCCCGCGGCCTGCCGCCCGGCCACCTGGGCCCCGGCTCCTACGGCGGGGCGTTCCGGCATTTCCCGACCGCCGACGGTGGCGAATTCGACCAGTTCGCCCACCTGGTGGAGCAGATCAGGGAGCTGCCCCATGACCGCACCCACTTCGTTTCCCCGTGGATCCCGCAATACCAGGTCCGTGGCCAGGGCAAGACCCCGCGCACGACCATCGCGCCCTGCCACGGCTGGGTGCATGTCCGGGTCATCGGCGGCGGCCTGCACCTGCACATGTTCCAGCGGTCG
This sequence comes from uncultured Actinomycetes bacterium, assembly GCA_963741615.1. Taxonomy (GTDB): domain Bacteria; phylum Actinomycetota; class Actinomycetes; order Streptosporangiales; family Streptosporangiaceae; genus UBA9676. The sequence goes on from CAVUIU010000029.1 coordinate 416,395, forward strand.
GGGGATGTGCCGGTCGGCGTGCCCGCCAACATGATCCAGTACGCCGCGCTGCTGCTGATGCTGGAACAGCTCACCGGGATCGCGGCGGCCACCTACTACCACACCATTTCGGACGCTCACATCTACGAGGACCAGGTGGACAGCGTCAAGCTGATGCTCGGCCGCGAGGCCCGCAGGCTCCCCACCGTCGCCCTGACCGAGGCGGGCGGGAAGGTCAGTGACATCCATGATTTCCGGGCCGGGCATTTCGAGCTGACCGACTACGACCCGCACCCGCCGATCCCCTCCATCCCGGTCGCCCCATGACCGTGTCGCTGATTGTCGCGGCGGCGACCAACGAGGTCATCGGGCGTGACGGCACACTGCCCTGGCACCTGCCCGCGGACTTGCGCCGCTTCCGCGCGCTGACAACCGGGCACGTGGTCGTGATGGGCAGGCTGACGCACGAGTCGATCGTGCGCCGCCTGGGCCACCCGCTGGCCAACCGGACCTCCATCGTGGTCAGCAGGACGCTGCCGGACACGGGCACCCGGCCCGCCGGCCCGCTGCCTGCCGCCGGGGACGGCCAGGTCATGGTCGTCGATTCGATGGAGTCAGCCCTCGCCGCGGCGGCGGGCATCAGCGCGCTGGCCGGCAGCGGCGAGTTCTTCGTCATCGGCGGGGAGTCGGTCTACCGGCAGGCGCTGCCCTCGGTGGACAGGATCTATCTCACCCGGGTCCACGCGGCGGTCAGCGGCGACCGGTGCATGCCCGCGGACTGGCTGGACGGCTTCGAGCTGGCCTCGCAGGAGGACACGGCGGACCCCGACAGCGGGACGAGGTACTCGTTCCTCGACTACCGGCGGGTCCCGTCGTGACGCTCTACTGCTTCGGCAACGCCCGGACCGCCGACCAGCTCGCGGAGATGCGCCGCCTCGACGCCGCGGGCATCTGCCTCTTCTGCCCGGACGGGCTCGCCAGCCATGCCCGGCAGCGGATCTTGTTCCGCACCAGGCACTGGGCAGTCACCCCGAACGAGTTTCCTTACCGTGGCACGAGCCTGCACCTGCTCCTGGTGCCCGACCAGCACGCGGGCGACCTGCTCGACCTGGCCGCGGAGGTCAGGCAGGACTTCTGGGAGGCGCTGGGCGCGGTGGTGCGTGAGTACCGGCTGAGCCACTACGGCCTGGGCGTCCGTAACGGCGACTGCAGCTACACGGGCGCCACCATCAGGCATGTGCATGCCCACGTCCTGGTCGGGGACGCCGAAGCCACGGACGGCCCGCCCGTCCGGATGCGGTTCAGTTCCCGCCCGGACGGCCAGGCCGCGAAGCAGCGGGCCGGGTATCGACCCAGATCAGGCTGATTCCCGCTGCCCGGAGTACCTGCTCACCGTCGAGCACGGAGTACTGCCCGGCGAAATAGCATCGCCCGAACCCCGCTTCCGCCACCAGCCGCGCACAAGCCGGGCAGGGGAAGGTGGTGGTATACAGATCGGCGCCGGCGAGGCTGGGGCCGTCCCGCGCCGCCCGGGCGATCAGGGCCGCTTCCGCATGGATGGCGGTGGACAGGTCGGCCCGCACCCCGCGCGCGAAACCGTCGCGGGGGTCGCCGTTGACATACGGCGCGTACTCGGTGGGGTGGTGCTGGTTCCAGGCGCAGCCGAGCACCTTGCCGTCCCGGGCGGCGACCGCTCCCACCTGCCGCCACCAGTCCGAGCTGTGCCGCGCGACCGCCTCGGCGGCGCCGATCATCTCGCGGGGGAGTTCCCCGGCGCTGATCTCGCCGTCGAAGGTCACCGGTGCCTGGGCCGCCGCCCACTCCCGGTCCCAGCGCAGGAACGTGCGGTCCAGGGCGACGGCCCGCCCGGCGCCCAGGTCGAGCCGCTGGGCCAGGTCGCGGGTGATCTCCTCGTCGGGCATGACGATCTCGTCGCCGGTGAGCACGCCGGGCAGGTCCGCCGGCTCGATCACCCGGATGGCGGCCCGCGGCGTGACGAGCCGCAGGTAGCCCGCGGCGCGCTCGGGGGGCAGGGCGCGGATGTCCTTGGCCAGGCTGGGGTAGGCGCGGCGGAAACCGCTGCCCAGCAGCAGGATCTCGGCCGCGTCCGCGTGGCGGGTGAGGAACTCCTCATATCCGGCGTGGAGCACCGGCAGGTAGAGCAGGACCTGCTTCACCCGGGCGCCTGGCCTGTCCCGGGGAGGCGGGGTGACTCGTCGGGTTCGGGCAGGCCGAGCTGTATCCGGCGGAGCCGGGCCGACGTGCTCACCATCGCCATCCGCTCCAGCACCTCCACCCGCCCGCAGTAGCACTCCTCCAGCTCGGCGATCTCGGCGGGAGTGTAGGTGTCCTCGGTCGCCACCAGCACGTCGGGGCGCACCGCCTTGATCAGGGCCCAGCGTTCGTGGCCGAGGTCCTTGAGGGTGACCAGGCCCACTCCCCGCTGGTGAGTCACCATCCGGAGCCGTTCCATCTCCGGGACCGCGGGCCGGTGCGGCCCCTTGCGCGCCCCGATCTTCGCGTCGCTGTCGAGCCCCACGATGAGGAAGTCGCCGGACCGCCGGGCAGCTTCCAGGTACATGGAGTGGCCCTCGTGAATGATGTCGAACGAGCCACTGGTCAGGACGACCTTGAGGCCGAGCGTGCGCAGTGCGTGGACGATGGCGGTGATCCGCTGGTAGTCCGGGACGAAGCGCAGCTCGAAATTGGAGGCGTCAGCGAACAGGCCGCTGTTGACCAGTGCCAGTGTCCCGGGCGGCACGTCGGCCCGGGACGCGTCCGGAGCAGCAGCCCGGCCGGGGTCCTGCCCGGGCAGATCCAGCCCGCCCCGGGGTAGCGGTTCGCGCACCTTGGACATGGCCGTCCTCCCACTCGCCGGTGCGCCCCGTGGCCACCTGCCCACGGCCCCGATCATAGCGGCCAACCCTGTCAGGACGTCCCCGGACAGACCGGCGCGGCCGGGTCGATGTGAAGGCGCGCGCCCGGGGCGCGGGCCGCGACGACCGCCGCGGTCGCGGTGACCATCTCCGGGGGGCCGCAGATGAACACGTCTCCCGCCTCGGGCGGCAGGTGCCTGGCGGTCACCTCGGGGAGCGTTCCCCGCAGGCCGCAGTACCCGGGTTCGTCCGAGACCACCGGGATGACCTCCAGGAACGGGCAGTCGCGTGCGAGCCGCCGCAGATCCGGCAGGTCGTAGAGATCGTCTTCCCGGCGGGCGCCGAAGAGCAGCCGGATGCCGGGCCGCGGCGCGCTGCCGGGGCTGGCGAATGCCTCGATGATCGCCTTGACCGGGGCCAGGCCGGTCCCGCCCGCGACGCAGACGATACTGGCGGACGAGACGGCGTCGGCCGTCATGGCGCCCCGGGCGCGGCCGATGAGCACGGTGTCGCCGGTACGGGTCCGGTGGGCCAGGCCGGTGCTGACCCTGCCGCCCCGGAACGGCACGCACGTGCAGGCGCAGCAGGCCGTCCGGGTGCGGGGCGTTGGCGACCGAGTACTCGCGCCAGAGCCGGGGCCAGCGCGGCACCTGCACGCTGATGTGCTGGCCGGCCCGGTAGGCAGCAGGCCGGGGGCATCGGGTCTGAGCTCGAGCACGGCGAGGCCGGGCCGCCGCAGGTCGTGCCCGGTCACCTCGGCGAGCATCCACGCGGGCTCATCCCGCGCGCCGTGCGCCGCGTCGGTCATGATGGTGGCCAGGTAGCTGAGGGCGCCCTCCCAGGCGGCCTTCAGCTCCGGGGTCCACCCGCGCCCACTGATGGCCTCGATGGTGGTGAGCAGCGCCTCGCAGAACGGCCGGTAGTGGCCTTCGGTCACACCGTACTTGCGGTGGTCGCGTGCTAATTCGCTCAGCCACCGGGCGAGTGACTCAGGGTGGTCACAGCTCCACATGTAACGCGTCAGGGCCCCGAAGACGCGCTGTCGCGGGGTATCCATCGCCAGCGGGAAGATCGGGCGCAGTTCGGGATTGCGGAGGAAAAGAGTAGCGAAGAAATACGCCATGAGGTGTTCGGACTCGGGCTCCAGCTGGGAAATTGATTTCCTCAGCAACCGGGAATTGACGCCGGCGGCGGTCTCCGCGGCCGGCCCGGCCCCGCGGCCGGGGGCAGCCGGGCCAGCCAGCGGCGATTGGCCCGCGCTGTGGCCGACGGGAAGGCTCTGGCCTGCCGGGCCTTCGATCCCGCCGCCGGAATGCGGGCAGCCACGGTCAGCGGCGGTATGGTCATTCCCGGCCGGTCTGAGGTATACCTGGCCATGGAAGGTGCCGGGAGCCGCGGCCGGGTCCTCGGGCACTCCGGGGAACCCGCTCAGCGCAATCGCCATGCGGATAGTCTTTCACCGGGCACACAGTGCAGACAAGCGATTCCCGCACACCATGGAGTACTAATATCGTTAGTATTATTGGGTGCGCAACTACGATTGCCATTAGTAATGGCGGCAGAAATGCTCGCTGGCAGCATGGCGTGCCGATAAGGCACAGATCATGGCACGGGAGGGCGCCAGAACGGCCGGCCGCTGGCGACGGAACACCCGCGCGGGGGCGGCCCGCGGGGAAGCCGCGGCCGGCGGGCTGACCACTAGGATGTGGCGGTGACTTCGGCCGGATACCTGCGGTTTCCCCACCTCCACGGCGATCTGCTGACGTTCGCGGCCGACGATGACGTGTGGCTCGCACCGCTCGCGGGCGGCCGGGCATGGCGGGTGTCCTCGGACCGGGCACCGGTGAGCCATCCGCGGCTCTCACGCGATGGCTCGATGCTCGCCTGGACGAGTGCCCGCGACGGCGAGCCCGAGGTTCGCGTCTGCGAACTGGAGGGCGGCCGGACGAGGCGGCTCACCCACTGGGGTGACAGTGGCACCAGGCTGGCGGGGTGGTCCCCGGACGGGGAGATCATCGCGCTCACCGCCGCCGGGCAGCCGTTCGAGCGCTTCGCCCACGCCTACACCCTGCGCGCGGACGGCGGGGCACCACGCCGCGAGGCGTTCGGCCCGGTCGCGGACCTCGCCGTCGAGCCGGCCGGGACGGCCCTGCTCACCGGGACGTGGGGGCGCGACCCCGCGTACTGGAAGCGCTACCGGGGAGGGACGGCGGGGCGGCTGTGGGTCCGGTCAGCCGGGGCCACGGAATTCAGCCGGGTCCTGGCCGGCCTGGGAGGCCAGTTCGCCAGCCCCATGCTGGCCGGGGGCAGGCTGGTGTTCCTGTCCGACCACGAGGGCACCGGCAATCTGTACTCGTGCCGGCTGGACGGCACCGGACTGCGGCGCCACACCGACCACGACGGCTTCTATGCCCGGAACGCGGGCACCGACGGCCACCGCGTGGTCTACCAGTGCGCGGGCGAGATCTGGCTGCTCGACGGCCTTGACAGCGAATCCCGGCAGGTGGAGGTCTCACTCGGCGCCGCCGCCCCCGTTCCGGCGCCGAGGCTCGTGTCGGCCGCGGATCAACTGGACGCGCTGTCCTGCGACGAATCGGGCCGTGCCAGCGCGGTTGAGGTCGCCGGGACCGTGCACTGGCTGACCCATCAGGACGGGCCCGCCCGGGCGCTGAGGGTGGAGCCCGGTGTCATGGCCCGGCTGCCCCGGGTACTCGGGACGACGGGGCAGGTGGCCTGGGTGAGTGACGCGGGGGGCGAGGACGCGCTCGAAGTGGCGCCCGCGGCCGGGCCTGACGGCAGCCCGCCGGCGTCGCGGCGGCTCGCCGCTGGCCAGCTGGGCATCGTGGAGGGCCTGGCCGCCGCCCCGGACGGGGCCAGCGTCGCGGTGGCGTCCAGGGACGGGCGGCTGTCCGTGGTGGACGTGGCCACCGGCGGCGTGACCGCGCTGGCGGCATCGCAGGACGGCCCGGTGACCGGGCTCGCCTTTTCCCCCGACTCGGCCTGGCTTGCCTGGTCACACCCCGGGTCGCCGCCACTGAGCCAGATCCGGCTCGCCCGGCTGTCAGATGCCGCGCTCGTGGACGTGACCGACGGGCGGTTCAGCGACACCGAGCCGGTCTTCAGCAAGGACGGCCGGTATCTGGCGTTCCTGTCGCGGCGCAGTTTCGACCCGGTCTACGACGCCCATTTCTTCGACCTGTCCTTCCCCTACGGGTGCCGGCCGTATCTGGTGACCCTCGCCGCGCCGACCCCCTCGCCCTTCGCCCCGCAGCCGGGGGGGCGGCCGGTGGACGAGAGCACGGCGAAGCAGGCGGCGGACGGCGGGAAGGCAGATGCCGGGCAGGCCCCAGTGCAGGAACGGGCGCTCGCCGGCGGGGCGGGCCGACCCCAGCCGGTGGTCACGGTGGACATCGAGGGCCTGCCCGGCAGGGTGGTCGGCGTGCCGGTGGAGGAGTCGCTCTACTCCTGCATGGATGCGGTCACCGGGGGACTGGTGTGGCTGAAGAGCAAGGTAACCGGGGTCCTCGGGGAGGGCGCCGTGGACCCGGACGACGACCCGCCCCGGCCGGCCCTGGAGCGGTTCGATCTCGGCCACCGCACCTGTTCCGAGCTCGTGGCGGCCCTCGACTGGTTCGCGGTGAGCGGGGACGGGAACCGGCTGGTGGTGCGCGACGGCGGTGAGCTGCGGGTGATCTCCGCCGAGCGCAAGGAAGTCGGCGACGGGACGGACCCCGTGCAGGTGGACCTGTCCCGGGCCCGTTTCCTCGCCGACCCGCAGGCCCAGCGTGCGCACGCCTTCGACCAGGCGGGCCGCGTGATGCGGCACGACTTCTGGGTGCCCGACATGGCCGAGGTGGACTGGGACGGGGTGCTCGGCACCTACCGGCCCCTGCTGCAGCGGATCCGTACCGCCGACGACTTCGCCGACCTGGTCGGGGAGGTGTTCGGGGAGCTCGGCGCTTCGCACGCCTACGTGCGTCCCGCCCCCAGGCCCGGCGAGGCCGCCACGCCGCCGGTCGGCTATCTCGGTGCCGACCTGGCGCAGGCGGCGGACGGCAGCTGGCAGGTGGAGCGGGTGCTGCCCGGTGAGTCCTCCGATCCGCGGGCCCGTTCCCCCCTGTCCGGGCCGGGCGCGGCCGTCCCGGCCGGGGCGACGCTGCTTGAGGTGGACGGGCAGCCCGTGAGCCCGGCAGCCGGGCCGGGCCCGCTGCTGGTGGGCGCGGCGCGCAAGCCGGTGGAGCTCACGGTGTCCGACGGCGGCGGTCGGCGGCGGGTGGCGGTGGTCGCGCTCGCCAGCGAGCGGCGCCTGCGCTACCAGGACTGGGTGGCCGCCAACCGGCGGCGGGTGCGCGAACTGAGCGACGGGCAGGCCGGGTACCTCCATGTCCCGGACATGATGGGCGAGGGCTGGGCCCACTTCCACCGCGACCTGCGGGCCGAGATGGCCAGGGACACGCTCATCCTCGACGTGCGCCAGAACCGCGGCGGCCACGTGTCCGAGCTGGTGGTGGAGAAACTCGCCCGCCGGATCATGGGCTGGGACCTGGGACGCGGCAGGCGGCCGGTGACCTACCCGAGCGACGTCCCCCGCGGCCCGGTCGTCGCGCTCGCGGACGAGTTCGCGGGCTCGGACGGGGACATGATCACCGCCGCGCTGCGCATCCTGCAGCTCGGCCCGGTGGTCGGCACCCGCACCTGGGGCGGGGTGATCGGCATCGAGGATCCGTACCGGCTGGTCAACGGGACCTCGATGACCGTCCCGAAGTACGCGATCTGGCTCAGCACGTTCGGCTGGGGGGTCGAGAACTACGGCGTCGACCCCGATATCGAGGTCGTCATCTCACCCGGCGACTGGGCAGCGGGGCGCGATCCCCAGCTGGAGACGGCGGTGCGGACGGCGGTGGAGGCACTGCGGACCCGGCCAGCGGCCCGCCCACCGGACACCTCGGCACGGCCCTCCCGGCGTCCGCCGCCACTGCCGCCGCGCGGAACCCAGCGGTAGCCCGGGTATCCGCCGCCGACCGGAGCAGACCCCGGGGCACTTCCTCCGGGGTATGACGGCCACCGGTTTCCGGTTCAACGCGTTCATGGAACGGGACGCCCGCAGCCGGGCACTACACGAAGGCGAGCTTCCCCGTCGGCGGGAAGAAGCGGATTGGCGGCCTGCGGCTCGTCACCACCGATACCGGCTGGTCCTACGGGGCAGGCCCCGAGGTGTCCGGGCTCGCGCTGTCGCTGCTGCTGGCGATGACCGGGCGCGCAGCCGGCCTGGACGAGCTGTCGGGCGACGGCGCGGCGTTGCTCGGCCAGCGCGTGACGGCCCGGGCCGGATAGGTCCCGTCCGCACCGGGCATCCGGAATCCGCCACGGCCCGGTGAAGACGGCGATGCAGGCCGCTGCCCGGTTCCGGTCCGCGGTCGGCCGGGCTAGATCGGCGACTGGTAGTTGGCGACCCAGTGGGTCTGGATCCACAGCAGGGCAGCCGTCCAGGTGCCGGTCAGCTCGAGCACACCGACGGCGACCAGCATCGCCCCGCCGATCCGGGTGATGAGCCGGGCGTGCCGGCGGGCGAAGCCGAAGGCCGTCATGCCGCGCTGGAACAGCAGCGCGACGATCAGGAACGGGATGCCCAGGCCCAGGCCGTACACGAACATGAGCAGCGCCCCGCGCACGGCCGTGCCCGAGGTCAGGGCCAGGCCCATGACCACGCTGAGGGTGGGGCCGATGCAGGGCGTCCAGCTCACCCCGAACAGCGCCCCCAGCAGCGGCGCCCCGGCGAGCCCGGCCCGCGGGCGCACGGAAGGCCGCATGATCCGCCCGGTGACAGGGAACCGGTCGAACACGCCGGCGAACATCAGCCCCAGGATGATCGTGACCACGCCGAGGATCTGGGTCAGCCCGGCGGCATGGGTCCGCAGGACCGAGCCGAGCCCGCCGAAGGCCACGCCCTCGCTGGCGAACACGACCGAGAAGCCGAGCACGAAAAGTGCGGTGCCCGCTACCATCCGCGGACGGCCGGGGCTGGCGGCCGCGGTGGCCGCCGGCACCTTCACCGTGGTCGCGCCGCTGCCCCCGCCGGCCGCCGGGCCACCCCCGGCCGACTGGTGGCCATCATCACCGCGGCCAGTGGCCGCCGGGCCCTGGGCGTCCACCCCGGACATGCCGGCGACGTAGGACAGGTAACCGGGGACCAGCGGCAGCACGCACGGGGACAGGAAGGTGACCGCACCAGCGGCGGCCGCCACCGGGACAGCCAGGATCAGCGGCCCGGAGAGCACCAGGTGCCCGACCCCGCCGCCCACGGCTCACCTCCCTGGGTGCCTGCCTGCTATGTGGCTCGCACCAACTTATCCCTCCCCGGCCTGGCCTGCCCGCACAGGAGTCACCGGGGTGCCTGCCGTCACGGGGGGGATGGGCCGCGGCCGGTTGACCACGGCGTGCGTATGCCGCAACGATGTTGCCCATGCGAACGACACCTCCCTTCCGTGCCGACCATGTCGGCAGTTTGCTGCGCCCCGGTGAGCTGCTGGCTGCGCGGGCTGATTTCGCCGCCGGCCAGATCACCGCGAGCCAGCTGCGCGAGACCGAGGACCGCGCGATCACCGATGTGGTGGCGATGCAGCGCGAGGTGGGCCTGCAGTCGGCGACCGATGGTGAGTTCCGCCGGGCGAGCTGGCATATGGACTTCATCTACCAGATCGGCGGGATCAGCAAGGCGCCCGGGAACCTGGCGGTGAAGTTCCACAACCCCGGCGGTGATATCGAGTGGACCCCGGCGGCGCTGCACGTGGGCAGCAGGCTGCGGATGGACAAAACGATCTTCGGGGAGGATTTCGCCTACCTGCAGTCCCAGGTGGCGCGCGGGGGTGACGGCGAAGCTGACCATCCCCTCGCCGAACATGGTCCACTACCGGGGCGGCCCGGCCGCGATCGATCCCGCCATCTACCCCGACATCGAGCAGTTCTGGGCCGACCTGGCCGCCGCCTACGCGGACGAAGTGCGGCGCCTGGCCGGCCAGGGCTGCACCTACCTGCAATTCGACGACACCAGCCTGGCCTACCTCAACGACCCCGCCCAGCGCGCCGAGATCGCCGCCCGCGGCGAAGACGCCGACCATCTGCACCTGCGCTACGTCGCCCAGATCAACGCCGCGCTCGCGAACCGCCCGGCCGGGCTGGCTGTCACCACCCACCTGTGCCGCGGCAACTTCCGCTCCTCCTGGGCCGCCTCCGGCAGCTACGACTTCGTCGCCGAAGCCCTGTTCAACGACCTGAACGTGGACGGGTTCTTCCTCGAATACGACGACGCACGCTCAGGCGGGTTCGAACCACTGCGGTTCGTCCCCCCCGGCAAGATGGTCGTCCTGGGCCTGGTGACCACCAAGACCGGCGAGCTCGAAGACCCCGGCGACATCAAGCGCCGCATCGACCAGGCCACCAAGCACATCCCCCTGGACCAGCTCGCCCTCTCCGGCCAGTGCGGCTTCTCCTCCACCGTCGAAGGCAACGCCCTCACCCGCGACCAGCAACGCGCCAAACTCGAACTCATCGTTCAAGTGGCCGCCGACGTCTGGGGCTGACAGCACGGGACATGGCCTAGCCCCGGCCTAGCCCCGGCCTAGCCCAGGTTGGCGAGGGCGTCCTCGATCGCACGGTGGAACGTGGGGTAGGCGTAGATCATCTGGCGCATGCTCTGGACCGGGACCCGCGCGTGGACCGCCAGTGCGAGCACGCTGAGGACCTCGCCGCCGGTGGGGCCGACCGACGTGGCGCCGGCGAGCGTGCCGGCGGCGGCGTCCTCGATCAGCTTGATGAAGCCGTCGTTGCCCGCCTGGTGAATCCAGCCCCGGGTGGAATTGGGGATCAACGTCATGCCCACCCGCACGCTCAGCCCCTGTTCCCGCGCCTGCGCTTCGGTCAGCCCGACGGCGCCGACCTCCGGGTCGGTGAAGGTGACCCGGGGCACGGCGTGGTACTGCGCCGGGAAGCCCGCCTCGCCAAGGATGTCGGCCACCACGATGTGCGCCTGGTACATGGACATGTGCGTGAACGCGCCCTTGCCGGTGACGTCTCCGAGCGCCCACACGCCCGGGGCAGCCCGCAGGTGGTCGTCCACCGGGATGGCACGCAGGGTCTCGTCGATGCCGGCGGCGCCGACGCCGACCGCTGCCAGGTCGGTCCGGCGGCCGGTGGCCACCAGGAGTGCCTCGCCGGTGAGTTCCTCGCCGCCGGCGACGGTGACGGTGAAGCGGCCCGCGCCGTAGCCGACCCCGGCGGCCTGCCTGCCGGTGCGCACCCCGATGCCCTCCCGGCCGAACACCTCGGCCAGCAGGTCCCCGGCTTCGGGCTCCTCCAGCGGCAGCAGCCGGTCCGCCCCCTCGACCACGGTGACATGGCTGCCGAACCTGGCGAAGACCTGGCCGAGTTCCGCCCCGACAGCCCCGCCGCCGAGCACCACCAGTGACCCGGGAACGTGCTCGGCCTCGATGGCCTCCCGGTTGGTCCAGAACGGCGTTCCGGCCAGGCCGGGGATCGGTGGCACGGCCGGTGCCGTGCCGGTGTTGATCACGATCCCGCGCCGGGCCCGCAGTACCAGCCTGTCGCCATCCGGCCGGGCCGGTGTGACGGTAACCTCGCCGGGCCCGCTGATCCGTCCGTGACCGCGGACCAGGATCCCGCCCTTGCCAGTGAACCGGTCCGCGGCGGCTTTGTCGTCCCAGCCGTCGGTCGCCTCATCCCGTATCCGGCGGGCCACCGGCGCCCAGTCGGGATCGACGCGCGCGGTGCCCGCCATGCCGTTGACCCGGTTCCCCTCCATGATCAGGTCAGCGGCGCGGATCATCATCTTGGACGGGACGCAGCCCCAGTACGGGCATTCGCCGCCGACCAGTCTGGCTTCCACGCCCGCCACGGCCAGGCCCGCCTGCGCCAGCGTGCCCGCGGCGTATTCCCCGCCGGGCCCCATGCCGATCACGACCACGTCTACGTCGCGATCACTGTCCGTCATGTCCCCTCCCGGGCGCGTCTGGTCCGTGTGCCAGGGTATACAGGGGGGAATGCCAGCGATGGCGAGTCGGTTGGTGCGGACGTGCCCGGCGATCTCTACCGACACGGACGGGGCAGTGTGATGAGGAGTAGCCGCGGGAGTGCGGCGCACTCAGCCATGGAGCCAGCGGGAGCCGAGCGACCTTCAGCTACGGAGAGTGACGACCCGCTTATGGGCCGGCCCGCCGGGCCGGGAGCACCGGACGGGCCACCCGCACGGGCCGCCGGGCCGGCCGCTGCCGGAACATGCCAGGACTACGGGGACGACGATGACCCGCTGACCGAGAGCGACGCGGAAGCGCAGGCGCACGGGATCTGCTTCAAGACGGGGCCACCCGGGCGGATCGGGGTGGAACTGGAGTGGCTGGTCGGCGACGGCCGCGGCCCGGCTTTGCCGGTGGATCAGCAGCGGGTGGCCAGCGCGGTCGCCCGGCTGGAGCGCCCAGGGGCGCTTCCCGGCGGGGGCCTGCTCACCAGGGAGCCAGGCGGCCAGGTCGAGATCAGTTCCGCGCCCGGGGCTGATCTGGGCCACTGCATCGCCGTCGTCGGCCTGGATCTGGCCGCTCTCCGGCAAGACATCCAGCAGGCGGGTCTTTGCCTCAGCGGGCAGGGACTCGACCCGTTCCGCCCGCCGCGGCGCGTGCTCGAACTTCCGCGCTACGCGGCGATGGAGGAATTCTTCGACCGGGCCGGGCCCTGGGGCCGGCTCATGATGTGCAGTACCGCCTCCGTCCAGGTTTGCGTGGACGCGGGTGATGAGGGGCCCGGCTGGGCCGGCTTCCGCTGGCGATGGCACCTGCTGCACGCGATCGGCCCGATGCTCGTGGCCGCCTTCGCCAATTCACCGCTGCGCGGCGGCCGCCCGACCGGCTGGAAATCCACCCGCCAGGCCATCTGGGGGCGGCTCGACCCCACCCGCACCCGCCCGCCTGCCCATGCCGAGCCGTCGCCGGGATGCCGCCCCGGCCGGGCCTGGCCGCCGGACACCGATCCCCGCTCCGCCTGGGTCGAGTACGCGCTCGCGGCCGAAGTCATGTGCGTGCGGCGGCCCGCCGCGCGGGACTGGTCCGCGCCAGCGGGGCTGACGTTCCGTGACTGGCTGCGGGGCGCCGGCGAGCGGCGCCCCACCGGCAGTGACCTCAGCTACCACCTGTCCACGCTGTTCCCGCCGGTGCGGCCACGCGGGCACCTCGAATTCCGCGGTATCGACGCCCAGCCCGGTGACGGGTGGATCGTGCCCCTGGCCGTGACGGCCTCCCTGCTCGATGACCCGCTGGCGGCCGGGCAGGCGATGGCGGCCGCGGAGGCGCTGTGGGGAAATCATGCGGCCGGCCGGCATCGCCCGAGCCCCTGGCGGCTGGCGGCCAGGCATGGCCCCGCCCACCCCGCGCTCGCCGCCGCGAGCCGTGAGTGCTTCGCGGCGGCGCAGGCGGCGCTGGCGCGCGCCGGGGCCCCCGCGCCGGCCAGGCAGGCGGTGACCGCCTTCACCGAACGCTATGTGGACCGGGGCCGATGTCCCGCTGACGACCTGCTCGATCAGGTACACGCCGGGCGGGGGCACCCCCCGCTTCCCGGCCCAGCCAACACCCTCCCGGAGGACAGGAATGGCCAGCACGCCCAGGCATGAGAGCGACCTGCCCACCGAGGCGCTGCGGGAGCAGATCGCGGGCTGCCTGCTCACGGCCCGGGACCGCACCCAGCTGCTGACCGGCTGCGTGGACGACGGCGAGCTGGTCCGCCAGCACTCCCCGCTGATGTCGCCGCTGGTGTGGGATCTCGCGCACATCGCCAACCAGGAAGAGCTGTGGCTGTTGCGGGCCGTGGGCGGCAGGGACCCGATGCACCCGGAGATCGACCCGATCTACGACGCGTTCGAGCATCCCCGTGCCGAGCGCCCCACCCTGCCGCTGCTCGCCCCGGACGAGGCGCGCCGCTACGCCCACGAGGTCCGTGGCCGGGTGCTCGACCTGGTCGGCGCGGCCACCTTCACCGGGGCGCCACTGGTCACCGGGGGATTCGCCTTCGGGATGATCGCCCAGCACGAGCAGCAGCATGACGAGACGATGCTCATCACCCACCAGCTGCGGCGGGGCGCCCCGGTGCTGTCGGCCCCGGAGCCGCCGCCGCCCCCGGACGCGTACCGGCTCCCCCCCGAGGTGCTCGTGCCCGGCGGCCCGTTCAGCATGGGCACGTCCAGCGAGCCCTGGGCGCTCGACAACGAACGGCCCGAGCACACCGTGCACGTGCCCGCCTTCTACCTCGACACCACGCCGGTCACCAACGCGGCCTACCAGCAGTTCATCGGCGACGGCGGTTACGACGACCCGCGGTGGTGGCACCCGGCGGGGTGGGACCACCGGCAGCGGGCCGGCCTGACCGCCCCGCTGTACTGGCGGCGGGAAGGCGGGGGCTGGGTCCTGACCCGGTTCGGGATGACCGGGCCGGTCCCGCCCGCCGAGCCCGTGCTGCACGTGTCCTGGTACGAGGCACAGGCCTACGCGGCCTGGGCCGGCCGGCGGCTGCCCACCGAGGCGGAATGGGAGAAGGCGGCCAGGTTCGACCCGGCGGCCGGGCGCTCGCGCCGGTTCCCGTGGGGAGACGGGGACCCGACCGCGGAGCTGGCCAACCTCGGCCAGCGCCACCTGCGCCCCGCCCCCGCGGGCAGCTACCCCCGCGGCGCCGCGCCCTGCGGGGCCCGCCAGCTGGTCGGGGACGTCTGGGAGTGGACCGCCAGCGATTTCCTGCCCTACCCGGGCTTTTCGGCGTGGCCGTACCGCGAGTACTCGGAGGTCTTCTTCGGCGACGAGTACAAGGTGCTGCGCGGCGGGTCGTTCGCCGTCGGGCAGGTGGCCTGCCGTGGCACGTTCCGCAACTGGGACTACCCGATCCGGCGGCAGATCTTCGCCGGGTTCCGCACCGCGCGGGACGCCACCCCGGCCGCCGCCAACGGCAGGAGGAGGTGACGCCGGACCGATGTGCCGCCATCTGGCCTACCTCGGCCCACCCGCGACCATGCACGCGCTGCTCCTCGGGCCACCATATGGCCTGGCCCGGCAGGCGTGGGCGCCGCGCCGCCAGCGGCACGGGACCATGAACGTGGACGGGTTCGGCATCGGCTGGTACGCGGACGGCGACCCGGTTCCCGCCCGCTACCGGCAGGCCGGCCCGATCTGGGCCGACCCGTTCGTCCCCGACCTGGCCCGGGTCACCCGCACCCGCGCCCTGCTGGCCGCGGTGCGCTCGGCCACCGGGGGAACCGAGGGCGGGGCCGCCGCCGCCGCACCCTATGCCAGCGGCCGCTGGCTGTTCAGTCACAACGGGAGGCTGAACGGATGGCCGGGCTCGACCGCCTGCCTCGCCGCGGGCCTGCCTGCCGTGGATCTGCTGGCGCTGGAAGCGCGGTGCGATTCCGCACTGGCGTGGGCGCTGGTGGCGGGCCGGCTGAAGACGGGCGCTCCGGCGGCTGAGGCCCTGGCCGGTGTGATCGCCGACCTCGGCCGCCACGGCGTCACCGGCCGGTTCAACTTCCTGCTCACCGACGGCGAGGTGATCAGCGCGACGGCGGCCGGCGACACGCTCTGCTACCGCGCGGACGACCCCGCCGGGCGGGGCGGGCCGGGTGGGCCGGGCAGGCCGGGCGGGCCGGCTGTGGTGGTGGCGTCCGAACCCGGCGACGACGGGCCCGGATGGATGCAGGTGCCCGACAACAGTGTGCTCACGGCGACCGCTGATGCCGTCGACGTGCGCCCCCTGCCCGCGACGCCCCCGCCGCCGGCGGCGGGCATGGAGGAAGGAAGGATCTCCGCGTCATGACCACTGTGCACGTCGAACGATGCCTCCCGCACGGTTACCTGGCCAGCGCCCTGCGCGCGGACGCCAGGGCCGGGCTGAGCGGGTCGCCCAAGACGCTGCCCCCCAAGTGGCTGTATGACGAGAACGGCAGCGAGCTGTTCGAGAAGATCACCCAGCTGGATGAGTACTATCCGACGCGCGCGGAGCGGGCCATCCTGACGGCGGAGGCGGGTGAGATCGCCGCCGCCACCCATGCCAGCACGCTGGTCGAACTGGGTGCCGGGGCCGCCGACAAGACCCGGCTGCTGCTCGACGCGCTGCGTGCGGCCGGCACGCTGCGCAGCTTCGTCCCGGTGGACGTCAGCGAGGCCGCGCTGATCGAGGCGGCGGACCGGGTGCTGGCCGGCTATCCGGGCCTGTCGGTCCGGGCGGTCGTGTCCGACTTCGAGAAACATCTGGGCCTGCCGGAGCCCTCGGGCCCGCGGCTGGTGGCCTTCCTCGGCGGGACCATCGGCAACCTGCTGCCGGACCAGCGGGCGGCGTTCCTGGCCTCGGTCAGGGCGCGGCTGGGCCCCGGTGACGCACTGCTGCTCGGCACCGACCTGGTCAAGGACCCCGAAGTGCTGCACGCTGCCTACGACGACGCGGCCGGGGTCACCGCCGCCTTCAACAAGAACGTGCTGGCCGTGCTGAACGCCCGGCTCCGCGCGAACTTCGACCTGGCCGCATTCGATCATGTCGCACTCTGGGACCCGCGGCAGGAGTGGATCGAAATGCGGTTGCGCTCGGCCGAGCGGCAAACCGTCACCCTGCCGGAAATCGGGCTCACCGTTGAGTTCGCCGAGGGGGAGGAGATCCGGACCGAGGTGTCCGCGAAGTTCCGCCCGCACGGGGTCGCCGCCGAACTGGCGGCCGCCGGGTTCGCGATGCGGCGCTGGTGGACCGACGCCGGCGGCCAGTTCGGGCTGTCGCTGTCAGCCCCGGCCTGAGCCCGCGGCACCCCGCTCGACACGCTGGACGCGCACGTCGTCAAGCAGCAGCAGGCGGGCCAGTTCTTCGGTCACCCGTGGCCCGTCGATCCCCCCGCAGCTGAACAGGTCGATCGCGATCAGGTTGTCTTCCGGCCAGGTATGGATGGCAAGGTGCGACTCGGCCAGGATGAGCACCAGCGTGACCGCCCCGTTCGGGAAGGTGACGTGACTGGCGTCGAGCACATGGCCGCGCCCGGCCGTGACCGCCCGGGAGGCCAGCGCGACCAGTTCGCCGATGTCGGTGACCGGCGAGCCCGGCGTGAGCGCCGCGTCGACCGCGTAGAGGAGCTTGCCGTCCACCGGGCCCGGTGGGCCTGCCTGGCCCGCTGCCAGCAGCCTGTCCCGCTGCGCGGGAACGGCTGGATCCGCCTCGCGGCGCGAGCGCGCCGTTGGCAGGAGCGGACGCCGGCCGCCGGAAAGGCTCTTAGCTGGCATGATGTGGGAGGATACCGTACTGCCCGCTGCGGCCCGCGGTGAGCGGAGCCAGAGAACCCCAGATGGACGTTGATGCCGTAGTCGCCGAGGTCGCCTCGGCAGTCGGGCTGGCCGAAGGGCCGGCCGGAGTCAGGGATGTGCTGCGGGCGATCGCGCACCATGAGCCCGTGGCGGCCCGCGAGGTGGGCCGGCTGGCCGAGCTTCCCGTCCCGATCGTCACCGCCGTGTGCAACGAGCTGCGCAAACGCGGGGTGGTCGACCGGGCCCGGCCGGTGCGGCTCACCCCGGCGGGCCGCGCCGGGCTTGCCGTGCCCGCCGCCGGGCACCCGTGGATCAGCGGGGAGTGCCCGGGCTGCGGCGGCACCGGGGTGATCATCCCGGCAGATGTGGCCGCGCTCGCCGCCGGGCTGGAGCGGGCCGCGGCAGGCGTGCCAGCGGCGAAGCTGGAACTCGACCAGACTCACTGCACGGTGGACACCAAGCTCCGCCGGGTGCTGCGGATGCACGAGGCGGGCGCCCTGGCGGGCCAGCGGGTGATCCTGCTGGGCGACGACGACCTGATCTCGCTGGCGATCACCGCCTTCGCCGCGATGCCCGGCGCCGCGGCCCGGCCCCGGCGGCTGGCGGTGGTGGACTGCGACCCTGATCTGCTGGGCTACCTCGCCGGGCTGGTGGCGGCCGGCGAGGCGGAGGTGGAGCTTATCGACCACGATCTGCGCCAGCCACTGCCCGCTGGCCTGCTCGGTCAGTTCGACGTGGCCTGCACCGACCCGCCCTATACGGCGGCCGGGGCAGAGCTGTTCTTGTCCCGCGCGGTATCGGCCCTGGCCCATGGCACGGGCAGCCACGTGTTCTTCTCGTTCGGCGCCCGCCGCCCGGAGGAAACGCTGCGCACCCAGCGCCTCATCGCGGACCTCGGCCTGGCGGTGCGCTCGCTCGTGCCGGGCTTCAACGCCTACACCGGCGCGGGCATCCTGGCCGGTATCAGCCACCTCTATCACCTGCGCACCACCGCGCAGACCCGGCCCGCCATCACCGGCCCCCACACCGGCCCGCTCTACACGGCCGACGCGCGGGCCGCCGCCACCCGGCCCTACCGCTGCACCGGCTGCGGCTCCGTGCACCAGGTCGGCCCGGGCGCCCGCTGGAGCACGATCGCGCAGCTGAAGGCGGCCGGCTGCCCAGACTGCCGGGGCACCGTGCTGCGGCCGATGGCGCTGGGCACAGCCGCTGCCCGGACGGCGGGCGGGCGATGACCGACCCCGGCGCACCGGGTCCCCAGGCACCGGGCTTCCAGGCACCGGGTTCTCAGGCACCGGGTCCCCCGGCAGCGGGCTTCCAGGTCCGGCCGGCCCGGGAAGATGACCTGGGCGTCATCGCCGGGTTCGAGATCGAGATCGCCCGGGCATCCTTCGGCGACGAGGCCATTGAGGATCCCGCGCTGCACCGCAAGCGGGTGGCCGGGGCGCTCGGCAAGCCCGGGGAGGTCACGCTGGTGGCCGTGGCGGTGGGGGCGCCCGCGGTTCCGGTGGGCTGGGCCTGGCTGTCGGGACGCACCAACTCCCTCACCGGCGCCCGATATGGCAACTTCCGCTCGCTGGCCACCGCCGACATTCCCGGCCGCGGCCAGGTCGCGGAACTGCTCATGCGGGCCGTGCTCCAAGCCAGCGAGCAGGCAGGTTTCGTGCATCTCACCGGCAAGGTGCACGCCAGCAACCTGGGCATGCGCGCGCTGTACCGGAAGTTCGGGTTCGGGGCGACCCACATCACGATGGAAAGGCGCCCGGCCGCCGGGTCACCCGGGAGCCCGGAATGACGCGGCCCGGCCCGGGACCCGGAAGCACGGGGCCCGGAAGCACGGGGCCCGGAAGCACGGTCAAGTGCGTGGTCTGGGACATCGACAACACCCTGCTGGACGGGATCTACCTGGAATCGGGTGATCAGCCGCCGGGGGCCGACCCGGTGCTGACCGCGGTCCTGGCCGAACTGGGCGGCCGGGGCATTCTGCACGCCATCGCGAGCAAGAACCCACCCGAGGCCGCCGTGCACGCGGCCCGCGCCACCGGCTGGCGGTTCGCCGCGTCCGAGTGCGGCTGGGGCCGTAAGTCCGATGCCCTGGCCAGGATCGCGGCCACGCTCGGTATCGCGATGGACACACTCGCCTTCGTGGACGACGACCCGTATGAGCGGGCCGAGGTCCGTTTCGCGCTGCCGGAGGTGATGGTGCTGTCGCCGGAGGAGGCCGCGGAAGCCGCCGGCTGGCCGGAGTTCAGCCCATCGGTGGTCACCGCCGAGGCACGCCGCCGCGGCGAGATGTACGCGGAGCGGCAGCAGCGTCAGGCGGCCGAGCGGTCATTCGGCGGGACCCGGGAGGAGTTCCTGGAGTCGGCCGGCACGCAGGTGTCGATCGCCGCCGCTACCGGCGCTGACGTCCCCCGCCTGCGCGAACTCGTGCTGAGGACGCGCCAGTTCAACACGGCTGCCGGGCAGGCCCAGGCAGGAGATCGGGCAACTGGGGCCGCGGGCCGGGACGGGGACACCGTGGCGGGTGGGGAGATGACCCAGGACTGGTTCCTGGCCCTGCTGTCCGCCGAGGACCACGACGTGGTCACGGTGCGGCTGCGGGATGCGTTCGGCGACGACGGTGTGGTCGGTGGCTGCGTGGTGGCACGGGACGCGGGGACCTGGACCGTACGGCTGCTCATGATGTCGTGCCGGGCCATGGGCCGCGGTGTCATCGATGCCGTGCTGACCTGGCTCCTCCGGCAGGCGGCCCGCGCGGGCGCCCGCTGTGTGCGGATCCCATGCCGGCCGGACGGCCGCAACGTGCCGCTGCGGCTCGCGCTGGCCGCCGCCGGCTTCCGGGCCGCCCCAGCCGGCGCGGGCAATGGCGGCCCGGCCACCGGCGGCCCGGAACACGGCGGGGGGAGCGGCGGCCAGGTCCCGGCGGTGTACCAGCGGGACCTGGACTCGGCCCTGCCCGGCCTGCCCAGCTGGGTGACGGCACCGGGCGAGCCGGGTGGGGGCGCCCCGTGACCTCATCCGGCGCCGCCCCGGTCGCCGATGACCTGCGCGCGTTCCTGGCGTCGGTCACCGGGCGGGACGAGTTGCTGCACATCCCGCCCGGTACGCCGCTGTTCGGCCCGGCGGTCGGGCTCGACTCGCTGACGGGCACGCTGCTGCTGCGCGAGATCCAGCGCCGGTTCGGTGTCGACGTGGCCGGCGAGGACCTCAACCTGGACTCGCTGGCCACCCTCGGCACGCTCGCCGCGTTCGTGGAGCAGCGGGTCCAGCCGGCCGGCGATTCCTGATGCCCCCCATGCCGCCGGGGGAGAGCGAGCCGCCGGGGGACGGCCTGCCCGCAGGCGACACGGTGGACCTGTGGTGGTTCGACACCCGGGCCGTGACCGTCAGCGCCGCCGGTCTCGCCAGCCTGGACGCCGGGGAGCGGGACCGTGCGCAGGCCTTCCTGTTCCCGGCCGACCGGCACCGGTACCAGGTGGCGCATGTCCTGCTGCGGAGGGTGCTGGCCGGTTACACCGGTGCCGCACCCGGCCGGCTGCGGCTGGGGAGACAGGCGTGCTCCCGCTGTGGAGGGCCGTCAGGCAAGCCCGTCCTGCTGCCCGGGTCGGGCCCATCGCCCGCCGATCCGGTGCCGCCGCTCACCGGTCCCGACCCGCCCGGTGGGTGCGCGGTCCCGTCGTTCTCGCTCACGCATTCCGGCGACACGGTGGTCATCGCCGTCGCCGGACGTGCGGTCGGGGTCGACGTGGAACGAGATGCGGCCGGGTGCGTCTGCCCGCTGGCCGGAACGCTGCATTCCGCCGACGCCGCCCGGATGGCGGGGCTGGACGAGCGGGAAAGGCACGAGGCGATCATGACCTGCTGGGTCCGGGCCGAGGCCGTGCTCAAATGCGCCGGGCAGGGCATCGGGCACGGGCTCGGCGGCTTCCCGGTGCAGCCCGGCCATGCCGGGGACCTCGGTGTACACGGGTGCACGGTGCGCCAGCTGCTTGCCCCGCCGGGTTACCGGGCCGCGGTCGCGCTGGCAGGCACCTGCGCGCTTACGCTCCGGGCCCGCCCGGGGCCACGCCGGTAATCTCGATGCACAGGGACATCCGGCGCGGAGGTGCTCATGACGGCCGTTTTCACGATCGATGCCTGCCGGACCCCGGTAGGGAAGATCAAGGGCTCGCTGGCTTCGGTCCGGCCCGATCACCTGACGGCCGACGTGATCGGGGCGCTGCTGTCCCGCAACCCATGGCTGGACCCGGCCCGGATCGATGACGTCTACTGGGGCGCGGCGAACCAGGCGGGGGAGGACAACCGGAACGTGGCCCGGATGGGCGTGCTCCTGGCCGGCCTGCCGGTGGAGGTGCCCGGCGCGACCGTGAACCGGCTGTGCGGTTCGGGCATGGAGGCGATCGCCAGTGCCGCCCGGACGATCGCGGCAGGTGAGGCTGACATCTGCCTGGCCGGCGGCGTCGAGTCCATGACGCGCGCCCCGTTCGTGCTGCCGCGCGCATCCGAGCCGTTCCCGCGGGAGACCGGGGTCGCCGACACCCGGCTGGGCTGGCGGCTGGTGAGTCCGAGGATGACGGAGATGTACCCGCCGATCAGCCTGGGTGAGACGGCGGAAAACGTGGCCGAGCGCTACCACGTCAGCCGGGAACGGCAGGACGAGTTCGCGCTCCGCAGCCACCAGCGGGCGGCCCGGGCGGAGCAGGAAGGCCGGTTCGGCGGCGAGATCGTGCCGGTCACCACCGGCGCCGGCGACGTGGGTCGCGACGAGGGGATCAGGCCCGGGCTGACCATGGACGAGCTGGCGGCCAAGCGGCCCGCGTTCCGCAAGGGCGGCACGGTGACCGGCGGCAACTCCTCGCCACTCAACGACGGAGCGGCGTGCCTGCTGCTGGTCTCTGAGCGGGTTCTCGCCGCCAGCGGTGCTGCCCCGCTGGCCCGGTACGTGAGCACCGCGGCGGCCGGCGTGCACCCCGACTACATGGGAGTGGGGCCGGTTCCGGCACTGGCCAAGGTGCTCGGCCGGGTCGGCTGGCAGCTGGAAGGCCTCGATCTGATCGAGGTCAACGAGGCGTTCGCGGCCCAGGCCGTGGCGGTAGCCGACGAGCTCAAGCTCGACCCCGACCGGCTGAACGTCAACGGCGGGGCCATCGCGATCGGCCACCCCCTCGGCTGCTCGGGCGCGCGGATCACCACCACCCTGCTGCACGAGTTGCGCCGCAGGGACGCCGCACGCGCGGCAGCCAGCATGTGCATCGGCGTCGGGCAGGGCATCGCCACCCTGTGGGAGTCCGCCTGACCGGGAGCCGCCTGCGGACCTGACCCGGGCCGGGTCTAGCCAGGCTGGGGCGAGACGCTGAACGCCACGCCGCCCTGGTCATCGACCTCGGCGTCGAGTGCCTTGTCGGCGAGCGCCTCGGCAGCGCCTTCGGCGAGGAACACCCGGGCACCGTCGGCCTCGATCACCTGATCGCCTGCCGCGGGGGTCTCCGCCAGCGCCAGCTGGAAGGGCGGGACGCCCTCGCCCTGACCCATGATGCGCAGCCCGGTGTCAGGCGGCTGCTCCGGCTGCGAGGTCAGGGCCCGGATGGCCGTGACCGCGTTGTTGGTGAGCGTGAGCATGATCTGCTCCCTCCCATTCGCTGTTCGCTGCTCAGGAGTTGTGCACCCTACCCAGTCAGCGCCAGCACATACCTGCGGTGATGGTAGAACCGGGTACACACCCATCCGGGGCATCAGCGTCGAATGGGTGCCAGGGATGAGCGGGTTCCAGCGTGATGCCGGTGCCAGCGGTGAGGAGCTGTCGTGGCGATCGTGACCGAACTCGAACTTCCCGTGTTCGACTACCTGGCCGATGACCTGACCGGCGAGGTCTACCACCAGCGGCTCGCGGAGGTGCGCAGCCAGGGCTGGCTTGCCTCGTCCCCGCTGTCCTATGTCGTGCTCGACCGGGAGGCGGGCGAGTTCTTCCTGCGCTCCAAGGGGACAGCCTTCCCCGGGCGGGAGATCGCCGATCTGTTCGGTGTCAGCGGCGGGCGGCTGCGCGAGGAGATCGACGCCAATATCCTGAATCAGAACGGCGCCCAGCACCGGCGGCTGCGCGCCCTGGTCGGGCCCGCCTTCAGCCCGCGGGCGGCCGACGCGTGGCGCCCGGTGATGCGTGGCTATCTGCAGCAGCTGTGGGCAGACATCGAGCCGGCCACATCGGCCGAGTTCGTCGCCGCCGTCGCCAAGCCCTATCCCGCGCTGACCATCACGGCCGTGCTCGGCGCGCCGGAGGAGGACGCCCTCCGGCTGCACGACTGGTCACACTGGGTGCAGCGCCAGTTCGACATCCGGGCGCTGGCCGGCGATCTGGCACGGATCGAGCGGGCGACCTCGGAACTCTACGACTACGTCGAAGCACTGCTGGAACAGCGGCAGAGCGCGCCCGCCAACGATCTGCTGTCCACCCTGCTGGCCGCGCGGGAGCAGGGAGACCGGCTGTCCCACCCCGAATGCGTCAACCTGGTGCTGGACGTGCTCGCCGGGGGGATCGACACCACCCAGAGCCAGCTGGCCCACGCCATGCGGCTGTTCGCCGAGCATCCGGACCAGTGGGCACTGCTGGCCCGGCGCCCGGAACTGACCCGCCAGGCCGTGACCGAGGTGCTGCGGTTCGAGCCGATCACGCCGTTCACCGCCCGCATCTGCGTCGACCAGGTGGAGCACCGGGGGGTGGTGTTCCCGGCCGGGACCATCGTGGCGGTGTGCGCCGAGCGGGCCAACCGCGAGCAGTCCGACGGCGGGCCGGGCCGGGCCGGGGACGGCGACGGTGAGCGGTTCGACATCACGGTGAGCCGCGAGGACAGGCTGCTCACCTTCGGCGCGGGCCCGCACTACTGCCTGGGCGCCAACCTGGCCCGGGCGGAGCTCGAGGAGGCGCTGGCGTTCCTGGTGCCACGCATGCCCGGGCTGGCCCTGGACGGCCCGGCGGATCTCGGCGGCGTGGAAGGGATCTACGGGATCAATGCCCTGCCCCTGCGCTGGTCGGCCGGGAACTAGGTCGGCCGGGATCAGGGCGGCCGGAACTCGGGCGGCCGCCGCGCAGGAGCCGGGAGCCACTGCGCGGCAGCCGTTCGGCACCGGCAAAGCCGTCAGCCTGGCAGGCCGGTGACCCGGCTGCGGGCTGGTCAGCCGCTGCTGGTCACCGTGAAATCACCGCGCAACGGCAGGCCGGGCAGGGCCGAGGAATCGCCCAGGTACACCCGGAACCCGCCGGCCGGGACCACCCAGCCGTTCGCCGAGTCCTTCCAGTGGGACAGGTCGTGGCCATCGAGGGTGAACCTCACCACGGCGGATTGGCCCGGTCGCAGGGTGACCCTCCGGAATCCCCGGAGCTGACGGGGCGGCTCGCCCGCCGCGGCCGGATCGCCGAGGTAGAGCTGTGCCACGTCGGATCCCGTCGCCCGGCCGGTGTTGGTGACCCGGGCGGTCACCCGGACCAGCCGGGCCCGCTGGCCGTTGCAGTGACAGCTGGCCGGCCCGGGCCCGGAGACCCGGTTGGCGAACCGTGACGGGCTGATGTGCAGATCGCTGAAGGCGAAGCTGGTGTAGGAGAGCCCGTACCCGAACGGGAACAGCAGGGTGAGGTTCCTGGCGTCGTACCAGCGGTAGCCGACGTCGATGCCCTCCGAGTAGTGGACCCGCCCGTTCACCCCGGGGAACTGGGCGGTGGTGGACGCCGGCACCTGGGACAGGCTGCGCGGGAAGGTCACCGGCAGGTGCCCGGACGGGTCGGTGCTCCCGTACAGAACGCTGGCGAGGGCGGTGCCGTTGCTCTCACCGGGGTACCAGGCGTCCACCACCGCGGACACCTTGCCCAGCCACGGCATCGCCACCGGCGCGCCCGCGTCGATGACAACGACGGTGTCCGGGTTGGCCGCCGCCACCGCCGAGATGAGCTCGTCCTGCGCGGACGGCAGGCTGAGGCCCGGCCGGTCGGCCGCCTCGGTCTCGGTGTCGTCGGATACCACGACCACGGCCGTGCCCGCCGACCTGGCCGCCGCGACCGCCTGGCCGATCCCCGGCGCCAGCGCGGACGGTGTCGCCCAGGTGAAGGCCGACGAGTCGCCGCTGATCTGGACCTGGTAGGTGTGCCCGGCCCGCAGCCGCACCGCCGCCGAATAGGTGGCCACCGGCGGCGTGCTCGGGTCGCTCAGGAGTTCGGCGCCGTCCACCGACAAGGTGGTGGGGGAGTAGCAGCCGCACGGGTTCGTGATCGCGAGCACGTAGGTCCCGGTCTCCGGGGCCGTCAGGGTCCCGCGGTAGCTCCCGCCGAGGCCGGTCGGTGCGTATGCAGGTGCCAGCGCCGAGCCGGGAATGGCCGGCAGGCTGGTGTCGGCCGGCAGGCCCTGCTGGTACACGACGTTCGTGCCCGGGCCCGCCGCCGCCGTCAGCCCCTGCAGCGGGGTGACGCTGAACGGGGCGGTGACGAAGGCGCTGCCGCCGCCGGTGTCGGCCGGTGCGGCCGACGCGGCCGGCCCGATCACCGCCAGCGTGCCAGCGTGTGCGGCCCGCAGCGGCAGGACCCCGTGACCGTTCTTCAGCAGCACCGTGCCGTCCTCGGCGACCTGCTCCGAGACCGCCTGGTGGGCGGGGGTGGTGACGGTCGCGCCGGTGGTGCCGGTGGGAGGGTTGTTGAAGATGCCGAAGCGGAACATCTCGGCCGCGATCCGGCTGACCATGTTGTCCACGACTGACCTGGGGATCGTCCCGTCCTGCACATCCGTCTGGAGCGCCTGGCCGAAAAAGATGTTGAACGGCTGCTCCATGTCGGTGCCATCAACAGCGCCCTGGGTGGCGTGCAGGGCTCCGTAGTCCGAGGTCACGAAGCCCGGGAAACCCCAGCGCTGCTTGAGGATCTGGGTCTCAAGGACACGGTTGTCGCAGGCGAAGTCGCCGTTGACCATCGAGAACCCGCACATCACCGAGGCAGCCCTGGCCTGCGTCACGGCCTGCTGGAAGGCAGGCAGGTAGATCTCATGCAGGGTGCGGTTGCTGACGATCACGTCGTCGGCCGGGGTGTTCCTGTTCGTCTCCTGGTTGTACGCGGCGAAGTGCTTGACCTGGGACATCTCACCCTGGGCCTGCACGCCGCGGATCTCGCTGACCGCCAGGGCGCCGTTGAGGAACGGGTCCTCGGTGAACGCCTCGAACGACCGGCCCCAGCGTGGGTCGCGCAGGATGTTGACGGTCGGGCCCAGGTTCACCGCCGCGCCCTTGCCCCGTTCCTCCTGCCCGATGACCGCGCCGTAGCGGCGGGCCAGCGAGGTGTCGAAGGTGGCGGCCAGCGACACCCCGGCCGGCAACTGAGTGACCCCGGTCAGCCCATCGCCGACCCCGAGCGGGCCGTCTTCCAGGCCCATCGCGGGGATGCACAACGACGGCTGCGCGGCCAGGTAGAACACGTAGGGCCGGCCCGTGCCCTGGCCCTCCACCATGGTGATCTCGTTGGCGAGGGTCATCTTCGAGAGCAGTAAGCGAACCCGCTGCGAGATGGGCAGCGACTGGTTCAGCCACGGGCAGGCCCGGGTGGCACCGCCGGGATGCGCCACGGCGGCCGCCGGGCTGGCAAGCGCGGCGAAGGACAGGGGGAGTAAGAGGGCTAAGGATGCGGCGATGGGCAGTGGCGGCACCGGGCGGGCACGCCGCCCGCCTGGCCGTCGATGGATAATGGAGATCAGTTTCATCGGGTCCTCCCGGCTGCTCCGACGGCTCTCGCGGAAGCGGAGCCACCCCGGAAGTTACGTCGCCAGGTATAAACGATCCGTAAATATCCAGGTGAACCTGTGAATAATGAATGAATGACGGCCGGGCAGGGCAGCGGGCGGATGGCCGCCGCACGGCATCCCACCCCCGGTGACCGGCGCCACCGGCGAAGTCGAGGGTGCGGGTGGCCGGTAGGGTCGGCACCGACGCGAGCGAGGGGGGCGTCCACGTGACGCGAGCCGACAGCGGGGCGAAGGCCGGCGTCGCCGTGCCCGGGGACCCGGGGCGCATCCTCACCGTGCCGAACGCGATCAGCGTCGCCCGGCTGGCGGGAGTCCCGGTCTTTCTCTGGCTGGTGCTCGGGCCCAAGGCTGACGGCTGGGCGGTCGCCCTGCTCATCGCGGCCGGGGTGTCCGACTGGCTGGACGGCGTGATCGCCCGTGCCTGGAACCAGCAGAGCCGGCTGGGGCAGGTGCTCGACCCGGCGGCCGACCGGCTCTACATCGCCGCCACACTGGTCGGGCTCGCGGTGCGCGCCATCATCCCGTGGTGGCTGGTGGCCCTGCTGGTGGCCAGGGAACTCGTCCTCGGGGTGGCGCTGCTCGTGCTGCGCCGCAGCGGGTACGGCCCGCTGCAGGTGAGCCTGGTGGGCAAGGCGGCTACCCTGTGTCTGCTGTATGCGTTCCCGCTGCTGTTCCTGGGCGCACACCCGGGAACGCCGGCCCTGGTGGCACGGGTCATCGGTTGGGCGTTCGCGATCTGGGGAACCGCCCTGTACTGGTGGGCCGCCGCACTCTACCTGGAGCAGACGCGCCGTCTCGCCAGCGCTGCCCGGAGCCAGCCGGTGCCATGATCGGGCGGCGGCGGCGATGAAATGATGGGACGTGCACCGCTCGGCGGGAGGGAGACGGGTCGCAGGTGAAGGCAGTGGTGATGGCGGGCGGGGAAGGCACCCGGCTGCGCCCGATGACCGCCAACCAGCCCAAGCCGCTGCTGCCGGTGGTGAACAAGCCGATCATGGAGCACGTGCTGCTGCTCCTCAAGCGGCACGGGTTCACCGAGACCGTGGTGACGGTCCAGTTCCTGGCCTCGCTGGTCCGCAATTACTTCGGTGACGGCGACGACGTCGGCATGGACCTGCAGTACGCCACCGAGGAGATGCCGCTCGGCACCGCTGGCAGCGTCAAGAACGCGGAGGACGAGCTGCGGTCCGGCCCGTTCCTGGTGATCTCCGGCGACGCACTGACCGACATCGACCTGTCCGCGCTGATCCGCTACCACAAGAAGAACGGCGCCCTGGTCACCGTCGGCCTCACCCGGGTGCCCAACCCGCTCGAGTTCGGGATCATCATCGTGGGGGAGGACGGGCGCATCCAGCGGTTCCTGGAGAAGCCCACGTGGGGGCAGGTCTTCTCCGACACGGTGAACACCGGCATCTACGTGATGGAGCCCGAGGTGCTGGCCGAGGTGCCGCCCGGGGTGTCTGTCAACTGGTCGGGGGACGTGTTCCCGCGGCTGCTGAAGACCGGCGCACCGCTGTACGGCTGGGTCGGCGACGGCTACTGGGAGGACGTCGGGACCCACGAGAGTTACCTGAAGGCACAGGCGGACGTGCTGTCCGGCCGGGTGGAGACGGAGATCGCCGGTTTCGAGATGGCGCCCGGCGTGTGGGTCAGCGAGGGAGCGGAGGTCGACCCCGAGGCGCTGCTGTCCGGGCCGCTGTGCATCGGCGACTACGCCAAGATCGAGGCCGGGGCGCAGCTGCGCGAGTTCACCGTGGTCGGCAGCAACGTGGTGGTGAAGGAGGGCGCCTTCCTGCACCGGGCCGTGGTGCACAACAACGTCTACGTCGGGCAGGGAACAACCCTGCGGGGCTGCGTCATCGGCAAGAACACCGACGTGATGGGCGCGGCCCGGATCGAGGAGGGCGCGGTCGTCGGGGACGAGTGCGTGATCGAGCCCGAGGCGTACCTGTCCGCCGGGGTGAAGGTCTACCCGTTCAAGACCATCGAGGCCGGCGCGGTGGTGAACACCAGTGTCATCTGGGAGTCACGCGGCGCCCGCACCATGTTCGGCCCGCGCGGCGTCTCCGGCCTCGTCAACGTCGAGATCACCCCCGAGCTGTGCGTCCGGCTGGCCAGCGCGTACGCGACCACGCTGAAGAAGGGCGCGGTGGTCACCACGTCGCGTGATGTCTCCCGTGCGGCCCGTGCGTTCAAGCGGGCGGTCCAGGGCGCGCTCAACGCCAGCGCCATCGACGTGGTGGACCTCGAGGCACAGCCGCTCCCGGTGGCACGGTTCCAGACCGCCCGCAGCGAGTGCAGCGGCGGCATCGCGCTGCGCACCACCG
Organism: uncultured Actinomycetes bacterium; assembly: GCA_963741615.1. Lineage (GTDB taxonomy): Bacteria > Actinomycetota > Actinomycetes > Streptosporangiales > Streptosporangiaceae > UBA9676. The sequence continues at coordinate 445,674 of CAVUIU010000029.1, forward strand.
CCGGTGACCCGCAGTCGATCGACATCATCTTCCTCGATGAGCGAGGAGCCGAGCTGTCCCAGGCGGCGGCCCGCAAGCTGGAGCGGGTGTTCTCCCGGCAGGAATACCGGCGCGCCTTCCCCGGCGAGATCGCCGAGCTGACCTACCCGTCGCGGGTGGTGGAGTCCTACGCGGCCGAGCTGGTCCGGACCGTGAACATGACCGGCGTCCGCGAGGCGGCGCTCAAGGTGGTGGTCGACTGCGCCGGCGGCACCGCCTCACTCGTGCTGCCAAGCCTGCTGGGGCGGATCGGGGTGGAGGTGCTCACCGTCAACAACCGCCTCGATGAGGGATCGCCGACGCAGAGCCTGGCGCAGCAGCGGGCCGGCATGCAGCGGCTGTCCGAGCTCGTGGCCTCGTCCCGGGCCACGTTCGGCGTCCGGTTCGACCAGGTCGGCGAGCGGCTCCAGCTGGTCGACGACAAGGGGGCCATGGTCAGCGATGACCGGACGCTGCTGGTCGTGCTCGACCTGATCGCGGCCGAACGGCGGTCGGGGCGGGTCGCCCTGCCGGTGACCACCACCCGCGTCGCCGAGCAGGTGAGCCGTTTCCACGGGGTCCAGGTGCGGTGGACCCCGACCTCGCTGCACGGCCTCACCCAGGCGACCGCGGCCGACGACGTGATCTTCGGGGCGGACGGCCGGGGCGGCTTCGTGGTGCCCGAGTTCAGCCGGACCCTGGACGGCATCGCGGCGTTCGCCCGCCTGCTCGGGCTGGTCGCGCGGACCAGGCTGACGCTCAGCCAGATCGATGCCCGGATCCCCAAGGCGCATCTGCTCAAGCGCTCGATGCCGACCCCGTGGGCGGCGAAGGGCAGCGTCATGCGCACCATGGTGGAGGCGGCCGGCGACCGGGTGATCGACACCACCGACGGCGTGCGGGTGGTCGAGCCCGACGGCGGCTGGGTGCTCGTGCTGCCCGACCCGGCGGACGCGGTCACCCACCTGTGGGCGGAGGGCGCCGACGCCGACTCCGCGCAGGCGCTGCTCGACGAGTGGGCCGCGGTCGCGGAGCGGGCAGGCGCCTGACCAGCCACGACGGGATCAGCGGCCGCCTGCCCGGCCGCCCGGCCAGCTGCCTGCCGGGCCTGGCCCATCCTGGCGAGTGGCCAGCGCGGATACCCTGCGCATGAGAGAATCTCACTTCAGCTGCTCGCGGCTCACCTGCCGGCAGCCCCAGGACGCGCCGGAGGTTTGACCTGATGTGGCGGAGGCGTCGCGACCATGCCACCGGGAGTTACCGGGGGTCCGAACTGCCCGCCGGGCCCGCCGGGCCCGCCCGGCCGGATGCGGCACAGGGGCTGGGCGGCCACGGCTGGCGGGACCGGCTCGGGCGCGGCCGCCGCCACGCGTGGCGCATGGACCGGGCGCCTGTTTCGCAGGTAGCGTGGGCGAACGTACCAGAGTTGACACCGAGGGCCGGGTCGGCGGACGTGGTTCCCGGCCCGAGCCCATGGACGGCGGACGAGAGGCTGGACCGCAACATGCCGCGCGTCTTCTGCACCCGCTGCGGGCAAGAGAACCCCGAGGATGCCCGGTTCTGTTCCCATTGCGGGATACCGCTGACGCGTGGCGGAGGCGAGCGGCCGGGCGAGAGCACCTCGACGATCTCGCTCGGCGGTTCGGAACTGGCCGAGGCGGAGCCGGATGAGCCACTCGCCGACTCCGGGACGGTCGAGGCGCTGCCGCTGGGCACCGCCCTGCTGGTGGTGAAGCGCGGCCCGAACGCGGGCAGCAGGTTCCTGCTCGACAGCGATCTCACCACCGCCGGCCGGCATCCGGAGAGCGACATCTTTCTCGACGACGTGACGGTGTCCCGCCGTCACGCGGAGTTCTACCGGCACCCGCGCGGCTTCACGGTGCGTGATGTGGGAAGCCTGAACGGCACCTACGTGAACCGGGAACGGATCGAGGAGGCCGAGCTGAGCGATGGCGACGAGGTCCAGGTGGGCAAGTTCCGGCTGATGTTCCTCGCCGGACGGCGGTCTGCGGCCGACCGCGGCGGAGGTGCGCAGGTAGGGGCATGAGTGCGGAGCCTGCCCGGGCATACTTCGGGATCGGCGAGGTGCTGGCACAGCTGCGCGCCGAGTTCCCCGATGTGAGCGTCTCGAAGATCCGATTCCTGGAGACCGAAGGGCTGATCCAGCCTGCCCGCTCGGCGTCCGGCTACCGGAAGTTCGCCACCCCCGACGTGGAGCGGCTGCGCTACATCCTCACCGCCCAGCGGGACCACTACCTGCCGTTGCGGGTGATCAAGGATCAGCTCGACGCCGGCGAGGAAGACCACGGCCCCCGCCGGCTGGACGGCTACCAGGCGCCCGCGGGCCGCCCCGCCGCCGCGCTGACCCGGCGGGAACTGCTGGATGCGACCGGCCTGGATGAGGCCCGGCTGGCCGAGCTGGAGGACTTCGGCCTGGTGCGGCGCAGCGGCCGGCAGTACGGCCCGGAGGCGCTCGAGGCGACCCGCGCCATCGTGGCCCTCGACCGTTACGGGGTCCAGGCGCGCCATCTGCGGGTGCTGCGTGCGTCCGCGGAACGGGAAACCGCGCTGATCGAGCAGGTGGTCGCCCCGACGCTGCGCCAGCGCAGCCCAGGGGCCAGGGACCGGGCCGGCCGGACCGCGCGGGAGATCGCCGCCATCGCCCTGCAGCTGCACGCCGCCCTGATCGAAGCGGCGCTGGCTGACGCCGGATTCAGGGATCCGGGTCCGGGCCGGGCGGATGACTGAGCGCAGGGCGCGGGCTTCCCTGCTCCGCGCGACGGTGTACGTTGACAGGGGAGTGCCTTCATTGGGTTCGCCGGCGCTGGCAAGCGTCCGGCGCAGGTGAGGACGGAGCCGCTGTGAGGAAGATGGAGGTCGTCGGCGTCCGTGTGGAGATGCCCACGAACCAGCCCATCGTCCTGCTCAAGGAGGTGCAGGGGGAGAGGTATCTGCCGATCTGGATCGGCCCGGTGGAAGCCACCGCCATCGCATTCGCCCAGCAGGGCATGGTGCCGGCCCGGCCGCTGACCCACGACCTCTTCCGCGACGTGCTCGAAGCGCTCGGGGTGCAGCTGAAGACGGTCAACATCACCGCCCTCCGGGACGGTATCTTCTTCGCCGACCTCATCTTCTCCAACGGGAAGGAAGTGAGCGCCAGGCCCTCGGACTCGATCGCCCTCGCGCTCCGGACCGACGCTGAGATCTTCGCCAGCGAGGAGATCCTCGACGAGGCCGGGGTGGCGATCCCGGACGAGCAAGAGGACGAGGTCGAGAAGTTCCGCGAGTTCCTCGACACCATCAGCCCGGAGGACTTCGGCCGCGCGACATGAGCACGGGCGAGCTCCTGAACGACGCGCCGTCGGAGGTCGTTGACGCGCCGGGCCGGCTCGGCCTAGCGTGCGGAACGAGTACCCAGGGTGGCCAGATCCCGGGGCGGAGGCGGGTGTGGCGGTAACCGAGAAAGACGGCGGCGAGCCGCGCGATCGTGGCGCGGCGGCCGAGCGCGCCGGCGAGCAGGGCCTCCTGTTCGGCGAGGAGCTCACCGCTCACCCCGAGAACGTCGGGTACCGCGGCCCGACCGCCTGTGCCGCCGCGGGGATCACCTACCGCCAGCTTGACTACTGGGCACGTACCGCGCTGGTGGAGCCGAGCGTCCGGGCCGCACACGGGTCGGGTTCGCTCCGGCTGTACAGCTTCCGCGACATCCTGGTGCTCAAGGTCGTCAAGCGCCTGCTCGACACCGGCATCTCACTGCAGCAGATCCGCGCCGCCGTCAACCATCTGTGCGACCGCGGCACCGGTGACCTGGCCCGGCTCACCTTGATGAGTGACGGGGTCAGCGTCTACGAGTGCACGTCGCCCGATGAGGTGGTGGACCTGCTGGCCGGCGGCCAGGGGGTGTTCGGGATCGCGCTCGGCCGGATCTGGCGGGAGGTCAACGGGTCACTCGCCGAGCTTCCGGCGGAGTCCGCTGATCTGCCCGGGCAGCAGGACGGCGCGGACGGCGCCGTCGGGCATGACGAACTGGCCCGGCGCCGGGCCAAGAAGACGGGCTGATCGTCCCGGCCCGCTCACATCCCGATGTCCGGTTTACCGGTTGTGTGTCCGGTAAGGTTCCGGGGGTGACCGCGGCCATCTCCGTCCAGGACGTCCGGAAGTCCTACGGGGACCTGCGCGCGGTGGACGGGGTGACATTCGAGGTCGGCCACGGCGAGTTCTTCGGCATCCTCGGCCCGAACGGGGCGGGCAAGACCACCACCCTGGAGATCATCGAGGGACTGCGGGAGCCGGACGGCGGCGAGGTGAGCGTCCTGGGCCTGCGGCCATGGCCGCGGAACCCGGCGCTGCTGCCCCGGATCGGCGTCCAGCTGCAGGCGACGTCGTTCTTCGAGCGGCTCACCGCCCGTGAGCAGCTGCGGACCTTCGCCGACCTCTACCGGGTCCCGGCCCGCCGCGCCGACGAGATGCTCGAGGTGGTCGGCCTGACCAGCGTGGCCGCCACCCGCACCGAGAAGCTCTCCGGCGGCCAGGCGCAGCGGCTGTCGATCGCCTGCGCGCTGGTGCACCGCCCCGACGTGCTGTTCCTCGACGAGCCGACCGGTGCGCTGGACCCGCAGGCCCGCCGGAACCTGTGGGACCTGCTGCGGGCCATCGCGGCGGAGGGCCACACCATCGTGCTCACCACCCACCACATGGACGAGGCGGAGACGCTCTGCCAGCGGGTGGCGATCATGGACCACGGCAAGATCCTGCAGATCGGCGCGCCGGCGGCGCTTGTGCGCGGGCTGGCGCACCCGGTCAGGATCAGCGTCGAGTCGGGCCTGCTCAGCGCCGGCGAGGCGCAGGCGGTCGCCGACGGCGCCACGGTCGCCGACGACGGCGTGTCCCTGACCTTCACCACCACCGAGCCCGCCCCGATCCTCACCCGGCTCGCGGACCACAAGGCGCTCACCGGGCTGCAGGTGGCGGGCGCCTCCCTGGAGGACGTCTTCCTCCAGCTCACCGGGCGGGAGTACCGGGCATGACAACCAGCAAGCTGCCGGCGCCACCGGCCCAGGCCGAAGACGTGAGCCCCCGCCGCCGGGGGACGAACTGGCAGGGCTTCCGGAGCCTGTCCCGGGCCATGTTCCGCGGCTTCGTCCGGGACCGGGCGGCCCTGTTCTTCACGATCCTGTTCCCGGTGCTGTTCCTGCTGCTGTTCGGCTCCCTCTACAAGAGCAGCAGCACCCCCAAGATCAACGTCGTCGAGGTGGGCCGGGTGAGCGTGCTCGACCAGGCACGGGCGGCCAGCCGCCAGCTGGACACGGTGCTCACGGTCACCCACACCGCCAGCCTGGCCCACGCCCTGAACGAGGTCCGGCAGGCCAACGTCAACGCGGCCGTGCAGCAGCAGGGCGGCAGGCTCATCGTCCACTACTCGATCGCGAACCCCACCACCGCCGGGGTGGTCAACAGCGTGTTCTCCGGCATCGTGCAGGCGGCGAACCAGGCCGCGACGCATAAGCCAGCGGCCTACCAGCTGGCCACCCAGCAGGTGGAGGACAAGTCGCTCAAACCGATTCAGTACCTGACGCCGGGACTGCTCGGCTGGGCGATCGCCTCCGGCGGCGCGTTTGGGGCCGCGCTCACCCTGGTCGGGTGGCGGAAGAACAAGCTGCTGCGCAGGCTCCGGCTCGCCCCGGTCGGCACGACGTCGATCGTCACCGCCCGGATCACGGTGAGCGTCGCGGTCGCGATCGTCGAGACGTTCGTGTTCATCGCCATCGCCACCACCCCCTATTTCGGGCTCAAGCTGACCGCCTACTGGTGGATGGCGATCCCGGTCGTCATCTGTGGCACGCTCGCCTTCCTGTCCATCGGGCTGCTGGTAGGGGCGCTGGCCAAGTCCCAGGAGGCCGCGACCGCGATAGTGAACCTGATCGTCCTGCCGATGGCGTTCCTGGGCGGTGCGTTCATCCCGCTCGCCTTCGCGCCGCAATGGATCGTGAAGGTCTCCTACTTCATGCCGCTGCGCTACCTGGTGGTCGGCATGCAGAACGTGATGGCCCGGGGCGACGGCCCGGCTTCCGCGCTGCCCGCCATGGGCATCCTGCTCGGGTTCGCCGCCGTGCTCACCGTGATCGCGGTCCGGGTGTTCCGGTGGGACGAGATATGACCCTGTCCTTCCGGTAAGCTCGGGAGCGCCGGCGACACCGTCCGGGAGAGATCCCGTGCCGCCAGCGCGGGGCGCCGAAGGGGCAACCTCCCCGGAACCTCTCAGGCACCAGGGACCGGACGGGACAGGCATCTCTGGAGTCGTGGTGCCCCAACGGCGGGGGGCGATGACAGAGGGGGAGGACCCTGAGCCGGGTGCCCAGTACCCGGTGGCTCCCCTCTGGAGGCTCCATGGACTTCTCCGCACGCCACATCGGGACGTCCCCGGCCGAGCAGCGGCAGATGCTCGCCACGGTCGGCTATACCTCGCTGGACGAGCTCACCACGGCCGCGCTGCCACCGGCGCTGGCCCGCACCGGCGCGGCCGGCCTGCGCGGCCTGCCCGGGCCGCTGTCGGAGACCGAGGCGGAGGCCGAGCTGCGCCGGCTGGCGGGCCGGAACACCGTCCTGACCTCCATGATCGGGCTCGGCTACTACCCGACCATCACCCCGGCCGTGATCCGCCGGAACGTGCTGGAGAACCCCGCCTGGTACACGGCCTACACGCCCTACCAGCCGGAGATCTCGCAGGGGCGGCTGGAAGCCCTGCTGAACTTCCAGACGATGATCGCCGACCTGACCGGGCTGCCGGTGGCGGGCGCGTCCCTGCTGGACGAGGCGACCGCCGCCGCCGAGGCGATGACCCTTGCCCGCCGGGCGGCGGGCAAGGGCAGGATCTTCCTGGCCGACGCCGGCTGCCTGCCGCAGACGCTGGCGGTGCTGGCCACCCGCGCCGAGCCGCTCGGCATCGACCTGGTCGTCGCCCCGCTCACCCCGGAGGTGGTGGCGGCCCAGCCGGACGGGGAACTGTTCGGCGTGCTGCTGGCCTGCCCGGCGGCCAGCGGCGAGATCGCCGACCCGCGGCCGGTCATCGCCGCCGCCAGCGCCCGGGGGGCGGCGGTCGCCGTTGCCGCGGACCTGCTCGCGCTGACCCTGCTCACGCCGCCGGGGGAGCTGGGCGCCGACATCGCGGTCGGCACCACCCAGCGGTTCGGCGTCCCGATGGGCTTCGGCGGGCCGCACGCCGCCTACATCGCGGTCAGCGACCGCCTGCACCGGCAGCTGCCGGGCCGCCTGGTGGGCGTCTCGGTGGACGCCGACGGCAATCCCGCCTACCGGCTCGCGCTGCAGGTCCGGGAGCAGCACATCCGCCGGGAGAAGGCGACCAGCAACATCTGCACCGCGCAGGTCCTGCTGGCGGTCGTCGCCGCGATGTACGCCGCCTACCACGGCCCCGACGGCCTGGCGGCAATCGCCCGCCGGGTGCACGGCAAGGCCGCGGTGCTGGCGGCGACGTTGCGCGCCCAGGGTGCCGCGGTGGATACCCCCGCGTTCTTCGACACCATCGGGGTACGCGGGCTGCCGGGCGGCGCGGCGGCCGCGGTGGAACGGGCCCGGCAGGCCGGCTACAACGTGTACCTGGCGGACCCGGAGACGGTGCAGGTTGCCTGCGACGAGACGACCACCGACGCCCACCTGCGCGAGGTCGCGGCCGCGCTGGCCGGCGAGGCCGCCGGGACGCTGAGCCTGGCGGAGGCGCACGACGCGCTCCCGGCGGAGCTGCGGCGCACCTCGGCCTACCTCACCCACCCGGTCTTCCACGAGCACCGGAGCGAGACGGCCATGCTCCGTTACCTGCGCCGGCTGGCCGATTTCGACATCGCCCTCGACCGGTCGATGATCCCACTGGGCTCGTGCACCCTGAAGCTGAACGCGGCGGCGGAGATGGAGGCCATCACCTGGCCGGAGTTCGCCGACCTGCACCCCTTCGCGCCACCGGAGCAGGCGCTCGGCTACGCCGAGCTCATCGGCGGGCTGGAGAGCTGGCTGGCCGAGATCACCGGTTACCAGGCCGTGTCGCTGCAGCCGAACGCCGGGTCGCAGGGGGAGCTGGCCGGCCTGCTCGCGATCCGCCACTACCACACCGCCCGCGGCGCGGCCGGGCGCGACATGTGCCTGATCCCGGAGTCGGCGCACGGCACGAACGCCGCCAGCGCGGTGCTCGCCGGGCTGCGGGTGGCGGTGGTCAAGTGCGGCGGCGACGGCGCCATCGACCTCGGCGACCTGCGGGCGAAGCTGGCAGAAAACGAGGGACGGGTGGCCGCGATCATGCTGACCTACCCGTCCACCAACGGTGTCTTCGAGGAGACCGTGACCGACGTCTGCGACCTCGTGCACGCCGCGGGCGGCCAGGTGTACGTGGACGGCGCCAACCTCAACGCGCTGGTCGGGCTGGCCAGGCTGGGCCGCTTCGGTGCCGACGTGTCCCACCTGAACCTGCACAAGACGTTCTGCATCCCACACGGCGGCGGCGGGCCGGGCGTGGGACCGGTCGCGGCCCGCGAGCACCTGGCCCCCTTCCTGCCGGGTGCACCGGGCGCCGGGCCGGTCGCGGCGGCCCCGTACGGGTCGGCGGGCATCCTGCCGATCTCCTGGGCCTACATCGCGATGATGGGCGCCGGCGGCCTGCGCCGCGCGACCCAGGCGGCCATCCTGGCCGCGAACTACGTGGCGAGACGGCTGTCGCCGCACTACCCGGTGCTCTACACCGGCCGGGAGGGGCTGGTCGCCCACGAGTGCATCATCGACCTGCGGCCGATCACCAGGCACAGCGGGGTCACCGTCAACGACGTGGCCAAGCGGCTGATCGACTATGGGCTGCACGCGCCCACCATGTCGTTCCCGGTGGCGGGCACGCTCATGGTCGAGCCGACCGAGAGCGAGAACCTGGCCGAGCTGGACCGGTTCTGCGCAGCGATGATCGCGATCCGGCAGGAGATCGCGCGGGTCGAGAGCGGCGAATACGACCCGCAGGACAACCCGCTTCGCAATGCCCCGCACACGGCGTCGATGCTGCTCGCCGCCGACTGGAAGCATCCCTACGAACGCGAGGACGCGGCCTACCCGCTGCCGGGGGACCGCCGGGCCAAGTACTGGCCCCCGGTGCGGCGGATCGACCAGGCCTACGGGGACCGCCACCTGGTCTGCGCCTGCCCCCCCGTGAGTGCCTTCGAGGACGGGTCCTGACCGGCCCGGCGCCCGGGCAGAAGATCACGGCCGTGGTCTTCGATCTCGGGGGAGTACTCCTGGACTGGAATCCCCGGTACCTCTACCGGCAGCTGTTCGCGGACCCGACCGAGATGGAGGACTTCCTCGCCCGGATCTGCACCCAGGACTGGCACCACGCGCACGACCTGGGGGAGGACGTCACGCGGTCATGCCGCCGCCTCGCCCGGCGGTACCCCGCCCACCGGGACATGATCATGGCGTGGGCGGAGCGCGGCGAGGAGATGGTGGCCGGCCAGATCGATGGCACTGTCGAGGTTCTCGCCGAGCTGAAGGCGGACGGCATGCAGTGCCTGGCTCTCAGCAACATGGAGCCCACGACGTTCCCCCCGCGGCGGGCCAGGTTCGCGTTCATGGACTGGCTCGACGGCTTCGTCATCTCCGGGTTCGAGGGTGTGGCCAAGCCTGACCGGAGGATCTTCGAGATCCTGCTGCGCCGGTACCAGCTGGAACCGGCGGCAACGGTCTTCATCGACGACCACCTGGCGAACGTCGAGGCCGCCGCCGAGATGGGCCTGCGCGCCCATCGGTACACCACGGCCAGCAAGCTCCGGCGCCAGCTGCGTGCGCTCGGCCTGACGGGACCGGCGGCGGGACCTTAGGCCCTGCCCGCACGATATTGGTGCTGGGAACGTCGTGGGCGAGCCGGGCCCGCCCGCTGGCCCGTACCCGTCCAGGAAGCGCCAGCCGTGACACCCACCAGCGCCAGAGCCCGCACTGCCGTCGATTTCGCCGCGCGGCCCATGCTCGTCTTCTGGGAGACGACGCGGGCCTGCCAGCTCGCGTGCCGCCACTGCCGGGCGTCCGCCCAGCCGCGGGCGCTCCCCGGCGAACTCGGGCGCCGCGAAGGGCACCGGCTCATCGACCAGGTGGCGGGATTCGGTTCCCCGCACCCGATCCTCGTCCTCACCGGCGGTGACTGCCTGCTGCGGCCCGACCTGTTCGATCTCATCGGGCATGCCAGATCGGCCGGGATCCCGATCGCGCTGTCGCCGTCGGTGACCCCGGCACTTGACCGCGCCATGATCGGCCGCATCGCGGAATCCGGTGTCAAGGCGGTGTCGGTCAGCCTCGACGGCGCCACGGCCGCCACCCACGAGGGCATCCGCGGTATCCCCGGTCACTTCCCTGACACCGTCGCCGCCATCGCCGCCCTTGTCGGTGCCGGCCTGCCGGTCCAGGTCAACACGACCGTCATGCGCGCCAACGTGGCCGAACTGGCCCAGGTAGCCACCCTGCTTGACCGGCTCAGCGTGCACGCCTGGGAGGTCTTCTTCCTCGTGCAGACCGGCCGGGGGACGGCCGAGGGCGCGGTGACACCGGCGGAGCACGAGGACGTCTGCCATTTCCTGTATGACGCGTCCCAGCATGGCTTCGTGGTGCGGACAGTGGAGGCGCCGTTCTTCCGGCGCGTCGTCGCGGCCAGGCGGGCCGGGATCCCGGCGCCGCGGCGGCCCCTCTACCGGGCGCTGTCAGGCGAACTCGGCCGCTCACTGGGCGTGCCCGCCCGGCGGCCCCGCGCGCACACCGCAGCGACCCGGGACGGCAAGGGCATCGTTTTCATCGCCCACAACGGGGATGTCTTCCCGGCCGGGTTCCTCCCGCTGGCACTGGGCAACGTGCGCGAGCGGCCGCTGAGCCGGATCTACCGGGACGACCCGGTGCTGGTCGCGATCCGCCAGGCCCGGTTCGGCGGCCGGTGCGGCCGCTGCGCCTACGCAGACCTCTGCGGTGGATCGCGGGCCCGCGCCTACGCGGCCACCGGCGATCCGCTGGCCGAGGACCCGGCCTGCCCGTTCCAGCCCGCATGAACGGCGCGGCAGCCGCGCCCGCCTTCCCCCGCGGGGAAGCCCTGCGCGCATAGAGTTGCTGCGTGACGGATCCCCATGCCTACCGGCCGTCCCCGGGCTCGATTCCTGAGTCGCCGGGGGTCTACCGGTTCCACGACGGCCGGGGCCGGGTCATCTATGTGGGCAAGGCCAAGAACCTGCGGGCAAGGCTCAATTCCTACTTCGCCGATTTCGCCGGCCTGCACCCGCGCACCCAGTCGATGCTCACGTCCGCGGCCGGGGTCGACTGGACGGTCGTGGGCACCGAGGTCGAGGCGCTCCAGCTGGAGTACTCCTGGATCAAGGAGTTCGACCCCCGGTTCAACGTGCGCTACCGGGACGACAAGAGCTACCCCTACCTCGCGGTCACCATGGACGAGGAGTACCCCCGGGTCATGGTGATGCGGGGCGCCAGGCGGCGCGGGACCCGCTACTTCGGCCCGTACTCCCACGCCTGGGCCATCAGGGAGACCGTCAACACGCTGCTGCGGGTGTTCCCGGTCCGGACCTGCTCGGCCGGGGTGTTCAAGCGCGCCCGCCAGATCGGCCGGCCGTGCCTGCTGGGTTACATCGGCAAATGCTCGGCGCCCTGTGTGGAGCGGATCGGCCAGGCCGAGCACCGCCGCCTGGCCGAGGAGTTCTGCGACTTCATGGCCGGCCAGACCGCCCGCTTCACCCGCAGGCTGGAGGCTCAGATGCGGGCCGCTGCCGCGGCCGAGGAGTTCGAGCGGGCCGCCCGGCTGCGCGATGACATCCAGGCCCTGGAGCGGGCGCTGGAGAAGCAGGCGGTGGTCCTGCCCGACGGCACCGACTGCGACGTCATAGCCCTGGCCGGGGACCAACTCGAGGCCGCCGTCCAGGTCTTCTACGTCCGCGGCGGCCGGGTCCGGGGCCAGCGCGGCTGGGTCGTGGACAAGGTCGAGGACGTCAGCGACGGCCAGCTCGTCGAGCACTTCCTGAGCCAGGTGTACGGCGGGGGCGGCATCGCCGGGAACGGGCAGCAGCCCGGTACCGGTGCGCAGGACCGGAAGGGCACCGCTGCCGGCGCTGCCGGCGCCAGCGGCGTCACCGTCCCCCGCGAGGTGCTTGTCCCGGTGCTGCCGCCCAGCGCCCAGGCGGTGGAGGAGTGGCTCGCGGGCCGCCGGGGCGGCCGGGTGAGCCTGCGGGTGCCACGCCGCGGCGACAAGAAAGCGCTGCTCGACACCGTGGCGCGGAACGCGGCGGAGTCGCTGACCCTGCACAAGACCCGGCGGGCGAGCGACCTGACCACCCGCAGCCTGGCCCTGAACGAGATCCAGGAAGCCCTGGGGCTCGACCAGGCCCCGCTACGGATCGAGTGCTATGACGTCTCCAACCTGCAGGGCACGCACGTGGTCGCGTCCATGGTGGTGTTCGAGGACGGGCTGGCACGCAAGAGCGAGTACCGCCGGTTCAGCGTCCGCGGGACCGGCGGGGAAGGCGACGTCGCCTCGGTGCACGAGGTCATCACCCGCCGCTTCCGCCGGTATCTGGAGGAACGCGAGACAACCGGCGAACTTGACGTGCTGGGCGATCCGGCGGCGGGTGCGGGCGAACCCGATTTCCGCCAGCGCAAGTTCGCCTACCAGCCCAACCTGGTGGTGATCGACGGCGGCCCGGCGCAGGTCGGCGCGGCGGTATCGGCGCTGGAAGGGCTCGGCATCGACGACGTCGCCGTGTGCGGGCTGGCCAAGCGGCTGGAGGAGGTCTGGCTGCCCGGCGAGGACGCACCGGTCATCCTGCCGCGCACCAGTGAGGGCCTCTACCTGCTGCAGCGGGTACGCGACGAGGCGCACCGCTTCGCCATCACCTACCACCGGGCGAAGCGGTCGAAGGCACTCGCCGTCAGCGAGCTCGACAGTGTCCCGGGACTCGGCCCGGCCCGCCGGGCTACGCTGCTACGGCACTTCGGCTCGGTCCGCCGGATCGCCGCGGCCACCCCCGCGGAACTGGCGCTGGTGCCCGGCATCGGGCCGAATCTGGCCGGCGCGGTCCTTGCGGTCCTGCGGCCGGAGCAGGCAGCCGCCAAGACCACCGAGGGGGGAACGTCGTGACAGGCGGGGGGATGCGGGGATGGACCAGACGGTAACGGGCCGCGAGGCACCCGAGTCAGGCACCGCCAGCCCGGTAGCCGACATCGTGATCATCACCGGGATGTCGGGCGCGGGCAGGAGCACGGCCGCCAAGACGCTGGAAGACCTGGACTGGTTCGTCATCGACAACCTGCCGCCCGGCCTGCTCCCCACGATGATCAATCTGGCCCGCCGCGCCAAGGGGGCGCTGCCGCGGATCGCCGCCGTGATGGACGTGCGCAGCCGTGCCTTCTCCAGTGATCTCCAGTCCGCCATCACCGAGCTCGCCACCCGGGGAGTCCGGCCACGCGTGGTCTTCATGGAGGCCGCGGACGACACGCTCGTCCGCAGGTTCGAGAGCGTGCGCCGCCCGCACCCGCTGCAGGAGGACGGCCGGGTGGTGGACGGGATCGCGGCCGAGCGCGAGCTACTGCGGACCGTCCGCGGCGAGGCGGACCTGGTGCTCGACACGTCCGCGCTCAACGTGCACGAACTGCGGGCCAGGCTGCAGGATTTCTTCGGGGCCAGCGCGGCGGTCGCCCCACGGGTGAGCGTGGTGTCGTTCGGTTACAAGTACGGTCTGCCGGTCAACGCCGATCTGGTGGCGGACTGCAGGTTCCTGCCCAATCCCCGCTGGATCGAGGCACTCGCCCCGCTGACCGGTCAGGATGAACGGGTCCGGGAGTACGTTCTCAGCCAGCTGGGTGCCGCGGATTTCCTCGACGCCTACCTCACCGCACTGCGGGTGACCCTGGCCGGTTACGAGCGTCAGGGAAAGCAGTATGTGACGCTCGCGATCGGCTGCACCGGCGGCAAGCACCGCAGCGTGGCGATCGCCGAGCAGATCGCGGAACGGCTGGAGGAGACCGGCCTGGGGATCCAGGTCGTGCACCGCGACCTGGGGCGCGAGTGACGGCAAAGGAAGCGGGGCCGGAGCCGGCCCGGGTGGTTCCCGCCGTTCGCCCGCTGAACCCGCGGGTGGTGGCGCTCGGTGGCGGCCACGGGCTGTTCGCCTCCCTGTCCGCGCTGCGCCGGGTGACCCGTCAGCTCACCGCGATCGTCACCGTGGCCGACGACGGCGGGTCCAGCGGCATGCTCCGCCGTGACTTCGGGGTGCTCCCCCCGGGCGACCTGCGGATGGCGCTCGCCGCCCTGTGCGGCGACGACGCCTGGGGCACCACCTGGAGCCGGGTGGTGCAGCACCGGTTCGCCGGCGGCTCGGGGCTGGCCGGGCACGCCGTCGGCAACGTGCTCATCGTGGCGCTGTGGGAACTGCTGGGGGACACCGTCCAGGGGCTGGACTGGGTGGGCCGGCTGCTGGGCGCACACGGCCGGGTGCTGCCCATGGCGTCGGTCCCGCTGGATCTGGTCGCCGAGGTGGAGGGGGCGGACCCGGCGCACCCGGGCCGGATCAGCACCGTTCGCGGCCAGGCAGCCTGCGCCTCCACCACCGGGCGGGTGCGGTCGATCTCGCTCATCCCGGCCGATCCCCCCGCCTGCCCGGAGGCGGTAGCCGCGATCCGGGACGCGGACTGGGTGGTGCTCGGGCCGGGCTCATGGTTCACCAGCGTCCTGCCGCACCTGCTCGTCCCGGAACTGGCCGAGGCGCTGACATCCACCCGCGCTCGCCGCCTGGTGGCGCTGAACCTGGTGCCGCAGCCGGGCGAGACCGGCGGATTCTCACCACATACGCACCTGGAAGTGCTCGCCGATCACGCGCCGGAGCTTACCGTGGACATTGTGCTGGCCGACCGCGGCGCGGCGGGCGGGTCGCCAGCAGAACTGGAGAAGGCGGCCGGCCTGCTGGGCGGCAGGCTGGCCCTCGCGGACCTGGCGATGCGGGACGGGTCCCCGCGCCACGATCCGCGGCAGCTGGCGGGGGCATTCGCAGAGATCTTCGAGGGGGAGTGAACCGATGGCCATGACTGGCCTGGTGAAGGACGAGCTGAGCCGCGTCACCGTACTCAAGCCGTGCTGCCGCAAGGCGGAGGTGTCCACCCTGCTGCGCTTCGCCGGCGGCCTGCACCTGGCGGCCGGCCGGATCGTGATCGAGGCCGAGCTGGACACCGGGGCCGCCGCCCGCCGCTGCGCAAGGACGTGGCCGAAGTGTTCGGCCATTCCTCCGAGCTGATCGTGCTGGCTCCCAGCGGGCTCCGCAAAGGCAACCGTTATGTGGTCAGGGTGCGCAAGGACGGTGACAGCCTGGCCCGGCAGACCGGCCTGGTGGACAGCCACGGGCGGCCCGTCCGCGGCCTGCCCCGGCAGGTCGTGGCCGGCACCACTTGCGACTGCGAGGCCGCCTGGAGGGGTGCGTTCCTGGCCCACGGCAGCCTGACCGGGCCGGGCCGGTCGATGGCGCTCGAGGTCACCTGCCCCGGCCCGGAGGCGGCGCTGGCACTGGTCGGGGCGGCCCGGCGGCTGAAGATCCACGCGAAGGCCCGCGAGGTGCGGGGGGTGGACCGGGTCGTGGTCAGGGACGGGGATGCGATCAGTGCGCTGCTCACCCGGCTGGGCGCCCATGACAGCGTGCTCGCCTGGGAGGAGCGGCGGATGCGGCGCGAGGTCCGTGCCACCGCGAACCGGCTGGCCAATTTCGACGACGCCAACCTGCGCCGCAGCGCGCGGGCGGCCGTCGCGGCGGGCGCACGGGTGGAACGGGCGCTGGAGATCCTCGGCGCCGACGCGCCGGAGCACCTCACGGTGGCCGGCCAGCTGCGGATCGAGCATCGGCAGGCCAGCCTGGAGGAGCTTGGCCAGCTGGCGGACCCGCCGCTGACCAAGGACGCGATCGCCGGCCGGATCCGGCGCCTGCTGGCCATGGCGGACAAACGCGCGCGCGAGGAGAACATTCCCGGCACCGACGCGCTGCTGACACCGGAGATGCTCCTTCCGTGAGTCCTACCCCACGGGCCACGGAGTGGGTAGCCCAAGTTGCCCCCCGACAGAGTGGCTTTCGGCCCTGGCGGCACGGCGGCGGATAGGGTGCGCTAGCGGCGGGAACGTTGTCCGGTAGGGTCTACTGCCCGGGGGCGCGCCCGGGCAACCTAGCAGCTATGGATGAGGAGATCAGAGCCGTGACCATCCGCGTGGGCATCAACGGATTCGGCCGGATCGGGCGCAACTTCTGGCGCGCCGTGCACGCCGCCCAGGCCGGCGGGCAGCCCGGCGATATCGAGATCGTGGCCGCCAACGACCTTGGCGACATGGCGACCTTCGCGCACCTGCTCAAGTACGACACCGTCATGGGCACCCTCGACCTCGACATCCACGGCGCCGACGGCGCCATCGTGGCCGGGGACCAGCGCCTCACCTGGCTCGCCGAACGGGACCCTGCCGCCCTGCCGTGGCGCGACCTGGGGGTCAACGTGGTGATCGAGTTGACAGGCCACTTCACCAAGGCCGAGGACGCGCGCAAGCACCTGGCGGCCGGCGCGAAGAAGGTCATCATCTCCGCCCCCGCCAAAGGCGAGGACATCACCATCGTGATGGGGGTCAACGACGACGCCTACGACCCGGGCAAGCACGACATCATCTCCAACGCGTCCTGCACCACCAACTGCGTGGCGCCGCTGGCGAAGGTGCTGCTGGACAGCTTCGGCATCGTCAAGGGCCTGATGACCACCATCCACGCCTACACCAACGACCAGGTGATCCTGGACTTCGTCCACAAGGACCTGCGCCGTGCCCGCGCCGCCGCGCAGAACATCATCCCCACCACCACCGGGGCCGCCCGGGCGACCGCGCTGGTGCTGCCCGAGCTCAAGGGCAAGCTGGACGGGATGTCGATGCGGGTGCCTGTCATGGACGGCTCGGTCACCGACCTGGTGGTCCAGGTCGCCCGGGACGTCACCGTGGACGAGGTGAACGCGGCGTACCGGGCGGCGGCCGACGGCCCGCTCAAGGGCTACCTGCACTACACCAGCGACCCGATCGTGTCGTCCGACATCGTCGGCACCCCTTACTCCTGCACGTTCGATTCCGGTCTCACCATGACCCTCGGTGACCAGGTCAAGGTGATCGGCTGGTACGACAACGAGTGGGGCTACACCAGCCGGCTGGTCGACATCACGGCACTCGTCGGCGGGCGGCTGGGATGACAGCTCACCGGAACCGCTGGACCCATAACCCCCCAAGCCCCTGCAAAACGGGATTCCGGTGCCGATGAAGCGGGTCGACGACCTCGACGTCGCGGGGCAGGCGGTCCTGCTGCGCGCCGACCTCAATGTGCCGCTCGACGGCACCACGATCACCGATGACCGCCGGATCCGGGCCAGCCTGCCCACCCTGACGGCCCTGACCGGCCGCGGCGCCCGGGTGATCGTCTGTGCTCATCTCGGCAGGCCCAAGGGCGGCGACTACACCGCCCGTGCGGCCGGTGGCCCGTCGCTGCGGCCGGTCGCGGCCAGGCTGGCGGAGCTGCTCGGCCAGCCGGTCGCGTTCGCCGGTGACGTGGCCGGCGAGTCGGCCGCCGCCACGGCGGCCGGGCTGGACGACGGCGATGTCGCGCTGCTCGAGAATGTGCGGTTCGAGCCCGCCGAGACCAGCAAGGACGACGCGGAGCGGACGGCGCTGGCGGGCAGGCTGGCCGCCCTCGCCAGCCGTTATGTCGGCGACGGGTTCGGTGCCATGCACCGCAGGCACGCCAGCGTCTACGACGTGCCACGGCTGCTGCCGCACGCGGCTGGGCAGCTGGTGCTGGCGGAGCTCTCGGTGCTGCGCCAGCTCACCACCGACCCGCCGCGGCCCTACGTGGTGGTGCTGGGAGGCGCCAAGCCGTCGGACAAGCTGGCGGTCATCGGCAACCTCCTCAGCCGCGTCAACCGGCTGCTCATCGGCGGCGGCATGGCCTATACGTTCCTGGCCGCCCGCGGGGTCGAGACCGGCGGGTCGATGCTGGAGGCCGATCAGATCCCGCGGGTGTCCACCGTGCTCGAGGAGGCGGCCAGGGCCGGGGTGGAAGTGGTGCTGCCGGTGGACCACCTGGTAGCCGACCATTTCGGGGCCGACGCCGTCGCCGAGGTGGTGACCGGCCAGGACGTCCCCGCCGGCCGGATCGCGCTCGACATCGGCCCCGCCACGCGGGAGCTGTTCGCGCGCCGGCTGGCCGATGCGAAGACGGTGTTCTGGAACGGGCCGCCCGGGGTGTTCGAGTTCCCCGCGTTCGCAGGCGGCACCCTGGCCGTGGCCCGGGCGATCAGCGCCGTAACCGGCCTGACCGTGGTGGGCGGCGGTGACTCCGCGGCGGCCATCCGGAAGCTGGGTTTCCCGGACGACGCGTTCACGCACATCTCCACCGGTGGCGGGGCCAGCCTGGAATACCTGGAGGGCGCGGAGCTGCCCGGGCTGACCGCGCTGGAGGACCAGTGAGCCGGGCCGGGGGCGCGGGGAGCGCCGGCGGCACGGGGCGCGGCCGGATGCCGCTCATGGCGGGCAACTGGAAGATGAACAACACCCATTTCGAGGCGATAGCGCTGGTCCAGAAGCTGGCCTTCACCCTCACCGACAAGGACTTCGACGCCACCGAGGTGGCGGTGCTGCCACCGTTCACGGCGCTTCGCAGCGTGCAGACGCTGGTGGCGGGGGACAAGCTGCGGATCCGCTACGGTGCGCAGGACATCTCCGTCCACGACGAGGGCGCCTACACCGGCGAGGTATCCGGGCCGATGCTGGCCAAGCTGGGCTGCACCTACGTGCTGGCCGGCCACTCCGAACGGCGCCAGTACCACGGCGAGGACGACGCGGTCGTGAACGCGAAGGCCATCGCGGCCTTGCGGTCGGGGATCACCCCGATCGTGTGCGTGGGCGAGAATCTGGCCGTCCGCCAGGCCGGCGATCACATCGCCCACACGCTGGCCCAGCTCGACGGCTCACTGAGCGGTATCGGCGCGCAACAGGTCGCCGGCCTGGTCGTCGCCTACGAGCCGGTATGGGCGATCGGCACCGGGGAAGTGGCCCGGCCCGAGGACGCTCAGGAGGTCTGCCACGCGATCCGGGAGCGGGTTTCCGCGGTTCACGGGCACGATGTAGCCCTGGATGTGCGTATCCTGTATGGCGGGTCGGTTAAGGCCGACAACATCGCTGCGATCATGGCGCAGCCAGCCATCGACGGAGCACTGGTCGGTGGTGCCAGCCTCGATGCCGGTGAATTCGTCCGGATCTGCCGGTATCGGGAACTGGCCGTGCCCGCCTGAGTGTCATGGCACCCTTGACATAGCAGCGTGTCGTAGCAGCGGAACGCCGTAGCAGCAGCAGACCTGGAAGGACGAGCACCGGCAGTGGTTATCGGAATTTCTGTCGTCCTCATCATCACCAGCCTGCTCATGGTGCTGCTCGTCCTGCTGCACAAGGGCAAGGGCGGTGGCTTGTCGGACCTGTTCGGCGGCGGGATGAGCTCCTCGCTCGGCTCATCGTCCGTCGTCGAGCGGAATCTGGACCGGCTCACTATCTTCACCGGGGTCGTCTGGTTCCTCTGCATCGTCGCCCTCAACTTGTTGCTGAATCACTGACGGCCACGGGCAGCGGAAAGGGCAAGGGGTGGTCTGTGAGTAGTGGCAATGCCATCCGGGGAAGCCGCGTCGGGGCGGGTCCCATGGGCGAGGCGGAACGTGGCGAGTCGGCACCGCGGGTGCACGTCTCCTTCTGGTGCTCCAACAACCATGAAACCCGGCCGAGTTTCGCCAGTGATGCGGCCGTGCCGGAAACCTGGGATTGCCCCCGGTGCGGGTTCCCGGCCGGCCGTGACCAGGCAAACCCGCCGGGGCCGCCGCGCAGCGAGCCCTACAAGACTCACCTGGCCTACGTGAAGGAGCGGCGCAGCGACTCCGATGGCGCCGCCATCCTTGCCGAGGCGCTGGAGAGGCTGCGCAAGCACCCCTGAGGCCACGGCCTTTGTTATCCACACCTTTTAACCTGGCGCATTCCGGGCCTAATGCTGGCATTACTGCGCCCGATACTGATTCATTACGCATTTCTGCCAGACATTTTGCCTGCTAGCAGGCGTCTGGCGGAACTCCGCCGCGGTCGCGGGACGTTCCCGATCCATGAGCCAGCGCTCCGGCGGGTGATCCCCGCTGCAGCGGCTCGGTAGCTGTTCGGAGTGGTGAATTACCCACCTGTGATCAGGTCATGCCCTTCCGCGGTCCGCCTGCCGGGCGGCGGGGGCGCGGCCAGCCGGAGCGTGGCCCATCAGCGAACCAGTCGTGACCACGGTGCCGCCTGGCGCCAGGACCAGGCTCCTGGGCTGGCTGGCGCTGGCCGGTATCGGTTTCTCATTGCTGGTCATGATCGCGGTTTCGGTGGCCGGGCCGAGCCGGGCCGTGGTGACCGTGCCGCGGCCGGGGGCCGGGCCGCCGTGGTGGATCGCCTTGCATCCCACGGCGGGGCTGGTCACGGGCGGGTTGTGGGCGGCGGCGGTCACCGGCGCCGGCGGGGTGGCCGCCGGGCTGGTGGCGATCGGCCGGGGGGCGCGCCCGCCGGCCCGGCTGCTGGTGCTGGCGGCGCTGGCCGTGACCGCGGTGCTCGCGGTGCTGCCGCCCGCGGGATCCACCGACAGCCTCGACTATGCCGCCTACGGGCGGATGGTGGCGATCGGCCACGACCCCTACGTCATGACCCCCTTCCAGCTCCGGCTGACCGACGACCCCGTCGGGGCCTTCGCTCCCGTCCCCTGGCAGACCAAGCACTCGCTCTACGGGCCGCTGGCGACGATCGAGCAGGGCACGGCGGCCATTCTCGGCGGTGCCTCGGCCGCCCGGATCACGTTCTGGCTGAAGGCGTGGAACGCGCTGGCCTTCGCCATCGTGGTGCTGGCCCTGGACCGGCTGCTGCGCGCCGATCCGGCGGGCCGCGCCCGGGCACACCTGCTGTGGTCGCTCAACCCCCTGCTGCTGTGGGGACTGGTCGCCGCCGGCCACGTGGACGCGGTCGCCGCCGCCATCGGCTTCCTCGCCCTGGTCCTGGTCAGCCCGTCCCTGACCGGCCGGGGGCAGGCGGGCACCAGGCCCCGCGTCCTGTCCGCCCTGGCCGCTGGCGCCCTGGTCGGCATGGCGGTCAACATCAAGATCACTTTCGCGCTGTTCGGCCTGGGCATCGCCTGGGCGGCCCGCAGGTCCCCGCGCACACTGCTCCTGGTGGCCGCCGGGGCGCTGCTGGTCCTGCTCCCGTCGTATCTGTGGTTCGGGCCACCGGCGATCGCCGTGCTGTTCTACCGGGACGCCAGCCTCACCAGCGACAACTTCTACGAGCTGTTCTCCCGGCAGTTCGGGCTGGCCCATCTGCCCGGCCTGACGCTGATGGTGGTGCCGTTGCTGGCCGCGGTGGGCTGGCTGCTGCTGCGGCGGCTGCCCGACGGCGCCCCCGCCCGCCCGGCGGTCCGGCCCGCCCTCGCGCTGAGCCTGGCCTGGCTGCTGGTCTGGCCCTACCAGCGGCCCTGGTACGACGCGATGGTCTTCTGCCTGCTCGCCCTCTACCCGGCATCCCGCCTGGACTGGCCGATGCTGGCCCGGCTGGCCGCCGCCACCATCTACTCCATGCCCGGCATGCCAGGCAGGGTGGCGGTCGGCTGGCTTGAGCCGATAGGCCACGCGGACCAGGTGCTGCTGGTGCCCCTGGTGCGGCTGGCCTGCCTGCTGGCCGTCGTCCTGCTGGCGCTGACCGGCGGCTGGCGGATGCGGCGCCCGGCCGGGCCAGCCGGAAGGCAGCCGGATGCCACGGTGATCCTGGCCGGCCATTACTGATCCGTGACCAGTCCGGGGTGCCGGCCGGCACCCCCGGGATGCCGGGCGTGGAAGATGGGGGGATGCACCTTCCGGTCAACCCACCGGTCGCGCCGATGCTGGCCAAGCCGGTCAACCAGATTCCCGATGGCCCGTACAGCTACGAGCCGAAGTGGGACGGATTCCGTTCCATCGTCTTCGCCGATGACGGCGAGGTGGAGATCGGCAGCCGCAACGAGCGGCCGATGACCAGGTACTTCCCCGAGCTGGTCGCCGCGATCACCAGCCAGTTCCCGCCCCGGTGCGTGATCGACGGGGAGATCGTGATCCCCGGCCCGGACGGCCGCAGGCTCGATTTCGAGGCGCTGCTGCAGCGGATCCATCCCGCGGCCAGCCGGGTCACGCTGCTCGCGGCCCAGACACCTGCCCATTTCGTCGCGTTCGACCTGCTTGCCCTGGGCGACACCGACTTCACGCAGCGCCCCTTCGAGCAGCGCCGGGCGGCGCTGGCGGAGGCGCTCGCTGGCGTGGCCGCGCCGGTCCACCTGACGCCAGCGACCACCGACCGCGCCCTGGCGCGGCAGTGGCTCGCCCGGTTCGAGGGGGCCGGGCTTGACGGGATCATCGCCAAACCGCTGGCGGGCACGTACGAGCCGGACAAGCGGGTCATGTTCAAGGTCAAGCACGAGCGGACGGCCGACTGCGTGGTGGCCGGCTACCGGACTCACAAGTCCGGCCCGGAGGCCATCGGCTCGCTCCTGCTCGGCCTGTACCGCGACACCGGGGACCTGGCCAGTGTCGGTGTCATCGGCGCGTTCCCGATGGCCCGCCGCCGTGAGCTGTTCGCCGAGCTCCAGCCGCTTGTCACCACGTTTGACGAGCATCCGTGGAACTGGGCGCGCCAGGAGACGGGGACGCGGACCCCGCGGGCGGCCGAGCACAGCCGGTGGAACGCCGCCAAGGATCTGTCCTTCACCCCGCTGCGGCCGGAGCGGGTGGTGGAGGTCCGCTACGACCACATGGAAGGCCCCCGGTTCCGGCACACCGCGCAGTTCGTCCGCTGGCGGCCCGACCGCGATCCCCGTTCATGCACCTATGACCAGCTGGAGGAGCCTGTCAGCTTCGACCTGGCCGACATCCTCGCCTCCCCGGCCGGCTAGCAGTTCAGCCGTCCGGGGGCCGCACGTACCGGCAGAGCAGGTACCCGTCGTCGGCCAGCACATGGGCCAGCCTGAGCGGCCGGGCGCCTGCGCCGCCCGGCTGCTGGAGCGGGCCGATGTCAGCGACGATCCGGCTCGCCCCGGGCCCGACCAGAAGCGGGCTGAAGGTCAGGCACAGCTCGTCGAGCAGGTCAGCCTCGATGATCTGGCTCAGCAGGTGCGGGCCGCCCTCGGTCAGGATGCGCCGGTGGCCGCGATCGGCCAGCGCGCCGACCGCGGCCCGGACGTCCACGCTCTCCCGGCCGGCGACGATGAGCTCGGCGGTGCCGGCCGCGGCTGCCCGCCGGTCCGGCGGCGCCGCCTCGGTGGTGATCACGATGGTGCGGGCATGACCGGACGGCGCGGCCAGCAGCGGGCCCGCCAGGTCGAGGTCGAGCCTGCGGGTGACCACCGCGATCGGCGGGGCAGGGGTGCGGCCCGCGCGCAGCCAGGTCCAGCGCGTGCCTTCCTCACCCGGCCTGACCGGGCGGTACCCTTCCACCCTCGCCGTCCCGGCGCCGACCACGATGACGTCGGCGAGCGCCCGCAGCATCGCGAACACCTGCTGGTCGGCCCCGCCGGACAGGCCCCCGGAGCGGCCTCCGGCGGTCGCCGCCCCGTCGAGGCTGCTGACCATGTTGGCCCGCAGCCAGTACTCGCCCCGCCCGGCGCGGATTGCCCGCCCGCCCTGATCCGGGTACCTGTACCGGGAGGCGAGCTCGCCGTCGGTCAGGACGGCCGGCTCCGGATAGATCTGCCGCACGGCCGGACAGTAGCAGAGCGCCGTTCGGGCGTGCGGCCGGCGCTACCGGCTGCCGCCGGGCCGCGCGCCCCGGGCGCCCCGGCCCGCGGCGGCCCGGCGCAGCACCATCATCGAGTGCCCGGGCAGCACGATCTGACCGCCTGCCCGGTACCTGGACCCGCCCGTCTCGACCGCCTCGCCGGCCTGGCCTGCCGCGGTGTCGAAGGTGACGGCCCATCGCCCGCCGAACTTCGGGCCGGGCAGGGTGAACGTGACCGGCTCGTGGTGGGCGCTGAACAGGATCAGGAAGGTGTCGTCACGGACCGGCTCGCCGCGCGGGCCCGGTTCGGTGATGGCGTCCCCGTTGAGGAACACCATCATCGCGCGGGCATAGGGGGTGTCCCAGTCCTGGCCGGCCATCTCCCGGCCGGACGGGGTGAGCCAGGCGATGTCGGTGGGGCTGTCGCCGTCGTCGGGACGGCCACGGAAAAAGCGGCGCCGCCGGAAGATCGGGTGCTCACGGCGGAACGCGGCCAGCTCCCGGGCGAATTCCAGCGGTGCGGCGCGGCTGGCGGCCAGCCCCCAGTCCACCCATGACACCTCGCTGTCCTGGCAATAAGCGTTGTTGTTCCCCCGCTGCGTACGCCCAAGTTCGTCCCCGGCGAGCAGCATCGGAACCCCTTGCGAGCAGAAGAGGGTGGCCAGCAGGTTGCGCTGCTGCCGGGCCCGCAGATCGAGGACGGCCTTGTCCTTGGTGGGGCCCTCGACCCCGCAGTTCCACGACCGGTTGTCGTCGCTGCCGTCCGCGCCGCCCTCGCCGTTGGCCTCGTTGTGCTTGCGGTCATAGGAGACCAGGTCGCGCAGGGTGAACCCGTCGTGGCAGGTGATGAAGTTGATGGAGGCGACCGGGCGGCGGCCGCTGGTCTCGTACAGGTCGCTTGAGCCTGACAGCCGGGAGGCGAACTCGGGGACGCTCCCCGGCTGCCCGCGCCAGAAGTCCCGCGCCGTGTCGCGGTACTTGCCGTTCCACTCGCTCCACAGGGGCGGGAAGTTGCCGACCTGATAGCCGCCCTCGCCGACATCCCAGGGCTCGGCGATCAGCTTGACCTGCGAGACCACCGGGTCCTGCTGGACCAGGTCAAAGAAGGCGGACAGCCGGTCCACGTCGTGCAGTTCCCGGGCGAGTGCGGATGCGAGGTCGAACCGGAACCCGTCCACGTGCGCGTCCAGCACCCAGTACCGCAGCGAGTCCATGATGAGCTGGAGCGCGTGCGGGGAGCGGACGTTGAAGCTGTTGCCGCACCCGGTGTAGTCGACGTAGAAGCTCTTGTCCTCATCGGCGATCCGGTAGTAGGCGGCGTTGTCGATGCCCCGGAAGGACAGCGTCGGGCCCCGGTGATCGCCTTCCGCGGTGTGGTTGTAGACCACGTCCAGGATGACCTCGATGCCCGCCCCGTGGAGTGCTTTCACCATCGCCTTGAACTCGCCGACCTGCCCGCCCGGCGCGATGGCCGAGGAGTAGCCGTTGTGCGGGGCGAGGAACGCGATGGTGTTGTAGCCCCAGTAGTTGGACAGCCTGCGCTCGGTCAGCTCGTGCTCGGACACGAACTGATGGACCGGCATCAGCTCAACGGCGGTCACCCCGAGCCGGGTCAGGTGCTCGATCACGGCCGGGTGCGCCAGCCCGGCATAGCTGCCCCGCTGGTCGGGCGGGACCTCCGGATGGCGCAGGGTGAGGCCGCGGACGTGCGCCTCGTAGATGACCGTTTCGTGGTAAGGCGTGCGGGGCGGGCGGTCATCGCCCCAGTCGAAGAACGGGTTGACCACCACATTCGAGGGCATGAACGGCGCGCTGTCCGCGGTGCTGGCCTGCTCCGGATCGCTGAAGCGGTACCCGAACAGCGCCTCGTGCCAGCGCACCTGGCCGTGCACCGCCTTCCCGTACGGGTCGAGCAGCAGCTTCGACGGATTGCAGCGGTGGCCCTGGGCAGGCTCGTAGGGCCCGTGGACGCGGTAGCCATAGCGCTGGCCTGGCCCGATATCGGGCAGGTACCCGTGCCACACGAACCCGTCCACCTCGGTCAGCTCGACCCGCTGCTCGGCGCGCGGGCCGTGCAGCCCCTGCGGCTCGCCGCCGTCGCTGCCGCCGTTCAGCAGGCATAGTTCCACCCCGTCCGCCACCTCGGAAAACAGCGCGAAGTTGGTGCCGGCGCCATCCCAGGTCGCGCCCAGCGGATAGGGGGTTCCCGGCCAGAGGCGCATCAGCCGACCCTATCCTCGCACCGTGATCCGGGCACGCTCGAGGATCGCGGCCGGCTCGAGCCCGTCCGGCAGGCTGCCGAACGGGACGCCAGGACCGCCGGCCGTGGCGGGACCGAGCCGGGAGCCGCAGAACGCGTCCGCGACCGGGCCCGGCAGGTGCCGGACCAGCAGCGCCGCCTGCATGGTAACGGCGATCAGCCCGGCCAGCCGCCGCGCACCGTACTGCGCTTCCAGGCTGCTTGCCGTGTCCAGGCCGGCCAGCAGGTCCCGCAGGCCGGCCAGTGCCGTATCGAGTCTCCGGTCACCGCCGGCAGCCAGGTCGAGCTCGGCGAGCAGGGCGTCGGCACAGTCGGGGGTACGGCCGAGCGCGCGCAGGATGTCGAGCGCGGTCACGTTCCCCGACCCCTCCCAGATCGAGTTCAGCGGCGCCTCCCGGTACAGCCGGGGCATCCCGGATTCCTCCACGTACCCGTTCCCGCCCAGGCATTCGAGTGCCTCGGCGGCGTGCGCGGGCGTGCGTTTGCACACCCAGTACTTGGCCGCGGGAAGGGCCGCCCGCAGCAGCGCCGATTCGGCCGCGTCGCCGCGGATGGCCCGGTCGGCAGCCCCGGCCAGCCGGAGCGCAAGCACGGTCGCCGCCTGCGATTCCAGCACGAGATCGGCCAGGACACTGCTCATCAGCGGATGCGCGATCAGATCCTTGCCGAACGCCTGGCGGTGGCTGGCGTGATGCACCGCCGCGACGCTTGCCAGCCGCATACCGGCGGCGCTGCCGAGCACGCAGTCGAGCCTGGTCGCGCTCACCATTTCGATGATCGTGGCCACCCCGCGGCCCGGCTCACCGACCTGCCAGGCCAGCGCGGCGTCGAGCTCGATCTCGGCGGAGGCGTTGGACCGGTTGCCGAGCTTGTCCTTGAGCCGCTCGATACGCAGGCCGTTATGCTCGCCGCCGGGCAGCACCCGGGGGAGCAGGAAACAGGTGAGGCCGTCAGGTGCGTAAGCAAGGGTGAGGAACAGATCACACATCGGGGCCGAGCAGAACCACTTGTGGCCGGTGAGGACGTGGGCTTGCGGGCCGGCCCCGGGCGCGGGCTCGGCCCGGGTGGTGTTCGCCCGCACATCCGACCCGCCCTGCTTCTCGGTCATCGCCATCCCGGCCAGCAGGCCGTGTTTGGTCTCGGGCGGGCGAAGCCCCGGGTCATAGCTGGGTGCCGCGAGAATCGGCTCGAACCGGCCGGCCAGTGCGGGCGCATGCCGCAGGGCGGGGATGGCCGCGTAGGTCATGGAGACCGGGCAGCCGTGACCGGGCTCGGCCTGCGCCCAGACGTAGAACTTCGCGGCGCGGGCCACATGTGCGCCGGCCCGCTGATCCGCCCACGGCGCGGCATGCAGGCCGTGGCCGACGGCGGTGCCCATCAGCGCGTGCCACGCGGGATGGAATTCAACCTCGTCGATCCGGTTGCCCCACCGGTCGTGGCTGCGCAGGACCGGCGGATGCTCGTTGGCGAGCCTGGCCTGCTCACCGGTAGCGGCGGAGCCCGCCAGCCGGCCGAGCACGTGCAGCTCATCGGCGGCCCAGCCGGCTCCTTCCCGGCTGGCCGCCGCCAGCAGGGTGGCGTCGTCCGCGACGTCGTAACCGGTCAGCGGCGGCACCTGGTTGCGGACCTCGTGCGTGGAACGCGGGACCGTCATCGCTGTCACCTCGAAGGGGCGGGGGCGCCGCGTCCGGCGGGGGGTGGTGGTGTTTGCCGTCCGGCCAGGTCCAGGATGAGGACGCTCAGTCGTGCAGGCCGCACTCGGACTTGCCCGTGCCGGCCCAGCGGCCGCTGCGCGGGTCGGCACCTGGTTCGACCCGCATGGTGCAGGTCGAGCAGCCGATCGACGGGTAACCCTCATCTACCAGCGGGTTGACGAGCACTCCGTGCTCGGCGATGTAGGAATCCACCTGCTCCTGGGTCCACCCGGCGATCGGGTTGACCTTGATCATCGCGCGCCTGGCATCCCATTCGACCACATGTGTGTCGCTCCGGGCGTTCGTCTCCTCCCGGCGCACACCGGTGATCCAGGCGTCATAGGGGTCGAGCGCGCGCTCCAGCGGGACCACCTTGCGCAGATAGCAGCACAAGTCCGGGTTTCGCCCGTACAGCCGCGGCCCGAGTTCGGCATCCTGCTCCGCGACCGTCCGGGAGGGGCTGACGGAGATGAGGTTCACGGGGTAGACGGTCTGCACGGCGTCCCGGGTGCCGATCGTCTCGGGGAAGTGGTAGCCGGTGTCCAGGAAGATGACATCCAGGCCGGGCTTGACGGAGGCGGCGAGGTGAATGATCACGGCGTCGGTCATCGAGGAGGTGATGCACACCCGGTCGCCGAACGTCTGCGTCGCCCACGCGACCACGTCCTGCGCTGGTGCTTCGGCCAGTTCCTGTGCCGCCCTGGCAGCGAGTTCGGCCATCTGGTCGGCCGGGCCGGGCGGGCTGGGCCGGGCCGGTGCTGCCATGCCGTCAGGCGTGGTCTGGTCCGGGCATGTCGGCCAGGTCGCGCTCGATCTCACAGGAAGGCTCCCATCCCGCAATCGTAGCCAGAGCACCCCGTACACCGGCGAGGGCTCACCGTCCTGTTACCTCCTGGTTATCCATCCTCACTGTGATGGTCGGCAATAGCAGGGAACCACACCAGATCCGGAAAATGTTCCCGGTCTCACGAACTTCATGCCGGGCCACGCTGGGCCATGCCTGGCCGGCCGTGCTCAGCCCTGCCGCAGCCAGGTCAGGCGGGGCTCAGGCGCCGCCGGGGGCGGCCGATGCTGGCAGTCACACCATGTGCCACCCGGGCATTCCTCGTGGTGCCTGGCGCGGCACGCAGGGCAGACCATGATGCCATTCTCCGCCGCGTCGTTGCCGGGCGGGCAGGTCAGGCGGCGTTCGCCCGCCGCATCCTGCGGCGGCGCTCCGAAGCGCGCTCGTCCTCGTTCAGCCCGCCCCAGGTGCCGTACTTCTCGGGCCTGGAGACCGCGTAGGTCAGGCACTCCGAGCGGACCGGGCAGGCACCACAGACGGCCTTGGCCTTGCGCTCGCGGATGTCCCGCTCCGGCTGGCGCTCGCCGTCGGGGCCGAAGAAGAGAACGACCTCCCTGCCACGGCACGCAGCGGCATCCTGCCAACCCCAGTTCGGCCGGGGAGGCAGTGCCACCTGCCGACGTACCTCAGACATGAATCGATCTCCTCAGCATGTACCGTGTGTGTCCTTCACCCAGCGTCCTGCAGGGCGCACGGCCTCGCTCGCCGCCGCTCTCGCCCCGTCGTTCCATCCAACGCACTATCCTGCTGCCGTGTTCCCGGGCAACGCGCACCTCGGGAAACGGTCTTCAGCGCCAAAATGAGATCGGGGGGCAGAT
This sequence comes from uncultured Actinomycetes bacterium, assembly GCA_963741615.1. Classification (GTDB taxonomy): domain Bacteria; phylum Actinomycetota; class Actinomycetes; order Streptosporangiales; family Streptosporangiaceae; genus UBA9676. The sequence continues at coordinate 475,183 of CAVUIU010000029.1, forward strand.
CACGGTGCCGGACGGACTGTGGGTGCAGCACCGTGGGCGTTGTGCACGCCAGCCGTCCTGACGAAGCCAGCCGGTTCAGCTAACCGACGATCAATGATGCCATCCCGGTAGGTGGTTTCGCAGCCGGGCCGGAGAATTCGCGCCCCCGGAATGTGGCGATACCCGCGGGCAAAACCTTTTCATGATCACTAACTGGACAAAGCCAAGGTTCGGGGTTCACCATGGGCAGCATGTCAGCGTCGGACGCGGCGCCTCTGCCCCGGTTGGGTGAGGTCTTCTTCGACGTCAGAGGCGAGTCCCGCAGCATGCGGCTGAGCTGGTACGCCGACACCGAAGTGGCGGTGTTCAGCATCTGGCAGGGCGGTACCTGCACGGGTACGTTCCGCCTGCCCATCACGGATCTGCCGCGGATGGTCGAGGCGCTGCAACGTGGCCCGCGGGAGCACGGCGATCCGAACACCGGTGGCATGACGGGGGAGCAGTTCACGCGGCGCGAGCCCGGCCAGCCCGGGCCCGGTCAGCTGCCGCCACGGGAGCCGGACCACACGGGCTACCAGGCCGAGCCGCCCCCAGCCGACTACCCCAGTGAGCAGGGCGGCTACCTGGACGCGCCAGTGACCGGCGGCCCGCACGACTACCAGACCGGCCCGCTCCCGCCCGACCTGCCGCACGGCCAAGCCGGCCGGTATTCCGGCAGGCCCACCGTCCACGGTTCGGATGCGCACCAGACCCAGCCCGGCCCGATGGCTGACGACTATCCGGGCGGGGCCCCACACGGCTACCCGGGGGACTATCAGGACAGCGATGACCCGCTCGAAGCCGGCTACTCCGGCGGCCACTCGGGGGAGGGCCAAGGCGGGCGCCCCCCGGCCAGCCGTACCCGCCGCGGCCACCGTGGACGCCGCGCCGACGGCCCGGCAGGCCCGGCCAGCGGCGACTACCCAGCCGACAGCGATTACCCGGCTGAGGGCGGCTACCCGGGCGAGGCCGGTTACCCGGCTGAGGGCGGTTACCCGGGCGAGGCCGGTTACCCAGCCGAGGCCGGCTACCCAGCCGACGGCGGTTACCCGGGTGAGGCCGGTTACCCGGCTGAGGGCGGCTATCCGGGGGAGGGCGGTTACCCAGCCGGCCCGGCGTCCGGCCGTTATCCGGAGGAACAGGACTACCAGAACTACCCGGAGGAACCAGCCGCGCTCGAGTACGGCTCACCCGCGCGGCCCTACGTGACGGACCCGCACGACGCCGTTGAGCCCTTCGCCGAGGACCCGCCCGAACGGCGCAAGCCGCGTGGCCGGCGCCGCGCCGGGCCCGCGCCCGGGTCCTTCCCCTATGACCCGCGACCGTCCGGCGACGAGCCACGGCAACGCGGGCGTTATCCGGGCCGGCATTGACGTTTAGGTCGTCCCAGCCAGTAGCGTAGGGACGACCGGATAGGCATAAGGACTGCCCGGGTCGTGGGCCGCGAATGGCGGGCGGATGCCCTGGCGTGGCGGGGCCGTATCGGCCTCCACCCTTCCACCACATCACCTGACCTGGGTGTCGTTGCGCTCAGTGGTCGTCGTGAGGATATATTGGCGGCAGGGGAAGGGGGGCTTGAAGTGGCACAGAAGGTTTCGGTCACATATGCGTGCGACTACGACCAGAAAGAGATTCCACCGGGCCAGCATCGGGTGCGCAGGTTCAGCTTCGACGGCCGTGACTACGAGATCGACCTGTGTGTCAAGCACAGCGACAAGTTCGACGACACGATCAGCCGGTATGCCCAGCGGGCGCGTAAGTCGTCGGCGCGCCCGGTGCGCATCAAGCGCAGAACGGCCGCGCACCGCCAGCACAGCGCGAGCGTCCGTGCCTGGGCGAAGAAGACGGGTATCGAGGTGAGCGACCGCGGCCGGATTCCGGCCGATGTGGTCACCCGGTATGAGGCCGCCCACAACTGATACCGCTGGGCGCGCGATACCGGTGGGCGCGCGGAGATCGCCAGCCGGGCTGCCCGGCTGCCGGCTCCCTATGGGCTGGGCGGCGGCGGCCCTGCTGTGCTGTCGGGCGCCGTGCTGTCCTGCGCTGTGCTGTCGCGCGCCGTGCTGTCGCGCGCCGTGCTGTCCTGCGCGTGGCCGGGCACCGGGCCCACCGCTGCCGCGAGAACCTGTGAGTTCGGCAGGTGGAGCACGCCACCAGCGGTTTCGACGCGCACGTAGCTGATCCCGATCTCGACGACGATTCCCTCGATCTGCCCGCTGAACGCACCCGACCTGAAACTGACGGCATCGCCAACCCCGAACGGGTGGGAGAAAAGCAGGACGATGCCGGAGAACACGTTGCTGAGCGACTGCTGGGCGGCGATGCCGAGGATGATGGTGGTAACCGCGCCGCCAACCAGAAGCTGGTCGATCGGGACCTTGAGCAGCCCAAGGGTGATGACAAGCGTGGCGACGCTCCCGATCAGCACGACGGTGTAGCGCACCACGGCCGCATGCGCCCTGCCGGTCACGGGCTGCATGAGGTCACGCGACTTGCCAGCGAAACCGATCACCGCCATGAGCGCCAGGACACAGAAGGCGGCCGCCGTGGAGAGGGCGATCACCTGGGGCACCAGCTGGCCCGACGTGTCCCAGTCGGAAAATCTCCGGCCGGCGGCTATGGAGACGACGGCCGCGGCCAGCGCGAGCACGGTGGCGATGATGGAGCGCCACGGCCGGGTGTGGGATTTCACCCTGGCTACCTGCCCGCCCAGGTCGAGCTGGCGCTTCTCCTGCAGGTCCACCGGCATCGTCCTTCCTGGCGCCATCATCCCTGTCGCCCCCGTTGCCGCCGCGTCCCACGCTACCCAGGCGCAGACAAGTGATCCCGGAGGCCGGCGGCCTCCGGGATCACGGTGGACAGACGGGTCAGGCCGTTGGGTTGGCCCACAGCGGCTTGCCCACCGGTAGCGTCGGCTTGCCACGCATGCCGTTGATCACGCCAGCTGCCGAGGTGTACCAGGCGACCACCGCGGTCAGCACGCCGACGTAACCGCCGATCTTGATGGTGGTGGCGTTGCCCGAGAAGAAGCCGATGAACAGGACGATCTCAGTGGCCTCCAGGGTGAGGAACACGGCGAAAATCGCGCCGTTGACCTGCGTGCTCGCCAGCAGCATGTAGGTGTTGAAGATGGCGAAGGCGAGCAGGATCCAGCCGAGATCCTTGACCGTCGCCGCCGCGTGGGCTGCCGCCACCAGTGGCGGCGCTCCGGCCGGCGCGGGCGCCACAAGCAGGGCCCACAGGCCGAGCCCGATCCAGAACCCGCCATAGGTGCCAAACGCGGTGGCGCCGAACACGTTGCGGTTCCGGAATTCCCACAAGGCGGCGATGATTTGGCCCAGGCCGCCGTAGGCGAAGGCATAACCCAGCCAGGCGTCGCCGGTGGCGCTGGTCATCCACTTCGCATTGGCCGCCGACAGCAGGAACGTCGTGAGGGCGAAGGCTGCGAGCCCGAGCGGTGCCGGGTCCGCGGCCGGTGCCATCATGATTGGTCGTTGTTCGTCGTTAACGCTCAATTGACTCCTCCTGGTGAGGGAGCGTGCCGCACAGCCGCATGCGTGCGACGGAACGGGCATATGGACTTAACGAAGGGCACAAGGGCCACGACCGGACGAGTTTGCTCGCCTGGTCCGTTGCCGGGCCAGGCAACCCCTGAGCGGGGGGAAGTTGCGTGTTCGCGGCGGGCCAAAGAGACCTTCTTCCGTCTTCACAGATGGCTCAGGAGAACCAAGCGGAAGATCTGCACTGAGCGTAACCCTGGACACGCTGGTTGGGGAGGCCCAGGTTTTCGGGATGCCCCGATATGGGTGTGGCAGGAGGGGACAGATGTGGCGTTCAGTCCCGCGCGGGCTGGCTGCGGGCGAGCACCCGGGACAGGCCCGCCCGGGTGGCGAGGACATAGATCCGGTCTTGCGGCGCGAGCAGGCGCCGGTGGCTGGGTGACCACTCGACCCGCTCCGCGGCAGGCCGCTGGAGCCCGATCACGCGCACCTGGCCGGTCTGGTGGACATCCTCCACGGGGCGCCCCGCCAGATCAGATCCGGCGACCACCCGGATGTCGGCGATCAGCAGCACATGCCGGTCCACCGGGATGGTGCGCAGCACCTGGTGCTCGAGCATCGCGGCGGCGAACGCGGGTGCCGCGAGGTAGGGCACGCTGCGCGAGATGGTGTTGCTGACGCTGCGCTGCACGCGCTCGGCGAGATCGTCGTCGCTCAGCCGCAGCACGATCCGCGGTTCGCTGGCGAGGGCCCGGGCGTGCAGCGCGGTCTCCAGGTTCACGGTGTCGCTGTTGGTCACCGAGACGAGAGCCTGGCAGGTGTCGATTCCCGCCGCGCGCAGCGTCTCCTCCAGGTGCGTTTCGCCGATGACGACCCTCAGCCCCAGCCGGTGCGCCAGCGCGATCCCCGCCGCCCCCTCGCTCTTGTCCACGCAGACCACGCCGACCCCGAGGTCGTGCAGCTGGCCCACGATGCGGGTGCCGACGTTGCCCAGCCCGGCCACGATGACGTGCTGGCTGATGGGCCGGTCCTTGTTCCGCAGCGACCCGGTCAGCCGGGCGCTCACCACCGCGGCGGTCACCACCGGGATGAAGGCCAGCCCGGCGAAGGTCAGCAGGGACTGCGCCACCTTCTCCGGCGTGCCCAGTCCCGGATTACTCACCGCCGCGCCTGCCGCGTCGAGGAACGTCAGGTACAGGGCGTTGCCCACGGAGAAGCCGCCGGCGGTGGCGAGCAGCCCGAAACCGGCCGCCAGGACCACGAAGAGGACTCCGAAGGCGAGTCCCAGCTTGTGCCAGAACACTGTCCGGACCACGTCGAGCAGGGCCCGGACCGGCCGCCGGCGCTGCCGGGCGAGCGGGTCCCGCGGGGCCCCGTCCGCCACCGCGAGCACGAGGTCCGCGCTGCCGGTGTCCGGGGGGAGCAGCTGGGGCGAGAGCGGGTCCCCGGTCATCGCCAGCCCGCAGATGACGTGCCGGGGATGGATGTCGCTGCTCCTCGCCACGTACAGGGTGCGGCCCGCCACCCGGACGTGGCTGGGCGCGGGCTCTCCCAACGCGGCGGCGACGAAGGACGGCGCGGACATCGAGGAACCCGACAGCACGGCGCAGTCCCGGAAGAAGGTGTGCATCCGTTCACCCAGGCTGGTGTTGAACATCGCCACCACCAGCCGCAGGTCCGGATTGAGTTCCTGCGCCCGCAGCGCGGCATGGAAGTTGCCGAGGTCGTCCTGGCGAAGGAGCGCGAGCGCGCGGGCGGACTGGACCCGGGCCACGGTGAAGGCGTCGTCGTTGAGCTCCGCCCGCTCGATGACCCGCACCCGGGGCAGGCCGGCGATCCGGGGGCCCTGGCCCTGGTCCTGGGACCGGAGCAGGACGGTCACGGATTCGCCGTAGGTGGTGGTCAGTTCCTCGATGACCCGGCAGGCGAGCGGATCCTCCCCGCAGACGATGAGATGGTCGCGGCGCGCCGCGACGCGGGGAACGGGGGACACGGCGTGAGCTTAACCACAACCGGGGGTATTCTCCGTTGTATCGGCAGGGACGGGCACGGGGGAGGTCCGGCGATGTCCACTGACGACGCGATCCGTGCGTCGGACGCCGACCGCGAGCACGCGGTCGGGATCCTCCGCGACGGCTACGCCTGCGGCCGGCTGACGCTGGCTGAGTTCGACGAGCGCACGACGGCCGCGTTCGCCAGCCGTACCTGGGGTGAGCTGAGAGAACTGACACGGGATCTGCCAGCGCCCGGGCAGCGGGGATTCATCCCGCCGGTGCCGGTTGCCCCCCGGAAGGCTCCGCAGGACGGTGAACGGCTGCCAGCGCCCGCGCTGGCCGGCGGCGGCCCCAGGCTGTCGCCGGTGCTGCTGATCGCCCTGTTCTGGATCGCGCTCACCGTCACCGCCCATGCGGCCGGTGTGCTCATACCGGTTGTGTTCCTCCTCCTCATCGCGGTGCCGTCGGCAGGCCGGTTCCGGTGCGGCGTCGGCAGCACGGGCCATCGCCCGCCGGAACGGCCGCGGCCGCCCCAGCAGCCGGGCGGCCCGGACTGACCTTCCGGTGGTTAGCCGATCCGCGACAGCTGGGGTGGCAGGCGGCTGGCCGCGGGCCGGTCGAGCAGGAACAGGGTCCGCTGCCGGCCACGCGCCCCGGCCGCAGGCACCTGGACCGGGCCGACATCGGACAGGGCGAGCCGGATCGCACCGGCCTTCTCCGCGCCCGCCGCGAGCACCCACACCTCCCGGGCGCACTGGATCGCCGGCAAGGTGAGCGTCAGCCGGGTGGGAGGCGGCTTGGGCGCACCGCGGACCGCGACCACCGGCCGCTCGTCGTAGAGGGCGGGCAGCCCGGGAAAGAGCGACGCGACGTGGCCGTCGGGGCCGATGCCGAGCAGCAGGACATCGAACGACGGCACCGGCCCATGATCTTCGGGCCAGGTGGCCTGCGACAGCCACCCCGCGTAACGGGCGGCGGCCGCCTCCGGGTTGTCGCCGTCCGGCCCGTCGGTGCCGGGCATGGCGTGCACCCGTGCCTGGTCCATGTCGAGGTGGCACAGCAGCGCCTGCCGCGCGCTTGTCTCGTTGCGCTCCGGGTGGCCGGCGGGCAGGAAGCGCTCGTCCCCCCACCAGATGTCCAGCCGCCGCCAGTCCACCGCGTCCCTGGCGGGCGCGGCCGCGAGTTCGGCCAGGACGGCGGTGCCGATCCCGCCGCCGGTGAGGACCAGCGATGCGCTGCCGGCCGCCGCCTGGACGTCGACCAGCCGGGTCACCAGCCTGGCCGCGGCCGCCTTGGCGAGCAGGCCGGCGTCGTGGTGAACCAGCACCTCGGGTGTGCTCACGCCGGTTCGAGCAGGCTCAGGGACTCGCCGTAGATCTCGTCCGGGTCCAGCCGGCGCAGCTCCTCGGCGAGCAGTTCGGGTGTGTCGCGCCGGTGCAGGGCCACCCGGCGCTCGGGCTGACCGGGGCGGCGCAGCTGTGCCACCCGGCCGTCGGGCCGGGTCACCGTGATGTCTCCCTCGCTGGCGGCGAAGCCGACCTCGGTGATTCCGGGACCCGCCGAAACCTCGCTGAGGACCGGGATATCGAGCCGTGAGGACAGCCAGGCGGCGATCAGGTCGGCGCTCGGGTTGCCCTCCTCCGCGCGCACCGTCCCGCCGTGGATCGTGCCGTGTGGCTGATCGAGGATGGCGGCGAGCAGGGACCGCCAGGGGGTCGCCCTGGTCCAGCTCAGGTCCGTGTCGCCGGGGCGGTAAGCGGCCGCGAGCCCGGCGAGGCACTGCCGTGGCGCGTCGGCGGCCGCCGCGTCGGTGATCCGGCGCTGGGCCAGGATGCCGATCGGATCGTCGGCGGGGACGGCCGGCGCGTTTCCCGGCCACCAGGTGACGACCGGCGTGTCCGGCATCAGCAGCGGTTCCACCACCGAGTCCGCGTGCTGGCCGAGCGGGCCGTACATGCGCAGCAGCAGGGTCTCGCCGGGGCTGTTCTCACCCACCCGGATCTCGGCGTCCAGCCGCGATCCGGCTACCGGCCGCCGGGTGATCACCACAAGCACCCGGCACGGATGCTCGCGGGCGGCCTCGTTGGCTGCCCGCACCGCGTCGTACTGCACCGCTTCGTCGGTCACGATGACCAGGGTGAGGACCATCCCGCTGGCGGGACCGCCGAGATACCTGCGGGCCTGCTGGAGCGCGTTCTGGATGGCGCCGGTGCTGGTTTCGACCAGGTCGATGTTCACCGCAGGTCACCTCCGGGGCGCCGGGCCGGCCCGGTCACAGCCGCCGCCATGACCGGCCGTCCCTGGCCATCATCGCGTCCGCCGCTGCCGGGCCAGCCGACCCGGCCGGGTACTGGTCGGGCTTGGTGTGCTCCGCCCAGAACAGCTCGATCGGGTCGAGCACCTGCCAGGACAGCTCGACTTCGGTGTGCCGCGGGAAGAGCGGCGGGTCGCCGACGAGGACGTCGAGCAGGAGCCGCTCATAGGCCTCGGGGCTGCTCACGGTGAACGACTCGCCGTAAGCGAAGTCCATGTTCACGTCCCTGACCTCCATCGCCGACCCCGGGACCTTGGAGCCGAAGCGGACCGTGACGCCCTCGTCCGGCTGCACCCTGATCACCAGTGCGTTCTGCCCCAGTTCCTGGGTGTCGGTCGCCGTGAAGGGCAGGTGCGGCGCCCGCTGGAAGATCAGCGCGATCTCCGACATCCGGCGTGGCAGCCGTTTGCCGGTCCGCAGGTAAAACGGGACACCTGCCCACCGCCGGGTATCCACCCCCAGCCGCACCGCCGCATAGGTCTCGGTCCGCGAGTCCGGGGGGATGCCATCCTCCTCCAGGTAGCCGCGAACCTCCACGCCTCCCTGCCAGCCCGCGGTGTACTGGCCCCGCGCCGTCCCGGCCGCCAGGTCCGCGGGAAGCCGGATCGCCGAGAGCACCTTCTCCTTCTCCGCCCGCAGCGAATCGGCGTCGAACGATACCGGCTCCTCCATCGCGGTGAGCGCGAGCAGTTGGAGGAGGTGGTTCTGGATGACGTCGCGGGCTGCCCCGATCCCGTCGTAGTAACCCGCCCGCCCGCCGATGCCGATGTCCTCGGCCATCGTGATCTGCACATGGTCCACGTAACCGCGGTTCCAGATCGGTTCGTAGAGCGTGTTGGCGAAGCGCAGCGCCAGGATGTTCTGGACCGTCTCCTTGCCCAGGTAGTGGTCGATGCGGAACACCGCGTCATGGCCGAACACCGAGTTCAGCACCTGGTTCAGCTCCTGCGCGCTGGCCAGGTCATGGCCGAAGGGCTTCTCGACCACCACCCGCCGCCAGGGCCTGCTCCCGTCCGGGCGCCGGTGTGCCGTGGACAGGCCCGAGCGCTTGAGCTGGTTGACGACGTCGGCGAAGTTTTTTGGCGGCACCGACAGGTAGAAGGCGTAGTTGCCGCCGGTCCCGCGTTCGGCATCCAGCTTGGCCACCGTCTCAGCCAGCCGGTCGAACGCCTGGTCGTCGGCGAACTCGCCCGGCACGAACCTGACCCCCTCCGAGAGCTGCTGCCAGACGGTGTCGTTGAACGGGGTGCGCGCGTGCTCCTTCACCGCCTCGTAGGTGACCTGCGCGAAGTCTTCGTCTGCCCAGTCCCGGCGGGCGAACCCGACCAGGGAGAACCCCGGCGGCAGCAGGCCCCGGTTGGCGAGGTCGTAGACGGCGGGCATCAGCTTCTTGCGCGCGAGGTCGCCGGTGACGCCGAACATGACCAGCACACACGGACCCGCGACCCGGGGCAGGCGGCGGTCCCGGGGATCACGCAGCGGGTTGCCCACCGGCTCGCTCATCGCTGTGATCCCCTCGCGCCCGCGGCGGCGAGAAGCTGGCTGAGGCCCGCCGCCCGGTCGCGCAGGTGCAGGCGGACGGCGGGACGGCCGCGCCCCCGCAGTGCCCGCAGGTCACCGAGTGCCTGGGCGAGCTGAAGCCGGCCCAGGGTGAACGGCTGCCCGGGCACGGGCAGGTCCCGCTGGACGCTCCCGGTGATCTGGAGGAAGACCCCGGTGGCCGGCCCTCCCTTGTGGTACTGGCCGGTGGAATGCAGGAACCGGGGACCCCAGCCGAAGGTGACCGGGCGGGTGGTCCTGGCGGCCAGCGCGTCGCGCAGCTGGGCCGCTGCCCGGTCCGCCGCCCGGTCCAGGTAGGCCATGACGGCCAGGTAGCCATCCGCTGGCAGCGACCACAGGACCGCGTCCAGCACCCCGGCGAGGTCGTCCACGGTGGGCAGGACATCCGGGTCCGCGTGCACCTCGACCGCGCCGTCGGTGAACGCCGGCTCCCCGGCCGGCAGCGGGCCGTCACCCGCCTCGTCGAGCAGGGTGAGCGTGTTCTGCTTCGATTCGGCGACGTTGGGCTGGTCGAACGGGTTGATACCGCAGAGCCGCCCGGCGATCGCCACCGCGTACTCCCAGACCAGGAACTGCGCCCCGAGCGGCCCGGCGACCGTGGTGTCGGCCGGGCTGGCGGGGGTGCCCAGGCCGATCAGGTGAATGTCCGGGCCGGGTGAGAACCCGGGTGCGTCCTCGCCGCTCACCACGACCGGCAGGATGCCGCGGCCGTTCTTGCCCGTGGACTCCGCGATGAGCTGCTCCGCCCAGTCGCCGAAGCCGCGGATACCCGAGCCGCAGTCGGCGAGCACCGCCTTGTCGTGGCCCTCCCGCGCGTAGCCGCCGAGCACCGCCCCGAGGGCCAGCCCGGGATTGGGGCCGGAACCGTCGAGGTCCGGGCTGGCCTGGTCCGCCTCGTCGAGCAGTGCCGCCACGTCGGCGCCGGCCAGGCCGCTGGGCACCAGGCCAAATGCGGTGAGCGCGCTGTAGCGGCCGCCAACGTTGGGGTCGGCGAGCACGACGTGATAGCCAGCCGCTCCCGCCGCGTCCGCCAGCGGGGATCCGGGGTCGGTGACGACCACGATCCGCCGGGACACCTGAGCCGGGGTCAGGCCCAGGCTGGCGAACGCGTGCTCGTAGATGCGCCGGTGGCTGTCGGTCTCGATGGTGGAGCCGCTCTTGCTCGACACCACCAGCAGGGTGCGGTCCAGCCGGTCACCCAGCACCCGGCCGACCTGATGCGGATCGGTGGTGTCCAGCACGGTCAGCGGTGCGCCGACGGTCCTGGTGATCACCTCGGGAGCCAGCGACGAGCCGCCCATTCCCGCGAGCACCACATGCTCCAGGCCGTCGGCCCTGGCGCGCGCGGCCAGCTCACCGATCTCACCGGTCAGCGGCCGGGAGATCTGCGCTGCCTGCAGCCAGCCGAGCCTGATCGACGCCTCGGGCTCGGCGTCGGGCCCCCAGAGCCGGGGATCCGAAGCGGCCAGCGCGGCCGGGACACCGTCGGCGATCAGCTCGTCCAGGGCCTTCTGCTGTGCCTCCATGACGGCCGCACCACTGGTGCCGACCACCACGCCCCGGCCGGCCGGCAGGTCACCCGCGGCGGCGGGCCGGGCCGTGCCCGCCGGGACTTCGCCTGTGCTCACCGGTCGCTCACGGCTGCCATCTGGCTGGTGAGCGTGTCCCGCATCGCCCGCCAGGACGCGTCGAACTTTGCCACGCCCTCCTCCTCGAGCACGTTGACGACGTCCTCGTAGCTGATGCCAAGGCCGGCCAGATCGTCGAACACCTGCCGGGCGCTGGAGTAGGTGCCGTGGATGGTGTCGCCACGCAACCGGCCATGATCGGCTATCGCCCGCAACGTGGCTTCCGGCATGGTGTTGACCGTGTCGGGCGCCACGAGATCCACCACGTACATGGTGTCGTCGTAGGCGGGATCCTTGGTGCTGGTCGAGGCCCACAACGGCCGCTGTGGACGGGCACCTGCCTGGCGCAGCGCCTGCCACCGGGCGGACGCGAACCGCTGATCGTACAGCTCGTAGGCGAGCCGCGCGTTGGCGATGGCTGCCTTGCCGCGCAGCGCCGCCGCCTCCGGGGTGCCGAGCTTGTCCAGCCTGCCGTCCACCTCGGTGTCCACCCGGCTGACGAAGAAGGACGCCACCGAGGTGATCGCCGCCAGGTCGTGCCCGGCCTGTGCCGCGCGCTCCATGCCGGTCATGAAGGCGTCGATGACCTGGCCGTACCGCTCCAGCGAGAAGATGAGCGTCACGTTGATGCTGATTCCCTCGGACAGGCACTGGGTGATCGCGGGCAGGCCGGCCAAGGTCGCCGGGATCTTGACATAGGCGTTCGGCCGGTCGACCAGCCACCACAGGGCCCTGGCCTCCGCGATGCTGCGCGCCGAATCCGCGGCGAGGCGCGGGTCCACCTCGATGGAGACCCGGCCATCGACGCGCGCGGTCGCGTCGTAGGCCGGGCGGAGGACATCACAGGCCCACCGGATGTCGTAGGTGGTGATCGCGCGCAGTGCCTCATCCGGGCTTATGCCGCGCAGTGCCAGGTCGGCCACCTGCGCGTCATACGCGGTGCCGCTGCTCAGCGCGTGGGCGAAGATCGTGGGATTCGACGTCACTCCCGTCACATGACTGTGGCGGACGAGGTCAGCGAGATTGCCGGTGGTCAGCCGCTCGCGGCTGATGTCGTCCAGCCACACCGACACGCCGGCGGCGGACAGCTGCTCAAGGACGTCCTCTGACTGTGGGGCCATGGCCTACCGCTCCTTGTTGATCCTCACACTCTCAGCTTTGATCATCCCGGGCCAGCCGGGCAACCCTGGCCAGGCTGGCGCGGGCGGCGGCCGCCACCCGATCCGCCGTGAGCCCGAACTTCTCGAACAGGACCTGGTAGTCGGCGGACGCACCGAAGTGCTCCAGGCTGACGCATTCGCCGGCGTCTCCGGTGAACGGCCGCCAGCCCAGTGCGATGCCCGCTTCGACGCTGACCCGGGCCCGGATCCGCGCCGGGAGCACCCCCTCCTGGTAGGAAGGCTCCTGTGCGGCAAACCATTCCACACATGGCATCGAAACGACCCTGGCGGCGATGCCCTCCTGCGCGAGCAGCTCGCGTGCCGCGAGCGCGAGCTGCACCTCGCTGCCGGTGGCGATGAGGATCACCGCCGGCTCCCGGCCGACGGCCTCGGCCAGGATGTAGCCGCCCCGGCCGGTGCCCTCGGCGCCGGCCAGGCCTTCGCCCGCGCGTGCCCGCTCGGGGCCGGTACTGCGGTCGAGCACCGGCAGGTTCTGCCGGCTGAGGCACAGGCCAGCGGGCCGGTCGCGGTGACTGAGAATGGCCCGCCAGGCGGCCACGGTCTCGTTGGCGTCGGCCGGGCGCACGACGTCGAGGCCGGGGATCGCCCGTAGCGACCACAGATGCTCGACCGGCTGGTGGGTGGGCCCGTCCTCACCGAGCCCGATCGAGTCGTGTGTCCACACGAACGTCACCGGCAGCCCCATCATCGCCGCCAGCCGGACCGCTGGCCGCATGTAGTCGCTGAACACCAGGAACGTGCCGCCGTAGGGCCGGGTCAGCCCGTGCACAGCTATCCCGTTGCAGATCGAGGCCATGGCGTGCTCGCGGATCCCGAAATGCAGAGTGCGGCCGTACCAGCCGCCGGGGAACATGTGGGTCTGATGCTCGGGCGGGATGAACGACGGCTCGCCCTTCATCGTCGTGTTGTTGCTGCCCGCGAGGTCGGCCGACCCGCCCCAGAGCTCGGGGAGCACCCCGGCGAGCGCGTTCAGGGTCTCGCCGGAGGCCTTCCTGGTGGCCATGCCCTTGGGATCGGGCGGGAACTGCGGCAAGGCGGCGTCCCAGCCCTCCGGCAGCTGCCGCGCGGACAGCCGGGACAGCAGCTCGGCCCGGTCCGGGCTGGCCGCCGCCCAGGTGGCGAAGGACTCCTCCCATTCCGCGCGCAGCTGCTTGCCACGGTCCCCGACCTTGCGTGCGTGAGCGACCACGTCCTCCTCGACGGGGAAGGACACGTCCGGGTCGAAGCCGAGGATGCGCTTGGTCGCGGCCACCTCCTCCGCTCCGAGCGCGGCGCCGTGTGCCTCGCCGGTGTTCTGCTTCGTCGGGGCGGGCCACCCGATGATCGTCCGCAGCGAGATGAACGAGGGCTGGACGGTGTTGTCCCGGGCGCGGATCAGGGCATCCCGCAGCGGCCCGATGTCCTCCCGGTAGCCCTCGGCGTGCCGCCAGCTCACCCGCTGTACATGCCAGCCGTAGGCCGCGTACCGCGCGGCGACGTCCTCCGACTTGGCTATCGCCGTGTCGTCCTCGATCGAGATCGAGTTGTCGTCGTAGAGCACGATCAGATTGCCGAGTTCCTGGTGACCGGCGAGGGAGGAGGCTTCGTGGCTGATGCCCTCCTCGATGTCACCGTCCGAGGCGAAGACGTACACGTGGTGGTCGAAGGGGCTCGTCCCGGCGGGTGCGTCCGGGTCCAGCAGGCCGCGCTCACGGCGGGCGGCCATCGCCATGCCGACCGCGTTGGCGATTCCCTGGCCGAGCGGGCCGGTGGTGGTCTCCACCCCGGCCGTGTGCCGGTACTCCGGGTGGCCGGGGGTGAGGCTGCCCCAGGTGCGGTAGGCCCTGATGTCGTCCAGGGTCAGGCCGTAGCCGGACAGGTAGAGCTGAATGTACAGGGTGAGGCTGGAATGGCCGCAGGACAGGACGAACCGGTCCCGTCCCAGCCAGCCGGGATCAGCCGGGTCGTGCCGGAGGATCTGCTGGAACAGCAGGTAGGCGGCGGGCGCGAGGCTCATGGCCGTTCCCGGATGCCCGGACCCCGCCTGCTGGACCGCATCCATCGCCAGGACGCGGATGAGGTCGACGGCCCGGTGGTCAGCCGCCGACCATGCCAGATCGGCGTCAGAAGCGATAGTCACGGTGAGATCAGCGCTCCTCTCAGAGGCGCGGGCTGCGTGGGATCACTGACCACGCCGCCGGTTTCGTGATTGCCAGGCCGAGGATCCCCTCCGCTTCTCCCGACCCTACCGGGCGCCACCGGCGGCCATCTCCCCGGTGACGGGGACCGGCCGGGGGAGAAATAGCCAATGTCCATTGGGACCCCCGTGGATGTCCCCTGGGACCCCCCCTCGCCGGTAGCTAGTACGCTCCCAGCCATGGCGACCCCCGGGCCCCACCTTGATCCACGGGCCGTGATCGAGGGCCGCGCCCCGGGCCGGGCCCGGCCCGGGCTCATCATCGGCATCGCCGCCGGGCTGGCCTGCACTCTCATCGCGCTGGGCATCGACCTGCTGGAGAGTTTCGACAGCGCTCAGCACAGTGCCGTTCCCTTCCTCGTCGCGCTGCTGCTGGCCCTGCTCCCGGTGCCGCTGCTGATCGCGGTGGTGCTGCTGCTCGACCGGCTGGAACCCGAGCCGCGCGCCAACCTGGTCCTGTGCTTCGCCTGGGGCGCCGGTGTCGCCGTCCTGCTTGCCGCGGTCATCAACACCGCAGGACTGCTGTTCATCACCCAGCCCGACCTCGGCAAGAGCAACGGCGAGTTCATCTCGGCCACGTTCGGCGCTCCCCTTGTTGAGGAGACGCTCAAGGGAATGATCCTGTTCTGGCTGCTGTGGCGGCGCAGGCAGGAGTTCGACGGGCCGACCGACGGCATCATGTACGCCGCCATGGTGGGCCTGGGCTTCGCCATGATGGAGAACATCGGCTACTACATCTCCGCGATGGTCCGGCCGCAGATCGGCGGTGCGCAACTGCTCGGCTACACCTTCGTCTTCCGCGGGCTGCTGTCGCCCTTCGCGCATCCGGCATTCACCTCCGTGACCGGGATCGGCGTCGCGTACGCGGCCACGCACCGGCGGGGCGGCTGGGCCGTAGGCGCCGGCCTGCTCGGGGCAATGACCTTGCACGGGCTCTGGAACGGGCTCTCGAAGTTCGGACTACCCGGGATCGCTGCCGCCTACCTTCTGGTGGCGTGGGTGCTCATCGTGCTGGTGGCGGTGGTGGTCGCCGACCGGCGGCGCACCGTCCGCCTGATCTGGCGGTTCCTGCCCGCCTATCAGTCGGACGGCGTGGTCACCCAGGCCGACCTGCGGATGCTCAGCACGTTGCGCGGACGCAGGCAGGCGCGGCTGTGGGCACGCGATACCGGCGGCACCGTAGCGGCCCGGGCGATGACCAACTACCAGCAGGCCGCGACCGAGCTGGCGCTCGTCCACCAGCGCGCGGACCGGGGCCTGATCGGCGCGGCGCGGTTCGACGAGCGCTGCCGAGGGCTGCTCACCCTCATGACGATGGCCCGCGGCGCGTTCCTGCGGCAGCGCCCCGGGCCACCATCCCCGCCATGGGCCGCCCGGAGCTGAGCGCGGCCGACCCGTCCGTGGTCTCCGGTGCGGGCTGGATGAGCGGGCCGCGATCGCGCACCGCGAACAGCAACTGCAGGGCGGCGATCCAGATCAGCAAGGAGCCGGAGACGTGGGCCCAGACCAGGCCCGCGGGCAGGCCCGAGAAGTACTGGGTGTAGCCGATCGCGCCCTGCACTCCGATCAGCGCGAGCAGGAGCCAGCCAAGCCGCATCACCCGTACCGGCGCCCCGGTGATCCGCAGCCCGACGACCAGCGGCAGGGTGAGCCCGCCCAGCAGCCAGCCGATGTCGGAGTGGAACTGGGTGACGCCGGTCAGCGGCAGGTGGTAACGGGGGACCGCGCCGGCCCCGGCGAGTGGCCCGGTGCCGGTGACCACGGTGCCGGCGGCGAGCATCACGGCCGTCACCGCCACCACCCCGAAGACGAGCAGCCGCAGATCGGCGCGGACCAGCGCGCGGGCAGGCGCGGTACCCTCGGCGCACTTGGCGTGCAGCGCCACCGCGGCCGCCACGACCGCGATCGACACCACGAAGTGCAGCGACACCAGGGCCGGGTTGAGGTTCGTCAGTACCACGATCCCGCCGACCACGATCTGCGCCAGCACCCCGGCCGGCTGGGCGGCGGCCAGCCAGACCAGGTCGGGCCGGCGGCGGCCGGCCGGCCGGAACCGCCAGGCGGCGATCAGCACCGCCACCGCGACGATGGTAACCAGCACGGTCACCATCCGGTTACCGAACTCGATCCAGGTGTGGAACATGGGGTCGCCACGCGTGTGGGCGGCCACCAGGCTGCTGCGGGTGCACTGCGGCCAGTCCGGGCAGCCGAGCCCGGACTTGCTCAGCCGGACGGCCGCGCCGGTGACGATGATGAAGGCGGTGGAGATCACCCCTGCCAGCGCGATCCGGCGCATGGAGGCCGGGGTGGGGGCCCAGACGGCGTCCACCCCGCGCCGGAGCGCCGCCACGGCACCGCGCGGGGCGGGCGCGGCGGGCGGCTGCCCGGCGGCAGCCGCGGATGCTGGGGGGCTGCCGGGCGGCGGGGTGAGGCCGGCTGGCATGCCCTCATGGTCTGGCACGCCCCCATGGTAGAGCCAGTCAGGCCTGCGGGGCCTGGGATGCCCGGGCAGCGCCCCGGGCGGCTCCGGCGCAGGCGGCCATCACGCAGCCGATCGCGGCCCATTCACTGACCGCCAGCGCCTCGCCGAGCATGACCAGTCCCACCAGCGCGGCGACCGCGGGCTCCAGGCTCATCCAGATGCCGAACACCCGGGCCGGCACCCGCCGCAGTGCTTCCAGTTCCAGTGTGTAGGGGATGATCGAGGACAGCATCCCGATCGCCAGCCCTGCCGCCAGGATGCCGGGGCGCAGCAATGCCCCCCGCCCGGCCGTGACCCCGACCGGGACCATGACGACAGCGGCGAAGATCATCGCGATCGTCAGGCCCGACGTACCTGGAAAGCGCCGCCCGGTGGCCCGGCTGAAGATGATGTACGCGGCCCAGGCGGCGCCGGCGAGCAGCGCGAACGCCACGCCTGCGAGGTTTATCCGGTGGCTGGCGCCAGCCGGGTCACCGGCCCCGGTGAGCAGTGCCACCCCCGCCCCGGCCAGGCCGACCCAGAGCAGGTCGATGAGGCGGCGGGAGGCGGCAACGGCCACCGCGAGCGGGCCCAGGAACTCTATGGTGACGGCGATCCCGAGCGGGATCCGGGCAAAGGCCTGGTAGATCGAGTAGTTCATGACCGCGAGGGTCAGCCCGAAGCCGGCCACGACGGCGGCATCCCGCCACGACCGCCGCCGCACCAAGCCGGCCAGGTTCTCCCTCAGTGCCCGCGCCCCCACCAGGGCCATCACCAGCGCCGCGATCCACAGCCGGAGCCCGGTGACCGCGGCGGGCGAGATCTGTGTGAACAGGCGGGCCGCGACCCCCGCACCGACCTGCACCGAGACGATGCCGGTCAGGACCAGCGCGGACGGCGGCACAGACGCGAGCAGCGCGGTGCGCGCCGTGGGACTTTGGCGGCCTTCTACTCCCAGCGGAATGTCCGGGCCGCGAGTGCGATGGCCGCTGCCGCCCACACCACGAGCACGGCCAGGTCACGCAGGGGTAGCGCGGCGCCGTGCTGCAGCACGGCGCGGAGCCCGTCCGACAGCGCGCCGGAGGGCAGCAGGGTCAGCGCGGTGCGGGCCCCGGTGGGGAACTTGGTGAGCGGGAAGATCACTCCGCCCACACCGAGCAGCACCAGGTAGATCAGGTTGGCCACCGCCAGCGTGGCCTCGGCGCGCAGGGTGCCGGCGAGCAGCAGCCCGAGCCCGCTGAACGCGGCCGTCCCGGCCAGCACCAGCAACAGGACCCATATGCCCGCCGCGGGCCCGCCGTGCGGCTGCCAGCCCAGCGCCAGCCCGATCACGACGATGACCACCACCTGCACGAGCTCGATGGCGATCACCGTCAGGGTCTTGGCGGCGATCAGCCCGGGCCTGCTCAGCGGGGTGGCTCCGAGCCGCTTGAGCACCCCGTACCGGCGCTCGAAGCCGGTCGCGATGGCCTGGCTGGTGAATGCCGTGGACATCACGGCCAGCGCGATGATGCCGGGGACCAGGAAGTCCACCGCCGGGCCCGCCACCTTGACCAGCTGCGGGTCCAGGCTGAAGGCGGCCAGCAGCAGCACCGGGATGATCAGGGTCAACAGCAGCTGCTCACCGTTGCGGAGCACGGTGCGGGTCTCGAGCCCCGCCTGCGCGATGATCATGGCCGGCAGCGGCGCCGCGCCCGGCGCAGGCTCCGGCCAGCTCGAAGCCGTGCCGGGAACCGGTGCGGCGAGCTTGCGGCCCTCTGTCATGACCGCAGCTCACGGCCGGTGAGCTCAAGAAACACGTCTTCCAGCGTACGGCTCTCGATCCGCAGATCCTGGGCGAGCACACCGCGCTCGGCACACCAGGCGGTCACGGCGGCGACCAGCTGCGGGTCCACGCGGTCATGGACCTCGACCACGTAGTGGCCGGCCGGGGACTCCTTGGCGGCGGTGCCCGGGGCGAGTGCGGCAAGCAGCCCGTCGGTGTCCAGCCCGGGTTCGGCCCGGAACCGCAGCTGGCCGGCGGTTCCGGTCAGCTCGGCCGGGGTTCCCTCCGCGACCAGGCGCCCGTGGTCCACGATGGCCACCTGGTCCGCGAGATGTTCTGCCTCTTCCATATGGTGCGTGGTGAGGATCACGCTCGCGCCGGAAGCACGCAGGCCCTTGATCAGATCCCAGGTCGCGTGGCGTGCCTGCGGGTCCAGGCCGGACGTGGGCTCGTCGAGGAAGACCAGCTCCGGGCGGCCGATGATGGCGGCGGCGAGTGAGAGCCGCTGCTGCTGCCCCCCGGACAGGCGTTTGAACGGGGTGCGGGCCTGGCCGGCCAGGCCGAGCCGGTCGAGCAGGCCGGCCGGATCGAGGGGGTGGGCGTGGAACCTCGCCATCACCCGCAGATATTCACCGGGCCGGACGGCCGGCGGGATGCCACCGGACTGGAGCATCACACCCACCCGGGGCCGGAGCGTGCGCGCGTCGGCCACCGGGTCCAGGCCGAGCACGGACACCGTACCCGCGTCGGGGCGGCGGTAGCCCTCGCAGATCTCCACCGTGCTGGTCTTTCCCGCCCCGTTCGGGCCCAGCACCGCGGTGACAGCGCCCCGCTCCGCGCACAGCGACAGACCGTCGACCGCAGTGATCCGCCCGTACCGCTTGACGAGATCGCGGACCTCGACGGCGGTGGTGTTCACGCTCGCGAGTGTAGATGCTCCATCGCTGCGGTAAGCGTCGATCCGCGGCCTGGCCGGCCGGCGCCCGCCCCGCCCCGGCGGCGGCCCCGTTCCCCGGCTCACCGCCCGCCCGCCCCGCCCCGGCGGCGGCCCCGTTCCCCGGCTCACCGGCCGCCGCGGCCACCAGCGCGGACACCAGCCGCCGGTCCTGGCTGGCCTCAGGATGCCACTGCACCGCCAGCAGGAACGGATGCCGCCCCGGCCCCGGCGCCGGTTCCACCGCTTCGATCACGCCATCCTCCGCCCAGGCGACCGGTACCAGCCCGTCGCCGAGCCGGGCGATGCCCTGGTGATGGGCGGTCGGCACCGCCAGCGTGAGACCGGCCTCGCGGCCAGCTGGCCGCAGGATCGAGGCGAGCAGGCTGCCTTCGGCGAGCCGCACCGGGTGCGACCCGAACGTGCCGGGCTCGGGCCGGTGCCCGGCCGCGGCGGCGAGATGCTGGCACAAGGTCCCGCCACGGGCCACGTTGAGCAGCTGCATGCCCCGGCAGATACCGAGCACGGGCAGCCCGGCGGCCAGCGCGGCCGCGAGCAGCTCCAGTTCTGCCTGATCGCGTTCGGGGTGGACACGGCTGGTCCGCGGATCCGGCTCGGCGCCGTACCCCGCCGGGTCGAGATCGCCGCCGCCGGTCAGGATCAGCCCGTCCAGCCGGCCCAGGGCTGCCGCGATACCCGGCGCTGGCGGCAGCAGCACGGGAACGCCGCCCGCCTCGGTGACCTGGTCGATGTAAGTGCTGGGCAGCAGCGCGGCCGGAGCGTGCCACGCAGCCCACCGGGCCGGCTCGGCGTAGGTGGACAGCCCGATGACCGGCGCGCTCATGTGATGGCCTCCCTCGCGGGCGCCTGCGGCATCAGGGGCCGGGCCGCGACTGACAGCGCATGTCTCATAGCGGGGTCACGTAGGCGCTGGAGATGCCGCCGTCCACCAGGAAGCTGGCGGCGGTCACGAACGACGCGTCGTCGCTGGCGAGGAAGGCGACCGCGGCGGCGATCTCCTCGGCCTCGGCGAAACGCCCCATTGGCACGTGCACCAGTCTGCGCGCCGCCCGTTCCGGGTCGGCGGCGAACAGCTGCTGCAGCAGCGGTGTGTTGACCGGGCCCGGGCACAGCGCGTTCACCCGGATCCCCTCCCGCGCGAACTGCACGCCGAGTTCCCTGCTCATCGCCAGCACGCCGCCCTTGGAGGCGCTGTAGGAGATCTGCGAGGTGGCCGAGCCGAGCACGGCGACGAACGAGGCGGTGTTGATGATGGAGCCGCCTCCGGCCGCCTGCATGTGCGGGATGACGTGCTTGCAGCACAGGTACACGGAGGTGAGGTTCACCTCCTGCACCCTGCGCCATGCCTCCATGCCGGTGACCAGGATGGAGTCGTCCTCGGGCGGGGAGATTCCGGCGTTGTTGAACGCGATGTCGATCCGGCCGAACGCGCTCAGGGTGGCGTCATACATCGCGGCGACGTCGTCCTCCACCGTCACGTCGGCCTGGATGAACAGGCCGCCGATCTCGTCGGCGGCCGCCTTGCCGGTATCGCCGTCGAGGTCCACGACGGCGACCCTGGCGCCCTCGGCGGCCATCCGGCGTGCGCTGGCCAGCCCGATGCCGCTCCCTGCCCCTGTCACGACAGCGACCCGGTCCAGCAGGCGTTGCATGTGACTCACTCCTCGGTTGCGATGAAGACGTTCTTGGTCTCCGTGAACGCGTCCGGGGCGTCCGGGCCCAGTTCGCGGCCCAGCCCTGACTGCTTGAAGCCACCGAACGGGGTCCAGTAGCGGACGGAGGCATTCGAGTTGACCGACAGGTTGCCGGTTTCCACCGCCCGCGCCACCCGCAGCGCGCGGCCTACGTTCTGCGTCCAGATCGACCCGGAGAGCCCGTACGGGGTGTCGTTGGCGATCGCCACCGCGTCGGCCTCGTCTTCGAACGGGACCACCGCCACCACCGGCCCGAAAACCTCCTCGGTGTAGGCGGGGTCGTCCGGGCGCACCGGCGCCAGGACCGTCGGCGCGAACCAGTAGCCGGGACCGTCTGGTGCGTGGCCACGGAACGCGACCGGCGCGTCCGGCGGCACGTAGGAAGCGACGCGGGCCAGGTGCTCGGCCGAGATGAGCGGCCCCATCTCAGTGTCCGGGCTGGCCGGGTCGCCGACCGCCACGCGCTTGACGGCGGGCTCGAGCATTTCCATGAACCGGCTGAACACACTGCGCTGGACCAGGATGCGCGACCGCGCGCAGCAGTCCTGGCCGGCGTTGTCGAAGACCGCCTGCGGTGCGGCGGCTGCCGCGCGCTCCAGGTCGGCGTCGGCGAACACGATGTTGGCGCTCTTGCCGCCCAGCTCCAGCGTGAGCCGCTTCACCTGCCGGGAGCAGCCCGCCATGATCTCCTGGCCGACCTCGGTGGAGCCGGTGAACACGATCTTGCGAACGTCGGCGTGGTCGACCAGCCGCTGGCCCACCACCGAGCCCTTGCCGGGCAGCACCTGGAACACCCCGTCCGGTAGGCCCGCCTCGCGGGCGAGCTCGCCGATCCGGATCGCCGTCAGCGGTGTCCGCTCGGCGGGTTTGGCGATCACCGGGTTGCCGGCCGCCAGCGCCGGGCCAAGCCCCCAGCCGAGGATGGGCATGGGGAAGTTCCACGGAACGATGAGGCCCACGACGCCGACGGGCTCCTGGAAGGTCACGTTGACGCCGCCGGCGACCGGGATCTGCCTGCCGCACAGGCGCTCCGGTGCCGCCGAGTAGTACCGCAGCACGTCGGCGACGTTGCCCGCCTCCCACCGGGCCTGCCCCACCGGGTGCCCGGAACAGGCCACCTCCAGGGCGGCCAGCTCGTCGATGTGCGCGTCCACGGCGTCGGCGAAGGCGCGCAGGAGCGTGGCCCGCTCGCCGGGCGCGACCGCGCGCCAGGCCGCCCGGGCGGCCACCGCACGTGCGATCGCCGCGTCGGTCTCCGCCACCGACGTCGAGGGCACGGCGGTGACCGTCTGCTCGGTTGCCGGGTTCAGCACTGTGAAGGTGGACATGCGCGCCAGTCTCCCGCCGGTCAGAGTCGCTCGAAGCCGCGCCGCAGCTCCCAGTCGGTCACCGCCGCGTCGAAGGCGGCCAGCTCCACCCGTGCCCCGTTCGCGTAGTGCTCGACCACCTCATCGCCGAACGCCTGGCGGGCGAGCTGGCTCTTGTCCCACTCCGCCAGCGCGTCCCGCAGCGTGGCCGGCACCCGCGGGCCCGGGTCGTGGTAGGCGTTGCCGCCAATGGCGGGCTCCAGCGGCAGTTCCTTCTCGATGCCGTCCAGGCCTGCCGCGATCATCGCCGCCACCGCGAGGTAGGGGTTCACGTCGCCGCCGGGAACCCGGTTCTCCACCCGCAGCGAGGGTGGCGAGTGCCCGACCAGGCGCATCGCGCAGGTCCTGTTGTCCACGCCCCAGCGGATCGCGGTCGGGGCGAAACTGCCGGGCACATACCGTTTGTAGGAGTTGATGTTGGGCGCGTGCATGAGCGTGAGCTCACGCAGCCCGGCCAGCTGGCCGGCCAGGAAATGCTCGCCGAGCTGGGACAGGCCGTGCGGGCCGTTCCCGGCGAGCACGGTCTTCCCGGCCGTGTCCCGCAGCGACAGGTGGATGTGGCAGGAGTTGCCCTCACGCGTGTTCGGCTTAGCCATGAAGGTAATGCTCATGCCTTCCGCGGCGGCGATCTCCTTCGAGCCGGTCTTGTAGATGGAGTGGTTGTCGCAGGTGGCCACCGCCTCGGCGTAGCGGAAGGCGATCTCGTGCTGACCGAAGTTGCACTCGCCCTTGGCCGACTCGACATACATGCCTGCGCCCGCCATGCCCAGCCGGATCTTGCGCAGCAGCGGCTCCACCCGCGAGGTGCCCAGAATGGAGTAGTCCACGTTGTATTGGTTCGAGGGCGACAGGTCGCGGTAGCCGCTGGCGTATGCCTGCTCGTAGGAGTCGTTGTAAACGCAGAACTCCAGCTCGGTGCCGACCATCGCGGTCCAGCCGAGCGCGGCGAGCCGCCCCGTCTGGGCCCGGAGGATCTGCCGGGGCGAGGCGACCACCGGGCTGCCGTCTTCCCAGGCGAGGTCCGCGATCACCAGGGCGGACGCCTCGTGCCACGGCATGCGCCTGAGCGTGCTGAGCGCGGGTACCAGGACGAAGTCCCCGTACCCGCGCTCCCATGACGACATGGCATACCCGTCCACCGTGTTCATCTCGACGTCCACCGCCAGGAGGTAGTTACACCCCTCCGCGTTGCCGTGGATCACCTCATCGAGGAAGAACTCGGCGGACAGGCGCTTACCTTGCAGGCGCCCCTGCATGTCGGTGAAGGCGAGCACGACCGTGTCGATCATGCCCTCACCTGCCTCGACGCGCAGCTGCTCGAGCGTGAGCATGCCGCGCCGGCCGCTGCGCGCGTCGGCGTGAAGCACTGTGGCGGTGTCCCTTCGTCAGGTCGTGGTGAGTTCGTGTTCGATCGCGGCCAGTTCCTCCGGCGTGCCCTGAACCTTCGGCCCGGTGAACCACTTCCTCGCCGAGACCAGCCAGTAGATTCCGGCGAAGCCGATGACCACGAGCACGGCGACCACAGCGTAGTTGAACGTCTTCCATGTGATCGGGCCAACCTGCGGCAGCATGAACAGGAAGAAGATGATCACCACCCAGGTGACGGCGATCCAGCCGACCACATAGCTCCACCGGCCCAGGTGCCATGGCCCGCGCTGGAAGCTCTCACCCCTGCGCAGCCGCAGGAAGGTCGGCGTCACGTAGGCGATGTAGAGGCCGATCGTCGCGATGGAGGTGACCGCGAAATACGCCGCGCTGTTCCACAGGTAGGGCAGCCCGAGGACGAGCGCGCCGCCGGCGGCGAGCCAGATCGCATTGGTGGGCGTCCGGGTCCGCTTGTTCACCCGGTGCCAGATGGCCGAGCCGGGCAGCGCGCCGTCCCGGGAGAACGCGTAGATCATCCGCGAGTTGGCGGTCACCGACGACATTCCGCAGAACAGTTGTGCGCCGATCGCGATCAGCAGCAGCAGCTTGCCGGCGGTGAGGCCGGCCGCGTCGATGAAGATCTGGGCCGGTGCGACCAGCGCGCCCACCTCTTTGGTGTAGTTCTGGATCGCGAACGTGACCCCGATCAGCAGCACCCAGCCGGCGAGCAGCGACACCACGATGGACATCACGATGCCGCGCGGGCCCGCTGTCGAGGCCTTGTGCGTTTCCTCGGTCATGTGCGCCGAGGCGTCGTACCCGGTGAACGTGTACTGGGCGAGCAGCAGGCCAATCGGGATGATGTACCACCAGCCGATGTTCAGCCCAGTCAGGTTGACCAGGTGGCCGAACACGAAGCCCGCCGACTGATGATGCGCCGGCGCGAACACCAGCACGGCCACGATGATCAGCACGCCCAGGATATGCCACCACACGCTGATGTCGTTCAGGAGCGCGACCAGACGGATGCCGAACTGGTTCACCAGGCCATGCACCAGCAGCACGATGGCGTAGATGAGTACCACATGCCAGTGCAGGGGGGTGAAGCCGAACTGGATGTTCAGGAAGGCAGTGATGAACAGGGCCGCCCCGAAGTCGATGCCGGCGGTGACCGCGACCTGGCCGAGGAAGTTGAACCAGCCGGTGAACCAGGCCCAGGCGGCCCCGTTTCTCGGCGCCAGCTTCGCGGCCCAGTAGTAGAGGCCGCCCGCGGTGGGGAAGCTCGAGCACACCTCGGCCATCGAAAGGCCGACGAACAGGGTCATGATGCCGACGAACGGCCAGCCCCAGACGATGGTCGCGGGCCCGCCGGTGATCATGCCGAAGGAGTAGAGGGTCAGGCAGCCGGACAGGATCGAGATGATGGTGAAGGAGACGGCGAAGTTGGAGAACCCGGACATGCGCCGCCTGAGTTCCTGCGCGTAGCCAAGTTCGTGGAGACGTTTCTGGTCCGCGTCGAGCGCTTCCGGGACCGTTTGATCGTTGACCGACACGAATGCTCCTTACGTCAGGCCGCCGAGACGTAGGTCAGGGTCGTTATGCCGTCGAAGCGCGCTGGCGCTTGACCAGGCAGCTGAGGCCCAATGGTTTATTATCAGACCATTGAGGGTTAGAGTCCCGGTCATGTCAAGACCTGACACGGAATTACCCGATGGCCCGCAAATCTCTGCGGCCGGGCCGGCCGTCGCTGCCCGGTTTCGTCTTGCCCATCCGAGCACGGGAGGCAGCCCGCATGACGACCGGGACTGAGCTCAGCTCCCTGCTCGGCCCGGTCCGGGCCGGCAACGCCTTCGAGGAGACGGTCGAACGGCTGCTGACCGTGATCAAGCTCGGCGTGGTTGCCACCGGCGACCGCTTCCCGGCCGAGCGGGAACTCGCTGGCCTGCTGGGCGTGAGCCGCATCACGCTGCGTGAGGCCATCCGGGCGCTGCAGCAGGCGGGTTATGTCGAGTCGCGGCGTGGCCGGTTCGGCGGCACCTTCGTGACCTACACCAGGCCGGCGCCGGATCCGGTGGAGGTACGGCGGATCGCCCTGGAGGACTCCGCTCAGCTCGCGGACGCGCTGGCGTTCCGGATGGTTCTGGAGACCGGTGCCGCCCAACTGCTGGCAGCCTCCGGCGGTGACCGCGGCCGCGAGATCCTGCTCGAGCGGCTGGCCTTGGTCAACCGTGCCAGCCCCGAGGACTACCGGCGGCTCGACACCCTGTTCCACCTGGCGATCTCGGAGCTCACCGGCTCGACCCTGCTCGCCGCCGCCTGTGCCGACGCCCGGATGCGGCTCAATGACCTGCTGAACGCGATCCCGGTGCTGCGGCACAACATCGTGCACACCGCCGACCAGCACACGGCGATCGTCAACGCGATCCTGGCGGGCGACCCGGAACGCGCCCGCGGCGCGGTCGCGGAGCATCTCGACGGCACCGGGGCCCTGCTCCGCGGGTTCCTGTCCGCGCCCGGCCGGGGCCGCCAGGCCGAGGACTTGCGCCTGGGGTTCAGAGATGGCGGTACATGATGTGCAGGCCTACGTAGCCGTGCACCGGATGCGCAAAGCCTTCCGGGATCGTGGCCAGGACCTCAAAGCCCAGCGCCTTCCACAGGGTTACCGCAGCGATGTTGGTCCCCACGACTGCGTTGAAGACCATCGCGCGGAAACCCGCCGCCTGGGCCCATTCCAGAACGTGCTGGCCAAGTGCCCGGCCCACCCCGCGCCGGGCGTAGCCGGGGTCCACCATAAAGCTCGCGCTGGCGACATGCGCCGCAGGCCCGCCGTGGTTCGGGCCCGTCTCTGCGGTGCCCATGATGACCCCGTCGCCCGCGACGGCCACCACCGTGCGTCCGCGCCGATCCTTCAGCCACCGGAACCACCCGTCACGTTTCGACAACCGCTTGCCTGCCGCGGAGGTAACTTCTTGATCAAGACGACATGCCGTGATCAACCCGCATAACGCGCCTTAGGGGTCGTCTTGAACGCTAGCCCCTCCGGCGGGTACGGGTCTGGGCCGACGCGATAACTGCGGCCGTGCGGAAGCGTCCATACCAGGACGCCGGGCCGGGGCTGGTCGAGGTGCCAACCCTGCGCCTGTTTTGCCTGGTGGTGGCGGCGGCACAGGGGCACTAGATTCGCCTAACTCCGCAGGTGTGTGAGACACTGGTCATAGCACCACCCAACCCCCGGAGGGGGCGCAGGACATGACCAGGACCGAGACCGAGACGCAGCGGGTAGGGCTCTACCTGCGGATAAGCAAGGATCACGCGGGCGATGCCCACGGGGTGGCCAATCAGCGGGCCGACTGCACCCGGTACGTGGCCGCCCGGCCGGGCTGGGCGATCACCCGCGAGTACGTCGATAACGACGTGAGCGCGAGCAACGGGAAGCGGCACGGGGACTGGGACCGGCTGCTGGCCGACATCGAGGCCGGTGAGATAGACGTGGCGCTCACCTGGGCCATCGACCGGGCGCTGCGGGGGATGGGCGATTACGTCAAGATCACCGAGGCGTGCGAGCGCAGCGGCGTGCGGCTGTGTTCGGTGTCGGGCAACCTTGATTTCAGCACCGACCAGGGCGAGACCCTGGGCGGCATCCTGGCAGTGATCGCCCGGGGCGAGGTCAAGCGCAAGGCTGCCCGGCAAGTGCTGGCCAACGCCGAGGCGGCCAGGGCAGGCAAGCCCGCCCACCGGCGCCGCGCGTTCGGCACCGAGCCCGCCGAGGCCGAAGCCATCCGCTGGGCGGCTGATGCACTGCTGGGCGGGGGCACGGTCTCGGCGGTGATGGGCGAGTGGACGCGGCGCGGGCTGGCACCGCCGCAAAATCACGGGCGCCCGTGGCGGCGTAACTCCGTGGCAACCATCTTGAAGAATCCGGCGCTGGCCGGGCTGCGCGCCTACCGGGGCGAGATCGTCTATGGCGAGGATGGCGAGCCGGTCACGATCAAGGACGACCACGGCGAGCCGATCACGCCGATCCTGGCCCGCGAGACCTGGCAGGCAGTGGTGGCGCTGCTGGCCTCCCGTGATCGCACGGTGGAAGTCACCTACAAGCGGGGACGGCTGGCGGGGCAGACCCGCACGCGCCGCGTGCGGGTGCGCACCGAGGCAGGCGTGCGCACGCTGGGTGGTGGCCTGTTCCGCTGCCAGTGCGGCAACACCTTGCAAGGCAGCATCAACGCGACCCGCAAGCCGGTCTACCGGTGCAATCCCGAGACACGCGGCGAGCGGCCGGGGCCGCACTGCCAGCAGATGATCGGCCCGGTTGATGCGTTCGTCACTGGCGTGATCGTCAAGCGGCTGAGCCGTGACGACCTGGCCGATCTGGTGGCACCCAAGCGCCCCGACCTGGGCCCGCTGCACACCGAGGCCGCGAGCATCCGCCGCAACCTGGACGAGATGGCAGCGGACCGGGCGCTGGGGCTGATGAGCCGCTCTCAGATGCTCGCCGCTACCGAGCGGGCGAACGCGCGGCTTGCCGAGATCACCGCCGAGCTGGCCGCTGCCGCCGAGTCGTCTGCGCTGGCGCCGTTCGCCGCTGGCGAGTCGGCCCGCGCCGTGTGGGACGGGCTGGACAACTCGCGGCGCCGCGCCGTGATTGACGCGCTGTGCACCGTGGTGGTGCATCCAGCCGGGCGCGGCGCCCGCACCTTCGACCCGGAGACGGTCGAATTCACCTGGGCCAGCGGTGAAACGCCCCCAGCCGCCCGAACAGGAATGATCACGTCATGAGCGCCCGCCTTGACCTGGCCGCCGTCGCCGCCGCCGTGCTCGAAGAGACGGAAAAGGGCTACCGGGTACGGCCCGCGGCGCGACGCATGGTGACCGTCTGGAAACGCTGCCCCCGTCGCCACCTGCAGGCGGCAACGTCAGCGGGACATCGCTGAGCACGTCGCGGGCCGTGGGCAGGTCATCAATGCCCGGTCCACGATTCCGCCCGAGCTTGCCCCGCTGTACCTGGCTGAGCAGGCGGCGACTGCCAGGACAGGGACCTGGGGGCCGTCGGGCCCGACGAACGACATCGCCCGGGAGATGGACCAACACGCCCGGGACCGGCTGCTCGCTGCCCAACTGCGCCAGCAGGCGATGAACCTGCCGCGGGGTCTTGAGGGACTGTGAGCAGGCCCAAGCCGACCCCGGGTGTCGAGTACGCCGCTGACGGCCCGGGGGGGTTCCTGGCGCATTCGCGGGGTGCGGCTGTCCGGTCGCTGGCCGACTGGCTGGGAGTGGAGACACGGGACGCTGCCCGCATGCTCGCGGATGGCACCGCAGCCGCCGAGGTCCGCTCCCGTAATGGCATCCCTGGTGATCCGGCGTTCTATGGCATCGGGCCGCTGACTGGGCCGCAGGCACGCCGTGTGCTCGAGCGGAGATATCGGCAGCCGTGAGCGGGCGCCGGAAGCTGCGGCGCAAACCGCCGCCTGCGGTCGCAACGATCGCCGCGGCGTCGGTGTGCTCTGATTGCGGTGGGACGGCGACGGCCCGCTGGCGGTCAGGCGAATGGCAGGTCAGCCTTCACCACTACAAGGACTGCCCAGCGTTGCGTGGCCTGACGGCCAATGCCTTGCACGCTGATGCCGCCCGGGCGGTCAGTGCCGCAGCGAAACAGACCGGCGCCAGCTTCCACTACGAGCCGGATGGCCCCCGTGATGGTGTGGTCCTCACCGGCCCAGGCGGGATGGTGACCGCGGGACCATGACGGCGCCTGTGCTTTACCGGGCCAGGCCTATCCCGCTGGCTCATGCCGGGGCTTGTAGCCGCTCTGCCGGCCAGAAATTTGTGACCTTCGGCACATGCGCCAGCGCCGGGCGTGAGCCTACGTTGACGGTAAAGGAGGAAGGGGGCGCATCATCATGGGGGGAGTTCTTTTCGTTGCTGTACATCACCAGAGTGTGGGGTCTTTGACTAGCAGCCACATGTTCTGGCTCGGGTTACTGATCGGCCTGGTGGCGGTCATCCTCCCCGGATGGCTTCGGCTGATTATGGCTATTGTCGCCGTGTTCTCGCTAGGCTGGGTTTCCGTGGTTAACCACCACGTTAGCTATAGCTCCGGAACAGTGCGCTGGGTGCTCGTCGCCCTGCTCGGCCTTGTGGTCGGATTGTTTTGGGGGCGGATACGCGGGCTCAGGCATCTGGGCGAATCCGACTTCCGGATCCGTCTTGGTAATGTCAGGGGCATCCGCCGCTGGTTCTAGTGGTCGGACCCGACCAGACTAGCGACGCATTGCCCGGGCGGCCTTACTTGCCGCCGGGGATATGCAAGGGTGCCAGCCGTGGCATGGCAGCAGCCCGGCTCACGCGAGCTAACCCATCGGCTCATGCCTGGGCTCGTACCAGCGGGACCGGCAGCCCGGCGCGTCGCACCAAACCACCAAGTGACCTGCTCCCGGTACCCGGCCACGCGCCGCAATAGCCGGCGCGCAGTGGCACGGCGACCAGTTCACCGTGATCAGGCCCGGTCCCATTCGTGCCCGTACTGGCACTGCTCCGGGTAGCACCACCAGTCGGGCCGCCGCACCCCCATGAAACGAGTAGAACACATATACGAGCGCGTGGAGGTTGCTGGGCCGTGCACCGCGGCGCCGGAAAGCAGCGGGGTTGAACGGTTCCGGGGGCGGCCCCGTGTTACGGACAAGGCCAGCGGCTGGCGGGCCCCCTTACCTTCTTCACTGAGCCCGGGCAACTACGGTTCGGGCTTGGGAAGTCCGGCGGTGCCGGTATGGCTCATCGCCCCCTGCAGCTGGTATGGCCTGGGGGGTGTTGCCCCCGGCGCGGTCGGTGCGTGAACCTCTGATGGGGACATGCGGCTTGATCGCTGATTCGTAAGGTGGATGACGGCGAGCGCACCACGGACGGCCTTCCCGCGCAGGTGACCAGGCAAGACAGCGGAGGAAGGGGCGCAGGTGGCCACACCCGGGCAGGTGGATGTGTGGGCCGGGCTGGATGTCGGCAAGGAAGAACACTTCGCTGATGTCCTCGATAACGACGGTGAGCGGCTGTTCGCCCGGTCCGTGGCTAACGATCAGGCGGACCTGGAAGCGCTGCTGGACCGGGCCGCCGGGCATGGCACGCCTGGGCTGGTGATCGACCAGCCGGGCTCGATCGCCCAGCTCGCGCTGGCGGTGGCCGCCCGCCGCGGCACGCCGGTGGCGTATGTGCCGGGCCTGGTGATGCGCCGGGCCGCCGACTTGTACCCCGGTGAGGCCAAGACCGACCGGCGGGACGCGTACGTGCTGGCCGATACCGGCCGCACCAGGCGCAAGCAGGTCCACTGGCTGGATGCCGGCTCTGATGAGCTGCTGGCCACGCTGCGGGTCCTCAACGGCTTCGATATCGACCTGGCCGCGGATGCGACCCGGCTGGCTAACCGGCTGCGCGATACCCTGACCAGCGTCTCCCCGGCCCTGGAACGGGCCGTGGGGAAACGGCTGGGCCAGGCCGGGGTGCGTGACCTGCTCACCAAGTACCCCACGCTGACCGCGCTGCGCGCTGCCAGCCAGTCCCGCATCGAGCGGACCGTCCAGGCACGCTCGCCGCGGATCGCCGCCAAGGTCACCACCGCGATCGCCGCTGCCCTGGCCGCCCAGGACGTCACCGTCCCCGCCGAAGCCGCCACCGGCCGCGTCATCGCCGGGCTGGCGGGTGAGCTGGACCGCATCTGCGCCCGCCGCGACGCCCTGGCCGCCGAGATCGAGGAGGCGTTCCTGTCCCACCCTTTCGGTGAGCTGCTGGCCACCATGCCAGGGATCGGGCCGCGGACCGGCCCCCGGATCCTCGCCGAGATCGGCGACGGCTCCGCCTTCACCAACGGCAGCAAGCTCGCCGCTTACGCCGGCCTGGCCCCCGTCTCCCGCCAGTCCGGCACGTCCCTGGCCACCGAAACCCGCAGCCGGCGCGGCAACCACCGGCTCAAAAACGCCATGTTCCTCGCCGCGTTCGCCTCCCTGCGCGACCCGGCGTCCAAGACCTTCTACGACCGCAAACGCGCCGAAGGCAAACGCCACAACGCCGCCCTCATCTGCCTGGCCCGCCGCCGCTGCGACGTCATCCTCGCCATGCTCCGCACCGGCCAGCCCTACAGCCACACCAGCCAGCCCGCCCTGCCACCAGCCTGGCCAACGCCGCCTGACCCGGACCAAGCCAAGCGCCCAACGAGCTTGACAAAGAACATGGGGACACCCCCCCGCCCGCTGCCGCTGAGCCTGCCCGGCGCCGCGCGGGCGCCGACAAGGGGAGTAACAGTTCCGGGGCAGCCACCGTGCTACAGGTAAGGCCAGCGGTGGCGGGCCGCTCACCCGCCGCCGCTGAGCCCTGCTCGGGGCGCCGCGCGGGAGGGGACCTTTGGGTGGGCCTTTTGGCACTAACGGGCGAGCAGGGGACAGTCATGCAATGGAAACAGAGGGGCTACCAGCGTCGAGACGGGACGTGGTTGACGCGCCGGGGTTGGGGATGCTCGTTCACTCGCACCAACCGCCCGGCATAGGCCTCAGGTAGGGCGTGACCCGGCCTTATGGGGGCCCCCGCCCTGGGCTTTGGGTCACGCCCGCAAGGCCGTGGCCCGTTCCTCTTGGGGGAGGGACGGGCCACGGCTTGCTGGACGGTTCGGTACTGGGTCAATGTCGTCTGTATGCTTGACCAAGCTCAGGGCTTCGCGCGATCTGGTGCGCCCGAGCCACAGGGGCCGTCATGCACGCAGTTGTCATCCCGGCAAAGTTCATCGACAAATCCGCAGCCAGGAGTGAGCTGAACAGGCTCGTGTCGCGGATTTCAAGCATGCCCGGCTTCGTCGCTGGCTACTGGTTAGCAATGCCCGGAGACAGGGGTACGGCGATGATCGTGTTCGACTCCCAGGACGCCGCCCAGACATTCGTAGTGTCCGTGCGCAGTGGGCCCCCCTTCTACTCGGTGACCCTTGGGAGCATCGAAGTAGGCGAAGTCTGGGCGCACGCTTAAGCCCAAACTGACCCACCACCGACGGTTCAGGACGCGTGCTCGTCGATCCGCCAGGCGAGCGCGCGGCACGAGCCGGGGACGTGAGGGCCCCATTGGGCTGGGCCCTTCGGCCCTTGACGGGCCGGCAGAGCCGTCGTGCAATGGACCATAAGCGGACAGTAAGCGTCCGATATGTGATGTGCCGCCCACCGGGGGGAGGCGGATATGGACGCATGGTGGTGGGTGGCGATCGGCCTCATCGCCTGGTTCGGTGTTTCGTTAGCGGTAGGGCTGTTGGTAGGCCGGGTTTTCTGGCGCTCTTCGCAGGTCCGGGAAGCCCGAGACGCGCAGGCGGGGGAGACACCAGCTGAGCGCCAAGAGCCCCCCCAGGATGGGCCGCGCGTGGCCTAGTGGCATTTAAGCGCGGGCGCCAGGCAACTGGCCGTGTATCTGCGCGGCGGCGCCGGGCTGCCGGTCGGTGGTACCGGCTGCGGTGTGAGCGGCGAAGTTAGCGGCGTCTCATGTGCACGGTCCCGATATCCAGCCGCCGCCGCTCTGGGCGACACCGGGCGGGTTGTCCGGGCCGGGCTCGTCGGCTTCCACGGTCGCCAGCTTGCCCCGCAGGCCAGCGGGATCGTGGGCGACCAGGACCCTGATGTGCCGCCCATCGGGGCTCTTGCGGACCGCGATCCACGCGTCCAGTTCTTCGGTGTGCTCGATCTGCCACCGGCCGCCGTGCTCGCGCATGAGTGCTGCTATCTCAGCGGCCGGTGGTGCGGGATGATCTGTCATAGCCGGAACCTCGATTTCCGGTCAGGCCCCGGGTAGCGGTGTTCGCCACACCGTCCGGGGCCGCTCTTGTGTTGTCACCTCCGACACTATGTCGCTGGCCTATGGGTGTCTACAGTCAGCCGGTAGGCTACCGTGCGTGACATGTGCATGGTCATGGCCATCTACGGTTCACGGCATGTCGATCGACCGTGAATGGCACGAGCCGGTCTATGTCCAGCTCGCCAGCATCATCCGCGAGCAGATCCGCTCCGGTGAACTGGCACCCGGGCGGCCGGTCCCCTCGGTGCGGACCCTGACCGAGCGGTACGGGATCAACCGGGCGACCGCCGCCAAGGCTCTGCGGGTGCTCGCCGACGAGGGCCTGATTCACGTCGTGACGGGCCGCGGGTGGTTCGTCACCCCGGGGGACCAGCGCGGCCAGGCGTAGCCTGCGCGGTCCCGGGGCTCACGCTGCAGGGCTGGCAGGTCATGGCCTGTGTGCCCGTATCACCCGGCCCGATGAACCTGCCTGCGTAGTTATGAGCGGCAGGCAGGAGCCAGATTGCACTCGCAGGTCCGGCCGCCCAGGTGATGGGGGACGGTATGGTCCTGATCGCACCTCGTCGCCGGGCGCCGGCAGCCGGGGAAGGAGCAGGTCCGCTGGCGGATCGTGATCAGATGGCGCAGTGCGGGCGGGGGCCGGTAACTGGCGGACTCCCGTTCGTGGCCGCAGCTCCCGGCGGCCAGGGGCCGGACGATGCCCCCACCCAGGTCGCCAGCGGCATCGTCAGGTTGACCGCGCCGGCCTTCGGCGGCGCGAACATGCCGGATGATGCCGGCGGTGCGAGCCCGGGAGGTGCCGGGGATCCGAGCCCGGATGATGCCGTCTGCGCGAGCCCGGATGATGCCGGGGATCTTAGCCCGGGCATTGGCCGTCCGAGCAGCAGGGCCATGTAGGCCCGTGCGCGCAGCTGGTCAAGGCCACCGGGGATCCCGGCCGCCTTCAGCTGGCGGGCCAGGGCATCGATCCGCGTGTCCGCCGCCAGCACGTCGGCAGGCGGCAGGTCCCGGCCGGCCAGCGCCGCGGTGCCCGAGTGCTCGGACCAGACCTCCACCCGGGCTTCTTTGGCCGCCCTTTCGCGCTGCTTGCGGGCGGCAGCCGGGTCGGCGGTGAGCACGGCCCGCCGGATCGCCGCCCGCAGCTGCCCGGTGGTCTGCCCGGGCGCGCGGCCGATGACCACTGCCTCCACCGCCGCGGCTTGATCGCCATCGAGGCAGCTCACCTCGTCCGTGATGACAAGCGCCTTGATCCGGTCGATATCTCCGGCCGCCAGCGTTGCGCGAGTCCGCGGCAGCCGGTCCAGCCGGCAGGCGAAATCCAGTAGCTGGTCCGCGCCCCGTGCGGTCAGCGTGAGAGGAACGGCGAGTTCATCGGCTACGTGCTCGGCGAGGTGCGTGTCGCCACCGGCCTCCGCGTCGGCGATGCGGCGGCGGTTGAGCTCAGCGATGGCGGCCAGTTCGCCGCCCGCCGTCCAGGAGCTGAGCCGCCGCCAGGCCAGCAGCACCCCGATGAGCTGGTCATCATTGATCCGGCCCAGCCCGGCCATCCAGATGTCGCTGGCGAACCCGGCCAGCACCATCCCTGGCGGCATCCGGTCGGTCACGCCGCCAGCCGCGAAGCCGGCGCCGTCCCCGCAGTCGCGTGGCAGGCGCCCGGCCGACAGCGCCTCCGGCACGGGATCCGGGTCCGTGCAGCGGGCACATTCGTGCCGCAGACATGCGGAGACATCCGTCAGCCAGGCATCCGCGCCGTCCGGTGGGTCACACTCCGGGTCAGGAACCAGCCCCCAGAGTTCCTCATCCGTGGGGGGAACATCATCCCAGGCAATGGCCGAGGCCCGAGCCGCCTGATCGGTGCCGGCTAGGCCCGCGCAGGCCAGGGTCGCGCCGGCCAGGCTTGCGCCGGTTAAATTCCCGCCGGGCCGGTTCGCGCCGGTTAAATCGCCGTCGGCCAGATTTCCGCCCGCTAACGACCGGGTGCGCAATTGGGCCGTGGGCGTCCTTCCGCAAGGGTTCCTGTGTGATCGGGTTGTAGCGCCGTGTTAGCAGGCAGCCGCGCGGTCGGACACCAGTGAGCCGATCGCCTGGATCGTCTCGGGCAGGTCCTCGCGCCGCCCGGTCCAGCGCTGCAGGGACCGCCAGTGCTTGCTGGCGGCGATGGCGTGCTCCACGCAGATCCGGGCTGAGGACTGGGCGTGGCGTTCTTGCTCCCAGGCCTGGATCGCCTCCGGGGCGGCGCCTTTGCGGGGCTTGAGGGGCGGGACGCTGACCTGGCCGGGGTGGTCACGGCGCAGGCCGCGGTAGCCGGAGTCCATCTCGGCCCGCACGTCCGGGTATTGATCCAGCAGGTTATCGATGCCGTCGGTCTTGAGCGCGGTCTGGTCGTGCATCCGGCCCGGGCGGAACGCCCCGTCCCACAGGGTCCGCCCGCGCTCGTCGCTGACCTTGGTGAACTTGATGGTGTTTTGCTTCTTCTTGCCGGACACAAACGCCCGCCGCCCAGGCCGGCCCGCGCCCGGCCGGCGGACCTGGATCTCGCTGCCGTCGATCCGCAGCTTCACCCCGCGAGCGGCGGCGTAGGCGAACACATCAGCCAGGGTGTGCAGCCGCGGCCCGGCCGGGGTGGCATAGCCGCGGCCGGCCAAAAGCGGGCGGACCTCGGCGACGGCGCGGCTGATGGTAGAGCGGTCCACGCCGTACATCACCGCCAGCGCCGCGTGCGGGACTGCCAGCCGCAGCACCGCCAGGGTGACCAGCACCCGGTCGGTGAACACCAGGCCGCGGGGGTGCCCGGCACCTTCAGCGCGCAGCCGGTCCCGGCCACGGCGTTCCCGCAGCTCCGACTCCCGCCGGGCCCGCCACGGCCCGGCCAGTTCGGCCACCACGCGGCCCAGGTGGTGACGGGAGATTCCAGTGAAGGCAGAATGGCTCAAGGCCGCGCGAGCCCATGATCGACTAGACACCGGCTCATGATCTTGCGCGGCCGCCTGCTATCCACGGACCGGCACGCCGGGATGATCACGATCATCCGGTGATCGTCCTAATGCGCACCACGTCGTAAGTCGGCAGGGCCGACGGCAGGCGGCGGACATGTTAGCGAAGGCATTCTCCGGGACCTTCTTTCGAAATTATATTCGTTCAACTCACATGATGCTACCATGCGGCGCCGACAATTCGCTGACGTTTTCGAGAGCACCCTGGCACGGGTCCCTTGCCCGGCCGGACCAAGGCCACCGGTGAGGCGGGTCAGCCTGCCGGGCGGGGGAGCGGCAGAGAGCTCCTCATGTCGGGTGATGAGTAGGGGCCGGCGGCCACCCGGGCGGTGGATTGAATCGGATCGCTAAATATTTGCCGGCCGGCAGTGCACAGGAGCCGGAATATCCGGTCCAAGCGACTGGACGATATCTGGAAATATCCTGGTCAAAGGGCTAACGAGCAGCCGCGTGGTGACGGGAAGGCAGGCACCCGGCCGGCCGCGGTCCGGCCCTGTGACACAGGCCATCACCGATCTCGTTGCGGCCGGGCATGGATTTACGCCACACTGATGTTGTGAAAAGTGTGGGCACGATGACTGGGATCGCTGCGGCGGCTGGCACCACGGGTGCGGCCGCGGGCTCCGGCATGCCCATGACGCCGGACCGGATACCCGCGCAGCTGGGGGGCGAGCGCAGCACGCGTGCCCGCATCGCGCGGCTGATCATGGAGAACGGACCGGTCAGCGCCGCGGCGCTGAGCACAAGGCTCGGGGTCACACCGGCTGCTATCCGCCGTCACCTGGACGGCCTGCTGGCCGGCGGCATGATCGAGGTCCGCAGTGCACGGCGCCCGGCCAGCCGCGGCCGCGGCCGCCCGGCGAAGCTTTTCGTGATCACCGACGCCGGGCGCAGCGCCTTCGAGCACGCCTACGACGATCTCGCCACCAACGCCCTGCGGTTCCTGGCCGAAGTCGCCGGCCCGGACGCTGTCGCCGAGTTCGCCCGGCGACAGGTGGCAGATCTGGAGCGCCGGTACCGCCCGGTGATGGCATCGGCCGACCCGGGCGCGAAGGTCCAGGCGCTCGCCGAGGCCCTGTCCACCGACGGTTACGCGGCCTCCGCGATCGGCGCACCGGCCGGCAGCACCGCCCCGAACACCGGGGAGCAACTGTGCCAGCACCACTGCCCGGTCGCCCACGTGGCAGCGGAGTTCCCGCAGTTGTGTGAGGCGGAAACGGAAGCCTTCGGCCGGCTGCTGGGCACCCCGGTGCAGCGGCTGGCCACGATCGCCCACGGCGACGGCATCTGCACCACGCATGTGACGTCCCAGTCCCTGGTACACACCCGCACCATGACCACCCCAACCGCTATCACCGCCACTGCTACCCATGAGCCCGGAGGCATCTCCGCATGACGACGACCGCGCACCCAGAACTCGAGGGGCTTGAGCGATACAAGTTCGGCTGGTCCGACTCGGACGTGGCCGGCGCGTCAGCGCGCCGCGGCCTGTCCGAGGAAGTCGTCCGCGACATCTCGGCGAAGAAGAGCGAGCCCGACTGGATGCTCGATCTCCGGCTGAAGGGCCTGAAGATGTTCCGGCGCAAGCCGATGCCCGACTGGGGATCGGACCTGTCCGGCATCGATTTCGAGAACATCAAGTACTTCGTCCGCTCCACCGAGAAGCAGGCGGCCAGCTGGGACGAGCTACCCGCGGACATCAAGAACACCTACGACAAGCTCGGCATCCCCGAAGCCGAGAAGCAGCGCCTCATCGCGGGCGTCGCGGCCCAGTATGAGTCGGAGGTCGTCTACCACAAGATCCGCGAGGACCTGGAGGAGAAGGGCGTCATCTTCCTGGACACCGACACCGCCCTCAAGGAGCACCCGGACCTGTTCCAGGAGTACTTCGCCACCGTGATCCCGGTGGGCGACAACAAGTTCGCCGCGCTGAACACGGCGGTCTGGTCCGGCGGCAGCTTCATCTACGTGCCCAAGGGCGTGAACGTGGAGATCCCGCTGCAGGCTTACTTCCGGATCAACACCGAGAACATGGGCCAGTTCGAGCGGACGCTGATCATCGTGGACGAGGGGGCCCACGTCCACTATGTCGAGGGCTGCACCGCGCCGATCTACAAGTCCGACTCGCTGCACTCCGCGGTGGTCGAGATCATCGTGAAGGCCGGCGCGCACTGCCGGTACACCACCATTCAGAACTGGTCGAACAACGTCTACAACCTGGTCACCAAGCGGGCGGTGGTACAGGCCGGGGCGAGCATGGAGTGGGTGGACGGGAACATCGGCTCGAAGGTGACGATGAAGTACCCGTCGGTCTACCTGATGGGGGAGTACGCCAGGGGCGAGACCCTGTCGGTCGCGTTCGCCGGGTCCGGGCAGCACCAGGACGCCGGCGCCAAGATGGTGCACTGCGCGCCCAACACCTCGTCCCAGATCATCTCCAAGTCCGTGGCCAGGGCCGGCGGCCGGACGTCCTACCGCGGCTTGATCCAGGTGCAGGAGGGCGCGGCGCACTCCAAGTCCACGGTCAAGTGCGACGCGCTGCTGGTGGACTCGGTCAGCCGCTCCGACACCTATCCCTACGTGGACGTGCGCGAGGACGACGTCGAGATGGGCCACGAGGCCAGCGTCTCCAAGATCTCCGAGGACCAGCTGTTCTACCTGATGAGCCGCGGCATGACCGAGGACGAGGCGGCGGCTACCATCGTGCGCGGCTTCGTCGAGCCGATCGCCCGCGAACTGCCGATGGAATACGCGCTCGAGCTGAACCGGCTGATCGAGCTTCAGATGGAGGGGGCGGTCGGCTGATGGCGGCGCTCCAGGGGGCCGTGGAAGCCACGGCCCCCGTGTCCAGGTTGCACGAACACCAGTCCTTCTCGCTGGATGACTTCCCGGTGCCCACCGGGCGGGAGGAGGAGTGGCGGTTCACGCCGCTGCGGCGGCTGCGGGGGTTGCACAGCGATTCGCCCTCCACGGGCGGCAAGGTGACGGTGGGGGCGGACGCCGCGCCTTTGGTCACCGCTGTGCATGCGCAACGCGGTGACCAAAGGCTCGGCGCCGCCTTTGTGCCGGCTGACCGGGTCAGTGCTCAGGCATTTGCCTCGTTCGAAGAAGCGATGGTCATAACGATTCCGGCGGAGACTGAGGCTGCCGAGCCGACTGTGGTTTCGGTGCGGGGCGAGAGCGCCGAGGGGGCGGCGTTCGGGCACACGCTGATCGAGGTCGGGGTCAACGCGAGGGCTGTCGTCGTGCTGGAACATTCCGGCAGCGCGACGTATGCGGACAATGTCGAGATCGTCGTGGGTGATGGGGCCGCGCTGACCGTGGTGAGCTTGCAGGACTGGGATGACGACGCGGTGCACCTGTCGCATCATTACGCGGTGCTGGGCCGGGATGCGCGGCT
This sequence comes from uncultured Actinomycetes bacterium, assembly GCA_963741615.1. Classification (GTDB taxonomy): domain Bacteria; phylum Actinomycetota; class Actinomycetes; order Streptosporangiales; family Streptosporangiaceae; genus UBA9676. Next base: position 515,361 of record CAVUIU010000029.1, read on the forward strand.
GCAGCACAGCGCGGTGACGCTCGGGGGGGGCGTGGTGAGGCTGGCCCCGTCAGTTCGTTATGCCGGTCCCGGGGGTGACGCGGAATTGCTCGGCGCATATTTCGCGGACCGCGGCCAGCACCTCGAGCACCGGCTGTTCGTGGACCACGCGCAGCCGCACTGCCGCAGCAGGGTCGAGTACAAGGGGGCGCTGCAGGGCCAGGATGCGCACACCGTGTGGATCGGCGACGTGCTCATCGGGGCGGAGGCGATCGGGACCGACACCTATGAGCGCAACCGGAACCTGCTGCTCACCGAGGGCGCCCGGGCGGACTCGGTGCCGAACCTGGAGATCCTCACCGGCGAGGTGGTGGGCGCTGGGCACGCGAGCGCGAGCGGGAGGCTGGAGGACCACCACCTGTTCTACCTGATGGCCCGCGGCATTCCGCTGGCGGAGGCGCGGCGGCTGGTGATCCGCGGCTTCTTCGGCCAGCTGATCGGCAGGATCGACGTCCCCGGGCTGCGCGACCGGATCGCCGAGTCCATCGAGGCCGAGCTGGCGGGGGACCAGGCATGACCGGGTTCGTCCGGGTCTGTGCCCTGTCCGACGTTCCCGCCGACGGGGCGCTCGGGGTGGACATCGGCGACGTGCCGGTGGCGGTGGTCCGCACCGGCGGCGAGGTGTTCGCCTTGCACGACGTGTGCTCGCACGAGGAAGTGCCGCTCTCCGAGGGGGAGATCTACGACCACACGGTGGAGTGCTGGCTGCACGGGTCCTGCTTCGACCTGCGCACCGGCAAGCCCACCGGGCCGCCGGCCACCACGCCGGTGCCGATCTACCGAGTGAAGGTCGAGGGCGACGACGTGTACGTCGCTCTCGGCACTGACGACCACGGGGCCGACGACGAGACCCAGCCGGCCGGCTGAGCTGATTCAGGAGACATTGATGGCAACTCTCGAGATCCGCGACCTGCACGTCAGCGTGGTGGATGCTCAGTCAACCGGGCCTGCCGGCCACGGGGGCGGCGACAATCGCGAGATCCTGCGCGGCGTTGACCTGACCGTCGCGGCCGGCGAGACCCACGCGATCATGGGGCCGAACGGGTCGGGCAAGTCCACCCTCGCCTACGCGATCGCCGGCCACCCCAAGTACCTCGTCACCAGGGGAACGATCACCCTCGACGGCGAAGACGTGCTGGCGATGAGCGTGGACGCCCGTGCGCGGGCGGGCCTGTTCCTGGCCATGCAGTACCCGGTCGAGGTCCCTGGCGTGTCCGTGTCCAACTTCCTGCGCACCGCGGTCACGGCCGTGCGCGGCGAGGCACCGAAGCTGCGGCTGTTCCTCAAGGAAATGCGCGAGGCCATGACCGCGCTGGCGATCGACCCGGCGTTCGCCGAGCGCAACCTCAACGAGGGCTTCTCCGGCGGTGAGAAGAAGCGGCACGAAATCCTCCAGATGGAGCTGCTGAACCCCAAGATCGCGGTCCTGGACGAGACCGACTCCGGGCTGGACATCGACGCGCTGAAGGTGGTCTCGGAGGGGATCAACCGGTTCCGTGCCGCGCCGGACCACGGGGTCCTGCTGATCACGCACTACACCCGGATCCTGCGCTACGTCACACCGGACTTCGTGCACGTGTTCGTGGCCGGCCGCTTCGTCGAAGAGGGCGGCCCGGAACTGGCCGAGACCCTGGAGGCGGAGGGTTACGACCGGTGGGTGAAGGCGGGTGCTGCCACATGACCCTCGATGTCGCGCGCATCCGCAAGGACTTCCCGATCCTGGACCGCCAGGTCCGTGGCGGGCAGCCGCTGATCTACCTCGACAGCGCCAACACCTCGCAGAAGCCGCGCCAGGTCATCGACGCGCTGACCGAGTTCTACGAGCGGCATAACGCCAACATCCACCGGGCCAACCATGAGCTGGGCGAGGAGGCGACCGCGGCCTACGAGGGGGCCCGGATCAGGGCGGCGCAGTTCATCGGCGCCGCCGACGAGACCGAGGTCATCTTCACGAAGAACATCTCCGAGGGGATCAACCTCGTCGCGTACTCCATGGGCAACGCGAGCGCGGCCCGCTCGGGATCGGGCAGGTTCCGGCTCGGGCCCGGTGACGAGATCGTGATCACCGAGATGGAGCACCACTCCAACATCGTGCCCTGGCAGATGCTGTGCGAGCGGACCGGCGCCACGCTGCGCTGGTTCAAGCTGACCGGCTGGGACGGGCGGCTCGACCTGTCGGCCATCGACGAGCTGATCACCGAGCGGACGAAACTGGTCGCGCTCGTCCACCAGTCCAATGTGCTCGGCACGGTCAACCCGGTCCGTCAGATCGCCGAGGCGGCCCACGCGGTGGGCGCGCTGGTGCTCGTGGACGCGGCCCAGTCCGTCCCGCACATGCCGGTGGACGTGACCGAACTCGGCGCGGACTTCCTCGGCTTCACCGGGCACAAGCTCTGCGGGCCGACCGGGATCGGGGTGCTGTGGGGCCGCCGGGAGCTGCTCGAGGAGATGCCTCCCTTCCTGGGCGGGGGCGAGATGATCGAGACGGTCTGGATGGAGCGGTCCACATACGCGCCGCCGCCGCACAAGTTCGAGGCCGGCACCATGCCGATCGCCCAGGCGGTCGGCCTGGCGGCGGCGATGGACTACCTGGACGAGATCGGGCGCGACGCCATCCACGCGCACGAGCAGCAACTGCTCGGCCGCGCGCTGACCGGACTGGCGGCGATCGAGGGCGTGCGGATCCTCGGGCCGAGCGCCCCGGCCGGCCGGGGCGCCGCGGTCTCCTTCGAGGTCAACGGCGTGCACCCGCACGATGTCGGCCAGGTCGTGGACGAGTACGGCATCGCCGTCCGGGCCGGGCACCACTGCGCCTGGCCACTGCACCGCGCGCTCGGCGTCCAGGCCAGCACGAGGGCCTCGTTCTACCTGTACAACACCCTCGACGAGGTGGACGCGCTGGTCGAGGGAATACGCCACGCGCAGCGGTTCTTCGCGGTGGCGTGAGGAGAGAGCCGATGCAACTGCAGTCGCTGTACCAGGAGATCATCCTCGACCACTACCGGCACCCGCACCACAAGGGCCTGCGTGACCCCCACGACGCCGAGGTCCGGCACGTGAACCCCACCTGCGGCGACGAGGTGACGCTGCGGGTGGCGCTGACGGACGCCGACGGCGGGCCTGCCGTGGCCGACATCTCCTATGACGCGCTGGGCTGCTCGATCAGCCAGGCCAGCGTTTCGGTCATGACCGACCTGATCATCGGCAAGCCGGTCGGCGAGGCCATGGCCACCTGCGATGAGTTCGTCGCCCTCATGCAGTCACGGGGGGAGACCGAGCCCGATGAGGACGTGCTCGGGGACGCGATCGCGTTCGCCGGGGTGTCGAAGTACCCGGCCAGAATCAAGTGCGCCCTTCTCGGCTGGATGGCCTGGAAGGACGCGACCGCGCAGGCGATGCGCGACAGTGACCCAGCTGAGGCGGGAGTGAACAGATGAGCCAAGACACAGCACCGGCGGCGGGCGCCGAAACCGAGGACGTGCTTGAGGCACTGCGTGACGTGGTCGACCCCGAACTCGGCGTCAACGTCGTCAACCTGGGCCTGGTCTACGGCGTCACCCTTGGCGAGGATGGCGCGGCCACCATCGACATGACCCTCACCAGCGCCGCCTGCCCGCTGACCGACGTGATCGAGGATCAGGCCGGCGCCGCCCTGGAAGGGCTCGTCCCCGACTTCCGGATCAACTGGGTGTGGCTGCCCCCCTGGGGCCCGGACAAGATCACCGAGGATGGCCGGGAGCAGCTGAGAGCCCTGGGCTTCAACGTCTGAGCGACCCGCCCATCCCGGGCGCCGTGGCCGCCCGGACCACCGCCGCCTACACCGGGTCCAGCTCCAGTTCCAGCTCGGGGGAGTAGCGGCCAGCCAGGGCCGCGGTGTTCATCGCCACCCGGTGGGCGAGGGCCCGCTGGCCGTCCTCCCGCCGCCCCGGCTCACCACGCCAGGCTGCCAGCGCCGGGCCGGTGAGCGCCCGGCCGAACGAGAACGTCAGCGGCCACAGGTGCGGGATGTGCTGCATGGCGGCCAGGTTCTGGGTGGCCCCCTCGGGGCGCTGCCCGCCGGCGGCGAAGGCGACGCCCGCCAGGGTGGCTGGCACGCCGCCGAGTGTGCCAAGGGTGGCCTCGGCCACCTCGGCGGGCGACGGGTGCTCGCCGGACCCGCCGCCTGGCAGCGTCATGTTCGGGTTGAGCACGATGCCCGAGAAATCAACGCCGTAGTCGTGGAGTTCGCTCATGACCTCGAGCAGCACCATCGAGGTCACCGCCTCACAGTGGCCCAGCGTGTGCGCGCCGTCCATCAGCACCTCGGGCTCCACGACGGCCACCAGCCCGGCTTCGTGGCACGCCGACGCGTACCTGGCCAGCGCCTGGGCGTTCGCACGGACCGCGACCGGCGACGGCATGCCGGGCGCGATCCGCAGCACCGCCCGCCACTTGGCGAACTGGGCGCCCCGCTCGGCGTACTCACGCAGACGGGGCAGCAGCCCATCCAGGCCCTCGGTGACCGTCTCGCCCCGGGTGCCCGCCAGCGGCTTCAGCCCCGCGTCCACCTTGATCCCGGCCATCATGCCCAGCTCACGCAGGGCTACCGGGAACGTCCTGCCCATGGCGGCGTGCTCGCGCAGCGTCTCGTCGCACACGATCACACCGCTGATCCCATCGGCGAGGCCGGGGGTGGTGGCCAGCATCTCCCGGTAGGCCAGCCGGTTCTCCTGCGTCGCCGCGACGCCGGCCGCGGTCAGCCGCGCCGACATCGTGGCGATACCCTCATCGGCGGCGAGAATGCCCTTGCCCGGCGCCACCAGGGCGGCCGCGGCCGATGCCACCAGTCTCATCTGGCTGCCTCCTCCTGGCGCGTGCTTCCAGCTGGCCCCGTGCCTCCCGGTGGCCGCAACAGCCCGAACGTTAGACTCGTCCCATCACTGGCGCATCCCCCTGCGGTGGAAGCGCCCGGGGGAGAAGCGGTATGCCTTACCAGGTGTAGTTCACCCTGGAAGCTCCCCATCCGGGGGGATGCCTTCCGTGATGAGGGCGGCCTATGGTGGCCCTCACCACGCGACATGGCGCGCCGGCGGGAAGCTGAATTCGGGCCGCCCGGTCGCATGGCAGCGGAGGCGAGGGGACGATGCCCGACAAGCTCATGCGCCTGCGTCGCAACGACGCGGCGGCGGACATCCGGCGCCCGGTGATGCTCGCCATCGCCGGCGACAGCGCGGCCGGCAAGACCACGCTCACCCGGGGAATCGCCGAAGCGCTGGGCCCGGACCGGGCCACCGCCCTGTGCGTGGACGACTACCACCGGTACGACCGCGAAGAACGACGGCACGTGCCCTTCACCGTGCTCAACCCCGAATGCAACTACATCGACGTCATGGAACAGCACCTGCAACTGCTGGCGCTCGGGCGGCCCATACTCAAACCGGTCTACGACCATTCCACCGGCAAGCTGGTGCGCCCCGTGCTGGTGGAGCCCCGCGACTTCGTGATCGTGGAGGGGCTGCTGCCTCTGCACACCAAGCTGGCCCGCGCCTGCTTCGACATCACCGTCTACCTCAATCCGCCGGAGAAGATCAGGCGGGAGTGGAAGCTGCGCCGCGACACCGCCGAGCGGGGATACACACAGGAGCAGGTGCTCGCCGAACTGGAGCGGCGCGAGCCGGAGTCGGCCGCCTTCATCCGGCCGCAGCGCCAGTGGGCTGACATCTCCGTCCGCTTCGCGCCCGTGGCCGGGCGTGGCGGGCCGCAGGGCACCCCGCTGTCGGCGGAAATCCTGCTGCGGCCCACCATCCAGCACCCCGAACTCGCTCATGTGCTCACCGACGACGACCGGCGCACCGTGCACCTGAGGCTGATCCGCGACTGCGACGGCAAACCGGTGGACGCGCTGCACATCCACGGCTACGCGCCCCGTGAGGACAGCCGGATCGTGGAGAAGGCGATCTGGGAGCAGCTGTCCTTCGACCACGGCACCGCGCTGCCCGACACCCTCGGCGAGTACGCGCCCGGCAAACGGAGCGAGGCCCTGGCAATCGCGCAGCTGCTGTTGCTCTGGCATCTGCTCGAGGCGCGTGCGTGAGACCGCCGGCGGCACGGATCAGCCGCAGGACGGGCCCGCTGTGGGTACCGTTCCTGACATGAGCCGCCGCGCTCCCGGCCCCACCGGCCGACCCGGCCCACCCGGCCTGCCCGGCCCACCCGGCCTGCCCGGCCCACCCGGGCCCATGCGCCTGGTGATCATCGATGACCACCAGATGGTGCTCGACGGGCTGAAGGCCATGCTCCGCCCCTACGCCGGACAGGTGAAGATCGTCGGCGAGTGCAGCGAGCCGGCCGACGCGGTGCGGACCGTCGAGAAGCTGGCACCTGACGCGGTCCTGCTCGACGTCCGCCTGCGCGGCGCCAGCGGCCTTGACCTGTGCGGGCAGATCCTGGCCGCACTGCCCGGGTGCAAGGTGGTCTTCCTCACCGTCTACGACGACGAGCAGTACCTCTACCAGGCGCTGCGGGTCGGCGCGGCCGGCTTCCTGCTGAAGCGGATCCGTGGCAGCGAGCTCGTCGACTACCTGGGCCGCATCCGCGACGGCGAGGTGCTCATCGACCCGACCCTGGCCGGCCGGGTCGCGCTGTCCGCCGCCCGGCTGCACAGCGGGGAGTTCTGGCCCGGTGCGCATCTCGGCCTCACCCAGCGGGAGAGTGAGGTGCTCTCGCTGCTGGTCGCGGGGCTGTCCAACCGGGCGATCGCCGCCAGGCTGGTGGTCAGCGAGGAGACCGTGAAGACCCATTCCCGCGGCATCTACCGCAAACTCGGGGTGTCGGACCGCGCCGCCGCCGTCGCGGTGGCCCTGCGTGAGGGCGTGTTCCATTGACCGGCCCGCGGCTGGGGGGAGTGGACGCCGAGCGCGAGGCGCAGCTGCTGTCGCAGGTGATCGACGCCATCTCGGGCGGGCTGGACCTCGGGCGGATCCTGCAGGGCGTGGCGAAGCTGGTGACCGAGACCACGGGCACCGACGTGTGCTTCGTACACCTGCTTGACGAGCGGGGCCGGACCCTGCTGCTGCACGGCGCCACCCCGCCCTTCGACGGCCTGGTGGGGAAGATCGAGCTCGGGCTGGGCGAGGGCGTGTCCGGCTGGGTCGCTTCGCACGGCGAGCCGGCCGTGATCGTGGACGACAAGACCGCCGACCCCCGCTACCGGTACATCCCCGCCCTGCGCGGGGAGGAGTTCACCTCCATGGTGTCGGTGCCCATCGTCACCCCGCTGGGTCACCTGGTGGGGGTGCTGAACGTGCATACCAGGCTGCGCCGGGAGTTCACCACCGCCGATGTGGAGCTGCTGCGCTCGGTGGCGGGCCTGGTCGCGGGGGCGATCGAGAACGCCAGGCTGCACCGGCGGCTGGCCGAGCGGGAAGAGGCGCTCGAACAGTTCGCGGAACGGACGGTCGAATGGCAGGAGAACGAGCGCCGGCGGCTCGCCGGGGAGATCCACGACGGGATCAGCCAGCGCATCGTCAGCCTGTTCTTTCATCTGTCGGCCGCCGCCGACGCCATCCCCGGCGACCCCGGGGTCGCCGCCGAGCAGGTGGCGCTGGCGCAGGAACTGGCCACCGCCGCACTGGACGAGACCCGGTCCGCGATCGCCGGGCTGCGCCCGCCCGTCCTGGACGACCTCGGCCTTGCCGCGAGCCTGGAGAGCCTGGGCCACTCGTTCCCGCAGCTCGATGTGCAGGTCGAGGCGACCCGCAGCCGGCTGGCCGGGCACGTCGAGACCGCTGTGTACCGCACGGCGCAGGAAGCGCTGCAGAACGTGGCCAAGCACGCGAACGCGCGTAACGTCCGGCTCCGCCTCTACCTTCAGCGGGACAAGATGGTGCTGGAGGTGACCGATGACGGCACCGGTTTCGACGCCGGGTCAGCGGCGGGGGCGAGCGGGCCCACCGGGTTCGGCCTGGCCGGCATGCGGGAGCGGGCCGAACTGCTCGGCGGGAAGCTGGACCTGGCCTCCTCGCCGGAACGGGGGACCACGGTGAGGCTGACCGTGCCGCTGAGCCCGCCCGCGGCCGCGCATTCCCCCGCGTTACCGGTCAGCCCGGTGGATGATCCAGCATCGTCGCTGCTTCCTCGGCATCACGGAAAACCCGGCTCGCGCGCACGTCCTCGGCGCTGATCTCCATCAGGTCGCCGCGCGCGATCAGCCCCCCGCCGGCGACAAGCCGGCGTGCCTGCCGGAGCCGGAGCCGGTCGATCGCGTTGCGGATGCTCCGCGCGTTGGCGAACCGCGGCTGGTTCATCCGGAGCTTCACGTACTCCCCGAACGCCTCCCGCGCGGCGGGCGAGAGCCGGTACTGCTCGCGCTCCAGCATCAGGTCCGCGATCTGGAGCAGCTCCTCCAGCGTGAAGTCGGGGAAGTCGATGTGGTGGGCGATCCGGGAGGCCATGCCGGGGTTGGACCGGAAGAAGGTGTCCATCCGGTCGGCGTAGCCGGCCAGGATCACCACCAGGTCCTCCCGGTGCGCCTCCATGAACTGCAGCAGGATCTCGATCGACTCCTGGCCGTAGTCGCGCTCGTTCTCCGGGCGGTACAGGTAGTACGCCTCGTCGATGAGGAGCACCCCGCCCATCGCCCGTTTGAGCACCTCCTTGGTCTTCGGGGCGGTGTGGCCCACATACTGGCCGACCAGGTCGTCCCGGGTGACGCTGACCAGCTGGCCCTTGCGCAGGTACCCGAGCGCGGCGAGCATCTCGCCCATCCGCATGGCCACCGTCGTCTTGCCCGTGCCGGGGCTGCCGGTGAAGCACATGTGCAGGCTGGGCCGTGACGAGGTGAGCCCGTACCGGCCCCGGAGCCGGTCGACGAGCAGCAGCGCGGCGATCTCGCGGACCCTGTCCTTGACCGGTGCCAGGCCGATGAACTCGGCGTCCAGCTTGTCGAGCAGCTGCGCTATCCGCAGCGTCTGCTCCTGGGCGGCCAGGTCCACCTTCTCGTCCGGGCCCAGTGGCTCCAGTGCGGCTGGATCGCCGGGCTCGGTCCCTTCGCCGGATGGAGTCGGGCCACCCGGCGCACCGGCACCGGGCCGGGGCATGGCGAAGCCCCGTGGCGCCGGGTCGTCTGGAGCGCTCATGAGTCGCCGCGCGCTCCGTTAGGCACCGTGTTCCCGGGCCCGGGGCCCTCGCCGTCATAACGCTGGCCTTGCGGCCGGTCAGTGGCGTACGCGTGGAGCGAGTAGCGGATGCGGCGGTCGGCGGCCTCCTGCCGGTCCAGCCGGAACCCGGGCTCGGTGGCCGGCCGGTTCACGATGAAGCTCAGCGCGGTGGTCTGGCGGCCCAGGCTCGCGTCATAGGCGGACACCTTGATGTAGTGACCGGGGTAGGCGGCGCGGCACTGCGTCACCTCGTGCATGGCCGCGGCCGCGTCGGAGATGCCGAACATGGGCAGGCCCCACATCTCCCACAGCACGTTGCGCGGGTGCGGGTCGTCGGTGAACTCGACCGCCACCGCCCAGCCCTTGTCGATGGCGTACTGGATCTGCGCCCTGATCTCGTCATCGGTGAGGTCGGGCAGCGAGGAGAACGTGCCCTGCATGATCCGCATGTGAGGCTCCTGTCAGGCCGTCGGTGTGACCACGACGTCCGGCGTGTCGGTGGACTCGTAGTTGAAGGTGATGTCACCCCAGGTGTCCAGGGCGACCTGGAGCGGCTGGCATCTCTTGGCGGCATCGCGCAGGATGTCCTCACCCTCCCGGGCGAAGTCCCGGCCCTCGTTCCGGGCCTTGATCATGGCTTCGGTGGCCACCCGGTTGGCGGTGGCCCCGGCGGCGACGCCCATCGGGTGGCCGATGGTGCCGCCGCCGAACTGCAGCACCACGTCCTCGCCGAGGTAGTCGAGCAACTGGTGCATCTGGCCGGCGTGGATGCCACCGGACGCCACGGGCATGGTGCCGGGCATGGAGCCCCAGTCCTGGTCGAAATAGATGCCCTGGCCGAGGTTGACCGGGATGTGCGGCTCGCGCAGCGTGTCGTAGTAGCCGCGCACCATGGACGGGTCGCCCTCCAGCTTGCCGACCACGGTCCCGGCATGGACGTGGTCCACCCCGATCATGCGGCACCACTTCGAGATGACCCGGAAGCTGACGCCGTGCGACTTCTGGCGCGTATAGGTGCCGTGACCGGCCCGGTGCAGGTGCAGGATGACGCCGTTCTTGCGGGCCCATCTGGACATGGAGTGCATCGCCGTGTACCCGACCGTCAGGTCGATCATGATGATGACGCTGCCGAGATCCCGGGCGAAGTCGGCCCGCTCGTACATGTCCTCCATGGTGGCGGCGGTGACGTTGAGGTAGTGCCCCTTGATCTCGCCGGTCCGCTCCTGGGCGCGGTTGACGGCCTCCATCGTGAACAGGTAGCGGTCCCGCCAGCGCATGAACGGCTGCGAGTTGATGTTCTCGTCGTCCTTGGTGAAGTCGAGGCCGCCGCGGAGGGCCTCGTAGACGACGCGGCCGTAGTTGCGCGCGGACAGGCCCAGCTTGGGCTTGGTGGTCGCGCCGAGCAGCGGCCGCCCGTACTTGTTCAGGTACTCGCGCTCCATCACGATGCCGTGCGGCGGTCCCTGATAGGTCTTGATGTAGTGCAGCGGGATCCGCATGTCCTCCAGCCGCAGCGCCTTGAGCGCCTTGAAGCCGAACACGTTGCCGATGATCGATGAGGTGAGGTTGGGGATCGAGCCTTCCTCGAACAGGTCGATGTCGTAGGCGATGTAGGCGATGTACTCGCCCTCGCGCCCCGGCACCGGGTCAACCCGGTAGCACTTGGCCTGGTAGTGGTCGTAGGCGGTGAGCCGGTCGGTCCAGACGACCGTCCAGGTGGCGGTGGACGACTCGCCGGCGACCGCCGCTCCTGCCTCCTCCGGAGGCACGCCCGGCTGCGGCGAGATGCGGAACGCGGCCAGCACGTCGGTGTCCTTGGGCACGTAATCGGGCTCGTAGTAGCCCATCTGCGCGTACGGGATGACTCCCGCGCTCCAGCGTTCCTGCCCGTCGCGTTCCTGCCCAGCGGTCATAACTCCTCCGTCGACTGTCGGACCCCTCCGCATTCACGATGCCAGCCGATTGCCGCTGTGTCTATTGAGGGTTTAGGAGTGATAATCAAGGCATAGATTGATAATCACTGCGGAAAGCCGCTCCGCGTCTCAGGGCCGGGGTGAGCCGCCGGGCGGCAGATAGGGGCGCAGGTCGAGGCCCTGGATATCGGCGAGCCGCTCCCCGGCGGCGAGCCGGCGGCGGACCTCCTCCTCGCGCCCGGCCAGGGCGGCGGCCCCGGCGCGCACCTCCGGCCAGGCGTCGGCGGGCACCACGACCGCCCCGTCGCGGTCGGCGACGATCTGGTCCCCGGTCCGCACGAGGACCTTCCCGACCACCACCGGCTCGCCGACGGAGAGCAGGCTGACCTTGGCCGACTGGCCGGGCGCGAAGCCCGCGCACAGCACGGGAAACCCCAGCCGGTCGAGGTCGTCGGCGTCGCGGACCGGGCCCTCGATCACGATCCCGGCCAGCCCGCGATTGGCCGCCTCGGTCGCCACGAACTCGCCGACCAGGGCGGTCCGGGTGGTTCCGCCCCCGTCACAGACGATGACCGTGCCCGCTGGCGCCCCGTAGATCGCGGCATGCACGGCGAGGTTGTCCCCGGGCGCGCAGGCACACGTCAGCGCGGGGCCGCACAGGTATGCGCGGCCGGTGAAGGTGGTCAGCCCGGTCATGACCCGGACCCGGTCCCGCCCGGCCTGGGCGACCCGTGCGGTCGGCGGGGTCAGCTCCGCCGACGTCACCGCATCGCCGCTGTCAGTCACCGCCGCCTCCCGGCCGTTATCGCCCGTGCCTGGATCGCCCGTGCCTGGATCGCCCGTGCCTGGATTCCCGATGTCCGGCCGGCGGAACCCGCCGGCGCGCAACGCGTACGCCACCAGCCTGGCGGCGGCCGGGGGCAGCGGGCCCGGATGGGCCACCAGATACCAGTCACGGTGCAGCGGCGTGCCCGGGACACCGATCTCCGCCAGTTTCCCGCCGGCGAGCTCGGCGGCGACCGCATCCCGCGACAAGAGCGTGACCCCCAGCCCCACCTGGGCGGATTCCCGGATCGCCACATTGGACCCCACGATGAGGGTGAGCGGGGAGATGTCCAGATCGGCGAGCAGCGCGCCGGTACTCGCCCGGGTGCCCGACCCCGGCTCCCGCAGCAGCCAGGTCTGGCGGGCCAGCCACGGCAGCAGCCTTCGCGCCTCTTCCCCGGGGGCCGTCCCGGTGGCGGCGCCCGCGGCGGCGGCCAGTTCGGGAGCGGCCACCACCACCAGCTCGTGCGCGCGCACCGCATGCACCATCACGTCCCAGCCGGGCTCGGGGTGCCCGCACAGCACCAGGTCGACCTGATGCCGGTCGAGCAGGGCGCGCACCCGGTCGCGGTTCCCGGCTTCCAGCCGCACCCCGGTCTGCGGGTGGCGCTGCCGGAACCCGCCCAGTATCCCCGGCACGATCTGCTCGGCCGCGGTCGTGACCGCGGCGATCCGCAGCTCGCCGCGCTCGGGGTCGGCGGCGTCCGCCGCTGCCCGGCCCGCCTCGTCGAGCAGGCCCACAATGCGGCGTGCGTACCGGGCATACGCCGCCCCCGCGTTGGTCAGCCGCAGCCCGCGGCCGTCCGGGGTGACCAGGGCGACCCCGAGCGACTTCTGCAGCGCGGCGACCGAGGCGGACACCGCCGCCTGGGTGACCACCAGCTCCTGCGCCGCGGCGCGCACCGACCCGCTCTCGGCCACTGCCAGGAAGGTGCGGAGCTGGTTGAGCGTCACGGTCCCTCGCCGACCCGGGAATGTTAATGGAAATGCTATCAGTCACCGTTATCAGGTAAACATCATGATGTTAGATCATGGGCGGGTGACAGCCGACGGCACCCGGCCGCCCGGGGGGCCGCCGCGTTACGGTGTCTGCTGATGGATCTCGACCATGCCCGGCGGTATGCCAGGAACGCCGCGGGCCCGGGCCCACAGCGGATGCCCGGGCCGTTCATGAGCGGCGCGGGCCAGCGGTGACGGCGGGCCAGTCCGGTGGCCGCTGGGTGGAGGTCCCGCCGGAGCGGCTGGTGCGGTGGGTGGACAACTTCGCCGCCCGGCACGGCCCGGTCGCGGCTGAGCCGGGCCCGGCGGTCGTGGTGCTCCGTGCCCGCGACGGCACCGTCGCCGCCTGCCACCTGCCCTTCCCGCCCTTGCCGCAGCCGGGGGAGGGCGGGCGAGGCGACCCGGCCGGACGGCCGACCCGGCCGGACAGGCGCGGCTCATGGCCGCGCACGCGGCGGCCGGCCGGACCGTCGGCGTGCTGCTGGTCCGGCTCGGCGGCTTCGCCGCTGGGGTGTTCACCGGCGATCCGCCGCACCTGGACGCCTCCAAGACCGGATCGCGGCTCGTCCACGGCCGGGCTTCGGCCGGCGGCTGGTCGCAGCACCGGTTCGCGCGCCGCCGCGAGAACCAGGCGGCCGCGGCGCTCCGCGCTGCCACCGACGCCGCGCTGGCGGTGCTGGGTCCCTACGCGGGCCAGCTCGACGCGCTCGTGCTGGGCGGTGACCGTCGCGCGATCGCGGGGGTGCGGGCCGATCCCCGGCTGGCGCCCTTCCTCGCCCAGGCCGTCGAGCGCTTCCTCACCGTGCCCGATCCCCGGCTGGCGGTCCTGAGGGAGGCGCCGCGCCTGTTCCGGGCGGTGCGGATCCGCCTCACCGGACCGGATCCGTCATGAACGTGGTGGGCGGGCATCAGCCGTGGCCGGGAGGATTTTGAGTTTCCGGGGTCCTCACCGGCTATTGCTCAATGTAATTGCATGTATACTCTCCGCTTCCGACTCTGGCAAAGGCTCGCGGACCGGGTACGCTGGCCACATGCTGCCGCTCCTGCCCTGAACGCTGACGCCCCGGCTGCGGGGCTCGCTGACGGAACTGACGTCGCCTGCGTGAGGAGTGGATAACGTGATCGCGGCCACCGGCCTGGAACTGCGGGCTGGCGCCCGGCTGCTGCTCGAGAGCGCCACCTTCCAGATCAGCGCCGGGGACAAGGTGGGCCTCGTCGGCCGGAACGGGGCCGGCAAGACCACCCTCGCGCGCGTGCTCGCGGGTGACGCCCTGCCCGCCGCCGGCACGGTGCAGCGCCGCGGCACCATCGGGTACCTGCCTCAGGATTCCCGGGCCGGCGACCTGTCGGCGCTGGCGATGGACCGGGTCCTGTCCGCGCGCGGGCTGGATGAGGTACGCGCCGGGATGCGGGCCGCCGAGGAGGCGATGGCCGATCCCAGTCCCGCGCTCCGGGACGCGGCCGTGCGCCGCTACACCGGCCTGGAGGAACGGCTGGTCGTGCTCGGGGGCTACGCCGCGGAGGCGGAGGCGGCGGCCATCGCCTCCAGCCTGGGCCTGCCCGACCGCGTGCTGACCCAGCCGCTGCGCACGCTCTCGGGCGGGCAGCGGCGCCGGGTGGAGCTGGCCCGGATCCTGTTCTCGGGCGCGCAGACGCTGCTGCTCGACGAGCCCACCAACCACCTGGACGCCGACTCGATCTCCTGGCTGCGTGATCACCTGCGCGCGTTCCGCGGCAGCGTGGTGATCATCAGCCACAACACCGGGCTGCTCGAGACGGTGGTGGGCAAGGTCTTTCACCTCGACGCCGACCGGGCCGCGCTGGACATCTACAACGTCGGCTGGCGGGCATACCTGGAACAGCGCGAGACCGACGCCCGCCGCCGCAAGCGGGAGGCGCAGAACGCGCAGCGCCAGGCGGCCGCCCTGCAGACGCAGGCGGACAAGATGCGGGCGAAGGCCACCAAGGCCAGGGCTGCCCAGGGGATGGAGCGCAGGGCGCAGCGGCTGCTGGCCGGGGTGAGCTCGCAGCGCCCCGCGGGCCGGGTCGCGCGGCTGCGCTTCCCGGTGCCGGCCCCCTGCGGCAGGACCCCGCTGACCGCGACGGACCTGTCGAAGTCCTACGGCTCGCTTGAGGTCTTCACCGGGGTGGACATGGCGGTGGACCGCGGCGCCAGGATCGTGGTCCTGGGCCTCAACGGGGCGGGCAAGACCACCCTGCTGCGCCTGCTGGCCGGGCTGGAGCAGCCCGACACCGGGCGGGTCGAGCCCGGCCATGGGCTGCGGCTCGGCTACTACGCGCAGGAGCACGAGACGCTCGACGGGGAGCGCAGCGTGCTGGACAACATGCGGTCGGCAGCACCGGACCTGCCCGAGGGCGAGCTTCGCGGCATCCTGGGATCCTTCCTGTTCTCCGGCGACGCCGTCGCCAAGCCCGCAGGGGTCCTGTCCGGCGGTGAGAAGACCAGGCTCGCGCTCGCCCTGCTCGTGGTGTCGGGAGCCAACGTGCTCCTGCTCGACGAGCCGACGAACAACCTGGACCCGGCCAGCAGGGCGGAGATCCTGACCGCGCTGCGGCGGTACCGGGGTGCCATAGTGCTGGTCACCCACGACGAAGGAGCGGTCGAGGCGCTGGCGCCCGAGCGGGTGATCCTGCTGCCGGACGGCGTCGAGGACTCCTGGAGCGAGGATCTTTCCGATCTGGTGGCCCTGGCCTGACCGGCCGTGACGCGCCAGCCGGGCCGGGACGCCCGGCTCTGATCCAGCACCCGCTGCCTGGCTCTTCGCCAGCGCCGTTCTGCTCTGGCGAAAATGCAGTGATCGTTTACCCCGATCTGGGTAGCCGATCGGGTGGTAATGAGTGATCATGGCGGGAAGGAGCGGTAACGCAGCGATCACTTCAGTTCACGGGAGGTACGCGTGGCCGAGACGCTCAAGAAAGGTACCCGGGTCACCGGTGCCGACCGGGCCAAGCTCGCGTCGGACCTGAAAAAGAGGTACGACGGGGGCGAGAGCATCCGCTCACTTGCCGCGGCGACCGGCCGCTCCTATGGCTTCGTGCACCGCATCCTCACCGAGAACGGCGTGTCACTGCGCGGCCGTGGTGGCGCCACCCGGGGCAAGTCGCGCGCGAATCGCTGAGGGGACGGTGACGCCCGCCCCGGCCGATCTCGCCCGCGCGGGCCTGCGGCTGGATCCGGACCAGCCCGCGCCGGGCGCCATCACGGTGACTTTGTGCCGGCCGGAGCGGCGTAACGCGATGACCCCGGGCACCTGGCATGCCCTGGCGGCCATCGGGCGTTCCCTGCCGCCCGGTACGCGGGTGGTCGTGGTCCGCGGGGAGGGCCCGGTGTTCTCGGCCGGGATCGACCTGCGGCTGCTGGGCGGCGAGGCCGTCGCCGGCGAGGAGCCGCTGCCCAGCCCCGGGGACCCCGGCTTCGAGGACTGGATCGCTTCCTGCCAGGCGGGATTCGGCTGGCTCCACGACCCCTCCATCGTGTCGGTGGCGGCGGTGCAGGGGCATGCGATCGGGGCCGGATTCCAGCTGGCGCTCGCCTGCGACCTGAGGATTCTCGCGGACAACGCGCGGCTGAGCATGCGGGAGCCCACCCTCGGCCTGGTCCCCGACCTCATGGGGACAAAGCCACTTGTCGACATTGCCGGCCTGCCGCGGGCACTGGAGCTGTGCCTGACCGGGCGCTCGGTGACCGCGGAGGAAGCCCGCGCGCTCGGGCTCGCCGAGCTGGTGGTTCCCACGGACGAACTCGACGCCGCGGTCGGCGATCTCGTCGCGGCGATGCTCAGCCTGGATCCGGCCACGGCCCGGGCGACCAAGGAACTGCTGGCCCAGGCCCCAGGTCACACCCTGGACCAGCAGGCGGCCGCCGAACGCCGGGCGCAGGCGGCACTCCAGCGGGGCAGGCTCACGGGCGGGTGAGGCGGTCGGCCGGCGAGTAGAGGGCCACGCCGTCATCCGAGGAGACCGTCAGCCGTCCCTGTGCGGCCAGCAGTTCCAGGTGCGCCCGGGTCTCGGTCACCGCGAGCATCTGGTTGAACGGGTCCAGGTCCTCCAGGTGGCGGCCACGCCGCGTCCAGCGCAGCGCGCAGGCCACCTGGTAGGCGGTGCTGGCTCCCGCCGCCACCGCTTCGGCGCACCGGCCGAGCCGGTCGTCGTGGTGGGCGAGGAGCTCGTCGATGCGCGTGTGGGCGCTCGCGGTGACCGGGCCGTGCGCCGGGAGCAGCCGCATATCGGGCAGCCCCCGGACCAGGCGCAGCGACTCCAGGTAGTCGCCGAGCGGCAGGCGCGCCGAGACCGGCTCGAACCCGATCGACGGGGTGATGTGCGGCAGCACATGGTCGCCGGCGAAGAGCAGCCCCGCTCCCGCATCGGTGAAGACGACGTGACCCTGGGTGTGGCCGGGGGTCGGCACCACCCGCAGGGTCCGGCTGGCCAGCTCGATCTCCTGATAGGGGGTCAGCCATTCATCCGGCGCTTCCCAGCCGGGCGGCCGGTCCCGCGGCGCGGCACCCAGTACCCGGAGCCGCTGCAGCACCACCTCGGCGCCGCTCGCCCGCAGCTGACGGATCTGCGGCTCGAACGGGCGCATGCCGCCGGCCAGGACCACCCGGATGGCCTCATGCTCCCCGGCGCCCAGGCTCACCTTGCTGCCGAAGCTCCGCCGCAGTTCCACGGCCTGCGTGTAGTGGTCACGGTGAACGTGCGTGACGAGGAAGTGCCGCACGTCACCGAGCCCGCAGCCGAGCGTGGCCAGCGCGGCGGTCAGGGCCTGGCGGGACTCGGCGAGCGCCCACCCGCTGTCGATGAGGACAAGCCCGTCACCGTCCTCGATGACGTAGACGTTCACCGCCCGCAGGCCGTCGGTCGGCAGGGGGAGCGGCACCCGGTGCACCCCGGGCGCGACGGTGAACAGACCGGGATCGGCCCAGTCCGCGTTGCTGGCCTGCACGTCAGCGCTCACGTGTGTCCTTCGCTCGTCGGTGTGGCTTCTCCATGGTCGCTCATCCACGCCCGCGCCGTGGGCGCGCGCCCGCTCCGGCCCCGGGCGACGGCCGGGAACTGCCGGTTCACCCTGAGCTGATACGGGAAGAGTGCGGCCCGGGCCAGTGTTGGCCTGTTCATGTCCGCCGCCAACTGGCACGCCTACCGGTCGTTCAGCCGCGACAGCTCCATCACCCACCAGCGGCTCAAGCCGGGCATCGTCCGGCGGGTCGCCTCCTACGCCCGCCCCTACCGGTGGACACTCGCGCTGTTCCTCGCCTGCACCTGCGTGTCGGCCGTGATCACCGTCGCCGTGCCGCTGCTGCTGAAGACGATCATCGACCGCGGCATCCTCAAGCACGACACCGCGGTCGTCCTGTGGGTGGCCGGCCTGGTCGCGGGGCTCGCCGTCGTCGGCGCCCTGATCTCGGTCGCCACCCGCTGGCTGTCGGCGCGGACCGGCGAGGGACTGATCTACGACCTGCGCACCCAGGTGTTCGGGCACGTGCAGCGGCAGCCGATCGCGTTCTTCACCCGCGCCCAGACCGGCTCGCTGGTCAGCAGGCTCAACAGCGACGTCATCGGGGCGCAGCAGGCGCTCACCTCCACCCTGTCCGGTGTCGTGTCCAACGCCCTGACCCTGCTCCTGGTGCTGGTCGCCATGCTGACCCTGTCCTGGCTGGTGACGGTGGTCGCGCTGGTGCTGCTGCCCATGTTCGTCATCCCCGCCCGGCTGGTCGGCCGCCGCCTGCAGCGCTACACCAGGGAATCGATGCAGCTCGACGCCGAGATGGGCACCAACATGACCGAGCGCTTCAACGTCGCCGGCGCGATGCTGGTGAAGCTGTTCGGCAAGCCGGCGGACGAGGCGCGGGTCTTCGCCGGCCGGGCGGCGAAGGTCAGGGACATCGGGGTGGTCACCGCGATGTACGGCGGGACGCTGTTCATCGCGCTGTCGCTGCTCGCGTCCATGGCCACCGCGGTCGTCTACGGCCTCGGCGGCGGCCTGGTCATCAACGGGACCTTCCAGCTCGGCACCCTCGTCGCCCTGACCGCGCTGCTGGCCCGCCTCTACGGGCCCATCACCGCGCTGTCCAACGTGCAGGTGGACGTCATGACCGCGCTGGTCAGCTTCGACCGGGTGTTCGAGGTGCTGGATCTCCAGCCGCTCATCGCCGAGCGCCCGGGAGCGGTGCCACTGCCGGCGCCGCCCGCCGGCAACGGCGGCGGCCCGCCCTCGGCCCCGCCGGTGGAGTTCGAACGGGTCTCATTCCGCTACCCGTCCGCCAGCGAGGTGTCGCTGGCGTCCCTGGAGTCGATCGCGCTGCCGGCGCCCGAGCGGGCCGGCAGCACCCAGGACGTGCTGCGCGAGGTGAGCTTCACCGCGCCGTCCGGGAAGCTGACCGCCCTGGTCGGGCCGTCGGGCGCGGGCAAGACCACCATCACCCACCTGGTGGCCAGGCTGTATGACCCCCGGGAAGGCGCGGTCCGGATCGGCGGGTATGACCTGCGCGACCTCACCATGGACTCGCTGCACGACGCGGTCGGCGTGGTCACCCAGGACGCCCACATGTTCCACGACACCATCGCCGCGAACCTGTCCTACGCGCGGCCCAGCGCCACCGAGGCCGAGCTTGTCAACGCGTGCCGGGCCGCGCAGATCTGGGACCTGGTGGCGAGCCTGCCCGACGGCCTGGACACCGTGGTCGGCGACCGCGGCTACCGGCTCTCGGGCGGGGAGAAGCAGCGGCTGGCGATCGCCCGGCTGCTGCTCAAGGCGCCGTCGGTGGTGGTGCTCGACGAGGCCACCGCCCACCTGGACTCCGAGTCGGAGGTAGCGGTCCAGCGCGCGCTGAAAACCGCGCTGGCCGGCCGGACGTCGCTGGTGATCGCGCACCGGCTGTCGACGATCCGGGAGGCCGACCAGATCCTGGTGATCGACCACGGCCAGGTGACCGAGCGCGGCCGGCACGAGGAACTGCTGGCACAGGGCGGGCTGTACGCGGAGCTGTACCACACCCAGTTCGCCAGCCAGGAAGCCCGCGAGGCGCCCGGGCACGGGCCGGCGCCGGCGGCAGCGGTTCCCACCCCCACCGTTAACGGCGCCGGTCAGGCCCCGTAGCCGACCCGCCGCAGTTCGTCGCCGGCGACCCGTTCCACCTCGGCGGCCTGGGCCGGGTTCAGCAGCCGCCGCCACATCCCCGCTTCCCAGCCCGGGTCCTGCCCCGGCCGCAGCTCCAGCTCGCTGACCTCGGCCCCGACGAACGCCGACACCGCCCGGGCCGCGGCCCCGGGCTGGCGGATCATCTCCTCGTAGCGCAAGGTGATGAGCTGCTCGGCGGACATCGCGTTGCGCAGCCGGGCCATCAGGCGCACGGTGCCGCGCCAGCGCATCGCGCACTTGCCGGCCACCGGCAGGCCCGGCCACTCGGCCCGGTCCTGCTGTGTCTCCACGCCGAGCACCGGATGGGTGAGCTCGGTGTCCAGGTTCACGAAACCGGGGCGGAACCAGGCCAGCGTGTCGGGGTCGGTGAGCATCCCGGCGACAACATCCCGGCCGTCGCGGATGATCTGCACCAGCCGTGCGTCGGGGAAGGCATCCACCAGCGACTCGGCGCAGTAGAGCAGGTCAGGACTGGCGTCGCCGTACCGGCTGATGGCCCGCTCACCCACGCACGGCCCGGTGCCCTCGGCGCCGCCCGCCTCCCGGCAGGCCGCCGAGCATCCCAGGCAGCAGTGGGGGCTGACCTGCCAGCCCTGGGCGAACGCGTCCCGCAGCACGGTGGCCGCCGCCTCCGCCCGGCCGCGGGCCAGCAGAGGATTGCGCGCGAAGGCATGCACGACCGGCAGCACCCAGCGCTGGCCCAGCGTGAGGTGAAAGCCCGCGGACCGCTTGAGCGCCCGGCCGAGGATACCGGCGCCGGAGCATGGAGCGCCGAGCACGAAGACCGGGTGCTGGACCTTGCGGCCGTTGACCACCAGGATGTGCGGGCGCACCGCACTCGGCCGGGGGCCGGCCGTCATGGCGCCGGCTGGCGGCGGGCCGAGCACTCCGGTTTCGGTGGGCCGGGGGGAGGTGGTCACCGGTGACCGCGTCCCGCCGGGCGCGGTTTTCGGCCGGCCGGGCGGCGGCAGTACCCGGGAGCGTGCTCCGTCAGGTTGAGCGCCGCCTGGATGAGAAACACATGGCTGAACGCCTGCGGCGTGTTTCCCACCTGCCGGCCGTACCGGGGGTCCCACTCCTCGCTGAGCAGCCCGACATCGTTGCGGAGCGCGAGCAGCCGCCCGAACAGCTCGCCCGCCTCCTGCGGCCGGCCGATCATGTGCAAGGCATTGACCAGCCAGAAACTGCAGGCCAGGAACGCCCCTTCGCCCCCGGGCAGGCCGTCCACGCTGGACTGGCCGCCGCCGCCGGCGGAGGCCGGCAGGCCGTAGCGGCGCAGGAAACCGCCGGCCATCAGCTCCCGCTGGATCACCTCGACGGTGGAGACGACGCGCGGATCGCCGGGTGGCAGGAACCCGACCTCGGGAATGAGCAGGACCGCGGCATCGAGCTCGGCTGAGCCGTAGTACTGCGTGAACGTCCCGCGGGCGCGGTCGTACCCCTGCTCACAAACCTGCTCGTGGATGCGGTCGCGGGTCAGTGCCCACTGATCCGCCGGGCCGGGCATGCCCAGGCTGGCTGCGTGGCAGGCGCGGTCGAACGCGACCCAGGCCATGACCTTCGAATGAACGAAATGCCGCCGCGCGCCGCGGACCTCCCAGATCCCCTCGTCCGGCTGGTCCCAGTTCCTGGCGAGGAAGTCAAGCAGCATGCGCTGGAGCGACCAGATATGCCGGTCGATGCCCATCTCCACCCGGCGGCTGAGCGTCAGCGCGTCAACCACCTCTCCGTAGACGTCGAGCTGGAACTGGCTGACGGCGGCGTTGCCGATCCGCACCGGGACCGATCCCTCGTAGCCGGGCAGCCATTCGGCCTCCCACTCCGGCAGCCTGCGCTCACCGGCCACGCCGTACATGATCTGGACATCACGTGGCTGGCCGGCCACCGCCCGCTGCAGCCAGGCCCGCCAGGCGAATGCCTCCTCGGTGTAGCCGGTACGCAGCAGCGCCTCCAGGGTGATGGTGGCATCCCGCAGCCAGCAGTAGCGGTAGTCCCAGTTACGGGTGCCGCCGATGTCCTCCGGCAGGGAGGTGGTCGCCGCGGCCACGATGCCGCCGGTGGGCTCGTAGGTGAGCGCCTTCAGAGTGATGAGGGAGCGCATCACCGCCTCCCTGTGCAGCCCCTGATAGGTGCAGCGGGATGCCCAATCCTGCCAGAACCGCCTGGTCTCGGCCAGTGCATCGTGGGCGTCAACGGCGTCGGTGCCGTTCTCGTGCGAGGGCGTCCTGGTCAGGATGAACGGTATCCGCTCGCCCTCGGCGACCGTGAACGTGGCCCGGTGGGCAAGATTCCGCCCGGTCAGCGAGACCGGGGTATCAAGCCAGATGGCGTCGGGCCCGCCGATGGCGACGATCTTGCTGCCTGTCCGCCGTACCCACGGGACGATCTGGCCGTGACCGAGCCGGATCCGCAGCAGGGTCTCCATGTCAACCGTGCCCAGCATCCCTTCCACCACCCGGACCAGCACGGGTGGCCTATCGCCCCGGGGCGGCATGAAATCGGTGACCCGGGCGGCCCCGGTGCGCGTGTGCCAGTCCGTCCGGAGGATGAGCGTTTCGCTTTCGTAGCAGCGGCTCACCTGTGCCGTGCCAGCGGGGGCGATCCGCCAAAGGCCGTGGCGCTCGTCGCCGAGCAGGCTCGCGAAGCACGCCGGAGAGTCGAACCGGGGCAGGCACAGCCAGTCCACCGAACCGTCCCTGCCGATCAGAGCCGCCGACTGCATGTCACCGATGAGCGCGTAGTCCTCGATGAGTCCTGCCACCGCCGCCTCCAGGTCACCGGGCTGTCTCCGGGACCTGGGCCCGGATGCTCCCGTCCCGCACTCATGCGTCGTGTCTCCTGCCGGTCAACCGTACCCGCGGGCCCTGCCCGGTGCCGGTGAGGCGGTGTCGCGGTGATGCCGGCCCGGGCCCGCCCGTGCCAGGGGGGATCGCGGGCCCCTAAGCTGGCAGCCGTGCCAGTACCCCGGCCGCTGCCAGCGGCGCCCCCGCGCGCCGGATCGCGCCGCCCGCTGGCCGCCGCCGGCGCCGTGCTGGCCGCCGCGCTGGCCCTGGCCGCGGCGGGCTGCTCCACCTTCGACGCCACGTTCGGCCAGCGTGAGGCGGTGGTGCAGTTCCGGCCGCAGACCCCAGGCGCGGTCATGCTGAAGGTGCGGGCGGCTTGTTCCCATCTGCCGCGGGCCAGCCCGGAGCCGCTGCCCACCGATCACCTCGCCGCGGACCTGAGCAACGAGGTGCGGTACCGGGTCGACAACGCCAGCGACGGCGACCTCGCCCGGCTCCAGAAGTGCCTTCAGAAGTACCCGTCCGTGGTGGGTATCGAGTTCAGCAGCCCGGACGGGAGCTGATCCCGGGCGATCCGTCCCGAATCGGGCCGGCCTGTCCGTATGCTCGGGTCCCGTGACCGGCCATCGGACATCGGCGCGGGCGGTCGCGGCACGGGTGGTTGCGGCACTGGCGGTTGCGGCACTGGCCGGCTGCGGCCTGCTGGGCGCGCCGCGCGCGAGCCCGCCTGCCCCCCAGCAGCCGACCGGGCAGGCCGCACCCGCGCCCGCCCCGTTGCCATCCCGGTCGCCGCAGCCACCCCCGTGCCCGCGTGCCCCGGTGGGGTTCTCCTGTTCCATGCGGCTGCGGGTCGCCGCGGTGGAGCGGTTCCTCCAGCACCGGCCCGGCATGATCGGGATCGTGCTGCGCGACAGGTCCACCGGCGCGGTCTGGCGGAACAAGTACGCGGGCAGCCAGATCTACATGGCCTCGACCAGCAAGCTGGCGATGGCCGCCACCCTGCTGATGCAGGACCAGGCCGGGGTCATCCACCTGTCCAGCACCGACCGCGCGGTGATGTACCAGATGCTGCACGTGAGTTCCGACAACGCGGCCGATGACCTCTGGTTCAAATACGGTGCTTCCTTCTACACCAGCTACTTCCCCAGGATCGGCCTGACCGGGGCCCAGTACCTGCCGCAGGCGGGGGTGACCGGCCCGTACTGGGGCGAGATGACCTGCACCGCCGACGACGAGAGCCGGGTCATCGACTACGTGCTGGACCGCCTTCCCGCGCCGCTGCGGGACTATCTCGTGGCCCAGCTGCGCCACGTCGCCGCGATGCAGCACTTCGGCGTCTGGGGGGCCGGCCCGGCCAACCAGCCCGGCAACAAGGACGGCTGGTCGGTGGAGAAGCCGGGCTGGATCATCGACTCGGTCGGCTTCGCCGGGCCGGGCGCCCGGTACACCCTGGCCATGATGAACAGCCTGGAAGGCGAGGGCGGGTACCACGCCGGCACCGACACCGTCACCCAGGTTGCCGCGATCCTGTTCCGGGGCCATCGGATCCCCGCGCCGCAGGTGAGCGCGACTCCCTAGCAGCCCAGCCGGAGCGGCCCGGCGGGCCCGGGTTGCACGCCCGGGGGGTGTGTGGCACGATTACCTACTAAACTGATCGGAAAGATAACCTACTAAAACGATCGAGAAGATAGGTGGTTGGGGAGATGCGCAGAGGCCTTCTTGCGGCCGGGGTAGCCGCGGTCGCGGTACTGGCGGCCGGGTGCGGCTCGGCCGGGGCGGCGTCGGGCGGGAGCGCCGACCCGGTCGTGCTGCGGCTGGGTTTCCTGGCCAACATCACGCACGAGCCGGCCCTGGTGGGGCTGGAGAAGGGGTTCTTCAGCAAGGCCCTGGGCAAGAACGTCGTCCTGAAGACGACGGTCTTCAGCACCGGCACCGAGGAGACCACCGCGCTGCTGGCGGGCCAGCTCGACGCGGCCTACGTGGGCCCCAACCCGGCCCTCAACGCCTGGCAGAAGTCCAACGGCACCGCCATCAAGATCATTTCCGGGGCGGCCTCGGGCGGCGCGTCGCTGGTGGTCAAGCACGGCATCACCGGCGCCAGCCAGCTCAAGGGCAAGTCCCTCGCCACCCCGTCGCTCGGCAACACCCAGGACGTGGCGCTCCGGTACTGGCTCAAGCAGCACGGGCTGACCACCACGCCGACCGGCGGGGGTGACGTCGCCATCAAGCCCATCAAGCCGAACTCGGCCGCGGTGCTCGAGTTCAAGTCCGGCCAGATCGACGGCGGCTGGGAACCGGAGCCCTACGCCACCGAGATGGTGCTCGACGGCGGGACGCGCCTGGTGAACGAGGCGAGCCTGTGGCCCGGCGGCAAGTTCGTCACCACCAACCTGGTGGTCACGCAGTCCTTCCTGAAGGCACACCCCAGCGCGGTCAACGGGCTGCTCAAGGGCCAGATCCAGGCCAACGACTACATCAACGCCAATGGCGCCGCCGCGGGCCAGGCGGCCAACGGCGAGCTGACCAAGCTGCTGGGCAAGGGGCTGAAGCCGAACGTCCTGACCCAGTCACTGACCTACCTGACCTTCACCGACGACCCGGTCGCATCGTCGCTGAGCACCGACGCCCAGCACGCGGTGGCGGTCGGGCTGCTCAAGCCGGTCAGCAACCTCAGTGGCATCTACGATCTCGGACCGCTCAACAAGCTGCTGAAAGCGGCTGGAGAACCACAGGTGAGCCCATGAGCATTGCCCACCACAACGGTGCTGCGCCTCCGGAACTGCTGCCGGGGGCGTCAGCCCGTTCCCGGCGAGCCACCACCACATCCCAGTCGCGCGCCGGGGTCCGGGTCCGCGAGGTGTCCAAGGTCTTCGGCCGGGGCGACTCGGCGCTCCTGGCCCTGGACCGGCTGTCACTGACCGTGGCCCCCGGCGAGTTCGTCTGCCTGATCGGGGCGTCCGGCTGCGGCAAGAGCACCCTGCTCTCCCTGGTGGCGGGGCTCGACTCGGCCACCTCGGGTGAGGTCTCCACCGAGGGCCAGCGGGTCGCGCTCATGTTCCAGGAGCCGGCCCTGTTCCCCTGGCTGACCACGGCCCGGAACGTGGAACTGGCCCTGCGCGCGAGCGGGATCTCCCGGGCCGAGCGGCGGCAGCGGTCCGCCGCCCTGCTGGACGTGGTGCACCTGGGCGGCTTCGCCGACAAGCGCCCCCATGAGCTGTCGGGCGGCATGCGGCAGCGGGCCGCGCTCGCCAGGGCACTGGCCCAGGATGCCGAGATCCTGCTGATGGACGAGCCGTTCGGGGCGCTCGACGCGATGACCCGTGACCTGCTCCACGATGAGCTGGACCGCATCTGCGCCGAGCGCGGGCTCACCGTGCTGTTCGTCACGCACAACGTGCGCGAGGCAGTCCGGCTGGGCGACCGGGTGGTGGTCCTGTCCAGCCGGCCGGGCCGGGTCATCGACGAGTTCGACGTGCCGATCCACCGCCCACGCCGGATCGACTCGGCCGAAGTCGCCGGGCTGGCCGCCACGATCACCGACCGCCTGCGCGAGGAGATGGTCCGCCATGGGAGGTAAGTCCGGGACCACGGGGCTGGCCGTGACAGCTGACACCGAGGCCGCGGTCCAGGCCGGCCTCGACAACCTGGAAATTCACCAGGTCAGTGACTCGGCCGGCGATCATGCCAGGAAGACATGGGGCGCGGTATGGCCCAAACTGCTGGCGATCGCGATCGTGATCGGCGGCTGGGAACTCATCCACCTCAGTGGCTGGAAGGCGGACGTCCTGCCCGGGCCGGCGGCCGTCTTCTCCGACCTGTGGGCGCAGATGCATCACGCCCTGCTGTGGCAGGCCATCGCCACCACCATGCGGCGGGCGGTGATCGGGTTCGGGCTCGCCCTGGTGATCGGGGTGGTCATCGGCGCGCTGGTGTCGCGGATCAAGCCACTGCGGGCGGCGGTCGGCTCGATGATCACCGCGCTGCAGACGATGCCGTCGATCGCCTGGTTCCCGTTCGCCATCATCCTGTTCGGGGTCAGCACCGCCGCCATCCTGTTCGTGATGGTGCTGGGCGCGGCGCCGTCCATCGCCAACGGGCTGATCGCCGGGGTGGACTACACCCCGCCGCTGCTGCTGCGGGCCGGCCGCACCATGGGGCTGAGCCGGATCGCGATGTACCGGCACCTGATCCTGCCCGCCTCGCTGCCGTCGTTCGTGGCCGGCCTCAAGCAGGGCTGGGCGTTCTCCTGGCGCAGCCTGATGGCCGGGGAACTGCTGGTGATCATCCTCGGCCAGCCGTCCATCGGCGTCCTGCTCTCCAACGACCAGGACCAGAGCGACATGACCGGGGCCATCTCCATCATGATCGTGATCCTGGTCCTCGGGATCGCGGTGGACATGATCTTCACGCGGGTGGACACCACCATCCGGCGGCGGCGCGGGATGCTCGACCCGGCCGTCGCGTGATGGCTGCCCGCCCGCGCCCCCGGCGGGGCGGCAGGCGCGGTGGTGGCTGCACGGAACGTACGATCGGAGCATGTCGGGTACCGCGGGCATCGTGCTCGCTGGCGGGCGGTCGTCGCGGATGGGGACGGCCAAGGCCGCGCTGGAGTGGCACGGGTCGACGCTGCTGCGGCGGACAGTTGGGATTCTGGCGCGGGTAACGGACGGGCCGGTCGTGGTGGTCCGCGCGCCGGGGCAGGATCTGCCGGCGCTGCCGGCGCAGGTCGAGATCGTGGATGACCCGCGTGAGGGCCTAGGCCCGGTTCAAGGGATCGCGGCGGGGCTGGCGGCACTAAATGGCCGGGCCGAGGTGGCGTTTATCAGCTCGACCGACATGCCGTTCCTGCATCCCGCGTTCGTGCGGCGGGTGCTGCGGGCGGCGCAGGACGGGGCCGATGTCGGGCTGCCGGTGGCGCGGGGGTACCCGCAGCCGCTGGCCGCCTCGTACCGCGTGGCGCTGGCGCCGGTCGCTGCGAAGCTGGTGGCGGAGGAGCGGCTGCGGCCCGCGTTCCTGTTCGAGGAGTGTGCGGTCGACCGGCTGGACGAGGGGGCGCTGCGGGCGGATCCGGTGCTGGCGGCGCTTGATCCCGGGCTCGACTCGGTCGTCAACGTCAACGAGCCGGGCGACTACCAGACGGCCCGGGCCCGGCCGGCGCCGGAGGTGACGATCCAGCGGTTCGGCCCGCTGGCCGACGGGCACCGCGGCCCGGAGCAGGTGCTGGCGGCCACCGTGGCCGAGGCGGCGGACGCCGCCGGGCTCGAGCTCGACGCGCACGTGGTGGCGGCGCTGAACGGGGACCAGATCACCCGGGACGGCGAGACACCGCTGGCGGCCGGTGACAGCGTGTTCTTCCTGTCCGCGGACGCAGGCGGCTGACCCGATGGCGGCAGGCGGCTACGGCACGAAGGAGATGGGCAGGCGCATCAGGTGACCCTCGAACCCGTGCGGGTTCAGGGGCGCTTGACGGCCTGCAGCGTGTAGGTGTGGGGGAGGCGCCACGGGCGGTCGGCCAGCCGCCACTCGCCGCCCCCGATCTGCTCCATCTGCCCGGGCAGGGCGTCCCAGGGCACGCTGTCGTGCTCGACGAGCCCGGTCAGGTCCATCCCGGCGTTCATCAGCGCGGTGACGATCTCGCCGAGGCCGTGGTTCCACTCATGGGTCCGGTTGTGAGTGAAGACCACGTCGGTCTCGACGTAGGTGCCCCCCTCGTCGAAGACCATGGGTCCCTCGCGCTCGAAGTAGGGATACTCCACCGCCAGCAGGCCGTCGGGCCGGGCGTCGTCGAGCGCCCACAGCATCGGGTGGCCCTCACGGATGAACAGCCGCCCGCCCGGGCGCAGCAGGCCGGCGACCACCCGCGCCCAGCGGGCGATGTCCGGCAGCCAGCACAGCGCGCCGATCCCGGTGTAGACCAGGTCGAACGGCTCCGGGCCGAGCGCGCGGGCCGCGTCGTAGACCTCGGCCTCGACGAAACGGACGTCGGCGCCGGCCAGGCTGGCGATCCGGCGCGCCTCCGCCAGCGAGGCGGGGAGAAGTCCAGCCCGGTCATGTCCGCGCCGAGGCGGGCCAGCGAGACGGTGTCGGTGCCGATGTGGCACTGCAGGTGAACGCCGCGCAGGCCGCCGATGTCACCCAGCAGCGGCAGGTCGAACCGCACCACCTCGCTGAGGTGGCCGGGGTCGGCGGCGAACCGGTCCACCCCATAGTCGCGGGAGGCCGCGTGCGCGGGCGCCCGCTCGTCCCAGCTCGCGCGGTTGAGCTCGGCGTAGTCTTCCACCGGTCCATGATTCCACGTATTCATGGCCTCCCTCGCGGGCGCTCCGCTTGGTCGTGCCGGAGGCACGCCAGCCAGCACGGCGGGAGGCGGGTCCTCGGCGCCGGACACCGCTGGCGCTGTCGGCCGGAGGCGCGCCAGCCAGCACGGCGAGGCGGCATCGTGGCCAACCCGTGGGCCTAGGCACCCGCACCCACCCGACCGGGCTACGCTCGATCCATGCCCCTGTACATCCCCAGCCCGGCGGTCAATGGCTTTTACGTCGGCCCGGCGTTCATCCACGTCTACGGGCTGATGTACGTGGTCGGGATCACGCTGGCGATCCTGATCACGCAGCGCCGGTGGAAGGCCGTCGGCGGCGACCCGAGCCTGGTCGGCGACGTCGCCCTCTGGGCCGTCCCGGCCGGGATCATCGGCGGCCGCATCTACTTCGACCTGACCACCCCGAAGTACATCCCGCACCACTGGTACGGCGTCTTCGCCGTCTGGGACGGCGGCCTGGGGATCTGGGGCGGCATCGCGCTGGGCGCGCTGGCCGGGGTGTGGCGGGTGCGCCGGCACGGCGCGAACGTGGGCCTGTTCATGGACGCGGTCGCCCCGGCCCTGCTGGTGGCGCAGGCGGTCGGGCGCATTGGCAACTACTTCAACAAGGAGCTGTTCGGCGGGCCGACCACGCT
This sequence comes from uncultured Actinomycetes bacterium, assembly GCA_963741615.1. Lineage (GTDB taxonomy): Bacteria > Actinomycetota > Actinomycetes > Streptosporangiales > Streptosporangiaceae > UBA9676. Next base: position 545,173 of record CAVUIU010000029.1, read on the forward strand.
GCCCTGGGGACTGGAGATCCCGGTCGCCTACCGCCCGCCCGGGTACACGGCGTACCGCACGTTCCACCCGACGTTCCTCTACGAGCTGATCTTCGACCTCGCGCTCGCGGCGTTCCTGGTGTGGCTGGGCCACCATCGCTCGGTCAGGCCGCCGGGCCTGTTCGCGCTGTACGTGACGGGGTACTCGGCATTCCGGATCTTCGAGGAGTCGCTGCGGGTCGACCCGTCCGAGCACTTCCTCGGGCTGCGGTTCAACATGTACGTCGCGATCATCCTCACCATCACGGGCGCCACCTGGTTCTGGTACACGCAGCGGCGCAGGCCGGCGACGGCGGGTGCGGGACGCGCGGCCGGGCCGACGCCGGCCGGTGAGGCCGACGTGGCCGCCCAGGTCGGCGCCGACGCGGCGGAGCCAGCCGGGGGCGCGGCCGGCGACGGGGACTGAGCCTCTTTAGTCCCAGAGGATGGCCCCGCAGGCGCCGCAGGCGCCGCGCTCGTAATCCCGGGCGTCGGCTGGGTGAGGGCAGTCGGCCTGGGCCGGTACCTCCAGGGGCTCCGGGGGCTCCAGGCCGTCCGGGCCAGGGCCGCCGGCTCCGCCAGCGGCGGATTCACCGGTCGCGCCGGACCCGCCCGGGGCGGGCGGCGGGGGAGTGGCAGGCACCAGGGGACTGGCGGCCGCCGGGGGTGGCGGGCTGGGTGGCGCAGGCGGAGCGTCGGGCCGGGCCGGGGCGCGGGCCCGGCCGGGATCGGGCGGAGGGGGGTCCGCCGCGTAGTACCGCAGCGCCGTCCTGATGATCTCCCGGCACCACTCGGCCCGGCTCCAGCCGGCGAACTCGGGCCGCGTCAGCACCTGGTCTATCTGCGTGACGTCAGCCTCAGAGACCTTGAGCCCAAGGGGGACACGGGCCTTGTCCGGGAGCTTGGTACGTGCCATGCGTTCAAAGTACCCAGAACCTGGAATCCCGCCTTGGCTCCCGGCAGCCGGCCTTCCCGGCGGGTGGCTGGGCCGCCGTCAGATGTCTCATTATATGGACAGGTATGATCAGTATGTGAGCGTATCCGGTGATGGCCAGGCCGGCGGCCACCGGGCGCGGCGCTGGCTGGTGCTGGCCGCCGGCACCGTCGCGCTGACCGCCGGCTCCGCCTTCCAGTACGGCCTGGCCTACCTGATACCGGCCCTGCGCGCGAGCGGCCTCTCGCTCGCCCAGGCCGGGGTGATCGTCGCCTGCCCCACCGCGGGGCTGCTGCTCACGCTGGTGGCCTGGGGCGCCGCCGCGGACCGGTGGGGCGAACGGCGGATCCTCGCCGCCGGGCTCGGCGTCGCGGGCCTGGTGCTGCTGGCGGCGGCCCGGGCGCGGGGCGCGGCAACGCTCGGCGCCTGCCTGGTCGTGGCCGGGGCGGCCGGCGCGTCGGTCTACGCCGCCAGCGGGCGGCTCATCCTCGGCTGGTTCGCGGCCCGCGAGCGCGGGCTGGCGATGGGCATCAGGCAGAGCGCACAGCCGCTGGGGGTGGCGGTCGCGGCGCTCGTCCTGCCCTCGCTGGCGGCGCGCGGGCTCGCCGCCGCGTTCGCCTTCCTGGGCGGCTTCTGCCTGCTGGCGGCGGCGATCGTGGTGGCCGTCGTGCGGGACCCGGCCCGCGGCGGGGAGCGGGCGCAGGCGCAGCGGGGCTCGCCCTACCGGACCGGGGTGCTGTGGCGGATCCACGCCGCGAGCGCGCTGCTGGTGGTGCCGCAGTTCACCGTCACCACCTTCGCGCTGGTCTTCCTGGTCGACACCCGTGGCTGGCGCGCGCCCGCGGCCGGCGCGCTGCTGGCGGCCGCGGCGGCGGGCGGGGCCGCCTCCCGGCTGGGGGCCGGGCACTGGTCGGACCGGCTGGGCAGCCGGATGCGGCCGATGCGGATCCTCGCCCTGGCCACCACGGCCGCCCTGCTGGCACTGGCGCTGGCGGCGGTCGCCGCCCCGGCGCTGGCCGTGCCCGTCCTGCTGGCCGCCGCGGTGCTGGTGGTGAGCACCAACGGGCTCGCCTTCACCGCCGTCGCCGAGCTGGCCGGGCCCGCCTGGGCGGGCCGCGCGCTCGGCATCCAGAACACCGGGCAGAACGCGCTCGCGGCGCTCACCCCGCCCATCGTGGCCGTCCTCATCGGGGCGGCGGGCTACCCGGCGGCCTTCGCCGTCGCCGGCGTTCTCCCGCTGGCCGCGGCCGCGCTGGTGCCGCTGGCGGCCGAGCGCCGGGCACCGCTCCGGGCTGAGGCGGCTCCGGCGGCGCAGGCGCGCTAGCGAGCAGCGCCGCCTGGTCCGGTCCCGGCAGCCGGCCGGTCACCAGCGCCCAGAAGTCGGGCCCGGGGACGGCCTCCGCCTGCACCCGCGAGCCGCCGCGCCAGGCGGCGTCGAACGCCAGCCGCCACGAGTGCAGCAGGGTCCGGGGTGCGCCCGTGGAACCGAACAGCGGGTCGCCCTCGACCGGGTGACCGATCCAGGCCAGGTGAACCCTGATCTGGTGGCGGCGGCCGGTGACCGGGCGGACGGCGAGCAGCGCGTGCCCCCCGTCCTGCCACACGGTGGCAAAGGCGGTCACCGACGGGTAGGTCCGCACGTGCCCGAAGACCTCGGACTCGGGGACCGACCACGTGCCATGGGCTGCATCGGCGACGATGCTGGCCCGCGGGGCGGCCACCCGGACGCGGCTCTTGCGGCCGGTGCTCGAGCGGCAGGTCGATGACGCCCCGGGCGGGCAGGCCGCCGGGCCCGGTGATGGCGAGGTAGGTCTTGCCCACCGTGCGCGTGGCGAACTGGCGGGTCAGCGGGCCGTGCCAGCGCAGTTCCTTCGCGAACAGGACGGCGCCGGAGGTCACCTTGTCGATCCGGTGCACCGGGAACAGCTCCTCGCCCGCGCCGGCGGCCAGCCTGACCAGGTCGGTCTCGTGCCGCTCGCCCATGACGGAGATACCGGCCGGCTTGTTCAGCACCAGCACGGCCTCGTCTTCGAAGACCACGCCGCCATCCCGGATGCTGGCCCACTCGCTCACGCGGGGAGCCTAGGCCATCTTCCCGCCCGGCACCTGCCCAGGCAGAATCGGCAGTACTGGGATCGCAGCGCGAAGGGGAGGCGGCGCCGTGCCACAGACGACGCAGGCGGGCCCGGGCGGGGCGCCGGTATGCGCACTGGACCCGTTCGCCGACGGCTTCCTGCGCGACCCGTTCGCCTTCCACACCGAGCTGCGGGAAGCCGGCCCGGTGGTGTGGCTGGAGCATACGGCATCTGGGCGATGGCCCGTTACGCCGAGGTGCACGAGGCGCTGCGGGACTGGGAGACGTACTCGTCCGCGGCCGGGGTGGGGCTGAGCGACTTCCGCAAGGAGAAGCCCTGGCGGCCGCCGAGCCTGCTGCTGGAGGCCGACCCGCCGGACCACTCGCGGGCGCGCAAGGCGGTCGCCCGCGCGCTGTCCCCGCGCACCATCGCCGAGCACCGCGACGACTTCGCCCGTGAGGCGGACGGCCT
>CAVUIU010000030.1:0-624651 GCA_963741615.1 uncultured Actinomycetes bacterium
CCGCAAGGCTGCGCGCGAAGGAATCCCCGCAATGGGATGAGACAGCGGCGCTGGCGGAAGCGGGGATGGGCACATCGAGCATGACATGCTCTTGCTTGAGTCACCCAACGACGACAAACTGGATCACGCGTACGCCGCGCTGAAGAAGCTGCACGCCGACGCGTTCGGCTGGAATCCGCCCGACGTCGCGGGACTGGAGCGGCTCGGCGCCACCCGGATGCGGCAGTACGTGCGGGCGTGGATCAACGAATGGGACCTGACGCGGCTGGACCGGCGTTCCGGCCAGAGAGCATGGCGGTCGAGATTGCCAGTGACTACCGTGAGGACAGCGACCTCGGAGGCGGCCCCGGGGAAGAGAGCACCTGACCGGCGACTCGCCATATCCGTGAACGGCGGCATCTCCCCACAGCGCTTGCTGATCTTCACTTCCGGGCGCGTGGGGCAAATTACTCCGCGGGTCTTGACCTGGCTCTCACTCTTCGCTGGTATTTGTTGATGAGGGCGCCGAGGACTGGCCGATGCTTGATCCACTCACTGGCGCGGTCGGCTATGGTATGGCCGGGCTATGGCAGGAGGAGTGTCATCTGCCATCCGTCCCGCTCAGCGGCGGTGGCCGCCGCGCTGGCCCTGCCGGGCGGGCACGTCGGCCGCGAAACAGACCGTTAGCGGCTTGGTTCGCTGTGGGGCGGCCGGGTCCAGCTCTGGCCGGGCTACCTTGAGGTTATAAGCGAGCTGCCACTCGATGGGATGGCGGGAGTCGCCTATGCCGCGCGCGGGCATGCGGTGTGCCTCACCGAACACGGGAGCGCTTGGCTGCCATCGTCCCAGCCGAGTTCGCCCAGGCACTGGAAGGCTGCTGATGATGTAATCAGCTTGCGCTCATACAGGGCCGGGGCAGGGAGCGGCAGGGAAGTCAGCCCGGCTCGACTGTGGGTTGAGCCGAAAAGCTCCCGCAGGACAGCGTCTGTCCTCGCAGGTATTGGTTCGTCTGGGTAGAAGTCCGCACATATCTGCAGCGCGGCGTCGGCTGTTGCCACCCCAATCATGCCCGCGAGCAGCCGCAGGTCGTCGATATCGCGTGTCCTGGCCGCCAATGCCTTCATTGCAAAGACGTGTTCTGGTGATGCTGCCATGACGCGGAGCCCTGGATGGTCAAACACGCGACGTTTCCCAGGGTCATCCTTTCCGGAGATATAGGCGGTGGCCTGCTCGTTTAGCCACCAGGGAGGCAGCCCAAGGTCATCGGCGACTCGTCTGGCCTCTTCCAGGACGATCCCGTGTGGAACGAACCTCGCATCGACATCCCTGGTCACGCGGGTGGCATCATAAGCAAGGGCCATGGCAGCGCCGCCCACGACGAATATGTCCGCGACGACACCCTTGCGGGCAAGACGCTCGCCCAGGGCAGTGAATGCCTGCTCCAGTTCTGCCCGGCCAAGGAGGACATCGTCAGCCTGGCTCACGCGGCCTCCAGGTCCCGGGCCGACAGGTAAACCCCATGCTTGCGGAAGGCTGCCGGTGCCCACACCAGCGCCTCGGCCCGCTGAATCTCCAGCTCCGCCGGGAACCACGGCCGCCGCAGCACCCGCAGCTCAGCCCATTGCGGCGGGGCAGCATCGTGTCCCGCGGCAAGATGCTCAGCCAGCGCCGCGAGGAGTGTGTCCCATCGTTCGTCACCAGTCGGGGACGGCTCGTCTTGCAGCAGCGACAGCTGAACGTCAGCGAGTTCCCACCGGTACTCCTCCAGGAACTCCCACACCAATTTCCACTGCACCTTGTCATCAGCCGTCCGTGCCAGCCCGGCCAGCCAGGTCGGCTAGGGTCATGGGACGGTAGCCGATCACGGCAGCTCCTCCATCGTTCGTGGTCTTTGAACCGAGCATATGGTGCCGGGCTGCCCCGCCTGAGGAACGCAGGCAGTATGGGCGCTGGTGTCATTGGCGAGTTGCGGAGAGCGGTACAGCACGGAAGTACCGCAACAGGCCCGGACGGAGGCGAAGCTTAGCGGATGCCCCAGGACGGTGACCTGCGGGGATGGACGCCGGTGGACGTGCTGCCTGCTGATGGCATGCAAGAGGCCAGGGGTTCGAGTCCCCTTAGCTCCACAGGTCAGAAGAGAAATTCGAACAGTTCGAACGGCGAGTACAGCAGCAAGGTACAGCAACGCGGCCGGCACGATCTACGCCCCGGCCAGCCCGGATCAGGCTCTGCTTCCCCGCCTGGGTTGCTGGCATAGCCGGCTGAACCCGGAGCCTGGGACATCTTCGGGGGCCGTGACCAGGAAGAACGCCCTATTCGTTCGTCCATTGACAGCTGCCTCGTCGCTGGCACACGGCGCCCGTTTCCGAGTGACCCTTGCCGCCTGTGCAACACGTCAGGCCAGCCATGCCCGGCCGGGCTGTTGTTGTGTCAGCTCGCATGCCTGCGGACAGACTGCGCCATGGCGCAGCAGGTGCGCCGGTTAGCGCCGGGCGCGGCCAGCTCGGTGTTAAGGCGCGGGTGCAGCGCGCCGCGGCGCAACTTGGCGCATCCTGGAGCGCGCCACCGCGCCGCCAGGCGCGGGCCAAGCGCGTGACGGCGCACTGATCTGGCCACGGAGAGCGCCCGGGTGAGCGGTCTGGCTGACGGCCGGCAGCGCGTGGAACACGCTGGCTGCACCAAGTGAGCACAGCGGTCGCGCGCCGAGCCGTCGGCGGCGCCAGATCGCCGAGTCAGGGCGGCGAGAGTCGTGCCTGTGGCGCCGCGCTGACGCACGCAGATCCGCCAGTTCTGGGCGTCGTTCTGGGTCTTGCTGCGCTTCCGCCAGTGGCGCAGACCGCCTTGGAGGGGGCACGTTGCCCGGGCATAATGCGAGGTGGGGGTGTGGGTGCCAGGCCCAGACCAGATGAGGTTGGGCGGGGCCAGGTCTAAACTCCGTCGGACCGGTCGCAGCGGCGGTCGGCTTGTAAGCCCGCGAGGCCATCGTGGATGAGAAGTCAGACCCGCAGGGGGCTGGCAGGCTTGCGCCGGATCCCGGGATGCGTGGACGCCGCTCGGCTCGGGGGACGGACGATCCGGTCCGGCTACGCGTCGATACCCCCTTTCCCGGCGGGACCGTGACCTTTGTGTTTACTGACATCGAGGGTTCGACTCGGTTGCTTCGGCGTATCGGGGATCGCTACGCCGGGGTACTGGAGAGGCACCGGGAGCTCCTCCGGGGCGCTGTGACCAGCCAGGGCGGCGTGGAGGTGGACTCCGAGGGCGATGGATTGTTCTTCGCGTTCGCTGGGGCCAAGTCGGCTGTCGCCGCTTGCATTGCCGGACAGCGAGCCCTGCTCACCGAACCGTGGCCCTCTGACGTGACTGTCCGTGTGCGCATGGGTCTGCACACTGGTGAGGCAATACCAGTCAACGGGAGGTATGTGGCACTGGCCGTTCATCAGGCTGCCCGTGTGGCCAGCGCGGCTCACGGCGGACAGGTCCTGGTATCGGACGCGACAGCCGCTGCGGTAACGGAAGCACTCCCAGCCTCCTCATCGATGCGGCAACTGGGGATGTACCGCCTCAAAGATTTCGACACTCCGCTCATGCTGTTCCAGGTCTGTCATCCGGATCTGCCCCGGGATTTTGCGCCCCCTCGAGTGTCTCCGGCGGAGGTTCGTAACCTGCCCGCGAGTCTTAGCAGCTTTATCGGCAGGGAGCGAGAGATCGCCGAGGTCGAAGAGTTGCTGGTCGCTGACCGTCTGGTCACGCTCACCGGCGCTGGCGGGTGTGGTAAGACCCGCCTGGCCCTTGAAGTCGCAGCCCGGAAGCTCGAGCTTTTCACTGACGGGGTGTGGTTTGTCAACCTGGCCCCTCTGTCAGACCCTCAGCTGGTCGGTCAGACCATGGCTCACGCCCTTGGCGCACGGGAGGAACCGGGACGACTGGTGTTCGACACCCTGGTGGGCTTCGTGGCCCCCCGGGAGCTGCTGATTGTGGTCAACAACTGTGAGCACCTCATCCACGCCTGCGCTGTCTTGATCGAACACTTGCTCACGGCGGGCCCTGGCGTGCGGATCCTGGCCACTAGCCGCGAAACCCTGGCTTTGCCGGGCGAGCGGGTCTGGCCAGTGCCGTCTCTGTCCCTCCCGGAGCGGGGCGCCTCGCCCGACGTGGTCATGGGTTCGGAGTCGGCCCGGCTGTTCCTCGATCGAGCCCGGGCGGTCCGGGCCGACCTGGTAGTCAGCGACGAGGACATCGCCGTCCTGGCCGAGATCGTCTCCCGCCTCGACGGCATCCCTCTCGCCCTTGAGCTGGCGGCCGCGGGCCGGCATGTTGAGCCTGGCCCAAATCGCCACCCGCCTCGATGATCGTTTCGGCCTCCTCAGTCGCGGGTCCCGCACCGCCCAGCCCCGCCAGCAGACACTGGCTGGCGCCATCGACTGGAGCTATGACCTGCTAAGCGACCTCGAACGCGCCCTGTTCCGGCGGCTCTCCATTTTCGCTGGCGGGTTCAGCTTGGAGGCCGCCGAGGCGGTCACTACCGGCCCCGGCCTGGATCCCGGCGACATCCTGGACCTGGTCGCTGACCTGGCCGCCAAGTCGCTCGTCGTAGTCACCGGGCAAGGCAACAGCCAGCGCTACCGGCTCCTGGAAACCATTCGGGCCTACGCAGCCGGCAAACTTAGCGGCACTGGCGAACAAGCTGAACTGCCCGGCCGGCACCTGGCATGGTTCCTGGATCTAGCAGAGCTGGCCGAGTCCCAGCTCACTGGGCCTGGACGCGGGCGTCTCATGCGGTCCTTGGAGGCTGACCAGGAGAACTTCCGCCGCGCGCTGGACCACAGTGTCGAGACAGGCGCGGTCAACTGTGGGTTGCGGCTCGCCGCCGCATTGGCACCGTTCTGGACATCGCATGGCAACTGGAAGGAGGCATGCGGGTACTTTGAGGAGCTGTTGCCGCTGGCCTCCGACGATGTGCCGCACCTGGGCAAAGCGCTGGTGGCTGCCGGCAATATGTTCCTGCTGCGCGGCGACTACGCCAGGTCAGAGGCGCTGCTTGAACGGGCACGCACTCATGCCCACGCCGCCCGGGACGCCGGTATCTTGGCTCAAAGCCTGTCCGGTCTGGGTTACATCGCCTTCCGCAGGTCCCGTCAGGACGAGGCGGAGGCGCTATGGACCGAGGCCCTGGACGCGAGCAGGAAGGCAGGCGACAGTCATGTCGCCGCGACCGTGCTACGCAGCCTGGCCATCTCCGCTGGCGCACGGGGTGACCAGCAACGCTGCGCCGACCTTCTTGACGAGGGGCTGGCCCTCGCCTCGAAGGGGCGCGACGAGCAAACGCGCCGCTTGCTTCTCAGCTCCGCGGCGGAGATGAACCTCTGGATGGGGCGCTACGCCCTTGCCCAGGACCAGTACGCAGAGGCACTGCAGCTCGCTGGCGAGATCGGCGACCAGTCAGGCCGGGCCTCGCTCCTTGCCGACCTTGGCTGGATCGGCTTTCTGCGCGGCGAGTACGGCGAAGCCCGAACGTGCGCGGCGGAGGCCGTTGCAATCGCCGCAGCCGCCGGCAACAAACGGGTCTGGGCTGGTGGGCTCCGGCTCATGGGCGAGCTCTCCGCGTGCCAAGGCGCCCATCAGGAAGCTCGCCAGCTTCTCGACCGGTCGCTTGAGCTCGCACGTCAGTTGGCCGCACCAGCCGAGATCGCGGGGGTCTTGTGCTCGCAGGCATGTTTGGCCCTCGATCGAACGAGCTTCGATGAGGCAGGGCGGCTCGTCGAAGAGCTGCTGGCGCTCAAGCCACTCAGGCACACCATGAGGCGGGCTACCCACTGCTGGGTGCAAGGCGAAGTGGCGCGGGCGAAGGGCGACATGGAGCAGGCACGAGCCCACTACCAGACGGACCTCACCGAAGCGGAAGCGTCGTCATCACCACGTATCCAAGCCCTCGCTCTTCGGGGCCTCGCAGATGTCGCCATCGCCGAGAGTGACCTTTCCAGGGCGGCCGCATTGAATGCGCGCTCGCTTGCCCTGCGAGCCCAGATTGGGGATTCACTTGGCACAGCCAATTCTCTGGAAGGTATAGCGGCCGCGGCGATCGCCGCTGACGGGCACCACCGGGCCGCCCGCCTGCTTGGCGCTGCCCAGCGATTGCGTGGCACACTCGGCGCCGCGGCCTCACCACGCGAGGAGCGCGAGCTGGGTCCCATACGAACGGCAATCGCAGACAAACTGGGCAACGATCTCGCCGAACGCGAGCTGTCCGCGGGCCAGCAATTGACGACGGCCCAGGCCATCGATCTGGCCCTCGGCAGGAACTAATCGCCAGCCCATCACCTCAAGGCTGCTGACCCCCAGCGGCCGGCTGCTGCAGCCCCCGCACCCCAAGGCCACCGTCACAACTGACGACCACCCCGGTAGTCGCCCGGGCATTGGCCCGCGACGCGAGCTGCACGTAATGTCCGGTGTAGTCCTCCGGTGAAGCCAGGAACTGCAATGGCAACGCCGCCCGCGCGAGCTCGTCAATACCTGGCACCGCTGACAAGGTCTGCTGGTCAAGCCCGAGCGCCTGTGGTCCCCGAACGTCGGTGAGCATTGGGCCCGGAGCGACCCCATTGACCCGAACGTGAGGGGCCAGTTCGTAGGCCAGCTGCCTGACCAAGCCGACGACCGCGTGCTTGGAAGCCGCGTATACGATCCCCCCAGTGCCCGCATAGAACGATGCCATCGATGCAGTCAGAATAATGCAGCCGTCACACTTGAGCAGATGAGGAGCGGCTGCTTTGGCCCCGAGCAGGTAGCCCTTCACATTGATGGCAAACACCTCGTCAAACGCGCGCCCCAACGCATCGGCGGGGCTTCCCATGAGGTCGGCGAAGTAGTCGAAAATGCCCGCGTTGCCGACAAAGATATCCAGCTTGCCGAACGCAGTTACCGCGGTAGCCACCGCCCGTTCATTGTCAGCCACCGTGGTCACATCTCCGACGATGCCGACAACCGACTCACCCAGCCGCTCCACAACCGCGTCAACCCGCTCCTCGGATCGATCGAAAACCGCGACGCGCGCTCCTTCATGCACAAAACGCTCCACCAGCGCCAAGCCGAGCCCGGAACCGCCGCCGGTCACCAGCGCCGCATCACCCTCCAGCCATCCCACCAGTCCAGTCCTCCCAGTCGGCATCGTCCCAGCTTGGACCGCCGCAAGACGGAAGGCCAGCACGACCACGCCGTCTCGCGGGCAGAATAGCCAAGAGCCGCCGAATCATGCTGACCCAGACGACCCGGACGTTCGACACCAAGTGCGCGACCCCCAGAACCGCGCACCGTGATTCTCAACCCGCGTGGGACCACGACAGCCTACCTGCGCCTTCTGCAGCCTCCGGCTGCCCGCCGCGCGCCGACTGAACCAGCTCAACAACCTGTAGGTACAAGCGTCCACACCACTCGCCATCACTGAACGTGAGCACCCGGTCTGACAGCGGCCGGTAAAGTAGCTATACTTATGGCTATGACAGCTGCTGAGCAGATGTCCCTGGCGGACGTTAAGAACCGGCTCTCGGAGGTCGTGGACCGTCTTGAGCGCGAGCACGGCCGTGTGGTGATCACCAAACATGGTCACCCCGCTGCTGTGGTCATCAGCGTGGAAGACCTGGAATCGCTGGAGGAAACCCTTGACGTCATGGACAGCGAGGCCCTCCTGGCAGACATCCGCGAGGCCCTGACCGAGCTCGCCAGCACGGACGCGCCGGTGCTCAGCAAGGACGAGGCGCTGCGCCTGATCCCCGGCCGGTGAGCGATCCCGGTTACGCGATCGCCTGGACGGCCCCAGCGCGCCGCGCGCTGGCCCGGCTGCCCGAGAAGATCGCCACCGCTGTGGTGGAGTTCGTGTACGGGTCCCTGGCCGCCAACCCCCACCGGGCCGGCAAGCCGCTCAAGCTCGGACTCGAAGGATTGCACAGCGCCCGCCGCGGCGACTACCGGGTGATCTACCGCATCAACGACCACCGCCACCGAGTCAACGTGGTGGCCATCGAGCACCGCTCCGACATCTACCGGCCACGCCGGCTTTGAGCACCAGCCGCGGCGGCAGCTGGATACGATCCGAGCATGGCTGGAGCCAGCGTTTGGCAGATACTGCGGGCGCATCCGGCCTCGTCGAGATCTGCCCCCGTCGCGCCGTCTAGCGTGAGGGAGCGGCGATTCGTACAGCAGGAAAGTACCGCAACCGGTGCGGATCTGACCGGACTGGTGCGCACGCTCTGGGACGGTGACCTGCACAGAAGTACTCGGGTGGACGTGCTGCCTGGTGATGGCATGCAAGAGGCCAGGGGTTCGAGTCCCCTTAGCTCCACAAGATTTCGGATCTGCGTTCGAGTCCAAGTGACTAATCAAGTGACTACGGTGCCAGACTCTGCGGTGCCGGTGTCCTGGGTGCCGGAGCTCGCGCTGCCGGTGTCCTGCTCGTCGAAGGGGACTGCCCCCAGCTGGGTTGACTCCTTACCTGTGAGGATCTGATCCTCGCTGGAAGGATGTTCATCATGCCGAAGGCGTTCCCTATCGAGTTCCGCCGGGACGTGGTCGCGGTGGCCCGCAAGGGCGAGGCTCCGCTGTCGCAGATCGCTGAGGACTTCGGGATATCGGAGTCCTGCCTGCACCGCTGGCTCAAGCTCGCCGATATCGACGACGGCGTGCGGCCAGGCGTGACTAGCAGCGAGTCCGCGGAGCTGCGCGAGCTGAGGAAGCGGAACAAGACGCTGGAGCAGGAGAACGAGATCCTGCGCCGGGCGGCGGCGTTCTTCGCCCGCGAGATCGCCCCGAAATGACGTACGCGCTGGTCCTTGACCTTGCTGCTGACGGTATCCCTGTCGCGGTGACCTGCCGGGTGCTCGGCTTCTCCAGGCAGGCCTTCTATGCCTGGCGGCACAATCCCGTCAGGCAGCGGGACTGGGATGAGGCTCACCTGATCAACGCGGCCGTGGACATCCACGCTGATGATCCGGCGTTCGGGTACCGGTTCATCGCCGATGAGCTGCCTGCCCGGGGTATCACCGCCGGGGAGAACAAGGTGGCGCGGCTGTGCTCCCAGGAGCGCATCTGGTCAGCGTTCAGCAAGAAACACGGCCTGAGCCGCAAGGCCGGCCCGCCAGTCCATGACGACCTGGTCGCCCGCAAGTTCACCGCGGCCGGCCCGGACCGCATCTGGCTGACCGGCATCACCGAGCACCCCACCGCCGAGGGCAAGCTGTATCTCTGCGCGATCAAGGACGTGTACTCCAACCGGATCGCCGGTTACTCCATGGACGCGCGGATGACCGCAAGCCTGGCCGTTTCTGCGCTGCGCAACGCCATCGCGCTACGCTCACCAGCAGGAACAGCCGTAGTGCACTCCGATCGCGGCAGCCAGTTCCGGTCCGCCGCGTTCGTCCGCACACTGCGAAGCCACGGCCTGGCCGGATCCATGGGCCGGGCCGGGGCCTGCGGCGACAACGCCGCCATGGAGTCCTTCTTCGCCCTGCTCCAGAAGAACGTCCTGGACCGCCAGCGCTGGACCAGCCGCGAGCAGCTGCGCCTGGCCATCATCACCTGGATCGAACGCACCTACCACCGCCGGCGCCGCCAGCGCCGCCTCGGCCGCCTCACACCCATCGAATACGAGACAATCAGCAAGGCCGCACATGCGGCCTGAACCACTCAGCCCCCGAGTCAACTAAAGCCGGGGCAGTCCCAAGACGTCATCCATGACCGTGGCGCCGCCGCGGATGGCGGGGACGATGACCTTGCGGTAGACGGTTTCGGTGACGTGGGTGCTCTTGTGGCCGACGGTGTCGCTGATGTCCTGGATGGGGACGCCGTTGTTGCTCATGATCGATACGGCGGTGTGGCGTCCTTCGTGTGGGTGCCAGTGGCCGATGCCGGCCCGGCGGGTGACCTTGCTGAATCGCCAGTTGAGCGCGTCGCGAGTGTATTGCTGGCCGTCTTCGGTGCAGAAGACGAGGTTGTTGTCGTGCCAGGCGGCGCCCGCTGCGGGCCGTTCGGCGGCTCGGCGCTTCTTGTGGCGGTGAGGGCTGCGATGGCGCGTTTGGGCAGGATGAGGGATCGGCGTGACTTGGGGGTCTTGACGTCGCCCCCTCGTCTGGCTGAGCGCCAGACGTGGATGATGCCTTTGTCGAGGTCGAGGTGGTCCCACCGGAGTCCGCGCAGTTCGCCAGGACGCAGGCCAAGCGTGATGGACAGGGCGAACAGCGCCTCCAGGCGGCCTGTGCCGGCCCCGGCACCTTCGAGGCCGAGCTGGCTGCGGCAGGAGCGGCAGGTGACGGTGGCCAGATCGGTGCTGATCTGGGTTGGGGCTGCGCCCTTGCGCGGCTTGGTGCCGCATGCGAGCGCGCCGGTGTCGCTGGCCGCGTGGGTAGAGCCTGGCTGTGTTGGGCCACCTTGACGACGCTGGTGTAGGCAGTGGCGGTGCCGCTGGCGGCGGCCAGCACGGTGGCCGCCTGCTGCTGGGTCATGGCGCGGGACGGGCGGCCGGGCTGGCCCTCGGGCAGGTCGGCGAGTTCGGCGACGTTCCTGCCGATCAGGTCATTGGGCATGCCATCATCGGTGCCCGGCTGTATGTGCCCAGGGGCTGGGCTGGTGACAGGGAACGCCGCCGCGCCGCACCCGGCACCTGGCCCTTGCCATGGCCGCGCTCGCAGCCTGCACCGTAACCGCAGCATTAGCCCGCGAGCGCACCAGCGCGCTGGCCCGCCCGCCTCGCCCGGCGACCCGCCACCCGCCGACCCCGGCCTGATCCCGCTCACCGCCGCCGGGATCAAGCGGGTCTTCAACCTGGTCACCCGAACCTGGCAGACCATCCGCCACTGCCTGCACTGGTCCTGGTGGCGGCGCCGCCACCAAGCCAGAGCCCGGTGGTTCCACCAGCGAGCCCGGCTGCGGACCAACGCAGCCGATCCATGATCAGGTCACCAAGGACGCCGCCCCAGAAGATGGACAGCACCAGGAGCGATGCTCGATAGTGGCCTCGATATTAACGATGATCAGCTCGCCGTCCGCCCCAGCGGTGGCCTCGCATCGGTGCCGGCCGGCACATCGGAAAGGAGCCGCCCGCCATGGCCGAGAGCGAACTGTTCGAAAGGGGCCTTCAAGCGCGGCGGGATGTCTTGGGTGCTGAGTACGTCAACGCCAACCTCGCCGGCACCGACGAGTTCATGATGGCCTTCCAGCGCGTCGTGACCGAGTGGGCGTGGGGGTACGCGTGGAGCAGGCCAGGTCTGGATCGCAAGACACGGAGCATGCTGAACCTTGCGATCTTGACAGCGCTCGGGCGGCCCGACGAGCTGGGCATCTACGTAAAGGGGGCGCTCGCGACAGGCGTATCGGTCGACGAGATCAAGGAGATACTGATTCACGCCACCGTGTACTGCGGCACACCAGCCGGGCGCCAGGCATTCCGGGCAGCGCATGAGGCTCTCCTGGCAGAAGGCGCGCTGCACCAGCCCACCTGAGCGCCTGGAACCCAGGCCGTGCCATCACGTCACGACCCGCCGCCGCTGATCCCCGGTAGGCGCTCCCCTGTGGCTTTCAGGCTGCCCTGGGCATCTGCTACGCCGCGACCGCCGCTATAGCTTTAGCCTCGGGCTTTCGCCAGTGACCGGCCGGCCTTGATCGTTTGCATATAAGAAGTGCCTTTGGCCTGGGAGGATAGGGCTTGTCTAGGGTCCTGTCCGCACCAAACCGAAGGCACTTATCCCGTGCAGAATACCGCGCGCCGCCCCAAGATCACTGTGTCCGCTGACGGGACGGGACTGGTGTCCCAGGCCGGGATGCTGCTGCTGGCTCAAGGGGCCCGGGTCACGGGCTTGGGCGAGGGCCTGTCCGGCGCCCTGGGCCGGTGGCGGGCGCCGCGGGCGGTGCACGACCCGGGGAAGATCCTCACCGACCTGGCCATGGCGCTCGCGCTGGGCGGCGACTGCCTGGCTGATGTGGCGGTGCTGCGCGCGCAGCCGGAGCTGGCCGGCCCGGTGGCGTCGGACCCGGTGATCTCCCGGCTGGTCGCCGCGCTGGCCGCGGAGGGGCCGCGGGCGCTGCGGGCGATCCGGCGGGCCCGGGCGGCGGCCCGGGAACGGGCCTGGTCACTGGCCGGCGAGCGTGCGCCCGGCGCTGATGGGGCCCTGATTCCGGTGGACCTCGATGCCACCATCGTGCTGGCGCACTCGGAGAAGGAGAAAGCCGCTCCCACCTGGAAGAAGACGTGCCCCGGCCGGATCTGATGCATCCCGCTCGTCGGCCGGGGCGCCTCAGCCCAGCCTGCCACGGCGCGCCGAGGCCGCCGCAGCCGGTACCAGGTCGGCCGGCAGCGGGCGGCGGCAGGGTGCCTGCGGGCATGCGAGGTCCCAGTTACCGGGGCTGGCACGAGAGCACGCTCCTATCACGCCAGCCCCGGCAAGATCAAGAGTGTAGGCAGCGGGCTGCCAGACTTGTGAATGAATGGGAAGGTACTTTCTGCAGGCTGTGGATATGGAGGGGTAAGGCGGGCGAAACCCTCGCGGCCATGGTTGCGGTCATCAGCCCAGATGCCGTTCATCCTCGGTGTTCGCAGGAGAAAGTTCCGGAAATGCTAGAGTCCACACTGCGCCGGTTCGTTATCCCCGCGTGACCTGTAGATGCCTGGTCAAAGGCCCGTCGTATGCCGGCACTGGCCGGGCGGCTTCTGTGCCAGCTGCCTGCTCGCCTGGTGTCTGCGGCGTTTCCGTGGTGCCCTTGCCGACGGCGGCCGGTCTTGCCGGACGCGAGGTCCAGCGTTCGGTGCATGCCCATGTGTCCTGGCAGTACCAGCGCAGGTCGTGGCAGGCGCTGCCGCCATCGGCCACCATCTGGTCAGCGGGCAGGCGGATGCCGCACATCCAGCAGGATTTGACGTTGGCCTGTCCTGCCCAGTACGCGACTGGGCGCAGTTGGCCAGACATGGCCTGCTCAGCTGGGAAACTGCCACCAAGCGCTGTGGTCCCGGCGCGCGGAGCGGGGACGTTCACCGGCGCGGCGGGAGTTCTGGACGGCTGGTGCTCCCGCCCGGCCGCCGGGTCAGCCAGCTGTTCGTCTGGCCGCTCGCCGGTCTCGGATGTGCCCGCCTCATATGGCCAGCCGGTCTCCATATGCACGCCCTCCCCGTCCGTGAGCGGGCACCGGGTCTACCCCGGTGCGTGTTCCGCCGCCGCGCTTGCCCTCCCCTTTACCGGGGACGGGCTCACCCGTCTGTGAGTTTCTCAGGTCCTCACGATCCCGCAGCCTGCATTACAGCCGGATAAATTTCCGGTAAAAGTTCAGCCTATTTATCTGCTATTGTGGCGTGTCATGTGGACAACGTCCGTTTTCCTTTGTGCACAGGGCGTGAATGGTGTTCCCGCAGGTAGTGGCTCTGACATGGGCGCGTGCCGCAGCAGCAATCCCCAGCATTTCCCTGCCTGCCCACAGGCCTGCTGCCTTTTTGCACAAGTCATCCACAGGCTCGTGCACAGAATGGTGAGTTAGCAGGACTCCTGCCGGCTTGCACACCGTCGGCACGTACCGACCGGCAGCCCCGCCCTCCCCGACCTCAGATGCTGCTGCGGGCCGCCCCGCCGCTGCCAGGTCAGTCTTCTAGTTCGACCTTGCCTTGCAGGTACTCTTCCCGGCTGATCTCGCCGCGCGCGTATCGCATCTTCAGGGCATCTTTGGCTTCTCGCACGGCTGGCGATTCAGCTGGCGGGATCTGGCGGTGGCTCAGGCCCCCGCCTGATGCCTATGGCCCGGGTCACCACGACGCCAGCAGGCACCACAACAGCAACGCCCAGGAGGATCCACAGAAATATCCAGGCCCCCATGCCTGTGCCATCATCGCGCCCATCACGACCAACGCCCTCGCCGCATCATGGTCCGCCCATCATCGTCGCGGGCCGCCACAGCGGCGCGCAGGGGCGCATGGCCTGGACTGGGGTGACCAAGGGCTTACCGGCCGGGCGGCATAGTGCACCGCGGCCGGTACCACACCGGCCGGCCCCCCGGCGCCTGACACGCAGTAAACCATCAGGTGCCCACGGCGTCCGCGCTTCGAGCCTCTAGGCGGCGCGCGGCCCATGCTGAGGCGGCTCCAGGTGCCCAGCTAGTGTCTCCCCCGGGTGCACGTCTGGGGCTTCCAGCGCCCGTGAAGAGCGCCCGAGAACCGGGCCGAGCCACAGCCCCACCGCCAGCGAAACACCGGACCAGGCGGCAAGGCCGGCCAGCACCCACCACCATGCGTTCATACCCACCTCCCGTGTGGGCTGCACAACCACGACGTCGGTGAGGAGGGACCGGGCGGCCCCCGCTGGCCAGCCTCGGCCCCGCTCTCACAGGCGCGGGCTAAGACCAGAGCGGGGGGGTGCCATGATCCCAGCTCCGCCCACCTTGCCAGGCAATGCCGCGCGGCTGTGCTGAGGCTGTGCATTACCTCTCAGGAGCTTCTGTCAACTCGGCCACGGCGCCGACTGAGGCCAGGGCCCGGCCAGCCTTCCTGCTCGCACCGGGGCCGGTACCAAACCGGTCGGTGGCCCAGCGCCACCCAGCTATGTGGCGGGTTAACGAAGAACCTGTAGGTGGTCAGGGACGTGGCCCAGGCCATCCTTTGACCCATGGACCCGGGCCACGCCACCACGGGGTCATGTGCCACCGCGCGGTTCCAGTGGGCGGGTGCAAGGCCTGGCCCGGCGCGTCCGTCATCGCTACGACGCTAGATACCCGTTCAGTTCCATTGCATGGCTGTCGCTGCTCGCCCGTTAGTGCTGAAGGACCCGCCGATGGTCGCTTCCATCCCCGGTTCGCAACGCGGCCCCATGCACACCGACCGGCAGCCAGCGGAACGGTCACCACCTTGCCGCCCTTACGGGTGACCACCAGCGTCCGGTGGCCGCGCTCGATGCCAAGCGCTTCGATGTCGGCACCGGTAGCTTCGGACACCCGCAGCCCGTTGAGGGCAAGCAGCGAGATCAGCGCATGCTCTGCTGGCAGGCCGAGCCCGGCCGCGACCAGAACAGCGCCGAGCTCGTTGCGGTCCAGCCCTACAGCGTGGGACTCATAGTCCAGCCGCGGCCGCCGCACGTGCGCGACAGGTGAATGGTCGAGGAGTTCTTCTTCG
Organism: uncultured Actinomycetes bacterium; assembly: GCA_963741615.1. Classification (GTDB taxonomy): domain Bacteria; phylum Actinomycetota; class Actinomycetes; order Streptosporangiales; family Streptosporangiaceae; genus UBA9676. The sequence continues at coordinate 15,110 of CAVUIU010000030.1, forward strand.
ACAGCGTAGCGGTAGAACCCGGCGATCGTGCATAGGCGGCGGGTGATGGTGGCCCGCACCCGGCCGCGGGCTTCCAGGTCCCGGGCGAAGAACTCGATGTCCGCGCGGCGGGCGCCGAACAGGCGCAGCTGATGCTGCTGGCACCAGCTGGTGAACTGGCGCAGATCCAGCTCATAGGCCTCGCGGGTCAGACCGCTGTACCCGGCCAGGAACCCGGCTAATGCCAGCCGCTCGGTGTTGGTGAACACCGGCGCGACCGGGACGAGAGCGGTGGACGGGGTCGTGGTAGCCATCGGGCACCTCCGGGGGCTCAGGCTGAGACCCCGATGCTGGGCCAGCCGAAGCCCCAGCGAACAACGAGAACCCAACGGCAAAACGCCAGCAGCCATCACACCAGGTCAGCGCCACGCCTCGTATGGAGGCCAGCCCAACGCCCCAGCAGCCGCACCCGAGCGCCGAATAGGCGCATGCCTGAGTCCGGGGACACTGGCGGGGTCTGAGGCGCAGAATATGTGGTTCGGCCCGCGGGGGAATCCGGGGAAAGTGGCTGCGAGACCTCACGCCGGACAAACGCGGCCGCGCCAGCCCCGAGCTGGCCTCTGATGACTTGCTGATCGTGCTGCGGGAATGTCTGTGATTCCTAGGTGGATGGCCCGCCTGGCGTGACGAGTCCGGTCTCGTAGGCGATGACGACGAGTTGCGTCCGGTCGCGCGCCTGGAGCTTGGTCAGCAGGCGGCCCACGTGCGTCTTGGCGGTGGCAGGGCTGAGGTGCAGGCGTTCGGCGATCTCCGCGTTGGACCAGCCCCGGGCCACCAGCGTCAGCACTTCGCGTTCGCGGCTGGTGAGGACGTCCAGTGTGGCCGGCGGCGGGCGGTCACTGTCGGGGCGGCGGACGAACTCGCTGATGAGCTGCCGGGTCACGCTCGGCGCGAGCAGGGCGTCGCCGGCCGCCACGACCCGGATGCCGGCCAGCAGGTCGTTGGGCGGGGTGTCTTTGAGCAGGAACCCGCTGGCCCCCGCGCGCAGCGCGGCGTAGACGTACTCGTCGAGGTCGAAGGTGGTCAGGACGAGCACCTTGGCCCCTTCGGTCTCCCCGGACCCGCAGATCAGGCGGGTGGCCTCCAGCCCGTCCAGGTGCGGCATCCGGATGTCCATCAGCACGACGTCCGGCTGCTGTTTGCGGGCCAGCGCGACCGCCTCGGTGCCGTCGCTGGCCTCGCCGACGACCTGCAGGTCCGGCGCGGAGTTGACCAGCACGCGGAAACCGCCGCGCACCAGCGCCTGGTCGTCGGCCACCACCACGCGGATCAATCGGCCACCTCCGGTACCGGGAACCGGGCCCGCACCCGGAAGCCGCCATCTGGCCCGGGACCGGCGGTGAACTGCCCGCCGAACACCGCGACCCGCTCGCGCATGCCGATGATCCCGTGGCCCGAGTCGTTCCTGGCGGGCGCGGCACCGGCGCCTGGCGCAGCTGGGCCCTTGTCGGCGATCTCCACGGTCACCGCGCCGGCGCGATAGCAGATCGTGACGGTAGCGGACGGGCAGTCCGCGTGCTTGATCACGTTGGTGAGCGCCTCCTGGATGATCCGGTACGCCGACAGGTCAACACTGGGCGGGACCGGCCCGCGTTGGCCGTCGACCTTGATCCAGACCCGCAGCCCGGTGTCTTGCACCTGGCTGACCAGTGAGTCGAGGTCGGCCAGCCCGGGCGCCGGGGCCAGGCTGCCGCGGGTCTGGCCGTCCTGGCGCAGCACGCCGAGCAGGCGGCGCATCTCGGTGAGCGCGGAGCGGCTGGTGGCCTCGATGGCCGCCAGGGCCTGCCGGGCCTGGTCCGGCTGGGTGTCCATGACGTGATGGCCGACCGCTGACTGCACGGCGATGACGCTCATCGAGTGCGCGATGACGTCGTGCAGTTCCCGGGCGATGCGCAGCCGCTCCTCGGTCACCGCGCGCCGGGCCTCTTCCTGGCGCTCCCGCTCGAGCCGCTCGGGCCGGTCCTGCAGCTCAGCCCACCGCGCCCGGCGGTAGCGCAGGTTCCGGCCGACCAGCCAGGCCACCAGGAGGCCTGCCCCGCTCGCGACCCACTCGGCCAGGGCCGCCACGCCGTTCGGCTGCAGCGCGAGGGACACCGTCATCGCCGCGGCCGACGCGACCAGCGCCGCGAAGGCCACCCGCGCCTTGCTGTGCAGGGCGATATCGAACGTGAGCACGAATACGGGCAGCCCGGGAAAGGCGGCATAGCGCCCGGCGGCATAGGCCAGCAGCGCGGTCAGGCACACCGCCAGTGACGCGAGCGGGAACCTGCGGTGGGTCAGGATCGGCGCGACGAGCAGGACAGCCAGGGCCCAGGTCAGCGCCGTCGTCGGGTGCTGCCCGGTCCGCAGGTGCCTGGTGAACTGGGCGGCCATGGACACGAACAGGACCAGGGCGACGGTCCCGTCGATGAGCAGCGGGCTCAGGTGGCCCTGAACCCGTCTGATCGCCCGCAATACCGGCATGGCGTCACCGTAACCCTGGCGGCCGGGACCGGAGTCGTCCTGGAAGGCGGTCCTGTGCGTACCCCTGCAGGGGTACGCCTTCAGGCGTCACGATACGCGGCCGTGCGCTCACCGGGCGAGCGCGGAAACCGCCGTGCAGGCCGACGACGCCGCAGGACCCGGGCCGTCACAGTGGGACACGACGCAATGCCCGGTGCTGTCCGCACTGCACGCCGCAGCGGCCTTAACGGAGGCGAAGATGATGTTCCGTGACTGCCCGGCCTACCTGGACCAGGACCGCGCCGTCCGATGCGGGCTGCCTGCCGAGGTCAGGTGCCGGTTCACCATGCGCTCAACCGATGGGTTCCTGGAAAGCGTCATGATCAGGTGCCCGGCCGGCCACTCCTTCAGTGGGCCGATCGAATTTCTCACCTGGGACAGCACGGGCAACCACGATCCGGGCACCACCGGACCCGGTTCCCGCGCCGGGCGTGACAGCCTCCAGCGCGGTCATGATGGCCCTCACGGTGGCGGCGCATCCGCCCTCCGGCATTTCCCGGCCGGGCCGCAGCGGACAGGCCGGCGCCCGAACACCGCTCCCGCCCACTACCTAGGCCACCCCGCTGCCTTGTGGATCACAGCCATGCGCAAGCGCCGCAGGCCCGCCTCCACCCGTTACCCAGTGGAAGCGGCGGTCAGCGGCGGCAACCCAACCCGGGACCCCGGCGTGCTCCAGCACAGTTGGCTCCCCGTCATTGGCACGGGTCACGGTGGCTGCGTGCCAAGTGCGGACAGCCCGATCCGCCAGCGGCCCAGGCAGTATCCAGCATCCATTCCAGCCAACGAGGGCTGACGGCGCCGGCGCAGGCAACGCCCGCGCTGACCGTCCAGCCGAGAAGGGGAGGCGACTGGAGTGAACACCACCGATGCCATCCTGGCCGAACCGGCCACCGGCCCGGCGGGCAGCCTGGCCGCCGCCAACCGGCCCAGCGCCGTGGTATACAGCGGCCCGATGACGATCCGGCATCTGGGCCGGGAACCATCTGTCCACCCCCAGGCCTACGTCGCGCCGTCCGCGGTGATCAGTGGCCAGGTCAGCGTCGGCGCCGGCAGCTGCATCATGCACGGCGCGGTGCTGGCCGCCGAGGGCGGCCCGGTGCAGGTCGGTGCGGGCTGCGTGATCATGGAGCACGCGGTGCTGCGCGGCACCGCCCGCCACCCGCTGCTCATCGGCGACCATGTGCTGGCCGGCCCGCACGCACAACTGACCGGCGCCACCGTCACCGACGAGGTGTTCATCGCCGCCGGCGCCATGGTCTGCAACGGCGCGCACCTGGGCCGGGCCGCGGCCGTCGGGGCCGGCGCGGTCGTCCACCTCGGCGCCATCGTGGCGCCCCGGGCGCAGATCCCGGTCGGGTGGGTGGCGGCCGGTGACCCCGCCCGCATCTACCCGCCCGGCCAGTCCGAGCAGATCGGGGCCGGGCTGGCCGAGACCGGGTGGAGCTTCCTGCCGCTGGTCTTCGGCATCGACGACGCCGGCGGCCGCCGCGAGCAGCTGCGCGCCGCCCTCGCCCGCTACACCGCGGCCCTGGCCCGCCACCACCGCCAGGACCAGATCATCTGAAGTCCCCGCCCGCGGCTGGATCACCGCCATGAGCCCACGCCACGGGCGCAAGCCGCTGGGCGGCGCCAGTACCGAACCGGCGAGGGCCAACGATGAAACCCGTACTTCCACCCCAGACAGGCAGGTGGCCGAAGATGAATGAGACGTGTGACCGGTGCGGGCCCGGCGCCGGCGCAGGGTACCGGGTCAACCGGGTGGGCGAGCTTTACCTGTGCGGGCAGTGCGCGAGCCGGCATTGGCGGGCGCTATCTGCTCAGGGCTGGACCTTCTGGTCGCTTGGCGTGCATGCCCTCGCACCGCAGGCCAGTGCCGCACCCCGCGACGGCCCGGTCCAGGACGCGGCGTAGCCGCTGGCGCAGGCGTGGCTGCGGGCATCAGATGACAGACCGGCCGATCATGCGGTCCCGCCCGTGGGGGTCAGCGTGATCGGTGCCGAGCGCGAGCTATGGCAGGGCGCTGGACTGGGATGCGGTGCCACCAGGACAAGCCCCATCCGGGGTATCCGCGATCTTGGCATCATCTGCCCGCCCGCAGCGCAACCATCACCAATGGCCAGTACGCGAGCACCCGGGGACTTTGATGATTGACGCCCCCACCAGTGAGCCCCATCGGCGGACACATCATGACACCCCACCGCGTCAAGGCCCAGCGACGGCACCGGTGACGGCGCTAGGCATCAAATGGTCACCACCGGCGGCCAGGGAAAACGCGCTCAGTCAAGGCGTCAGCAGGCAGCGGGCTGGGCGGGCATCACGGTGTTCCGAGCACGCCGACCCTGACGCTGGCCGCCGGGACGCCGGCCGAGCAGCCCGACCGTCTCACCGGCCGCACCCTGTTGTGCCATCAAGATGTTCTTGGCCCATTCGATCAGCGGCGTAGATTCCAGCCTGGCAGCGCCGAACATCCCGACATGGACGGCCAACGTCTTCATCGGGCTCCCGTCCGCATCCGAGCAGAACGGCGGGTCGGTGTGCGTTCTCCCTGACCTTCTCCATCACTCAGCACTTCCTTTCGACGTAGCCGGAGCGGGGGTGCGGGCCTGGAGGCCGTGGTGGGCGAGGTGCCCCTCGATGCTGCGGGCGAACGGCACGGCCGTGGCGGCAAAATCTCGCCTGACCAGGCGCGCTCCCTATGCGGCTTGAGGATGTTAAATGGCGGCTTCCCCGGAGGAACAGGCTGGTGCGGGGTGGGCTTGCCGGGGCAGCAGCCGGTGCCGGTGGTGTCCGCCCCGGCACGGACAGCGCCAGGGCTGCGGACACACAGCCTCAAGGGCCGCGCCGCGTGCATCGCCGCTCAGACCGGTGACGACCCGGATCGCCATCGAGCCGAGCATGCGCTCCATGCCGGGCCGCACATGGTGAACAGCGACCGCCTGGACCTGGTTGTCGCGCAGGAACCGTGCTATCCGGGCGTGGTGGGCACCCTCAGTCCCTTGGTCATGGAGCTTTCCCCAGCCGACAGCGTGCTCTTGCCAGTGGCATATCTCGCCGTCGGCCACCTCGGCGAGTGCGACGCGGTCGGCTCGTCCCCAGCGCGGGTCAACCTGGAGATCGGCGGTGATCGGCACACGCACTTTCATCTCAAAGGCCTCCTCGCCCAGATGAGGCAACCGCCGGCGGCTGCGGCGTCGCCCCGCTACCGATCGAACCATGTGCAGCATGCCCGGCACATCACCCTGACGTCGCACCCGACCTGCGGCACAGCGGGCGGGGCGGGCGGATACGCGCTGGCGGGCTGACCGGATGATGCGGCAGTCTTTCCCCGTGATCGAGGTGCACGTGCTCACGCCCGGTGACTGGGTGCTCTGGCGGAAGCTGAGGCTGGCTGCGCTGGCCGAGGCGCCGTCCGCGTTCGGTTCCCGGCTATCTGACTGGCAGGGCGCTGGCGACCGTGAAGAACGGTGGCGAGCTCGGCTGGGCATCCCCGGTTCCTACAACGTCGTCGCTGTGCTCGATGGGCAGCTGGCTGGCATGGCCAGTGGTGTGCCAGCCGGTGACGGTGTGGCCGAGCTAATTTCGATGTGGGTGAATCCAGCAGCGCGCGGCTGGGGCGTCGGGGATCAGCTGGTTGAGGCGGTGGAACGCTGGGCTCGCCAGCAAGGGGCGGGGATGCTGCGGCTCGCCGTGGTGCAGGGCAATGAGAACGCGGCTGCGCTCTACTGGCGCAATGGCTTCGCTGCTACCGGGGAGCTTGGCGACCTGATGCCCGACGGGGTAAGCAGGGAGCACATCATGGCGAAGGACCTCTCCACTAGCGTTGATTGAAGAGCGGGCCGCGCTCCCACACGAGCCGCATACCCCCATCGGGCGGGGCCAATACCCGGACCGTTCATGGGCCCGTGCCCGGCCAGCCAGCCGATCTCAACGCGGCAGAAGAGGATGTTCTAAGAGTCGGATCGTCCTGGCGTGAGTGTCTTTGCGGCTAGCAGTGGGAGAACGCCCTGCTGCACGTCGCGGGTGCGGGCGAGGGCGGCGGAGCCGGGTTCGGCCTGGGTGACGTGGGGGAAGTGGACGATGACGTCGTAGGCGTCCAGGTGTCTCAGGTCTGAGTAGAACGCGCCGAGACGCTGCTGGTGGGGGCTCGGACGGTGTTGGCGTTCTCTAGCTGGGCACAAGCAGGTTGCGGACTCCCCGCAGGTCAGGCCGGCGCCGACAGCGGGGTTGGCGGCTGGCCGGGGATCCGCGATGAGTTCCGGCGCCGGACCCGGTCCATCCCGTTACCAAGCAGAGGGAGAAATGTGGTGAGCGCTCCTGAAGTCCTGATGGAAGGCGTCGTGTTCGGCGAGTCACCGCGCTGGCACGACGGGGAACTCTGGTTCTCCGACTGGGGCGCCAGCCGGGTGATCGCGCTTGACCCCGGCGGCACTCACCAGGTGATAGTAACCGTCCCGTCGTTCCCGATGTGCATCGACTTCCTGCCCGACGGGCGGCTGCTCGTCGTGGACTCGGCACAGCGGCGGCTGCTGCGCCGTGAGCCTGACGGGTCGCTCGTCCAGCATGCCGACCTTTCCGGGATCTCGGAGAAGCCGTGGAACGATATCGTGGTCGACGACCGGGGCAACGCCTATGTCAACACCATCGGCTTCGACTTTCCCGGCGGTGAGTTCGCGCCGGGCCTGGTCGTGCTCGTCACGCCGGAGGGCAACGTCAACCGGGTAGCCGACGACCTCGCGTTCCCCAACGGTATGGCGATCACCCCAGACGGTGCGACGCTCATCGTTGCCGAGTCGTACGCGTTCCGGCTCACCGCCTACGACATCGGCAGCGACGGTGGCCTCGGCAACCGGCGCGTGTGGGCGGAGACGCCCGGCGACCACCCGGACGGAATCTGCATGGATGCCGAGAGCGCCGTCTGGTACGCCGACGTCGGCAACCAGCACTGTGTTCGCGTGCGCGAGGGCGGTCAGGTGCTGGCTACAGTCGACCTTGATCGCGGCGCCTTCGCCTGCGCGCTCAGCCGCGGGGAGGACCCGCACTTGTTCGTCGTCGCCCAGACCTGGGGCGGACCCGAGTCGCCGCAACCTAGCGGGCGGGTCGTCGCGTTCCCGGCGCCCGCACCGGGCGCCGGGAGACCTTGACCCAGCCAGGTTCGGTACAGCGCCGGACCCCGATCGCCTTTCGTTGCGACCCGGCCGGGGAAGCCATTCAAGGTACGACGGGCTTGCATGCTCGTCCGCTCATCGGCATGACGTGATGCAGCTCGGGACGCGCTACCGGCCGTACCAACTGGTCAGGCGGCGTGGGGTGCGAGTTCCACGATGAGGTCGGCGTCCAGGGCCACGCTGATCCGTTCCAGCAGGGGAATGGTGGGCACGACACCGCCCGCTTCTAGCCGTGAGAGGGCAGGTTGGGTCATGCCGGCGCGCCTGGCGAGCTCGGTTTGGGACAGCCCCAGGGCCAGGCGGCGTTCCCGTACAGCCTGGCCGATCAGGTGGGCGCGGCGGGCCTCGGCGTACCCTTCGCGGTATTCCGCGCTGCCGCGGCGCCGGCCAGCGAGGTCCTCGTAGCAGGAGTGCGGCGCGGTCATATCAGTTCACCTCCCGGTCGAACACCTCATGAGCTATGCCGTGTTCGGCTTCACAGAGTTTCTGAATCTCCAGGGCGCGGGCCACCTCGGCGGTCTCGGCGCTGCGGGTCTTGCGGAACACGGTCAGTAAGATCACCCGCCGTCCCGGGGCCACCCAGTAGGTGACCCTGGTCTGCTGACGTAACAGGTGGAACCGCAGTTCCTGGACCTTGCCTCCCAGATGACGGGTGTAGGGCTCGCCGAGATTCTCGGCATGCTCGGCGAGCAGGCCGACCAGGAAGTTGACCCGGCCGAAGTCACGGTCATTCAGCTGGGCCAGCCAGGACCGCACTTCGGCTCGACCTCGACCTCATACAGCCCGGTCATGCATCTGATGCTATATGCATTTGCTGCTATAGCCAAGAGCTGGGTCAGGTGCCGGAGGCCATGTAGGCGGCGAGGATGTAGTTGGGGTGGCGGTCGAGGTTCTTGCGGGCGCGGTCGTAACGCATGGTGGTGCGTGGATCGGCGTGGCGGGCGTCGATCTGGACATCACGCAGGTCCACCCCGGCATCGCCCGCCCGACGGCTGGCGGCAGTGGGATCAGGACCACCGTGGTGCCCTTGCCGCACACACGCAGCACCCGGTGGCCGTGCTCTTCACCCAGGTCGGAGATGTTGGCGCCGGTAGCCTCAAAGATCCGCAAGCCGAGCAGGCCGAGCATGGTCACAAGGGCAAAGTCGCAGGGATGGGCAGACTGGCGGGCGGCGGTGAGCAGCGCCTCGAACTGCAGGTGCGTGAACCCAAGGGCCGGTGATTCGGCGGGGACCGAGGGGCGGCGGACGTGCTCGGCGGGCGAGTGTTCCAGCACGCCGTCGATGACACAAGTCCGGTAGAACCCGGCCGCAACCGAGAACCGGCGCGACACCGTGGAGGGCCGGAACCAGCGGACCTCCTGCATCCACCGGATGTACAACTCCAGATGCGGGCGCCGCGCGGCCAGCGGGTCCAGGCCACGGTCGGCACACCAGACAAGGACGCAGCGCAGGTCAGATTCGGTGTGCTCACGGGAGGAGCCCTTGAGCCGGGCCAGATAGGCAGCCACCGCCAGCCGCAGCTGATCAGTGAACGGCACAAGACGATCGAGGGGGACTGAGGTGAGCTCGGTGAAGTTCGTCATGAACTGACACTGCTGCTGCTCCCTGCCGACGCAAAGGTCGCGGAACCCACAGCGGCAGATGCGGACATCACCCCGAGAGTGCCTATGCATACGGATCGGCCACTCGCACGATGGGCCATTCTGGGGGCCAACCACGCGAAGCCCGGTTGAATAACCGCACGCCGACCCGCCGTTCTGTTCGGCGATGGGGTCGGCGATGTGGCTGCTTGTGCCGCGCCCGAAAGGGTCGTTCTGTTCCCCCTGCTGAATGCGCGCAGGACCGGGCGGACTCGGTTGGCTACAGCTCGTCGACGCGGACGAGGTCGAGATTTCGGAACGTGGGCCCTGACACGCACAGGGCCGACAGCTTGTCGGCGAACGCCGTCGTCTCGGGAAGGGCGGAGTTCGCCATCGCCTCCTCGTAGGAGGGGAAACCCACCACCTGCACGTAGGTATCGGGGCGTTCGCGGTCCTTGGTCAGGAGGCTGCGGCTTGCGCTACGGCGCCCTTCTGTCGCTGCCATCCACCCGTTCATGAGCTCCTCGATCTCGGGAGCTTTGGTTGTGGTCATCTCGATGATCTGTACGAACGTCATTACTCCCCCTCCCGGTGCGGCCGGCTGGCCGGCCGACGGACAAACGTACCAGCGCCACCGCCCCCGGACCTGGAGCGAGGGGTTGCGCAGAACGGCGCGAGGCAGCCGGGACCATCACCGGCTACGCGGCTGAGGGCGCCGATGAGGGCGCGCGGGACGTGCTGGCCGGACGTGCGGGCCGTGTTCGGCGGCATCCTCGGCCTGTGGCAGCTCTTCGCGGTCACTGACCCAGGGCTAATGCCGCCACGTGACTGCTACCCAGCGCCCGGTCATGGGGCCCGGCCGGCCCGGCAGTCACCAGCCGGGCGTTTAGTGTGCCGTGGGCGCGTAGGTTCGGTAGCGAGCTCAGCCTGTCCTGCCCAGCAACGCGAGGAAGCGACTTTGTGCGTTTGCGTCTGCAGGGACTGCCACCTCGGGGCCGATGGCGCCCGCAGCACGGAAAGCTTCCAGTTGCGGCTCGATGATCTGCCGGCAGGCTTGCATCAGGTGTGGGTCGAGCGCGTAGTCCTGCCCGGTGGCCATGGCAAGGTCCCAGCCGTGGACCAGGACGTCGAGGAAGCGGTGCCCGGCATAGACCGCGCCCGGGACGGGCCCGTAGGAGACCGCGCATGGCGCGTCTAGCGCGCCGGGGCGGCGGAACACCGCTGCCGCGGCCGCCGCCGATTCCTCGTACGCCCCCGCGGGGTCATCGCCGAGCAGATCACCTTCGAGCCGGGTGCCGGCCCCCTCGATCGTGCCACCCGCGGCCAGCTCGGCAGCCCACAGGTTGCCGGAGACCAGGTGGTTGACCAGGGCGCGCGCATCCCAGCCGGCGCACGGTGTGGCGGCATGCCAGCGGTCTGTCGGTACGCCACGCACGATGTGGCCTGTCGCGTCCAGCGCCTGCGCATACAGTTCAGCGACGTCGGTCATGACGGTCCCCCCTTGTGCTGGCCCGCTGTGGGGTTGCACATGGCGCGCAGCAAGATCTGCGGGCCGAGTTTCACATTGTCGCCAGTGTGCACAAGGTAGCGGACCATGTCGACCCACCTCCTCCACCGTCAGGAAGCTGGCGGGGTTGGCGCCCGGGGACGACGTGGCCCATGGCGGTGCCGACGAACCCAGGGCAGATGACCCAGGCCTTGATGCCATTGTCGTGGTTCCGTCCCGGATGACTTCTGTCAGGTCCCGCCAGGTCGCCCGTCCCGAGCAGTCACCCAAGGTGACCAAGATCCTGGCCAGGATAACCGCGCGAACCGCCTAATTGTGTCTGTACTCTCAGAGGCCGCGATCGATTGATGGTGGTTTGTCGCCCAGATCGGGCAATCTGAGCGGGCTTGCGAAGGCAGTCCTAGGCGCGCCCGACAATCTCACAGACATCGACGCTGATGAACGTCGCTGGCGCATCGGGCATGTCGCGGAGCTGGTTGAAGGTCGCTTCCGCTGCCCGGGCGTTTTCCTCGGTATCGAAGAGCCAGAAGGAATGCTGGATGATGTCATCCCCGTTGTTCCGCGCCCAGTAGCCGCCCGCCGAGCCGGCCATGCCCCGGAGCATCGCAGCCCCTCGTTCACCGATCATCGCGAGCGCTTCATCCGCCCGGTCCGGCTTGATCTTGACCCGTCCGATGACTGCGCGCATGGGCCTGTCCTTCCAGTTGTGCTCCGGGCACGAACGCCCGCACGCCGGTCACATCCCGTGGGGCGCCCGCGCGCCATGGTCATGACAGCACGATGGCAGCGCGGCTGGCGCCGGAGCATCGGCGAACTCACCCATCTCTGGCTGATGCTTAGGGAGCACCCCGTGCCACGAGCGCGGCGGCTTCGGCGCGTCCGCGCAGGCCGAGCTTGGACAAGATGCGCGCCACATGATGCTCGACCGTCTTGCGCGAGAGGAACAGACGTTCAGCGATCTCGGGGTTGGACAGCCCTTCACCGAGCAGGGCGAGCACTTCCTGCTCCCGTTTGGTGAGCCGCCCGAGATTCTTCGGCCCGGTCCTTGCCGCCTTGATGCCGAGGTCGCGCAGCAGCGCGGCGGCGGCGTCGGCGTCGCGGCCAGCGCCCAGATCTTCAAAGACTGACAGCGCCGCCCGTGCCTCGGCCCCGGCCACCTCACGGTCGTTGCGCCCGAGCACCTGGGCGAGCAGCAGCCGGGTCTGCGCGGCGCGGTAGGGAATCCCGGCCTGGGTGAACGCTGCGAGCGCCTTTTCCAGATGCGCGCACGCGGCGGGGACATCGGTCGGCGCGAGCGCGTGTCCCAGCAGACGCTCGCCGTGCGCGACGATGAGGCGGCAGTCGTTGGCGGCGCCGAGCGCGACCAGCGCACGCCCCCGCGCGATGGCCGCGCCGCTGTCGGCCAGCGCGATCTCTGCCTCGCCGAGCAACTCGATCACCGCGGCGGCATCGAGCCGGTTCGGGCTGGTCGCGGCGAGCCGCCGCCGCAAGACAGCCGCCGCCGCCGCCGGCTCACCCTGCTGCAGATGCAACGAGGCGACCGCCGCGGCGGCCTCCTCCCGCCCCTCGACGCCGCGCAGCACCCTAGCCGCGTGCTCGACCCGCCCCTGCGCGAGCCTGAGCTCGGCGAGCGTCCCGGATGCGAACGCGTGCGGCGCCGCGAAGACATCCTCCGACATCGAGATCGCCTCGGTAAGAAGTGCCTCGGCGGTGCCCCAGTCACCGTTTTCGAACAGGACCCGGCCGTAATAGGTGCGGCACTCCGCATACAAGAACGGGCACCCGTACCGGTCGATGAAACGCTCCAGCGACTGCACCCACTGCGTCGCACGCTCCAGATCGAAACAGCTGCCGCACACCACCATCGTCATGCAGCTCATCTGCGCGACCATCAACGGATCGCCGCCCTCACCACCGATCACCCCGGCCATCGCCTCATCGAGAAGTGACATGCCTTCCTCGGTCCGGCCCTGCTGGACCAGGGCCTGCCCGACGGCGTGCATCGCCATCAGCTCCAGGCTGGAGTTGCCGTTCGCGCGCCCGATCTCGGCCGCCCGGCGCGCCAGCGCCTCGCTCTCGACCGGATCATCAGTCACATAGGCAGTGGCGCCCAGGAGTTCGCCTCGGAGCTGCGGAGCCTCGTTCTCGATGATCCGTGCCGCGCGTGACAGCCATCCGCGGGCCGCAGCGGTGTTGCCCAGATACCCCTTGTTGTAGCCCACCAGCGACAGGGCGGCACCGGCGGCGAACATCGGGTCGCCGCGGCGGCGGAAGCCGGCATACGCCTGCTCGCAGTTGGCGATCGTGCCCGCAAGGTCGCCCAGCCAAAACAGCGTGTTCGCCAAACCGAACAACGCCTCAGGCACATCGGCCACCGCAAGCACAGCGGAAAAAGCATCGCGGGCGCCATGCCAGTCCCCGGCCGCCATGGCCTGAAACCCAGCCCCAACCTGGCTCTCGACGACGCTTGACCCGGCGCCCGGACCCTCGCTCACCTCAGCATCGTCTCAGACCGCCAGCCGGCTAGCCTGCCGCCAGTTGCCACACAGCTCGCGTCACCCGGGCGATCAGGGTAGCCCGGTCAGCAATGACCATAACGGGATGATCTGTGCAGGCGCAGCGCCAAACCGCAAGTCATCGATCCTCGCAAATAGTCGATCTGATTTCCTACCGGAGCGGTGGAAAAGGCTGCGCGCGATCGCTGATAAGGTCGGGCGAACCGTGAATGAGCATGCCATGTGGCGCATAGATATTCGCGCCGATGAGGTACTCATTTCGGCTAGATCCGCGCGTCCAGCCGAGGTCTGGAGTCACACCGGCCTCTGGGCGACGCCGGCCTTGACGGACTCAGGCGCGCGATCAGGATGCCTGGTTCCCTGGCAAGTACCGCGGTAGGGTTCTGGCGAGGTTCTGGCTGGTCAGGCGCTTATCGAGAGCTTGGTGGGGGAGGGCGGCGGCGCCTTGTTGCTCTTGGCCAAGAGCCACACCGAGCGGGCCATAACGACCAGTTCGGGACATACTCAAGCCGAACGCTCCGGCACTGCCTCCCCGACCAGGCGGCTCGGCGTGCGTTCTCCCTGACCTCCCCTGGTTACTCAAGGTGATGAGGTCGAGGGAAGCAGCCTGAGGCCGGTCCTGGACCGGTCCAGTGCAGACCAGTCTGCTGGAGCCCGCCGTCGCTCGCAGGCCGAAGGGCGTCGTGGGCGGCTACCTCGTGGCTGGCCAAACGCGCTGTACCCGGGCGATGAGAGTGCGGCGCCTGCGCCGTGGGCCGAGGGATTGTATTGCGCAAGCCGGGGGCGGTGATTTTGGGACGCTAGCGCTGGACTCGCGGGCAACTCTCAGGGCGCGCGTGCGCTCACCGGGGGTCGTGTGGCGATGTCACCGGGGCGGACGATGCCCGGTTGCACCACACGGGCGTTCATCCCGCGCAGCCGCAACTGCCGGCCAACGCGGGAGTTGACGAAACGCATGGCCTCGGCGCCGAACCGCTCGACGAATTTCGCACAGCCCAGATGCGGGGCGTCGCTGACCTGCAACACGGCCTGGCCGACCGCGAGCAGGCTGCCCGCTGGGAGATTGCCCACGCTGAGATCGAGGTCGATGTAGAGCTGGTCTCCGGCTAGCGCCATCCGGCCCGTTCCGCCCGCGACCAGCTCGGCCACCCGGGCGTTCATCACCGTCACCTGCCGCTGCGGGTCAGCCGATCCGTCCCGCATGCTCGTGCTGCCGCGGGCGAGCCAATTGTCCCCGGCAAGCCCTGTCACCGGGTCGAGCAGCGCCTCGCCCGGCAATTCCCGCACACCGACCGCCGGGCGGCGGACCACCAGGACGATACGGCCACCATCTCGGGGCGAACCACGGATCTGGCCAAGCCCCGCTTCCAGGCGCTGACGCGACAGATGCTCCATGACCCGATTCTCACTGGCCCACTGCCGTCCTGGCCAACGCATACCTCGCGATTGCAGGCAATCACGGACTGGCGGCCGCGCCTTCACCCACCTCCAAGCAGCCCAGCGCACCGCCTGTCCCGGCACCACCGATCCCCGCCCCGTACCACGGCAACTGCATAACGGCGGATACTTGCGCGCCGTGCTGGGTGGGTGGCGTGGATCCGCGGAGTGGGCTCATGCGCTCAGCCGCGGGCCTCGGCAAGCATCGTTGTCGCCCCGTCGTCGTCGAGGAAGCCGCCGGACTGGTGTTGCCACAGCCTGGCGTAGATTCCGTCGAGACGGAGCAGCTCCTGGTGCGTGCCCTTCTCGGCGATCTGGCCGTGGTCGAGCACGATCAGCTGGTCCATGTGCGCGACCGTGCTCAGCCGATGCGCGACCACGAGCGCGGTCCGGCCCTCCATGAGCCGCCACAACGCCTGCTGGACAAGGATTTCGCTTTCGGAGTCCAGCGCGCTGGTCGCCTCGTCCAGCAGCAGGATCGGCGCGTCACGCAGGATCGCCCGGGCCAGCGCGACTCGCTGCCGCTGTCCGCCGGACAGCTTCACGCCACGCTCGCCGACCATCGTGTCGAATCCGTCCGGCAGCGCGCCGGCGAACTCTGTCACGTGCGCGGCCTGCGCCGCCTGGCAGATCTCCGCGTCGGTCGCGTGCGGGCGCGCGAACGCGATGTTGTCGCGTAGCGTCCGGTGGAACATCGCCGGGTCCTGCGGCACGTAGGCGATCAGGCTGCGCAGATCCGACTGGCGCAGCTTGCTGATGTCCTGCCCGCCGATCAGGATCCGGCCGTCGTCGAGGTCCATCATCCGCAGCAGCAGGCGGGTCAGCGTGCTCTTGCCTCCGCCTGACCGGCCGACCAGGCCGAGCTTGGTCCCGGCCGGCACGGTGAGGTCCAGGCTGGTGAACAACGGCAGCCCACCCGCGTGCGCGAACGTCACGCGCTCGAACCGGACGTCGTTCGCCTTCGGCCGTAGCGGCTCGGGCGCGACCGGGTTGACCACGGCCGGCGGTGTCAGCAGCAACTCGGTGAACTGCGCGGCTTCGGTCAGCGAGCTCTCCATCTGGCGGTAGATCTGGTTGAACTCGAACATGATCCGCGTCGCGTTGGAGTAGTAGGTGAAGGCCACCACGATCGCCTCGATTCCGTGCTGGCCCCCGCCGAGTGAGATCGCGAGCAGCAGACCGATTGCGTTGGTCAGCACAGACATCGGCGCGACCAGCGTGTCGATCCGCAGGTTCTCGTAGTCCCATGACCGCAGCGTTTTGCGCCGCTGGTCGGCGACGCGCGACCTGTGCTCGGCAGCCTCCCGGTCCTCGGCAGCGAACGCGCGGATCGTGTCCATGTTCATCAGGCTGTCGGCCACGTGTCCCGACACGCGCGCGATCGCTTCCTCACGCTGATCGACGAGCTTCTGGCGACGGCGGATCAGCGGTGCGATACCGGCGCCGGTGATCGCGATCAGGCCGATGAGCCCGGCGACGAGCAACGGGTCATAGCGCCACAACACCACCGAGGCGAATACCAGCGGCACGAGGCTGCCGACGATGTTGAACACCAGATTGTCGGTGAAGTCCTCGAACCGGGAAGCGAAGCTCAGCACCCGCTTGGTCAGCGAACCAGTGAAGTTGTCATGGAAGAACGCCGCGTCCTTCGCCAGCAGCTCGTCCATGCCGATCACGTAGAGGTTCTCGATGCCGTGACCTTCGAGGCGGATCACGCCGTAGAGGCCGATCCGCCATACGATCTCGGCGAAAAGCAGCACCCCTACGAAGCCGAGCACATACGGCATCGCCGCGCCGATCCCGGTCAGCGTGTGGCCGGCAAAGCGGCCGACCAGCTGAGCGACAATCAGCGGCGCGACGTAGTAGATGCATGTGTTCCCCAGCGCGGGCAGCAACATCGCGGGCACCGTGAAGCGCCAGAGCCTGGCCATCTGGCGGCCGTAGTAGCGCAGCGCGAGCAGCACCGCCCCTTTCCGGGCCGGTGAGCCACGACTATGTTCAGGCGTAGTCATTGTCCCCCGTTCCGAGCAGCCAGCCTGGCTATAGTGCCCGACCGGACGCCCCGGCAGCGACCGATTTTCCCGGCCGCTACCCGCCAGTCGTGCCGTCCGCAATAGCCATAAGCTGGGCGGTGGTCAGCGGCAGTTCCGCGCTGACCGAGTAGATGAGCCCACCCTTGACGCCAGGCAATAGCTGCCCGGGTGACCTGTCCTGGTCCCCTCGAACGTAGGTCGGGCCCCATAGACCACGCTCGTGCGGGGACTACCAGGAAGACGTCGTACAAACGGGACTAACGGTGGACTCGGTGATCAGCATCTGGGCCTGCTCCCTCGATACGCGGGTTCCCACAGAACGCCAGATCGGTATCGCTTTACCCCTCGCCGTGATGAACCGGATCCGGCGCCAGAACGGCGGGTCGGCGCGCGATTATGTACCGGGCTCCGCGTGGTCGCCGCCCGGTTATGGTCCAACGCGCGAGCGGCCGTCCGTATGTTCATGCATCGGCACCCTCGGGGTGAACGTTCGCAGCTGCCGCGACGAACCGCGCCTTTACGTTCAAAGGCAGGCCGTCGGCTGGCAGGATGGCGTGGTCCGGCCGGCCCCGGGCACCGCCGTGGCCTCGGCCCGGGACGATCATGGCGGTCCTGATGTCTCTCAGCGTCGTTTGGTGGCCGTCTGGCGTTGCCCTGCCACGCTGCCAGATTCGCCGCACTGCCCACCAGCAACCCCACGGCAGAACCCCACCACGCTCCCCGCCCGCGAGCCGGCCGGCAACGTGGTCGATGCGGCCACGATCATCGCGTCCGCCGGGTGCACACTGACGCTCAACAGGCTGCGGAACGCCGACAAGCCTGCGGCCAAAGATCGTTAGGCGGTCAATCCCCGTGTCCAAGAGCATGGGTGGCGGGAAGAATTAATGGCATGCCGACGGCGAGAATATGGCGACGTTACGGCCACCTGCGGATCTACATATCCGCAGGTGGCGTTGAACTCGGCTGGTGTGATCCGCGGTCAGGGCGCTTCCAGCTCCACCAGCCCGCGATGGCGGAGGATTTCTGGTTGGCAGTTCGCGGCGAATGCCAGCGCCTCGTGCAGGAAGGGCAGTTGGCCGACGTGGCTCTCCCGGCGGCAGCGATGGCAGAACCAGCCCAGCAACCGGCCGGGCCGCTGACGAGACCGCAAGAGCGTGCGCCTGAGCCACGGCCACCGGCACAGCCACCACACCTGTCTGCCGCACAGCCAGCACCGGCCGTGGAGAGCGGGCCGGACGGCACCCGCCGGATCGTGCGGGATTCCCGATGGGACGACCTCGCCCGCAACACGCCGGGTGAGTCTGCCCGGACCCGGGGGAAGGAACTTCGTGCCCAGCACCCCTTCCTGGTCACCACCGCGAAGGCACTAGGGATCCGTACTACGGCCGGGTCATTCGCCAGGGGCGCGAGAGGCGAACGAGAGGTCGGGCGCAAGCTGAACCGGTGGGCCGCACGAAACGGCTGGCATGTCCTGCATGCCGTCCCGGTAGGCCGGGCGGGTGCCGACATCGACCATGTCGTCATTGCGTCGTTCGGTGTGGTGACGGTCAACACCAAGACCACGAAGACCAGGGTGTGGGTTGGCGAGTATGGCATGACCGTGGGCGGGAAGAGCGTTGATTACCTGCGCAAGTCGCGCGCCGAGGCCCGCCGGGCCGGGCAACTCCTCGGCCGGGCCACCGGGATCGCGGTGCCGGTCCAAGCGGTCATCGTGTTCACCGGCGCGCACCGGTTCTCGGTACGACGTGGCGGTCCACCAGACATCGCCGTCCTCGCCGCACCGCGCGCACTGCGCAGATGGCTGCGGAAGCAGCCATCTGTACTTGGCAACGAGCAGGTCGAAGTCATCTACCAGGCTGCCCGCAATCCCGCCACCTGGCAGGGCCGAAGGAATCAGCCATCTTGATGGCTTGCGGATGTATGACCATACGGCTCAGCCGGCCGCGAGTTTAGGCCCTGACGGGATCGGTGCGCTGGGCGGGGGGCTATCGCGACTGGCCCCGGGCGGCCGCTGGGCACCGGGGAGCCACAGGGAGAGCAACACGGCGACGGCGGAGAAGCCCACGGACCACCAGAACGCCAGGTGGAACGGCTCCGCCGGCGTGGCCGGGTGCGCGGCGATGGCGCCCTCAAGGATCACCGCCAGGACGGCGGTGCCGAACGAGCCGCCGATCTGCTGCGCGGTCCTGGTGAGCACGCTGGAGTGCGGGATCTGCTGCTTGTCCAGGCCGATGTAGCCGGTGACCATGACCGGCATGGTGACGGCCCCGGGGCCGAACCCGCGGATGACCATCCAGACGGCGAGCAGCCATTCGCTGGTGTGCGGCCCGGCCAGGGCGAATGGAACGGTGGCGGCGGCGACGATGGCGAAGCCGGCCAGGGCGATGACGCGCGGGCCGAACCGGTCGATGTTGCTCCCGGCGACGGTGCGGGACAAGAGGGTGCCGATGCCTTGCGGACGAGCATGGCCCCGGCGGCGAGCGCGGTGGCGCCGCGCACCTCCTGGTAGTACAGCGGCATCAGGAGCATCGCGCCGTACAGGGAGAAGCCGGAGAAGAACAGCACCGCGCTGCCGTTCGACCTGATCCGCCACGACATGCTGATGACGTACCAGCCAATCCCGCCGGAGCGGGTCCTCGCGATCGTGGACGACCTGTTCATGCCCCTCGTCGCCATCAACCGCCCCAGGTAGGCCGGAAAGTTGCACAACCTTCTGGTTGACTCCCCTCATGGCAAGTCCGGCGAGTACCCGCGCGTCGGACTGCAGCGGGCGCGTGCCCACGCCGCCGGGGAAGACGATCACGTCGGGGCTCGGCAGGTCCTCGAACATGCCGTCGATGACTAGCCCGAGCATCCCGTTGTCGGCGCGCACTTCGCCCCTCGTGTGACCGACGAAGGTGATGTCGAAGGTCGGGATGCGCTGCAGCACCTCGTAGGGGCCGATCGCGTCGAGCGCGGTGAACTCTGGGAACAGCGGGATGGCGATGCGCAGCCGGTCGGTCATGCGGATGCTCCTTCGTGGCGGGTGGTCGCGGCGAACCGCCTCCGGTAGGCGTCAGGACTGACCCCGAGGTGGCGGTGGAAGACGCGCCGCAAGGACTCGGCGCTACCTCGTTGAACGCCGCCCAGGCAGCCGCCGTCGCAACGGGTCAGGCCAGCTCTGCTTCCGCCGGGCCATCGTGCTGACCGCCACGCATGCGAGCCGACGGGCCGCGCCGACCGCGGCACCCAGCGCGGGCCAGGCGGCTGGCGGCGCGCCGGTCTGGCCACGGCAGCCGCACCGGTGTGCCGTCCGTGACCGTCGATCCCACGCTTCCGGTCTAGACGGGATGTACGACGGTGGCCATGGTGCTGATCAGTTGCCGGAATCGCTGGACTGGCCCGGTTTCGCCGGTGATGTCAACGCCGGCGCCCGACTGGCCAAAGATGAAGCCGGCCAGGGCTTGCGTGGTGGCGGTGATCGTGACGTCGGCCCGTGCGGACGGGGTCCCCGTGGTGAGCGACCACTGGTGGCCGTCGCTTTCGACTGCGTAGTCCGCACCGTCGAGCCGGAAATGCCAGCGCGCTGGTTCGTGGTCGTCGGCGGCGAGGTCGATGGCCTGGGTTACGGAGCGGAGCAGGTGCTCGGCGTGCAGCGGTTCACCGGCCCGGGGCCGGCGCCAGGCATGCTGTAGCCCCCACCGGCTGAGCGCGTCGAGAACGGGCCGCAGGTCGGCACCAGCCGGGGTCAGGCGGTACCAGACCTCACGCCGTCCCGGTTCGCGGTCGGCGGCAACGATCCCGGCGTCCTGGAGTTCGCGCAGGCGCTGGCTGAGCGTCTTGGGGGTGATCCCGCCGAGGCGGTCCATCAGGTCGGTGAACCTCTTGGCGCCGGTGAGAAGGTCGCGGATCACCAGCAGGCTCCACCGGTCGCCGACGCGCTCCAGGGCGCGCGCAGTCAGGCAGAAGTGGTCGTAGGTACGAACGTTCCGAGTCACATCCGCCATGATACTAGTTGACAGATACTATCTACAACATACTATCTTAAGGATATCTACTAGCGGGAGGATGCCATGTACGACCCACCTGGGTATCTGTGGGCGATCACCATCGCCGGGATCACCGCGATCCCGGCAGTGACCTGCCTCGTGCTGTACGGCGGTGCGGAGCGTGCCGGCCTGGGCCGACGGCGCGCAATGCTGCTCGCCGGCGGCGCGGCCGTCGTGCTCGGCGGCTGGTTCACCGCCAGTGCGGTGATCGCAGGTCACGGCTGGTACCACGCGCGGCTCGGCCACCAGGTGCCGTGGATGCCGGTCGCGGTGGCCGGCTTCCTGGGCTTGCTGCTGGCACTGCGCCGGATCCCGGTGGTGGCGCGCGCCCTGGCGGCGCCGGGCACGATGAACCGCCTGGAGCTTCCGCACACGTTGCGGGTGGTCGAAGGGGTGGCCTTCCTGCTCACCATGGCCCTCGGTCATCTGCCCGCGCTGTTCGCCCTGCCCGCGGGCCTGGGCGACATCGCCGCCGGTATCGCTGCGCCGCTGGTCGCACGCAGACTCGCGCGGGGCAGCGGCCGCCGCGCCGCGCTGTGGTTCAACGCGTTCGGCATGACCGATCTGGTCACGGCCCTGACCCTCGGCGCCCTCACCGGATTCCAGCTGCTCAACATCACCCCGTCCGGCGCGCCGATCAGCGAGCTCCCGCTCGCGCTGGTCCCGACAGCCGCCGTGCCGCTGCTATTCGCCCTGCACATCACGTCCGTGTCGGCGCTGGCAAGGGCTCCGCGAACACCGCTGCCAGCCACCGCCCCGCTCACTGCCGCCGCGAGATAGCGGAGAAGAGGATGCAGCTCGAGATCGATGCGCTCAACGAGGCGGCGGCCTGGCCCGGCTCCGACCGGCGCACCCCCGTCGTGCTCGCCAGCCAGCTCATGGCCGCCGAGCTCCACCAGGAGGGCCATCCGCCCACGAGGCTGTACGCCGGGCGTGGGCCCGGTCAACGGAAAGGAAACGCAATGAACACCCAGAGTCCATACCCAGACGTCGAGGTCGCGGAGATCTCCCTGCCCAGGTTCGTCCCTGACCGAGCCGATGAGCGAGGTGCAGCCGTCCCGCTCATGGGTCCCGCGGACCACGGCAGCGCCAGCCCGCTGATGGGCCCGGCCACCGCGGGCACCGTTACCCCGCTGATGGGCCAGGCCGCCCCGGCCGGCGTTACCCCGCTGCTGGGTCCCGCCGATCGCGGCACGATGGTCTCGCTCATGGGTCCCGCCGACCCGGGCACAGCCACGCCGCTGATGCTCCCAAGCCGGTAATGCCTCGTGCAGACCGCAGGACGGACGTCTCGCCCGGCCCGGCTGCTCTTCCCCCGGCGTGAATTGCGGGATTTCGCAGAGAAAGAGTTTAGTCGGCTCAAGCAGGAGCAAGATGCCATCCTAAAGTCGGGGTGGCAGTTGTTCCGATAACGAGGGCGCCGGAGTGATCGATGATTCGGTGACCTGG
Source organism: uncultured Actinomycetes bacterium (assembly GCA_963741615.1). Lineage (GTDB taxonomy): Bacteria > Actinomycetota > Actinomycetes > Streptosporangiales > Streptosporangiaceae > UBA9676. The sequence goes on from CAVUIU010000030.1 coordinate 37,367, forward strand.
TGGTCTGACCCGCGCCACGCGGTGCTGTGGTCCGATCTCCTCGATGGGAGCCGGCACGCGGATCCGGCTCGCCGCCCCGCCAGTCCCCCGTGGCACCGTCCCCCGGGCCGACGTCGCCGCGGTCATCGCTGCCCTGCTCGACGATCCGGGCACCCGGCACCACACGCTCGAGCTGACCGAGTGTGTCGTGGTGATCTGTCCCGCGCGATCTTCGAGAGGATCACGAAGCGAGGCGGGGGAGCGTTCTGCGCAGGCCGTCGTTGCCTGCTGTCGTTGTGCCGCGAAAGCCCTGCCCGGTGCGCCGCGCCCATTCCGCTTCGCTGATCGCGTCTGGCTCAGCCGGGAGGTAATGGGTGAGGATGAGCTCGTGGACTCGTGCGCGTTCGGCGATGCCCCCGACCTGGTTGACATCGGTGTGTAGTGCGGCAATCCGCGCCAGGTCGGCACCGGTGTACCCGTGCCGTTCGAGGTAGCCGAGGTCGGCCACCTGGTGGACGAGGATGTCGGCACCGTGGGCGAGGGCGATCAAGTCGTCGTTCACGGCGGTGTCGCCAGAGAACACCACCGAGCCGCCCGCGGTGTCGAAACGGTACGCCAGCGCCGGAACTGCCCGGCCGTGCGTCACGGCGATCGCGGTGACCCGGACCGCGGCATCTTCGAACACGGCAACCGGAACCTGGGCGATGCCCTCGGCCCATGCCGGTACGCGGATGTCGGTGGCCCGTACCAACGCGCCCGCGTCCGGCATGCGGGCGTCCAGCGGCATGACGTTCAGGTGGTAGGCGTAGGCGGCGAGGATGTGCGCGACCAGATCCGTCGTGCCAGGGGTTGGCATTTCCGGGTGGATCGTCGTCTGGCGATGGAAAGTGGCATCACCCGCCGGCAGCTTTTTCGGCCGCGACGGCCCGTAGACGCGGATCGGCGGGAGTGGTCCGTGGCCGCCCGCCCGGACGCCCCACGGGTAAAGGAGCATGCCGGCCAGATCGCCGATGTGGTCGACATGAAAGTGGCTGAGGAACACGGCTTCCAGACGGGTGAAATCGAGTCCCGCGTCCGCGAACGCGGACGGCGATCCGCGGCCGCAGTCGATCACAAAGACCCGGTCGCCGACAATAAGCGCTGACGAGATCCCCGCCCGGCCAGCGACGGGCGAAGGGGCGCCCGCCGTGCCCAACAGCACCAATTCGGTTGTCACGGCCACCCTTTCCTTCCTGCGGACGCGTCCGCGGCGTGGTGTAAATGGGTCTTCACCGTCATCTGGTCAGCGGGCTGCTCATACCTGGCAGATCCGCGCGTCGGCCGGGCGCCGTCGGCCCCAGGACCGGGTCAGATTGCGCCCTTGAGCTGACGCCAGCCGCCCGCCCGGTTGTTGGCAATGATCTGCCGGAACATGGCGGTGAGCGCGGGCGCGTTGATGGTCTCGCCATGGCGGGTGGCCACCGTCCGGGCTGTCTTGTTGTCATGCCCGCCGGTGATGATCCCCTCGGGGTCGGGGACGATGCCGCCGACGGCCTTCACCGACGAGAGCAGCCCGGCGTGCGTGATCGGGGGCTTCCAGGCGATGCTGGCCGCCACGAGGGCGGTCGACCGTCTCAGCGTCGCGTTCCGCACCGGTGAAGGGCTCGGGTGGCATGAGCACCACGACGACCTGTTCTGCGGCACCGAGCGGTTCTTCCGGCCCGGATACATCGCCAACCTGACCACGTCGTGGATCCCGGCGCTCGAGGGTGTCGAGGACAAGCTCCACCGCGGCGCCAAGGTGGCCGATGTCGGCTGCGGGCACGGGGCCTCGACGATCATCATGGCTCACGCCTTCCCCCACTCGACCTTCGTCGGGTTCGACTACCACGCCCCCTCGATCGACGCGGCCCGGAAGGCCGCCGCGGAGGCCGGCGTTGACGACCGAGTCAGCTTCGAGGTGGCACCGGCCAAGGAGTACCCGGGGACGGGATACGACCTCGTCGGGTTCTTCGATTGCCTCCACGACATGGGAGACCCGACCGGCGCGGCACGGCACGTCCTGGCCTCGCTGGCCCCGGACGGCACCTGGCTGATCGTCGAGCCCTTCGCCAGCGACGCCACAGCCGAGAACCTCAACCCGATCGGGCGGCTGTTCTACTCGGCATCCACGCTGATCTGCACCCCGGCGTCGCTGTCGCAGGAGACTGGCACCGCCCTCGGCGCCCAGGCTGGGGAGACACGCCTGCGGGACGTGGTGACCGCGGGTGGGTTCACACGATTCCGCCGGGCAGCCGAGACGCCCTTCAACCTGGTGCTCGAAGCCCGTCCATGAGGATACGGATGGAGCCGGCGGCAACGCCGGCTCCATCCGCCCCCCGCAAAGCGGCCGGCGAAGAAGGCCTCGGTGTCCTCGACGGACAGGCCCCACGCCGGTCATGTCCGTCGTGGGCGCCGGGCATGGCAGTCAGGCGGGTGGCTGGGCGCCGACGGCTTGCAAGATCGCCCGCACTACCTCGCTGAGCGGCATCGTGGTGTCGATCTCGCAGTCCACGATTGCCCGCAGCAGCGGTTCGACTACCTGAACGTCTGCCAGGAACCGGCGGGACTGTTCGGCTGACTTGCCGAACGGGTTGTTCGTCCTGGTTGCCAGCCGTTGCGTGAGGACCTCCAGCGGGGCGCTCAGCAAGATGATGTGATCGAACCGGGAGTGGAACTTCACCTGGTTCTCTTCGCATCCGGCCACGAACAGCACGTCGGTGTCATCAGTGGCCAGCAGCGCCTGGATGGCATCCTCACGCCACCGCTGGCGGCCATCGGGCTGCGGCTCGCACCACCCAGCATCGGTGTCCACCGCCTTGTAGCCCAGCGCGGCGAGCTCGGCGACCAGGGTCGATTTCCCCGTGCCCGACATCCCGGTGATCAGCACCCGCTTCACGGGCCGAGCTTATGCGCTGGCCCCTGATCCGATCAGGAATCGAGAAGCACCAAGGTGCCGCCGGGCCTAGCCTTCCCCTAGATGGCCGGCATCATGCCGGGCCTGACACCGGAAGGGAGCCCGGGAATGCCCGCGAAAAATTCCAAGACAGAGTCCGACGGCTTCACCGCTGATGAGCGTGCCGCGATGAAAGCGCGCGCCGCCGAACTGCGCGCCGAGGGCAAGAAGGGCGCCCAGAAGGCCGACGGGTTGCAGGCGATCCTCGACAGCATCGCGAAGATGGCACCAGCCGATCGTGCGCTCGCCGAGCGCGTGCATATGACGGTGACCGCTACCAGCCCGGAGCTGTCGCCCAAGACCTGGTACGGGATGCCCGCCTACGCGAACTCCGACGGCAAGGTCGTCGTCTTCTTCCAGAACGCGGGAAAGTTCAACTACCGCTACTCGACCCTGGGCTTCCAGGACGCGGCCAACCTCGACGACGGGGACATGTGGCCGGTGTCGTACGCGCTCCACAAGTGGAGCGCCGCGGTCGAGAAAAAGGTCGCCGAGCTGGTGAAGGCCGCGGTCTCCTGACCGTAGCCGCGGTGCGCGGCGGGCTGGCGGGGCGGGGCCGGGCTAGGGCGAGCCACCGCCGGCCACGTGGACCGAGAACGAGTTGGTCGCCAGGCCCGCACCGCCTCGCCACAGCTCGAAGCCGGCCTCGACGCCAATCAGGTACCAGGAGTTGCCGATGTAGCCACGGCTCACCGCGTCGGCCACCAGGGCCCGCAGGTCGAGGTGGCTGACCGAGGTGGTGCCGGTGGTCATCGTGTACGTGATGGTGTTCCAGCGCCACCGGCGGAGCCACACGTGGTAGTCGTGGCCGCCGATGCTGACGTTGCTAGCCACCTGTGTGCCGGCTGGATGCACGTGCCCGTGGTGGTTCAGCCAGATCATCAGCTCGGCGCCGTCCGGCTGGCCGGTGGTGGTGGGACTCTGGTTGAACCAGATGTCGTAGGTCACGTTGTAGGCGCTGCTCCCCCCGGGCTGGGTGGTGCTCCAGCTGGTGATCACCATGCCGGGGTGGATGCCGGACACCTGGATCGGCAGCCCGCTGCCCGGCGTGCACGCGCCCCAGTGGCAGCCCTTGTAGATGAATGGGTAGCCGCCGGGCGTGCCGCTCGTGCTCGCGATCGATGAGTTCGCGACCGTGAAGCTGGCGCTGCCGTCGGTGGTGATGCACTGGGCGGCGCCCGAATGCCATTCGTTGTTCATGATCGTGTAGGCACCGCCGCTGACGGAAGCAGACTGCGAGTGGCACAGCGTCGTGGTGGCCGCCCCGGAACAAGCGGCCAGCACGACGACGGCCAGGGCGCCGCCTGCCGCTAGCAGCGCGGCACCCCATGCCCCGGCCTGCCTGCGCGCAGTCATGCCCGCCTCCTCGGCAGCCGGAACCGCCAGGCCGCCCCGTTGGTCCCTTGCTGCGGGAGACGGGCGACCCGGTGGATCTCAGGACTCTCGGTCACGGGCCGCTCTGCGCTCAGGATGAGTCGGCGCGAAATGCTGGGGGAACGCCAGGTTGCGGCACCGCTGATGGCGCAGCGCGCCGCACACCGGGCACTCAGACCGGCTCACCGCCGGTTCCAGCCGGGCGAGGGTGTCGGCGTCCAGCTTGCGGGGCTCCGGCTGAGCGGGAAACCTCAGCCGCCCTCGCCGTGCCAGTTCGGACACGAAACGCTTGTATTCGGGTTCGCACTCATCACACCGGCAGCCTCGCGCCCAGGCCAGCACCGTGCCGTGCGGCGGCAGCGCGGGCGGCAGGCTGCCCCATGCGGTCATACATCCACGGTAGGGCAGCGGTTTCTCCGGTTGGTACTACGAGATGACCAGGAGGAGCGGCGGGGCTGCGCGGGGCACGTGGCCGCCGATCGGCCCCCGGTGCCGGGACCTCCGGGCTCAGCGCTGCGCCAACGCGCACGTGTTCGTCGCGAACGCCCACTACGTGTGGGGTGACCTGCGGTTCTGGGGCTGTGACTATCCCCCGGCCCGTGCAGGCACTGGTAGCCGGGGCTGACACGGAAGGGGCCGGTCTGTAAGGCTGTGCAGGCATGAGGGGAACGGGGGCAGGGGCGTGACCCTCGCCGTGGTGTTCGCCTTGGCCGCCGCGTTGTCCAATGCGGTCAACCTGATGACGCAGCATTCGGCGAGCGTGAGTGCCCCCAAGCGCGCCAACGGCTGGCGCCTGGCCCTGTACCTGGTCCGGCAGCCGCTGTGGCTGCTCGGGGGCCTGGCCGCGGTGGGCTCCTACACCTTCCAGGCCATCGCCCTGCACAACGGCCCGATGTCGGTCGTCCAGCCCGTTCTGGTCACGGAACTGGTCTTCGTCCTGGTGCTGCGGCGGGTGTGGATCCGCCAGGACGTGGCCCGCGCCGCCTGGGGTGCCGTCCTCGTCGTCTGCGTGGCGCTGGCTGTGTTCCTCACCGCGGCCGAGCCCACTGGCGGTCACCCCTTCCCCGAGCCGGCGGAGTGGCTGTCGGCCGCCGGCGTGTTCGGCGGGACCATCGCCGTGCTGGCTGTGGCGGGCAGGTGGGGCCCGCCGGTGCGCCGGGCCGCCGTCTTCGCGGCAGCCGCGGCGCTCACCTGGGCCCTGGAAGCGACGTTCCTCAAGACGGCGACCGGCACGCTCGCCACGGTCGGCCTTGGCGGGATGCTCACAAGCTGGCCGGTGTACGCATTCATCGCCGCTACCGTCACCGGCACGCTGCTTCAGCAGGCCGCTCTTCACGTCGGGCCGTTGAGCGTGTCCCAGCCGGTTCTGGTCATCACCGACCCGCTCGCCAGCATCGTCTTGAGCGTCTGGCTGTTCGACGAACGCTTCACCAACAGCCCGGTGAAGATCACCGTCGCCGTTCTGGCTTTCGCCGTGATGGCCGCCGGGGTCACCGTGCTGACCCGAACAGCGCCGAAGGATCTCACCCCTTCCAGCCCGGCCAGATCGTGAAGGACGCCGGCGGCCCGCGTCACCTGCCGTGACGCCGGGCCGTATCGTGCCAGGCCCGGGAGTCGGCCACACTGCTGTCACCCAAGCAGCCGCTTGCGGGAGTGTCACGTCTGCCCTTAAGGCATTTGCACTTGTTTCTGCAGGTATTGGGTCATCTGGGTGGCGGCGATGGAGCCTTCGCCGACTGCGGAGGCGACGCGTTTGATCGAGCCATGGCGTACGTCGCCGGCGGCGAATACGCCCGGCAGGCTGGTCTCCAGCGGGAGCGGCGGGCGTGGCAGGGTCCAGCTGGCAGCAGGGTTTCCCCCGGTGCGGAGGTCGCTGCCGGTGAGGATGAACCCGTGTTCGTCGCGGCCGATGTGGGATGGGAGCCAGTCGGTGTGCGGCACGGCGCCGATGAGCACCACCAGCGCCGAGGCGGCCACGGTCTGGGTGCTGCCGGTCTGCGTGTCCGTCAACGCCAGGGCCTCCAGTCTGCCGGTGCCTTCGGCGCCTGCAATCTGGGTGCTGGGGCGGACGTCGATGTTGGCCGCGGCGCTGATCTCATCGATCAGATACTGCGACATCCGGGCTGCCAGAGAGCCGCCGCGTATCACGATCGTCACCTGCTGCGCGTAACGCGCCAGCTTGACCGCGGCCTGGCCTGCGGAGTTGGCTCCGCCGGCAATGAAGACGTGCTCCCCGGCGAAAGTGCTGCTTTCGGATCCGGTCGCCCCGTAGAAGACACCAGCGCCGAGTAGCGAGTCCAGGCCAGGAGCATCGAGCCTGCGGTAGGACACGCCCGTGGTGATCAGGACACCGCGGGCATGGGTTACCTGGCCGCGGGGGAGGCGCAGCGAGAAGCCATCCGCGGTGGGATCGAGCCCCGTGACTGGCCCAGCTATTGACGGGATGGCGCCGAAGGACCATGCCTGCTCGAACGCCCTGGTCGCCAGCGTAGCTCCGCTGATGCCACGCGGGAAGCCAAGGTAGTTGCGGATCAGCGAGCTGCTGCCGGCCTGCCCGCCGACGGCCTCGCGCTCAAGCAGCAGCGTCGACAGGCCTTCGCTCGCCGCGTACACGGCGGCCGACAGCCCTGCTGGGCCTGCACCCACGATGGCCACATCGACGGTTCCTTCAGGCAGGCTGGCCAGCCCGAAGGCGGCCGCGATCCGGTCGTTCGGCGGGTCAACCAGGACCTCCCCGGTGTACATCACCAGGACCGGGAGCGCCGAGCCATCCTGCCCGCCCTGCTGCAGCCACAACTGGCCGTCCGCCGACTCGGCGGCGTAGAAGATGTAGGGGATGCCGTTACGGGCCAGCACGTCGCGCAGCTCATGAGCGCGGGCGGACTGCTGCTGTGCGATGATCCGCACCGCGGGCAGGGCCGGGGCGGTGTCATGAGCCCATTCCTCCAGCAGTTCGCTGACCGCGCTGTGGAATCCCTCATCGCGCCCGGCGCCGGGAGCTGGCAGGTAGGCGTCGATCATCCCGCGTGCCATTGCGTGCAGAACGGGCGTGGCCGCCTCCCGGTCCTGTACCAGCGGCACGGGAACACGCAGGCTGGGCGCGGCCGGGCCGCCTCGCGGGATCACCAGCACCCGCTTGGCGGCCGGCTGGATGCTGCGGGCCTGGGCGAGGAACTCCGCGGCGGGCACCGCGGTCATCGCCGAGGCGGCCATCACCACCGCCACCGGGCGGTCAGCGGACCGCAGCTCCCGGAGGCGGCCGAGGGCCCTTCCGGGGGAGGCTTCGCTGATGATCAGGTAATCGTGCTCGTACCGGCGGCGCAACGTGCCATCGAGCGTCTCGAGGCTGCCCGGATTGTCGTCGACCGCCATCAGCGCAGGAATTGTCATCGCCTCCTCCTTTATGTCCATCTCGCCCTGGCGGCCGGTGGCTGCGGCCGGGCAGGGCGGTCAGTAGACCCGGACGCGCGTCGGGGTGATGCGAAGGGCGGTCGAGTACTCCGCACCCAGTTGCTCCGGGGCCATGCCGATGCCTGCGATCCCCGCGCGGTACTTAGACTGCGGCTGCCCACCGGGGGTCACCGTGGTGACCCAGGCGACACTCTCGGTCCGCAGGCGCTCGGCGAGGGCGGCCGCCGCCTCCGCGCTCAGGTTCAGCACGCCGCGAGTCTAATGGGCCAGCCCGCTCGCGAGCTGTCACCGGGGCACGTGAGCGGGCCAAGGGTCTCGGACTCTGCACCCCTCCGTCCTCCGGCGCGGCGGCCGGTGTGGTCAAGGCCCGGCTGAGCGGCCGCCCGCCGCTCGCGTGCTCAGCGTGCGGGCCGGCCGCTGTCTTTCAGCGAGTCCAGGGCGGCCCTGATCCTGCTCGTGGCCTCGTCCGCGACCAGCTTGAGCGAGGGCTGGCCGGCTACTTCCACCATCACCTGGGGATTGAGCGCCTCGATGACGGTCTGGCCGCCGGCTGTGCGCACCACCACGTTGCACGGCAGCAACAGCCCGATCCTGCGGTCGGCATCCAGCGCCTGGTGCGCCAGCGGCGGGTTGCACGCGCCGAGGATGAGGTAGTCCTCCATGTCCTGGCCGAGCTTGTCGCGCAGCGTGGCCTGCACGTCGATCTCGGTCAGCACACCGAAGCCCTGGGCCTTGAGCGCCTCACGGACGCGCGCTACCGCCTCGGCGAACCGGATCGGTGTGCGGATGGTAATGCCGTAGTCCATTACTTCCCTTCCTAGGTCAGGTCTGCCCCGGCTGCACTGGCGGCGCGCCGGCCCCGCGCACCGCCCGCAAGATGGTGTCGAGCAGCTCGCGGGTGTGCGGTTCGTCGAGAACCTCGCCGATCCACGCGGCGGAGTCAGCGCGCTCCGGCGAGCGGGGATTGGGTGTCAGCCAGTCGGTGGCGGCGATCTCGGTGATGTGCCCGAGTTGGGCGATGAGCATTGAGAAGTGCCCGCGCCGGTTCACTGCCGCCGGTCCACCGGCCGCCTGGTAGGCGCCGGCCAGCGCCCGGGCCCGGCCCGGGTCGGCGCGGGCGAACTCGAACAGGACGCACCCGAGCTCGTGGCTCGGATCAGCCGGGCCGCTGTTCTCCCAGTCGATGACGCACACGCCGCCGTCCGCGGTCGGCAAGACGTTGTCGGCCCACAGGTCGCGGTGACATGTCCGCAGCATCTCCGCCGGCTCGATCCAGGACTCGAGCGCGACCAGCTCGTCCCGCAGACCGGCCAGCCGGCCCGCGAACGGCGCCCCCGCCTCGGAAAGCTGCCCGACCAGATGGTCCCAGCGATCGGCGCCAACCGGTTCGTGGTACCACGGGTCCAGTGGGCGCAGGTCCGTGGCTGATACGCGGTGAATGGCGGCCACGACCGCGCCCACCCGTGCCGGGTCGAGCCCGGAGTCGGGAGCCCGCAGATCGACCCACTCGTACACCCTGACCTGTTTGCCTTCCAGGGCCGCGAACACGCATCCCTCCGTGGTGCGCCGCACCCGTGGCGTCGGTACGCCGGCCGCGTAGGCCGCCTCCTGGAACGCGGCCGCCACGCGCACCTCGTCCTCACCGCACTGGCCGAAAGGGACCTTCACCGCCCAGCTGCCATCTGCCGTGTCCAGCCGCCACACCAGTCCCTGCCTGCCCCGCGCGACCGGCCCGTCCGACAATCTCGCGGCCTCGCCAAGAGCGAACCGCCGGGCAAGATCCACCGCATCCACCAGCCCACTCCAGCACACATGCGCGGCGCAAGACCAGCACAGCCGCCGACCACAACCGCCCCCCTAGCCCATGGCCGGGGGTGACGCCCAGTTTCGTCGAGGCTCTGGGTCTATCTTCCGCAGCGGTCGCTGGCGGTCACTGCGCTGGTCATCCTCCTCATCAGGATCGGCATCGATCCCGCCTCCGCTGGTAAGAAGTCAGGGCACTGAACGGTCCCGTGCCGACCCTGGGCCGGCCTGTGCCGTTTGGCCCGGCTCACAGGCCGGCCGAGCCGTCGATGACCTCGCGGAGCAGGTCGGCGTGCCCGTTGTGGCGCGCGTACTCCTCCACGAGGTGCTGCCACATCCACCGCACCGACATGGTCCTCTCGCGGAAGGCGAAGGTCTCGTCCAGCTTCGCGCCCTCCAGCGCGGCATCGACGGCCCGGCACTCGGCCCGGTAGCGCTCAAAGTCCTCCTCGGCACCGGCCGGGTCTGCCTCTTCGAAGTCCGTGTCCGGGGCATCGGATCGGTAGTACAGGTCGGGCACCTGCTCACCCCGGTAGGTCTGCCTGACCCACCCGCGCTCGGTGTCGCTCATGTGCCGGACCAGCCCGAGCAGTGAGAGATTCGAGGGCGGGACGGCGCGCGTGGCCAGCTGGGCGGCGTCCAGGCCCGCGCATTTGCGCAGCAAGGTGGCCCGGTGCCAGTCGAGCCAGTCGCGGAGCATCTCCCGCTCGGGTTCGTTGCGGCGCTCCGGATAGTGCTCCGAGCGCTCGACGTCAGGTGCGACCCAGGTCACGGCGGGCAGCCTATGCCTGGGTTCGTCCCGGGCGCCAGCGAATTCTTGCTGGTCCATCGGGAAGTTGTTCCGCACCGCCCGCCGCTGCCGCGTCACCGCAATCCAGGCGGGGCCTGTTCATCCCCTGCCCGGCTGCCATGCGCTGGGACGGCTGGCCTCAGGTGGGCAATCCGCCGGTGGGCACGATGCCGATGATCCGCCGTTTACGGAGGGCCGCCCAGTGCCAGGCGTGCGGCGCTGACATCTTCCCGGCCGTGACCGGCGTCTACGGCTGCGCGCCACTGGCGAGACAGCGCGGCCAGCAGCGGCAGGGCGCCGCCGCCCGCCGCTTCGATCGCCAGGTCCACGTCCTTGAGCGCCCACTCCAGCGGGAACTCGGGCGCGAAGTCGCCTCGTTCCATCTTGTGCAGTTTGGCGTCGGCGATCGGCGCGTCGAGCGGGCCGCCCTCGATGGCCTCGGCCAGCTTGGAGGTGTCGATTCCCACCCGGCCAGCCAGCTCGAGCGCTTCGGCCACCCCCTCGATGAGGACGGACATATAGGCGTTGACGACCAGCTTCAGCCGGCTGCCCTGGCCGACCTCACCCAGCCACACAGTCTTGCGGCCGATCGCCGAGAACACGGGGCTCACGACCGCGCCCGCCGCGGCCGGGCCGGATGCCAGGATGAGCAGCTGACCGGCCTCGGCGGGGCCCTTGCTGCCCGACACCGGCGCATCGACGAACATCACGTCGGGCCGCAGCTGGCCGAGCCGGCCCGCGATTCCGGTCGTCGCCGCCACGCCAATCGTGCCCATCTGGGCCCACACGGCGCCCTCGGCGAACGCCTGTGCCACGCCGTCGGCAAAGATCACCGAGTTCACCACCTCAGCGGTCGGCAGCATCGTGATCACCACGCGCGCATCCCGGGCCGCCTCGTCGGGCGACGCTGCCACCAGCGCGCCGACATCGGACAGCGGCGCCGTCGCCGACGGCGACCGGTCCCAGACCGCAGTGCGCAGCCCGGCAGCGACCAGGTTGCGGGCCATCGCCGAGCCCATGATGCCGGCTCCGAGCACCGCGACGCGCATGTCCGCACCCTCCCCATCTGCAGCACCCATCTGAGCCTTCCTCCCTGCAGCTCCGGACCTCACCGGCTCACCGCAGCCCAGCCGCGCTCGCCTGCACGAGCATTTCAGCCGGCTCGTCGGCCGTCGGGCGCTGGCCCGGGTGGCGGCGAACCGGACAACCCTCGCTCGGGGCGCCTCCACCTTTCCAGGTTGCCACCACGGACTCGGGGACCTTTAGCGCACCCTTGAATTGATCACTGCGGGTCCGTCCATTCTGGTGGCGTTCACCCGGCTCGTCGGTGCCCCCGGCCGGCACGCACAGCCAGTTCTGCTCACGTCGGCCCTGGCAGGGCGGCCTGGATCTGCCCGACAGCGGCGTCTGTGAAGGCGGAGCCGTCATCATATGGGCATGGCCGAGCCGTACAACCGCTTCACGGGACAGAGCCTTGAGCGCCTGACCGCCTTGAGCGACGGCCTGTTTGCCGTCGCCATGACACTGCTTGTGCTGGATCTGCGGGTACCGGTCAGCACCGCCGGATCGGCGTACTCTGAGCACGGGCTGTGGGGAGCGCTCCTGAAGCTGGGCCCAAGCTTTGCGGCGTACCTGCTGAGCTTCACGATGCTCGGCACTTTCTGGCTTGCCCAGCACACGTTGCTGAGCATTCTGGGCCGTTGCGACCGGACCCTCACCTGGATCAACCTCGGGTTCTTGTTCGTTGTGTCGCTGCTGCCATTTTCCGCGGCGCTGCTTGCTCATTACGTTCACCTGCGTCTGGCGGTGGGCGTGTACTGGCTGAACATTTTGCTGCTCGGCGCGGGGCTGGAATGGGGCGCCCGGTACGGGCGCAAGGCGCTTGTGCCCGGCGACGACCAGCAAGCCCGCTCCCGGCTCACCACGTTCCGGCGCCGGATCCTGCTCGCGCAAAGCCTGTACGCGCTCGCGGCGCTGATCTGCCTTATCAGCACCCAGGCAAGCGTGGCCGCCCTGGCCATCGTCCAGCTGTACTTCATCGTCTCGCCCCGGCTGCCCTCCCGTCACAGGAAGGCTGCCTAGGCCGCCGGTAGTCCCGCTTATTCTCAGCGCCGGTCAGGCGGCTGGATCAGGCTGGCCGGCGGCTGCCTGGGCCGGGGCGGGCTGGTAGGTGAGCATCAGCACACCATCGCCAGTGGTCTGGGACTCGGTGAGCGTGAGCTTGGCCGCCTGGCCCATCTGGCCGGGGAACAGGCGCTTGCCGGCTCCGAGAATGATCGGGAAGACCATCAGCCGGTATTCATCGACCAGGTGGTGCTGGGCCAGGGTGTGGACGAGCTGGCAGCTGCCCTCGACCAGCAGGTCGCCGCCGGGCTGAGCCTTCAGCGCGGCGATCTCGGCCGCGACGTCGCCCCTGATCACCGTTGTGTCGCCCCAAGTGGCGTCGGCGCTGGTGAGTGTCGCCGAGACGACGTACTTGGGAATGTGGTTCATCCGGTGGCCGAAGTCGTCGTTCCCCATCTGCGGCCAGGCCTGCGCGAACCCCTGGTAGGTGACGCGTCCGAGCAGCAGCGCGTCGCTGGCGAACAGCTCGTCGTATTTGAACTTGTCCCCCTGGGGGCCGCGATCGAACTCGAACGTCCACCGGGGCTCCTCGATCACGCCGTCCAGCGAGACGAACTCGGTCACCACAATCCTGGTCATTTCTTCCTCCCGGTGGGTAGGCGCCGGCACCTCACCGGCTCCTTACTCCAGTCACGAACGGGCACCGCCCCGATCGACACCCCCCACCCAATTTCTGGCTGCCGCGCCCCCCGCACATGTCCAGCGCGCCCGGTGGCTAGCCGGTGACCACCGCCGCCGGGAAGCCGCAGGCTCCGCCAACCCCTACAGATGCCCTGATCAGGGCGGCCAGCGTCCTGGTCCAGCTATCGGCAATCTGGCGCCCAGCCCGATGAGTTTGGCGCCGCGGGACTGTCGTACCCCTTGACGACAATGTCAATGACACGCGCCTGAGGAAGGCGGCCCGCACCCAAGGAGGATGTCATGCATCCGGTGATCACCCAGGCCATCGCCGCGGAACGGACCAGGGAACTCCAGGCACACGCGGCCGCGGCCGGGCTCACCCGCCAGCTCCGCCGCTCCCGGCAGTCCCTACGCAGGTGGCTGCCGATGCGCATCGCGCGTGCGGGCCGCGGCCCCGCCTGGCTGCCCGCGGCGCGGCCGCGGCGCGATCCGCGGGCAGCCTGAAGCCGGGTAACCCGCCCGCGACATTCACCACGAAGGGGGAACCCGGGAGGCATCCGCTGTCCCGGCACCTGGTCGCCGAGATCGGCCCGGCCAGGCGGTTCTGGCAGGAGTGAGAAACCATGACGCCCTATGGCATCTACCGGCTCCACGAGATAGAGCGAGCCAAGAGCCCCGCCGAGATCCAGCGCGCTGACGAGCAGGCGGCTCGGTTCGCATCAGCGCTGTCGCGGCTGCTCGGTGGCATCATCCGGCGCACCGCCACGTCTACCACGCAAAGACCGCGGCGACATGAGCAACGGCCTGGCGTGGCCGGATTGGCGTGGCTAGCGGGCGGATTCGAGGAACTGGCGCGCTTCGGCGCGGGTGGTGATCCGGTTGAACGTGAGGTGGGCATATCGGGGGTCGCGGGCCGCGGCGGTGTAGCGCTGCCGGTAGGTGGGGTAGTAGTGATGCCAGGCCCAGGAGATGACCGACTCCTGCTCATCCCAGGTGAGCAGGTTGCGCCAGCGCTCCATGTTGCCGTTCCACAGCTCGGTCCGGCCGGCGACGCGGCGGATCGTCCGCCAGATGAGCCGCCGCATCGCCGTGCGCCGGGGTAGATCCATCCATATCACCGTGTCCGCTCGTTCCCACACCAGCGGCTGGACAGCGCTGTAGTTGCCATCGATCACCCATCGGTCGCTCGATGCGATGGCGGCCACCCGGCGGCGGAACTGTTCACCGTCCAGGGGTGTCCATCCCGGCTGATGGAAGATCGCGTCCAGTTCGGTATACGGCACCGCAAGACGCTCCGAGAGCTCTCGTCCCAGGGTCGATTTCCCCGATCCAGACACACCGACCACCGACACGCGCCGCACGAACCGTGACGCTACCAGGGCCCCGGCGCACCGGATCGCCATGCGCGGTCATGACCGCTCCGGAAGGATGCCGGTCAGGGCAGCATCGAATCGCCCGGCGGCGGCGATGATGCCGGGCGAGCGGCGTTCCCGATGCTCCCGGGCACCTCGGCCGAACGCATGCAGAACGAGGCGGCGCAGGCTGACCTGGCATCCGCGGAACCCGGCGGTCCCGGCAGACAGACCCACACCCAGGACGGAACGGGAAATGACTGCCCCTGAGCCCGGCCAGTTCACCACCGGCCCGGCCGGCCCCGCGAGCCGTCGCTGACAGCGAAAGAGGAATCATCATGAAGGCCCTGACGTCACCCCCCGCCGTGATATCCGACAAGGACCAGAGTCCTCCGCGCACCCGCACGGCGTTCCGCAGCGCCAAGCTTCTCGTCGGCAGCTACCTCGGCATCAGCCTGCTCGCCCTGGTCGCCATCGTCGTGCTGCGCAACCACGCATCGGCGTCGTCGTGATCGTCAACGGCAAGCACCTGCGATCGCTGTACGCCGCCAAGTAGCCCTACTGGCCCGAGTCCACCGCGGCAACGAGCTCCAGGATGCGGGCCGGAGGCAGGTGCTGCTCATAGATCCGCACGCCGAAGGGCGAGAGCGCGTCCTCGATCGCGTTCACCACCGTGGGCGGCGCGACGATCATGCCACCCTCACCCACGCCGCGGAAGTTGACGTCGGCGTCGAGGGCCACGGTCTCGAGGTGCTCTATCTCGATGCGGGGAATATCACAAGCGGTCGGCACCAGGTAGTCCATGAACGTGGCTGACTGGCAGTTGCCGTCCTCGTCATACGCCGATCGTTCGAGCAGCACCGCGCCGATGCCCTGGGCGACGCCGCCGCGGATCTGACCGTCGACGACGGCGGGGTTGATGAGCGCGCCACAATCCTCGGCGACGACGTACCGCTCCACCGTCACAACGCCGGTCTCGGCGTCGACGTCGACGATGGCGCAGTGACTGCCGCCGGACCATCCTCCTTCGCCGCCGTCGAACGCGGCCTCGACTTCGAGATTGGCGTCCACGCCGGAACCGAACTGGCCCGATGCCGCCCGCCGCGCGACCTCGGCCACGCTGATGGCACTCGCTGGGTCACCGCGTACCCAGACCTGGCCATCGGTGATCTGGAGGTCCTGAGCGCTGGCTTCCATGAGATGTGACGCGAAATCGAGCACCTTGGCCTTGAGCTGCCGGGCGCCGTGCAGGGCCACGCCGCCGGTCATGGTGGCCGACCGGCTGCCGCCGGTCAGCCCGAACGGGACGACATCGGTGTCGCCGACCACAACGCGGATCTGCTCGAACGGCACGCCGAACTCGTCGGCGGCGATCTGGGCAAGGGTCGTCTGGTGGCTCTGGCCGTGCGGCATCTGCCCGGTGAACAGCACGACCATGCCGTCTTCG
This sequence comes from uncultured Actinomycetes bacterium, assembly GCA_963741615.1. Classification (GTDB taxonomy): domain Bacteria; phylum Actinomycetota; class Actinomycetes; order Streptosporangiales; family Streptosporangiaceae; genus UBA9676. The sequence continues at coordinate 53,242 of CAVUIU010000030.1, forward strand.
GTGAGCCGGAGGCGCATGGACTCGATGCCCATCGGGCCGCTGGGCCCCTCGGGGGAGCGCGGGCCAGGAGCGGCCTCGATGAACGTCGCCACACCGATGCCGAGGTAACGACCCTGGGCTCGTGCTTGCGCCTGCCGGCGCCGGAACGCGGGAAAGTCCACGAGCTGGGCGATCCGCTCCAGCGACTCCCGCGTGGTGACTCCGGCCAGCGGCCGCCCGGTAAGCATGATGGCCGGCGGATCGGTGCGCGGAGCTACGTTACGCATCCGGATCTCGAGCGGATCGAGGCCGAGATCCTTCGCGATGAGGTCGAGGACGCGTTCCCGCACGAACGTCTCGGACGCCCACGGGCCGCGATAGGCGACGTACGACGCCTTGTTGGTGATGGCCGCGGTCGACTCGAAGCCCAGGGCCGCGAGCTTGTACGGACCCGGCAGCATCGCCTCCACGATGCCCGGGACCATCGTGCCCATGCCGGGGTATGCGCCAGTGTCGATGACCATCTCCACGTCCAGCCCGAGCAGGTCGCCGCCGTTGCTGACCGCAGCCCGGACGCCGAAGCTTTCCTCGCGTGCCTGTCCTGACGTGGTGAGGTTTTCGCCACGGTCCTCGACCCATTTGACCGGCCGGCCGAGAGCACGTGAGGCAGCCGCGGCCGCGAGCTCTTCCCGTGATGCGCCGATCTTCAGGCCAAACGAGCCGCCGATGTCGCCGGCCAGGACGCGCACCTTGTCCTGCTCCATGCCGAGGCGCATGGCGACGGCGATCTTGCTGACGTGAACGCTCTGCGTCGCCGCGTATACCGTCATGACCCCCAGGTCGGCGTCGTAGCTCGCGACGCAGCCGCGTCCCTCCATGGGCACGTTCTGGTGCCGGTGCACGCCGATGCGGAAGTCGAAAACCCGGTCAGCACCGGCGAAGGTAGCCGCGACGTCACCGAACTCGCTGCGCGAGTGCGGGCGGGCGATGTTGTCACCCAGATTGGCGAACAGCGGCGGGCTGCCCGGATCGAGGGCGAAGGACGCGTTCGTGACCGGAGGCAGTTCGTCATACTCCACCTCCACCAGGTCGCAGCCGTCCTCAGCGAGGTAACGGCTCTCGGCTATGACGACCGCCACGGGATCGCCCGCGAAGCGCACCTTGTCCGTCGCGAGCAGGGTGAACTCCGGGGTGGGCCCTGCGCCGCCCATCAGAGCCGTGAGCGCATCCGGCCCCGGGACCGTCATCGCTTCCAGCTCCGCTCCGGTGAACGCCGCGACGACTCCGGGCAGCGCCCGCGCCGCCGAGACATCGATCGAGAGCACCCGGGCGTGAGCCAGCGGCGAGCGCACGAACGCGGCGTGCAGCATCCCGGGCAGCTTGATGTCGTCGACGTACCGGCCCGCGCCGGTGAGGATGCGCGGGTCCTCGGAACGCTTGATGCTGGCGCCGGTGTAGCGCTCAGCCGCAATTGCTGCCATGGTTGCTCCCTCGCTCAGTGCTTCCCGGAGCGCGCGCGTCGGGCATGCCGCCGCGCGGCCGCTCAGTGCTTCCTGGAGCGCGCGCGTCGGGCAAGCCGCCGCGCGGCCGCTCAGTGCTTCCTGGAGCGCGCGCGTCGGGCATGCCGCCGCGCGGCCGCTCAGTGCTCACGGTTGCGCTCGGCGGCCAGCAGGACGCCATCGATGATGCTCTGGTAGCCGGTGCACCGGCAGATGTTGCCGGACAGCGCCTCGCGGATCTGCTGCTCGTCGGCGTCCGGGTGGTCGCCGAGGAACGAGACAGCCTGCATGACCATCCCGGGCGTGCAGAAACCGCACTGGAAACTGTGCGAATCCCACATCGCCTGCTGCACTGTGCCCAGCTCGCCATCAGGTGCCAGGCCCTCGATCGTCGTCACCTCGCTGCCGGCGGCCTGGACCGCCAGCATCAGGCACGAGCGCACCGCCCGGCCGTCGACGATGATCGTGCACGCGCCGCAGACTCCGTGCTCGCAGCCGAGATGGGTACCGGTCAAACTGAGGTCATCCCGCAGGAAGTCCGCCAGCGTCTTGCGCGCCTCCGCCGAACCCGTGCGCGTCGCGCCGTTGACCCTCAGGGTGATGTCCACCATCAGTCACTGCCTCCCGTCGGCGTTGTCCGCGGCCGCTCGCAGGCCACGGCGCACCAGAGCGGCCGCGACCTTCTTCCGGTACTCCGCCGACCCGTGCAGGTCGGCTGGCGGGTCGAGGTCGTCGGTCGCACGGCGGGCTGCCTCATCGAACAACTCGGCCGACGGCCTCTCGCCGGCCAGGAGACCCTCCGCGTCGGTTGCCCGGACCGGTACGTCGGAAAGGCCGGCAAACGCCAGCCGGGCATCGCTGATCGTGCCCCCGGAAAGCGTCAGTGATGCCGCCAGGCCCACGATCGCGAAGTCACCGTGACGGCGGGCGACCTCCTGGAAGCTGGTCCCCGTGCCCTGGTCTGCGGCCGGGAAGCGCACCTCGACGAGGAGCTCGTCGGGACGGCGTGACGTCGTGAGGTACCCCTCGAACCACTCCGCCGCCGGGACAACCCGTTCGCCCGCCGGGCCACGCACCACGAACTCGGCATCGAGCGCCCGGGCAACGGCCGGCAGCTCGGCCGCCGGATCGGCGTGCGCCAGGCTGCCTCCTACCGTGCCGCGGCTGCGGATCGCCTCATGACCGATCAAGGGCAGCGCAGCCGCCAGCAGCGGCACGGTGCTGGCGACGGTCTCGGATTCCTCGGCAACGTACTCCCGCGTCATGGCGCCTATCGCCACCGAGCCGTTTGCGGCTGACACCCCGGACAGTTCAGCTATGCCGTTGATGTCGATGAGCACCGCCGGGTGCGCCAGCCGCAGCGCCAGGAGCGGGATCAGACTCTGGCCGCCGGCGAGCACGCTCGCTTCATCCTGATGCTCAGCCAGCAATTCCACAGCTTCGGAAACGGTCTTAGGCGCCTCATAGTCAACGTGAGGCAGTTTCATCGGCGCGGCCCTTCGATCCGGCGGGGGTGCTTCCCCAGCGTTGCAGCTCACCCAGACTGCCCTGACAACCCTGGCGGCGGCAACCACGGTCGCCACCGCCGACCGCCAGGGCGCCGCGCCACGAGTACCGCGATGTTCTGGAGTCCTGACCCCACGAGGGCACTGCCGGTGATCGAGTACGATCTTTTGTGTGACCAGCAGACCCGCCACGGCGGAGCACCTGCGCGACCTGGCGCGGCTGCGCCGGGTCCGCGACCGGATCGACCGGGAGTACGCGCAGCCGCTGGACGTCGAGGCGCTCGCCCGTGGAGCGCACATGTCGGCCGGGCACTTCAGCCGCGAGTTCCGGCTCGCGTACGGCGAGTCGCCGTACAGCTACCTGATGACGCGGCGGATCGAGCGCGCGATGGCGCTGCTGCGCCGTGGCGACCTCAGTGTCACCGAGGTCTGTTTCGAGGTCGGCTGCTCGTCGCTGGGCACCTTCAGCACACGTTTCACCGAGCTGGTCGGGGTGTCGCCCAGCACCTACCGGAGCCAGACAGCGCGCGGGACGGCGGGGATGCCGGCGTGCGTAGCGAAGCAGGTGACCAGACCGATCAGGAATCGAGAAGCGCCGGTCACCGAGCCGCAGCTAGCGTGACCGTCATGGACATCACCATTCACGCCAGCTACCTCCCGCACGACGACCCGGAGGCCTCCCTGGCCTTCTATCGCGACACCCTCGGCTTCGAGGTCCGCGCCGACGTGGGATCCGGCAAGATGCGCTGGATCACCGTCGGCCCCCCCGGCCAGCCCAGCACGTCCATCCTCCTGGCGCCGCCGACCACCGACCCCGGCGTCACCGATGACGAGCGCCGCACCATCGCCGAGATGATGGCCAAGGGCACCTACGGCTGGATCCTCCTGGCCACCAAGGACCTCGACGCCACCTTCGAGCGGGTGGAGGCCAGCAACGCCGACGTCGTCCAGGAGCCGACCGACCAACCATACGGGATTCGCGACTGCGCCTTCCGTGATCCCGCGGGCAACCTGGTCCGTATCCAGGAGTTGCGCTGAGCCGCCTGGTGATCGCAGCCATGTGCACAGACGCGTACCGTGAGGCGCTGACACGAGAGTTCTCATCCACGGCGTCAACGGCGCCGGCCTCAACGCCGGCTCCGAGCCAGCGCCAGGCCGCTACCGCCGGCCCCGAAGGCGGTGCGGGGCGGCCGCTCCGGCGTCGTACGCATCCCGGACCCGGCGATCTGGAAAGCGCGGCATCGCGGCCGCGGGTGCGGTAACCGGGAGCGGCCCGGGCCCTGCGGTGGCCCATCGGCGGTCAGGCCTTACCAGAGGTCACCGCCGGTGAGGACGTACAGGAAGGGCACCAGCGGGATAAGGCCGAAGATCCCCCACGCCAGCTTCCCGCCCCGCCCCAGGTCCGGCCGGTCGGTGGCCAGATCGATCCACATCAGGACAACAGCGATCGGGTGCGCGAAACAAACAAGAATCTCAAAGAGCTTCTTCATCGTCTCAATCTACTCGGGCCGGTGGAAGGGCCGTCCGCACGGGAGTGGCCGGGGATGAACAAGCCGACGGCGGCTGGCACCCCGCCGAACAAGTCGGGTGGGGTGCCAGCCGCCCGCCGAATAAGTCGGCCGACGGTGGGTAGCTGGCGGCCGTGGCTAGAGCGAGAACTGTAGCGGGGTATGCCATCCCCGGCATCATCGTGTTCTTCTTCTGGGTGGTCGTCATCATCCTGGCCATCATCCTGCTGGCTTTCATCGTGCACTGGGCCGGCGGCGGAGTACTCAACCTGAGGCTCGGGCATTTCGTCCTGAACGTCGGCTTCACCTGATTGTCACGGCCCTCCCCGGCCTGCTCTGCTCGCATCATGCCGCCATTCGATGGCGATTAAAGCGGTGCTCGCGGGGCGTGCCGGTGGTGTGCGTCAGCTGGACCTGGCGCCGTCTTGGGTCATGATCTGCTCGATCGGGTAGATGGCGGGCCTGGCGTCCAGACCAGCGTTGTGAACGGCTGGGCCGAGGGTCTGGCCGAAAGCGGCGAAGGATTCCTCGTCGGCCCAGATGTCGATGACGGTGAAGCCGTCGTGCGTGCGGTAACAGGCGTGGTAGAGGCGGCTGGGCTGGTCGACGATGACTGGTCCGGCCTCGAACACCTTGTGGTACTTCTCGATCGGCTCGCCGGGGAAGTCGAATACTGCGGCGATGGCCATGGCCCCTCCTTTGTCAGGCGGATGAGTGCGTTGGCCTCATCGTCTGGCGTCGGGCGCGGCGGCACATGGGTAGAAGCTACCCATCGTGGGTTCACCGCAGGCTGCGGGCCAGGCGCGCGAGAGAGCGGCGGTCCTCGACGCCGAGCTTGGCGAGGAGGGCGGCGACGTGTTTTTCCACGGTGCGTGGCGAGAGGAACAGCAGCCCGGCGATCTCCCGGTTGGACAGGCGGTCGGCGAGCAGGTCGAGTACCTCCGCCTCGCGTGTGGTGACGCCGGCGCTGAGGAGGGGGACGGGCAGCCGGGCGTCGGCCGCCCGCCTGCGTGGCGCGGTGTGACCCGCGGTTTTGAGCAGGGTCCGGCAGGCGGCGGCCGCCCGGCCCAGGCGCAGCCGGGTGAAGATGGTGTCCGCCTGGCGGAGCAGGGTGCCGGGGTCTCCCCAGCCGTCGCGGATCGCCGCCTCTGCGGCCAGTCGCATCGTCAGGGCGGAGAAGACCGGGTAGCGATCGCCAGCCGTCAGCGCGCCGGTGAGGGCGTCGGCGGCGGTGGCCCCGTCGCCCGCCGTGCCTGCGGCCACCGCCTGGGCGGCGCCGAACCACAGTGCCGGCCAGCGGGCGGCTTGGACGATGCCAGCGGATGCCGCCTTGATGTCGGCCAGGCTTACCTCTCCCGCCAGCGTCCGGAGCAGGAGTTCGGGCCCCTCGTATGGGTTGAGGATCCGGGCGTGCTGGTCGGGGCCCTCCGCGCGGGCGCGGGCGAAAGCCTCCCGCGCCGCGGTGCGGTCCTCGGACAGCAGGGCGCAGGCCCTCCGCGTCCCGCACCACCGCAGCGGCCGAATCCGCCAGCGAGGATCCGGCCCCGGCGCACGCCAGTGCCATCGTGTGCGCCTGCTCATCGGTGAGGCGGCCGATCGGGCATATCCGCGCACCCCCGGCCGCCAGCAACGCCGGGACATCATCGCGGCCGTCGCCGGTGCGGGTCGTAACAACCAGCAGTACCGGAACCTCATCCGCATGATCGGTGAGATACCGCGCCACCGCGAGCGTCGCGTCGTCGGCCCAGTGGAGATCCTCCAAGATCACAACCACGCCCGCGCCCCCGGTGGCCCAGCGCAGCATCCGCAGCACCGCCTCGGCCACGACCACCACCGGCTCATCAGGAACCGACCAGCCAGGCGCCCGCCAAGCAGGCACCAGCGAGCCCAGCACCACGGCGTAGGGGGCCAGGTCATCCTCGACCGGCGCGGGGCGGTCTCGGGTCAGCTCCAGCAACGCCTCAGCGAAGGGGCGCAGGAGGCTGCCACCTGCCTCCGGCAAAGCCCGGCCGATGACGGCCGTGATGCCCGCCCGGACGGCAATCTCCTGCGTGTGCTCGGCGAGCCGGGTCTTCCCGACACCCGCCTCACCCACCACCACCAGCACCCCGCCCCGGGCATCGGCGCGCAGCCGGCGCACGGCGTCGGCGAGTACCGACACCGGCTCCTCTCGGCCGACGATGATCGGGCAGCGCACGCCTCCATTGTCCTGGACCCCGCCGCGATCCCGGCACCGCAGCAAGCAGGACGGGTTACCCGCAGGTCGCGGTGCGCGCTACATTGCCGCAGGGCACCCTGATGCCCGTGCCGCCGCAGGTGGTTGATCAGGGTGCTGGCCCGCCAGGGCGGCCGGGCGCTGGCGGGCTTGCGGGGTGGAAGGTGAGCCACATGAGCTGGGTTGAATCTGGGCGGGCCTGGGGGGAGCGGGCGGCCGACTGGGCGTACCTGGTCGAGCCGTACGCCCGGCGGGTCAACGACGCGCTATTCGACTGGGCCCAGGTGGGACCGGGGACCCGGCTGCTGGATATCGCCTGCGGCTCCGGTTATGCAGCCGGCGTCGCCGCTGGCCGTGGAGCCGAGGTGTGCGGGCTGGATGCCTCGGAGACGCTGATCGCGATCGCGCGGGCGCGCACGCCTGCGGCTGATTTCCGGGTCGGGGACATGTTCGCCCTGCCCTTTGAAGACGGCCGCTTCGACGTGGCGACGAGCTTCAACGGGATCTGGAAAGGATGCGAGGACGCGCTGGCGGAGGCGCGCCGGGTGGTGCGGCCCGGCGGCCTGGTCGGGTTCAGCTTCTGGGGATCGCCCAAGCGCCTGGGCCTGCTGCCGTACTTCGCGGCCCTGCTGGAACTCTCGCCGGCCGATCACGTCAGCGCCACCGTCAACCAGGGCGACACCGGGCGGCCCGGCGTGGCCGAGCAGATGCTCGCCGACGCCGGGCTGGAGTTCGTCGGCCGGGGCGCGGCGCGGGCCATCAACGAGTTCCCGGACCTCGACCTGGCTGTCCGGGCGCTGGCGGCGGCGGGACCATCCTGGCCCGCCCTGCAGAACGTGGGGCAGGACCGGTTCGCCGAGGCCATGCGCGAGGCGCTGAACCCGCTGTATGCCGAAGGCCTTGGGGTGCGGATCGTCTCAGAGCTCGGCTGGATCATCGGCAAGGTACCCAGCGCCTGAGGCCGCCGGGCTGGGCGACCGGCAAGCGCCGGGTTCGCCGTTGGGGAGCCCCATGCAACCTCGTATCACCAGTCCGGTGATGACCGTGCCCGGCGCCATGGATGCGCTTCAGGCGCTCGGGAAGGCGGCAAACCAGGCGGCTGGCCAGGCCGGCCTGCCAGATGCGACGATCAACCTGGTGTGCCTGAGAGCCAGCCAGATCAACGGCTGCGCCGTCTGCCTCGACATGCACGCCCGCGCGGCCAGGAAGGCCGCCGAGTCCGACGAGCGCCTGGCAATCCTGGCGGCCTGGCGGGAGGCCCCCTACTTCACCGAACCCGAGCGGGCCGCCCTCGCGCTCGCAGAGGCCGCCACCCGACTGGCCGACCGGGCCGACCCGGTGCCCGGCCACATCTGGGGCGAGGCCGCCAGGCACTACTGCGAGCCAGCGCTCGCCGCCCTCGTCACCCACATCGCCGTGATCAACACCTGGAACCGGCTCAACGTCGCCACCGGCCAGGTAGCCGGCGAATGGACAGCGCAATGGGTGACCTGAACTCAGGTCATCCGGTTCGCGCCGGCGCGGCGGCCGCGTGGTCGCTTGCTGACTTCAGTCGGCGCTCGCGAGGATCACTTCGGATGCTTTGATCACTGCTGTGACCTGGCTGCCCTCGGCGAGGCCGAGATCGCGGACCGCCTCCACGGTGATCGATGCCACCAGGCGCACCCCATTGGCGTCCAGTTCGACGTTGGCTATCGCCTCGCCGGCGGTGATGGCGGTAACCCTGGCTGGGATCTGGTTGCGTGCACTCAGTCGCATGCGTCACTCCTGTTAGATGATCAAGATGGATGGCATCCCACGTTATCGCGGCACGGAGGCTGAACCCGTCGAGCGGCTGGGGTTATGCCTGGTGGCGGCGCAGCCATGACTGCGGCTGGCGGGATTCAGCGGATATGGCCCGCCAGGGCCAGCCCGCGGCCCTGCGGTCGCTGATGTAGTCCGTGATGCTGTCAAAGCCGAGGTGCCGGGCGACCTGCGCGGCGCGCTGCCCGGCAGCATGGCGTTTGGTGGCGTGCGTTACCCGGGTGAGCCCGTGGCGGCGCAGCGCGGATTCGACGGCATGGTGCGACAGGCCGGCCTCGGCGGCGATGGCGTTGACGGTCCAGTGCTGGTCGAGGTGGCGGTTGTGGAGGTAGCCATGTACATCGCGAAAGCCGAGTTGGTCCAGGGCCGGCCGCCATGGGGCATCCCACCGTGTTGGCTGCCGCTGCCGGGCCGCCTCGGCAGCGGCCGCGTCGATGTCCCCCAGGTGGCGTGATAGCCAGTCCTTGTGCAGTCCGGCCTGCCTGCTGATGGCGGTGAGACTGGCGCCCTGGGCGACCCGTGCCAGGACGAAGGTCCCGATATCGGGGTAGCCGTGGCGCCGTGCCACCTCGGCCGCGACCTGGGTGAGGTGCCGGCGGGCGCGGTCTCTGTTCGCCTGTGCGATGGCGGCGGGCGGAATGGCCGCCGGCGTCCGCAGCGCCTTCCTCCGACGCTGTTCTGGCATGCGGCGCCCGCGGGCGGCCGCCGCTGCGTCACGGGCCAGTTCCCCGCCCCGGGCCCGGTCTCGCCCCGCGGCGCTGCCCGCCCGGACCGCCGGGTCGAAGATGAGGCGGGAGGTGAAAGCGGTAGCCCGGCGTTTGCGGGTCTCGTGCCCTTCCAGGGACTGGCCGCGTTCCAGGCCGAACGCCTCGCAGTACGCCTCCTTGGTCCAGCCGTGCACCCGCGGGTGAGCGGTGACCGAGCGCAGCGACCGGCCGCACAGGTGACAGATGACCAGCGGGCCATCGGTCACGATCTCGCCGATCGGCGCGTAGAACGCGGTGCCGTCAGCCAGCATCCCGGCCACCGGGCGCACCAGCAATCCACGGCGCCGTGGCGCGCACGGGCGGGGAAGCGGTACGGCACTGATCGTCTCGGCGGACATGGCAGGCCTCCAGCTGCGTCCCACTAGTCACAATGAGACTACCGGTTGGAGCGGAGATCCGTCACGGGTGGCCAGTGAGAACCCGTGGCCTGGCGATGCTGCCTTCCCGGCTGGAGTGCCCACCGCCAGTACGCTCGGAGTCATGAGCGCGGGTCCATCGCTGTCACTGGCGGAGTGGACGGTGCTCGCTCTGATCAGCGAGCACCCCACGCATGGGTTCGCCATCGCCCAGCTCACCGCTCCCGGGGGGGAGCTGGGCCGGATCTGGCAGATTCCCCGGCCGGTGATCTACCGCGCGATCGGCCGGCTTGAGGAAGCCGGGCTGGTGACGCCGCAGGTCGTCGAGCCTGGCCGCGGGCCACAGCGGACCATTTATTCGGCGACTTCGCCGGGGCGGAGGTCCGTGGCGGACTGGCTGGACACGCCCGTGCAGCACGTCCGCGACGTCCGCTCGCATCTCCTGATCAAGCTCGCGCTCATCGACCGGGTGGGGACCGATCCCACCAGCCTGCTCCGCCGGCAGAAGGCCATCCTCCAGCCGATCGCCGCGGCGATCGCCACCGAGCGCCCGCCGCGGCATGGATTCGATGCAACCTTGCTCGCCTGGCGCCGGGCTTCGGCCGAGGCGGCGCTGAGCTTCCTTGACGACATCACGCACTCTGGCGCCAGCCCGGCCTGACCGCTCCCGGCCCATCGGCTCTTCCTGGCCGCCCCTTGTGCCCGCCGCCCTTCGTAGTCTCATTGTAACTACCGATGGGCGCGGCCGGGTGGCGAGCTGGGCGGCAAGAGCCCCAACATCGTGTTCGACGACGCCGAGGCCGGCGCGGTCGAGGGTGCCGCCAGCGCGATCTTCTTCAACCACGGCCAGTGCTGTGTGGCCGGCTCCCGGCTGTTCGTGCATCAGAGCCGCTTCGACGAGGTCGTGGACGGCGTCGCCGAGATCGCCAAGTCCATCAAGCTCGGCTCCGGGATGGAGCAAGGCACCCAGATGGGGCCGCTGGTCTCCGACGAGCAGCTGCGGCGGGTCACCGGCTACCTGGAGTCCGGCCGGGCCGACGGCGCCACCGCCGTCACCGGCGGCGGCCGGTTCGGTGACCGCGGCTACTTCGTCGAGCCCACCGTGCTCACCAACACCACCCCGGACATGAAGATCGTGCGCGAGGAGATCTTCGGCCCGGTGGTGGTCGCCGCCCCGTTCAGCGACCTCGACGAGATCGCGGCCGCGGCCAACGACACCGATTTCGGCCTCGCGCGGGCATCTGGACCAAGGACATCTCCAAGGCCCACGCCCTGGCCAAGAAGATCAGGGTCGGCACGGTGTGGATCAACTGCTACAACGTCTTCGACGCGTCGCTGCCGTTCGGGGGTAAAGCAGTCCGGCTGGGGCCGCGAGATGGGGCACGAGGTGCTGGAGGCCTACACCGAGGTCAAGGCCGTCACCGCCCAGCTGTAAGGACCACTCACCGGGGCCCGATCCCCCCACGGGTCCCGGTGACTTTCTCGGCCTGCTCAGGCGGCTTCATCGCTGGCCGCCGGCGCCGGCGAAGTACGACGCGATCACCTGCTGGAGGCTTGGCGAGTCCATCAGCGTGGGGTTGGAGTCGTAGACGTGGCCCCAGGTGTAGACGTAGTCACCGAAGCGGTCGGGTGCCACCGCATCCCATTCGGCCAGGATGGCCCGCTCCTGCCCCGGCGTGGGCAGTATCCAGTTGTGCACCTGCTGGGCGGCATGCTCGGCGCCGAATGCCTGGATCATGGCCACCATGCGTGCGGTCGAGATCCCGGCTGCCTTGGCCGCCGCCACGTTGTGACTGATCAGCCGCAGGTCGCATCGCGGGTGGGCGACGTCGCACGGATAGGTGTCCACGCCGACATAGTCGGAGACGTGCGCGTACCCCGTGTACTCGGCGGGAACGCCATTCTCAATTGTGATCATGGTGAACGCGCGGGGGATCCGTTCGTGAATCAGGGCGGTCCGGGCTGCTAGCTGGCGGGGCGAGGCCGGGCACTGGGCCAGGTGCGGCTCGTCGGCGATGTAGAAGCCAGCCACCTTGGGATCGTCAGCCAGGGCAGCGAGAGTGGCGGCGAACGCGGTGCCAGAGATCGCGAACCGACAGGTGGAGTTGAGGTAGCCGCCGTCCCATACCAGCGCCTTGCCGGGCAGAGCGTCGATCACTTTCCGGTCGGGACCGGTGTCGAAGGTGTTGAACCCCAGCGCTGCAAGCCGGGCATAGTGACCGAGGTCATTCGAGGCGTATCTCATCCGGGGGGCGGCAGGTGCCAGGAGCGCTCGGGTTGAGATCACTGTGGCAGCCGCGATCACGGCAGCCACGCAGGCAAGGAAGTACCAGCGACCGGGCCGCCCGGTCAGGACGCGGGCCGCCCTGCCCACATGACTAATAAGGATCACCCCGTCCGCCGCTCTGACCCGGCAAGTATGCTGGATCAGCTGGCGATCTTCTTGGTGTTGCCCGGGTCGAAGTCGATCGACAGCCCTCCATCTACGTGGATGACCTGGCCGGTGATGTAGGAAGAAGCCTCGGTCGCCAGGAAAAGCAGGGTTTCGGCGTTCTCGGAGGGGTCAGCTAGCCGCTTCACGCTGATGCGCGCCGCACCAGATCGCGCTGCGGCCAGGCGACCAGTACACGATGCAGCCTGACTCGCTGCACTGGTTCCAAGCGGGACCGCAGGGTGCGGTCGTCTCGGAGTTCTCGACCGCGAGCCTAGATGAGACGGACGTCTTCACCGACCCCCGCATCAGCTGGGCTCCCCAGTAGCAGCCGCGCCCCGGCTGGTCGGCATCAGCGAAGCGCACTGGCCTCGATCTTCCGGCCGTACTTCGCATCGTGGTGGCCGTATACCGCTTCGCGAAGGCCGGTAATGTATCCGACGGCAAAAAGGCGGCCGAGCATGTCGTAGCCGAAGCTCTCGTTGTTCTCGCCCTCGAGCGCTGGGACGTGGTCCGGCCGCATAGGGCCGTCGAAACCAGTCTCCTGATATGCGCGCATGCATTCGAGCATGTCCGTCGGCCCTTCGTCATGGAAAACCTCGATGAACCGCCGCCTCGTCGCCTGCCACGTCCCTGAAATGGACGAAGAATATCCTCCCCTGCCGGCCGTACCTGCGGATGAGCGCAGGGAGGTCGCCGGTCATCAGCATGGTTGGTTGCCTCCCGCGCGGCACCTGAGACCCAGCCGCGCCCTGCGCTCGACTGCGCCGGTGTCCCCGTTGCGAGCTTGTCAGGCGTCGACCAGCCCACCGTCCATCCCGGCAGCGTACGCGCCTGCCCGAAGATCGGCGCCGCCCGCGCCCACCTACCGGGTGATGTCTTGCTTGTCAGAACCTGAGGTGCTTGAGCCCTCCGCGCACGATGCTGGCGCCGAGCGCACCGGCAGCACCGGTGATCACTCCTCTTGTAATAGTTGGGCCATGCTCCGCACCAAATTCTTTGGCCGACCTGAGAATGGGGCTGGCGGCTGCACTGAACCCTTCGCTGAAAGCTCCATGATCAGTCGAAGCGTCATAGGCACCTTTGGCGAACCCAGCGGCAATCGCAACTGGTGCTGCGACAATGACACTGGCATTTGCCCAGAACTCATTCGTATTCTCCATTTTCTGTTTCCTCCTCCCCATGTAATTCCAGGAGACGGGCTGTTCGCACCGTCAGTTATGGCGTCACAGTCACTATACGGCCTACGACGGTCGGCTCGTTCGCCTCGTCGTCCTCCTCACGGTCGGCTGGGTGACGTGCGGGCAGCGGTCATCGCCGGCGGGCCTGACCTGGTGATCCGGCTCCGGGTGGCGGAGCGGGTGCGCTGTGCGGCTAGCCACGGTCGTCGTCCTCGTCCGGGCAGCGCTCGCAGCGGCAGCATGAAGGCTCGCAGTGGCCACTGTCCCGGCAGCGGCCCGAGCTGCAACCGTCGCGGCACTGTTCGGGCCAGACAGTATGGGCTAGCACCTCCAGCTCGCGGACCGGCGTGTGCGGGTCGTCGCTGGTGATGACCAGCTCGCGGACTTGCGCGTACCGCTCGATCGCGTGATAGCGGATCACCACCGCCAGCGAGGCGCCGGGGTGCAGCGTGGCCGGGAACGGGTTGTTCACCAGCTGCCACGCTTTGGCTGGGCGTTTGAAGGCCACGCCCGAGACGTGCAGCTCGCAATCGCCAACGTTGGCGACCCAGATCGTGCGCTCCTCGCGGCAGCAGGCGTGCACGCCCCCGAAGTAGTCGGAGCCGGTCACTACCAGCTTCCCGGCCCCGCCCGTCCCGTGGGCGATCAGGTCCAGCGTGGGGTTCACCGGGTCGTTGCTGGTGATCTGGATCGTCGCCGTCTCGGCGACGCCGGGGGCCGTCGGGCGGTATTCGATCGTGAAGTCGATTCCGGCACCCGCGGCGAGCGCCAGCGGAGTGGCGGGCGCCGGCCGGACGGTGAACGCGCTCGAGCCGGAGACCCGCGTGACGCTGAGGATCATCAGGTCGCGGTTGCCGACGTTGTACACGTGCACGGTGAGGTACCGCGGCTGGCGGCAGGTCACACCGAACTTCAGGCCGTCCTGCAGGTTCACGGCTATGGCCGGGCCGTAGAACCCGTGCAGCCCGTTGAGCAGCGCTTTGCCGCTGGGGGTGCCCCAGCCCGTGCAGGCGTCCCAGCCTGGTCCTGCCGGATATCCGGGGACCCCGAACAGGCTGTTGTCACCGGCCCCGGGCTCGGCGACGATGTCGCGGAACACGCTTGAGCCCAGCGCGTAGAGGACGGGGTTGACGAACCCGATGTTCTCATCGAGCGCCGCGTTGAGGACCGCGGTCAGCCCGGCCCACAGGGGGGCCGACGCGCTGGTGCCGTCGCCGGTCCCCGGCGAGCCGCCCACGATGATCGGGTAACCGCTGGCCACGCTGGCGTTGGCCGCCACGTCGGGGACACCGCGCCCGTGATGACCGTCGTTGACCGATCCGGGCACGCCCGCGTCCACCTGATACCAGGGCAGCGGGAAGATCGCGCTGACCCCGCCGCCGGTCGCGCCCGAGCCGTCGTTCCAGACCCATTCGTCGAAGCTGGTGCCGATCACATCGCCGATGGTCGTGCCCCCGCATGAGAGCACCCACGGGTCACTCCCCGGGTACTGGACGTGTGCCTGGCCGTCGCCCACCTTGGAGTCCGACCCGGTATCGCCGGAGGCGATGCAGACCGTCACGCCCTGGATCGCGGCGTCCTCGAAGGCCTGGCTGACCGCGGTGACCAAGGCGGCGGTGGCGCCCGACGACAGCACGCTGTCGTCGCCGTTGAGGATGTACCAACTCGAGGACAGGACCGAACAGACGGGATCGCCCGGGTCAGGGTGGACGACGCGGCTGACCGTCTCGACCCAGCCCTGCTGAGAGCCGTCGTTGAAGTACACGGCGACGTCAGCCCCCGGCGCGACCGAAGCCGAGATGACGATGTCCTGGGTCGTCTCGCCGTCGGCGAAATTGCCGTTGCCCGCGTTGACCGGGACGTCCGTGACCACCGGCGGGCTGCCGCCGAAGTTGCTGCTGATGTCCGAGGCCAGATAGCCGCCTTCGGAGAAGATCGCGATCGTCTGGCCGGTCGCCTGATTCGCCGGGAAGTCGTAGAGCTGAGTGATGGTGGCCAGCGGCACCGGGTTCGGGTTCGGCGGATCGGCCCCGTTGCGGTGGCTGACCGAGCGGTTGTCGAGCCCGAAGACCCCGACGACGATCTCGACCAGCCCCGCCGGGACGTGGATGAAGCCCTCGCGGCCGCGGTAGACCTCGGTACCCGCGTCGCCGCGGTGCCGGCGCGGGGCCCGCGTCCGCCGATACTGGTTCAGCACGACCCCGAACGCGCGGTTGACCTGCTCGACCGTCCCCGCCAGCGAGACCGTCCGTCTCGCGGCACTGACCCCCGTGACCTCGAGGTTGTTGCGGTCGGCGAACGCGCGCACCCGGGCGATATCGTCCTGGCCGGCTCCGTAGCGTTCCGCGAACTCTCCCTCGGGCAGGCGCCGGCGCTGCGATGGCGGCGTGCTCAGGTAATACGACGGCTCCGGCACCGGCGGGCCATCAGGCCGGCGCCGCAGGACCACGGTGACACGGACCGGATCCGAGGCCGGCGCCGGACCGATGAGCTCGGACTCAGGTGCGGCGCGGCGCTCGCTGCCCGGCAGACGGCGGTAGCCGGACGGGACCTTGGACGAAGCGTTTTCATTCGGCATGGCTGCCCCCAGACAGTCGATCTCCGGTCGGCACGGCCTTCACGCCGGTGCCGGCCCTCGTTGCCTGTAAAGAGGCCACCGGCGGGTTCGTGATACAGGGAGCGGGCGCGCGATGGCGGCCCGCGCCGGGATGCCAGGATGGGGGCATGGACGTTTCTGATCATGTTCGGCTGCCGGATGGCCGGCGTCTGGACATGCGGGTCAGCGGGCCCGCCGGCGGGCTTCCGCTGGTGTTCCACCACGGGACGCCCGGTGCCGCCACCCCGTTGCGGGCGCTCGAACGAGCAGCGCACGCGCGCGGGCTACGCGTGGTGACGACCTCGCGGCCCGGGTACGGAAGCTCAAGCCGCCAGCCGGGGCGGGCCGTCGTGGATGTGGCTGCCGACACCGCCGCCGTCCTGGCCGCGATCGGCGCCGAACGCTGCCTGGTCGCTGGCTGGTCCGGCGGTGGTCCCCATGCCCTGGCCTGCGGAGCCCGGCTCGGCGCTGCCGCAGCGGTGCTGGTGATCGCGGGCGTCGCCCCCTATGAGGCGGCGGGTCTCGACTGGATGTCGGGCATGGGCGAGGAGAACGTGACCGAGTTCTCCGCCGCGCTCCAGGGCGAAGGCCAGTTGCGCTCTTACCTCCTGCGGGGGCGCGAACAGCTCAAGGACATCACCGCCGCCGGCATCGTCTCCTCGCTCGAGACGTTGCTCCCCGACGTCGACCGGGCCGTGCTGACCGGTGAGTTCGGCGAGGACATGGCCGCCAGCTTCCGGGAGGCGGTCCGCATGGGCGTGGAGGGCTGGCTCGACGACGACCTGGCCTTTGCGAGCCCGTGGGGCTTCAGCTTGGCAGAGATCTCGGTCCCGGCCATGATCTGGCAGGGAAGCGCTGATGTCATGGTGCCTTTCGCCCATGGCCAATGGCTTGCCTCGCAACTCCCCGGCGCTTCGGCGCATCTCGAAGAGGGAGAGGGCCATCTGTCGGTCGGGCTCGGCGCGCTCGACCGCATGCTCGACGAACTCACCGGCGCCGGCAGCCCGCCCTAGCACCTCACACCGGCCCGGGGCCAGGCAGGCTGCGCTGGCCACAGCCAGCGCCGGGTGAGAAGATGCGAGCATGGCCGGTGATGGAGACGACCCGGCACGGCAGTTCGCCGCTGCCTGGGAGGCCGCCGCAGAACTGCTCGGCGAATGGGCGCAGCGGGTGAGGGCCGCCGCTGAGGAGCTGGGCAAGCTCGAACCGGCCGTGCGCGTGGCGATTGAGGCCGCGCGCGCTGCGCTTGCCGGGGACTGGCGCGACTGCGAGTGCCCCTGTGGCGAGGCGCACCCAGATGACCTGGGCGTATGTGATGGCAGAGCGGTCATGACCCGGCAGCGGGGCCAGGTGGGCACGCCGCTGTGCGCCCCGTGTGCGGTGGCGCAGGGCGTCGCCGAACTGCCCCGTTAGGCCCCAGCGCCGCCGCTACACGTTACTGAGCCTGGTTCCTTGCTGGCCCCGTGGCGGCACCCCGCCCATGGATGCCCGCTGCCTGGGGAATGGCTGCACTCCGGTGCTTGTCCCAGGTGAGTGACTCCAGTGGGCCGTTGAACCAGTGCCCTCGTGGGCAGCGGATTCTCGCGCTTTCCAGCGGCCCGTCGGTTGACCGGACGGTGTACCGGCCCTCCACCTCCGCCGGAAGCCCGCACCGCAGCACGCCATGCTTATCCATGTATGCCGGACAGTCCAGGAACATCATGTGGGTGTCCATCAAACAGCCCCCGTTCAGTGTGCACCGTTGCGGGGCGGCCACCGGCGCCTGACGCCGCGCATCCGGGCCGCACGAGCCCGCTACCGGTCAGAGCGCCGAACCGGACCTCTGATACACCCGGCCCGGTAGTCGCCGCTACCTGCCCGGCGCCCGGTGCTGGGTGCGCGGGCCACCCGTGCCCGGCCACTCGTGGGACTCAGGCCGATCACAGATCCATAACAAGTGGGGAGAAATTCCGGCCCCAGGACGGCTGGGCGGCTGTTCCTACGCTCGGGTCCGGCCGGCAGTCCAACTTATGCCTTGTTGCCCGGGTACGCTGCACCGAAAGCAGGTGCGACGGAAGGTGGCCAGCGATGACCCGACTGCTTACAGCCAGGCGCGAAGGGCAGTGCCCGGCAGGCGGGGTGACCCGATGACCATCTCGCACCGGGCGACGAAGCTGGCGGCGTGCGCCGCGATCGCGGCCATGGGCCTGGCCGCCTGCTCCAAGGCCAGCTCCAGCGGATCGGTGTCCAGCACCTCCGGCGCGTTCGGCTCGGTCCCGACCGCCACCGGCACGGCGCACGCCGGCACGCTCACCTGGGCGGAGGCGCCCGGCACCGCGCCGACCTGGATCTTCCCGGTGACGCCAGGTGCGAACTTCTCGACCGGCACGATCAACACCTTCCAGTACTTGATGTGGCGGCCACTGTACTGGTACGGCAACGGGGTCCGCCCGGTCGTAGTGCCGTCCATGAGCCTGGCCGACCCGCCGGTTTACTCCAACGGTGACACGACCGTGACGGTCCACATGAAGACGAACTACCGGTGGTCGGACGGCCAGCCGCTGACCGCCAAGGACGCCCTGTTGTATCTCGACATGGTGCGCGCCGCCGTGCAGGAGAGCGGAGCGAACTGGGGGTCGTACACCCCACACGTCGGCATACCGGACCAGGTGGTCAGCGCCAGCGCGCCGAACGCCACGACGCTGGTCATCCACCTGAACAAGGCGGTCAACCCGGCCTGGTTCACCGCCAACGGGCTGTACGACATCCAGCCGATACCTGCGCACGCCTGGGCCAAGGCCTCGGCGGGCGGCCCGGTCCTGGATTTCACCAACCCGGCCAACGCGAAGCAGATCTTCGACTTCCTGGCCAAGCAGTCCGGCTCCACGAGCACCTACGCAAGCAACCCGCTGTGGCAGGTTGTGGACGGGCCATACCGGCTGACGCAGTTCAACAACACCACCGGTGGCTACACCCTGACGCCGAACCCGAAGTACGGCGGCCCGCACTCAAAGATCGTCCCGACCTTGCAGGCGGTCCCGTACACCTCCGACACCGCCGAGTTCAACGCGGTGCTGTCACACAGCGTCGACCTCGGGTACATGCCGCTGAATGACGTGCCGCAGATGGGAGCGGTCAAGGCGGCCGGGTACCACGTCTTCGGCTACCCCGGCTGGGGATTCGCCTACGCGAACTACAACTTCGCCGACAAGACCGGCGACTTCAACAACATCATCAGGCAGTTCTACATCCGGCAGGCCTTGGCGCACCTCGAAAACCAGGAGGGCTACATCAAGGCCTTCTTCCACGGCGCTGGCGGCCTCGCGTACGGGCCGATTCCCTCGGTGCCCACGTCGCCGTACACCCCCGCGAACGCGCTGAAGAACCCGTACCCGTACAGCGTCGCCACGGCGGCCAGCCTGCTGAAGTCGCATGGCTGGCACGTGGTGTCCGGCGGTGCCAGCACCTGCGCGAAGCCGGGCACCGGCCCGGGTGAGTGCGGCGCGGGCATCCCGGCCGGGACCAAGATCTCGTTCAACGTGCTGTACGCGAGCGACCCGGTCATCTTCGGCGAACAGGTGACCGCCTGGGCGTCGGACGCGAAGAAGGTCGGCATCAACATCTCGTTGCAGAGCGGCACGTTCAACCACGTGATCACCGTGGCCGACGACCCGGGCTCGCCGAAGACCGTCAACGACTGGGCGGTGGCGGTGTACGGCGGTTTCGTCGACCCCTACTACCCGACCACCCTGGGCATCTTCAGCAGTGGAGGGTCCCTCAACGGCGGTTTCTACAGCAACCCCCAGGCGGACAAGCTGATCCACGCGTCGGTCACCAGCAACAACCCCGACGCCGTCAAGGCCGAGGCGTCCTACCTCACCCAGCAGCAGCCCAGCTTGTTCCAGCCCAACTACGACTTCATCACCGTGTGGAAGAACAACGTCTCCGGCCAGCCGGCCGCGATCGAAGCCACGACCCAGTACTTCCTGAATCCGGAGCTGATGTACCTGACCAAGTAACCGGGCTGAGGTATGTCTGCTTACCTGATCCGCCGCGCGGCGACGGCGGTAGTCGTGCTCTTCGGCGTGTCGATCTTCATCTTCTTCATGCTGCACGTGATCTACCCGACGCCCGCCATCGACGTGCTCGGCCCGCACGCGAACAAGTTCTCCATCGCGCAGTGGAACCAGCAGCACGGTTTCGACGACCCATGGATCGTGCAGTACCTGCACTACCTGAACCAGCTGCTGCACGGGAACCTCGGCTACAGCTACAAGCTGAACCAGAGCGTGGCCGCGCTGTTCGGCGAGCGCTGGATGCGCAGCGCCTACCTGTCCGGCGTCACCCTGTTCCTCTCGGTGGTGATCGCGATCCCGCTCGGCATCTACCAGGCGATCAGGCGGAACACGCTAGGCGATGGCGTGGTGACGACGGGGGCGTTCGTGACCTACGCGATGCCGGACTTCTTCCTCTACCTGATCGCGATCCAGCTGTTCGCGATCACCATCCCGATATTCAGCTACGAAGGCCCGCAGACCACCTCGATGATCTCGATCATCTTCGACTGGCGCGCGATGACGCTGCCGATCGTCTGCCTGACCCTGCTGGAACTGGCCGGGTACTCCCGGTACATGCGGTCGTCGGCGATCGACACGCTGGCCCAGGACTACATCAAAGCCGCCCGGGCCAAGGGCCTGCCGGAACGGCTGGTGCTGTGGCGGCACCTGGTCCGCAACGCCTTCCTGCCGATGATCACTTTGATCGGGCTGTCCATCCCGGTGCTGCTGGCCGGCAACCTGATCTGTGAGGCGGTCTTCAACTTCCCCGGCCTCGGGCTGCTGTTCTACGACGCGCTGGGCACCGCGGACTACCCGATCCTGCTCGCGTACACGCTGGTGGGTGCCGTCCTGGTCATCGCGGGGAACTTCATCGCCGACATCGCCCTGACGGTAGCCGACCCGCGGATCCGGCTTGTGTGACAGCCGCGTCATCCAGGAGATGATCCCGTGACCAACATCGCCCCAGAACTCCCGCCGCCGGGGGTGACCATACCCGAAGGCGGCGCGGTCGGCCCGCCGCAGAGCGGCTGGCGGCTGGCGGTGCGCGAGTTCGCCGACAACAGGCTGGCTGTGCTCGGGCTCGGCGCGCTGGTCTTCTTCGTGATCTTCTGCTATCTCGGACCGCTGATCTACCACGGCGGGCTGACGTCCGACCTCACCGCCACCAACGTGCCGCCCAGCGCCGGGCATCCGCTGGGCACCGACAACCAGGGCTTCGACGTGCTCGAGGAGCTGATGGTCGGCGGGCGCGCCGCGCTGGAGATCGGGTTTCTCTCCGCGGTCATCGGGATGGTCGTCGGCGCGGTCTGGGGCGCGGTGTCCGGCCTGGCCGGGGGACTGCTCGACGGGTTCCTGATGCGGATCGTGGACGTCCTGCTGTCGATCCCGTTCCTGTTCGTCGTGCTGATCGTCGCGGTCCGCTACGGCTCCTCCATTCTCGGGCTCAGCTTGATCATCGGGATCTTCACCTGGCAGGTACCGGCCCGGCTGGTCCGGGGCGAGGTGCTCACCCTGCGGGTGCGGGACTTCGTCTCCGCGGCCCGCGCCGCCGGATCCGGGCGGGTCCGGATCATCAACAGGCACCTGCTGCCGAACTCCCTCGGGGTGATCATCGTGACCGCCACGTTCAGCGTGGCCGACGCGATCCTGGCCGTCGCGACCCTCGGCTTCCTCGGCTTCGGCCTGCAGTATCCGACCTTCGACTGGGGCGACATGCTCAACAACGGGGTCACCTACCTGCAGGACGGGTACTGGTGGCAGGTCTACCCGGTCGGGATCGCCATCATCGTGGTGGTGATGGCCTGCAACCTGCTCGGCGATGCGCTGCGGGACGCGCTGGACGTCAGGCTCCGCCGCCGATGACGACGATCCCGCTGCCGCGCGCCCGGCACCAGCAGCCGACCAAGGAGTAGCCCGGATGGCCCCCGTTCTGGAGATCACCGACCTGTCAACGCACATCCAGCTGACCAAGTCGGTCGTCCAGGCTGTCGGCAACGCCGACCTCAGCATCGAGCCCGGAGAAGCCCTCGGGCTGGTGGGCGAGTCGGGGTGCGGGAAGTCGATGACGGGCCTGTCCATCATGGGGCTGCTGCCGCCCGGCGGGGCGATCGTCGGCGGCTCGATCAAGCTGGACGGCAGGGAGCTGGTCGGCCTGAGCGACCAGGAGCTGCGCACGATCCGCGGCAATGACATCGCCATGATCTTCCAGGACCCGCTCACCTCGCTGGATCCCACGAAGACGGTTGGCTACCAGGTGGCCGAGCCGGTCCGGCTGCACAAGGGCGCGAGCAAGGCGGCGGCCCTGGCGCGGGCGGCCGAGGTGCTCGGGCTGGTCGGCCTGCCGCGGCCAGCCGAGCGGCTTGGCGACTACCCGCATCAGCTGTCCGGCGGGCTGCGCCAGCGGGTGATGATCGCGATGGCGCTGAGCTGCGAGCCGAAGCTGCTGATCGCCGACGAGCCGACCACCGCCCTCGATGTCACCATCCAGGCGCAGATTCTTGCCCTGCTGCACGACCTCAAGGACCGCCTCGGCATGGCGATGCTCCTGATCACGCACGACATGGGGGTGATCGCCGGGCACGCGGACCGGGTCCAGGTGATGTACGCGGGCCGGATGGTCGAGGCGACCGAGACCGGGATCCTGTTCGGCCACATGCGGCATCCGTACACGCATGCCCTGCTGGCCTCGATTCCGCGGCTGAGCCAGGACAGTACGCAACGACTGCTCGCCATCGGCGGGCTTCCACCGGATCTGTCGCACCCGCCGGCCGGCTGCCGCTTCGCGCCGAGATGCAGCCGGGCCACCGACAAGTGCCGCAGCCAGGAGCCGCCGCTGGCGGGGGAGACCCCGGCGCACCTGTTCTCCTGCTGGCATCCGGTCGACGGGCCCGCCGGCGCCGGGGCGGCTGAGGGCACGGCCGCTCGCGCGCGCCCCGTCGCCGGCCCCGAAGACGCGGCGGTGCTGCCGGGAATGCCCCTGCTCGAGGTGCGCGATCTGGTCAAGGAGTTCCCGGTCACGGCCGGGGCCATCTTGCAGCGCAAGGTCGCCAGCGTGCACGCGGTGTCCAATGTCTCGTTCACCGTGAACGCGGGGGAGACGTTCGGCCTGGTGGGCGAGTCGGGCTGCGGCAAGACCACGATCGGGCGGGTCGTCGTGGCGCTCGAGCGCCCGAGCTCGGGCTCGGTGCTGCTGCGCGGCCAGGACATCTCCGCCCTCAGCGGAGGTGAGCTGCGCAAGCAGCGCCGGGACCTGCAGCTGATGTTCCAGGATCCCTACTCATCCCTGGACCCGAGGATGCGGGTCGGCTCGATCATCCGGGAGCCCCTCAGCATCCAGCACGCGGGTAGCCGCCAGCAGCAGGAACGGCGGGTGTTCGAGCTGCTCGACGAGGTCGGACTGCCGCGTCATGCGGTCGAGCGCTATCCGCACGAGTTCTCCGGCGGGCAGCGGCAGCGGATCGGCCTTGCCCGGGCGCTCACCCTGAGCCCGCAGGTCATCGTCGCGGACGAGCCGGTCAGTGCCCTTGACGTCTCCATCCGGGCGCAGGTACTCAACCTGATGAAGCGGCTGCAGGCCGACCATGGCCTGACCTACATCGTCATCTCCCATGACCTCGCGGTCGTCAAGTACATGGCCGACCGGATCGGCGTCATGTACCTGGGCAAGCTGGTGGAGATGGGCGCGGCGCAAGACATCTACCAGCGGGCGGCGCACCCCTACACCGCCGGGCTCATCGCGACCATCCCGGTTCCGGAACCCGAGGTGGCGAAGGCGAGGAAAGGCGCGGAGATCAAGGGCGAGCTGCCCAGCCCGGTCACCCCGCCCTCAGGCTGCAGGTTCCGCACCAGGTGCCCGTTCGCGCAGGATCTGTGCGCCGAGGAGGAGCCGCAGCTGCGATCGTTCGGGCCCGGGCACGTCGCCGCCTGTCATTTCCCGTTGCAGGGCGGGAGTTAGCCAGCCCCCGCCGGACCGGGTCGCCGCAGCCGCGGGCCCGGGTTAGTCAGCATGTGAGATCTCCCCGTGACCCGGGCAGGTCAGCGCCGTCCGCGGGGCGCCAGGCACCGAGCCGGCGGGTCACGTAGCGGCTGACGTCGGCGCTTGGCTGCTCCATCGGCGCCAGGTAGCCGACGGTGAACTTCCGCGAGCCCATGCCGTCCTGGACCTGCTCGCAGATCGACCAGTCCTGGCGGTTCACCAGATCCCAGAACCCGGTGGCATCGGAGGGGTCGAAGTCAGCGCGCGCGATCTCGGCCGGGTGGAACAGGAAGTCGCACAGCACGGTGGTATACCCGGCATCATGCGGCCACAGCGTGAACGCGGCGACGTGGTCCGCCGACAGGCTGAGCATGAGGTTGGGCAGGATGAGCTCGCCGCGGTGCCGCGTGATGTCTGCTTCGGGGAGCCCGGGGAAGGGGGCCCGGCTGGTCGTCCCGGTCAGCGTGAACGTGTAGGTGCCGTCGCGGTGCGCGATGCCGGCGTCCCAGTCAAGGTCGCCGCCGCCGCGGCGGAACGCCGGGATCAGGTCGCACAGTTCCGGGTGGACCGGGCCGCAGTGGTAGCACTCGTTGTAGTTCTCGCAGATCACCTTCCAGTTGGCGGCGACCCGGTAGGTGAGCCGGCGGGCGGACCGCAGCTCCGCGAGCGGGTAGGCGGCGAGCCGGGCATCGGCCCCGTTCAGCTGGTCCGCCAGCGGCCTCCCGCCCCCGTCCAACCGGGCAAAGACGAACCCGCCCCAGGTGGTGACGGCCACCGGATGCAGCGCCAGCTGGTCGCGGTAGCGGCGCAGGCCGGGCAGGAACGGCGCGGAGCGCAGCGACCCGTCGAGACCGTACGTCCAGCCGTGGTAGGGGCAGCGGATCGCGGTGCCCGCGCAGCCGCTGCGGGCCCCGTCACCGTCCGGCTGCGAGCCGGCCACCGGGACGAGCCGGGAGCCGCGGTGCCGGCACAGGTTGTAGAAACCGGCCAGCGAACTGCCCGGCCCGTCCGCGCCCCGGACCACCAGGATGCTCTCGCCCGCGACGTCGGCGGTCAGGTAGTCCCCGGGACCGGCCAGCGACTCCTCCCGGCCGACGCAGAACCAGTCCGCGAACAGGACCGCCTCCCGCTCCCGGGCGAACTCGGCCTCGGTGGTGAAGTTCGGCCCCGGCAGGCTGCGCTCCAGCGGGATCTCCGCCCGGCCGGCCCGCGCTGCGTCGGCTCCGTGCCTGCTCATGGCCGCCTCCTCCGCATCGACCGTCCCCGGCGCAGGTCGGCGAGCACCCGCCGGGCCGCGTTGTAGCCGGGCGCGCCGGTGACCCCGCCGCCCGGATGAGCTCCGGCGCCGCACAGGTACAGCCCCCGGACCGGCGTCGCGTACCGCGCCCAGCCAGGCACCGGCCGCATGTGGAACATCTGGTCCGGGCTGATGTCGCCGTGGAAGATGTTGCCTTCGGTGAGGCCGTACTCGCGCTCCAGGTCGAGCGGGGTCAGCACCTGCCTGGCCACCACCGCCGCGGGCACGTTCGGCGCGAACTGGCCGATCCTGGCCAGGACCCGGTCGCCCAGCTCGTCCCGCAGGCCGTCCCAGTTTCCCGCGGCCAGCCGGTAGGGCAGGTACTGGACGAAGCAGGTCATGATGTGGCGGCCGGGCGGGGCCAGCGAGCCGTCCACGGCGGAGGCGACCACGCAGTCGATGAACAGCTGATCGGCGTCGGCCAGCTCGCCGCGCTTGGCCCGGTCGTAGCACGCGTCCGCGACCGCGAGATCGGGCGGGAGGGTGAAAAGCGCCCGGCGCCCCGGGCTGGCGTCCGCGGGCATCCCGCGTACCCGCGGCTCGGCGTCCAGCACCAGGTTGACCTTGCCGCACGGCCCGTCCATCCTGATCCCGCCGACCGCGGCCAGGAAGTCGCCGGGCAGCTCCGCCGCCTCGACCAGGTGCAGGAATGTCCGCTTGGGGTCGGCGCCGGAGAGCACCGTCCCGGCCGCGATCTCGGTGCCGTCCGCCAGCGCGACCCCGGCCGCCCGGCCGCCCAGCACCAGGATCCGGGCGACCGGCGCGCCGGTGGCGATCTGCATCCCGGCCGCGGCGCCCGCGGCGGCGATCGCGTCGCTGATCGCGCCCATCCCGCCCAGCACGTGGCCGAAGAACCCCTGCTCCGCATGCTCGCCACCGGACAGCAGGTGGAAAGCCAGGCCGAGCAGGGTGCCCGGCTGGTAGGGACCGCCGTGCTTGCCGTACAGGTTGTTGGCCAGCAGCAGCGCCTTGGCCTGCCGTGAGGAGAACCTGGCATCGATGAACTGCCCCAGGCTGCCGGTCAGCAGCGTGGTCAGGCCCTCAATCTCGCGACCGCGCACGCCGCGCAGCCGCCGGCCCAGCCGCAGCAGCTCGCGGTAGCCGCGCAGGCCGGTGGCCCGGGTGTCCGGGGGCAGCTCCATGAACAGCGGCTGCAGCCGGGCGGCGAGTGCCCGCAGCTCCGCGTCGGCGGCCTCGAACGAGCGGGCGTCGGCGGGGGAGAACCGCACGATCTCCGTGGCGGTCCGGCCCGGGTCGCTCCACGCGGCGATCACCTCGCCGTCGTCCAGGGCTACCTGCAGCGCGGGCTGGCACGGCACCATCCGCAGCCCGTGCGCGGCCAGGTCCAGCTCCCTGATCACCTCGGGCCGCAGCATGGACGCGATGTAGGAGGTGGTGGACGCCCGGCAGCCGGGGGCGATCTCCTCGGTGACGCAGCAGCCACCGGCGATGTCACGCCGCTCGACCACGAGCGTGGCCAGGCCGGCCCGGGCGAGCAGCGCCCCGGCGGTCAGCCCGTTGTGCCCGGCGCCGACCACGATGACGTCCCATCGGGAGGCGGCCTGCGGGGAAGTCAGCATCTCTGACTTTCAGTCAGTTAGAGGCGGCGATCGTGCTGCAAAGTATGGTTAGATTGCCTGGCAGATGTCAATATGACGATACGGCTGAAGGACTAAGCTGCCCATGACTTTCGGTCAAACAATGGGCTCCTCCAGGGCGCGGGCGGTGCCCGCGGCAGCCGTTGAGCATGTCATGCCCGGGCCTGGCCGCGCGCCGGTGCGGGCGACCGCGCGCCAGCTGGCCAGACAGGAGCGGATCGTCGGCGTGGCGATGCGGCACTTCGCCGAGCGCGGGTACGAGGGCGTGCGGATCGACGAGATCGCCCGGGACGCTGGTGTGGCCAAGGGCGCCGTGTTCGGTTACTTCACCAGCAAGGCCGGTCTGTTCCTGGCCGCGTACCAGGCCGCGGCCAGCTCGTTCAGCAGCTACCTGGAGGCGCCGCCGGAGGTCCGGGCACAGGGCTTCTTCGCGGTCATCACCTACTGGCTCTTCGCCGCGCCGCATCTGATCCACGAGGACTGGGTGCCCTACCGGGTGACGCTGCTCGGCAACTACTGCTCCAGCCTGCAGCTGAGGCAGGAGATCACCCAGTTCCTGCTGCGTGAGGACCCGTACGGCACGCAGGAGTTCGTGCGGTTCGGCATCGACCGCGGTGAGATCCGCCGCGACATCGACCCCAAGATGGTCGTGTCCCTGGTGGACTGGCTGATGGACCGCTGCCAGGACGCGATCGTGACCGAGGAGCTGGACCCCGGGCTCTTCGGCTCGGCCGCCCAGTCCCCGCAGCTGCGGGACCTGCGGGTGCAGCAGTTCGTGGAGCTGCTGCGCGGTGCCATCGGCGCAGGCCAGGCGGCTGGCGAAGGGCGGCCGGAATGACGACGGGCCAGCACCTGACCGTCCGCGAGGCCAGGATCCCGGTGCGGGATGGCACCGGGCTCGCCGCCACGCTCTATCTCCCCGCGCAGTCGGCCGCGGCGGTCCCGGTACTGCTGGAGTACCTGCCCTACCGCAAGGACGACGCGATGCTCGCCCGGGACTACGAGCTGTACGCGTACATGACCGCCCACGGTTACGCGGGCGCCAGGGTGGACATCCGCGGCACCGGCGGCAGTGGCGGCGACCTTCCCGAGGGCGAGTACACCGAGCAGGAGCAGCGCGACGCGGAGGACGTGATCGCCTGGCTGGCGGCCCAGCCGTGGTGCTCGGGCGCCGTCGGGATGTGGGGCATCTCCTGGGGCGGCTTCAACGCGATCCAGGTTGCGCTGCGGCGGCCGCCGGCCCTGAAGGCGATCATCGCGGTGGACGCCTCCGACGACCTGTTCCACGACGACGTGCACTACATCGACGGGCTGCTGCACCTCGACGAATATGCGCTGATGATCGACCACCTGAACGCGCTGCCGCCCGCGCCCGGCTTCCCGCTCGACGAGGCGACCCTGGCCGGCCGGTTCGACAGCGAGCCGTGGCTGGCGACCTGGCTGGCCAGGCAGCAGGACGGCCCCTACTGGCAGCGTGCCTCCCTGCGGCCGGGTTACGGCAGGCTCACGATCCCGGCGTTCCTGATCGGCGGCTGGTACGACGGGTACCGGGACTCGGTGCCCCGGATGCTCGCCGCGGCGCCCGCCCCGGTCAAGATCATGATTGGCCCGTGGAACCACACCTTCCCGCATGACGCGGTGCCCGGGCCGGCCGTCGAATGGCGGGCCGACGCCGTCCGCTGGTGGGATCACTGGCTGAGGGGCGCCGAGAACGGGATCATGTCCGAGCCGCCGGTCACGGTCTACGTGAGGCACTGGCACCCGCCGGACCCGGACCTGGCGGAGATCCCCGGCCGCTGGCGGACCGAGACAGCGTTCCCACCCGAACGGACCTGCTACCGGGCCTGGTACTGCGGCCCGGAGGGTGACCTGCGCGCGGATCCGCCGGCCGGCGGTTCGGCCGCGCTGCGTTGCGTGCCGTCGGCCGGGGTGGAGGCCGGCCACTGGTGGGGCGAGCTGACCGCGGACCAGCGGGGCGCCGACGCGTTCAGCCTGGTTTTCGACAGCCCGCCGCTGGCGGAGGAGGTGGAGATCCTCGGCTTTCCGCTGGTGGAGCTGCATGGCAGCGCCGACGCGGAGCCACTGCACTGGTTCGGCCGGCTGGGTGACGTGGCACCGGACGGCACGGTCACCCTGGTGACCGGGGGAGGCCGGGCGGGACGGCCGGACCCGCTGCGCGACGGCGGCTCGCTTCCCGGCACCGCCCTGCCCGCCGCGTCCACCCCCCTGACCGGGGCCGCCCCGGGCACGCGGGCAGCCCTGCCGCTGGAGCTGCACGTCACCTCGTGGGTCTTCCCGCGCGGCCACCGGATCCGGCTCGCGCTGTCCAACGCGATGTGGCCGATGATCTGGCCGACGCCGTACCCGGCCACGGCCACGGTGCGGCTGGGGCCGGCCGGGACCCGGCTGGTGCTGCCGGTGGTGCCGGCGGACCCGGTGGCCGACCAGCCCGCGCCGGTATTCGCCGAGCCGGGTCCGCCGGAGCACGCGCCCGGGGTCCGGCACTGGGGCGAGATGCTCCCGGTGCGCTGGACCCTGCAGCGCGACGACACCGGGGCCACCGCGCTCTGGTGGCGGGGCAGCACCGGCACCGAGTTCCCCTGGGGCGCGGTGGTGGACGAGGAGTACCTGCGCTACTCGGTGCACGACGCGCGGCCCGCCAGCGCCTCGGCGCACGGCGAGGCCCGCACCGAGATCCACGCCAGCGGCCGGCTGCTGATTTTCACCTCGATCCTCGATCTCGAAGGCGACGCTGAGTCGCTCCGCTACTCCTACCGCCGGGAACTGCGCCGCGATGGACTGCTCATCCGCGAGCGCGACTGGCAGCGCCGTTACCCGCGCGACGGCCACTGAGGCCAGGCCGCGCGGCTCCCTCCGCCACCGGCGGCACCGGCCCTGCTCCGGGCACCCTCAGATAGAGTCATATCGTGGCGGTTTATGATGTGCTGGCCCGGCATTACGATGCCGTGGCGGGAGATTCCTCGACCGAGGCCGCGTTTATTGACGGTATTATCAAGCGCGCTCACGGCCAGGCCGACACGCTGCTGGAAGTTGCCTGCGGGACCGGCGGAATTATGGCTGGGCTAGCGGGCAGTTATCAGGTGAGCGGTCTCGATATATCGCCTGGCATGCTGGCGGTTGCCCGTGAGAAGCTCCCCGCGGGAACCCCGCTCTATGTGGCAGACATGAGCAGCTTTGAGCTGGGCATGAAATTCGACGCCATCATATGTGTCTACCACGGTATCAACCACCTGCTCGGCTTCCCGGCCTGGGAGGGTTTTTTCGACTGCGCGTACCGGCACCTGAACGACGGTGGCATGCTCGTCTTCGATACCTATACCGCGCGCACCCTCACAGCGATGGCAAGCCTCCCGGAGACGGTCCAGCAATTCGGTGAGAACTACCTCCATATACGAGTTCGAACACGTGACGAAGTGGTGTTCGACTGGAATATCGAGGTGCGTGAGCCCCAGCCGGACGGCAGCTACAGATCGCTCACGGAGGTCATCAGGACGGTAGCATTTCCGCCGGCAAATATACGGGAGTCCCTGGGTGAAAGATTCGTCAATATAGTGATCATTGAGAGCGACGGCGACGGCGTCGATGACGACGCCGAGAATCGCACCTGGTTCGTGTGCACGAAGCCAGGAGGGCCCGGCTCTGAATGATCGGCCACCGGCCCGGCCGGGAGGATGCGGATAGCCCGGGACGTTGTGTGCCGCCATCTTGTGTCAGGCCCGTGAATCCTCTCCGGATCAGGCTTTCTTGTATCCCAGGTACCCGAGCAGCTTGCTAGCCGCGGAAAACGCCCGGGGGTCGAACTCCTCGTGGGAGACGATGATCTTGAGGTTCTTGGTCACCGGGCGCTCCAGGCTGGCGGCATGAAAGCTGAGAATGAGAAAGAGCAACAGCCCGTTGAACGGGAGCTGGCTGCGGGCGAACCCGGCGCCGATGACGGGACCACAACGAACGACGAGTTCTCGCGGCGCATGGCGGTCCACAATGCGTCATAGGAGAATGCGAGGTCCTGCCAGGTCGTGCGGGAGCCGGCCGCTGTCTTGGTCAACAGGCAAAAGAGCCATCCATAATGTCCATCAGGGCTCGAGAACCGTATGGTTGTTCCTAGCGCTACGTCCGCGTCGCCCGGACCCGGCGGTTTCATGGCAAGTTGCTCCCGGAGCTTTCCCATGTCGTGCGCGAACCATCTCTCGGCGAGCTGGCCGATGAGTGAGTCAGGGCCCGTCTGATCCACGTCCAGCGACAGGCGGCGGTCTACCGTTACCACTATCCCGGATCCTTGGTCGAACACATCGCCGACCCTCAGCTCGACGGCCCACAGGCCGGGCTCGAAGATGAACCGCCCGCTGGGTCTGGGAATTCGTATGATAAAACTGCCGAGAACGATAATGAGCAGGAAGATCACCCAGGCATATCTGGGAATATTCGCGACGAGGCTGGGGGAGACCAGTCCGGCAACACCGACGACCGTCCCCAGACCTCCCAGGCCGGCCAGAGCTGTTGCTACGAGGCCATTCTGATAGGTCTCCTTGACAACGAGCAAGTGGCGGTGCTGCCGAGCTGCCATGGGTCACACTATGCCGTGAGCGGGGCTGGCGCGGCTACCTCCCGGGACAGAGGGGACGGGGTGGAAAAGGCCCCGCTGGGGTATCAGCTGATGTTCTGCTGGCTCTTTCCCCGATGGGGGGTTACGATCCGGGTTGGGGGCGAGGATGGGCAGCAGGCGGCGCCGGCTCGACCCTGTGGGGCCGTTTGGCAACCCGGACGGGTCACGGGCCGACATTGAGGATGTGCTCAGCGAGTTCGTCGACTTCGGTGGCAACCCGGCGTATGGCCACCTCGCCACCCGTGCGAACGACTCCATGGTGCGGGTCATCGTGGGCAAGCTCGGCGCCGGCAAGACGGTCTACCTGCGGCGGCTGCAGGATTTCCAGGCCCATCAGGACTCGGTCTACGCCGACGCACCGCAGCAGAGCTTGCCGAAGACCGAAGTTGTGGTGAAGGCGTGCCAGTGGTTCTCGGACCGTGTCCTGGTCGAGAAGTGGATGCAGATCTGGCAATGCGCGATCATGCGGTCGCTGGCCTCGTACGTGCTGTGCCGTCCCGAATTGCGCCAGCATTTGCGCGACGATCAGGCAGGCGAGATCGAGCAGTCCTACGGGCGGCTGCTCGACGACTTCCGCCGGCCCCGGTCGATCTACAGCCAGGTGCGCGACATC
Source organism: uncultured Actinomycetes bacterium (assembly GCA_963741615.1). GTDB lineage: Bacteria > Actinomycetota > Actinomycetes > Streptosporangiales > Streptosporangiaceae > UBA9676. Next base: position 85,227 of record CAVUIU010000030.1, read on the forward strand.
ATCAACCAGCGGCAGACCGCCCATCAGCTGTCTACCTACCTCGACGACCCGCTCTGGGACGACCTCGAGGATCTGCTGGGCGAGGTCATCGGCCAGTGCAGGCCGATCTACTTCTACCTTGACGCGCTGGACGAGGAGTTCAGCCACGCCCCCATGTACTGGCTGAAGTGCCAGGAGGGGCTGTTCTATCAGGTCATGCGGCTGCTCCGCGACCACAGGCTGGGCGGCCGCCTGCATATCGTCGTCTGCATCCGCGACATCGTCATGTCGTCGGTGTACCGGTCAGAACACGCGCCGCGGTACTACAACGAACCGCACATCCGCGTCCTGACCTGGGACCGCAGCTCACTGCTCTATCTGCTGCAGCAAAAGCTGCGGCGGCTGCCGCCGTCACTGCTGATGCGGCGCTCCACCAACGGCCCCCCCACGATCGGAGACTGGCTCGGGGTCAACGGCCACTGGCCGGGACCCGATGGCGACGGGACGATCGAGGACTACCTGCTCGCCCACACCAGGCTGATCCCGCGCGACATCATCTCGCTCGGCAACGAGCTGAACGAGGAGGTCCTGCGGCAGAAGCAGGCTGGCCACGAGGAGATGCCGCCGGCGGTTCTGCAGGGGGTGGTTCAGCGCTGCGCCAAGCGGTTCGGCGACTCCCAGCTCGCCCAGTGCGCCAACCAGATCTCCTCGGACCTCATGCCGAAGAACGCCGCCCTGCACAACTACTCCGAGTTGTTCACCAGCACCCAGGCCTACATCAGCGGCGTGCAGGAGGACGTTCGCTCCTTCGTCCGGATGATCGGCTTCGACCAGTTCCCGCGGGCGGATCTCCAGACACTGCAGGAAATGGCGGATCTGCACTTCGACCAGACGACAGACCTCGCCTCCGTCCTGTGGCAGAACGGCCTGCTCGGGTACATCGACGAGAGCGGGCGGCGCCGGTTCTACTCCATGGGCGACGTCGAGCAGTTTCACTTCCCGGACGCAGACACCTACGTGCTGCATCCGTGCCTGGTGAACACCGTCGGGGGAATCCGGCATGTGCCGGCGGGCTCCGCTGGAGCCGGGGACCGGCAGTGAGCGCGATCCAGATCATCGAGTACGGCAGCTGGCACGAGCTCAAGCGGGATCTTTTTATCGAGCTGTTCGGCAAGAGCGGGTTCCGCCCCGGCCGTTACCTCTTCCGCGGCATGGGCAGTGCCGACTGGAGCCTGTCGTCCTCGTTCGACCGGCGCTTCTCATCACTCGGTCGTGACCAGCGGCTGCGGCTGTGGGAAGAGCTGATCCACGAGTGGCGGCGCAGCTGCGAGGAGACGGGCGTGCCGGATGCTGTCGTGCACGACGACCAGAAGCTGTGGGCACTCGGACAGCACAACGGCTTGCCCACGCGCCTGCTCGACTGGACCACCAGTCCCTACGTCGCGGCGTTCTTCGCCTTCCAGGACTGGGTCCTTCAGCTGCCCGCGGAGTTCAGCCACGTCGCGATCTGGGCTCTGCACTTGGAGAACCCGGTGTGGTCAAAGGAGATGGGTGTCGAGATCGTCACCCCGCCGGCGCTGGAGAATATCCGGCTGCGCAACCAGAGCGGCAAGTTCACGCTCGCCAGGACGCCGTTCGCCACCCTGGAGGAGTACGTGGAGCAGTCCGCGACCGAACCGGCACTGACGAAGGTCGTGCTGCCCGCGATGGAAGCACTGCCGGCCCTGCCCGACCTCGATTCGATGGGGATCAACAACTATCACCTGTTCCCCGACTTCATGGGCCTGGCCGGGATGGCCACCATGCGGCTGCTGCTGGAGCTGGCGGCCCGGCACCGGTGATCCGGCCGCCCCGGCGATGGCCAGCGGCCAGCTAGGCACAGCCACCGCGTGCGTCGTAGAAGCGCGGGCCGGCCAGGCCCGGGCCGGTGATCATGGGCCGGTGCCCGTCCCCGCCCGGGGGATAGGCCGTGTCGAACCACTGGGTGAAGAACTGGCTCAGCCGTGTCTGGCAGGCGCGGGTGCGCACCGGCAGCCACTGGTGGAAGACGGCCTCGAGCTGGGGCTCGGTGACGCTGGCACCGCCGTAGGTGCGCTGGATCTGCCGCAGTGCCTGGGTGAAGTTGGCGTGACCGAGAATCTGGCGCAGCGCGATGTACGCGATCGCGGGCCGGAAATAGGTCGAGTCGCCGGAGAACAGGCCGAACGGTTCGGGGTTCGACGGCGCCACGGTCCAGAACCCGCCGCCGCCGCTGTAGTTCAGGTTGAACATGCTGGCCAGGAACTTCTGGAAGGCGGCCTGCCCCTGAGCCGAGTACGGCCCGCCGGAGTGATCCTGCTCCAGCCGCGCGTTGTACATGAACTCGCCCAGGGTGGCCAGCCCTTCCTTGTAGAAGGTCATCCGGTAGCCGCCCTCGGTGACGTTGTCTCCCCACCACTGGTGCAGGTTCTCGTGATAGAGGACGCCGGTGTCGACGGTCCCGCCCGCGAAGGCGATCATGGTTTGCGTCTCTTCGTCGAAGCTGACCCGCGGTGTGCCGATGACGATCCCGTCAGAAGTGAACGGGTAGCTCCCGTTGAACTGGCTCTCGAATTCGGTGATGTTCTGCTGCATGTTCATGATCGTCAGGTTCTTCCGCTGCCGCGCGGGGCTGATCGCCGCGTCCTGCGCCTCGTAGAACATGGTGCCGTTGTCGGCCGTCCGCTCGGTGAGGTGGTAGTTGCCGACGCTGTCCTGCACCAGGTAGCTGGCGATGGGCGCGGGGGAATGCCAGCGCCAGGTGACCGAGCCACCGGGGAACTGCCGGCTGGCCGGGTGATGCCGGACCGAGACCAGCACGCCGTTGGCGATCACGACCCGGCCGGCCGTGACCGTGTCGCGGAAATCGTAGGTGGGCTTGGCCGTCGGGTAGTCGTTGAGGGGCATCCAGTCCTGCGACCCGACCGGCTCGGCGGTCACGAAGCCGCCGTCGGGCGCCCGGAACCAGCCTTCGGTGCTCCCGCTCCCGTCGTTATGCACGCCGGGCCTGCCCGTGTAGCTCACCGTGACCCGGAAAATGGACCCGCTCCTGACCGGCCCCGAAGGTGTGATCACGAGCTTGCTGGCCGGGCACGGCGTCCCGTTCAGCGCATTCATCGTGGCGGGGCTGGTGGACATCAGCTCCGGGGAGCAGGCGGGCGGCAGCGGGTCGTGGTGCGGGCCGCCCACCGGGTTGGTCTGCGATGCCTCGTGCGCGGCGGGGCTGGGGTCGCCGGGCCCGCGCGGATCACCGGGATAGGTCGGCTGGACGAATCTGAACCGGGCCCGGTGGCCGTTCACGGTGACCGACCGGACGGTCATGTCCGGGCCCGCGCCGATGTTGCGGGACCTGCGCTCGAAGTCGAGGCTGAAGCTGGTCAGGCAGTGCGTGGCGCGGTCGGTCAGGACCACGCGGTTGCCGGGCAGGAACATGTTCGTGGTGGCGTCGTAGACCAGGTGCACGAGGGTGTGCAGGCTGGTGTAGCCGCCGTTGCCGGTGTCCGGGTACAGGCGCGAACCCGGCGGCGACAGGGTATGGGCACCCGCTGAGCAGTGCCCGCCGCCCGCGGCCGGCACGCTGGCCGGGGCGGCCGGCCCCAGCCCCGGCAGGACCAGCCCCGCGCCCGCCGCCGCGACGGTGATCCTCAACCAGCGCCCGGCCATGTCGGGCCTCCCCCCTTACGGTCCCCCCATCCTCGCCGGGCGGGCCCGCTCATATCATCCGCGCGGCCATCGCATCTCCGGATCAGGCCGGGCTGGCGGTTCCGGGCATCGGCCCGGCCGGGCGGCCCGGCGCGTGCCCGTCAACGGCCGTGAAGGCGATGGTCTGCGTCCACCACGCCGGGTCGGCGCATTGGGCGAGGAACATGTCGATGGACCGGTCGTCCAGCTTGCCGGAGGCCACCAGGCGGGTGCGCAACTCGATGACCGTCTGCTGCCAGTACCGGGCCCACGGAGAGCCACCTTGGTAGAGGGCCGTCTCGGCCGTGGCCCCGACGTCCGCCAATCCCAGCATGGACAGCATCGTCGGCAGCCGGCGGCCTATGAAGTAGTCGATTCCCTGCTCATGCGACCAGGCCAGCCAGCCCTGCCAGAACGCCCGGACCTCGGGCGGCTCGGCGATACTGACCGGCAGGAAATCCGGCTCGATCAGCAGAATCGTCCCGCCCGGCCGCGCGCTGGCAACCAGATTCGCCACCGCAGCCCCGGCGTCGGCGACATGGTGCAGCACGGCGCGGGCCGTCACCAGATCAAAGTCTCCCGGCTCGACCGGCCCCGCGAGGATGTCGGCCTGGCGAAGCTCGAGCCCGGGTACGTCAGCGTCGGCCAGGGACAGGTCGAGGTCCACCGCCACCGCCCGCCCACCGGGCGCGACCCGCCCGGCAAGCCAGCCCGAAATGGAGCCGTTGCCACAGCCAACCTCGAGCGTCCGGGCCCCCGGCCCGATACCCAGCCGCTCGATGTGGCGGCGGTGCATCGGGTCAAGCAACCGCGACATCAGGGCCAGCCGACGCCGCTCGCCTTCTTGGTGATGATCAAGGACGTACTCTGACATGCTGATCCAGGCAGGCTCCGGCTCGGCGATTCCCGTCAGCAGACACTCAGACCGCTCGCCATAGCAGCTTACGTCCGGCGCTTTGCCTCCGGCGCTGCCGAGCGGCCGCGGCCGGTGAAGAATGAACGAAAGCGGATACCAGGTGAGGAGGGCCGATGGGGCGGGTGGAGGTCGGCGGCGTCGGTATCGAGTACGACGTCGTGGGGGAAGGGCGTCCGGTGCTGCTGCTGCACGGCTTTCCCGACTCTGGCCGGCTGTGGCGGTATCAGGTACCGGCGCTCGCCGAGGCAGGGTTCCAGGTCGTCGTCCCTGACTTGCGCGGTTATGGGCGCTCCGACAAGCCCGAGTCCGTCGATGCCTACTCGCTCGCGTTGCTGGCCGGGGATGTGCTGGCGATTGCCGCTGAGCTTGAGATCGGCAAGGCCCACGTGGTGGGCCACGACTGGGGAGCCGCCCTGGCCTGGGGGCTCGCCTCTCTTGCGCCCGGCCAGGTCGACCACCTGGTCGCCATGTCGGTCGGCAACCCGGTCACCTTCTTGCGCACACTGGAGCAGCGCCAAAGGTCGTGGTACATGCTGCTGTTCCAGTTCCCTGGTATCGCCGAACGCTGGCTGACCGAGGACAACTGGGCCAACTTCCGGAACTGGGGGCGCCACCCCGACACCGACCAGGTGATCGCCGAACTGGAAGCGAACGGCTCGCTCACGCCGGGCCTCAACTGGTACCGGGCCAACGCCTCGCCCGAGTCCTGGGTGGGACCCCCGCCGCGGCTCCCGCCGGTGCAGGCGCCGACCATGGGGCTGTGGAGTACCGGGGACTTCGCCCTCACCGAGGTGCAGATGACCGACTCCGCCGGCAACGTGGCGGGCCGGTGGCGCTACGAGCGGCTGGACGGCCCCGGTCACTGGCTGCAACTGGAGGCCCCAGAGCAGGTCAACGCGCTGCTCCTGGACTTCCTGCCGCGCGGGCGGGGCACGTGGTGGCGGGGGCTGCTGGTGTGCGCGATCGACGGCACCATCTTGACCGTGCCAGATAGCGCGGCGAACCTGGCCCGGTTCACCCGGCAGGCCGGCAACCACGGCGGCACTGGCTACCCGCAGGCCCGGCTGCTGGCGCTGGTGGCGTGCGGCACGCGCACGATCATCGACGCGGTGTTCGGCCCTGCCACGATCGGGGAGACCAGCTACGCCCCTGGCCTGCTGCGCAGCTTCCGGGCGGGCATGATTGTGCTGCTGGACCGGAACTTCGCCGCGGCGGCGCTGATCGCAGCGATCGCGGCCACCAAGGCCGATGTCCTGGTCCGGGTCAAAAACGGCCGCACGCTCCCGGTGCTGCGCCGCTACCGGGACGGCTCGGCCCTGTCCCTGCTGGGCACCACCCAGGTCCGCGTCATCGACTGCCAGATCACCATTTCCACCCGCGCCGGCCGCCGCACCGGGATCTACCGGCTGGCCACCACCCTGCTCGATCACCGCGCCTACCCGGCCGCCGAGCTGATCCGGCTCTACCACGAGCGCTGGAAATTGAGACCGCCTACCTGGAGATCAAATCCACCATCCTGGGCGGCCGGGTCCTGCGCGCCCGCACCCCCGCCGGAATCGACCAGGAAATCTACGCCCTGCTGGTCACCTACCAGCTCCTGCGCACCGCCATGGCCGATGCCACCGTCACCCAGCCGGGCGCCGATCCCGACCGGGCCAGCTTCACCATCGCCTGGCAGGCCGCCCGTGACCAGCTCATTCAGGCCACCGGCGTGATCGCCGCAACCACCATCGACCTCACCGGCACCATCGGCCGCCATGTCCTGACCGCACTGCTGCCCGCACGGCGGCTGCGCGTCAGCCCCCGCATCGTCAAACGCGCCATTTCCAAATACCAGGCCCGAGGCCCAGACATCGACCGGACCAGCTACAAGGCCACCATCAGCATCGACATCCTGGCACCACCAAAGACCTTGACAGCCACCGCCAGCACCTAACTACAGGCTGCCGCTAGCCCGCCGCCCCGCCCGGCCCGCCCGGGCCGGCCTGCCCACCCGGGCCGACCAGAACACCCTCGTGTACCCTTCTCACCCTCCGTAATGTATCGATGGCTATCAGTATTGTCATGGCACGCAACCGGCTGTGACCCGGGGCGTCGGGTCCGCGGTGAAATCGCTTGCCGCCGGGGCAGCCGCCCGGCCAGGCTGGGCTGGTGGCCGGGCCGTTCTTTGTCGCTGGTACCGGGCGCTGCGGCAGCAGCCAACTGCTCCGCGTGCTCGGCGAGCATCCCGAGGTGCACAGCCTGGAGTGGGAGAGCCGGTTTGTGGTCGACCCTGGCGGGTTCGAGGATCTGACGCGGGCGCTGACCGTTGCCTACACCCCCTACCACGCTGACGACGCGCTGCGCCGGCTCGCATGGCTGCTGAACGAGCGGCTGACCGGGCAGACTTCGGAGGCGTTCCGCGGCTGGGGCCTGGCCGGGGAGATCGGCGAGGATCACTACCGGGCCGCGGCCGACCGGCTGTGGGAGCGGCTGGCGTGGTATGAGTTCGATGAGGCCGTGCCGCCGCTGAGTTACCGCTATGGCCGCTGGCAGTACGCCCCGGGAGAGGAGCGGGCCCACCGGCGGGTGGTTGCCCGGTATTTCCCCGACCGGGCAGAGCTTATCGCCGTCCTGCGCGACTTCACGTCGGGCCTGTTTGATGCCGCGGCACGCCAGGCGGGCAAGCGCACCTGGTGCGAGAAGACGCCGTTCAGCCTGTTGTCGATCCCGTTCCTGCTCGAACTGTTCCCCGAGGCCACGGTCGTGGTGATCATGCGCCACCCGTATCAGGTCGCCGCCTCCCACCTGGCTCAGTCCTGGGCGCCGTCCACCCTGGACGGGGTGCTGAACTGGCTCGACCCGGTCTACCGGCGCTGGCTGGCGCAACGTGTGGCGCTGCTCGATGATCCTCGCTACCTGGAGGTGAAGGCCGAAAGCCTCGCCGCCCACTGGCTGGCCAGCAGGCGAGAGCTGTTCCAGCGCCTCGGCCTGCCCGACGCCGACACCCCGAGCACCTTCACCGCCAGCCGCCTCGACCATCGCGACGGCCAGCTTGACGCCGCCCAGCGCCGCCAGGTCATCACCCGTTTGCAATGGGCCGCCGACGAGCTTGGCTACCAGGCCACACGATGACCGCACGGTGCCAGGCGGCCCCGTTCCCCCCCTGAGCAGGTCATGGTACGCCGGGTCGCGGCGGCCTTGGCATCCGCAGAACGTCGGATGGCGGGCATGCCCCGGGCCTGCGGACACTGGCTCCAGATCGGACCGGATCTACGAAGCCAAGAGGGGATCCTGATGCGCACACGACTGATCGGCATGCTCGCGGCCGCGACCGCGGCACTCGTCCTGCCGGTTGCCGCCCAGGCCGCCAGCGCGACCGCGATGACCCACCATCGGGTGGTGGCCGCCTCTCACCGGTCCCCGGTGGTGGTCGCCCGCCAGGCCACGAGGAGGTTCCACTCACTCGCCACGGCCGAGAAGGCTGGCTACGGCCTGTTCAAGGACAAGAACGGGATCGCCTGCATCGCGATGCCGCCGCAGGGCGCGATGGGCGTCCACTATGTCAACGGCACCCTGGTGGGCACCCCGGCAGTGCTGCTGAGGCATCCCGAGGCGCTGGTCTATGCACCCGAGCACGGGCACCTGCGGCTGGCCGCGCTGGAGTACGTCGTGCTGAAGAGCACCTGGGACCAGGCGCACGGCACGAACGCGCCCCGTCCACGGCTTTACGGGCACCGGTTCAACATCACCCGTGCGCCCAACCGCTACGGGCTGCCGACGTTCTACTCGCTGCACGCCTGGATCTGGAAGCACAACCCGGCCGGCCTGTTCGCGATGTGGAACCCCAGCGTCCATTGCCCTCAGTAGGCATCCCGGCGGGCCGGTACGGGGCCGCTGAGCTGGTTACCGGCCCGGTCGTGCCGCTGGCCCCGCGACATCAGATGGCTGGGTGTCGCGGGGCCCGGCCGGATGCCCCCCGCTGTTGCAGGGAGGAAGCATGAGCGACATCGCGGCCTGGGCTGCCGACCGGGACTCGGTGGGACCGCGCCGGTGGCTGCAGATCGGGATGGGCATCGTCTGGGTGCTCGACGCGGCACTGCAATACCAGCCCTACATGTTCAGCCGGGGCTTCGTCACCAACATCGTCGATCCGGCCAGCAGCGGCAACCCGGCGGCAATCGCGGGCCCGGTCGCCGGTGCTGGCCGGATCCTGCTGCACGATGTCGTGCTGTTCAACGCCGCATTCGCCACCGTCCAGCTGGCCATCGGGCTCGGGCTGCTGTGGCGGCGCACCGTAAGGGCCGCGCTCGCCGGCACGATCGCCTGGGGCATGGCGGTGTGGCTGCTCGGTGAGGGCCTGGGCGGAATCCTGACCGGCAGCGCCAGCCCGCTGACCGGGGCTCCCGGCGCCGCAGTCCTGTATGTGCTGCTGGCTGTCCTGATCTGGCCGCGGCACGCGCCTGCTCGCGGCCTGACCGCGCAGCGCCGGGGCGCTGCCGCTGGCCCGGCCGCGAGCGTGGCCGCCGCCAGCAGGCTGGGGCCGCGGTGGTCGCGGCTATCCTGGCTGCTCCTGTGGGGAAGCTCCGCATATTTCCTGCTGCAGGCACAGGTCCGCGCGCCCGGCTACCTCAGCTCGACCATCGGGGGGGTGGCAGCCGGCGAGCCAGGCTGGCTGGCCTCGACCGACCGGAGCGTTGCCCAGGCCGTGGGCTCGGGCGGCGGTGTCGTCTCGGTCGTGCTGGCGATCACCTTCCTGCTCGTCGGCCTGGCAGTGTTCATCCCGGCAGCGACCCGCCCCGCCCTGGCCCTGGCGGTCATCAGCGCGGCGGCCATCTGGGTGCTGACCGAGAACCTGGGCGGCATCTTCACCGGCACGGGCACCGACCCCAACACCGGACCCCTGCTGATCCTGCTGGCCGCCGCATACTGGCCGTTCGGACCGCAGCGGCAGTCAGCGGCGGAGGATGTCGCGAAGGTGCCGCACGGGCCATCGCCGGTCGAACAGGGTCGGATCGCCCGGGTCCTCGGCGCGAAGGGCCTCGATCAAGGTCACATAGTCGTCGAGGTCGAGCGTCCTGACCAGGGTGAGCAGGTCGGCCGCCTCGCCGGTGACGGGGGCGACCGGCGCGACGAGCCGGTCGTAGAGCTCCACGACCTGGTGAACCATCGCTAGGTGCCGGGGCCCGGGGTCGACGGAGGGGAAGTTCGTCGCGGCGAAGTCCTCGGTGAAGACGATCGGCTCGACTGCCAGGGCCTGTGGTCCGTAGTGCTGGGCGAGATGGATGAGCAGCTCGACGTCGAAGGTCTCGTTGAAGGACGCCATCTGCCGGGTGGCCGGGCCGAGCGCGGCCCCGTCGAAGACCTTGAAGCCGGCCTGGGTGTCGAGCACCTGGGCCAGGTCCGGGATGAGCAGGGCCCGGACGAAATGGCGGAACAGGATGATGATCTTGTCCGGCTTGTCGCCGGTGCTGTGCGGCTCGGTGACCGGCCCGTCGGCCCGGACCAGCACCGCCCCATCGATCCCGTAACGCTGGCCGAGCGCGCCGGCCACCTTGTCACCGGCCACCAGCGGCGCCGCCAGCGAGCCCAGCTGGGCCAGGTTCGCGGACAGATCCGCGTCGGTGTAGCAGACCAGATGCCGGCCGGCGCCGTTCCGCCGCGTTGGATCGGTCCTGACAGCGGCGGCCAGCGCGGCCAGTATCGACCCGCCCTTGCGGGACTGCTCGGTCGAGGTCAGCCGGTCGAATGCGGGGCTGATCGAGATGTCACTCCCGATCACCTCCGCCAGCCTGAGCACCGTCACGCTGCGGTGACCTTCCCCCGGATAGCCCTCGGCCGCGGCGATGTCGGTCATGAGGTCGGCACTGCAGGGCCGGTCCGGGCATCCGTCGTCGCAGGCGATGATGCTCCACGTGACGCCGGGCAGGCCGCCGGTCAGCCAATCGAGCTGGCGGACCTTGGCCCGTACGAAGTCCTCCCCGTGCGGGTGCGCTGCACGGGGGACCATGCGGCCCGTCTCCCCGTACATGGCCCACACCACGGTCAGGTGGATCGGCCCGGCGAGTTCGCCCAGCCGCCGCCGCGAGCGAGCCGCGGCAATCGCTTCGGCCGCCACCGCCGGGCCGTGGCTGTCCGCGACCCGCCCCGCCGCCGCGCGGCCCCCGGCCAGTGCCGAGGCCACGTCGAGCACCGCCTGGTTCTGATCAGGGTCCGTGAGGTCACGCACGGGTACCAACGCCTTGTCCATAACCCGAGGATGCCAGGGCCCCGGGCCGCCGGCCCGGATCAGGCGGTTTCGGATCGGAGGATCTCGGCAACGGAGCGGCGGGCGCCGATGCGGGCCGGGATGGCGGTGAGCCCGGCCAGTGCGAGCAGGGTGCCCAGCACCGCGGCGAGAAGCCAGGATGCCGGCGGGATGGTTACTATCCCCGCGTGGTTCGCGGCCGCGAACAGCCCGATGCCCAGCGGGATGCCGAGCAGGGCGCCCGGCAGCGCCGGAAGCACCTGCGCGGCCGACAGCCCGGCGCTGACCTGCTGCGGGGTCGCGCCGAGCGCACGTGCCAGCGCGGACGCGTGCCTGGTGTCCAGTGCCGTCGCCCAGGTAGCGCAGACCGCGTTGAGGATCGACAGGGTGAGAAGCACGACGGTGAGAACCATCAGCATCTGCTCATCCCGGGTGACCACGGGATTGCCCAGCCCGCTGGACCCGCCGAGGTTCTTCAGGTCCGCGGTGGTGTGGAAGGCGAGCACGGCGACGATCCCGGTGACCGTGACCGCGATGCTGGCCGCGGTCAGCAGGGCGCGGCGCGGGCGGCGGGCGACCAATCGCAGCCCGAGCAGCACCGGCACTGGCAGCCGTGCCGAGATCGCGATCAGCGTGGCCCGGCGCCGGGGCCTGCGGGCGGCGTTGGCCAGCGCGGTGACCGTGCTGGTGCGGGCGGCGCGGATGGCGGGCACGAGCGTCGCGGCCAGGGCCACCACCAGGGCCACGACTACCACCTCACCCGCAATGGGCAGGGTCAGCGACGGCGCGCCGGGGGCGCCGACCAGGGCGGCGCCAGGGCTGGTGATCAGCGGGGCGGCAAGCCATCCGATGGCCAGCCCGGCCGCCGCCGCCAGCAGCGCCACGACCAGGTTCTCGGCCAGCAGCGCCGCCGTGACCAGCCCCGGCGTGCCACCGACCGCCTTGAGCAGCCCGACCCGCCGGGTGCGCTCCGCCATCCGGCCACTAGCCAGCAGCGTCACGGTGGCCAGGGCCAGCAGCCCGGCCAGCCAGGCAGAGGGGGACAGGACCTGCTGCTCGTCCTGCACCAGCAGGCCGTCCGCGTCGGCGATCCCCTGCCACGGGGCCATGGTTGGCGCGGCCGGGCTGTTGCTGCTGCCGTAGCGAGTGGCGAACGCCTGCGCGCTGGCCGGGTTCTTGAGCTTCAGGTTCAGGACGTAGGTGGCCAGCGGGTTCGCGGACGTGGCGAGGCTGTCGGCAGCTGGCTCGGTGAGCCAGAGCAGGCCCAGCTCCCTTCCGGAGATGTTCGCGTACTGGGGCCCGGGGCCGGCCCAGCAGCCCCCGCCGTTGCCGTAGCAAAGGTTCGGGTACGGCGGGTTGGCGGCCGTCACCGCGGTCCCGGTGACCGTGAACGGCCGGCCGTTCAGGGTAATCCGGTCACCGACGCCCACGCCGAGCGCCTCGGCGAAGGTCCGCTCCAGCACCACACCGCCGGGACGCACCCAGCTGCCCGCGGTCAGCTTCGGCTGGTCAACCGCGGCTGGCGACTGCTCGCGCCCTTCGGCCTCCGCCCCCGCGGTGAGCTTGCCTGCCCGCACGAGCGCGCCCACGAGCGGGTAAGGCCCGCTGTGCCCAGTGACCCCGGGAGTCCGGATCAGCGCCGCCGTCTGGGCGGGCGGACGTGATTGACGGCCCGGCTGATGAATGACTGGCAGATAGGCCACCACGTCCGGGCCCTTCGTCGCCGCCCGGGTCTGCTGGTATGGCTGGCTGGTGACCCCGTGCAGGACGAGCCCGAGGGTGAGCGTGGCGGTGGCGGCGGTGATCGCGAGCAGCAGCAGTGCGGCCTGTGCCGGGCGGTGGCGGAGGTCCCGGCCGGCCAGGCGGCAGATGAGCAGGGTCCGGCCCATGACCTCAGCCTTCCAATCCGGCCAGGGCGCCGAGGTTCCCCGCGGTGCCCCCGGTCAGCCTGGTCTCATCGATGAACGCCCCGTCGCGCATGGAGATCATGCGGTCGGCGGTGGCCGCGATCCGCGAGTCGTGGGTGACGACCACCAGCGTCTGCCCGGCCGAATGCAGGCCGTCGAACAGCCGGAGCACGTCCAGGGTTGCCCCGCTGTCGAGGTTGCCGGTGGGCTCGTCGGCCAGGACCACCAGCGGGTCGGCGACCAGCGCCCGGGCGATGGCTACCCGCTGGCGCTGGCCCCGGACAGTGCCGAGGGCAGGAAGGCGGCCCGGTCGGCCAGCCCGATCCGCTCCAGCAGCCCGGCCGCCCGTCGCCGGGCAGCGCGGGCCGGGCGCCCGGCCAGCAAGGCGGGAAGCTCGACGTTCTCCACGGCGGTGAGCTCGTCCATCAGGTGGAAGGCCTGGAACACGAACCCGACCGCGTCGCGCCGCTGCCGGGCGAGGGCCCGCTCTCCCATCCGGTTGAGGCTCTGCCCCGCCAGCCACAGCTCCCCGCCCGTGGGCCGGTCCAGCCCGCCGAGCAGGTGCAGCAGCGTGGATTTCCCGCAGCCGCTCGGCCCCATCACCGCCAGCGTCTCGCCCGCAGCCACGTCCAGGTCGACCCCGTCGACCGCGCGCACGAGGCTCTCTCCCATGCCGTACTCCTTGCGCAGCCCGCGGGCGCGCAGCACGGACTCACCGGTGCCGGTCATGATTCGCTCCTTCGGACGGTCCAGTTCCGTTCGCAGGCCTCCAGCCAGCGAAGGTCAGCCTGCAGCCGCAAGACGATTCCCTCGAGCAGCAGCCCGGCGGCCGAGCGGTCCGGCTCGGCCATCGCCGCGCGCTGCGCGTCCCGCAGCCGCTGCAGCAGCTCGCGGCGCTGGGAGCCGACGATGGACAGCGGGTCGGCCAGCCCGGCCGCCGCCGCGGCGATCAGCTTGAGGTGGAACTCGGCCAGGTCGGGCTTCGGCCAGCTGACTTCAGCCAGCCAGGCAGCCACCCGCTGGTAGCCGGCCGCGGTCAGCGCGTACACCTTGCGGTCCGGCCGGTCCGGCAGCCCGGTGGCTGCCTCCGACGCCACCAGGCCCGCCTTCTCCAGCCGGGTCAGGGTGACGTAGACCTGCCCGGCGTTCATCGCCTCCCCAAGGGGGCCGAGTGCCTCCCGCAATCGCGCGCGCAACTGGTAGCCATGCGATGGCTCCTTCGCCAGCAGCGCCAGCACGACTTCCTGCTGCACGGCTAACCCCTATCTAACGGTTATCCGTAAGTTAACGGTTAGCCTATTGCTTGTCAACCACGATTGGCGCGCGGGTAGGACGAGGCGGCGAACGGGAGCCCGGGAAACCCCCGTAACCCGCAGTTCGCCCGAGGTGACAACGACATGGCACGACTTACGCCCATGATCACGTCCGTTTCGTCCCGGTTCCAGTGGTCCTAACCCGTGCTAAGTCGGGCTGGCGCGGGCTGGCGCGGGCTGGCGCGGGCTGGCGCGGGGGGGCGGCCGGGGGTTGCCGCGTGCGGCCGAGGAGGTGGGCGGCAGGGGAATTCGCAGGCAGGACCCCATCCACTTCTCGCGGATCCTGATTGCGTGGTGTGTGGGCCGCTAGCCCACATCCCCGCGTCCTCCGGGGTCCCTGCCTGCGCTTCCATACAAGCGCTATCCACCCGTCACCGGGCAGGGCCCAAGGTCCGTTATTGCCAAGACCTGTGCCTCTGACAGGCACCTGGCGAAGACGCCATCAGCTGGCCCCCGCGCATCGCCGCCCGGCACCTCACCGTGCACCACGCCAGCGGCCCCGACGGCACCTGGGTGCGGGGAAGCCAGGCGCTGCTGGGCCGCATGGTCGACAACGCGATCGACAACGCGATCGCGCACAACACCGACGGCGGCTGGATCAGCGTCACCACCGGGGCCGACGGACGCCTGGCCCGCCTGGTGGTGGAGACCGGCGGGGACATCCTCGATCCGCAGCAGGTCGGGCAGCTGGCCCAGCCGTTCCGGCGGCTCGGCGCGGACCGGACCGGTTCGGACGGCGGCGCCGGGCTCGGGCTGTCGAACGTGGCGGCCATCGCCTGCACCCATCGCGGCACCCTTGACCTGTCGGCCAGGCCGGAGGGCGGCCTGCGGGTCGCCATCGCGCTGCCGCTGGCCGCCCGCGCCGCACCGGCGGGTGTCCGCGCATGAGGGTCCTGGTGGTGGAGGACTCGCGGTCGCTGGCCGACGTCCTGGTCGAGGGGCTGCGCGACCAGGGGATGGCCGTCGATGCCGCCCATGACGGGCTGGAAGCCGCGGCCAAGCTCGACGTCAACGCCTACGACGTCGTGGTCCTCGACCGCGACCTGCCCGGCATCCACGGTGACACCCTCTGCCAGATGATCACCGAGCACGACGACCGGGTCATGGTGCTCATGCTCACCGCGGCCGACTCGCCCGGCGACCGCGTGGCCGGCCTGGGCTCTGGCGCCGACGACTACCTCGCCAAGCCGTTCCACTTCCCCGAACTGGTGCTGCGTATCCGCTCCCTGGCCAGGCGTCAGCCGTCCGCGCGGGGCCGGGTCCTGCGCGCGGCCGGGATCGAACTCGATCCGCTGCGGCGCACGGTCACCCGCGACGGGCGGCAACTCGACCTGTCGGTCAAGGAGTTCGCGGTCCTCGAAGCGCTCCTGCGCGCCAGGC
This sequence comes from uncultured Actinomycetes bacterium, assembly GCA_963741615.1. Classification (GTDB taxonomy): domain Bacteria; phylum Actinomycetota; class Actinomycetes; order Streptosporangiales; family Streptosporangiaceae; genus UBA9676. Next base: position 100,647 of record CAVUIU010000030.1, read on the forward strand.
CCGCCTTCCTCAGCGCCGAGGACCTGCTCGAACAGGTCTGGGACGAGCACGCCGACCCGTTCACCAACACGGTCACAGTGACCGTCGGCCGACTGCGGCGCAAACTCGGCGACCCGCCGGTCATCACCACCACACCGAGCGTGGGCTACCGCATCCCAGCCGCGTGAACTGCGGGGTTTTGTGTTGACTTGGTGGTTACGCGGGGCCAGACTGACGCGGTGGGACGGGCCTGCGGCAATGGCGCGCCAGGGAGCAGAGGAGTTCATTCCCCGCGGCACGTGCGTGCGTTCTGAGTCGTCGTTGACAGTCGTTTGTGGTCGCGCTGGCCGCTGAGCCGGTCCCATCCCAGCAGACCGGGTTGCCTGGTCACCACCGCGTCAGCGTCTACGTGCATGCCCGTCGGCGCACGGTAGCGGCTGGTTCCACGGCTCTCCCAGCGACGAGGAGGTACGCGGTGACGCGACGGATGTGGTCATGGTCTTCGGCTCGGCGGGTGTTTCGGATGCCGGCCTGGGCCGCGGCCGTGGCGGTGGCATTTCTGGTCGGCGCGGTGGTCGGGCCGATGGCGGTGAGCGCCCAGTCGGGGAGCCCCAGCCGCAGTGGCCAGGCGGCGAGTTCGTCCGGGGGGCGGTTCCACCTGGATCACGTGTTCGTGATCATGATGGAGAACACGTCATATGACGACCTTCTCTCGGCCAGCAACACGAACACGACCTACATCCGGCACCTGGCGGCGACCAAGGGGCTGGCGAACAACTACTTCGGTGTCACCCACGACAGCCTGCCCAACTACATCGCCGCTACCAGCGGGCAGACCTGGGGGTCCAACAGCGACGACACCAGCCAGGCCCCGCTGTTCGACCATGAGAACCTGGTCGACCAGCTCGCGGCCGCGCATGTGAGCTGGAAGGCGTACATGGAGTCGCTGCCCTTCGCCGGTGACCTGGTGGACTCGACCCCGGATGGGCTGTATGTGCGCAAGCACGACCCGTTCCTGATGTACCCCGACGTCTACCAGAACCCGGCCCGGGCCGACAACGTCGTCCCGCTGACGCAATTGCGCACCGACCTGTCCACCGGCAGGACGCCGCAGTTCGTCTGGATCAGCCCGAACATCTGCAACGACATGCACGGCGGCGCGACCGCCTGCCCGTTCCCCAACTCACCGACCGACCCCGCCCAGGCCGCGCTGTACAAAGATGGCGACAACTTCCTGCGCACCTGGGTGGGGCGCATCACCCACAGCCGCGCCTGGACCAGTCATTCGGCCATCTTCATCACCTGGGATGAAGGCGGCTTCGAAGACGTGAGCCCGTTCGGGCCTACCGACATCCGGCCCGGGCCCGACTCCCCGATCCTGCCCGCGACCCCCGCCGACCCCACCAGCGGCGGCGGCGGCGACCTGTTCGGCGGCACCGTCTACGGCGGTGGCCACGTCCCGATGATCGTAGTGGCCCGCGGCGTCGGGCACCGTGTCGACTCCGTCTTCGCCGATCACTACTCCCTGCTGCAGACGATCGAGCGGAACTTCGGCCTCCCGCTGCTGGGCAACGCTGGCGACCTCGTCCAGGTGGGTTCGCTCAGCCCGCTGCTCCACTAGGCCGCAGGGGTGGCAGCCCTGGGCCAATGCGATTCACCCAGGGCTGCCGCCTCGCCGGCATGAACCTCCGGCACCGCCAGGTGGGTGGCCACGGTGAGGCAGTACCAGGCCGAGTCCTGCGGGACTGTGACGTGGCCGGGCCGGACGCACTCACACGCGGAACAACTCCGGGCCCTGGCCCACGGGCCACGCCGGGGTCTCCCGCGGATTCCATAGCCTGGCCTTCGCCGCGCCGTGCTTCCGAAGAGCCCGGAGCCGGTTCTCGAAATCGTCTTCCGAGCAGACAACATCGGGAGCGCCCCGAAGCTGGCCGGGATCGTAGCCGACCTCATGGCCGAGCCGCTCGGCGTGCTCACGGAACGCCCGGTAGCGCTTGACCCCGTCCTCATCCACGCCCAGGCGCGACTTGTTCGCGCACAGGTCGGCATGGAGGACGACCTCGCCGGTCTCCGGCACCCCGGGGCGCCCGGTGAACCTGTGTGCGCGAAGACCAATGCTCATCGGGAACTGGGCCGCGACGGCCTCTGCCTCATCCGGCGTTAATACCGGGTGAGTGGTGGCTCTGACATACTCCAGGCCGCCGCACTCGATGTCTGTGGCGGCGTACACCTTGAAGCGGGCCCTGTTGACGTTGTCCTGCACGATCACACGAATCTCCCCTGTACGTTCGGTCACGTTACAAGCGGCGCAGGCATCGGAGAATAAGCGAGCCCACGGTTTGCGCATGCAGCGCATTGGTCCCCGTGAGCACACACCACAAGAGTCCCCCCTTCCGTGGCAGCGGTGGTCGTCATGATCAGCCACCCGTCATCGGGTGGCCTGCCAAAAGGGGCAATATGCGCAACTAGTAAGATTTCATTTCAGCGGGGTTTACATCGAGTCTACGCGCGGTCGGGCGCGGGTGGAATCCAGGGCCCGCGGTGAACAGCTGGCGCACCGCGCCGGGCGGTCACCTTTTACCATGTCATGGCCTGTCTCCGGGGCAATCTTTTCAAGCCGGGCTGCCGCAACGCCGCACACGTTCCTCAACAGTGATTATTGTCACCGGTAACATCCGGGCGGAGCCATCTTCTGCCACGCCCTCCCAGACCCGGTCGAGGAACGTGCTGATTTCTCTAGTGAGTCGGCCGGGCCACACCCAGAGTTCGGCGAACGTACGGGTGCGGATCAGCCTGGCATTGGGCAGTTGCCTCGTCAGGCGCTCCGCGTCAGTGAACGAGTGGATCAGGTCGATTCCGTGCCCCAATACCAGGGCCGGGGCGGTGATGGCCCGCCGCTGGTCACTCGTGGGAGCGATGGGCCCGATGAGGACACCATGCAGCACAGCGGCCGTTTCGTCCGGATCCGACGCGACCGCGCTGACGAACGTGTCGAGCGCACCGATGCCAGATGGGGGGATGAGCCGTGCGGCCCGGGACAGCAAGCGCACCGCGCGGTGGCCGTAGTGGGACACGAGCAGGACCGGCATGAACACGCCGACCGCCGCGGGCACGGCCGACTCGAGCACCGGCATCTCCAGGACCAGGCCGCGCACCCGCTCCGGCGCCGCCACCGTGGTCATCAAGCTCACGTTCGTGCCGAGCGAGACACCGCCAAGCACCGCCTGATCCACACCAAGCTCATCGAGCAGGCACAGGACCTGCTCGACGTACAGGTCCATCCGCAGGGCGCCCGCGTGGCGCGGCCGGTCGCTGCGGCCATGACCCAGCAGATCGAGCAGCACCACCCGGTTGCCCTGGGCGGCCAGCCTGCGGGCCAGGTGACGGCTGAGGTTGGCGTCGAGCAGCAAGCCGTGCAGCCACACGAGCACTCTGTCCCCCGACCCGTGAACCTCGTACGCCAGTCGATACTGACCGTAGGCAAACGTGTACTTGGTGCCGTCATGGTCAGGCTCGAGGTCAGGCTCATCGATCACGCTCACATAGGCATCGTCGCGCGTGCACGCGCGATGACTAGAGTCGATGGGCCTTTCGATGATCCCGCAATTGGCTCGGGCCGCCAGCATCCGGCGGATGCTGGCCGTCCGGTGAGCCACCCGGCTCCTACTGGCTGGTAGAGTTACTGGCTAGTAACATGCTGGAACCAAACGTGCAGCCTGGCTCAGGGAGGGTGACCGTGGCTCGTGCCGCCCGTGACGTGGTCTTCGTTGACGGGGTCCGGACCCCGTTCGGGAAGGCTGGCCCCCAGGGCCTGTACGCGGAAACCCGCGCCGACGATCTCGTCGTGCGGGTGATCCGGGAACTGCTGCGGCGCAATCCGGGCCTGCCGCCTGAGCGGATCGGCGACGTGGCCATCGCCGCCACCACCCAGATCGGCGACCAGGGCCTGACCATCGGCCGGTCAGCCGCGGTGCTGGCCGGGCTGCCGGCGAGTGTGCCCGGCTACGCGATCGACCGGATGTGCGCAGGGGCCCTGACCGCCGCGACCACGGTGGCCGGGAGCATCGCCTTCGGCGCTGTGGACGTGGCCATCGCGGGCGGCGTGGAGCACATGGGCCGCCACCCGATGGGGGAGGGCGTCGACCCCAATCCGCGGTTCTTCAGCGAGAAGCTCGTGGACACCTCGGCGCTCGTCATGGGCATGACGGCGGAGAACCTGCACGACCGGTTCGCGGGGATCACGAAGCAGCGTGCGGACTCCTACGCGGCGGCCAGCCAGCGTAAGGTCGCCGAGGCCTACGCCGCCGGCAAGGTTCAGCCGGACCTGGTGCCGGTGGCGGTGCGCAGTGCCGGGCACGGTTACGGCCTGGCCACCAGGGACGAGGCGCCCCGGCCGGGGACCACGGTGGAAGGGCTGGCCGTCCTCAAGACCCCGTTCCGGCCGCACGGGAACGTCACCGCCGGCAACTCGGCCGGGCTGAACGACGGCGCTACCGGCTGCATCCTGGCGGCGCAGGAGACCGCGGCCGAGCTCGGCCTGCCGGCCCGGATGCGGCTGGTGGACTTCTCCTTCGCCGGGGTGGAGCCCGAGGTGATGGGCGTCGGGCCGATCCCGGCGACCGAGAAGCTGCTCGCCCGCAGCTCGCTGACCATGGACGACATCGGCCTGATCGAGATCAACGAGGCCTTCGCGGTCCAGGTGCTCGCCTTCCTCGACCACTTCAAGATCGCTGACGACGACCCGCGGGTGAACCCGCTGGGCGGGGCGATCGCGCTGGGCCACCCGCTTGCCTGCTCCGGTGTACGGCTGATGATGCAGCTGGCGCGGGAGTTCGCCGAGCACCCGGAGGTGCGCTATGGGCTCACCACCATGTGCATCGGGATGGGCATGGGCGCGACAGTGCTCTGGGAGAACACCAACCACGGAGGGGCGAAGTGAGCAGTGTGACCGGCCAGGCCAGCGGGGAGGAACTGCGTTCGCTGTTCCCGGACGAGGTGGTGACCCGGGCGCTGGTCCGCGATGTCGAACTGCCCCACGGGGCAGGCACACTCGCACTGATCACTCTGGACAACGGCCACGACCACACCAAGCCCAATACGTTCGGCCCGGCCGGGCTGCTGGAACTGAACGCCGCCCTGGACGCGGTGGCCGGGCGGGATGACATCGCCGCTGTCGGCGTCACCGGCAAGCCGTTCATCTTCGCGGTCGGCGCCGATCTCAAGGGCGTCGGCGTCATCGGCACCCGGGAGCAGGCCCGCGAGATCGCCCAGCTGGGCCACGCCGTGTTCCGCCGGATCGGTGAGCTGAACGTGCCCGCGTTCGCGTTCATGAACGGGGCCGCCATGGGCGGCGGCCTGGAAGTGGCGCTCCATTGCACCTACCGGACGGTCTCCGCCGGGGTGACCGCGATCGGCCTGCCGGAGGCCTTCCTCGGGCTGGTCCCCGGATGGGGCGGCACCTACCTGCTGCCGCGCCTGATCGGCCCCGGCGAGGCGCTCAAGATCATCATCGAGAACGCGCTCAGCCAGAACCGGATGGTGTCCGGGCGGCAGGCCTTCGCGCTGGGGATCGCGGATGCAGTCTTCGAACCCGCCGATTTCCTGGAGGAGTCGCTGCGCTGGGCAGCCCGGGTGCTCACCGGCGAGATCACCGTGACCCGGGCGGAGATCACGCAGGACTGGGAGCAGGCGGCCGCCGCGGCGCGGTTCTTCGCCGACGGCAAGCTGCACAGCGCCGCGCCCGCACCGTACCGGGCGATCGACCTGGTGGCCGCGGCCGGGGGGCGGTCCCGGGACGAGGGGTTCGCGGCAGAGGACGAGGCGCTGGCCGACCTCATCATGAGCGATGAGCTACGGGCGAGCCTGTACGCGTTCGACCTCACCCAAAAGCGGGCCCGCCGACCGGCTGGTGCCCCTGACCAGGCGCTGGCCCGGCCGGTGACGAAGGTCGGCATCGTCGGGGCCGGACTGATGGCCGCGCAGATGGCGATCCTGTTCGCCCGGCGGCTGCAGGTGCCGGTGGTGCTCACGGACCTCGACCAGGCGAGGATCGACTCCGGCCTCGGCTACGTCCGCGGCGAGATCGGCAAGCTGCAGGCGAAGCAGCGGATCCCGGCGGACCAGGCATCCCGGCTCACGCGGCTGGTCACCGGGTCCCTGGGCAAGGAGGCGTTCGCGGACGCCGACTTCGTGATCGAGGCCGTGTTCGAGGAGATGTCCGTCAAGCAGAAGATATTCGCCGAAGTCGAGGCGGTCGTCGGGCCGGAATGCGTGCTGGCCACCAACACCTCTTCGCTGTCGGTGACCGCCATGGGGGCCGGCCTGGCACACCCGGAGCGGCTGGTCGGGTTCCACTTCTTCAACCCGGTCGCGGTGCTGCCGCTGCTGGAGGTGATCCGGGGCGCGGCCACCGACGACGCCACCCTCGCCACGGCACTGTCGGTGGGCAAGACGCTCAAGAAGTCCTGCGTGCTGGTGAAGGACGGCCCCGCGTTCGTGGTCAACCGGCTGCTCACCCGGCTCCTCGCCGAGGTCCTGGCGGCAGTGGACGAGGGCACCCCGCTGGAGGTGGCCGAGCACGCCCTGGACCCGCTGGGCCTGCCGATGCCCCCGTTCCTGCTGCTGCAGCTCGTCGGCCCGGCGGTGGCGCTGCACGTGGCACAGACTTTGCACGGGGCGTTCCCCGGCCGGTTCGCGGTCTCCCCGAAGCTGCGCAGGCTGGTGGAATCCGGGAAGACCACGGTCTACCGGCCGGACCTGACCATCGACCCGGAGGCGGCGGAGCTGCTGTCCGGCGGCGACCGGCCGTCCACCGCGGACGAGGTGCGGCAGCGGGCCCTGGCCGGGCTGGCCGAGGAGATCTGGATCATGCTCGATGAGGGTTCCGTGGCCGCGCCGCAAGACATCGACCTGTGCCTGATCCTCGGCGCGGGCTGGCCGTTCCACCTCGGCGGCATCACGCCCTACCTGGACCGCAGCGGCATCGCCGAGAAGGTCAACGGCGCGCCGTTCGGCGCCCTCACCGCCCAGCGATAAACCGCCAGCAGGTGGCCGGGCGCGGATGGCCGGGGCGCGGATGGCCGGGGCGCGGGTGGCCGGGGCACGGATGGCCGGGGCGCAGTGGCCGGGGCCCCGTCAGGCTGACCTCTCTCAGGCTGACCTATGCGGCCAGGGCAGCGTAGTGGCCCTGGCCGGCGATGAGGCTGGTGTGGGTGCCGGCCTCGACGACGTGGCCATGATCCAGGACGACGATCTGGTCGGCGTTGCGCACGGTCGAGAGCCGGTGGGCGATGGTGATGGTGGTGCGCCCCCGGGCGAGGGCGTCGAACGCCTTCTGGACGGCACGTTCGGTCTCGGTGTCCAGGGCGCTGGTGGCCTCGTCGAGCACGAGAACGCGCGGGTCCCGCAAAATGGTCCGGGCGATGGCGATGCGCTGTTTCTCGCCGCCGGAGAAACGATGCCCACGGGAACCCACCATGGTGTCGTAGCCGTCGGGCAGCCCGGCGATCAGGTCGTGGATCTGGGCGGCGCGGGCGGCGTCCTCGATCTCGGCGTCGGTGGCATCGGGCCTGGCGTAGCGCAGGTTCTCCCGCACCGTGGTGTGCAGCAGGTAGGTCTCCTGGCTCACCACGCCCACGATCGCGGCGAGGTCGGCGAGCCTAAGGTCGCGGAGGTCGACGCCGTCGATGCGGACACGGCCGCTGGTGGGGTCGTAGAGGCGCGCGGCCAGCGAGGCGAGGGTGGTCTTGCCGGACCCGGTCTCGCCGGTCAGGGCCAGCGTGCTCCCGGCCGGTACGTCCAGATCGACGCCGGTGACGGCGGGCCGGTCGGCACCGGGATAGGTGAAGCTGACGCCCTCGAAGCGGACGTGCCCGGCGGTCCGGGCCGGGTCGATCCGGGCGGGGCTGGCGGGATCGTCGACGTCGATGGGCAGGTCGAGGTACTCGAAGATCCGCGCGAACAGCGCAAGCGAGCTGACCACGGAGACGCTCGTGTTGAGCAGGCCGGTCAGGGGCCGGAAGAGGCTGTTCTGCAGGGTGGTGAAGGCGATCAGGGTGCCGATGGTCATCGTGCCGGCGGTGACCGGCAGGCCGGCGGCGAGATAGATGATCGCGGGGATCGCGGCGAAGATGATGCTCAACGAGGCCATCCGCCAGCGTCCTGCCAGCTGGGAACGCAGCTCCAGGTCGATCAGACGGGCCGAGGACGTGGTGAACCGCCGCACCAGGGACGGGCCGGTGCCCATGGTCTTGGCCAGCTGGACGCCGTTGATCGACAGTCCCTCCTCGATGGTGACGTTGAGGTTGGCCAGTTCGCGCTGCTGCTGCGTGGTGATGGCACGGCGCATGCGGGCGACCTTGCGGGTCAGGTAGATGGCCGGCGGCATGACGACCAGCGAGATGAGCGACAGCCGCCACGACAGGACGACCATGGCGACGGCGGTGGCGATCGCGGTGGTGAGGTTGGCCGCGATGGAGGTCGCGGTCGAGGTCACGACCGATTCCATGCCGCCGATGTCGTTGGTGATGCGGGACTGGACCTCGCCGGTGCGGGTGCGGGTGAAGAAGGCGATCGACTGCCGCTGCAGGTGGGCGAAGACGCTGGTGCGCAGCCCGTGCATGACCTGCTGGCCGACCTTGGTGCTGATCCAGGTCTGGATCACCCCGAAGGCCGAGGTGACGGCGGCGACGGCGACCATGCCCGCCACCAGCCAGACCAGCAGCGCCACGTTCCTGTCCGGAAGAGCGGTGTCGATGACCGCCCGGAGCAGGAACGGTGAGGCCAGCCCGACGACGGAGGAGGCGACGATGATGGCGGTGACGATCGCCAGCTGCCAGCGGTAGGGGCGGAACAGCCGCCCGATGCGGAGCAGGGACACCTCGCGTGCCTGCGCCTTCTCCGCGGCCGTGACCGTTCCCGGGCCGCGGGTCCGGCCGGCGCTGCTGGGGTCGCGGTTCATGGGTGGTGATGCCAAGAGGTTGCTCGATTCTGCCGGGGGGCACGTTCGGGTGCGCGGGCCCGCAAGTCTATTGCTGAGGGTACCTCAACATGAGGTTGCAACAAGAATCGCTGATACGCTATTCCGGTGAGCCAGGATCGCGGCACCACGGGCCCGCGCGACCCGGACGGTGAGGAGAGGCTGTCGGAGGCCTTCTGGTCCGTCGCGCGCCAGCTACGGCACACGTCCCAGGAGACCCTGGCCCCCTGGGACATCACCCCTTCTCACTGGCGGGCTCTGCGCATGCTGACGCGCCACGGGGTGATGCGCCTGTCGGAGCTTTCGGACCATCTGCACATCGCGGCGCGCTCCACGACCGAGGTCGTCGACGCGCTCGAGACCCGGGGCCTGGTCGCACGGCGGCCCGACCCCGACGACCGGCGCGCCACCCTGGTCGCCCTGACCGAGCACGGAACCAGCGTCACCGATGCGATCCGGGCGGCCCGCGGGACCGAGGCCGAACGGGCCTTCGGCCGGCTCAGCCAGGCGGACCGCGCCGACCTCGCCCGCATCCTCCGCAAGCTCCGGGACTGACCCCGGGGTGAGGACACCGGCGGGGAGTACACCAGCACCGCCGCGGCAGGCGGCCAGGCCCGTGACCGCGGAACAGGTCGCTACCTTGAACCGGGACGAACCGCGCCGTGTTCCACGGTCATGCCGCGCCCCTCCGGCCCGGGCCGGCGGCAGCCGTTGGGCTATCTGGTTGCCGGGCTGGTTGTCAGCGGTGGCGCTTCGAGGCCGCAATGGAGGCATTCCGCGGGCGCGGGTACCCCGGCGGGGCGCGGCACCCGTGGCGGGTTGGTGATCGTGAGCGCGGCGAGCAGGCCGCCGGCGGCGCACAACACGGCCGATATGAGCACCGCGGTCCTGAATCCCGTGGCGAGCACGGCCGGGTGCAGGTAGGCGGTGCCGGTGATGCCCGCGAGGGCGGGTAGCACGGCGATGGCAAGCAGGCCGCCGAACCGGGCCACGTCGTTGTTGACCGCGGACGCGATACCGGAGTGCGCCGCGGGCGCCGAGCTCATCGCGGTTGACGTGAGCGGCGCGACCGTGATCGCAAGCCCCAGCCCGAAGACGACCACCGCCGGCAGCACATAGACCACATAGCTGGACCCGTCGGTGGCCATCGTGAGCAGCCCGAGGCCAGCGCCGACCACGACCGGGCCGACGCTCATCTGCAGGCGGGGCCCGATCCGGGTCGCGAGTCTGCCGGAGCGGGCGGACAGGGCCAGCATGATGATGGTCAGCGGCAGCAGCGCGAGGCCGGAGGCGAGCGGCGAATAGCCGGACACCACCTGCAGCTCCACCGGCAGCAGGAAGGTCGCCCCGGTCAGGGCGGCGTACACGATGAACGTCACGGCGTTGGTCGCCGCGAACTGCCGCACCTTGAAGATCCCCAGCGGCAGCATCGGCGAGGCCGCGGTGCTCTCCCGTACCAGGAAACCAGCCAGCCCCGCCCCGCCTGCGACCGCCATCGTCAGCACCGCGGGCGAAGACCAGCCGAGCGTCGGGGCCTGGATGAACGCGAACGTGATGCCGGTCAGGAACACCACCGCCGCGAGCGCGCCCAGGTAGTCGATCTTGCCGGTGGCGTCCGGGTCACGCGACTCAGGGACATGCCGTGCGCTGAGCGCGACGACCGCGGCCGCGATGGGGATGTTGATGAAGAAAATCCAGCGCCACGACGCGGCTGAGATCAGGTAGCCGCCGAGCAGCGGCCCGGCGGCGGTGGCAACACCGCCAAGGCCTGACCATGCCCCGATCGCCCGGGCGCGATCGGCGGGCGCGAACGACGCTTCCAGGATCGCCAGGCTGCCCGGCGTCAGCAGCGCCGCGCCGACACCCTGGAGCATCCGGGTGACGATCAGGAACCCCGCGCCAGGGGCGAACCCGCACGCCGCGGAGGCCAGTGCGAACCACACGATGCCGATCGAGTAGATCCTCCGCCTGCCGAAACGGTCACCCAGCGAGCCGCCGATCAGCAGGAATGCGGCAAGGGTCAGGGTGTAGCCGGTCATCACCCACTGCAGGGCACCCACGCCGGTGCGAAACTCGCGCCCGATGGTCGGCAGGGCAATGTTGACAACCGTGGCATCCAGCGCCGCGATCCCCGAGCCGAGCACGGTGATCGCCACGACCCAGCGCCCCGGCGCCGAGGAGTACGAGAGGGCGGGAGCATCCGTTGTTGTCATGGTGGGCCAGGAACAGCTGGAGAAGGTCGTGAAAGTGTACCCGCATCTACGTGGCGAGCAGCGATCGCAGGTGCTTGCCATGGCACGAAGGTGTCACCGGATCGTCTGCTGGCAGCGGCGCACACACGGTGGCGCGGCGGGCCCCGCTACTGCGGGCCCGCCGCGCTGTCCGTGCGTGACTTCTGTGCTGTACCGCCCTACTTGGCCGTGGCGTGAGCCGGCGTGAGCCGTGCGGTCAGGTGCAGCACGTTCTCCGCGAACGCCCGCTCGCTCGCCATCAGTTGCTCGGTGAAGTCGTAGGCCAGGGGCGGGGTCACGGACGGAATCGCCGATGCCATCGGCTGAATCGCGTCGGTCGCGACCTTCAGGGCCTCCAGTGCCACTGCGTTGCTCTTGCCGACCAGGTCCAGAATCCAGCCTTCCATGTCCCGGACGACGGTCACGGTGTCAGTCATCTCTCCTCCATGTGTCCTTGTCCTATGCTCATTATACCTAGCATTCGCTTGATATATCAAGCTGAGCCCGGGTGGTGGAGAACGGGGCCTGCCCGGTCCCCTTGCGCCCACCACCGGGGAGGCCATCAAGATCATGTGAAGGGGCGCCCAGCTAGGATTTCCGTGTGCAGGCCAGGATGATGCGGCGAGGTGATGGCCGCCGTGCGGCGCTGCCACGGGTGACCGTCCTGGTGGCCGGCGGGCTGACGATGATCGGGCTGGTCGCGGCCGCGGCGGTGGTTCCGGCCAGGGCCGCGGTCCCGTGGGCGCAGGCCCGCGCGGCCGCCCCGGGATCTGCGCGGGTGGGGGACGTCACCGTGCGCAGGTGCGCGCAGGTCCCGCTGACCTACTGCGGCGGGCTCGCGGTCCCGCTGGACTACTCGTCGGCGGCCAGCCCGGACATTCACATCGGGTTCCGCTGGCTGCCGGCCACTGGCACCCGGCATTCAACGGGCACCGTCCTTGCGGTCGAGGGCGGGCCCGGCTTTGCGAGCACCGGCACCGAGCCCGCGTACGTCGCGATGATGGGATCGCTGGTGCGCACGCGCAACCTGCTGCTGGTCAACCTGCGCGGCACCGGCAACTCGACCCCGGTGAACTGCCCTGGCCTGGAGCACTACGGCCGATCACAGCACCAGTACGGCCGGCCCTTCAACCAGCTGGTGGCGGCGTGCGGGAGGCAGCTCGATCACACGTGGCGTTACCGTCATGGCGGCTGGGTGCACGCCTCCGACCTGTTCAACACCGCCTATTCGGCCCGCGACGTGACCCGGGTGCTGCGGGCCCTGCGCCTGGGCCGGGTGGATCTGTACGGGGATTCATACGGCAGCTGGTTCGCCCAGGTCTTCGCCTCCCGCTACCCGGGGCAGCTGCGCTCGGTCACCCTCGACTCGACCTACCAGGTGCTCGCGCTCGACCCGTGGTACACGACCACCGTGGTAACCGCCCGCCGCGCTTTTGCCCAGGCATGCTCCCGCTCGCCGGCCTGCGCCGCGGCCACCGGCGGCCGGGGGGCCTGGTCCCGGATCGGGGCCCTGGAAACCAGGCTCGCCCGCTCGCCGGTCAGCGGCGCGACCGTGAGCGCGGCAGGTAACCGGACCACGCTGATCGTGACCCCGGAGACGCTGGTCAATCTGGTGAACAACGCCGGCTTCGACCCCGTCGTCTACCAGGACCTTGACGCCGCGGCGCGGGCCCTGCTGCGCCACGGCGACACGGCGCCGCTGCTGCGGCTGGCCGCGCTGTCCCTCGGCTTCGACAACACCAACTACCCGCTGCCCGAGTTCAGCGACGGCCTGTACTTCGCCGTGGCATGCACCGACTACCCGCAGCTCTTCAGCCGCTCGGCGGCACCGGCGGTCCGGGCCCGCCAGTACCGCGCCGCCCTGCGCCACCAGCTCGGGCAGGTCTTCGCGCCGTTCAGCATCACCCAGTGGACGCAGATGGACCAGTACACCGAGGCCTACAGCGGCTGCCTCGGCTGGCCGGCCCCGGCGCACCTGATCCCGCCCATCACCCGCAAGCCGCCACTGGTGCCGGCCAGGCTGCCGGTGCTCATTCTCTCCGGCACCTTCGACTCGCTCACGCCGTGGCTGCACGGGGCGACCCTGGTGGCAAGGCAGATGGGCGAGTCGGCCCGCGTCGTCGTCCGGGTCGCCAACCTCACCCACGTGACGCTGCAGGACGCCAACGACTCCTGCCCGGCCTCCATCTACCAGCGCTTTGTCCGCCATCCCGCTGGCCTGCCCACCGAGAACACCGCATGCGCGCCGCAGGTCGCGCCGGTTCACACCGTCGGCACTTACCCGCTGCGCCTTGCTGATGCGGTGCCCGCGACCGCGGCGCCCGGAAACACGGGCAGCCGTCAGGCGCTGCAGGCTGCCTCGGCAGCGCTCGCGAGCGTCGGGGACGAGATCAGCCGCTGGCCGCTGCTGGATGACGACCACGACCAGGGCCTGCGCGGCGGCCGGGTCAGGTTTTCCGGCGGGAACGTGCTGCGGATCTCGCTCAGCAACGTCCGCTGGGTGATCGACGCGACCATCGATGGCACCGCCCGGTGGAACCAGGCCACCGGCAGGGTGACCGCCCGGCTGACCGTCCGCACCGCCGGGGCAGCGCCGGTGCGGCTGACCGCGCGCTGGCGGACGTTCGGCACGCAGGACCAGCTCGCGGTCATCACCGGGTCCGCGGGGAAACAGCGCCTAGCCGCGGTGTGCCCCGCGCCCTGAGAGCCGGCAGCGGCCGCGGACCGCGTCGGCTCCGACCGCGGCGGGCGGGATGTGCGGTGGCCGTGGGTGCTGCCGTGCCGGTGCTAACCAGGCGACGTCGCGGCCTGTGAGGTGCTGGCCCGGTGCCTGCGCTGTCGCGGTGGTGTCCAGGCCGGTGCCGGCGTCCGCGGTTTGGTGTGAGGTCCAGCGCTGGGTGCATCCCCGGGTGTCCAGGCAGTACCAGCGGACGTCGGCACAGGCGCTGCCGCCGTCGGCCACCATATGGCCGGGCGATGAGCGGATGCCGCACAGCCAGCAGGATGTGACCATGGCCGGCCTGCCCGGGGCGGGGGTCCAGCGCTCTTGATCAACCATGAGTGGCTCACCTCGGGACCAATCGGTGCGACCCCGGGAGGACCTGCAAACGGGCAGGAGCCAGCCCGGCATCGCAGCGGGCTCAACAACCGTCCCCGCAGTCTGGCACGCCAACCCCCCGGCAGTCCACGCCGGGCTGGGTCAGCCACCGCGATGGCCGCCCGGGCTTGGCAGCAGGGCCGTCAGTTCTGCCAGGGTGGCGATCTCCTGGACCGCGTCATCGGGTGCGCTGGCCGCCCGGCGGTTCAGCCAGACCGCGTGCATCCCGGCGGCGCGCGCGCCCAGGGCGTCACTGTCGCGCCGGTCCCCGACGTACAGGCACTGCTCAGGCGCGAGGCCCAGCCGGTCCGCCGCGAGGCGGAAGATCCGCGGATCGGGTTTCGCGCAGCCGGCGTCCCCGGAGACGATGACCACCTCGAAGGAGGCCGCGAGGTCGAGCGCCGCGAGCTTGGCCCGCTGCTGATCACCGTCGCCATTGGTGATCACGCCGAGCCGCAGCCCCGCCAGCGCGGACAGACAGGGCGCGACGTCGCCGAACGCAGCCCAGCCCGCCTCATAACCTGCGAGGTAGTCATCGAACCAGGCGAGTTCGCCACCCGTCCCGACGGTGACATCCAGCCGCCCGGCGAAGGACCGGATCCTCGCCACCCGGCTCTGTTCGAAGGTCAGCTCGCCGGCGAGATACCGGGGAAAGTGCTCCTGGAACGCGGCCTGCCAGGCATGGAAAGCAGCGGCTCGGTCGACCTGCGGGCAGCGGGCCAGCAGCGCGTCCATGCCCGAGCGCCAGGCACGATCACCATCGAGAAGCGTGTCGTCGAGATCGAACAGGACGGCCCTGACGACGGCGGTCACGCCGTCATTGCGCCCGGGCGGTGTCACAGCGGGCGGAGGAGCCGCTCGGCCGCGTCCGTGGCCGTCGCGTCCCGCTCGACGATGCCGGTGAGGGCCTCGCGGACCGCCGCGGCCGCGGCGGTGCCGTGCCGCCGTGCCAGCCGGCGCTCGAAGTCGCGGTGAAAGGCGCGCGCCGCCGACACGGCGCCGCGGCCCCGCTCGGTCAGCCGCAGCACCTTTGCCCGCCGGTCACCCGGATCCACCTGGCGCTCGACATAACCGGTCGCAGTCATCTCATCGACGATCTTCGCCGCGCCCTGCGGGGTGATCCGCAACCTCGCGGCGAGCTGGCTGGTCGTCAGGTCCTGCCCCACCAGCGCCCGGAACACGTAGCCGTACGAGCCGCCGACCGAGGTGAACCCCCGGCGCGCCAGGTGGTCGTTCAGCTCGGCCACGAAATCCTGGTACGCCAGGCCGAGCAGGATGCCGAAGTCGTAGGGCTCGGTTGACATCACACTTCCCATCTTATACAACTTAGGTTGTCAACCTTAGTTGTAGATCTTACGGAGGTGCTCATGCCCGTGATCTCCGGGACCACCGCGCCCGTCTTCAACCAGCACCATGCCACCTTCGTCGGACTCGCGTCACCGAGCCGGGGCGCCACCGAGACCAGCGTATGGCGTGTGATCCTGGCGTCAGGCGCGCCGGCCGTCGAACACTTCCTGGACCGCGAGGAAATCCTCGTCGTGACCGGCGGGCGGGCCAT
The DNA here is from genome assembly GCA_963741615.1 of uncultured Actinomycetes bacterium. GTDB lineage: Bacteria > Actinomycetota > Actinomycetes > Streptosporangiales > Streptosporangiaceae > UBA9676. The sequence goes on from CAVUIU010000030.1 coordinate 116,489, forward strand.
AGTGTCGCTCGGCGGTGCCGCCCATGACGTGGCCACCGGAGACGCCATTGTCGTCCCGCCCGGCGAGCCGTTCAGCCTGGCCAATCCCTACGACGGGCCGCTCGAGGCCATCGCGGTCCTGCCGGTCGGCGGGAAAGGGTGCCTGCCCGGGGGCGCGCCCTTCACCCCGCCCTGGGCCGAGTGAGCCCAACGGGGCCACGGGGCCGGTGCGGCCCGTGGCCCCAACGGGTGCTCTGGGGCGCAGGAGGGGCTGGCTGGCATGCCTGGTGCACAGGTCGCCCCATCTGCCCCGGCGGGCATCGCCCGCCGGTGGCCGCGTGACACGCGCCCCCTGAGCGGGGGACGTTCGGCACTCGGCAGCATCACCTTCGACCCTGGGCCAGCACCGTTGGTACGGCACAGCATGAAGACACCTGCGAGTCACTAGTGGGGACCACGGAGGTGTGCGATGTCAGTGCTGGCGGTGGCTAATTCAGCGGGCATGGGGACGGATCTGCTCCCCGGCGCCGACAAGGACGGCTTCTTCGGCATCCGTTTCGAATCGATCGGCGGGCTCGGCGCCCACCTCGCCGGGAAGATGATCGCCGAGGCCGGCGTCCTGCGGCAGGGCCTGAACGGCGCGCACTTCTCCTCGTACGGCTCAGAGAAGAAGGGCACGCCGGTGAAGTCGTTCGTGCGCTTCTGCGCCGGCGACCGCGAGGTCCGCACGAGCAGCCCGATCGAGAACCCGCAGGTGGTCGCGGTCTTCCACGAAGCGCTGGCCAGCTCGTTCGACGTGGCCGCCGGCCTGACCGCCACCGGCACGCTGATCGTGAACACCCGCTCGGCCCCCGAGGAGATCCGGGAAAAGCTCGGGCTCCGCTCCGGCACGGTGGCGGTGCTCGACGCGCTCGGCATCGCACTCGAGGAGAAGACCCGCCTGAACACCGCGATGCTGGGCGCGGTCGCCCGCGCCTGCCCGTTCCTCGACGCCGACGCGCTGAAGGAGACCATCCGCGACACGCTCTCCGTCCGCTACGCGCACCTCGTCGAGGCGAACCTCCGTACGTTCGACCGCGGCTACCGCGAGCTGCGGAGCATGACCTGGACTCCCACGGCCGGCGACACCGGCCTGCCGGCGCAGCGGGTCGCGCCCGCGTTCGGGTACCTCGACGCGCCGATCGGCGGCATCATCCTCGACTCGGGCAACAGCATCCGCAAGAACCTGAGCACGTCCCGGCAGGGCTTCCTCCCCGCCTACGACCCCGACTCGTGCGTGCACTGCGGGATCTGCGACATCGTCTGCCCCGATCTCTGCTTCGTCTGGTCCGATGACGGCGAGGGCGAGCCTGCCGTGCGGCTGCGCGGCATCGATTACCACTACTGCAAGGGCTGCCTGAAGTGCGTTGACGCGTGCCCGACCGGCTCGCTCACCGAACTCCGCGAGGAGGACGGCTGGGCCGAGCGCAATCGCGTCCCGCTCTTCGCGTGGCTCGAGGACGAGAGGGGGGCCGTCTGATGACGGTCGCACCGCCAGAGCCGAAGGTCGGCCGCGCCGCGCAGGTTGTCGGGTTCCGCACCGGCAACGAGATGGCCGCGCTGTCCGTGAAGCAGATGAACTTCCATCTGATGGGCTACTACCCGATCACGCCCTCGACCGAGATCGCCGAGCTGCTCGACGAGATGAAGGCGGCCGGCGAGCACAAGATCGTGATGGTGCCGGCCGATGGCGAGCACAGCGCCGCCGGCATCTGCTACGGCGCCACGACCGGCGGCGGCCGCGTCTTCAACGCGACGAGCTCCCAGGGGCTGCTGTACTCCCTTGAGGAGCTGCCCGTGCAGTCGGGGACGCGCTACCCGATGCTGCTCGACCTCGCGACCCGCGCCGTGAGCGGGCCGCTCGATATCCGCGGCGACCACTCCGACGTGTACTACGCGCTGAACACGGGCTGGCTGATCTTCATGGCGCGCGACCCGCAGGCCGTCTACGACATGAACCTCATCGCGCTGCGCGTCGCCGAGCGCGCCGACGTCCGGCTGCCCGCGATCGTGGCCTTCGACGGCTTCTTCACGAGCCACCAGAAGCGCCGCGTCTCGAGCTTCGAGGACGACGCCACCGTGCAGGGCTGGCTCGGCCCGGTGCCGGAGACGGTGACGGCGCTCGACCCGCGGCACCCGGTGACGATCGGGCCGTACATGAACGACCCGGACCTGATCAACAACAAGTACCAGCTCAAGCGGGCGATGGACGCCGCGCTGGCCGCGCTGCCGGAGGTCGTCGACGAGTATGAGGCGCTGAGCGGCCGCCGCTACGACCCCGTCAACCTGTACCGCATGGACGACGCCGAGGTCGCGGTCTTCCTGATCAACTCGGCCGCGCAGACCGCGAAGGACGTCGCCGACCGGCTGCGCGCCGACGGCGTCCGGGCCGGCGTCATCAGCCCCAACGTGATCCGCCCGTTCCCCGCGGACGCGATCCGCGAGGCGCTGCGCGGTGTCCGGGCCGTCGTGCTCGGCGAGCGCTCCGGTTGCTACGGCACGGACGGCGGCAACCTCACGCACGAGGTGAAGTCCGCGCTGAAGGACGACCCGGAGAACCACACCCTCTGCCTGAGCCGCGTCTACGGCCTCGGCGGCCGTGACTTCTATGCGGAGGACGCCGAGGCGTTCTTCCGGCTCGCGACCGACGCCGCCGAGCACGGCGCGGTGGAGGTGCCGTTCGACTACTACGGTGTGGAGCCAGGCGATCCCGCGAAGCCGCCGCGGCCGCGCCGCGGCGCGCCCCCGCTCACCCGCGAGGAGATGACCAGCGGGCTGCTCACGGTGGAGCAGGGCCCGGACGGCCGGCTCCAGGTCGAACGCGCCGCCCTACTGGCAGCTCGCCGCGAAGCCGAAGCGGGTCCTGCCCGGCCACGGCGCCTGCCCCGGCTGCGGCATCTTCCCGGCGCTCGACCAGTTCCTGCGCGGCATCGAGGGCGACGTCGTCGTGCTCTACCAGACCGGCTGCGCGATGGTCGTCAGCACCGGCTACCCCTTCACCTCGCACCGCATCACGTACGTGCACAACCTCTTCCAGAACGGCGCCGCCGCGCTGAGCGGGCTCGTCGAGATGTTCCACGAGCGCATCCGCCGCGGCGAGCTGCCCGTCGGTGAGGACATCACGTTCGTGATGATCACCGGCGACGGCGGTATGGACATCGGCATGGGCGCCGCGATCGGGGCCGCGCTCCGCAACCACGGGATGATCGTCGTCGAGTACGACAACCAGGGCTACATGAACACGGGCAGCCAGCTCAGCTACTCGACGCCGCTCGGCCACATGACATCGACGAGCCACGTGGGGCCCGCCGAGCTGGGCAAGGCCTTCCACCACAAGGACACCCCGCAGATCATGGCGGCGACCAACATCCCGTACGTCTTCACGGGCGTCGAGGGCTACCCCGACGACCTCGTGGCCAAGGCCGCCAAGGCGCAGTGGTACGCGAAGCGTCAGGGCACGGCCTACGGGAAGGTGCTGATCTCCTGCCCGCTGAACTGGAAGACCGAGGACCGCGTCGGCGTCAACATCGTCCAGGCCGCGGTCGACTCGTGCTTCTTCCCGCTGTACGAGATCGAGCGCGGCGTCACCCGCATCACGTACGACCCGGACCCGATCGGGCGGCGCGTGCCCGTCGCCAACTGGCTGAAGCTGATGGGCAAGACGGCGCACCTCGGCAAGCCCGGCAACGAGGCGGCGCTGGCATCGATCGAGGCCGAGGTCGAGCGCCGCTGGCTGCGGCTCAAGGCCCGCGACGAGAACCCCCTGCTCTGAGTGGAGTGACCATGGACACCACCGCGCGGATCATCTCCAAGCGCGACCTGACGGACATCACCAAGCTGTTCGTCGTGCACGCCCCGCTCGTGACACGAAACGCCGCGCCCGGCCAGTTCGTGATCGTGCGGGTCAGTGAGACCGGCGAGCGGATCCCGATCAGCATCACCGACTTCAGCCGGGCCGATGGCACGATCACGATCGTCGTCCAGGAGGCGGGGCGCACGAGCGCGCTCGCCTGCGCGATGCAGGTGGGCGACGCGTTCCTCGACTTCGCCGGCCCGCTCGGCATGGCGGTGCCGCTCCCGCAGGAGGGCCACGCGGTGCTGATCGGCGGCGGCTTCGGTACGGGCGCGGTGTTCCCGCTGGCCCGCGAGCTGCGCTCGCGCGGCGTGCGGGTCTCCTCCATCGTCGGCGCCCGGACCAGCGATCTGGTGATCCTCGCCGACCTGCTGGCGACGGAGAGCGACGAGCTGCACGTGTGCACCAACGACGGCTCCCTCGGCTACCGGGGCTTCGTCACCGGCCGCCTGGAGGAGCTGCTGGACGCGGGCGCGGGGTTCACGCACTGCTTCGCGGTGGGACCGATGCCGATGATGCGCTCCGTCGCGAAGACGGCCCGGCGCCGCGGCCTGCCCGCCATGGTCTCCCTCGACCCGCTGATGGTGGACGGGACGGGCATGTGCGGCGGCTGCCGGGTGACCATCGGCGGCAAGTCGCTCTTCGCCTGCGTGGATGGCCCGTTCTTCGACGCGCACCAGGTGGACTTCGACGAGGCGGACGACCGCCTGACGACCTACAAAGAGCAGGAGAACCTAGCCTGCGAGCTGGCAGGACTGGGGAGGTAAGTGCCATGCCGATCGTGTATCCGCACAAGACCGAGATGCCGTGCCGGGACGCCGACGAGCGCCGCCACAGCTGGGACGAGGTCGCCGAGGGCTACACCGTGGAGCGGGCCATCGCCGAGGCGCGCCGCTGCCTCAACTGCCAGGACCCCGTCTGCGAGCAGGGCTGTCCCGTCAACGTGCCGATCCGGGACTTCGTGCGCCACGTCGCGCTGGGGGACTTCGGGGGCGCCGCCATCTCGATCCGCCGCCGCAACCTGCTGCCCGCGATCTGCGGCCGCGTCTGCCCGGTGGAGCACCAGTGCGAGTTCCGCTGCGTGCTCAGCCCCCATCAGGAACCGGTCGGCATCGGCCGGCTGGAGCGCTTCGTCGCCGACTGGGAGCGCACGCACGGGAATGGCGGCGAGACCGCCGCACCCGACATCTGGCGCGACCAGAAGATCGCGATCGTCGGCTCGGGTCCGGCCGGCCTCACGGTGGCCAGCGACCTCGCGCAGCTCGGCTACCCCGTGACGATCTTCGAGGCGCTGCACGCGTTCGGCGGCGTCCTCCGCTACGGGATCCCGCAGTACCGGCTGCCGAAGGAGATCGTCAACGAGGACGTCGAGCACCTCAAGGCGCTCGGCGTGGAGTTCGTGCGCGACGTGATCATCGGCAAGACGGTCACCATCGACCAGCTCGTCGACGAGCTCGGCTACTCGGCGGTCTTCGTCGGCACCGGCGCGGGCTCGCCCATCTTCATGAACATCCCGGGCGAGAACCTCAAGGGCATCTACTCGGCCAACGAGTTCCTCACGCGCGTCAACCTGATGCACGCGTACTCGTTCCCCGAGTACGACACGCCCATTCACCGGCCGAAGCGGGCCGCGGTGATCGGCGCCGGCGACACCGCGATGGACGCGTCGCGCTGCTCGATCCGCCTCGGCGCGCAGGAGGCCCACATCGTGTACCGCCGCTCCGAGAAGGAGAAGGGCGCGCGGGCGGAGGACTACGAGCGGGCGCGGGACGAGGGCGTGATCTTCGACTGGCTCACCCTCCCGAAGCGCTTCCTCGGCGACGAGCACGGATGGGTCCGCGGCCTCGAGTGCATCCGCACCGAGCTTGGCGAGCCCGACGAGTCGGGCCGCCGCCGCCCGGTTCCGGTGCCCGGCTCTGAGTTCACGATGGAGGCCGATGTCGTCGTCATCGCCCTGGGCACGAACCCGAACCCGCTCGTCCCGCGGACCACCTACGGCCTCGACGTCGACGGTCACGGCTGCATCGTCACCGACTCGCAGACGGGCGCCACCAGCCGCGAGGGCGTCTTCGCCGGCGGCGACATCGCGACCGGTGCCGCGACGGTGATCCTGGCCATGGGCGCTGGCCGCAGGGCGGCGGGCGCCATGCACGAGTACCTGCAGCAGCATGCAGCACAGAAGGGAGCGCCGTGATGAGCACCACGATGCACCCGGGCTCGCCGGCCTCCGCGACGGTGCCAGCCAGGCCGGACGCCACGGCTGACGACCAGGAAACCGAGGAGTACCGGAAGGGGCATGGGGACGGGATCATCTGGGCGTGCGACTACGCGACGGCGGATGAGCTGCGCGACCTGGTCGAGGATTACGAGCCCGGCCGGGGCGGCTACTTCGACAACTCGCACTGGCGGGGGTTCGTCGCCGGGGCGCAGGAGGTCCTGGACGCCATCGGCCCGCTGCTGAATGACGCCACGGCTGACGTCCAGCCAACCGAGCAGTACCAGCGGGGGCGCGGCGACGGGATCATCTGGGCGTGCGACTACGCGACAGCGGATGAGCTGCACGGCCTCGCGGAGGAGAACCTCGGGCCCGGCCGCGGTGGCTACTTCGACAACCCGCACTGGCGGGGGTTCGTCGCCGGGGCGCAGGAGGTCCTGGACGCTGTCAGCCCGCTGCTGGGCGGCTGAGAAACGTCATGGACGTCCGGCCGGGCCGCCCACCGCCAGCCGCGGCCGCGCAAGAGGACGCCTGTGTCCTTGACCCCGAGCGGCCATGCCGGTCGTGCCTGGCGGCGAGCCCTCGTGAATGCCCCTACCGGTACCTGCTGGATGACACCCGCCGCGGTTCAGCGCCGCCCGGTCCGGGGCGGGATGCGTAGCGTGAACCCGCCACCGGGCGCAGGCCAACGCGCCACCCGGGCGCAGGTCACGTGATAATGAGGGGATGGCAGGCCAGGGTGCCGCAGATCGCGTCCGCGGGCGGATCGGTGCGGCCATCTTCGAGCGGGTAGCCGGGCCGGAAGGCCCGGCGCGCCGCCGGCTCATCCATGAGGCCGCGGGCGAACGCTGGTTCGCCGAGGACCGCCCGGTCCGCCGCGTGCACGGGGATTCTTCGATGTTCATCGGCGGGATCAGGGCTTTGCTGCTGCAGTCGCTGCATCCGCTGGCCATGGCCGCGGTGGCCGGGCACTCGGGTTACCGCGGCGACCCGTGGGGGCGGTTGCAGCGGACCAGCTACTTCCTTGCCGTCACGACGTTCGGCCGGGCCAGCGATGCGCAGGAAGCGATCGGGCGGGTCCGGGCGATCCACCGGCGGGTCACCGGAACCGCGCCGGACGGGCGGCCGTATGCGGCCTCGGACCCGCGCCTGCTGACCTGGGTGCATATCGCCGAGGCCGACAGCTTCCTGCGTGCCCACACCCGCTTCGGCGCGCGGCCCCTGGACCAGGCCGGGCGCGATGGTTACGTCGCTGACATGGCCAGGATCGGCGGCGAGCTCGGGGTGCCCGACCCGCCGCGCACCGAAGCCGAGCTGGCCGCCGCGATCACCCGCTACCGGGCGGAGCTGGCCGGCACCGCACAAGCCCGTGCAGCGGCCAGGTTCCTGCTGCTCAGCCCGCCGATTCCGCTGGTTGCCCGGGCGCCCTACGGCGTGCTGGGCGCCGCGGCCGTCTCGCTCCTGCCCGGATGGGCCCGGCGGCCGCTCCGCCTGCCCCGCCTGCCGGTGACCGAGGCCACGGTCGTCCGTCCGGCCGGCCGCGCCATGGTCCAGGCCATCCGCTGGGCCACCACCGCGCCGCCCGCGGTCCCGGCCGCCTAGTCCCGGGCGGATGAACGGCCGTCGTCACGGCCACCGGATGCGGGCGTCCGCTGGCATCGCCACCTGCGAGCATGGACGGGTGAGCGTCACCAGGCTTGTCACGTTCGGCGACGGCCCGGTCCTGGCCGAGCTGCTCCGCGTCAACCGCGGCTTCCTCGCCCCCTGGGAGCCGGTCCGCGGCGACGACTACTTCACCGCCGAGGGCCAGCGGGCCGTGATCCGGGACGCGCTCACGCGGTACGCGCAGGGGACAGCCCTCCCTCACGTCATCCTCGGTGAGTCCGGCCGCGTGGCCGGCCGCATCACGCTCAGCGACATCGTGCGCGGCCCGTTCCTGTCGTGTCATCTGGGCTACTGGGTGAGCGCCGCGGACAACGGGCGCGGCCTGGCCACCTGCGCCGTGCGCGACATCATCGGGGTGGCCTTCGGGGGGCTGGGGCTGCACCGGATCCAGGCCGCCACGCTGCTGCACAACGTCAGGTCGCAGCGGGTGCTGGAACACAACGGGTTCGTCCGCTTCGGCGTGGCGCCGGCCTACCTCAACATCGCCGGCAAGTGGCAGGACCACGCCCTATACCAGGTGGTGAAGGCGGCTCCGGGGTGATTGGGGTAGCTGCCCGGAATGACCGTTCAGTTACAGTGACGGGATGCTGCCAGGGTCGCGCGGGGCTCGCCGCGTCCATCCGAACCTGATCCTGGCCGTCCTGTCGCTCGCTGCCCTTGTGTACGCGGTCCTGAGTTCTGCGGTGATCCCGGCGCTGCCGACCATCCAGCGCAGCCTCCAGGCCAGCGAGACGGGTGTCACCTGGCTGCTGACCGGCTTCCTGCTCTCGGCCTCGGTCGGCACGGCGATCATCGGCAAGCTCGGCGACATGCACGGCAAGCAGCGGCTGCTGGTCTGGACCCTGCTGGCGCTCGCCGCCGGGACCCTGCTCGCGGCCCTGTCCGGCTCGCTGGCTGTCCTGATCGTGGCCCGGATCATCCAAGGGGTGGCCGGCGGTATCTTCCCGCTCTCGTTCGCGATCGTCCGGGACGAGTTTCCCGCTGACCGGGTCGCCGGGAGCATCGGGCTGATGTCCGCCATCCTCGGGGTCGGGGGAGGGCTCGGGCTGGTTGTCGGCGGGATCATCGACGAGCACCTGAACTGGCACTGGCTGTTCTGGATTCCGCTGCCGGCCATGATCCTCGCCGCTTTCTGCGCCTGGCGCTACATCCCGGAATCACCGGTCCGCTCGCCGGGCCGGGTCAACTGGGCGGCGGCGGCGCTGATGACCACCGGCATGTCCTGCGTGCTCATCGCGATCGCCCAGACCACGGTCTGGGGCTGGACAGGGCCGCCCACGCTGGTGCTCCTGGCATCCGGCCTGGCCGTCTGCGGCTGGTGGATCCTGGTGGAGTTGCGCAGCCGCAACCCCCTGATCGACATGACGATGATGCGGGTCCGCGGGGTATGGACGGTCAACCTGGCGGCCTTCCTCCTCGGCGCGGGACTGTACTCGTGGTTCCTGCTGCTTCCGCAGCTCGCCCAGCTCCCGGCGAGCACCGGCTTCGGTTACGGGGCCTCGGTCGTGGCCGCGGGACTGTACCTGCTGCCGTGCGCGCTCGGCATGGGCGTGCTGGGCTCGGTGGCCGGCCGGGTCGAGCGGCGCTTCAGCTCACGGCGCGCGCTGATCGCCGGCGCGGCGGTGAGCGCCGTCGCCTGCGGCTGGCTGACGATAACCAGCCGGTACCCGTACGACATGCTGCTCAGCTCGATGCTGCTGGGGGTCGGGATCGGGCTCGCGTTCGCAGCGCTCGGCAACCTGATCGTCCAGGCCGTCCCGCCCTACCAGACAGGCGTCGCGAGCGGGATGAACACGGTGCTCCGCACCCTCGGCGGAGCGCTCGGAGGCCAGCTCGCGGCGACCTTCGTCGCCGCGAGCACCGTGCACGGCCTGCCGACGCTGACCGGGTTCACCCGAACGTTCGCCATGTCAGCCCTGTTCCTGGCCTGCTGCGTCGGGGCGGGCCTGCTCGTCCCCGCCCGGCCGCGGGCGGTGACTCCCCGGCAGCCCGCGGCCATCACCAAGTCCGGCTAGCCGCGCGCCGGGTCACGGGGTTCGCGCCCCCCGCGGTTGACGAGGAACCGCTGGTCGTTGCTAGCGTTCCGGCATGGCTATCTCGCTCAGTGAGGCGACGCTCAGGTTGCTCGACGGGAGGAACTACGCGGTCCTCGCCACGGTCAATCCCGATGGCAGCCCGCACACCTCCGCGATGTGGGTGGGCCGTGATGGCGATGACGTGCTGTTCTCGACGGTGGAAGGGCGCGTGAAGCACCGCAACATGCTGCGTGACCCGCGCGTCAGCGTCACGATTCTCGACTCCGGTGACCCGGAGAACTATGTCGAGCTGCGCGGCCGGGTGTCGATGATCCCGGACCCCGGCCGGCGGCTCCACATTCAGCTTTCCTGGAAGTACCACGGCAGGGATCCTGGGGCGGACGCACCCGGTGCCGCCCGCGTGATCGTGCGGATGGCCGTGCGGAAGGCCGCGGGGTACGCCGCATAGCCGCGGGCAGCGCGCGGGGCGCCACCAGCGCCCGGTAGTCAAGGCGCCAGCGCCGCAGGTCCGCACATGTGCCGCAGATGCGGATGAATGTGCTTATTGGTGTTATCAGCGCTAATTTTGCAAAGAGGAGCTTTGCGAATAGCCAGGCTATTCCTGCTGATATTCCGATGATAATTGCCGCCGCAACCCGGGTCAATCCCAAAAAGGATCTGCAGGGGCGTGCGCTGTGCTATATATCGGTATTGCGGCCGTCCGGATTACGGAGGAGGGGGGCGTTGTGGCGGCGAAAGTGATCCGTTTGCGGCCGGGTAACCCGGTGTTACCCGGGGACGGGGCGCCGGCCGCGATCTCACTCCTGTCCCGCTCGATCCGGTCCGTCGAGCGGCGGCGCTGGTCCGCGGACCTGGTGCGCTCCGAGCTGGCCGGGCTGGTCGTGCACGGCGTCGGCGGAATCGGCAAGTCCATGCTTGCCGCCGAGATCGCCGCGCGGGTCGGGCGCCTCGAACCCGAACGCACGACCACGATCATCAGTGGCGAGGTGTCCGTCAACACGTTCCTCGCCGGGCTGGCCGCGGCCGTTCGGCGTCATCCGGGGGTTATCAGCCAGAGCCGGGTCCGCGCCGAGGCGGTGAAGGCGGCCGAACGGACCGATCTGCCGTGGGCCCAGCGGCTGGCGCTGCTCCGCGAGCACGTCCTCGGCCAGATCCCGGACCTGGTCGTGCTGGACAACTTCGATGACAACCTGACGGCGGACTCCGGCCGGTGGGCTGTCCGTGACCCGGCCCTGGCCTGCTTGCTGGCGAGCGGGGCAGACGCACCCCGGCTGGTCAGGCTGCTGATCACCTGCCGCCATCCGTTCACCCTGCTCGGGGCCGACGGGCCGACGCTCGGGTTCCGGCACCTCGGTCCGTTGTCCCGCTCAGGTTCGGCGGAGCTGGCCATGTCACTGCCCGCACTCGGGCGGCTCGGCGAACCGGAACTGGACCGCGCGTGGCGGCTGCTCGGCGGCCATCCACGCACGATGGAGTATCTGGATGCGCTGCTCGCGACCGGTCATGTCGGTTTCCCCGACGTCGCCCACCGCCTTGCCGTGGCGCTCCAGGCCAGGGCCGGCCAGCCGATTCTGCGCAAGGGTCCGGACGCCCCCACCAGGCTGTCCCGAGCGGCCGCGGAGAAGATCACTCTTATCGCCGGCGACCTGCTGCTCGGAGACCTTTTCGGCCGCCTCGGCGCCGACGCGCAGCGCCTGCTCATCAGCGCATCGGTCTACCGCGCACCGGTCGGCCGCAACGCCCCGCTGCTCCCCGGCGGCCAGTCCAGCCCGGCCAGGCTCACCGGCCTGGTCGCGGAGTGTGCGGCAACCGGACTGCTGGCGGCCGACCCGGCCCTGGCCGGCCCGGCCCGCCCGGCCCGCGCCCGGCCCGCCCGGCCCGGCCGACCTGCCCGATCCCGGCGGCGAGCCGCCGTCGGTGTTCGTGCACCGGTGGACCGCCTGCGAACTCCACCGCCGCCTGGCTGAGGCGCACCGGCTCGACGAGGTGATCGACGCTCACCGGCGGGCAGCCGAATACTGGCGGCGGCGTATCACCGCGTGGCCGCACGACCTGCATGCACCGCTCGAAGCCAGCTACCACCTGTTCCAGGCGGGCGACCTCGCCCGCCAGCAGCAGCCCGCGGCGGGGCGGACGGCCATGACGGTGGGGCGGCGGCTGGCTCTGCTCGGGCTGGTGACCATCCTCATGGTCGTGACCGCATCCCTGGCCGCCCACGCGACCGGGATCGTCTCCGCGGGTCATCGCCCCGTCAGCCCCATCAGCGCGGCGGCCAGGCGGGCGGCGGTGGTGCGCGGCGAGGCGGCGGCATGGGTCGCCCGGCAGGTCAGCCGGGACGCGATCGTGTCCTGTGATCCGGCGATGTGCTCCGCGCTGCAGGCGCACGGGTTCGCGGCCGGGAACCTGCTGATGCTGCGGCCGGCCGCGGCCGATCCGCTCGGCTCCGACGTCGTCATGGCGACGGCCGGTGTGCGCAGCCAGTTCGGCGGCCGCCTGGCGAGCGTGTACGCGCCGGCGGTCATCGCGAGTTTCGGCTCCGGCGGGCTGCGGGTCGACGTGCGCGCCGTCGCGCCGGACGGGGCGGCCGCCTACCGGGCGGCGCTCGCCTCGGACCTGGCCGCCCGCCGCGCGGCCGGGCGCCTGCTGCTGCGCAATCCGCGGGTCAGCGCCGCCGCGGCCGCCCGCGATGAGCTGGACACCGGCCGGGTGGACACGCGCCTGCTGCACGTGCTGGCGGCGGTGGCCGCCGCCGGGCCGGTGCGGGTCGCGGCGTTTGCGGACTCCGGCCCCGGCGCCGGCGCGGGCATGCCGCTGCGGGCGGCGGAGGTGGCTGTCACGTCCCGCGCCGGTGGCAGCACCGGTGGCTTGCGGAACATGCTCGCCTTCGTGCGCGCGCAGCGCCCGCCCTTCGCCCCGGCGCAGGCGGGTATCGCCCGGGGCACCGGCGGCTCATTCGTGCTGAGGATCGAGTTCGCCGCGCCCAGCCCGGTCGGGCTCCTGCTGACCCAGCCGGCCGGCCGCGGAGCAAACCCTGATTGATGCCAAACGAAACATGCGTGGCCGGCCCTGAGCCGGGCGCACCTTGGGAGGGATGGGACCAGTGAGATTGCCACAGAACGTTCTTCGGCTCGTGGTGGGGGCAGCGATGGCGCTGTCGGCGGGGCTGCTCGGCGCGGTCCCCGCGTCGGCATCGCCGGGCGCCGGGTGGGTCCGGCTGGCGCACCTGTCGCCGAACACCCCGCCCGTGGATGTGTACCTGTACTCCTTCGGCGACCCTCGTGCCCGGCTGGTGCTGCGGCACGTCAGCTACGGCACTGTCTCGCCGTATGAGAACATCCCGGCGGGGGATTACACCGTGTCGATGCGCCCGGCGGGTGCCGCGGCGACGGCGCAGCCGGTGCTGTCAACGGGGTTCTGGGTGAGCACCGGGGACGCCTACACCGTGGCCGGGATGGGCCCCGCGTCCGGACTGCGGCTGCAGGTACTCAAGGACACGCTGGCCGTGCCGGCGGGGCGGGCGCTGGTCCGGGTGATCCAGGCATCGCTGCGCCAGCACATGGTGCGCGTGGCACTGGGCGGGCGCGTGCTGGCGCGGAAGCTGCAGTTCGCCAGGACGACGTCCTACCCGCCGGTCACGGCCGGGACCCAGGTGGTGCGGGTCGCGGGGAGCAGCGAGGACGCCTCCCTGGGTGTCTCGCTGTCGTCGGACACCATCCACACGCTGGTGGTGCTCGACGGCGCGCGCGGGCTGCGCGTCACCAGCCTGGAGGACGCCGCCGGCACCTACCGCAAGGACCGCTTTCCTACCGCCGCCGTCTACGGCCCCGCCGTCGGTTCCCAGCTCCGCCTCATTACCCTGCGGCGGCATCTTCGACCCCGCGCTCCGCTCCTATCTCAGCAACGTCGTCGTCTACGCCGCCGCCGCCGGCTGGTGATGTCGCCGCCGGGCGCCTACCGTGGTGAGGACGGCGGGCTCCCGGGCCGCGGCTGACCCGGTTGCCGGCGTGACCCCTGGGGTGTGCATCGATGACCGTGCTCCGCCTGTTCCAGCTGCATGGCAAGGTCGCCGTGGTGACGGGAGCCTCGTCCGGGCTGGGCGTTGCCGTCGCCCAGGCGCTTGCCGAGGCCGGCGCCAACGTCGCGCTCGGGGCGCGGCGCGCCGACCGGCTCGCCGAGACCAGCAAGCTGGTCGAAGACGCCGGGCGGCGCGCGCTGGCCGTGCCGACCGATGTGCGCCAGCCGGAGGATTGCCGGCGGCTGATCGACCAGGCCGTTGCGACGCTCGGCCGGGTCGACATCCTGGTCAACAACGCCGGCGTGGGCAGCGCCGTCCCCGCCTCCATCGAGACTCCGGAGGAGTTCCGGTCGGTGCTGGAGACCAACCTCGAAGGCTGCTACTGGATGGCGCAGGCCGCCGCGCGGGTCATGCCGGCCGGCTCATCGATCGTCAACGTGTCGAGCGTGCTCGGCATCGTGACCGCGGGGCTGCCACAGGCCGCCTACGCCGCGTCAAAAGCCGGCCTGCTCGGGCTCACCCGTGACCTCGCCGCCCAGTGGACCTCGCGCAAGGGGATCAGGGTCAACGCGGTGGCACCCGGCTTCTTCGCCTCCGAGATGACGCAGGCGTACCCGCCCGGCTATGTCGACCGTTTCCTCGGCGTGATCCCGGCCAAGCGGCAGGGCGAGGCGGCCGAGGTCGCCGCGGTCATCGTCTTCCTCGCCTCGGACGCCTCGCGCTACGTGACCGGCGTCACGCTGCCCGTCGACGGGGGCCTCAGTATCGCCTGACCGGGCGCGGCGGGCCCGGCGGCGCGGCAGCCGGGCTCAGCTCCCGGCCGCCGGTCAGCGGGGTGCCCCACCGAGCCGGCCGCGGGAAGGTCCGGCCGCTACTCCCGCGGGCCCGGGCTGCTGCTTCGGGTCAGCGGCGGCGATGCCGGCCAGGGCCGCGCCGACCGCGTCGAAGGCGCGCAGCGTGTCGTGCAGCATCGCCGGTGACTGTGCGGCCGGCCACGAGGACAGCTTGGCGGCCACCGTGCCGGTGCCGGGGCTGACGTACAGCATCTGCCCGTTGATGCCCAGGCAGAGCAGCAGGCCGCCGTGCTCCCGCGGCAGGAACCAGAACTTGTTGCGGTACCACCCGCCGGGCAGGTACGGCCCTGACACGGACCGGGCGAAGGCATCGAGGATGTCCGGATCGGTTGTCCACGCCTCGCGCAGCCAGGCGGCGGGGACGACGCGACGGCCAGCCACCTCGCCGCCGGCCAGCAGCATCATGCCGAAGCGGGTGAGGTCGCGCGCCGTGGCGCACAGCCCCCCGTCGTGAATCGCGGTGCCCACGCCGTCACAGGTGATCTCGGCGTCATGCTCGGCGCCCATCGGCGACCAGACAAGCTCGCCGATGAGGTCGGCCATCCTGGTCTTCGCCGCCCGCTCACAGACCCACCCGAGAACGTCGGTCTCGCAGGAACGGTAGTCGAAGACCCCGCCGTGCTCGCCGGCTCCGCCGAGGGTCGTCAGGTAGGCGTACATCGAGCTGGGCAGCTGGCGATGTGACGGTGGGCGCCAGCCCATGGCCTCCTCGATGACGCGCACCTCGGCGTCCAGATCCGTGTAGTCCTCGCTGAATTCCACCCCGGAGCGCATGTCCAGCACGTCGCGCAGGCTGGCTCCCCGGTAGCCGCCGTGATCGAGCTCCGGCACGTAATCGGTGACCAGCTGTGCGGGGGACAGCAGGCCACGCCCGACGAGGTTGCCGGCCACACAGCCCACGATGGACTTGGAGATCGACATGAGCAGGTGCGGGGTGTCCGCGCCCGTCTCGCCCGCGTAACGTTCGAGCACCACCTGCCCGTCATGCGCGACGACGACGGCGTCGGTGTAGGTCTCGTCGAGCACCTCGTCCACGATCGCCGTGGTGCCATCGGCGCGGTGCAGCGCGATCTCGCCCAGCCGCAGCGGGTTGGCCCGCAGCGGCGTCACCGGGCCGTGACCCCGGAAGATGCGCTGGGTGGGCACGAGCTCACGCATGTGCGAGAACGACCACCGGTTGTACGGCGGCTCCTGCCAGTTCGCGAGCGTGACTTGCACGTCCGCCGGCGGCGGGAACCCCTGCATGAGCATGGGTCCAGACTAGTGGTCCTGCTCCGGCCCGGGATCGGCTCCTGGCGGGCGGGCCCTCACTTCACGAACACCGACGCCGCGCCGGCCGGAGGCTGCTCGATCGGCTCGCTGATGTAGTGGGAACGGATGCCTGCGATGTAACGCCGGCACCGCTGCGTGAGGCCGGCGGCGGTCTGCATGCGGCCTTTGGTGATGAGGATGCCGAGGTCCGCGCCCTTGAAGCGGTAGTCGCCCGGGCCATACACGCGCAGGAAGAAGCACTCATTCTCGCTGGTCACCTGGTGCCAGTCGTAGGACGGCCAGAGAAAAACCAGCTCCCCATCCGCGCTGAGCTGGTAAGTCCCCGTGCGCGGGGCGGCCAGGATGCGCTCGACGGAGTCGTTCGGCTCCTTGATGATCAGTTGTGCCCAGACGTCACGGTCTGCCATCTCGCGCCACCGCTCGTTGATCTCCTCGGCGTCGAACACGTAGTCGACATCCATGAATTCGAGCAGATGGAAGAGGAAGAGCGGGATATCGGCGTACGCGCCCGCGGTGACGTTGGTCATGGACGACACGCCGGAAATGCGGGGGTTCAGCTCACCGAGGTAGACCTCGTCGGTGTCGAGGTCGATGAGGACGTCGACCTCGAAGAAGCCCTTGTAACCCTCCTGCCCGAGCCGGCCGCCGAGCCGCCGGACGAGCTCGACCGCCCTGGCCCGCTGCTCATCCGGCAGCGCCTCGGGGAACAGGTCGTTGCCGCACCATCCGCCCTGGTAGGGGGTGAGCTCAGGGTAGCCGGTGAGGTCGATCATGAACGGCCCGACGACCGTCCCGTGCCTGGTCAGCACGGCCTCCACCGCCACGGCCTTGTTGTTGATCCGCTTCATCACCTTCGCCTGCTGGCCGACGATGTCGTCGGCGTGGGCGGCCCAGTCCGACTCCGAGGAGACGAAGAAGGTGGTCTTCCCGGAGTCGCCGTAAGGGGTCTGCACGACGAGGTCGGTGCCGAGTCCCGCGTCCCCGGCGACGCGGACCAGCGTCTCCCACGAGTTGACCTCCCCCAGCACGTTCGGCACGCTCGGGGCGCCGGCCTCGTTGCCGAGCACCGTAGTCACGATCTTGGAGTCCAGGTGCCGGCGCAGTGCGTCGGACGGGAGGGTGATGTCGTACCCCAGCTCCGCGCAGATCCGTTCGGTCTCCTCGTCGAAGAAGAGCATCGCCACCTTCGGGCGGCCGCCGCGGGAGGCGATGAAGGCCTGCACCTCCGGATCGCAGAGCAGGTAGTTGTTGATTTCCTCACTGCTCTCGAAGTTCACGTACGGTTTGTGCTTCGGGCTGAACACCCGCGGGTGGCTGCCGTCCCAGGAGTCGTAGTAGGCGACATAGCTGAAGTTGCGGACCCAGCGGTCGATACCGAGCAGGTTGAACGCGGTCGGCCCGAAGAAGTAGACCGGGGTGGTGTTCGTGCGGAAGAATCCGCGGATCTCGGAGATCCCGTTGAGGCGCCGGCGGGCGGCCGCCGGAACACGGCGCGAGGGCTCGCTCATGGGTTCCCCGGGGGAAAGGGTGAAATGTACCATCACTCTAACTCAGGCGCAGGCGTCCTTCCCCTGCTGAAGCGCCCGTTTCCCGGGGCTCGGGACCTTCTGCCCTGGCCCGGTGAACCCGTCGCATCTACCGTCTGGATCGAGGACCCGCACCAGGCATCGCTCACGAGGGGGACCGATGCAGGAAATCTCCGTGCCCGCGGCATACGTCGTGAAACCGGATGACAACGTCACGGACGATGTCTTCGCGCATGCGCAGGACTGGCCCGGCGCGGTTGGCCTGAAGCGAAAGGTGAACGGCACCTGGACCCCGGTGACCTGGCGCGAGTTCGCCGGGCAGGTGCGCGGCCTGGCGGCCGGGTTCATCGCCGCCGGCATCTCACCGGGTGACCGCGTGGCCCTGATGTCGCGCACGCGGTTCGAATGGGCACTCCTGGACTACGCGATCCTGACCGCCGGTGGCATCACCGTCCCGATCTACCCCACCTCCTCGCTCGACCAGGTGGAGTGGATCCTGCGCGACTCGGGTGCGGTTGCCGCCGTGGTGGAGACCGACGATCACGCCGAGAAGGTCGCCACCGCGCGGGCCGGCCTGCCCGCGCTCACCAATGTGTGGGAGATCGACGGCAGCCAGTTCGGCGGCCTCCCCGACATCGAAGCGCTCGGCGCGCAGGTAACGGCGGAGCAGGTCGAGGAACGGCGCCGGACCCGCGGCGCCGGGGACCTCGCTGAGATCGTCTACACCTCCGGAACGACCGGCCGCCCGAAGGGCTGCATGCTCAGCCACGGCAACATCGTCGCCAACGCCCGTAACTGCATGCAGAACGACGGCTTCGCGAAGGTGTTCAGCGAGCACCACTCGACGCTGCTGTTCCTGCCGCTCTCGCACAGCTACGCCCAGCTCATCCAGTACGGCGCGATCTACTCGCGCACCGTCCTGGGCCTCGCCGACATGGCCGACGCCGTCGTCGAGATGCCTGCCTACAAGCCGACGGCTGTGCTGTCGGTGCCGCGGCTGTGGGAGAAGGCTTACAACAGTGCCAAGCGCAAGGCAGCCGCCGAGGGGCACGGCAAGATCTTCGCCCGGGCGGAGGCCACCGCCGTCGCCTACAGCCAGGCGCTGGACACCGGCGGTCCCGGCCCCGCGCTCCGCCTGAAGCACGCTCTGTACGACCGGCTCGTCTACGCCAAGCTGCGCGCGGCGCTCGGCGGTGACGTGCAGTACTCCTGGAGCGCGGCCGCCCCGCTCGGCGTCCGGCTCGGGCACTTCTTTCGCGGGTGCGGCATCACCATCTTGGAGGGCTACGGCCTGACCGAGACCAGCCCGGCGACCAACTCCAACACACCCGAGGCGCAGAAGATCGGCACCGTGGGCCGGCCGATCCCCGGCTGCACGATCCGGATCGCGCCGGACGGCGAGGTCCTCGTCCGGGGCCACATGGTCTTCGGCGGCTACTGGAACAACCCGGCGGCCACCAAGGAGATGATCGACTCCGGCGGCTGGCTGCACACCGGCGACCTCGGCGCCCTCGACGAGGAGGGGTTCCTCGCGATCACCGGGCGCAAGAAGGACCTCATCATCACCGCGGCTGGCAAGAACGTCGCGCCGGCCGTGCTCGAGGACCGACTGCGCGCCCACTGGCTGATCAGCGAGTGCCTGGTCGTAGGCGACGCGAAGCCCTACATCGCGGTGCTCGTGGCCGGCGACCCGGAGGCCTTCGCCCAGTGGAAGGCGGACAACGGCAGGCCGGGCACGGCGACCGTGTCCGACCTCAGCGGCGACCCCGCCCTGCGGGCGGAGATCCAGGCAGCCATCGACGACGCCAACAAGGCGGTGTCGCAGGCGGAAGCGATCAAGAAGTTCGCGATCCTCGACGAGGACTTCACCGAGGCGGGCGGCCAGCTCACACCGACGCTGAAGGTGCGCCGCCACATCATCATGGAGCGGTACGCGGTCCAGATCGCCGCGCTGTACGACGGCACCTCCTGAGAAGGACGTTCGCCTCTGGCGCCGGGGATGGGAAGGAGCACGCTGGAGGTAGGAACAGGGAGTACATCTGGTGAGGAAGTGATCAAGATGTTCACCCGTCATCCGCACAAGACCCACCACACCACCGGCCACCTGCGGGCGTGGCTGCACCGTTGTAACCCGTACGCGTAGCGCCCGGCCCGACCGGCCCCACCGGCCCAGCCGGGAGTTGCGCTAGCGGACCTCAGCGATAGGCAGCCTCAGCGCGGCCGGCGCGGACGGTGGCACGATCGGGCTCAACGGCGCCGCGGGCGCGACGCGCTGGTAGGCGACACCGAGCGGGGGCCGGGGGTCACCCTCACCCTTGTTCGGCCACAATGCCATCGCCCGCTCTGCCTGGGCTGTGATCGTCAGTGCCGGGTTGACGCCGAGGTTCGCCGAGATGGTGGAGCCATCGACGACGTGCAGCCCGGGATGCCCGTACATGCGGTGGTAGGGGTCAACGACGCCGCTTTCCGGGGAGTCGCCGATGGTGCAACCGCCGAGGAAGTGCGCCGTCATCGGGATATCGACCATCTCACCGACGCTGCCCAGGGGAAAGCCGCCGATGGCGGACGCGACGCTGCGCATGGCCTTGTTGGCGGCGGGAATCCAGGTAGGGCTCGGGACGCCATGCCCGTGCTTGGAGGTCAGCTTGATCCGCCCGAGCCGGGTGCGCTTCGGATGAACCGTGATCGAGTTGTCCAGCGTTTGCATGGTGAGGCCGATCACGGCCCGCTCGGACCAGTGGTTGATGCCAAAGTAGAGCGACGTGAACTGCCCGGGATGGCGCGCGACCTGTGCGAGCCATTTCGCCCAGCGCGGCACCTGCCCGCCGCCGTCGGTCATCAGCGTGCTGAGCAATCCCATCGCGTTCGAGCCCTTGCCGTAGCGGACGGGTTCGATGTGGGTGTCCTCGTCCGGGTGGATCGACGAGGTGATGGCCACCCCGTGGGTGAAGTCATGCTTCTTCCGGTTGCCTATCGTCGTCAGCGCACCGCCGAGCGCCTCGGAGTTGGTGCGGGTCAAGACGCCCAGCCGCCCGGAGATCTTCGGCAGCGAGCCCGCAAGCTTCATCCTGTGCAGCAACTGCTGCGTGCCCCACGTGCCAGCCGCGAATACGACCTGTTCGGCGGTGAACGAGCGCGCCGTCCGCCCGGCCCGCCACGTGCCGGTGCGCACCGTGTCCACGGCGTACCCGCCGCCGTCCCGTGGCCGCACCGCGACCGCTGTGGTCTCTGGATGCACGGTCACACCGGCCTTCTCGGCCAGGTACAGGTAGTTCTTGACCAGTGTGTTCTTCGCATTGTGCCGGCAGCCGGTCATGCATTCCCCGACCTCCAGGCAGCCCCGGCGGCGCGGGCCCGCGCCGCCGAAGAAGGGGTCGCCGACCTCGACGCCGGGCTCCTTGCGACCTTCCCGGCCGAAGAACACCCCCACCCGGGCCATGCTGAACGTGTGGCCCACGCCCATGTCCTGCGCCACCCTCTTCATGACCTCGTCCGACTGCGTCATCGTCGGGTTCTCCACCACGCCGAGCATCCGCTCCGCCTGGTCGTAATACGGTGCGAGCTCGGCCCGCCAGTCGGTGATGTGCGCCCACTGCTGATCGTGGTAGAAGGCGTCCGATTTCGGCTTGTACAGCGTGTTCGCGTACACGAGCGAACCCCCGCCGACCCCGGCGCCGGCCAGGATGATCACATCCCGCAGCATGTGGATCCGCTGGATGCCCTTGCAGCCGAGCTTCGGTGCCCACAGGAACTTGCGGGCGTCCCAGGACGTGCGGGGGTAATCGGCGTCCTCGTACCGGCGTCCCGCCTCCAGCACGCCGACCCGGTAGCCCTTCTCGGTGAGCCGCAGAGCGGTCACGGAGCCTCCGAAGCCCGAGCCGATCACGAGCACGTCATAGTCATGCGAGCCGGCAGACTGGTTCATCGTCGTCGCCCTTCCTTTGCGTGAGCAGGCGATAGTCCATCGTGCGCGTCACCGCGCCAGGACAGGCAGGGCCGAAGGTCCCCGGCCGGGCCGAAGATCCCCGGCCAGCACGGGCAGTCCCGGCGATCGCCGGTGCTGGTCAGACGGAGAACGTCAGGCTCTGCCCGGGGCTGAGCTCGCGGAGCCGCCCATGGTAGCCGACGCGGACGGGCCGGTGGCTTCCCGGGCCGCTGCTGACCCGTACCGTGTGGTCCGTGATGCTGAGGGTGATCACCTGATCGCGGTAGAGGATGGAGAATTCGAGCGTGCCGAGGCTCTTCGGCCAGAACGGGTTCAGCCAGAGGACGTCGTCGCGCAGTTCCACCCCGCCGAAGCACCGCTGCAGCACGTCCACGGTGCCGGCCATGGCCGCGAGGTGGATACCCTCGGCCGTGGTGCCGCCCTGGACGTCGGCGACGTCACTGAGCAGCGCGTCGACGAAATGCTCAAGTGCCCGGTCCCGGCAGGCCCGCGCCAGCACCCACGCGTGGACCAGGGCACTGAGTGTCGAGCCGTTGGACGTGCGTGCCAGGTAGTACTCGACCGTTTCCGGGATGGCGCGCGGATCCCAGGCGTAGCCGAGGTGGCGGAAAAGCTCGGCGAGCTCGTCGGCGGACAGCAGGTAGAACAGCATCAGCACGTCGGCCTGCTTGGAGACCTTGTACCGGTTCGGTGAGTCATTCTCGGCCTCGAGGATACGGTCGAGGCGGCTGATGTCGCCGTACCTGGCGTGGTAGTCCTCCCAGTCGAGTTCCTTCAGGTCGTCGTATCCCTCGAACTGGCTGATGATGCCGCCCGCATGGAACGGGACGAACATGCGGCGGGAAAGGTGTTCCCACCGCTGCAGCTCCGTCGCCGTGATGTGCAGCCTCTCGGTGAGCTCGGTCCGGTGGTGGTCGGGCAGCAGGTCGAGCACCTCGATGGCGCGGAGCAGCAGCCAGGTCGTCATCACGTTGGTGTAGGCGTTGTTGTCGATCCCCGGATCGGGACTGCCCGGGTAGCTGGTGTGGAACTCGTCCGGGCCCACCACCCCGTGGATCACGAACCGGTCCCGGTCGCGGTCGTAGGCGGCGGTGCTTGCGAAGAACCGGGCGATCTCCAGGATCATCTCGGCGCCCTGCAGCGCGAGGAACTCGACGTCGCCGGTGGCCTGGTAGTACTGCCACACCGCGTAGGCGATCGCGATGCCGACGTGGCGCTGCAGGTACGTCGAATCCGGCAGCCAGCGGCCCGACTTCGGGTTGAGATGCAGCAGCGCGCTCTGCTCCCTCCCGTCGCTGCCGGACTGCCATGGGTACATGGCTCCCACGTGGCCGGCCTCGCTCGCCGTTCGCCTCGCGGCGGGCAGGCGGCGGTAGCGGTAGGCCTTCAGCGACCGGCTCAGCTCGGGTATCCGCAGGTTCAGGACCGGGAACACGAACAGGTCGTCCCAGAAGATATGCCCGCGGTAGGCCTCGCCGTGCAGCCCGCGCGCGGGAACCCCGACGTCGCGGTCCATGCTGTTGGGCGAGACCGTCTGCAGCAGATGGAAGATGTGCAGCCGGAGCATCGGCAGCACCCGGTCGTCCTCGCTGCCCCGCAGTTCGATCGGGAAGCGCGCCCACAGGTGGGTCCACGCGAGCACATGCTGCCCCAGCATGCCGTCGAACGAGTCCGCGCTCGCCAGCCAGTCAGCCGCCGCCACCGCCGCCTCCGAGACCGCGTGGTCCCGCGAGGTGGCGATGGCCACGGTCTTCTCGACGGTGACCTCGTCCTGCTGGGCGACGTCGATCACCATTTCGTGGCCGATCCGCCCGGGCTCGCCGATCACGGCCGGGTCCGCGTCCACGTGCGCCCCGTTGCGGAACAGGCGGGTGCGGGCAGCCTCGGCGATACGGATGTGCGACTGGCTGGTCTCCACCACGAGCAGCACGGCAGCGGTGCCGAGGCTGCGCGCCTCGATGGGGACAAGGTGGCGGCTGTTCAGTTCGCGGTAGCGGGGCACGCCTGTGTTCTGCACGGTGCCGTCGAGTTCCGACCGGATTCGCAGCCGTCCCGACCAGTTCTCCGGCACGATCGTCGTCTCCAGCGCGCCGAGGTGCGCGGCGCCCATGTGCACGAACCTGCGGCACGTGGTCCGCGTGATACGGCCCTGGCCGTCGCGGATCCGCAGCCTGCGGGTGAGCACACCGCGGCGCAGGTCAAGCTCCAGCTCATAGTGGAGCACTTCCATCTCGCCCAGGTCGAGCCAGGGCCCGTCCGCCGCGGCGAAGGTCAGCGGGAGCCAGTTCGGCACGTTGACCAGGCTCTCGTTCTCCACCGTGCGGCCCGCGATCTCGGTCCGCAGCAGGTTGTAACAGCCCGCGATGTAGGTACCCGGGTAGTGGGTCCCGTCCGCTGCCGACTCCGGTGCCGCGCCGCGGCTGGCGAAGTAGCCGTTGCCCGTGGTGCAGAGCGCCTCGCGCAGTCCTTCCTCGGGCGGGGAATAGCCTTCGTAGCGAAGCGTCCAGTCCGCGACAGAGACTGGCTTCCCCTCCTGGCCTACCATCGTGGCTACCTACAGATCATGGGGATCTCGCTGGCCACATGTGCCAGACGTGGCTGTACCGGCTACCGGTTACCGGTTTCCTGTCCGTCAGCTTCCCAGCCGCGGCCCGGTTCCCCAGCCGGCCTTCCGGCCCGAGCGGAGGACCGAAGGTCCCTAGTCCACGGCTGGCATGGCCCGGCTCGTTTCGCGCTTCCCCCGGGCCCAGCCAGCAAAGTGCTGGCCAAGACTTTGCCAAGCGCTGGTCGATCTGTCATCGGATGCGGCACAGACTGGGCGTATGAGCGACGGCCCGGCCCAGGGTCGGCGGGGTGTACCGCATCGGGGTCCGCAGGCGAGACGGAAATCCCTGATCCCGTGGCCTGAGGGCCGAGGCCGTCGTTTCCGGTGGCGGTTTCTCAGAGGGCGAGCTTCATCCCCTCGTGTGAGGCGATGAAGCCAAGCCGTTCGTAGAAGCGGTGCGCGGCGGGCCTGGACTTGTCGGTCGTCAGCTGCACAAGGCCGCAGCCGCGCCGCCGGGCCTCATTGATCGCCCAGGTGAGGATGGCGGCGCCGAGGCCACGGCCGCGATAGTCCTGGCGAACGTGGACGGCCTCGATCTGGGCCCGCAAGGCGCCGTGGCGGGCGAGGCCGGGGATGAATGAGAGCTGCATGGTTGCCACGACGTCCTGGCCGGCCTGCGCTGCCACCAGGATGTGGGCGGGGTCACTGTCGATGGCATGAAAGGCCCGCTGGTAGGCGGCCAGGTCCGCAGCCGATTTCGCGCCGTCCCGGGTGGCGCCGAGCGGGTCAGCGGCGATCAGATCGACGATGGCGGGAAGATCCTCCGCCCGTGCCCGGCGGAGCACGACCGGCGACGAGCCCAGGTCAATCGTTGCCAGGACCGCCATCCGCCCAGTCTGCCCGGCCAGGGTTCAGCGGGCCCGCCAGGGTCCGTGCGAGCCGGGCTGGGGCGTCGTCGAGAATATTGCCCAGACGACCTTTCCCGGGTCGCCGAGCGCGGCGTAGCCCCAGCAGTCGCTGAAGGCGTCGACGACCTGAAGTCCGCGGCCGGTCTCGGCGAGGGCGCCGGGATGAGTGAGCACCGGAGGTCTGGGGCTAGGGTCGGCGACCGCGCACAGCACGCATGGCCCCAGCTGGAGCAGGCCGAGCTGGATGGCCCGGCGCGACCGGGCCGCGCCGGGCTCTGGCAGGGCGTAGCGCAGCGCATTGGTGAGCAGCTCCGACACGACGACCGCGATGTCGCCGGAGCGTTCTGCCGCACCCCATCGCTGCACGATGCTGGTGGCGAATTCCCGGGCTGCCGAGACCGCCTGGGCATCCACGCCCGGGGTGCGGATGGCCACCTTCGGGGAGCATGTCCACTGCCAGGGGGCGGGATCTGCCATTGGTGGCCAATTCCCGCTGGCCAGCGCCGCGGTTTCCATGGCCGACAGCAGCCAGCGGACCTGGCAGCGGTTGCCCTGGTTGCCAGCGGTGTGCGCGGCCGGGATTAAGGGTGGTGCGACCATCGTCTTCTGGTGACCCCGCTCTAAACAGGAGACGAACCCTACGACCTTTGTAGCCTGTAGCATGCACACGCTTATTGCAAGCGCTTCTGCACAAGCATTCTGCACTGTGCATTAAGTTCACCCCCGCCACGGGCAACTCGCGCCATGGGCCCGGCCCGGCCGTGATCTGCGCGCGCACGGAAATGGCCATGTTCCCGCGGGTGCGGGGAAACGGCGGGCTCGACGACCTGTTCCTGAACGGTGGCATCGTGTTATGACTGGAGTACAGCGTTGATCGGCAGGGAGCGGGGATGGGGACGGTCGAGCCGGACGATGAGCTGTACGGGGGTCTGTTAAGGAGCACGCGGGCCGACGCTACCGTCGTGCGGATGCTGCTGGGCCACCAGTTGCGCCGCTTTCGCGAGGCCGCCGGCGTCATACCCGACCGGGCCGGGCATGAGATCCGTGCGTCCCGGTCCAAGATCAGCCGGATGGAGAACGGGCGGGTCGGCTTCAAGGAGCGGGATGTGGCCGACCTGCTCACCCTGTACGGCGTCACCGGTCAGCAGATACGGGCGAGGATGCTGGAACTTGCCCAGCGGGCCAATACCCCGGGCTGGTGGGCGAACTACAGCGACATCCTCGCCGACTGGTTCGAGGCCTACCTGGGGCTGGAGGCGGCCGCCTCGGTCATCCGCACCTTCGAGCTCCAGTTCGTGCACGGCCTGTTCCAGACCGAGGACTACGCCCGGGCCGTCACCATGCTCGGCAACCAGGCCGCGCCCGCCTGGGAGATCGACCGCAGGGTGAGCCTGCGCATGAAACGCCAGGACCTGCTGGCGGGGGCGGACCCGGTCCAGGTGTGGTCGGTCATGGACGAAACAGTGCTGCAGCGCCCCGTGGGCGGCAGCAAGGTGATGCGCTCCCAGCTGTCCCACCTGGTCGAAGTCGGCGAACTGCCCCAGGTCACCCTCCAGGTCGTGCCGTTCCGCCACGGCGGTCACGTCGCGGCGGGCGGCTCGTTCACCATCTTGCGCTTTGCCGAGCCCGACCTGCCCGACGTGGTCTACATCGAGCAGCTCACCAGCGCCCTCTACCTGGAAGCGCGCACGGATCTGGACCACTACCTGGAGGTCATGAACCATCTCAGCGCCGACGCGCTCACCCCCGCTGGCACGGCACGCTTCATCAGGGAAATCATCTCCCAGACCTAGCCAGGCCCCGGGCCTGCCCAGGTGGGCCGCCGCGGCACCGGGGTGTGCCGCCGGGTCCGCCGGCGGGCCGGGCAGGTGAGCCGGTCAGCGGCAAGGTCAGCATCCGCGCAGCAACAACGATCTCGGCACTGAGGGCGAGCGTGACCGCGGCCCGCTGCACGACACCGTTCCACGGCTCATCCACCTACCGCGGCCACGGAGTGACCGGCCTGACGCAGCGAGCTGACCAGCCACGCCACGGTGAACAGCACCGGACCGACGACACCGCAGACCGCTGCCAGCGTCCTGAACTTCACCGCCCAGTGTCACCCCGGGGGAGCCGGTCCCGCCCGCGGCCGCGCGCGCGTCCTCGCAGCCGGCGGCGGAGCGGGCGCACAAGTCCAGGTAGTTCACTCCCACCCCAGTGGTGTCCGGGTGACCGCCGTTGTCTCGCGCAAACATCTGCCAGGTGTGGTTGACCGCCACAATCGGCCCTGATTTGTCCAGCACCGCGATTGCGTCCGGCAGCGCGTCGAGCACAGCGCTAGCCAACCCCTCGCTCACCATCGAAAACCTCCGGCCAAACGAATGATAAGCATAGCCGGTACCTCCTATGGCCAGCACATAAGGCCGCGCCGCAGTTTCAGCATTTTCTTTGCCCCGCGGGATGAATATCAATTTCCGGTACGCCGACTGTGGTTTGGGCTGCGCCCTGCCCGTGCAGCCCATTCGCATCCGGATATCCCGGCTGCCACGTTTCGCATGACCAAACGTCGGCAATGCCGCCAGCAGCGGCCATGGAACCGGCTGCGCTGGCCGCGCAGATCCCGGGCCTGCGCCTGGTACCGGCAGCAGGCCGACCGCGGGGCGGCCTGCTGCCATCGTCGCTGCCCGATCAGCGGGACCATGGGCAGTACCTGCCCGGGTTAACCGCTGGGTGGCTCGGGTCCTCCCAGGCCCCCCGCTGGCCGGGCGATGATCCAGCCCCAGTCCGCAGGGGCTGGGGGCGCGGCGGTGATCACCCCTAGGAACACGCGGTCCAGCGACACTGCCAGGGCCGCCGGCAGCCAGTCCCGCCCGGTGGGGTTGACGCCCGGCGGGAACGCCGCCTGTACCCGGACAAGCCCGTTCCCGCTGTCGTCGACGTTGGCAATTTCCAACGGCCAGCCAGCGTCAGGGAAGTCCCGGTAGCTCAGCACGACCATAAGGCCGAGAGTCCGGCCGTAGGCCGCCGGGAGTCCCTCGTCATCGACGACGATGAGCGCGACGTCGAATAGCCCGGTCTCCGCAACGGGGGTGACCGGCTCGTAGGTGAATGATCCGGATATGTTGACAATTGCCATTGACAGCCTTCCCGCCGCTGGCGGCAGCCTTCCATGAAGCCTAAGCGCGCCAGCAGCATGACACCAGGCCATTTCGGGCTGACGTAAGCATTCATCCCTGAAGGGGCGGAGCCGTGTCAAGGGCCTTTGAACTGGGGTGTTTAGGTTGCGGGGGGCATGCGTGACTGGTGTCTCCTGTTCCCCGATAGCTGCCGGTGTCTGTGGCGAGCGGGCGGGCAGGTCAAGGACCCGGGCGTAGCCCGGCCGCCATGGGGCGGCGCCGGAGGCGTCCTTGAGGTGACCGTCCGGGAGCCCGATGATCTGGCGGCGGGGAACGGGAGCCGGAGGGCGGTGCGGGTATTCGGTTGTCTCAGGCCGTCCCATGGTCCGGGTTCATCCGGTGCGGGCAGTGCCGCTGGCTGCATTCATCCCTTCGCGTGTCCCCGGCCATGACCGGGGGGGCATGGGGCGGGTCCGCGTCAAAGAGCGGTCAGGCGGGGCCAATCAGATGGGCGCCCTGCCGCCGGGAGGCGGAGGGGCAGAATAGCTTACGGCCTCGCGCCTGGCGGGGGGCAGAATGCTTGGCGGCCTCGCGCCTGGCCACTGGCCAGGGAGAGCTGTTCATGCCGCCCGCGCCGTCTGTGCCGCGGCCGGGCCAGCGGCCGGCCTCAGGCAGCGGATCTGCCCGTCGCGCATCCCGTAAAAGACCAGGGTGAGCAGCTTGCGGGCGGCGGCGACCTTGGCGATGTTCTTGGCTTCCTTCCCGCGGCGGGCGATGATGGCGTCCTTGACGCCGCCGATCACCGAGTCGCGGGGGACGCGCTGGATGGCCTCGATCAGCGCCCAGCGCAGCAGCCGCGATCCCTGCTTGGTGACATGCCCGCGGGCGACCTTGGTGTCAGACTCCCGGTGACGCGGCGTCAGGCCGGCCCATGAGCACAGCTGGCCCGCGTTCTTGAACCGGGTGACGTCGCCGATCTCGGCGGTGATGACCGCAGCCAGCACCGGGCCGATGCCGGGCAGCTGCTGGATCACCTGGTAGCCACGGTGACCGGCCAGCAGGCTGGCGATCACCTCGGACAGCATGGTGATCTCGGTGGACAGCTCACCGGCCAGGTGCCGCAGCGACGTCACTTTCCCGGCATACGGCTGCGGAAGCCGCAGCCCGTCCAGCCACGCCGACCCAGCCTTGCCGAAGATGTCGGTGCAGGTCACCGGGACCCCGAGCTTGGCCAGCACGCCGTGCACCTGATCCTTGCAGCTGGTCCGCAGGTGCACCAGTTTCTGCCTGTAGCGTGTCAGCTCCCTGAGGTCGCGTACCTCGTGCGGGGCGATCCACGCCTCCGGCAGCCGGCCCATCCGCAGCAAGTCAGCAAGATCAGCTGCGTCACGCTCGTCGTTCTTCACCCGGCGGTAGGTGAACGCCCTGACCCCCAGCGGGTGTGCCAGGTGCACCTCGGCTCCCGCCGCGGCCAGGGTGTCCGCCGCCCAGTACCACCCGAACGTCGCCTCCAGGACCACCTTCGGGGCCTTCCCGGCCCGGGCGATCTCCCGCCGCAGCTCCGCCGCGCTGTTGGTGATCCTCACCGTGCCCAGCCGCCGGCCGTCTTCAGTCATCCGGACCAGCACACTGCGGCGCCGGTGCAGGTCCATGCCCACGATCTGCCGGCCGTCATACGCTGTCTCCATTGGGGCCTCCCTATGCCTGGTGGAGACGGATGCTTTGCAACTTCCAGCATCCGCCAGGGAGCGGGAGGCTCCGCTCCTTCATCGCATCAGCCCGTTGGCTGAGTGGCCAGGGCTGACGCGGCCTTGCCGTGGCTATGCTGGCTCTGCTTGGGCCCCCACCTGGGCCGCTGGGAGAGTTCCTCGACGCCAGCGGCGGCGGCTGGCGGCCTGTGAATGCCACCCGTCGTGATCTGGACCTGGCGGCGGAGTCGGCTGACGCTGTCCCTCAGTCGCGCTGGCTGATCCACACCGACACGTGGGCCGGCTCCAGGGCCTGGTGCACGATACCGGCCAGGTCGTCCTGGACCGCGTTCAGATCCACCGCGTCCTGCAGGCGGGCCGCGAACGCGGCCACGGTCTTGTCCGCGTCATACCGTGCCCGGTTGAACCGCCGGTCCACCACCCGCTGCACCCGGCGCCGCAGCGGATTGAACAGGGCGGCGGCGGCCAGCGTGGAGGCGGCCACCGCCACCGGCGAGGTCACTGACAGCACGCGGGTGGCCAGCAGCACAAGGCCCGCGTAGAGGCCGATCAGCAGCCCGGTGAGGATCGCATAGGCGACGGTGCGGGAGATGATCCGGTCGATGTCGTACAGGTGGTATTTCAAGATCCCGATGCAGATGCTGACCGGCAGGCTGAACACACCCACGACCAGCGAGACATTGCTGACCGCCGTCGCCAGCGCCTGGGAAGACTGGCCGAACAGGAACCCCCCGGCAAGGCCGGTGACGGTAAGGGCGCTGCCCGCCATGAGCCACTTGAGCTGCGCCCTCCGCTCGCCGCTGGCCAGCCGCCAGCTGAGCACCTGACGGGCCACGAACAAGGCCCAGAACACCGGCACACAGGCCACGAGGATGACAAACGCGATGCCAGCGACACCGGGCGGGCCGGGGTTGCTGACGAGCTGGCCTTTGCCGGTCACCACGATCGGTGTGCCGGCCATCTCCCACGCCCCGAAGCCCAGCAGGGCAGCGATCAGCAGCGCACAGATGGCCAGGTACCCCCACAAGAGCACCCGCCAGCGTGATGGCAGTCGGCCGTCGGGGAAGAGCAAGATGACTAGCGGCAGCGCCAGGAAGAGCAGGATCCACAGCTCCGAGGTGATCAGCACCGCCACCGGGCCCAGCGGCAGGTCCCCGTGGTGGAGGTGGTAGTCCAGCACCGCGTAGCCGCTGGCAACGTCATACAAGGCAGTCGTGGCGCCAATTCCCATCAACAGCCAGCCGATGGGATTGACCGGCTGGCGCCGGGCGACCACCAGCCCCAGAACGCCAATCAGCAGGCCCGCGACTCCCAGGCCACTACCCCCGCCATGAGCGGCGAAGCCGAGCAGCTGGTCGAGGGCAAACAGGACGAGGGTCAGCGCACCCAGCGCAACGGCTGTCCCCGCTGAGGCCAGGCGGAAGCGGTGCGCCGTGATCTCCGTCGTCACCAGCGCCTGCCCGCCATCTGGCTGCTGCTCCCCCACAGGGCACAACCTAAGCCCGGACCGTTCCGGGAACGTTACCGCTCAGATGGCCGCCGCGACGGGCTGATACCGTGGTGAGACCACAGCAGCCACCCCCGCCGAGGAGATGGCAAGAGACCTGGCGATGCGCGATTGCCTGCAGGGTGTGATCGGCACGTTTGGGGCACTATCGGTCGCGGGGATGCGGCGATGAGTTCAGGTCGGCCGGTTGTGGCTGTTCTTGGCCTCGGCGAGGCTGGATCAGAAATCGCCGCAGGCCTGTCCGCCGCGGGTGCCGTCGTGCGGGGGTTCGACCCTCGTGTCCGGGCTGGGGCTGGCGTCGTGGAATGCGCTGGCGACGCCGACGCGTGCCAGGGAGCCGACGTCGTGCTGGCACTGACATGCGCGCATGAGGCCGAATCCGCGCTGACGGCCGCCCTCCCCGGTGTGGACCGCGCGGCCATCTACGCCGATATGAATACCGCGTCTTCGGGCCTCAAGGCTCACCTTGCCAGGCTGGCCGCTGGCGCTGGCATCGGGTTCGCAGATGTCGCGCTGATGTCGCCGGTACCTGGCAACGGACTCCGCACACCCATGCTCGCCTCCGGCCCGGCAGCCCAGCAGTTTGCGCGTGTCTTCGGCCAGCTCGGCGCCACCGTCGAGGTATTGCCCGGGCCGGCTGGCGCGGCTGCGGCACGAAAGCTTCTGCGCAGTGTCTTCTTCAAGGGCCTGGCCGCCGCGGTCACCGAAGCGCTTCGTGCCGCCCGGGCCGCCGGGTGTGAGGACTGGCTGCGGGAGAATATCCGTCACGAGCTGGTGAGCGCGTCGGCCGCCACCGTCGAGCGGCTGGAGCGCGGAAGCATGCTCCATGCACGACGGCGCGCTGACGAGATGGCCGCCGCTACCGAACTGCTGCGTCAGCTTGGCGTCCCGCCCCGTGTCTGCGCTGCGAGCGAGCAGTGGCTGCAGCAACTCGTGGCGGAGCAACCATCGGCGTGAGTGCGGCCGCTGCGGGGTTACCGGCGCTGATCAGCCCCATGATCAGCTTGTGGTCCACGGTCACCGGGGTCGTAGGATCAACCCGATGCGACGCGAGTCTTCGACTGTGGTGGTCCTCGTCGGCGAGGTGGACGACGCACTGATCGCCGGGCTCGGCCGCTCTGCTCATGTCTCAGTCGCCTGCGCTCCCGCCGCCGGGACCGGCCAGCCGGCTGCGCAGGACCGTGCGGCGGCGCGGCCGGGCTGGGAGGCGGGGGCTCTCGCCATGCGGGAAGCGGGACGGCGGCGGTCGACGTACGTGATCGTGCCCGATGACCCCCTGGCCGACGTCGCGGCGGAATGGCGGGCGATGTGGGATGTGTCGGGCGGGTCGCGCGGAGCAGCCGGATTCGAGGGGCACGCTGCGGACGCGCTGGCTGCCTGGCGGGACAAGCGGTTCGAGCTGCCCGACTACTACCTGGTCGTGGCCCCGGCGCAGCCCAGCGGCACCGGCCCCGACCTGTACCTGGGCCCACTACGTGCGGTGCGGCCGCGCCGGGTCGCCGTCGCCGGCATCGCCGGCAATCCTGGCCAGGTCGCCCGCCTGCTGGACACGCTCAGATCCTTGGAGCACGGGCCGTGGTGGCCACCGCTCGATGAGCTGCTCGATGCAGCCCGACGCTTCTACGCCGGTGGCCTCGCCGAGACGCAGCTGGCCCCGGCTTAGCCGATCCGCCGTTCGCGGCGGGTGACGGCCGGCGTCACCGGGTCTGCCATTGCGGGCGGGTGATCCGGTACATCACCCACTCCCGGTTGAACTCGGTGAGTGGGCCGGCGGCCCTCCAGCCGGCCCGCTGGAAGACCGTGCGCATCGCCACGTTGGCGGGATCGGTCGGAGCCTGGACAGCCTGTGCCGCGGCGTGCTCGAACAGCCAGTCCGTGAGCAGTATGAGCGCATCGCGGCCATAGCCCTGGCCGCGAGCGCTTTCCCGCAGCCCGATCCCTACCTCGAATGTCCCGGGGGGCAACGGGCGCCCGGCGGGCACGAAGGTCTGGATGCGCCCGACCGGCACACCATCCAGGTCGATGGCGAGATCGAGCCAGCCATCCGCCAGCTGTCCCGATCGCCGGAGCCGGGCCTTGAAGCTGGTCTCATCCGGCAGCTCGGCGATGGCCATGGGATCGGCGGTGACCATGGCCCGCCATTCATCATCGATCTCGCCGGGCTGGAACGCCCTGAGCAGCAGCCGTGATCCACAGATCCTGACATCCCCGGGCATCAGCCCTCCGCCGAGAAGTCGCGCTCCTCCACGACAAGCCCGTCGGCCCCAAAGCGCAGCAAGGACACCCCCGCCAGATCCTCGGTGCCGCCATTGGTCAGCCTGGTCTGCGCGCTCCAGGGCACAGCGGCCCGATCGCCATCGACGATCGGCGTGCCGAACCGGCACCGGGCCGACTCCTCCTCCGCGAACACGCGGGACAGGTAACCCGGCTCCGGCTCGCGGAACGGATGCTGCTGCCAGAACGCGCCCTGGGCATAAAGCGCCGCGATGGCGGCCGCGTCATGCTCGCGCCAGCCGCGCTCCCACACATCTGCCCACCGCTGGGCTGCCTCTCGCGTGTCCATGCGTCAAGAGTAGGCAGGGGCACCGACGGACCGCCCGGCTGGCTCCTCCGGCGGATGGCAGACCCCGGCGGCCGAAGCCCGGCCGCTCAGCCCGGTGCTGCGCCCGGGAGGCCGTCCGCTTCGCCGAGTTCGCGGGCGAGCTCGCCCGGCGCACGCATCCGCCACGCGTCGGTCACGAGTTCCCCCAGGCGCTCGACGTCCACCTGCGCCAGCCGCAGCATCACCAGCGGCCAGCCGTCGTAGCCGGGCGTGGTGAAGAAGACCTCGGGCTCGCCGAGGAGCAGTGCCTGCTTCTCGGCCTCATCGCCCACGAACAGCACCGCGATGTCGGTCCGGATCAGCCGTGGCCTGCCCGGTCTGCGCTCGGGGTAGGACCAGATGAACCCCTTGCCGGCCACCCGGAAGTCGAAGCCGTCGCTGTCGATCTCCACCACATCCGGCAGGGCCAGCGCGAGGCGGCGTACGTCGTCGGCGTCAGCCATCGAAGCTCCCTCCCGGATCGCACCACTCACCTGCGCACAGGCTAGGCGCCAGCCCTGACAACCGGAGCGCGGTGGGCACCCCGCGAAAGCCCAGGCTGCCGCGATCTTGGACTTGCGCGAGGTTGACCCGGATGAGACCTTGTGCGCATGTCGCGGATCCCGTCCTTGGCAGGGTTCATCGTCATGGCGGTCGTGGGAGCGATGGCGGTCTCCGTCGTCGGCGCCGGCCAGGCTGGTGCGGATTCCATGTCGCCGGACTCCGGCGCCAGCCCGCTGTCGGTGTCCGCCGTCCGGGACGCGGCGGCCGCGGCGCCGGGCTCCGCCGCGCACCGTCACCCGATCCGGGTCGGCTCGGTGACCATCCCGCCGTGCAAGGTCTCGCGGCTAGCCTGGTGCACCAGGATCAACGTGCCCCTGGACTACCAGAACCCGGCCGCGGGCCACCTCAAGCTGGGGTTCCAGTGGTACCCGGCGACCAGCGGCAGGGCGCAGGGAACGATCCTGGCTGTCCAGGGTGGCCCCGGCTATCCGACCACCGATTACGCGGCGGACTACCGCGCGACGTTCCTGCCGCTGCTGGCCCGGCGCAACCTGCTGCTGGTCAACCTGCGCGGCACCGGGAACTCCTCGGCCTTCCTCTGCAAGCCGCTGCAGAACTGGAAGACGGCCGACGGCATCGCCGCCTACACGATCGACACCGGCAAGTGCGGCCAGCGGCTGAACCACACCCGCAAGCTGCCCGGCGGTGGCTACGTGCAGGCCAGCGACCTGTACACGACGGCGAACGCGGCCAGGGACGTGGCGCAGCTGCTGCGCAGGCTCCGGACCGGCAAGGTCGACTTCTACGGCGACTCCTACGGGACCTTCTTCGGGCAGGTGCTCACCGCCCGCTACGCGAAGCTGCTCCGCTCCGTGACGCTGGACGCCGCCTACCCGGTCAGCGGGAAGGACCCGTTCTACCCGCAGACGATCCGGACCGCGAGGCAGGCATTCGACATCTCATGCCTGCGCAGCGTTGCCTGCCACCGCGCCGCACCCGGCTCCGCGTGGGCGCGGCTGAGCACCCTGGCCGCGTACCTGCGTCAGCATCCGGTCAAGGGCCGGACGAGAGATCCGTTCGGCGAGAAGGTGACCGAGCGTGTCACCACGATCAAGCTGTCCGAGATGGTCAATGACGCCGGCTCCGACAGTGGCGTCTACCGGGAGCTGGACGCCGCCGGGCGCGCGCTGCTGGCCGATCGCGATCCGGCGCCCTTGCTGCGGCTGACCGAGCAGGACATCTACACCGGGACCTCAGGCCCGGTGCGTCAGTTCAACGACGGCCTCTACCAGGCGACGACCTGCCTGGACTACCCGCAGCCGTTCAGCTACCGACAGACCCCCGCGCAGCGCGCCGCACAGTACGTGCGTGCCGTCGCCGCCCTCCCGGCCGGCATGTTCGCCCCGTTCACCGTCCATGAATGGGTCACCGAGCCGGAGGAGGAGTTCGACGCATGCCTCCGCTGGCCCGCCCCCGCCCGCCCGGACCCGCCGATCACCACCCCGGCTCCCTATGCGCCGCGGAACCTGCCGGTGCTGGTGCTCTCCGGCGATCTCGACTCGCTCACCACCCCGTTCGAGGGCCGCCAGACCGCCAGGGACATGGGCCCGTCGGCCCGCTGGATCCTGGTGCACAACGACACGCATGTCAACGCGATGGACGACCCGGTCGGCTGCGCCTCGGGGCTGGTGCAGACGTTCATCGGCGACCCGGCCCGGCTCAAGCAGATGGACGCGTCGTGCGCGGCGCGGACACCCGAAGTCCGGGTCGTCGGTACCTTCCCCGCGACGCTGTCCCGCGTCACACCCGCCTCCGCCGGGCCTGGTGATCAGGCCGGCCGCACCGGCCTGCGGCTGGCCGCGGTCGGCGCGGCCGCGGTCGGCGACGCGGCCTGGCGCTGGTACTACGGCGACGGCGTGAAGGGGTGGGGCCTGCGCGGTGGCACCTTCAGGTTCACCGGAGGCGGCGGCCGCATCACGATCCGGCTCACCCGGGTGCGCTGGACGTCAGACACCAGGGTCAGCGGGACCGTCCGGTGGAACCAGGTCAGCGGCCGGATCCGGGCCCGGCTGACCGTTACCGGGCCGGGCCGTATCCCGGCCTCCGTCCAGCTCCGGTACTTCGACTACGTCCGGCATTCGGTGGCAACCCTGGCCGGCTTCTACCGGGGTCAGCGGATCGCCGCCACGATGCCCGCACCATGACCACCGGCAGCGGCGGGCGTGCCGGGCCGCTGCCGGCGCCCCGGGACCACCCGGCCCCGCGGCGGAGCGCGCGAAAAATTGCGGGCGTCGCGGAGGCATCCTGCGATACGGTCCCGCGATGGACGAAGGCGACGGCTACTTCGGAGAACGTGTCGCGGCGAGGTATGACGAGTCCTCGGCGGAGATGTTCGAGCCGGGCGTGGTGAACGCGGTGGTTGAGGTGCTGGCGGAACTCGCCGCCGATGGCCGGGCTCTGGAGCTGGGCGTCGGCACGGGGCGCATCGCAGTGCCGCTGGCGCGCCGCGGCGTCGCGGTCCACGGCATCGACATGTCGCGGGCGATGGTCGCCCGGCTGCGCGCCAAGCCGGGCGGTGGGTCGATCGGCGTGACGATCGGCGACTTCGCGGCCACGAGGGTGGACGGGACGTTCTCTGTCGCGTACCTGGTCTTCAACACGATCATGAATCTGACCACGCAGGCGGCGCAGGTGGCCTGCTTCCGCAACGTCGCGGCTCACCTTGAGCCCGGCGGCTGCTTCGTCATCGAGGTCGCGATCCCCGATCTGCGAAGGCTCCCCGCCGGACAGAACGTGGTGCCGTTCCACGTGAGCCCGACGCGGTGGGCCTTCGACGTCTATGACGTCGCCACCCAGGCGATGAGTTCGAACTACGTCGAGGTCGTCGGGGGCCGCGGCGAGTACACCTCGATCCCCTTCCGGTATGTGTGGCCGGCCGAACTCGACCTGATGGCCCAGCTCGCAGGGCTCCGGCTGCGTGAGCGGTGGGGCGGGTGGACGCGGGAACCCTTCACCAGCGAGAGCCGCCAGCACGTCTCGATCTGGGAGAAGCCCGCCAGCTGACAATGCCGTTACCTGCGTAAATCCCGTGCCGGGGTGCCATTTGGGCGCGCGCTGCCCGGGGACAGCTGTTGCTAATCCAGAGCCGCCGGGGTTAGAGTGCCCGGCAAAAGGGGAGAAGGGCCGCGACCAATTCTCACTTTCTGTGATTTCGCGGCAGCACAGGGGCACTAAATCCGAGGGGGGATTCATGCTGAAGCTACTACGGCTGGCGGCGGTAACGTCGCTGGCTTTCGCGGTTGTGGTCATGGGAGCAGAGGCAGCGGGAGCCGCCGAAGCTCATCATGGGCAACCGAACACCTGCACGGGCACGCTGGCCAAACCAGGCGTACTCGCCGGGACATTCCGTGGTGATGTCGTGGTCACCGGCGTCTGTGCCGTCAACGGCGGCGCGGCGGTGATCAAGGGGGACCTGATCCTGGCGCGCGGCTCGGCTCTGAACGCGACGTTCGCGCTCAACGACGTGGCCGGGAAGGGCACATCCAGCCTGACCGTGCGCGGTGACATCAGGGTGGGCAGAGGTGCCGTCCTGGGCATGGGGTGCGAACCGAACTTCAATCCCTGTTCCGACGACCCGAACGCGTTAACCGGTGGCACCCTGACCGGCCATAACCGCGTGTCCGGTGACGTGCGGGCAT
Source organism: uncultured Actinomycetes bacterium (assembly GCA_963741615.1). Taxonomy (GTDB): domain Bacteria; phylum Actinomycetota; class Actinomycetes; order Streptosporangiales; family Streptosporangiaceae; genus UBA9676. The sequence continues at coordinate 154,436 of CAVUIU010000030.1, forward strand.
CACATGCGCTGGCCGTCCTCGTCCACGCCAGCAAGATCGGCGGGAGCATGACCCTGAACCGTGGCGGCGGCGGTGTGACCTGCGCGGTCCCCACCACCGGGATCTTCTCGGTCTTGCAGTCCCCGGTATTCAGTGACGCCGAGGACAACATCATCGGTGGCAACCTCACCGTCACCGGACTGCGGACCTGCTGGCTGGGGGCGCTGCGCAACCACGTGCGCGGGAACATCGTGGACGCCGGCAACAAGATGGCCGACCCGGATGCGGATGAGGTGCTGACCAACGTCGTCCACGGCAGCATCGCCTGTTTCCGCAACAGCCCGGCGGTGCAATACGGCGACTCGGCGGGTTCCCCCAACCGGGTCCGCGGCCACGCGTTCGGCCAGTGCTCATTCCGCGTGAGGCAGCCGAACCCGGCGCCCTCCGGACCGCTGGCGCCGATCTCCGTCAAGGTCTGACCTCCGTCCCCGGGCGCCGGGCCACCCGCGGGGAGTGGCCCGGCGCCCGCGGCAGCCTGCCGTATTTGACAGCCGCATGCCTGGCCCCAGACGATCAGTGTCATGACCCAAAGCGTGTCGGTAATTATCACCGACGACCTTGACGGCTCCGAGAAAGCCGAGACGGTCTCGTTCGGATTCGGCGGCGTGAACTACGAAATCGACCTCGGCAAGAAGAACCGGGCCAGGCTGGAGCAGGAACTTGCCCCGTTCATCGAGGCTGGCCGGCGGGTGCCGCGCGGCGGCCGCCGGCCCGGCGCCAGCCGCGCCGGTGGCCCGCCGGCTGACCGCGGCGCGGTGCGGGCCTGGGCCAGGGCGGCCGGGCTGAAGGTCTCCGAGCGCGGCCGGATCAGCGCCGACGTCATCAGGCAGTACGACGCAGCCCATTAGTGGGTGTCCACCTGCCCCCCGGGTTACCGGAGGGCATCCGTCCCCGTTGCCGTCATATGCTCGGGGAGCCGTTCAAGGGAGACGTCATGAGCGTGTACAGGGTGATCGACATCATCGGGTCCAGCAGCACCTCCTGGGAGGAGGCGGCCACCGAGGCGATCAGGACCGCGAGTCGGTCGATTCGCGATCTGCGGGTCGCCGAGGTTGTCGAGCAGGACATCTCTCTCGACGAAGGCGGGGCGATCACCTACCGCACCAAGCTTCAGGTCTCGTTCAAGTACGAATCCGGGGAGTGAAGCCAGCGGCCGGGCAGCGCCCGGCAAGGCCCGGCGGGCAGCCCGGGGATCCTGCCGCCCGTCACCGTCACGCGCGCTCATCGGCTTCTTGCGTAGGTTGGCGGCGTGTCCCGAGACCACCCTCTTGCTGAGCTGATCGCCTCGGCGGCGACCGGCCAGTTCCCCGACCCAGACGGGGGATGGCGACGGGTGCCGCCGTGGCGCCCGGGGCTGGAGGCCATCGTCTCGTTCACCGGGCACGCCGTCTGTGCCGTGGAGCCGGACATCCCCGACCGCCTGCTTGTCTCGCTGGGGGCGGATGGCGTTGGCGGTGCCCATGACCCACGGCTCATCGCCGCTCTTGCCGGACCCGGCGGCTGGATCGACAGCCTCGACATCTTGATGGCTCACCGTGGCACCGGGCGCGTCGGTGTCCCGCCGCGGCTGGTCAACCGGCCTGACCTGGCCACCCATCCACGAGCGATGTTCGCGGCCAGGATCAGGGACGAACTCGCTCTGATGGGTTACCCGGACCCGCGCCGCCGCGCCCTGGCGGTTGCCGGGCAAGGAATTGCCGGGTTCACCGAGCTGAGCTTCGAGCTCGAACCCTGGTGCCGCGGGGAGGGTCGCGGGGCGGAACTGGTCAGCGATGCCCTGACCGTCGTCCCTTCCGGCCAGCTCGTGGTGGCGGCCGTCGCACCTGGCAATGCGGCAAGCGTCCGGGCGCTGCTGTCGGCCGGGTTCGTGCCGCTGGGTTCCCTCCAGCTGTTCCGGCGCGCCGGTCACCGGCACGGCTCCGCCTCACCCGGCTTGATGGGGCATGGTTGACCCGCCCCCGCGCGATGCGTGACAGGCTGACTAGGGCATGGTGGAGGCGCGGGCTCCCGTCGTCGTGGCGGGTGCCGCATCCAGAACGAAGAAGGTCAAGATGGCGCAGGGCACGGTGAAGTGGTTCAACGGCGACAAGGGTTATGGCTTCATCGCGGTCGAGGGGGGCCAGGATGTGTTCGTGCACTTCAGCGCGATCACTGGTGGCGGCTACCGCAGCCTGGAGGAAGGGCAGAAGGTAGAGTTCGACATCACGCAGGGCCAGAAGGGACCCCAGGCGGAGAACGTCAGGGTCATCGGCTGACGCGACGGCAGCGCCCGGCGCGGCAGGGACGTGGGTGGCCTGGCCGCCTCCCGTTGGCCAGGTGGCGGGTCCTGGTGGCGATTCAGCCGCGCGCGGCCAGCGTGAACGCCCCCTTGACCGCCGAAAGCATGGCCGGGGCCGCCGTGGCCTCGTCGATGGGCGCCGACGGGTTCTCGGCGAGCACGGCGACGACGTAGCTCTGCCCTGCCCGGGTGGTGGCCAGGTAGGCCAGCGTCAGGACCCCCGGCTCGGATCCGCCCTTGAACCAGATCGTCTTCCACCGGGCCCGGTCGAGTTGGAGCCCGCCATCGTTGAGCGACAGCAGCTCGCCGATCGGGGACAGGCCCGGCCGGCGGTCGAGGGCGGCGAGGGATGCGTAGACGCGGCAGATGTCGTCGGCCGAGGCGAACCATTCGAGGCTGTTGATGTCGCGTGGTGCGGTCCACGCTTCCGCCGCCGAGACGGTGGGAAGCGGAGCCCGGTCGATGACGGTTGCGAGCAGCGCCCGCCGGCCCGCCCCGGTCGCGGCGACGTAATGCTCGGCCAGCGTGGGCCATTGGTCGAGCTTGAGGATGAACAGCTCGCGGGTGTTCAGGAACGGCCGGTCCCGGGCCGGGTCGGCCATCCCGGTCGTGGTGAGCGCTGCCTCGACCGCAGGCCGGCCCACGAGATTGATCAGCATGTTGGCGGCCGTGTTGTCACTGATGGAGATCATCTTGGCGGCCGTGTCCCGCACCGAGATCCGGGTGCCGTCCGGCTCGGTCTGGAGCTCACCGGAAGGCAGGCTCTTGAGCCGCGCGGTGATGGTCAGCGACTGGTCCCAGCTGGCCTTGCCGGACTCGATGGCGTTCCCGAGCGTGTCGAGCACGTAGAGCTTGAAGGCCGAGCCGAGCGGGGCCGCGGTGGCGGGGGCGATGCCGTGCACCGGCTGGCAGGAGCCACTGGTGACGTTCGCGACGAGCAGACGGACCTGCGGCGCGACCGCGCGCAAGGCGGCATCGACGCCGGCCCAGGTGGTGGGCGCCGACGGCGGCGGTCTGACCTGGCTGAGCCGCAGCCCGCTGATCAGGCCCCGGCTGTCGACGGCGAGCGCAACCTGAATCCGCGGGACCGGACCGCCGGTGGACACCACAGCGACGAGCGCACCCGGTTCATTGACCTCGATCGAGACCAGCTTGACGTCGGTGGCCCCCTGCAGCCCCTGGTTGAGCGCGGCCGGGCTGACCTGGGCGAGGAAGGCCGCGTCGAAGTGGGCGCGCACCTCCGGGTCGGACATGGGCAGATGGGCCACCGCGCCGATGAGCCAGCGGAGCTGCGACCCGGCAGGCGTGGCGGGCACGGCAACCGCCTTCGCGGCTCTCACCGGGGCCGTGGCAGCGGGCGGTCCCGGGGGTGTCGCAGGCTTCGGCGAGCCGCACGCAGCGAGGATCGTCACCGCGGTAACCAGCCCGGCCAGGAACGGCCACACTGGGCGACGACCTCGGAGGTGGTCGGTATGATCGGCGTTCATCGCTGGGGGGCCGCCCATCCCAGCGCGTCGCCGCCAGCGATGGCGGCGCCGCGGGCACCCGCCATGTCCAGATCTGGCACCAGCGCGAAGGTCACCAGCGGGCGCTGCTCGGCCCGCAGGTCGGTGTGCTCGCGGACGGTGGCGAGGAACCAGTCGCGGAAGCTGGGCAGCGCCTCGACCACGCCGCCGCCGAGGAAGTACGCGTCCGGGTCGGTGACGTTCGCCGCGATGGTGAAGAGCCTGCCGAGCGCGATCGCCTGCTGCCGGAAGATCTCCAGGGCCATCGGGTCCCCGGCGCTGGCGTAGCCCCGCACCATGGTCGCCGCCTGGTGCGCCGAAGCCGCCGTGTGGAGCTCGTGGCCCGGGAAGCGGGTCAGCCAGTAGGGCAGCAGGTTCTTCTCGATGCCGGTCAGGGAGGCGACGCTCTCGCCGTCCCCGGGCAACCCGCAGTTACACACCGGCGTCGGCTGCCCCTCGGCCAGCAGCCCCTCCATCGGGATCCGGATGTGCCCGAACTCGCCGGCCATCCCGGCGGCGCCGCGTACCACCCTGCCGCCTTCGACCACGCCACCGCCAAGCCCGGTTCCCACGATCAGCGAAACGGACGAGCGGCGTGTGGCGCTGGGCCCGAAGTGGACATGATGGGCGTACAGCGACGCCGCGTTGGCGTCGTTGTTGTAGATCACGGGCAGGCCGAGCCGGCCCTCCAGAGCGCCGCGAACGTCGAAGCCGCGCCAGGCCGGATCGACGAAATTCACCGCGCCCCGCGACGAGATGACCCCGTCCGCGCTGGCCGGGCCCGGCGTGTCCAGCCCCACCGCCCGCACCGATTCACGCGGAATCCCCGCGGAGTCGAGCACGCACGCGAACGCCTCGGCGAGCGCCTCGATAGCCACCCCCGGACCTTCGGCAACCCGGCTGGGTGTCTCAGCGAGCCCGTCCACCAGGAACCGCCCGGCGGAATCGAGCACCGTCGCGTTGATGGCCGTCCCGCCATTGTCGAGGCCGACAATGACCTCCTGGCCCTGCCCCGCCATCTGGTGCCTCCCGCATCGCCGAGCGAGTTCGCCGACCTGCCCGGCGATGGCGCGGTCCCGCTGGCGCGGGAACACCGACAGCGCGCACGGTCCCGGACAGCGCCGTTCCGTTGCTATTACACCCGCAGCGGGACACGGCCATGGCCGGATCACCTGAAGCGACGCGGAGGAGGCTAGCGGAGCCGAGGCCCCGGCGGCCGGGGTCGCGCGGCGGGCGGAGCGCCGGGGACGTCGCGGGTTGCCTGGACCGCACGGTCGACCATGCGCGCGTAGACCCTGGTCCCCGGCAGTTGGGGATGAACCTCGTCCGGCCAGAGCAGGTAGGTGCGATGCCTGATCACGTCGAACCAGTCCGCGAGCACGACGTCCGGGTGCCGGCGGATGAAGCCGGCGATCGTGGCGTTGACCTGCTGGCTCCACTGGTCGGGCACATAGGTGTTGATAAGCACCAATCTGCGGCGCGGTCCGAGCAACCGCGTCAGCCGGCCGAGCTCGCCGGTGGTGACGACGTAATTGGTGCCCAGGCCCACCACCACGACCGGCCGCAGCCGGCCGCTGTCGGCGAGGCTGCGCACCACCGTCAGGCCGGCCGGCATCTGCCTGCTGGGCTTGGCGTCGATGTAGATGCCCGGCAGCACGGTGTTGAGTGCCATGGCAGCCGCCGCCATCACCGAATCGCCGATAGCGGTGACCTGCCGGCCCGGGACCTTGCGCTGGGTGGATGACGGCGGGGACATGGCCGCAGGCCAGGGGGACGGCGACGACGCGTGCGCCCGGGTGGCCGCGCTGACCTGCTCACCCTCGATGATCTGCTTTTCCATGCCGGCTGGGGCGGGCGGCGGGCGGAAGAGGCCGCACCCGGCGGTGCAGGCAGCGGTCAGGACAGCCGCCGCCCGCAGCATGGGCAGAACCCGTGAGCGGGAGCACCGGGCGACCGCGGCCGGGTTGCCGGCCGCGCGTTTCCTCACCAATTCCTTGGTCTTTTTCACAGCAGTCTTTTCGCCACGCGGAGGTGAGCGCAAACGCCGTGTCGTAAAGAGGAGGGAAAGGCGCGGTTGCGTATTCTCTATAGCTTTGTCGATGGAGCGCGATATCGTCGGGCGCTGCCCGGCGGGCAATGCGCGGGGCGGTGGCCGGCACCGCCAGCGCGCATGATGCGGCTGGCCGCGGGGAACGCCGGACTTGTACTGACTGAGGAGCCGGTGATGGGCATCTTTTCGTGGTTCACTGCCAGCAGGTCCCCCGAGGAGCCGGGCTGGCTGCGCCGCTGGCTGATCCCTGCCAGCCGGGCCGACGACCCGGAACTCGACGAGATCAAGCGGGCCGCGGCCGCGGACGTCGCCGAGATGGAGGAGGAGGACCGCAGGTACTTTCGCCGGGACGGGCCGGGGCACCGGGAGGATGATCTTTGAACCGGACCGGCGGGCGCAGCCGGCCCGGTCTCATGCGGTTCGGGCCGTGCCGTCGTTCGGTTCGATGCCGTGCCGGCGGAGCAGGCCGCGCAGGCGATCGAGTTCGTGGTGCAGTTCCTGGTTTTCCGCGATGACCACCGGGCATGGTCGGCGCCGGATCCGGTCAGCAAAGGATTCGCCGCCGGGCAGCTGAGGGGGTACGTGTAGCAGCATGACCGAGCGCTACTTCCTGCGGCCTGTCACGCCCGACGAGTTCGGCGCTTTCAGCGAGGTGCCCATCCAGGCGTTCAATGACGCCCCGTGGTCGGCTGAGGCGATCGAGCACGAGCGCGCAATCTTCGAGTTCGACCGCAGCATCGCCGCGTTTGACGGCGATCAGATGGTCGGGACGGCAGCCGCCTACTCTTTCCAGCTCACCGTCCCCGGCGCGGTGGCGGGCGCGGGCGGTGTCACCGCCGTCAGCGTCCTGCCCACTCACCGGCGGCGCGGCATCCTGTCGGCGATGATGCGTCACCAGCTCGCCGACATCGCCGCCCGGGGCGAGGCCGTCGCGGCGCTGTTCGCATCCGAGCCGGGCATCTACGGGAGGTACGGCTACGGCTGCGCGTCCATCCAGCTGCGCCTGACGGTCCGCCGCGGGGAGGGCGCGCTGAGCCCGGCCGCGGCCGGCGGCGTGGGCACCGGCCACGGCTCTGTGCGGCTGCGGGCCGCGCACCCCACCGAGCTGCGTGCCGAGCTCGCCAAGGTCTACGACTCGGCTGCCCCGCACCGGCCCGGCATGATGGCCAGGGACGAACGCTGGTGGCAGAGCATCCTCGCCGACCCGGAATCCGGCCGGAGGGCCATGAGCCCGCTGAAGTGCCTGCTGGCAGGCGACGACTCGGGCCCGCGCGGTTATGCCCTGTACCGGACGAAGCCCGACTGGACCGAAGAAGGCCTGCCGTCCGGCGTCCTGTCGGTCCGCGAGCTCATCGCCACCGAAGCCGCGGCCACGGCGGCGCTGTGGACCGACCTGCTGACCAGGGACCTGATCGGCGAGGTCGTGGCCAGGCAGCGGCCGGTCAACGATCCGCTGCTGGACATGCTCGCCGATCGGCGCCGGGCGCGCGCCCACCTGACCGACGGGCTGTGGATCCGGCTGACCGACGTCCCGGCCGCGCTCAGCCGGCGGCGCTATTCCTGCGCAGCGGATGTTGTCATTGAGGTGACCGACGAACTGCTGCCCGCCAACGCGGGCCGGTGGCGGCTGCAGTGCCCCGGGCCCGGCGACGGCGGAACGGCAAGCTGCGAGCGCACCACGGCGGGTCCCGACATCGTGCTGCCCGTCGCGCTGCTCGGGGCTGGCTACCTGGGCGGTACCAGACTGGGCGCCCTCGCCGCGGCCGGCCTGGTGACCGAGCGGAAGCCCGGCGCGCTGGCAAGGCTGTCCGCCGCCCTGTACTCCGACCCTGCGCCCTGGTGCCCGTCGATGTTCTGACCAGGTAGCCCGTCAAGCCTGCGGCCAGCTCTCGCAGCCCAGCGCCTCGCCGGCGTCCTGGCCGAACGCATAGACCCGGATGAAGCTCAGCAGCCGGGCGTGTTGTCCGAGCAAACGGACCGAGAGCTCCGGTTCCGCCTCACCCATCTCAAGCAGGTCTGCCCGCAGGTCCGCGAGCACGTCAACCATCCCGGAGACCACGGCCTGGGCATCGGCGGTGCCCTCCAGATCACGATCAGCGCGGTCGATGATCTCGGCCCTGACCAGCCCGTCAGCGACGTCCTGCGAGCAGCCGAGGCCGATCTCGATCAGATCACTCCAGCGGCGGCACATCCTGCGCAGGCCGGCCCCGGACCGGTAACCGGCGAACGTCCACTCCCACTGGCGGGCGATGAACTCCTCCCACCCGAGAACTTCCACCTCTTCAGGATCATGGTCATACACACGCCAACAGTACGGCGCTCGTCAGCTCTGGATGGCGGGACCGGCAGCGCCCGCGGGCCGCGCCCAGGCGCGAGACCGGCTCCAGCGGCAGGACAGGACCACCGCGAGCGGCCATGCCGCCTGGGCCGTGCCCAGGACCCGTTCCGCCAGGCCGGCCTGTCCGGCGCCGGTGATCAGTTCCGCGCCGAACCACACCAGGAGCCCGAGCATCACCCCGGCGGCGAGCGCCGAAACGGCCGGCCGCAATCCCCAGGGGACCGAAGGCCCCTGCCGCTGGGCCGCCAGCGGCCAGGCCGTCAATGCCACGAAGCCGACCGTCGCCCAGAACTCGTGCGGCAGCGAACCGCCGTCGGCAGGCTCGGGGCTGGCCGCGACGAGCAGGCCGGCGACGCCGCCTGCTATCAGGACCAGCCGCCCGGGTGAAGCGGCCGGCCTCAGCGCCAGCCCGGTCATGACATCGCAGGCACCCACGACCAGGAACGCGAGCGTCATCACCCACCGGTCGGCCGCGCCATCCGCCGCGAGGGCACTGATCGTGCCGGCTACCGCGTTGTAGGAGCGCGGCTGCAGCCCGGCAGCGATCATCCACCCGCCGGCCAGCACCACCGGAGCCGTGCCCGACGAGGCCACACCCCACCACGGGACACCCCGCACGACCACCACCGTAGTTCGCCAACCGCCGCGGTGCGGATGGCCGGGCCGGGGCCGATATATTCGCGTCGTTGCCGATTCACCCGGAAGGCGTACCGATGTCCCGCGTGAGGCCTCTTCGGTGCCGTCGGAGGGAAGGACCGGGGCATGACAGACAACGTGCCCGTGAGCCGGACGGACGATCCGGGCGAACACGGGACCGCACCGGGGGCGGGCGCCGTGAGCGGCGCCCCGCCGAGGATCGACCCGGGGACGCTCGGGATGGCGTTCCCGCGCACGCACCACATGCTCATGCTCGAGTTCGGGGACCGACGAGACTTCGATGACCCGCGCCGGGAATGGCGGCGGTTGTTCTCGGAGTTGCTGGGCACCTTCGCGCTGGTGCTGGCCGCGGCCGGCGGGGGGCTTCTGCATGCGAAGGGGCAGATCAGCCTCGCCGCGGCGGTCGTCGCCCCCGGCCTGATGGTGACGGCGATCATCTTGTTCATGGGCGCGGTCTCCGGCGCGCACCTCAACCCGGCCGTGTCGCTGGCTTTCGCGCTGCGCGGGGACTTCCCATGGAAGCGTGTCCCGGGATACATCCTCATCCAGCTCGCCGGCGCGACTCTGGCCTGCCTGTTTCTGCGCTGGGTGTTCGGGAACGTCGAGCATCTCGGGGCGGCGCTGCCGGGGCCGGGGTACCAGAACTGGCAGGCCCTGCTCATGGAGATCGTGCTCACCGCGCTGCTGGTGAGCGTCATCCTCGGCACGGCATCCGCGGCGCAGAACGTCGGCGCGATCGCGGCGCTCGGCGTCGGCGGCTACATCGCCCTGGCCGGCCTGTGGGCGGCGCCGGTCAGCGGCGTGTCGATGAACCCGGCCCGCTCCTTCGGCCCCGCCCTGGTCAGTGGTGACTGGAGCAGCTACTGGGTGTACCTCGCGGGACCGGTCGCCGGCGCGCTGATCGCCGTCGGTTTCGCGCTGGTGCTGCGCGGCCGCGGCGGCGACGCCATCTCGCGCGCGGCAGGCTCCGGCGTGCTGGACGACGGGGCCCTGGCCGCCAGGGCGGAACTGGCCGAGGCAATCGAGCAGGGCAGGGTCGTCCCCCCGGGCATCGCCGACACCGACACGCAGCGCAGCGGGCCATGACCGGCGCCGCGCTCACAGCCGCCCGCATGACCTCGATGCGGCCGTGCTCAGCCGTGCCGGGCGGGCCCTGCGGCGTCGCGCCGGGCCGGCCTGCCGAGGGTGTTGAGGTAGCGGAGGGCGTGGGCGTATGAGCCCACCAGGCTGGTCTGGCAGTAGGGAAGGTCTCGCTGCAGGCAGAATGCCCTGATCAAGGTCTGGGAGCGGCGCAGGTTGGGGCGGGGCATGGAGGGGAACAGGTGGTGCTCGATCTGGTAGTTCAGGCCACCCAGGGCGAAGTCGGTCAGCCAGCCGCCGCGGACATTGCGCGACGTGAGTACCTGGCGGCGAAGGAAGTCGGTCCGGTCGGCCCTCTGCAGGACCGGCATGCCCTTGTGGTTGGGGGCGAATGAGCATCCCAGGTACACGCCGAACAGGCCTTGCTGCACCAGGACGAATACCACGGCCTTCACCGGTGAGAGCACAAGCAGCACGATGACGAGATACCCGGCTGCATGGGCGGCGAGCAGGGCCGCTTCCCAGGCCCGGGGGCGGTAAGACCGGCTTGCCAGCGCCCGGATGCTCGCGATGTGCAGGCTGAACGCCTCCAGCAGCAGCATCGGGAAGAACAGGTACGCCTGGTAGCGGAACACCAACCGGGCAGTGGCCCCGCTGTTGCGTACCTGGGCGTCGGTGAAGGCCAGTGCGCTGAGCATGATGTCAGGGTCCGCGTCCACGGTGTTGGGGTGGGCGTGGTGCCGGTTGTGCTTGTTGACCCACCAGCCGTAGCTGAGCCCGATGGCGAGGTTGCCGAGCAAGGTGCCCAGGACGTAAGCGGTTCGCCGGGAGCCGCAGATCTGCCGGTGCCCGGCGTCATGCGCCAGGAAGCCGACCTGGGTGAACGTCACAGCCAGGAACGCGGCCACCGCCACCGACCACCACGAGTCACCGACCACCACCAAGGCCGCCCAGCCGGCGGCCAGCGCCGCGGCGGTAAGAGTGATCTTCCAGAGGTAGTACCCCGGACGCCGCCGCAGCAGCCCTTCCTGCTTGATCTGCCGGGACAGCTGGGCGTATTCGCTGCCCCGCGCCGGCGTCGGCGGTGAGTCGGATCGAGGGCGCTGCCGGGTCACGGCGGGTTCGGAGACTTGCACCGCGGGAACTCCTTCGAAGGCACATCGTGGGCGGGCTGGTGATGTGCTGCCGGGGTCCGGGGCGGCGGGCACCGGGCCGCTTCCGGCGTCATGAATGCGCCTGCGGCCCGGTACGGATACCTCAACCGTACCCCCGGAGGGCCTGACGGCGACCAGGCCGCCGACGGCCGGACGCCACCCTGGAGACGATGAAGGGATCGGCGGGTGGTGCCGGACCGGACCGGTGCGGCTACGCTGGCCAGGCCTGCTAGTCGGCCGGCTGGGAACGCGGGTGAGGTAATGATCAGCGCGGGCATGGCGGGGATCGTGGCTGCCATGTCCCGGGATGGTTCGCATGGCCTCGCCGCGGTGTCGGCTGGGTCATGCGCCGAGGTGCTGGGGGTGACCGGGGCTGCGGTGAGCGTGCTGCTGCCGGACGGAGGCAGCGAAGTTGTCTGGCGGAGCGACGGGGCCAGTGCCCACCTCGACGACCTGCAGTTCACCCTCGGGGAGGGACCAGCTGTGGACGTGGCGGCCTCCGGTCAGCTCATCATGGAGCCCGACCTTGCCGCGGTGCCCCCGCAGCGATGGCCTGCGTTCACGCCGGCGGCGCTGGACCTTGGGGTGCGGGCGGTATTCACGGTTCCGCTGCAGATCGGCGCGATCCGCCTCGGCGTCCTGCTGGCGCAGCGGGATCGGCCGGGGCCGATGGCCGGCGGTGCGGTTACCGATCTGCTGGCCCTGGCCGCGGCGGTGACGGGCGCGCTGCTGGAGGGCCCCACCGGCGGCCCGGGTCTGCCGTGGGTACCTGATCTGCCGGCCGGCTACCGCGCGCAGGTCCACCAGGCCACCGGGATGATCAGCGTCCAGCTCGCGGTGGGTCAGGCCGAGGCGCTGATCAGGCTGCGCGCCTATGCGTTCAGCACTCGCCGTGCGCTGGCTGACGTGGCGTCGGACGTGGTGGCGCGGCGGCTGAGATTCGACAAGGATGCGAATTGACCGGCGACGCCCGTCAGCGGGCTGCATGCCACGCGGGCCGCCTGCAGCGATGATTGAGGGGTATGTGACAGTGGCGGCAATCGATCGGGAACAGCGTCTCGCGGAGACCTTTGTGGAGCTGGCGGACACCCTGGTCGCCGATTTCGATGTGATCGACTTCCTCCAGGTCGTGGCCGGCCGGTGTGTCGAGCTGCTCGATGTCGCCGCCTCCGGCCTGGTCCTGGCGGACGCGGGCGGCTCGCTGGTGACCGTGGCAGCCTCGGACGAACGGGCCCGGTTGCTGGAACTCTTCGAGATACAGAACGATGAGGGCCCGTGCCGTGACTGCTACCGGCTGGGGGAGGCGGTGGTCAACGTGGACCTGGACGGCGCGCTGGAGGCCTGGCCGCAGTTCGCCCCGCGGGCGATCGCCGCCGGGTTCGGCTCGGCCAACGCGCTGCCGTTGCGGCTGCGCAGCCAGGTCATCGGGTCACTCAACCTGTTTCATTCCCGGCCCGGCGGGCTGGGCAGCGAACAGCTGCGCCTGGCACAGGCCCTGGCCGACGCGGCGACGATCGGCATCCTGCAGCAGCGGACGATCCGTCACGGTGAGGTCGTCGCGGGGCAATTGCAGGCCGCGCTGACCAGCCGGGTCGTGATCGAGCAGGCCAAGGGCGTGCTCGCCGAGCGGTTGCAGATCAGCACCGACGACGCGTTCACCGTGTTGCGGGAGGCGGCTCGCTCCCGCAACCGGCTGCTGTCCGAACTCGCCGGCGAGGTCGCCAACAGTTCCGGGTCCGGCGATGTCATGCGCCTGCTTGGCCCGGCGGCCGGGTAATTCGGCGGGGCAGAATAAGCGCATAGATCGGGTATATCACCGGCCCCCGCGCTCGGCCGCCATCCAGGGCCTGGCCTCGGCAAACGAAGGGCTGGCCGGATGGGTTCAGACGTGCGCCGGAGCTCCCATTCTGTGGTTGAATTCCTGATTGGAAGCCTGGACCCCGCTTCGCCCAAATGCTGGTATGCAATATCACTATTTCGGTGGAAGCGGCAGATATGAGAGTCTTGGGCAGCGACTCGATTTCCAGTTCCGCCATGGCCGGCACCATGACTGGGCTCACCCCGGTGGACGCACCCGGAGCGCCCGGGCGCGCCCGTGAGGAGGACCCCTTCGGCCGGGTGGTGCGGCTGACCGCGATGGTCCTGGGTGTGCCGCTGGGGTCCGTCGCGATCGCTGGTGAGGGCGCTTCCTGGCGGAGCCGCCTCAGCGCCAGGAGGGTTGGGGGCTGGCAAAGCCCCGCCGAACGGGCGTGGTACCAGCAGGTGATCGGCTCGCAGGACAAGCTGATCATCGACGAGGCCCGGCCGGACCCGGGTGGGCCGGTCCGGCCCGCGAATGTGATCGCATGGGCGGGGTTCCCGGTGCGTGACCCGGTCGGCCACGTCGTGGGCGCGCTCTGCGTTGCCGACCAGCTCCGACGCCACTGGAGCGCGGGCGACGTCGAGGTCCTGGAGACCCTGGCCCAGATCGCCTCACGCGAGGTCGCGTTGGAGGTCGCCCTGCAACACAGCGCGGAACGCGCCGAGCTCGCCCAGACCCTGCAGGAGAGCCTGCTGCCACCACGGCTGCCTGAGATCTGTGGCCTGCAGGTCGCGGCGCGGTATGTGGCCGGGGGGACGGGGGCCGATGTGCTCGGGGATTTCTTCGACGTGTTCCGGTCGGTGCGGGGGAGCTGGGGGATGGTGGTGGGCGACGTCTGCGGCAAGGGGGTCATGGCTGCCAGGAGCACCGCGCTGGCACGCCATACCCTGCGGGCGGCGGCGCACAGGGAGACCAGGCCGAGCCTGATCCTGGCTGCCTTGAACCAGGCGCTGATGGAGTGGCTCACCGATGACCCGCTGTTCCTGACCGCGATCTATGCCACCGTGCGGCCGACCTGTGCCGGGGCCTCGGTGCAGATCAGTTCCGCGGGTCACCCGCAGGCCCTGGTGCACCGTGCGGATGGGCGCGTGCAGACATTCGGGCGGCCGGGAACCCTGCTCGGGATTCTCCCCGATCCCGAGCTGCTCGACTCGCGCACCCTGCTGAGGGCCGGCGACAGCCTGATCCTTTTCACCGACGGCGTTACCGAGGCCCGTAGTCACTTTGACCGTGAGCTGTACGGCGAGGACCGGCTCCGGCACTGCATCGGCGCCCTGGGCGAGATATCCGCGGCACGGATGGCGGATGAGATCCAGCAAGCCGCCTTGGCCTTCAGCGGCGGAAACCCCAGCGACGACACCGTCGCCCTGGTCCTGAAGATCCCACCGGGGAAGCTCATCTCACCGCCGCAGGCCACCCAGGTTGCTGATCCGCCACGAGGGCGGGAACGCCAGGCGGCCGGCATCGGGCCGGATCCCGGTTACGCTCGCTAGACCAGGCCAGATTCCGAACGATGCGGGAGGGTCGGTGCGGTCGACCGGCGCGGGCGGTACCGCCGGGATCCCGGCGGCAGCGCGGGCGGGTGGCTCGCGGCCAGGGCCGGGACGCGGGGGGCTGCCGCTGCGCCTGGCACTGCCCGTGGCGCTGGCGGGCGGCCTTGCCCTGGCCGCCGCCTTCCCGCCGGTGGGTGCCTGGCCGCTGGCCATCGCCGGGCCGGCGCTGCTCATCGTGGCGCTGTGGCGCCGGAGCCTGTGGGCAAGTCTCCCTGTCGGGCTCGTGTTCGGCGCCGCCTTCTTCGTTCCGCTGATTTCCTGGCTCGTCAACGTCGCCTGGTACGTCTGGGCGGCTCTCGCCGTCGCCGAGACGGTGAGTTTCGCTGTGCTCACCGTGGGTCAGCGCCTGCTGCTGCGACTGCGGGCCTGGCCAGTAGCCGTGGCGGGCTGGTGGGTGGCCGCCGAGGCGGTGCGGGACCGGTGGCCTTACGCCTTTCCCTGGGGCAGGCTGGCGATGAGCCAGGCCGGTGCGCCGACGGTGCGCTGGGTCGCGATCGGCGGCGCCCCGCTGCTGACGTTCCTGCTGGCCCTGGCCGGCGCCTCGCTGGCGTGGCTGCTGCTCGGGCCGGCCCGGTACCCGGAGCCGCCGGCCGACCCGCCGCGCCAGCAGCGCCCGGCAGCGCTGCGCCGCCGCGCCCTGCCCGCGCTGGCCTTCGCCGGCGCCGCCATACTGGCGCTGGCTGGCCGGCTGCTCCCGGTGGACCAGGGGCTTCCCGGCGGTCCCGCCGCCACCGTCGCCGCCATCCAGGGGAATGTGCCGCACGCGCGGAACCTGCCTGATCTGTGGCGTGCCACCACGGTCACGCAGTATCACACCGAGGCCACGCGGGAACTGGCCGCCCAGGTCAGGGCTGGCTCCCGGCCCCCGCCGGACGTGGTGATCTGGCCGGAGAACTCTGCCGACGCCGATCCCAGCCGGGATCCGGTCATCTACGCCTCCATCCGGGACGCTGTCAATGCTCTTGGCCGGCCGGTGCTGGTCGGCGCCGTGCTGCACGACCCGCGGCGCAACGCGGGCCAGCTGTGGCTGCCGCGCCGCGGCCCCGTCGCCGCCTACGTCAAGCGCCAGCTGGTGCCGTTCGGCGAGTACATCCCGTTCCGCGGGCTGCTGTCGCACGTCACGTCGCTGACCGCGCTGCAGCCGGTCAACTTCACCCCCGGGCACAAGGCAGTCGTGTTCCGGATCGCGAAGATCAGGCTCGGCGACGTTATCTGCTACGAGATCGGGTTCGACGGCCTGGTGAGGTCGGAGGTGACCGGCGGCGCGAACCTGCTGGCCGTCCAGTCCAATGACGCCGACTTCGAGCTGGACGGCCAGCTGGGCGAGACGGAGCAGCAGGTGGCGATGGCGCGGATCCGCGCGATCGAGAGTGACCGCGCCGTGGTGTACGCGTCCACGACCGGAGAGAGCGCGATCATCTCGCCGGACGGATCCCTGGTCGCCCGCAGCGGGACCTGGCGCCGCGCCGAACTCGACGCGCGGGTGCCATTGCGCACGACCTTGACCCTTGCCGACCGGCTGGGCGGCTGGCCCGAGGGCGCGATCAGCGCAGCGACGGCCGCCGCGCTGGCCTGGGCGCTGGCGAGTCTGGTACTGGCCGGCCGCCGCCCCGGGCCCGCGGGAAGCGCCCGCGCAGCAGGGCACGCCCCCCGGCTGGGTGGCGTCAGGCACCCAGCGCGAACAGGCAGCCGTCCCAGTACGCCTCCACCCGCGGACGGCGCCGGCCCCGCAGCCCGATCTCCAGGACATCAGGCGCAGTACCGGCGGGAACACGGAACCACAGCTCCAGCCCTGCCGCGGGAACGCGGATGAAGCCCGACAAGCCCGGCGGCGGCTCGGTTGCCGCGTGCATGTAAGCCGGCGTGCCCGCACAGCACATGCGCGGGTGTGCCGCCCATACCCACAGCCTTCCGCCGCGGGCACGGACGAACCGGGCAGCGTCACGGCTTGCTTCCACCCGCATGGCCACACCATACGCTTCCCCCAGGCGCTGACCGGAGCGGCAGCGGGCGCACTGGCTGGTTCGGGGAGGATGGCGGATGGGCGAGCGGCTGACCAACTGGGCCGGGAACATCACCTTCAGCGCCGGCCGAGTCCACCGGCCCGCGTCCGTGCCGGAGCTTCAGCGTCTGGTCGCGGGGGGCAGGCGGGTGCGGGCACTGGGCACCGGTCATTCGTTCAGTCCCATCGCTGACACCTCGGGCGATCTTGTCTGCCTCGCGGGTCTCCCGGAAACCATGACGGTCGATGCCGAAACGGCGACCGTCGTGGTCAGCGCGGGCGTCAGGTACGGGGAGCTGGCGCGGTACCTGCACGCGGCGGGCTACGCCCTGCCCAACCTTGGATCGCTCCCGCATGTCTGTGTCGCTGGTGCCTGCGCGACCGGTACCCACGGCTCGGGGAACTCCCACGGCAACCTGGCGACGGCTGTTTCGGCCATGGAGATGGTCACGGCCGGGGGTGACGTCATCACCATGAGCCGCGCGGCCAGCGGCGATCAGTTCCGTGGGGCCGTCGTCGGGCTGGGGGCGCTCGGGATCGTCACCCGCCTGTCGCTCGACCTCGTGCCGACGTTCGACATCCGCCAGTACGTCTACGAGGACCTTCCCCGCGAGCAGCTGGACGAGCATCTCGCGGACATTTTCTCCAGCGCGTACAGCGTGAGCCTGTTCACCGACTGGCAAGGCTCGCGGATCCGCCAGGCATGGCTGAAACAGCGGGTCGGCGGGCGTGAGTCCGCGCAGCCGGAGCCGCGGTGGTACGGCGCGCGGCGCGCGGATGGCCCTCGCCACCCCGTACCCGGCCTGTCCGCGGTCAGCTGCACTCAGCAGCTGGGCGTGCCCGGTCCCTGGCACGAGCGGCTGCCGCATTTCCGGCTGGACTTCACGCCCAGCGTCGGCGACGAGCTCCAGTCCGAGTACCTCATGCCCCGGCGGTTCGCGGTCAACGCGATGCGTGCGATAGACAGCGTCCGTGACCGGGTGGTTCCCGTCCTGCAGATCTCGGAGATCCGCACGGTTGCCGCGGATGACCTGTGGATGAGCCCGAGCTACGGGCAAGACAGCGTGGCAATCCATTTCACCTGGATCAACGACGTTCAGGCGATCATGCCGGTGCTGGCCGCGATCGAGGACCGGCTGGCGCCCTTCGGGGCGAGGCCCCACTGGGGGAAGCTCTTCGGGACAAGTCCGGAGGCCGTCAGCGGGCTGTACGACAGGCTGCCCGATTTCCAGCAACTGCTCCGCAGCCTCGACCCTGCCGGGAAGTTCCGGAACACGATGCTCGACACCTACATTCCGCGGGCCTAGTGCCGGTGAGCCCCGCGCCGGCGAGGTGAGGACATTCGCCCCTGTTGGCACTCGCTTCCGCCCCGGACCATGTGAGTAAGCCGCCCACCAGATCGGCCACCCGGGGAGGAAAGTGCCGTATGAGCACGACGAGCACGGACCGGATAACGTCGGCAGACCTCCGGCGGAAGATCATGCCCGCCGAGGACGCCGCTGCGCTGATTCCAGTCGGCGCGAACGTCGGGATGAGCGGCTTCACAAGCGCGGGCTACCCCAAAGCGCTGCCCGCCGCCCTGGCCGACCGCATCGGGGCCGCGAGAGCCGCCGGCCATCCGTTCCGCATCAGCGTCTGGACGGGCGCCGCGACCGCGCCAGAACTCGACGGCACCCTGGCCGCCGTGGACGGCATCGACCTGCTGCTTCCCTACCAGTCCGATCCGGTCAGCCGCGGGAAGATCAACGCGGGCGACATGGACTACATCGACGTGCATCTGTCGCACGTCGCGCAGATGGTCGCCGAGGGTTTCCTCGGCCGGCTGGACTTCGCGATCATCGAGGCGGTCGGTATCACCGGCGACGGTGAGCTCATCCCGTCCACCTCGGTCGGCAACAACAAGACCTGGATCGACCAGGCGAGCAACGTGATCGTGGAAGTCAACGCGCGGCAGAGCGCCGGACTCGACGGGATGCACGACATCTACTACGGGACGGCGCTGCCGCCTCACCGCACGCCGATACAGCTCACCGCGCCTGGCGACCGGATCGGCGTGCCGCACCTGATCTGTCCCGCCAGCAAGATCGTGGCGATCGTGGAGACGGACACGCCGGATCACACCACCAGCTTCACCCCGCCCGATGCCGTGTCCCGGCAGATCGCCGGCCATGTCATCGACTTCCTCGAAAACGAGGTCGCCCGTGGCCGGCTGCCGCGCAATCTGCTCCCGCTGCAGGCCGGGGTGGGCAACGTTGCCAACGCCGTGCTCGACGGCTTCCGCGAGGGCCCGTTCGGCCAGCTCACGGCGTACACCGAGGTCCTGCAGGATGGCATGCTCAGGCTGCTGGAGACCGGGCAGCTCACGGTCGCCTCGGCGACCGCCCTGCACCTGAGCTCGGAGGCACACGACGAGTTCACCAACCGCCTGCCTTACTACAAGGACCGGGTGATCCTGCGCCCGCAGGAAATCAGCAACCACCCGGAGATCATCCGCAGACTGGGCTGCCTGGCGATGAACGGGATGGTAGAGGCCGACATCTACGGCAACGTCAACTCGAGCCACATCATGGGGACGAGGATCCAGAACGGCATCGGCGGATCCGGTGACTTCGCGAGGAACGCCTATATCTCCATCTTCGTCAGCCCATCCGTGGCCAAGGGGGGTGCGATCTCCTCGATTGTCCCCATGGCATCACACGTCGATCACACCGAGCACGACGTCAACGTGATCGTCACCGAGCAAGGCGTGGCCGACCTTCGCGGGCTCGCGCCGAAGCGCCGGGCCCGCAAGATCATCGACAATTGCGCCCACCCGGACTTCCGCGCCGCCCTCGACGACTATTTCGAGCGTGCGCTCGCGACCTCGTACGGCAAGCACACGCCCCATCTGCTCGACGAGGCGCTGGCCTGGCATTCCCGTTTCCTCGCCGAGGGCTCGATGAACGGGGGAGCGGGGCGCGGTTAGCCCCGGGCCAGATCGCGCGCGGATCGCCGGGTCCCCTATGCCTCGCCGCGCTCGCGCAGGTACTCGCGGAAATCAAGGAGTGCCTGCTCCTGATCCGGCCCGAGATCCTCGGCAACGACCAGCTTCGTGCCAGCCCAGTAGGCCCCCACATACTGGGCGCCTTCTTCCAGTGGCACCAGCAGGGGGTGATGCGCGATCTTGATGTGGTCCCGCACCTCTTCCCACGGGACGCCGGGGGGGACCAGGCCGATCGCGGGCGTCTCGCTGTCGTCGTACTCTAGGTCGTCGAGCACTGGTCTTCTCCCCGTCGCCTCGGTGGTCCTGCCACGGTGGGCGGCTCCACCGGGTGCACCCTAAGGTAACTGCCAGGCGCCGACCGGCGGCGGACCGGCAGCGCGGTCGGGTGTACCAGCGGCCGGTAGCCGGCCGCGATCGCGGCGACGATCGACGGCGGTGTCAGTACCTCCACCGCATCCGGCGAGCTGATCTTTGCCGGGGCGCCGTAACCGTGAAACGACCACGGCCGCAGCGCCGGCGATCAACAGCCCGGCACACCCGGCTGACCGGATCATGACACCATCGGGCAGCTCACCAGCGCGAGCAGGGTGGGTGCGCTGACGCCGCTGGCGGTCGACGCGCTCGCGGTGCAGCACCGAGTCCATCTCGTCCGCCCGCGGCCGCCGGCCCAGGCGCTGTGCCGCACGCCACGCCTGCGCGAAGTCAGCGAAGTCCGCCCGGCGGCAGTATGCGCACGGCCGGTGCCCCGCGGCGAGCGCGGTCGCCTCATCGAGGAAGAACAGCGCCGTCCACCGGCCGGGCGGCATCGGATCGCGTCGCACACCCTTCCAGTCCAGCACGCAGCAGATCCACAACCGCGACCGCCAGCGGCTGACGCCCAGCTGACGGCCCTGCCCGTGCAGGCAGCCACGATTGCCCATCATCAGGCCCCGGCCCGGGTCCGCGACGATCTCGCCGGTCGGCATCACCCGGTTCTGCAATGGCACGCTCCCATCTTCCGCCATGGCCACGACATCCGGCTCGCACCGGCGCTGGCCCGGTAACCCCGTTAGGCTGGCGTCATGGGTGTGGCTGACGGCAGTTACCAGGTGGGCCCGCAGTCCGGCCGGCTGCTGGTCAAGACGGCCCGCACCGGGCTGGGCTCGAAGGCTGGTCACGATCTCACCATCGAGGTGACCCGCTGGCGCGGGAACGTGGTGGTCGATACCGCCAGCCCGGCCAGCTCCTCGGTGACGGTGGAGGCCGACGTCGATTCATTCGAGGTACGGCAGGGAACCGGTGGCATCAAGCCGCTGACCGACGCCGACCGCGCCGACATCAAGAACACCCTCCAGAGCAAGATCCTCAAGACCGGGCAGCACCCGACGATCACGTTCAGGTCGCAGCAGGTGAGCGGGACAGCAGAGTCGTTCCGCGTCCACGGTGACCTGACCATCGTGGGTGTCACCCAGCCGGTCATTGTCGAGGGCCAGCTGGCCGCGGGCCACGCGCGCGGGTCGGTGGTGGTCGTGCAGTCCCGCTGGGGAATCCGTCCCTATTCGGCGTTCCTGGGAGCACTCAAGCTGCGCGACGAGGTCGAAGTCCAGTTCGACATCGATCTCACACCGGCCGGGCCCTGACCGGGCCGGCCCGGTGGAACTGATCGTTGACGATGCCGTCATCGTCACCATGGCCACGGGCACCGGCCCCACCGGCCTAACCGGCCCTGCCCGATGCATGCTGGTCCGGGATGGCCGGATCGCGGCCGTCGGCTCGGCAGCGCAGATCCGCGCGCTGGCATCGCCCGGCGCGAGCGCGGTCCGCCTTGGCGGCGCCACCGTCATCCCCGGACTGATCGACGCGCACTGCCATGTTGCCAACGTCGGCTACCTGGCCGCCGGCGCCGACTGCAGCCAGCCGTCCGCCCCCGGGATCCCGGCGATCCAGGCGCGCCTGCGGGAGGCCGCCGGCCGGACGTCGGCGGGCTCCTGGGTGACCGGGAGCGGATACGTGGAGTACAAGCTCCGTGAGGGCCGGCACCCGACCCGCACCGAACTCGACGAAGCGGTGCCGAACCGCCCGGCGGTGCTGTACCACACGTCACTGCACGCCTGCGTGCTGAACACCGCCGCCCTGAAGGAGGCCGGATTCGAGGAAGGACAGCCAGATCCCGCGGGAGGTGCGTTCGGGCGCGACCGCCAGGGCCGGCTCGACGGCGTGGTGTACGAAGGCCCGATGTTCGCGCTGTTCGAGCGCAACCTCCGGCATGACATCACCCACATGGGCGCGCAGCAGCGCGCCAGGCTGGTCGAGAGTGCGGGGCGGTACTTCGCGGCGCTCGGCGTGACCTCGGCCTGCGATGCGGATCTGCGCCGGGACACCTGCGCCGCCTTCGCCGAGGCCGACGACAACGGCGTTCTCAGGCAGCGGATCTACGGGCTGGTCGTCCACGAGGAGGTGGATTGGCTCGCCGGGTCCGGCCTGCAGGGCCGGCACTCGGACCGGCTGGCCACCGAGGCCGTCAAGATCTGGGCCGATGGCGGGATGAGCAGCCGGACCGCGGCCATCCACGGCACCTACCCCGTCCCGCCGTATGCCTCGGGGATCTTGTTCTTCGAGCTCGGCGAGCTGACTGAGATGGTCCGCGACCTCGATTCCCGCAGATTCCAGATCTGCATCCACGCCCAGGGGGACCGGGCGATCGAGACCGTCCTCGACGCGTATGCCGCGGTCCTGGCCGGGTTCCCCAGGAACCCGCTCCGGCACCGCATCGAGCACGGCGGCGCGATGTACCCACCGATGATCGCCCGGGCCGCGGAACTCGGAATCGTGGTCGTGAGCCAGCCCGGGTTCCTCTCCGCCCTGGGCGACGGGTTCGCGGCGGCGTTCCCGGATCGCAGCGGCCAGCTCTACCCCTTCGCATCCTGGCGGCGCGCGGGCATCACCGTCGCCGGATCGTCCGACGCCCCGGTCATCTCCGCCGATCCGCTCCTAGCTATCCGGGATGCCGTCCTGCGCCGTACCAGCGAGGGTCACGTGCTTGGCCCCGGCGAGCGCCTCCCGCTCACAGACGCGCTCGCCCTCTACACCGAAGGGGGCGCCATCGCCATGCACCGCGAGGACGAGATTGGCTCGCTCGAACCCGGCAAGCTCGCGGATTTCGTCGTCCTGGACAAGAACCCGCTCGACACAGACCCCGAGCAGATCCCAGACATTCAGGTCCTGGCAACGGTTCTGGGCGGCACGCCCGTTTACCAATCCGGGAGCCTGTTCCCCGGCGGCTGATCTCAGAACGCGGCCGCCTGGGCCAGCCGGCGCCGGGTGCGGGCCAGTGGCCCGGTCTTCATCTCCTTGCGCCAGTCGGGGAACTCGTCGCCAAATTTCTGCTGCTCCTTGCCCGCGGATTCGTACACCACGTAGCCGCCCTTGAGGATGCTGAACGCGGTGTGGAGCTGGCCCAGCTTGTCGAACTGGGCGGTCGCCGGGGCCAGCGGGTCGAACCAGGACGGGGTCACGAAGTTGGACACCGAGACATTGCTGACCGGGTAGGTGGGGGCCTCGACCGGGTCGCATACCTCGAAGCTGTAGGCCGACCCCTTGCCGTCGTTGGCCCACAGGTTGCAGTTGGGGTCGATGAACATCTCGAGCACCTCATGGGACAGCACGCTGGAGACGCTCCAATCGCCGGTCGTCACGTGCCCGCCGTTGTCAAGCTCCGGCTTGGCCGCCACGACGCCCCACAGCTTCCCGCCCTGGTCTTCGGTGTGAAAGCCGAGCACCCCCTGGGGCTGATTCTGGATGGTGTCCACGATCGCGATGCCATGCGCCGTCGCCGGGACGGCGCTGGGGTCGGTGTAGAAGACGACGGCCGCGGGCGCCCGGTCCCACAGCGGCGCAGCGTCGAGCCGGACCTGGGCGGCGATCGCCTCGGTCATCGTCGCGGCGTCCGCGTTCGACACCAGGGTCAACTGGTTAAGGATGGCGATCAGCATGTCTGCCTCCGGATGTCGTTGATTAGGGCCTGCTTCGGGAGCCACCGGCCGGTCGTTCAGACGTGGCCGTTCTCCGGCCGGCCACGTATGCGCGAGCCAGATGATTGGGGAGCGTAAATCACCCCGAAGATGTGACAATGCTCAGCATTAAGAGACGCATTAGCTGTCATTGTCCTCCCCCAATGGACCCCCGGCCGCGAATGACGGCCCGGGTGAGCAACGCAGACATCGTGCCACGTCTTGCCGGGGGAATCCACCTCACACTGACCGGCCAGGAGCCGGACCTCGATTCCGGCCAGAATCCCGTTTCCGGGTTCACGATCAACCCTGCCGATCCGGGTGCGTATTTCATGCCCGGCGCTGACCCCGGCCGGCACCGTCTTCAGGGTGCTCGCCCCCCTGCTCGCCCGCGACGTCAGCCGCTGATGATCAGGCCGCGCCCCGCGAAGAACCTGGCAAAGTCCGTCACCATGATGGCGGCGTCACGCTGGCTCACTCCCGGCAGGCCCGAGGGATTGTGCAATCGCAGCAGGCCGCCGGCCGCGCCTGTCACCAGGACGAGATGCCCGCCCCGGCTCGGCGGGGCCCGGTCCGGCCACCGCACGCATGGGTGGACGGACGCGATCACGGGCGTGCCCGGCGACGCCACCGCGGTGAGCAGTTCCAGCGGCAGGACCGGCGCGACTTCGGCGGCGATCCGGTAATCCCGGCCCACCCAGTCGGCGAACGGCTGGTAAATCAGGCCCATGCCGCGGTCAGCGCCTGGCAGGTATGCCTGCCAGGCAAGCGCGCGCTCCACCAGGCGCATCATCGGGGGCACCGGCAGGGCACGCCATCCCAGGATCATCTTCAGGCAGGCCAGGCCGCAGACCCGGGTGGACCAGTACGCGTACTCCTGCGGCGTCCGCGCGCCGGAGGCGGCCCACCGCGGGTCATCGGCGGGAAGCAGGGAACCGTCGATGAACTGCGCGACCAGTTCCGCCGACTCCCATTGCGAGTAGTAGGGAACGCCGCTGTCGCCGGCCGCATGGGCGCCAGTCACAAGGACGCAGTATGGCATCCTGCGGCGCATCCACGTCCGCCCAAGCCGGTGACGACGATGGCGCATGACACGTTGCGGGAAGGCCGGGGCGCTGCCGTCCAGACGCTCAGGAGACGAGCCTGGCGGGGAAGCCGCCGGTGGCGACCGGGCCCCAGCGCCGTGGCGTGATCCGGATCAGCGACTTGTCCTGGCGCCGCATCGCCTCGCGATATTCCGCCCAATCCGGGTGCTCGCCGGAGATGCTGCGGTAGTAGTCCACCAGCGGCTCAAGGGCATCGGGCATGTCCAGGACGTCGGCGTCGCCATCGACCTGCACCCACGGGCCGCTGAAGTCGTCGGAGAGCACGACCACGCTGGCCGTGGGGGTGCGCCGCACGTTCGCCGCCTTCGCGCGGTCGGGATACGTCGAGATGACTACCCGCCCCGCGCTGTCGGTGCTGCAGGTGACCGGGGAGGCCTGCGGGGTGCCGTCGGCGCGGGTGGTGATCAGAACCGCGTGGTGCCGTGCCCCCACGAACTCAAGCAGCCCGGCCCGGTCAACGCGGGTATTGGTAGCGATCTGCGGTGACATGGTCGGCAGCATACGCCGGCTCACTATCCTGACCGGGGCGGCAAACGGAGTGTGCCTCAGGCCACGGCGGGCACGTACTCGGGGCTGGCGAGCGCCCCGGCGATGCTGTGCAGCAGGGCGCGGATGGTTGCCGAAGCGACACGGTGCATGAGCGCCCGGTCCAGGCCGGCGCCCAGGCGGCCGAACGGTGGCCGGTAGCAGCCGTTCAGCATGACCTGGGATTTCCCCGGGCCATCGGCGGTGAGCATCAGGTCGGCATCCAGCACCGGGAACAGGCCACTTGCCGCGCCGGTCGCCTCCCAGCGCAGCCAGACCGTCGTGACGCCTTCGCGCTTCACAGGGCCGATGCAGCGCACCTGGACCAGTTTGGAGACGCCAGGTGTGTCACCGAACGGGCCGACCCTGATCAGGCTCGCGAGGGCTCCCTCGTAGGCATCTTGTGACACCACGGTCAGGCCGCCACCGTCCACCATCCGGCCCAGCCGCTCCCGGGCAGCGGCGAACCCGGCTTCAACGATCAACTTCTGCGTGATGAACATACTTAACGATCCCCACCGTCCCTGCCCACTGCACAGGGACGAAAGGCACCGCGAGAGCGCCAGAAGTCTCATGGCCGACCGCGGCCCGGCTGCGCGCCGCTTCCCGGCGGCGTCAGCGGCCCCGGGAGTGTCGGCAAGCTGACAGCAGCCGCGTCAGCCAGGTGACTGACAGTCGGCCCATCGATAGGCAGGCTGGCGGCAGTAGGTCCGATACCGGGGCCGCGCAGGGGGGAGGGGGCGGGCAAGCGTCTTGTCCGCCCCCCGCCCGGCTGTCCGGGGGCGCGGCCGGTGATCGACCAGGCCCAGCCGCGGGGGAGTGGCACCGGTGGCCCTGAACGGCCGCTGCTGTTCTACCGTGGACAGATATGGCAACAACCGGTGTGGCCGTGGTAACCGGCGCGGGATCGGGACTCGGCCGGTGCATCGCCCGGGCTTTGCTCTCAGCCGGGTGGCAGGTCGCGGCGGCGGGGCGGCGCGAGCACGCGCTGCGCGAGACCGTGGCTCACGGCGCATGGCCGGCGGAGTCCGCGCTGGCCGTGCCCACCGACATCACCGTGCCCGAGTCCGTCGCGGGGCTGTTCGAGGCGGTGCAGCGGCGGTGGGGACGGCTCGACCTGCTCGTCAACAACGCGGGCGTGTTCGGCCCGGCCGGCGCGGTCAACGAGATCTCCTGGGCTGACTGGCGGCAGGTGGTGGACACCAACCTCTCCGGCGCCTTCCTGTGTGCCCACCATGCGGTGCGGATGATGAAAGCCCAGAGCCCGCGCGGTGGGCGGATCATCAACAACGGTTCGATATCGGCGCACACTCCCCGGCCGGGCAGTGTCGGCTACACCGCCACCAAGCACGCGATGACGGGCCTGACGAAGTCGATCTCCCTTGACGGCCGGAGGTTCGGCATAGCCTGCGGCCAGATCGACATCGGCAACGCGGCCACCGACCTGACCCAGGGCATCAGCCGGGGCGCCCCGCAAGCTGACGGCTCCGTGGCTCCCGAGCCCACCTTCGACGCGCAGCACGTTGCCAGCGCGGTGCTCTATATGGCGGCGCTGCCCCTGGACACCAACGTGCTATTCCTGACCATCACCGCCACGAATATGCCTTTCATCGGCCGGGGATGAGATCTCACCCGGTCCCCGCTAGAAGGGGGCACCCAGGCACATGAGGGGCATAAGGGGGGTGCTGGCAATGGGGCGGACATTGCCATTCTTTTGCCCGCATGGTAGGCCTGATGGCCGGGCCGCCCGGCCGGGGGAGGGTTTCCGCCGCGGCTGGGGGCAAGGGGAGTTAAAGGGGGGTCAGATGTCCAGATTTGTGCGCGGTGCATTGGCGGCACCCATTCTCGCGGTGGCGGTGCTCGGCACGGTAGCGGCCCAGACGGGCATGGCATCCGGCAGCAGCGTCGTCGCGCTGTGGCACATGAACGAAACCTCCGGGACAACCATGGCGGATTCATCGGGTAACGGCCACACCGGGACGCTGCACAATGTGACCCTGGGGGCTACCGGGGTATCCGGTCACGCTTACACGTTCAACGGCAGGTCGTCCTATGTGGACGTGCCGCATGCCTCGGCGCTCAATCCCGGGTCGGCCAACATCGACATCTCGTTCTATCTCAACACCACATCCTTGCCCAAGTCTGGTGACTATGACCTGGTGCGGAAGGGTGCATACCCGTCCCGGTACTACAAGGTCGAGCTCCTGCCCACCGGGCAGA
The DNA here is from genome assembly GCA_963741615.1 of uncultured Actinomycetes bacterium. Taxonomy (GTDB): domain Bacteria; phylum Actinomycetota; class Actinomycetes; order Streptosporangiales; family Streptosporangiaceae; genus UBA9676. The sequence continues at coordinate 181,776 of CAVUIU010000030.1, forward strand.
TCAAGTGCAGCTTCCGGGGCCGGCACAGCCACAGCGCCACCGGGGGATCGGGTCTGAACAACGGGGCCTGGCACCACGTCCAGTGCATCAAGACAGGCTCGCAGATCGAGACCGTGATCGACGGCACGGTGAGGGCGACCACGAACGCGTCGGTCGGGTCCATCTCCAACACCTACCGGGTGAAGATCGGCGCCCACCCCGGCAGCGACTGGTACCGGGGTGAGCTCGACGAGGTCTCCATCGCCTTCGGCTGACCGCCTTACCGGTAACCGCGCAGGACCTCGATCAGCGCGGAATCATCCAGGCGGCCCATGCCCAGTTCGTGGCCGCGCTCGTAGAGTTGGCGCGCGACGGCAGTGAGCGGCACCGCGGCCCCCGCCTGGCTCGCCGCCGAGCTGACCAGGCCCATGTCCTTGACGAAGATGTCCATCGCGCTCCGCACCTGGCTGAACTGGGCAGCGACCATGCGGGCACCGCGATCGTCGAACATGAACGACGCCGCGGCGCCCTCCCGCAGCACCTGCCAGCACTGTGCTGCCTGCAGGCCGAGTGCCTCGGCGAAGGCGAGGGCCTCGGCGGCGGCTGCGATGTGCACACCGCACAGCAGCTGGTTGACCAGTTTCATCCGCTGGCCGTCGCCGGGGGAGGGGCCGATCACCGGCGCGCTGCGTGCCAACGCGCGCAGGACCGGCTGCGCCCGCGCGACCGGGCTGGCCAGGCCGGCCACCATGATCAGCAGGTCACCGGTGGCGGCCCGCTGCGTGCCCCCCGACACCGGGGCGTCCACCACGGCGACGCCGTAGGCCGCGAGGCGGTCGGCGGCGGAAGCGACGGTGCCGGGCCCGACGGTCGCCATGATCATGACGACGGCGCCGGGCCGCATCGCCCCGGCCGCCCCGCCCGGCCCGAACAGGGCCTGTTCCACCTGGTCGGGGGTCGCGACCATGATCGCGACGACGTCCGCGGCGGCCACGGCGGCGGCGATCGTTTCCGCGGCCCGCACGCCATCCGGTGCCAGGGCCGCGGCCCGCTGCGGCGCGATGTCGTATGCGTGGACCGAATGGCCCCAGCGGGCCGCCCGCACTGCCATGGGCGCGCCCATCGCGCCAAGCCCGAGCCAGCCGACTCGCATCAGGGATCCTCCTGCTCGCCGTCCAGTATCGCCACGACCTGTGCCAGTGTCCCGCCGTCGCCGACGTTGCCGGCGAAGACGACATAGGGCATACCGATCGCCTCGGGTGCCGCATCGACGGGGCGGAACACCGAGATCACACCGGGGAACAGCTGCCCGGCTACCGTCGCCCGCCGGATGCCAAGACCGTGCAGGGCAACGTCGTGTGAGGTGATCCCGCCCTTGGCGATGATCCAGGCGGGCTCCGCGGCCAGCGCCTGGCGGACCGTCCGGGACAGGGCAGCGGACACCCGGCGGGTGATCGCGAGGCTGTCCGCGCCGCTGGCCGCGGCGACGGTGCGGCTGGTGTAGAGCAGGACATCCGATCGGCGCAGCGCCCTGGTGACCTGCCGGGCCGTCGCGGCCACCACGTCGCCTGAGCCGCTCATGAGCGAGGGCACGTCAAGCTCGATATCGATCGTGCCGCCACCCGCGCGAAGCGCGGCAAGCTGCTGGTTCGTGTGGCCGGTGTGGGATCCGGCCACGATCAGGCCATGACCGCCGCGCCTGCCGGATGGCCAGATCTGCGCACCGCGAAGCGGCGGCTTGGGCCCCATCCCGGCCAGGGCCCGCACAAACGACGGCCCGGTGCGGAAGAGGAACGACCCGCCGGCGCGGGTGGCCAGCAGCGCGGCGTAGGCGACCGTCTCCAGGTCGGAGTATTCGGTGGCGTTGACGACCATCCACCGCCCGTCCCGCAGGCCGGCCAGCAGTTCGCGGACCCGGGGCACGCCGCCGAGCCTGATGTCCGCGAGGCCGATGCTGGCGACGTCGTCACGGCCGATCGCCCCGCCGCTCTTTTGCGCGACGAAGTCCCGCAGGTCCGACGCGGTGTAGCCGAACGCGGGGTCCCGCGCGAACTCGGTCTCACCGACCGGGACCAGGCCCGCCGGGCCCGCCCGGCCGGGGCCGATGCGGGCCCAGTGGATGTCGGCCGCGGTCAGCCGCCCGGCCTCCAGGAAAGCGGGGACAAGCAGCACACCGTCATAGCCACTGCCGAGCATGTCCGCGCGGACGGCCTGCAGCGCCGCCACCTCGGCCATCACATGGCCGCGCAGCGTCGAGTCGCTCCGGCTGACAAGCTGCATCCGGGCGCCGCGTCGTTCCGCAACGGCCATCAGGCCGCGGGCGGCAGCCGCATTCAGCCCGGCCGCGGCCCGCTCGTCGAGGCTGCGCGTGTTGGTCAGGACAAAGCAGGTGCCGGCCGCACCGGCCAGGGCGGCCTCGAAGGCGTCCTGCTCCAGCACGGTCACGGCCTGGACGTCGTGCACCGCCTGCGACCCGGTCGGGTCATCGTCGAGCACACCCAGGAGCAGGCCCTCCGCCGCGCGTATCGCGCGGACAGACTCCCGGATCCCGTCGTCATCCGGGAGCGCTGGTGGCAGTCCGGCGAACACCTCGGCGGCGGCCGGCCGGCTGTCCCGCGGCAACCTGCCCCTTTCCGTCGGCGAGCCAGGGGTGAGCGAGCTTTAGGATCACTGTATTCAACGCCCTGCCGGGGATGGAGACGCCGTGGCGAACGTGGTGATCACGGGCGGGGCCGGCTTCCTGGGCGCATGCCTCGCCCGGGAACTGCTGGCCGCTGGCTCGGTCAACGTGGCAGGCAGCGGGGCACGGCCGCTGTCCCGGCTGACGCTCGTCGACCGGGTGCCGCTCCCCCCAGATCTTGCCGCCGACGGCCGGGTGGCTGAGGTCCGCGGCGACCTCGGTGAGCTGCTCGGCCCCGCCGGGCGGGACCCGCTCGCCGGGGCCGAGGTGATCTTCCATCTCGCCGCGGCGGTCAGCGGGGAATGCGAGGCGGACTTCGATCTCGGCATCCGGGCGAACCTGCGCGCCACCGAGTCGCTGCTCGCCTCCTGCCGCGCGGCGGGGACGGACCCGGTCGTGGTGCTCGCGAGTTCCGCCGCCGTCTTCGGGGCCTCGGCCGAGCACCCGCTCCCGGCAGTCGTAGACGATCACACCCTGCCCAACCCGCAGACCAGCTACGGGGTGCAGAAATTCATCAGCGAGCAACTGCTGGCCGACTACACCAGGAAGGGATTCCTGCGCGGGCGGGCCATCCGGCTGATGACCGTCTGCGTTCGCCCGGGACGGCCCAACGCGGCAGCCTCGGGCTTCTTCTCGAGCATCATCCGGGAGCCCCTCGCCGGCGAACGCGCGACCTGCCCGGTCGGCCCGCGGACCGAGGTGGCACTCACCTCGCCGGCGAAGGCCATCGGCGGGCTGCTCTGCGCCGCCACCTCGTCCGACGAGGCCTGGGGCGGCCGTACCGCCGTCAACCTCCCGGCGCTCACGGTCACGGTCGCGGAGATGGTGACCGCGCTGGAGCGAGCGGCCGGCCCGGCGGTCAGCGGGCTGATCGACTGGATTCCCGACCCGGCGGTGGCCGGGATCGTGACGAGCTGGCCCGCCCGGTTCCACGGCGACCGGGCAGCCAGGCTCGGCCTTGTCCCCGATCCGGATTTCGGCACCATCATCGCCATGCATCTCGCCCAGCCCCGCCGATGAGCGCCGCGGTGATGCCGGCGATGTGCCCGGCCGGCTGACCGAAGAGCCGGACGCGGCCAGGAATCCGGCCCCGACCGGCCTTCCGGCATGTTCGATTATGTGTTTGAATACTCCTGTGGGACAGGAAGGATGCTGGGACTTGCCGGGTTTCCAGGTGAGCGCATGATCACGGCCGTGGCGGCTGGTGCCGGTCACCCTGCGGTCGCCGCCCTGCTCGGGCTCGGGGCAGCCGGGCTCGCAGGCGCCGTCGTGGCCATGGCGTGGAGCGTGCACGCGCGCCAGATCCGGCTCGCCGAGCAGCTGGCCCGCCGCCAGTTCATCGTGACCGCCGAAGCGGGCGCGGCGGGCCGGGCGGCCAACGGGAACGGCAGTCATAAGGCCGCCCTTGAGGAGTTCGAGGGGGCGGCCGGCGTGGGGCAGGCGCCGCCGACGGTCATCGACGGGCCGGAAACCGTGGTCACCGGCGAGCAGGCCCGCTACCGGGTGCGGCCCTCAGGCAGCCAGAAGGTGGTGTCGTGGGCGGTCGGCGGCGGCTCGGTGTCGCAGTCTCCCGACCCGGCCCATCCCGACGAACTGCTCCTGATCGCCGACCGGCCGGGCAACCTGACCATCACCACCCGCGTGCGCGAGGGCATGGCGGAACGCCGCGCTACCAAGCCCGTCACCGCCGTGACCGACGTGACGCCCACGCCGCCCTTCACGCTGCGGCTGTTCCTGCACGCGTGGGGGCTGATAGCCGTCGCTGTGCTGATCGTCGGATTCGCCGGAGCCCTCGATGCCCTGGGTAACCTCACCTCCGCCGATTTCATCGCGCTGATCTCGCCGCTGGCCGCGATGCTCGGCGTGGTGGCCATCGCGCGGGGGACAGGTGACGCAGGCAGCCGCCACGGCAAGGACACGGCCGGGCCCAGGCCCTGAGGCGGGGTGCTGCCCGATGATGACCGGGCGGGGACAGCCGGGGGGCAGGCTCCTACTGTGGTGGGCATGAGCGTCTCGGCGGCCAGCCCGGTTCCTGTCATCGATCTCGCACCGTTTCGCGAGGGCGGTGCGGAGGGGAAGCGGGCGGTGGCCGCTGAGGTGGACGCCGCATGCCGCGACGTTGGCTTCCTGCAGGTCGTCGGGCATGGCGTGCCCGAGTCGGTGTGCGATGACCTGCTGACTGCCTGGGCCAGCTTCTTCGACCTGCCGATGGCCGAAAAGCTGCGGTGGGTGGTGCCCGACGAGAGCGCCAACCGGGGGTACAGCTGGCCGGGAAAGGAGGCCCTGGCCTACAGCCGGGGCGAACAGACCCCGCCGGACCTGATGGAGGCCTTTAACGTTGGCCGGCGCGAGCAGGATGACCCGTACTACGAGCGTCACGCCGCGTTCTACGCCCCGACGGTGTGGCCCGACCAGCCGCCGGGCCTGCGTCAGGTCTGGGAGGGCTACGACCTGGCCGCCAGCGCGGTCGCCGATACCGTGCTGAGGGCCATGGCGCTGGCGCTCGACCTGCCGGAGACCTGGTTCACCAGCCGCTGCGCCCGTGCGATCGAGACGACCCGGGCGATCAACTACCAGCGGGATGCGGGCGCGGCCGGGCCCGAGCCGGGACAGATGCGCATGGGTGCCCATACCGACTACGGCATTCTCACTGTCTTGCTGGCCGACGATGTGCCGGGACTGCAGGTGTTCCGGGCCGGGGGGTGGCACGACGCCCCCACCCCCCGGGGGACCCTCACGCTCAACATCGGGGACATGCTGGCCGTATGGACCAACGGCCGGTGGACGTCAACGCTGCACCGGGTGCTCCCGCCCCCCGCCGGTGCCGGGGGGCCGGTGCGCCGGCGGTCGGTCGCCCGTTTCCTTGACTGCGAGCCTGATCAGGTCATCGAGTGCATCCCGGCATGCTGCGGACCGGGGAATCCGGCCAGGCACCAGCCGGTCCAGGCGGGGGAGTGGCTCATGGCCAAGATCCTGCATGGCCGGCGTCCCCCGGGCGCCGGCCGTCCGGCTTCCTAGCGCTCGCCGATCTCTTGCCCACGTCAAGGTCTCCCGCCGGAGCGGGTCATATTGATTCGCATCCGCCACGGCGCTGCCGGTAAGTTCGGTGCGCGCGGACGGTGGATCAGGAGGACGGGGTGTCACAGACAAGCTCAGGGCCGGCGATTCTCGTGGAAGGCCTGGCCAAGTCGTTCGGGGAGGTGCGCGCACTGCGGGGGATCGACCTGTCGGTGCCGCGCGGGACCGTGCTGGGTGTCCTCGGCCCGAACGGTGCGGGCAAGACGACGGCGGTGCGCATCCTGACCACCCTGCTGCAGCCGGACGGGGGCCGGGCGTGGGTGGAAGGCCGCGACGTCGTGCGTGAGGCGGCCGCTGTCCGCCGCTCGATCGGCCTGTCCGGCCAGTCGGCGGCCATCCAGCTTGAGCTCACCGGCCGGGAGAACCTGGAGATCATCGGGCGCCTCTATCATCTGAGCTGGCCGCGGGCCCGCAGCCGCGCCACCGAGTTGCTGGAGCAGTTCGGCCTGCTCGATGCCGCCGACCGGGCTGCGAAGAATTTCTCCGGCGGGATGCAGCGCCGCCTGGACCTGGCCGCCAGCCTGGTCGGCCAGCCCAGGGTCCTGTTTCTCGATGAGCCGACAACCGGCCTGGACCCGCGGTCACGGCTGGGCATGTGGGACATCATCCGGTCGCTGGCCGCCAGCGGCACCACGCTGCTGCTCACGACCCAGTACCTCGACGAGGCCGATGAGCTGGCGGACGAGATCGTGGTCATCGACCAGGGCCTGGTCATTGCCGCTGGCACGGCCGAGGAGCTGAAGAGCCGGGTCGGCGGGGACGTGCTCGAGTTCACGGTGCCGGACCGTACCCGGACCGGCGACGCCGTCACGGCGGTCGCGAAGATCGGGGAGGCAGAGCCGCACATGGACGCTGAAACCGGTGTGATCAGCGTCGGCGTCGGTGGCCGCGGCTCGGAGGCGCTCATCGAGGCGGTGCGCGGCCTGGACGGCGCCGGGGTCGAAGTCCGCGGCCTCGCGCTGCGGCGGCCCTCACTCGACGACGTCTTCATGGCGCTGACCGGCCACGCCGCCGAGGAGACCGGCCAGCAGGGCAGGCGCCGCGGCCGCCGCCGGGCCGTCGGCCGGGACCGCGCCGGTGACGGGGACCCGGCCGGTGACGGGAACCCGGCCGGTGACGGGGACCCGGCCGGTGACAAGGACTCCGCGAGGGCAGCGTCATGACCGCCATCGCCGTGCCGCTGGGGGAGCCGGGCCAGCCCGGCCTGGTCACCCGCACCCGCTGGGCGGTGAGCGACACGCTCACCATCACCCGGCGCAACCTCCTGGTCTGGATGCGCGTGCCCGCTTACATCGTGTTCACCGTCATCCAGCCGGTGATCTTCGTGGTGATGTTCCGCTACGTCTTCGGCGGCGCGATCAAGGTCCCCAGCGGCAGCTATGTCAACTTCATGATCCCGGGGATCATCGCGCAGACCGCGGCGTTCGCGACCTTCGGCACCGCCATCGCCCTGGCACAGGAGCTGCAGAAGGGCGTCATCGACCGGCTGCGGTCGATGCCGATGGCGCGGTCGGCGGTGCTGGCCGGCTGGTCGCCGACACCATCCGGATGACCGTGACGATCCTGATCGTCCTCGGGGTGGGGTACGCGGTGGGGTTCCGGTTCCAGCAAGGCTTCCTGCCGTCCGTGGCCATGCTCGTGCTCGCCATCGTGTTCGGGGTGGCGATCTGCTGCATCGCCGCCTTCACCGGGCTGGCCATCGGGGACGAGGAGTCGGTACAGGCGTTCGGGCTGATCTGGCTCTTCCCGCTCACCTTCCTCAGCTCGGCGTTCGTGCCGATCTACACCATGCCCGGCTGGCTGCAGGCTTTCGCCAACAACCAGCCGGTCACCTACGTCGTCGACACCATGCGCGGGCTGGCGCTCGGCTGGCCGGTCGCGGCGAGCCTGTGGAAGAGCATCGTGTGGCTGGTCGCGATCTTCGTCGTCTTCGCGCCGCTCGCCGTCCGCGCCTACCGGCGGGCCAGTTGACCCGCACCCCTGGCCGCTAGCGGGACGGCGCCAGCCTGCGGTGGTCCCAGGAGATGATCCGCCGCGGCTCCACGGCGAAGCCCACCCGCTTGGGTGCGGTCTGGGTCGTGTAAGCCTCCAGCGCGTCGGCGGCCATGCCCGCCGTCACGGCGGCGACCCGGCGGCCGATCTCCAGCACGCCTGCCGGGTCCTCGATGCACCGGGCGAGGCCGACGACCTGCACCCCGCGCAGCTCGAAGTACTCCTCCCCGGTTTCCACCAGGCAGGTCACCCTGGGGTCGCGGGCCAGGTTGCGCGCCTTCTGTGAGGACCGGTAAGTCCAGAACGTGATGTGCCCGTCGAGCATCACGTAGAACATCGTCACCAGGTGTGGCGTCCCGTCCCGGTTGATGGTGGCCAGTTGCAGCTTGTGGGATCGCGCCAGCATGGCCGCCACGTCCGCGGCCGTCATGGCGACCCGGTCACGCTGCCTCATCCGCTTCCCCGCTCAGGACAGGACGCGCCGGCGGAAGTTGCGCAGCCCGACGGCCAGGAACACCACGCCGAAGGCGAACACCACCGGGTAGATGACGTACAGGTGCATGTGCGGTGCCCTGGTGAACGCGGCCCGCATCCCCTCGTTCACGTAGATGAGCGGGTTGATCAGCACGATGGTCTGGAGCCAGTGCCACCCGCCGACCGTGACCGGCGCGAGCCTGGTCCAGGCGTAGTAGGTGCCGCCGAGGAACGTGATCGGCAAGATGATGAAGCCGAACATCAGGCCGATGTTCCGCGGCTCGAAGCTGGTGCCGAGGACGAGGCCGAGGCCGGCCATCGCGACGCACGCGAGCGGCACGAACGTCGCGATGATCCACCAGTGCAGCGTCAGGTGGGCGTGCACGCCGGGCGCATGCACGACCGAGGCCATCGGCAGCACGATGGCGGCGGACAGTACCCCCTGCGCCGCGCCGGAGAGCACCTTGGCGATCGCCACCAGCCAGATCGGGCACGGTGCCTGGACCCTGTCCTCGATCTCGCGGGTGAACCCGAACTCCTGCGCCATGTTCAGGGCGATCGACTGCACACCCTGGAACATGACCGAGATCCCGACCACCCCGGGCACCAGAATCGTCGCGAAGGCGGACTGCGCCACCTGGCCGTGCCCGCCGATGCCCTGCCCGATCTTCGGGAAGACGTACAGGAAGACGAAACAGAGCAGGAACGGCTGGATGATCGTGCGCAGCACGAACTCCCACAGGTGCTTGCGCAGCACCACGAGGTCGCGCAGCAGGAGCGCGCCGAGCGCGGTCCAGCTCGCGGCGGCCACGGAGCGGGTGGGGCCGCCGCCGATCCGCCGGGCAGGCGCCTGTGTGGTCAGCGACGTGGCCATCAGTCCCGCAGCTCCTTCCCCGTGAGGTTGATGAACACCGTCTCCAGGCTGGGCTCGGACACCGACACGTCAACAAGGTCGAACCCGCCGCGCTCCGCCGCCGTGACGATGCGCGGCACGAGCCGGTCACTGCCCTGCACGTGCAGCTCCACCCGTCCGTCCGTGTGGCGGGTGCGGGTGACGCCCTCCACCTCGCGGGTCAGCAGCCCGGCGAGCTGGCCGGCGTCGCCGGTGGTCTTCACCGTGACGACGGTGTCGGCGCCGATGCTCTGCTTGAGCGCGGCCGGGGTGTCGAGGGCCAGGATCTTGCCGTGGTCCATGATGGCGACCCGCTCGCAGAGCCGGTCCGCCTCCTCCATGTAGTGGGTCGTGAGCAGGATCGTCTGGCCGTCGCGGTGCAGCTCGCCGAGCAGGTCCCACAAGGCGAGCCGGCTCTGCGGATCGAGCCCCGCCGTCGGCTCGTCGAGAAAGAGCACCGAGGGGCGGTGGAAGATCGCGCGCGCCACCATCAGCCGCTGCGCCATCCCGCCGGACAGCGCATACACCGACGCCTTAGCCCACTTGGCCAGCTGGAACTGCTCGAGCAGCTCGTCCGCGACCCGCCGGGACTGCTTGGCCCCCATGCCAAAGAGCCGGCCGTGAAAGTACAGGTTCTCCCAGACGGTGAGCTGGCGGTCAAGGGTATTTTGCTGCGAAACGATGCCGCTCAACTGTTTTGCCAGCGCCGGATGGGCCGCGACATCGATCCCGCCGAGGTAGGCCCGGCCTGATGTCGGCACCACGCGGGTGGTCAGCATCCCCGCGGTGGTCGTTTTCCCCGCGCCGTTGGGCCCCAGCAGGCCGAAGATCTCACCCGCCTCGACGTCGAGATTGAGCTGGTCGACCGCGGCGAAGTCCGTCCCCGGGTAGATCTTGGTCAGGTTCTCGGTATGGATGACCGCGCCCGGCTGGCCGTTGGCAAGCCCGGTCGCGCTCGCCGGCGCAGGTGCGGTGCTCATCGCCCACATCGTAACGCCGCGGCGTCCCGCAAGGCCGCGTGACGCCGCGGCCGTCCCGGTCAGCCCGGCGCCGCGGCGGCCGGAAGGTGCGGCTGGCCGGCGGCGGTCAGACGGTCGGTCAGGCCGGGGCCGGCCGCTTGTCCAGGGCGGCCAGGAACTCGACGATCGCGGCCGCGATCTGCGGCGCTCCCCGGCGGGGGAGGTGATGGCCGATGTGGCTGACCAGCTGCACCTGGGCATCGGGCAGGGCCGCGGCCAGCTGATGGGTGGTGCTGGCGGGGATGAGCGTGTCGTCCGGGTCGGCGATCAGCAGCACCGGCTGCACCACCCCGGCCAGCGAAGCGGTGAGGCCGCCGACCTCACCGACCAGCGCCCGCTGCTCGGTGAGGAAGCTGCGCCACAGCGGCCCGTGCTCGTAGTGCGCATGGCCCCAGATGTGCCAGTTGACATGCTCGTCGGCGGCGATCGGGCGCCGGCGCAGCGCGGCGACGGCCGCCAGCCTGGCCCGGGCCAGCCACGGTGTCAGCCACCAGGCGGTGAAGGCGCACACCTCCCCGGCCACCGGCGCGGCCAGCAGCCGGTCCCAGCCGGTGAGGCAGCCCGGGCCGACGCTGGCCAGCAGCACCAGCCCCTCGACCCGCTCGGGTGCGAGCTGGGCCAGTGACAGTGCCACCCCGCCCCCGTAGGAATGACCAACCAGCACGGCACGCCCGATGCCACGCGCATCCAGCTCCGCCAGCACCGCGCGGGCGTTGACCGCGAAGCCACCAGCGCGCAGGCGGCTGGCCCCGTATCCGGGCCGGTCCAGCGCCACCACACCCAGCCCGGGCGGCAGCCGGTCAGCAACCTGCCGCCAGTCCGCCCCCGAACCCGGCTGGCCATGCACGAGCACAAGCTGGTGGCCGCCCACACGATGAGCTTAGAGGCCCCGGACGCGGAGCCGCGGGCCGCGGCTTGACCGCTCGTCAGGCGGGCACGGTCACGCTGAGGGCACGAGCGGGAAGTCAGAACTGGTGACGTGTGTGGCTGAAGGTGCCCTTTCCGAAAGCCAGGATCTTGGTGGGATGCACCGAGAACACGAGGGCTTCGCCGCTTGCGTGGTGAAAGCTGCCGCCGCGTGCCTCGTATCGCCATCGTCCGTCCCACTTCGTGGCCCATGCCGCGGCGAGGCGCCCGAGCACGAGATCATCGGTGAGCCGGACGGCGTCGCCCTCGACCACGACGTCAAGCCCCCCGTCCCAGCGGTTGCAGCCGGTCGTCAGGATCACATGCGGATTGCGGCGGAGGTTGACGGCCTTCTGTTCGGTGGCACCGGTGGAGAAGTGGATGGCCCCGTCGAGCCACACGGCGACGAGCGGCGTGACGTGGGGCCGGCCGTCGGCCCGGACCGTGGAGAGCCAGAACAGCTCGGCCGTTTCGAGCACTCGGCGTGTCTGGTCCCATCCGGTGGCAACTGCGCCCGGTTCGCTGAATCGGATGTCAAGCCTGGTCGCCGGTTCGCTCATCGGCATACCCCTTTCCGCCTTAGGCGCGGCCGGGTGGCTCCGTGGTGTGTCCCTTGCCGCGGATGACGGTGACCGGGCAGCGGGCGTGATGAACGCAGTACGTGCTGACCGAGCCGAGCAGCGCGTCGGCGAATCCGCCGTACCCACGGCTGCCCACGACCAGCAGGTCGGCGTCGGCGGACGCTTCGACCAGGACCTGGGCCGCGTGGCCCTCGATCACGCGGGTCCGCAGCCAATCAGGGTGCTCAGGGCCGAACACGTCATCGACAGCCCCGGCCAGGGTCTGCCCCGCGAAGCTGGCGAAGTCGAGATCCTCCGAGTCGGCTGGCGCCCACCCGTAGAAGGTCGGGAACTGCCAGGCGGCGACGGCATCCACGGCGGCCCCGGTGAACCCGGCCTGGCGTGCTGCCCACCGGAGCGCGTCCTTCGAACAATCCGACCCATCGACTCCCACGACGATGCGGGGCCGCCCGCCGCCCGATCCGGTCATCTTTCTCCTCACCCGCCGCCCGGACGGACGGCGACTGTCGTCTCTCCTGAAGTGCCCACCCGGGGACGACCATAGCGCGCCTGGTCTGGCGCGCATGAAGCCGCCACGGATGGCCGCCTCGGGAGAGCCGGGCTGCCGGCAGCTGGGGCAGGAGGGGCATTCGTCTCACCCGTGCAGGGTGATGCCGGTGATCCCTTCCAGGGCCAAGGCTTAGCCTGCCCTGGCGCAGGACCGTTAGCCGGCCGCTACCGGCAGCCTCGCCTGGCGCGAAGGAGGAAGTAATGACACTGGCTTCGTCGTCCTACCCGCTCTTGAACCTCTTCTGGTCGATGCTCATTTTCTTTCTGTGGGTGATCTGGATCTGGATCCTGATCATGGTGTTCATCGACATCTTCCGCAGTCACGACCTGTCCGGCTGGGCGCAAGGCCCTGTGGTTCCTGTTCGTCCTGTTCATCCCGCTCGTCGGCGTGCTGGTCTACCTGATCGCCCGCGGCGGCTCGATGCACGAGCGGGCTGCGCGGCAGGCTCAGCAGCAGGACGCGGAGACCCGCGCCTACATCCAGCAGGCCGCGGCGAGCTCGCCGGCCAGCACGGCGGACCAGCTGGCGAAGCTGGCAGACCTGCGCGACCGGGGGGTCATCTCCGCCGCGGAGTTCGACCGTGAGAAGGCCAAGATCCTGGCCTGACCGGCCCGGTTCCTTGGTTAGCCTGTTCGGACGGGCTAGGCCGTCGTGACCCTCACCGCAGAGGCTGGCTGATGAATCCGCTTTCCCGGATCGCTGGCAGGGTCATTGACCGGGCGAGCGGCCTGCCGTCCGCAACAGCGCCTTATGCCGTGCGGCCGGATGTCCCGGTTCCGATGCCGGACGGCGTGGTCCTGCTCGGTGACCACTACCGGCCTGCCGGGCCCGCCGGGCCCGCCGGGCATGACCGGCCGCTTCCCGTGGTGCTCGTCCGCTCGCCTTACGGCCGGGCGGGCGTCGCGGGGATCCTGTTCGCCGCACCGCTGGCACGCCGGGGCTTCCAGGTGTTCATTCAGAGCACCCGCGGGACGTTCGGCTCGGGCGGTCAGTTCCGCCCGTTCATGTCCGAACAGGAGGACGGCCTGGCCACAGTGGCCTGGCTGCGCGATCAACCCTGGTGTGACGGCCAGGTGTCGATGGCAGGCGGCAGCTATCTGGGTCACACGCAGTGGGCGGTGGCCCCCTATGCCCATCCGCCGCTGCGGTCGGTATCGCTCAATATCACCGCCGCCAAGATGACGGCCGCCTTCTATGACCATGGCGTGCCGGGGGTCAGGAATGCGCTGAACTGGACCGCGCTCATCGGCCAGCAGGAACGGGGCCTGTCCAGCCTCGCCAGCCCGCGCCAGCTGGCCCGGATGAAAAGGGCCTTGCGGAAGGTTCCGCTGCAGGCCGCCGACGTCAACGTGGCAGGAGCACCGGTCGCCTTCTGGCGGGACTTCGTCGGGCACGCCGCACCGGGCGACGGATTCTGGGCTGGCGCGGATCATGACCAGGCCGACTTGACCCGGCTTCCGCCGGTCAGCATGGTGACCGGCTGGTGGGACCTCTTCCTGCCTCAGCAGCTCCGCGACTACGCGGCGATCCGGGCGGCCGGCGTCACGGTCCGGCTCACCGTCGGGCCCTGGCTGCACGGCGATCCCGGTGAGCTGAAGGCCATCCTCCGCCAGGACATCGCCTGGCTGGATCACCATCTGGGCGGTGGGCCCGCGCCGCAGGGGGCCCCGGTGCGCGTCTTCCTGCAGATGGCCGGCACCTGGCTCGACTTCGAGGAGTGGCCACCGCCGGCCACCGTCGCCACCGCCTACTACCTGCGCGCCTCCGGCGGCCTGAGCCTGGGCGCCGAGTCTGGCGATGCCCCGCCCGGCACGTTTGTCTACAACCCCGCGGACCCGACGCCGTCGGTGGGGGGACCCATGCTGCAGCGGCCGGGCAAGCAGGCGGATAACGCCGCGCTCGAAGCCCGGCCCGATGTCCTGACCTACACCACCGAGCCCTTTCCCGCTGCCCAGGATCTGGTGGGGCCCGTCAGCGCCCGCATCTTCGTGCGCACCGACCGCGAGCACGCCGACCTTTTCGTCCGGGTCTGTGACGTGGACGTCAAAGGCGTCTCCCGCAACGTCGTGGACGGCATCAGGCGGCTCTCCCCCCGGACCGTGCCCGCTCCCGACGCCCGGATCGGCGACGACGGGATCCTGGCGGTGGACATCGAGCTCTCCCCGACGGCGTACCGGGTGCAGGCCGGGCACCGGATCCGGGTGCAGATCAGCGGCGGTGCCTTCCCGCGGTACGCCCGCAACTTCGGCACGGGGGAGCCCTTCGGCGCGGCGACCAGGGCACGGCGATGCCGGTTCGGGATCTATGCAGACTCCCGGCACCCCGCGCACGTTCTGCTGCCGGTCCTGCCCGCACCTCACGCCCCGCCTGAGACCCGCCGCCCTGGCTGGCCCGCCCGGACGTCAGTGCGTGGCCAGCGCCTCGAATGAGACACCGGTCAGCTCCTCCGACACCGCCCACAGGCGGGCCGCGGCGGCCTTGTCCTGCGCGGCCGGCGAAAAGGACACCGGCTTGGGGTGGTGCCCTCTTCGCTCACCCCGGCCGTCGGGCCCGAAGTACTCGCCGCCCCGCACGTTCCCGGCGGTGGCCGCATACAGCTGGGGCAGGGCGCCGTCGCTGGCGGGCTGTGCGATCAGCCGCGTCGCCAGGCCCAGCCCACGGGCGACAACGCTGGTCCCCCCCGACCGCGGCCCGGCGAACTGCAGGTTTGTCGCGGCGAACCCGGGGTGGGCGCCGGCCGAAACCACGCCAAGCCCGGCTGCCCGCAGCCGCCGGTCGAGCTCGAGGACGAACATGGCGTTGGCGAGCTTGGACTGGTCGTAGGCCCGCCAGGGCCGGTAGCCGCGCTCACCTTGCAGGTCGTCGAAGTCGATGCCGCCAGCCTGCTTGTGCCGGTTGCTGCTGACGGTGACCACGCGGCCGCCCGGCCGACGCAGCAATGCGGTCAGGAGCCGGCCGGTCAGCGCGAAGTGGCCGAGATGGTTGGTGCCGAACTGCCGCTCGTAGCCCTGTGCCGTGGTCTCCCGCCGCGGGATCGCCATCACGCCGGCGTTGTTGACCAGCAGATCCAGGTCCCGGCCGCTGGCCAGGAACGCGGTGCTGAAGCGCTCGACGCAGGCGAGGTCGGCCAGGTCGAGCTCGGCCAGCTCGGCGTGGCCTGCCGGGACTTCGGTGCCGAGCCGTTCCAGCGCCGCCGCCCCCCGGGCACGGTCACGAGCGGCCAGCAGCACCCTGGCGCCCTTGCGGGCCAGCTGCAGCGCCGTCTGATAGCCCAGGCCGGCGTTGCCGCCGGTGATGAGGACGGTCCGGCCCGACTGGTCAGGAATATCGTTGACGGTCCAGCCGGCCACGCGTTACTCCGCACCCTGCGGCTGCTCGGCCCGCTGCTCGGCCTGCTCGACGATCTCGCCCTCGATCGTGATCTGGATCTCCTCGCTGACGACGAGCCTGCCATCCAGGACCATGTTGAGGGTCAGGCCGAAATCCTTCCTGTTGATCTGGCTCGTGGCGCCGTAGGCGATCCGGTGCCCCATCATTCCCGGGTCGTTGAACTCGCCGTACTTCACCACGTCGAGGGCCACCGGATGGGTGTTGCCCTTGATGGTCAGGTCACCGGTCAGCGTGTAGTGGTCCTGCCCGGCCGGCTCGATGCTGGTGCTCTTGAACGTGATCACCGGGAACTTGTCCACCTCGAGGAAGCTCGACGAGCGGAGGTCATTGTCCCTGATCCCGTTGTTGGTGCGGATGCTGGCAGTCGAGATGGTGGCCTCGACCGATGCCGTCTCCGGGTGGTCCGGGTCGATGTCGGCGGTCGTGCTGACCTCGTCGAAATAGCCCCGTACCGTCATCATCCCCAGGTGCCTCGCGGAGAACTCCACCTGCGTGTGATACGGGTCGAGCTGCCAGTTGCCCATGGGTGACCTCCTTGCCTGGTGGCCCCCCTGGTGAGGTGGCGACGTACCGCCACCGCTGATCCTGACCCGACCCTAGCGGATGCGCGCACACGTCTGGAGGCGGCCCTCCACATTCACCCGGTACGGGGCCAGGCCGGCGTCCTTCCTGGAAGGAACAATCCCGGTCAGGCCAGGAGCTGAATCGTCAGGAAGGCTTGACGTAAGGCTGGCCTGACGAAACAGTGGAGCCATGACGACACCGGCAGGCCTCGAACCCCAGCACACCCTCGCGACCGCCGTCGCGCGATACGACGAATTGCGCATGCGTGACCTCCTCGCGCCGGCCGCCGCGGACCCGGCCGGCGACGGCGCGACCGGACCCGGCCCGCTGTCTGAGCACGAGGCCCTGGAACTGCTCGCACTCAGCGAGGTCATCGCCCGCAAAGCCGCCTACGGCCGCCAGCTCACCGTCCGGTCCGCCCGCGCGGCAGGCGCTTCCTGGTCACAGATCGGGGCCGCCCTGGGCACGACCAAGCAGTCCGCCTGGGAGGCCCACAGCCGGTGGCTCGACCAGCAGGCAAGCGTGGGCGGGATTCATGAGCGAGACTGACTTCCGCATCGACCCGCTGACAGGTGGCTGCGTGGTCGTCACCCCGTGGCGCCAGCACCGGCCGCATCTCCCGGATGGCTTGTGCCCGTTCTGCCCGGGCGGCCTCGAGGCGGCAGCGCCCTATGACGTCCTGCACATTCCCAATCGCTGGCCCGCCCTGCCCGACGGATGTCACGAGGTGATCCTGCATAGCCCGGACCACGACTCTTCCTTCCCGGCCCTGGGCGCACACCGGTCAGCCCGGGTCGTCGAGCTATGGTCTGCCCGCACGGCAGTGCTGGGTTCGCGTGCAGACGTCGGGTATGTGTTTGTGTTCGAGAATCGCGGGCGGATGATCGGCACCACGATTGACCACCCGCACAGTCAGATCATGGCCTTCGGCGAGATCCCCCCCATCCCGAGGTCCGAACTCTCGCGCAGCCATTGTGACCTCTGCGAATGCCCCCGCGACGGGCTGATGGTCAGCCGCCACCCGGGGTGGGAGGCACGCGTGCCATGGGCGCCCTCATGGCCATACGAGATGCTCATCTCCCCACGCGGTCACGTAGCCGATCTGCCGTCGGCGGGCCCGCGGCTGCGCACGGGGCTGGGCGTGATGCTGGTGGACTGCCTGACCCGCCTGGGGCAGCTCCTGGGGAGTGATGCCCCCTACATGCTCTGGATACATCAGCGGCCAACCGACGGGGCTGACTGGCCCAGCGCACATCTGCACCTGCATCTGGCACCCGCCCTGCGGGCGCCGGGAGTACCCCGGCATCTCGCCGCCGCGGAGCTCGGCGCAGGCGTCTTCTTCGATCCGGTCGATCCGGCCGAGGCTGCGGCGCAATTGAGATCCGCGCACCACAGCGCCACTGCCGGACAGGAACGCTGACACCGGTGGCGGACGCCAGTCCCGGCCTTCAGGTGAACCGCCAGGCGTCGTTGTGCGATGAGTTTGGCGGCCCGCAGTCGTCCAAGTGATCGTGAGTGCCCGCAAGGGGCGCCGGGCCTGCAGCAGGAGGAGCAGACGATGAATTCGATGGCTCGCCGGATGTTCGAGCTCGTCGAGCCGATTGGTGTCATCCCTTACTCAGCCGACGAACCCAACGAGGCGATGTTCGCCCTGGGGTTCACCAACTACTGGGACACCTACTTCGCCGGACGGGCGGCGCCCTTGGGGCTCGCCGCGGCGGAGGTGGTGGACGCGCTGTTCTACAACTTCGCTCCCGGCGAGGTGGCTCGCCACATTCCGAAGGTGTGGCGCACCACCACGCCTGAAGCGGCGATCGCCGCTCGTCAGACGGGCTGCGTGAAGGCGCTGCGGCGAATCCTCGGCGATCGCGTCGACACTCCCGCCTTCGCCCGCGCCGCCGAACTGTTGATGAAGGCGGCGACCAGCGCCCCGTTCGAGGGCCGACCCATGTACGCCGCGCTGCGCGCGATCCCGGTCCCCGACGACGTGGTGGCCCGCTTCTTTCATGCAGGCTCCTTGCTGCGCGAGCACCGTGGCGACGGGCACATCGCGGCCCTGATGGTCGAGGGTGTCGGCGGCCTTGCGGCTCATGTCCTCTTCGCCCTCGACATGGGCATGCCGGCGGAGAACTTCGGACGCATCCACCACCTCCCGGCAGCGCAGCTCGCCGCCGTGATCGACGGGATGCGCGATCGCGGCCTGATCGGGGATGACGGTTGGCTGAGCGAACCGGGTCGCGCCGTCAAACAGCGGGTCGAGGCGCTCACCGACGACCTCGCGGCGAGGCCCTACGAGAGCCTCGAGCCGGACGAGCTCGATGAGCTCATGGCCACCCTCGAGCCGCTCGCCACGCTGCTGGTCGCTGCCCAGGACTAGGACGAAGGCTCTGGTGGTTCAGCCGCCGTCAAAGGTGAGCTGCCCCGACCTCCAGCCCCGGCCAGCCAAGGCCGGAGCCAGGCGGGCAGTCATTCGGGTACATCGCCTGGTACAACAGCACCCGGCGGCACATCACCCTCGGCTACCGCAGCCCCGCCGGGTACCATCGCGGGGTGACGACGACGGCAGCGGCCAGCCCCGGGCAGCCGGTCGCCGGCAGTTCTGGTCCCTTGGTGCTCGTGCTCAACTCGGGCAGTTCGTCGGTCAAGTTCGCGCTGCTCGCACCCGGAACCGGCGAGCGTGTGATGGGGGGGATCGGTGAGCGGCTCGGCACGCCCGAGGCGCTGCTGCGGGTCCAGTGGTTTCCGGCCGCCGCAGTCGAGGAACGGCTCCCGGGGGGCAGCCACCGGGCTGTCGTAGCCCGGGTGCTGGAACTGGCCGCCGGGCAGCCCGGCACCCAGCTGCTCGGGGCCGGTCACCGGGTGGTGCACGGCGGGGAGAGGTTCACCTCTTCGGTCCTGGTGGACGACTCGGTGCTGGCCGCTGTGCGCTCGTTCAGCCACCTGGCGCCGCTCCATAACCCGGCGAATCTCGCCGGTATCGAGGCTGTCCGCGCCGTTCTGCCTGACCTGCCGCAGGTTGCCGTGTTCGACACCTCGTTCCATCAGACAATGGCTCCGCACGCGTTCCGTTACGCGGTGCCTGAGCAGTGGTATACGCGCCACGGGGTCCGGCGGTACGGGTTTCACGGCATCAGTCACCGCTTCGTCAGCGAGCAGGCCGCTGCCCTGCTCGGACGGCCACTCGCCGAGCTGCGCCTGGTCACCGCCCACCTCGGCAACGGGTGCAGCGCGACCGCGGTGCGCGACGGCGTGTCAGTCGACACCACCATGGGGCTCACCCCGCTGGAGGGACTCGTCATGGGGACCCGCTCCGGCGACGTCGATCCCGGCCTGCTCGGCTACCTGGCTGACCAGACCGGGATGGATGTCGGTCAGCTCACCCGGGCGCTGAACGTGGACAGCGGGCTCGCGGGGCTGTCCGGCATCGGCAATGACATGCGCGCCGTCGCCGCCGCTGCCGCTGACGGGAACGAGCGGGCGCGGCTCGCCATCGACGTGTTCGTGCACCGGCTGTCCAAGGCGATCGCCGGGCTGGTGGTCGGGCTCCAGCGGCTCGACGCGCTGGTCTTCACCGGCGGCATCGGGGAAAACAGCGCCGTCGTCCGCGGCCTGGTGCTCAGCCGGCTGGGCTTCCTCGGCCTGGCGGAAGATGCCCGGGCCAACGCCGTCCACGGCCGGCGCACCGGCGGCCGCATCAGTCCGGCCGGCCCGGTGCTGGCACTCGTCGTGCCGACGAATGAGGAACTCCTGATCGCCCGGGACACCGCCCGCGTCATCGCTGGCGGTTGACGGACTTTCCCCCGCGCTCAAGGATGAGGTCATGGCCCGGACCCTGCTGGTCGTGCCCACCACCGCCGCCTCGGGCCTGGCCAGGACGTGCCTGGGACTGGTGCGGGCGCTTGACCAGCGCGGCGTGAACGTGGCATTCGTCAAGCCGGTGAGCCAGCCACGACACGACGGCGGCCCCGACCGCTCGACCGCGCTGGTCGCGGCCATATCCGCGCTGCGCCCCCCCGAACCACTGTCCACCGCCCGGTTGGAGCATCAGCTCGGCGAGACCGGAGTGGACGCAGTCCTCGAGAGGATCGTCGCCGCCTGGGAGCCGGTGTATAACCGGTCCGACGTCGTCATCGTCGAGGGGCTCAACCCGGGCCCGGACGAACTCTACGCCAACGGGCTCAACCAGGCGCTGGCCAGAGCACTCGATGCCGATGTGCTGCTCGCCGGCAGCTGGCCGGCGGCAGGCGCGGGCAGCCAGGCCCAGCCGGACGCGACCACGAGCATTGTCTCCAATCTGGCCGAGACGCTCTCCATCGCCGCGAACGGATATCTGTTCGGCGAGCAGGCGCGCGTGGTCGGCTGCGTGATCGGCGGCCTGCCGGGGGATCCCTCTCCGGCGCCGGAGCTGGGCGAAGCGCTGGCCCAGCACGGCCTCCGCCTCATCGCCGCGGTGCAGCGTCGCCCCGAGCTGGGCTGGCTGCGGGTACGCGACCTGATACGACAGCTGAACCCGCGCGTTCTCCATGAAGGCGACCTGTCCCGGCGCATCAGGGATGTGGCGGTGTTCGCCCAGGGCGTCCCCGGTGGCCTCCGCGTTCTCACCGAGGGCCGGCTCGTCGTCGTCCCCGGCGACCGCCACGACGTGGTCATGGCCGCGTGCCTCGCCGAGCTCAATGGGACCCGGCTGGCCGCGCTGCTCCTTTCCGCGGGGATCGTGCCGGATCCGCGGGTCTGGGAGCTCACCAAGGCCGCGGCCGCCACCGGCCTGCCCCTTCTGGTCTCCGGCGACGACAGCTACGAGACCGCGACCCGGGTGCGCGATCTTGACCCGGGACTGGCGGTCGATGACCTGGAGCGGATCGAGGGCGTGGTCAACAGCATCGCCCGGGCGCTGGACGCGTCCTGGCTGGGGTCACTGCCGGGCTCCGCGCGGTCCCACCTGGTCAGCCCCGCGGCCTTCCGCTACCAGCTGGTCGAGCTGGCCCGCGCCGCCGAGGCGCGCGTGGTCCTGCCCGAAGGCACCGAGCCTCGCACGCTGCAGGCTGCCGTCACGTGCGCCGAGCGAGGCATCGCCCGCAGCGTCCTGCTGGGACAGCAGGACAAGGTCCTGGAGCTGGCCAGCAGTCTCGGCCTGCGGCTGCCCGAGGGCGTCACCGTGGTCGACCCCGCGGCCGTCGCCGAGCGCTATGTGGCCCCGCTCGCCGAGCTGCGACGGCACCGTGGCTGGACCGAAGAGGTGGCACGCGAGCACCTCGCCGACCCCATCATGGTCGGAACCATGATGCTCCAGCAGGGCGAGGTGGACGGCCTGGTGTCGGGCGCGTTGCACACGACCGCGGCTACGGTCCGCCCGGCGCTGCAGATCCTGGGCACCAGGCCAGGCGCCCGGCTGGTGTCGTCGGTGTTCTTCATGTGCCTGCCCGACGAGGTGGTCGTCTACGGCGATTGCGCCATCAACCCTCAGCCCGCTGCCGAAGAACTGGCTGACATAGCCATTCAGAGCGCGGCGTCGGCGCGGGCCTTTGGCATCGAACCCCGGGTGGCAATGATCAGCTTCAGCACCGGGACCTCCGGCGCCGGCAGCGATGTCAACAAGGTGGCGGAGGCGACCCGGATCGTGCGTGAGCGCGAACCTGATCTGGCCGTCGACGGCCCGCTGCAGTACGATGCCGCCGCCATCGCTTCGGTGGCGCAGAGCAAGCGGCCAGGCAGTGCGGTGGCGGGCCGCGCGAGCGTTTTCATCTTCCCTGACCTCGACACCGGCAACACGACCTACAAGGCTGTGCAGCGCAGCGCGCACGTTGTGAGCATCGGCCCGATGCTCCAGGGCCTGGCCAAGCCGGTCAATGATCTCAGCCGCGGAGCACTGGTCGACGACATCGTCTACACCCTGGCGCTGACCGCGATCCAGTCGCGCGCCCGATAGGCAGCCGCTTGCGCTGGAACAGATCCCGTTCGGCTGACGTTTTCCTCACGTACGTTTCTGCTTGCGAAAGAATCGAAATAATGGCGCAGTGCATCACGTGCGGGACCACATTGCATCCCGAAAGAGCGCAGAAATACAACTACTGCATGGCCCGTGAGTGCCAGGAGAAGAACGTCAAGGGCCTGACCATGGTGGCGGTGGGGATGAACAAGGCGGCCGAGGAGCTCCTGATCCTGGATGAGCGCACCCGCGAAGAACTGGCCAGCGGCAAGTACCGTGATCAACGGCGGGGCTCTTTCGGCACGTCCACCGCGGCATCCGGGTCCCGGGCCGTTCCTCCCGCCGTCCGGCCCGCCGGCCGGTCAGGTCACCGTGCCCAGCCACCGCCTCCCGGGCGTGCGCCCGCCAGCGGGGCAGCCCGCCGCCGGTGGACCGACCGGCAGGAAAAGCTCGCTCTCATCTATAACGAGCAAGGACTCCGGCCAGCCGAGATAGCACGCAAGCTCGGCGTGAGTGACTACCTGGTGTCCCAGATCATCCTCGCCGCCAGGAACCGGGCGAAAGGCTGACCGCCCGGCGGCGCCGCCGCTCCCACCACGGTATGCCCTGCTGGCGGAAAGGGGGCGAAGCGGAGAAGCTGGGAGGATGGGCTTCCAGATCCGTGACGCTGAGGCCGCCGACGGGGCTGCCCTGCGGGATGTGTTCCGCAGGGCGTCGCTGTCCAACGACGGTGACCGGGGGAACCTGCTGGCGAATCCGGACGTCCTCGAATTCCCCGGTGCCGCGGTCAACGACGGGCGCACCCGGGTCGCCGCCGCGGCGGATGGCCGCGTCATCGGCTTCGCCACAGCCCTCACGGGCGGGGACGCCATCGAGCTCGATGACCTGTTCGTGGATCCCGGCTGGATGGGGCGGGGGGTGGGCCGGGCGCTGGTGCTCGACGTCGTCGCGATCGCGCGGGACCAGCTGGCCGGGCGCATCGAGGTGACCGCGAACCCGCACGCGCTCGCCTTCTACCAGAAGGTCGGCTTCATCGTGGACCACGAGGTGCAGACCCGGTTCGGCCCGGGATCCCGGATGCATCTTGACGTGGCGCCCGGAGGAACCGCGGGCCCCGCTAGTGCCGCTGGCCGGTGAAGCGGCTGGGCCGGTAAGGCGCGAGCTCGGCGGCCGCCACGCCGCTGACGAGCTCGGCGGTGATGAGCTCCGCCAGGTGGGCGGCGAGGGTCACGCCACTGTGCGTCACCGCCACGTACAGGCCGCCGGCACCCGGCAGCGGCCCCACGATGGACTGGCCATCGGCCGGCATGGGGCGCACGCACACCCGGTAACCGACCACCGCGGCGTCCTGCAGCCCGTGGACGACCAGGCGCGCCCGGCGCAGCAGCTCGTCCGCCCAGCGCCGCAGCTCCGGCCCGGGAGTATGCAGGTCCACTGCCGCGTCGGGCGCTTCCAGGTGCACCAGCCCACCAGCATGGGGCCGCAGGTACACCTGCGGCGCATGGACCACCCGGAGTGGACCTGGCGACGTCACCGGCCCTGCCTGCACCACCAGCCCCGGCGCTGCCGCGCCCGGCGCCGCCCACGGGACCAGCGGCACCGGGCAGGCCGCACCGGCCGCCGCGGCCAGTCCGGGAACCCAGCGCCCGGCGCAGCACACCACCGCATCCGCCGGTATCACCTGGCCCCCGGCGGTCCGCACCGCCCGCACCGTGCCACCGGCGGCGTCCAGGCCGGACACGCGTCCCTGCTCACCGGTGAGCAGGGTGACCCCGCGCTGGACCGCCAGCCCTGCCAGCTGGCTGACCAGCCGCCCGGTCAGCAGATAGCCCTCGCCGGGAAACCACGCGACACCGGGCACCGCCGCTGGCAGCCGCAGCGAAGGCTCAAGCGCGGCCGCCGCCGCGACGTCGATCAGGCGCGCGGAGTATCCCCACCCGGTGAGCCGGTGAACCCGCGCGGCGAGCCGCGCGTGCCCGGACGCGCCTTCCGCCCACTCGATGTTCCCGGAAGGCCGGTACCACGCCGCGCCGCCCATGCTCGCCGAAAGCCCTGCCCATGCCCGCATCCCGGCGTGATTGAGGTCGTGGTAGGCGCGAGGTGACTTGTCGTTGGCGTTCAGCCAGGCGAAGCTCGACCCGGTGGCGGCGTTGCCAGGCCGGCCCTGCTCCAGCAGCGTCACCCCGGCGCCCGCCTCCGCCAGCCTGGCCGCCACGCAGACACCGAGCACCCCGGCGCCGATCACCACACACCTGCGGCCGGTGCGGCCCGGATCCGGAGACGGAGTGCGGGCCCGGCGGCTGGCAGGAGAGGATGGCTTCATGCTTGATCACCTTTCAATCCAGTGCGCCGACGTGGCCGCGAGCGCGGCGTTCTACGACGCGGTGCTCGCCCCGCTCGGTGGGCGCCGGGTGATGGACTTCGGTGAGGTCATCGGCTTCGGTGTCCCGCCCCAGCCGGAGTTCTGGATCGGCCCGCGGAACACCGGCGAGGGGTTCCGCGAGTCGCACATCGCGTTCACCGCCCCCGACCGGGCCGCCGTGCAGGCGTTCTTCCAGGCAGCGGTGGGCACCAACGCCGACGTGCTGCATGAACCCCGCGTCTGGCCTGAGTACCACCCGAACTACTTCGGCGCCTTCGTCCGTGACCCCGACGGCAACAACGTCGAAGCCGTCTGCCACGCCCCCGGGTAGCGCCGGCCACGGCTCACGGCCCGCCCTCAAGACTGTAGGCCCGGTACTCATCCGGGCCGGTGCGCAGGTAGACCACCGTCGTGCACGTCAGCGACCTGCTGACCGCCAGCCGCAGCGATCCGGGGGTGGCGGCGGCGAACAACTCCCGGCGTGACCACCCAAGCGGCGGGTACCGGCCGACGGCGTGGATCGGGATCGGCTCCTGCGCGGTGATCTGCCGCCAGCTGCGTGGCGGGCCGCCGAAGGACTCGTAGTCCCGCCCGCACCAGTGCACGCGGGCAGAGGCCCCCTGGCCCGGCCACACGTTATAGGCCTGGCGGTACCAGACGCTGAAGCCGCCCGCGGCAACGACCGCCAGCGCCAGGACAGCGCCGGCCGCCCTGATCCACGCGCGTCCGCCGCGCATCGCCGTCGTGGTGCTCACGCAGGCCATCATCGGGGCTCAGCCAGCGCCGTTCAACCGGCACGCGGACAGCCCATCGCGGTCCCGCGCCGCGATCCTCGCCGGGACCTGGCAGGCCCGCCCCGGGTTATGCTCTCGACATCCGGCGTGCGGACCTGGGCGGTCGTTGCATCATGGGAGAACACAAACACGGGGAACCAGCTGGCGCTCCCATGCCGTGGCTGGTCAGGAGGCTTTTTCCGGTGCTCGCCACGGCCGGCCTGATCGCCATCGGGATGGCCGCCACGATCTGGTGGGGGCCCCATCTGGTCGGGAGATCCGACTGGTCGCTTCCGCATGACCTGTGGGGAACGCTGGTCGCGGCCCAGCGGCTCTGGCATGCGGACCTGGGCGGCCTGTACACGCGGCCGACGACTCTGGTCACCCTCCCGGGCGCGGCCGTGATCCTTGTCCCGGCAGCCGCGGTGGCCGGCGCAGCCGGGCTCTCGCTCCAGGTCCCCGGCCCGCTGAACGCTCATCCCGGTGTGTGGCTGCTCGCCGGCCCCTATGAGATCGCCCTTTCGGCGGTGGCGCTCTTCGCCGCCGACGCGATCGCCGATCACCTGGGAGTGGCCCGATCGAAGCGGGCCCTGCTCGCGGCCGCGGGCGCGGTCGCCCTGTGGAGCGTCTCGGTGCATTGGGGTCATCCCGAGGACGCGGTGGCGGTGGGGCTGCTCCTGTTCGGCATCCTGGCGCTGTCCCGCTCACGGGCCGGACGATCCGCGTGGCTGATCGGGGCGGCGGTCGCCGTACAGCCGCTCGTGCTGCTCGCGCTGCCCTTCGTCGCCATGGCCGTCCCGCCCCGGCGGCTGGCCGGCTTTCTCGCCAGGGCAGCCGCCCCCAGTGTGCTCGTGCTGGGTGCCGCGGCCCTGGCCAACTGGGAAGCCACCTTCCACGCGGTCACCAGCCAGCCCAATTCGCCGGCCATCGACCATCCCACGCCATGGGCTTCTTTCGCCCCCCACCTGGGCAACGGTGCGGTTGCCGCCGGACCCGCGCGGGTACTTGCCATCCTCGTGGCCGCCGGATGTGCGCTCGCCGCCGGGCGCCGGTGGCGGGCGGCGCGGCAGGCGGCAGGCTGGAGTCCGGAGATGCTTGCGGAGCTGCTCTGGTGGGTCGCCGTGGCACTGGCGCTCCGCTCGGTGTTCGAGCCGGTGATGGTCGCTTACTATCTGTGGCCGGTGCTGGCGGTGGCACTCATCACGGCTTCGCGGAGCTGGCCCCGCCTCGCCGCGACATCCCTCGCCGCCGTGACGCTCACCCTCGTCTCGCAGGCCCCGTGGCGGGGCCCGTGGAGCTGGTGGGCCCCGATGGTCGCCGGACTGGGCGTGACCCTGTTCCTCGCCCGCGTCCCGCGGCGCGAGCAGGCGTCGCCCGCGGCCTCACCGGTGCCCGTGCCCGGCGGCGCCGCCGCGGAGGGCGTATCACCCGGCAGGTAGGATTCCCGCTGCCGGCTGCCGGGGGCATCATGAAGCATGGTCACGGGGCGGGAGCCGGCCCGCCGGCCCCTCGGGGAGCTGGCCGCGGGCGCCGGACGGGGTGAGCACTGGTGGCCGGTCGCCGTCGCGATCCTGGTCGTAGCCGGAGCGCACGTGGCGCTGCCCTCGAGCTACCGCTTCGACCCCCCGTGGGTGGTCCCGGTCATCTTGCTCACGCTGCTCGCGGTGCTCATCGTGGGGGACCCGGGCCGTATCGACCGGCAGAAGACCTGGCTGCGGGTCGTCACCGGCCTCGTCATCGCCTTCATCACGCTGGCGAACCTGTTCGCCGCCACCAGGCTCATCCACGACATCCTGACCAGCAACAAGCTCTACGCGAACAACGCGGGCGGGCTGCTCGCCACGGGCGGGGTGATCTGGGTGACGAACGTGATCGCGTTCGGGCTGTGGTACTGGGACCTTGACCGCGGGGGCGCCGCCGCCCGGGCACACCGCCCGCAGGCGAACCCGGCGTTCGTCTTCCCGGAGATGCTGCACACCGACTATGTGCCCGTCACCTGGGTGCCGCGGTTCCTCGACTACCTGTCGCTGTCGTTCTGGACCGCTACCGCGTTCAGCCCCACCGACGTCTCCGCGATCAAGCCGTGGGCCAAGCTCCTCATGATGCTCGAAGCTGTCGCGTCACTCGCCCTGGCCGCGCTCGTGATCGCCCGGGCCATCAACATCCTCTGACCGCGGGGTCAGCCGGCAGTAGCACGATGAGCTGATCGGCACGTCCGCATGGGCGGCAGCGATCGTGAGCTGCTGCCTGATGATGGCGGCCGGTTCGTGCTTGCCCAGCCGGGTCAGGCATTCGTGGTAGCCGTGCAGGCTCCAGACGTTGCCGGGATGCTGGCAGGCGCGCGCCAGGGTGCCATCGAGGCCGAGGTCGGCGCGGTACACGGCCTCGGCGTCGGCGACCCGGCCCTGTTCCAGGAGCAGGGCGCCATAGGCGTGCCGGGCCGGCTGCATCCAGCCCCACGGTTCGTCGTAGGGGAGCCCGTCGTCGAGTTCGACCGCGTGGCGCAGGTGGGCGAAGGCGGAGTCGTAGTTCGCCTTGCGGTACTCCAGTTCGCCGTCCAGCATGGCGCGGGCCACCTGCAGGATGTCCAGGCAGGTGTTGTTGAAGATGGTGCGCGATCCGGGCACCCGCCCGACCGCCGCGGTGAACCGCCGACGGTGCTCGGTGGCCTCGCGGATGCGCCCGGTGGCGGCGTAGGCGACGCCCTTGGCGTAGTGCATCATCGCCGTGGTGACGCAGTACAGGCCCGGATCGCCGGGCAGGGGCGCGGCGATGATGTCCTGCCAGCGCCCGAACCGGATCGCCGCGTGCATCTTCATCGGGACAAAACCCTCGAGCCAGTCCGCCATCGGCGGGATCTGCACCCGGAGCAGCTCCTCGGGGATCGCCGCCGCGAGCTGATCCGCGGTCTCCAGCGCGGTCTGCGCCTGGCCGAGGAACATCGCACCATAGATCTTGAAGTGGTAGTTGTGCGCCCGGTACAGCGTGTAGAAGTTCATCGCGCCCCGGTGCGCACGGAACTTCTCGTCGGCGGCGATCGCGGCGGCGTTGGACGACACGACCTGCCGGTAGTCGCCGCACAGCGCATCGAGGTGCGTCGGCATGTGCCGAAGGTGGCCCGCCTCCGGGACCAGCTCGCGCAGCAGGTCACCTGCCCGCAGCGCGTCCTCGGGCCGGGCAGACATCTCCATCAGGTGTATGTACATGTGCAAGATGCCCGGGTGCGCCCGGCCGTCGCCGCGGGCCAGTGCCCGTTCCAGGACGGCCTTGGCTTCCAGCGTGCCTGCCCCGGCGGCCGGCTCTCCGGTCGCCCGGTTCCACAGCGCCCAGGGCGTGAGGTTCATCAGCGCGTCTGCGAACAGCGTGGCGACGTCGAGGTCGCCGGGGTGGGACCGGTACACCTCCCGCATCGCGCCGGCGTACCCGGCGCTCCATGCCGAGCAATCATCGGCCGGCTCGGCGGACGGGTACCTCGCGGCCAGGGCACCCACGAGTGCGCGCTCAACGGCTGTCGCCCCGGCGGCCCGGCTGGCGGCCGCCGCCGACGCGGCGAAGGCCCGCGAGACCACCGCGGACCTCTCCGCGCTGTCGAATGCGTCCCACGGCTTGTTGTAGTTCGGCCCCAGCGCGTAAGCCAGGCCCCAGTAAGCCAGCGCGCAATCGGGGTCGGCAGCGATCGCGCGCTCAAAGCACGTCACCGCCTCTTCGTGGTTGAACGCGTAGGCCCACAGCAGCCCGCGGGTGAACCAGGCGTGTGCCTCCGCCGAGGCGGTCGTCACCTGCCGCGCATAGCCGCCGAGATCGAAATAGTCAGACATCAGCTGCCTCCGCATGGCCAGCCGCCAGGTCCGGTCCGGTGCCGGTGGCAACAGTCTGCCGGATCGGCGATCACGAGCCCTGATCCCGCCGCCGGCCGATGAGTCGGTCACGGTGATCCGCGGCAGCCTCCCTGAGTCGCCCCGGCAGCTCAGGCCGGCCGTGGCCGGGAAGCACCCTGCTGACTGCCTCATGCCGCCAGCCGACGGGCGCCGCCGCCTGCTGTGATCGCCCCGGCCGGGATGCCTGACAACCGGGCCGGACAGTGCTTCGGTAGAGGGCAGGTCGCGAACGGCAGGGGAGGACTCGGGATGGCCGCTGGGGACGCCGCCGGGGCAGCCGGCGGAACGCCGGCGGCGGGCCCGCGCTTCGGGGTGCGGTCCATGTCCGCTCCGCTGCGCCGCGTCCTGGTCCGCCGCCCGGCCGTCACCGGCGACTTCGCTGCCGCGGATTGGCGGGCGCCCGATGCCGGCCTGCTCGCCCGCCAGCATGAGGCGTTCGGCCAGCTGCTGACCGACCTCGGCTGCGAGGTCGAGGTGGCGCCTGCCGCCGGCGGCCTGGTCGACGCCACCTATGTCCGGGACCCCGGGCTGGTGACCGGCGCTGGCGCGGTGCTGTTCCAGATGGCCAAGCCGGCCCGGGCGGCGGAACCGGCCCTGCTGGGAGCCGCGCTCACGGCCGTGGGAGTCCCGGTGCTGGCGCGGCTGGCCGGGGCCGCGCGGGCGGACGGTGGCGACTTCATCTGGCTGGACGAGCACACCGTGCTCGCCGGCCGCAGCTACCGCACGAACGCCGAAGGCCTGCGCCAGCTGGCGCAGATCCTCGCGGCCGAGGGTGCCAGCCTGGAGCCGGTCGACCTCCCGCACGACCGGGGACCGGGGCATGTGCTGCACCTGATGTCGCTGATCTCGCCAGTCGCCGACGACCTTGCCGTCGTCTACCCGCCGCTGGCGCCGGTCGCGCTGATGGAGACGCTCGCCGAGCGCGGGGTCCAGGTGGTGCCCGTCGCCGCCGACGAGTACGAGACGATGGGGTGCAACATCCTGGCGGTCGGGCCGCGGCGGGTCCTGATGCTGAACGGCAACCCGCGGACCCGGGCGGCGCTCGAGGCGGCCGGCTGCGAGGTACACGGGTACGACGGCTCGGAGATCTCCCTCAAGGGCGACGGGGGCCCCACCTGCCTGACGGCACCGATCTGGCGCAGCGCCGGAGGCTAGTTCAGCCGCCGCTCGGCCGCCCAGCGCGTCAGCTGGTGGCGGGTGGAGAGCTGGAGCTTCCGCAGCACCGAGGAGACATGGCTCTCGACGGTCTTGCCGGAGATGAAGAGCTCGCGGGCGATCTCCTTGTAGGTGTAGCCGCGGGCGATCAGGCGGAGGACTTCGCGCTCCCGGGGTGTCAGCTGGTCGAGTTCGGGATCGAAGGTCTGGCGGTGACCGCTGGCCGGGCCGAGCGCCGCGAAGGCGTCGAGGACGAACCCGGCCAGCCGGGGGGAGAAGACCGCGTCGCCGGCCGCGACCCGGCGCACCGCATCCGCCAGATCGGTGCCGGAGATCGTCTTGGTCACATAGCCCCGGGCGCCCGCCCGGATGACGGCGATCACGTCCTCGGGGGCATCCGAGGCGGACAGGGCCAGGAAACGCACCTGCGGGTGGGTGGCCTTGATCGCCGTGACCACATCCTGGCCGCCCCCGCCGGGCAGGTGCACGTCGAGCAGGACGACATCGGGGAGGCACTGCGCGATGAGGGTGATCGCGGGCTCGACGTCGTCCGCCTCGCCCACCACATCGACCTGGTCACCGAGCTCTGACCGGACCCCGGAGCGGAACAGGCCGTGATCATCAACGATGAAGACCCGCGGCCGGCCGCCGCCCGGGGCGGGTGAGCCGCCCGGCCCCGGCATGGTCAACCCCCGGCCGGGCTGGCTGGGCTGGCCGGCTGCCGTCTCCCGGCGGCGCGGGGCATCATCAGGGACACCTCGGTGCCCTCGCCCGGAACGCTGCGGACGGTCGCCGAGCCACCGCGGCGGGCGATCCTGGCGTGGATGGACTCGGCCAG
This sequence comes from uncultured Actinomycetes bacterium, assembly GCA_963741615.1. GTDB lineage: Bacteria > Actinomycetota > Actinomycetes > Streptosporangiales > Streptosporangiaceae > UBA9676. The sequence goes on from CAVUIU010000030.1 coordinate 212,813, forward strand.
CCCCTTCCGGTCGGCGGGCACCGCATCCGGGTCGAAACCGCGCCCGCGATCGCGCACGAACAGCACCACCTCCAGCGGCTCGACCTCGGCGAAGAGCGAGACAACGGGGGCGCCGGACCATTTCGCGGCGTTGACGGTCGCCTCCCGCGCCGCCGCCAGCAGCGCGCGGAGATCGTCGTCCAGCTCACAGTCCCCGACGGTGACGGCCTCGACGGGTACCTCGTGCTGGGCTTCCACCTCCTGCTGGATGAGCCGGACACCGGCGGCCAGGGTCATGTCCTGGCCGTCCGCCGAGCCGGGCGGCGGCCCGCCGAACAGCCAGGAGCGCAGCTCTCGTTCCTGTGCCCGGGCCAGCTGGACGACCTGCTGCGGCTGGTCGGCGCGGCGCTGGATCAGGGCAAGCGTCTGCAGGACCGAGTCGTGCAGGCGGGCGGCCATGTCCGCCCGCTCTTCGGCCCGGGCGCGGGCCTGGCGCTCGAGCACGAGATCGCGGGCGATGCGCAGCCACCAGGGGCCCATCATGATCACGATCGCAACGATCACCAGCACGAGCCCGCCCAGCGGCCCCAGCAGGGCGTGGGCCGAGTGCCCGGCCACCAGGGCACTCAGGCCGCTGATCAGCAGCACGGCCGCCGCCGCTATCCGCAGCAACGCGCGCGACCGGCGATGGGTTCCGGCCAGGCCCACGAGCGGCTCGGCCAGATGGCGGATCATCGCATGCTCGTCCGCCGGGGAGTTCCGCCAGATCAGCGTTATGCCGACCACGCTGATGACGAGCGACCACGCCACCGAGTTGACCCAGGCGGCGCCGAGCGTCGAGGCAATGAGAAGCACGATGATCAGCAACGACCCGAGGCCGGCGGCCAGCGCCAGGCCCCGCCCGTCGTTCAGCGCCTTGGTCGCGATGTTGCCGTCCGCGCCCTCAGCGGGCAGCAGCAGCCACGCCACCACGTAGGCCGCGACGCCGAAGCCGCCCAGCAGGGCAAGCAGCACGAACACGACCCGGATGGCCGTGACGCCGATGCCTGTCCGCGCCGCCAGGCCGGCGGCCACCCCGGCGACCAGGCGGTCCTCCCGCGTACGTCGCATCGGCCCACTGCTGCGCGGCCCGCTCACCCACGGGCGGTTGCGCCAGCGGCGCCACGGGGGCCGGTCATGCGGCCAGCCCTCGTCCGGCGCCGCGTCACCATGGTCCGGCCACGGCCTGCGCGGATCAGTCCGGCCGCCGGTGAGGCCCGGCGGTGCGGAACCGTTGCGTTCTTCCACCTGTCCATCATCGCGCCGCGGCGCGCCTTCCGCCATGCGGGCAATCCCTGATCCGGTGGCCGGGGCATCAGGGTCGAATGGGGGATCTTCCTGATGTTGCTGATGAGCGTTTGGCAGCACGCTGATGGCATGGACACAACGACGGTAGAACCGCAGAACCAGGCCAGCACGCATCAGCTGAGCAGGCCGACCGAGGACCGGATGCTGGGGGGAGTCGCCGCCGGCATAGCCCGCTACCTCAGCGTGGATGTGACGGTCGTACGGATCATCTTCGCCGTACTCACCATCGTGGGCGGCGCGGGCATCCCCATCTACCTCGCCGGGTGGCTGCTGATCCCGGAAGAAGGGTCCGACCAGTCCGCCGCGGGCCAGTTCCTGTCCCGGCACACCCAGTCCGCTGACCAGCACTGACCCCAAGGAGGCCGGACCGACATGTCAGCGCAGCGCAGTGCCCGGTGGACCCGGGGATCCGCCTTCCGGGCCGGCTTTGCCAACCCGCAGATGAGGGTTTCCGACGCCGAGCGGGCCGAGGTCGCTGACCGCCTGTCCAAGCACTACAGCGATGGGCGGCTCGACCAGGCGGAATTCAACGAGCGCCTCGACCGGGCCATGAGGGCCAAGACACAGGCGGACCTGAGCGGGATCTTCACCGACCTGCCGGTCATCGAGGAGCCCGGGAAGCCCGACAAGCCGGAAAAGGTGGTGCGCCAGCGGGACGGGCGCCCGCGGAACGGGCGCCCCCTTCGCCGCACCGTCGGGCTCATCCTCATCGTCGTGGTCGCCATCATCGTCGCGCACGCCCTGACACCGCCATTCCTGCCCTTCTTCTGGCCCACGTGGTCACCCGTCACCTGGCTGCTGATCGGGTTGATCGTCTTCCTCTGGCTGCGCCACGGCCCCGGGCGGCGGCCCTGACGGGGCGGGTTCCGGCAACGGCGCATCCCGCGCGGGGTGCGCCGGGCGGGCCGGGCGGACCGGGTGTCGCCGGGGCGCATAGGCTCGGCTGAGCGGAACCCCCGCGCCCCGCCGCCCGCCGCCGAGGACGAAAGCTTCATGATGGAGTCCAGCTCACCGAGACGGTCGCGCCCGCCTGCCGTGCTGCCTGATCTGCCGGCGACGGACGGCGAGAGACGGGCGTCGGGGAAGGCCGCCAGGCAGCGGTCGGGGCGGGGCACGCTGGGGTACTGGGCGGAGAATGACCGCGGGCACGACGCGCTGACGACGGTCCTGGCCCAGAACCAGATCCGCGTCCCCGAGCTGCTTCCCATCCGTCATCAGCGGATGGCGGCCTCCGCCTGGAACTACTACCGGGGTGCGGCGGCGGTCATGGCGGGCGACCTCGCGTCCCAGCCCAGCAGCGGCCTGATGGTGCAGTTGTGCGGTGACGCCCACATCCTGAACTTCGGCCTGTGGGCGACGCCGGAGCGGAACCTGTCGTTCGACCTGCGCGACTTCGACGAGACCCTGCCCGGCCCGTTCGAATGGGACGTCAAGCGCTTCGCCGCCAGTGTGGTGGTGGCGGCGCGGGAGAACCGGATCAGGCCGGCCCGGGCCGCGGCCGCGGTGACCGCCGGTGTCGAGGCCTACCGCAGGCGCATGCGGCGGTACACGGCCATGCCCGAGCTCGACATCTGGTACGACGGCATGCACGCCGACAGCCTGATCGGCTACTTCGAGCCGGCCGACCGGGGGCGGGTCTCGATCCATATCGAGAAGAAGCGGAAGCGCCGCACCAGCCGGGGAGCGTTCGCCAGGCTCACGACGATGGCGCACGGGCGCCCGCGGATCACCGCGGACCCCCCGCTCCGGGTCACGATCAGCGACACCGAGCAGGCGGAACTGGTCGGCCACCTCCTCGCCGGGTACCGGCTGACCCTCCAGGAGGACCGGCGGAGCCTGTTCGACCGGTTCACCGAGGTCGATGTGGTCCGCCAGGTCGTGGGGGTGGGCAGCGTGGGGATGCGGGTGTACCTGGTGCTGCTCGAGGGCCGGACCGGTGCCGACCCGTTGTTCCTGCAGGTCAAGCAGGCCGGGCCGTCGGTGTACGAGGCGCACACCCAGCCCGGCAGCCACGGCAACCACGGCGCGCGGGTGATCAACGGCAAACGGCTGGTGCAGAGCGCCACCGACATCTTCGTCGGCTGGGGCTCGCTGCACGGCAGGGACTATTACGTGCGGCAGTTCCGCGACATGAAGATCATCCCCACTACCGAGCTGATCGCCCCCCGCCTCACCGAGTTCGCCACCGCCTGCGGTGAGTCACTCGCCCGCGCCCACGCCCGGACCGGCGACCCGGTAGCCATCGACGGCTACATCGGGAAGGGCCCGAAGTTCACCGCTGCGATCAGCCGGTTCGCCCGCCTGTACGCCGACCAGAACGAGCGCGACCACGCCCAGCTCGCCGGCGCCATCGCCGCCGGCGCCGTCGAGAGCCTGCCTGGCTGAGAGCCGGCTGTCGTCTTTGTGGGCACGCGCCCCGTTCAGCGTGGGGAGCTCCGCGGAAGCCGTTCTCAGCCGGGGCCCGGCGGCGCGCCGCCGGGCGGCGTGCAGATCAGCAGCTGGCGCAGCACGCGGCCGGCCCTGAGATCAGCCAGTGCATCGGCGGCCTCGGCCAGCGGACGGCGGGCCGACACCATCGACTCCACGTCCAGGTCGCCGCCCATGACCAGATCTACCAGCTGCGGGATGTCCCGCTGCGGTGTGATCGAGCCGTAGTTGCAGCCGAGGATCCGCTGATCGGCCTCGGCGAGGGCGAGCGGGTCAAACCGCGCCTGCCTCCCGGACGGCGGCAGCCCGACCAGGACGGCGCTGCCGCCGGGGCCGAGGGCGGCGATCGACTGCTCGGTGGTCTCGATCTTGCCGATGGCGTCGAAGACGTAGTCGAGTCCCTCGGGGACGAGAGCGCGCAGCGCCGCCACGACCGGCCGGCCGTCGGCGTGCAGGACGTCGGTGGCACCGAGCCGCCGGGCCACCGCGAGTTTGTCCGCCACCACGTCCACCGCGACGATTCGGGTCGCCCCGGCGAGCCGCGCCCCCTGGACACAGCTGAGCCCGACCCCGCCGCAGCCGATGATCGCCACGGTGGCACCCGGCGGCACCCCGGCGGTGTTGCGGACGGCACCGACACCGGTGGCCACCGCGCAGCCGACAAGGGCGGCAAGCTCAAGTGGCGCGTCTTGGCGCACCCGGATCGCCCCGGACTCCGGGACGACCGCCCGCTCGGCAAACGAGGAGACACCCAGGTAGTGGTAGGCGGGTTCGCCGCGGATCCGCAGCCGGCTCGTCCCGTCGGACAGCACCCCGCCGGGCGCGATCACCTCCGCCGCCAGCTGGCACCGGGCAGGCTGGCCAAGACGGCAGTGCCGGCACTGGCCGCACGCTGGCACCCAGCACAGCACCACATGATCACCGGGGGACAGGCTGGTGACGCCGGCACCGACGGCCGTCACGATGCCCGAGCCCTCGTGGCCCAGCACGACGGGCGTCGGGTGCTGCCAGTCCCCGAGCACGATGTGCAGATCGGAGTGGCACACACCGGCCGCGGCGATGGCCACCTCCACCTCGCCGGCCCCCGGCCGGGCGAGCTCCACCTCGGTGACCCGGACCGGCTGGCCAGGTCCGCCGAGAACCGCCGCCCTGATCTGGCGCCCCGGGCGGAGCGCCACCGCCTGCTGCTCTGGCCTCATGCCTACCAATCATCGCCTGCCGCCTCCCGTGAGGCGATTCATGATCGTGGTGGGTTGTATGCGCCACACGCATATAAATCACCACGATCATGGGAACAGCGCTGACGAGAGGCAGCAAGGGGAGAGCGGGGGTGCAGCGGAGATGACCGAGGCCGTTTCGCGCGTGGGGGGCGACGCGGAGGGCGTGACGGTTGTGGCCTGCTGCCAGCTCGCGCCCGTGCTGGGTGACCCGGCGGCGAACCGTGACCTCGCTGCTGACGCGGTGGCGCGCGCCGCCGGGCAGGGCGCCTGCGTTGTCGTCCTGCCCGAGCTGGTTTCCAGCGGCTACGTCTTCGAGAGCCGGGCAGAGGCCCTGGCCAGTGCGGAGGCAGCCGACGGCGAGACGGTTGCCCGCTGGGCCCGGCTGGCCGCGGGCCACGGGATCGTCATCGTCGGCGGGTTCTGCGAAACGGCCGGGGGCGAGCTGTTCAACAGCGCCGCGCTGGTGGACCCGGGCGGGCTCCGCTGCGTCTACCGTAAGGCGCACCTGTGGGACCAGGAGAGCCGCTGGTTCTCTCCCGGAAACGCGGCCCCTCCGGTCGTACCGACCCGGTTCGGCCGGATCGCCGTGATGATCTGCTACGACCTCGAGTTCCCTGAGTGGGTCCGGCTGCCCGCGCTGGATGGCGCGCAGCTGCTGTGCGCCCCCACCAACTGGCCGGCGTTCCCCCGGCCGGACGGTGAACGGCCCGCGGAGATCGTGCGGGTCCAGGCCGACGCGGCCGTCAACCGGATGTTCATCGCGGCCTGCGACCGGACGGGCGAGGAGCGTGGCGTCGCGTGGGTCGGCGGCTCGGTCATCGTCGACCCTGATGGATGGCCACTCGCCGGCGCGACGCTGACCGCCCCGGCCGGCGGCCCCGTCACCATCAGTGCCGGGTGCCGTCTCGGCGACGCCCTCGACAAGGCCATCGGCCCGGCGAACAACGTGCACGCCGACCGCAGGCCCGGGCTGTACCGCCGCGTCGCCGACGATGCCGCGCCCGCAGCCGCCCACGCCGTCCCCGGGCGGTGAGCATCCCGGCACGGGCGCGGCCCCTGCTAGGTTGCGCCCATGCACAGTGTGGATGCGGTGACGGAGCAGATGATCAGGTCCGTGCTCGCGTACGCGGAGAACCGGCTCAGGCTTGATCCCGTCCCGCTCGACCGGGGCTCGCGCGATCCGGCCGAGCTCGACGTCGCGCTCGAGGGGCTGCTCGGCGACGAGCCGCACAACCCTGACCAGGTGCTCGGCGCCTACGCCTCGGTCCTGGCGCCGGCGGTGATCTCGGCGGACAGCCCCCGCTTTCTCGGCTTCATCCCCGCCGCGCCCACCAAGGCGTCGCTGCTGTTCGACATGCTGATCTCCTGCGCATCGATCCAGGGAACCTCCTGGCTGGAGGCCGCCGGGGCCATCCACGCCGAGAACCTGGTGCTGCGGCTGATCGCCGACCGGGCGGGGCTGCCGGCCTCGGCCGGCGGCTGCTTCGTCTCCGGCGGCTCGGCGGCCAACCTGTCGGCACTGGTCGTCGCGCGGGAGGCCGCGAAGCGCAAGGCCGCTGCCGGCGCTGCGGCCGCTGCCGGCGCTGCCGGCGCTACCGGCCGCCGGTGGCGCGTCGCGGTCAGCGCGGACGCGCATTCCTCGATCGTCAGCACGCTGCGGATCCTGGAGATGGACCCGCTGACGGTGCGCACCGACGACCACCGGCTGACGGGCGCCGCGGTCAGCGCCGCCATCGAGGCTGACGGTGACCCGGGGTCGCTCGCGGCGATCGTGGCGACCTCGGGCACGACCAACGCGGGTATCATCGACGACCTGGACGGCCTGGCGGCCATCGCACGCGAGCACGATCTGTGGTTCCACGTGGATGGCGCCTACGGTGGCGCGGGCCTGTTCGCGCCGAGCGTCCGGCGCAAGTACCAGGGCATCGAGCATGCCGACTCGCTGGTCGTGGACCCGCACAAGTGGCTGTTCGCGCCGTTCGACTGCGCCGCGCTGCTCTACCGTGACCCGTCGGTCGCCCGGTCGGTTCACACGCAGGACGCCTCCTACCTGGACGTGATCCATGACAAGCCGGCCGAGTGGAATCCCGCCGACTACGCCTACCACCTGACGCGGCGCGCCCGCGGGCTTCCGCTGTGGTTCTCGCTGTCCGTGCACGGGGTCGCGGCATATACCGGCGCGATCGAGGCCGCGATCCGGCTCGGCCAGCAAACCGCCGCCGAGATCAGGAGCCGCGCCCAGCTCGAGCTGATCCGCGAGCCTGAGCTGGGCATCGTGCTGTTCCGCCGCCTCGGATGGGCACCGGAGCAGTACACGCAGTGGGCGGACCAGTTGCTCCGCGACCAGGTGGCGTTCATCCCCCCTTCGGCGTGGGAGGGCCAGACCGTGGCCAGGTTCGCGTTCCTGCACCCGCACACCTCGATGGATCTCGTCAGGGAGATCCTCGACCGGATGGACTGACGCGGGCCTACCGCCCGGCGAGTGCCATGAGTGCCAGCAGCTCGTAGCAGATGTGGGCGGCGGCCACGGTGGTCATCTCGGCGTGATCGTAGGCCGGCGCCACCTCGACCACGTCCGCGCCCACCAGGTGCGCCCCGGCCAGGCCCCGCAGGATGCCGAGCACCTCCCGTGAGGTCAGGCCGCCGGCCTCGGGTGTTCCGGTACCCGGTGCGTGAGCCGGGTCGAGCACGTCGATGTCGATCGACAGATACACCGGCCGGCCGCGGACGCGCTCGCGGATCGCGGCGGCGGCGCCGTCGATGCCGGTCCGCTCGACGTCCATCGCGGTGAGCGTCCGGAAACCAAGCTCCGCGTCCTCGTCCAGGTCGCTCTGGGCGTAGAGCGGCCCGCGGATGCCGACGTGCATGCTGTGCTCCTCGGCGAACAGCCCTTCCTCGGCCGCCCGCCGGAAGGGCGTGCCATGGGTGAGCGGCGCACCGAAGTAGGTCTGCCAGGTGTCGAGGTGGGCATCGAAGTGGACCAGCGCGACCGGGCCGAACCGCTGGTTGGTCGCGCGGAGCAGCGGATAGGCGATGGTGTGGTCGCCGCCGATCGCCAGCAGGTGACCGGCGCCGGCGAGCAGCCCGGCCGCGGCCGCCTCGATCTGGTCGACGGCCTCCTTGATGTCGAACGGGTTGCAGGCGATGTCGCCCGCGTCGGCGACCTGCTGGGCGCCGAAGGGTGCTACCTGGAGGCCGGGGTGCCACGGCCGCAGGAGCCGGGATCCCTGCCGTACCGCGGCGGGCCCGAACCGGGCGCCTGGACGGTACGAGGTGCCGCTGTCGAACGGAACTCCGACAACGGCCACGTCGCAGCGGGTGACCTCGTCCCGCCGCGGCAGCAGCGCGAAGGTGGGCGGACCGGCGAAGCGCGGCGTCCGGGTGGCGTCCACGGGCCCGCGCTCCGCCCCGCCCCGCTCGCCCCCGCTACCCGTCGACCCCACGCCCGGCAGTATCAGCCGAAGCGGCGCCGGGACGCAATAGTGCTGGCCACAGAGCATGCTCTTGTTCTTGGTCCCCGGCACAACCTACGGTGTGACCATGCCGCATGACGGCGTGATCAGGGTCGAGGACCTGCTGCGTTCCCCCGCACTGCAGCTGCGCCTTGTCGCCGGGGAGTCAGGCACGTCGCGGCGGGTGGCCTGGGCGCACGTGAGCGAGCTTGAGGACCCGACCCCGTGGCTGTTCGGCTCTGAGATGATCATGACGACCGGGATCGGCATTCCCGGCGGCGCCGAGCGCCAGCGTGCCTACCTCAAGCGCCTCGACGACGCCGGGGTGGCCTGCCTGGCCATTTCCGAGGGACTGTTCGTGCCCCCACTGACCAAGGCCTTCCTGGCCGCCGCCGACGAGCGGGGCTTCGCGGTGGTGGAGGTGCCCATGGCGGTGCCCTTCATGGCGATCTCGCAGGAAGTCGCCGCGGCCGTGCAGGTCAACACCGGCCAGCGGCTCAACGCCCAGCTGCAGGTCTTCGGCGCGGTCCGGTGGCTGGCCGCGGGGAAGCTGAGCACCCGGGAGATCTTCGCCCGGCTCGAGCGCTTGTCCGGATACCGGCTCTACGCCTGCACCACGCAGCGGGGCCCGCTGCTGGACGGGGTTCCTGTCCCCCCGCAGGACCAGGCGAAGCTCATTCCGAGCACACCGGCGAGCCCGCCGACGGTCCCGGGCGGGTACGTGCTGCCCGTCTCCGGACGGCGGGGCCCGGCCGGCTACATCCTGGCGATGGAAACCGCCGATGCCGCGCCTGCCGGTGTGTCGGTGGTCCAGCACATTGCCACGGTCGCCGCCCTCCAATTGTCGATGCAGGCGCACGAGCGGGAGATGCTCCGCCGTGAAGGGGCCGAGACCCTGGCGGAGATGCTCCGGGGTGTGCTCGAGGAGGCCGTCGTGACCAGGCGGCTCGCCGTGCACGGCTTCCCGCCGGACGCCAAGCTGATGCTGGCGATCGTGCGGCCGAAAGACCGGGCGGCCGACTGCGACAGCGTCGTGGACACGCTCGCCCAGGGCAGGTTCCCCCAGCTTGTCCTGCGGCAGGAGGAGGAACTGTACGTTCTGATCCCCGATGACCACGCCGCGAGGGCCGCGCTGGCCGCCGGCGACACGGTCGTCGGGACAAGCCTGCCCTTCCGTGCCCGGGCCTCGCTGGGGGTGGCCAGGCGGGAGGCTCAGTGGGCCATGGCCCGTGCGGTGGAATCGGGCCGGGACATGATCAGCTACGGCGACGACCGCACGGTGAGGTGGCTGACCAGCGAGTCAGCGGATCTGCAGGCCCTGGTCAACGACGTGCTCCGCGCCGTCATCGACTACGACGACGCTCACGGCGGCGACCTGGTGCCGACGATCCGCACCTGGCTCGAGCATGACCGCCAGACCGACAGGGCCGCCCAGGCGCTGCACATTCACCCGAACACGCTGCTGTACCGGGTACGGCGGTTCGAGCAGATCACCGGGCGCTCGCTGGCCTCGACCGAGGCCCTCGCGGAGACCTGGCTCGCCTTGCGCGCCGCCGCGACGATGTCATCCCGGTGACCCGTCAGCCCGCGGCACACCGCTCCCGCGCCTGCCCGTGAGTGGCGCGCCGGAATGGCGGTCCGGCCAGCCACGGGCCCGCCCGGTGTTGTTCCCCGTAACAAGAGACAGTTCTGATTCTGTGCATCACACTATTGACTCCACAATGCGGCTTCCCCCACCGTTGCGTTATTAAGCGCAGGACGGGAGAAGAGCTCGCCGTGACTACTGAGAACAAGGCCGCGCCGGCCCGCGCGCAGGGCGCCAGCATCCGCGGTATCGAGGTGCGCTCGATCGACTGGGTCCCGGAGAACGAACGGCACGGCAAGGTGTGGCATCAGGCGCCGCTGTGGTTCCTGGGCAACTTCCAGTACTTCACCATCCCGATCGGCTTCATCGGGCCGTCGCTGGGCCTGTCCCTGGCGTGGACGATCGTCGCCGGCACGGCCGGCATCCTGGTGGGCACCGTCTTCATGGCCTTGCACGCGACCCAGGGACCCACGCTCGGGCTCCCGCAGATGATCCAGTCGCGGGCCCAGTTCGGCTACCGGGGCGTCATCGTCGCGCTCTTCGCGATGGTGTTCACCTACATGGCCTTCAACGTCGCCGACCAGGTGCTCCTCGCCCAGGGCCTGCACGGGGCCTTCGGGTGGAACGCCACCGCGGTCGCGGTCGTGGTCACGGCCGGGGCGGCCCTGCTGGCGATCTACGGCTACGACTGGGTGCACCGCGTCTTCCGCGCCATTCTGTACGTCCTGCTGCCGCTGGTGGCCGTGATCACCATCGGCGTGATCACCGGCCACGCCGGCAGCGTCGTCAGCCACCACGTCTACGGGTTCAACTGGACCGGCTTCATGGCCCAGTTCTCCGCCGCGGCGGCCTACAACATCACCTATGCGGGCTACGTCTCCGACTACTCGCGCTACCTGCCGCGCGCTACGCCGCGGGGCAAGATCATCGGCTACGTGTTCGCCGGTGCCTCGACGCCGGCGATCTGGCTGATCGCCCTGGGTGCCTGGCTGGCCATCCGGCTGGGCGCGACCGACGGCCTGGTCGGCCTGCAGACGGCGGGCAACAACATGATCAGCCATCTCGGCGGGATCACCGGGTTCCTGTCGGCCGTCGCGCTCGCGGCGACCATGGGCATGAACGCCTACGGCGCCATGCTGACGACGCTGGCCGGGGTGGACGCCTTCCACAAGGTCAACCCCACCCGGCGCGCCCGGGTGATGACCATTGTCGCCCTGACCGTGATCTGGTTCGTGATCGCGAAGCTGATCACCACGAGCGCCGTCGGCGTGGTCAACACCGCGCTGACGCTCATGCTCTATCTGCTCGTGCCGTGGACGGTGACCAACCTGATCGACTTCTTCTTCGTGCGCCACGGCCACTACGCCATCACCGACATCTTCCGGCCGAACGGAATCTACGGGATCTGGTCGTATCGCGGCCTCATCGCCTACGCCGCTGGCTTCGCCGCCGAGATCCCGTTCATGGTGCTGCTCAACCTGGTCAGCTTCAAGAGCTACTACACCGGCCCGCTGGCCAGCCAGCTGAACAGCGTGGATATCTCGTGGATCGTGGGTGCCGTGGTGACAGCGGTGGTCTACCTGCTGCTGACCCGGAACCTCGACGTCGCCGCGGAACAGGTGGCGATCGAGAACAGCGACCGGGAACTCCACCGGACGGAGTCAGCCGCCTGAGCGGTAGCCACTGCGCTGATCTGGCGGTGACCCCGGCGCGGCGGGGCGGTCCACGCGGCGAAATGTGCGAATCTGGGTCCTGATGAGCGGGATGCTCATGTCTGCCCCCGGTGCGGGGCGGGGGATGGCGCACGGCAGTGGAGCCTCGGATGACCAACGACGCTGGGGGGCCTGCCGGCACCGGCTATGCCCCGCGGCCGGTGAGGCCCCGTCCCGGCGGTCGTCCCGCTCCCGCCCGGCGGCCCCAACCGCAGCTTGCCGTCGTGGCCCTGGCCGGGGCGCTGGTCCTGGTGGGCCTGGTCGTGGCCTGGCTGGGCCAGCGCAGTGCGGCCGCGGCCTCGGCCCGGCCCGTGGTGGCGTGGGCCTTGTCCCCGGCCTCGAACACCGTGACCATACGGCTGACGCCCGGCGGCGGGCCGGCGGCCCGCCGGATCCTGGCCCACAGCCAGCTGACCGTGCCCGGGGGTGGGAACGGGCGGCGGGGGAGACGGTCCGCGGACGGGAGGATGGTCCGGGTACCCGTGCCACCCGGCGAGCAGACCAGCCTTGTGGTGCAGGTGATGGGCCCGCGGCCGTTCAGCCGGACCCTGACCGTCACCGTCCCCCCGGCGTTGCGGGTCGTCACGTCCCACCACAGCCCGCGCGGGATGGTCGTCTCGGTGTCCAGCCCGCTGCGCCCACGGCACCGGCCGCTGTGCGGCACTGACAAGGTCAGCTTCCCGGCATCGTCGGAGGTGGCGGTGGGCAAGAGCCCGGATGCCTGCCGGGCCAGGCTGAGGCTGACCGCCCGGGACGGTGAGCAGGTAGTGGTGCCCGTGGCCGTTCCCGCCCTGCCCGAGGTCCCGCTCTACGCCTTCGCAAGCCCGGCCGGCCAGGCGATCTACATCACCGTGGACGACGGCTGGACCCCGAGCCCCGAGGTCCTGACCATCATGCGCCGGACCCGTCTGCCGGTCACGGCCTTCCTCATCGAGCAGGCCGCCCAGCGGGACCTGCCGTACTGGCGGGCTTTTGTCCAGGCGGGCGGGACGGTCGAAGACCATACGGTCTCCCACCCCGACCTCACCAAGCAGACCCTGGGCCAGGCCACCACCCAGTGGGGGCAGGCCCGCCTGGCGCTCGGGCGGTGGCTCGGCCGGGCCCCGCTCATGGGCCGGCCGCCGTACGGGGACTTCGACCCCATGGTGCAGGCGGCGGCCTACCGGGGCGGGCTGAAGTCCCTGGTCGGCTGGAGCGCCACCGTGGACAGCGGCCGCATCCGGACCTGGGACGGCAAGGGGCTGGAGCCCGGCGAGATCGTGCTCCTGCACTGGGTCCCCGGCCTGGGTCACGAGCTGACCAGGCTGCTGGCCGTCATCCACGCCAGCCACCTGCATGTGATGCCGCTGACCCGGGCCAGCTTCGCCGGCATCGCCCCCCAGCGGCGCTCACTCGGCGGCGACTAGCTGCCGGTGCCCGGGCGGCGGCGGCATCAGGCATCGGGGACGGCCAGCGAGCTCAGTGCCTCGCGGACCCTGGCGAGCCGGTCGTCGTCCCACTCGAACCCGGGGTCGGGTTCGAGGAACGCCGAGGCGATGCCGGCCAGGCCCATGGCCGGCAGGGACCACTCGGCCTGGCCCGCGGCCCCGAACGGGCTCGCCTGAGCCCGCTGCGAAGCCAGCTCGGGCATGGACAGGGCCATGATCACCAGCCCGCGCAGGGTGGCACCGAGCAGCGCGGCGAGGTCAGTGAAGCTGACCCCGGACCCTGGCCGCAGCCGGTACCCGAGCAGGCCCGCCAGCTGCTCCCACGCCTTCGCGACCCGGGCCATGCGGCGTTGCTCCGACCGGGCCAGGGTCGCCCGCACCTCCTCGCGCAGCTCGCCATCGGCAAGGCTCATGAATGTCGCGTGCAACGCGATGTAGGTCCGCCATTGCGCCGACCCGTGGAGAGCCTCGAAGTCGAGGAGGGACAACTGGCGGAACAGTTCGACGACGAGGCCGTGGCGTAGCCCGGGTGTCTCGAGCCAGTCCGCGTGCTCGGCCACCACGCGCCTGATCAGCTCCACCTCATCGCTGACGATCTCGGGGGTGGCGTTCTTGGCCAGCTCCTTGACCAGGTCACTGAAGAACAGGTCCTTGTACGGCCAGCGGCGGTACACGGCGCTGCGCGAGACGTCCGCGTCGCGGATGACGTCCTCGAAGCTGATGTGGTCCAGGCTCACCGTCAGGCCGGTGCGGTGCACCATGCGCACCGCGGCCCGGAGCATCCGGTGCTCGGTCTCCTGGTCCGACAGCCGGCGCGCCCTGCGGGCGAGGCCGGTGGGCGCCTGTGCGTCGTTCCGCAACGTGCACCTGCCTTTGGGACTTAGGACTCTATATTTCAAGTTTGGAATCTGACAACAGTGTAGTACACGACCACCGCGGGTGGCATCCCGGCCGGGACCGGAGGGATGGCCCGCGGCACGGGACGAAGGGGGAGACGATGAACAGGTGGCCCCACTCTGATGACGCACTGCGGGCCATGTACGCAGGCGGGCGGGCTGGCTCGACAGCGCGTCGTTACGCACGCCTGTGGGCTGCGGTGTTCGGCCTGGGCCTGCTGCCGAAGCGCTGGGTGACCCTGGAGGTCGCCGGGCGACGGTCAGGACGGGCCGTCCGCTTCCCGCTGGGGATGGCCGACTGGGACGGTCAGTGGTACCTCGTGCCGATGCTCGGCGAGCGGTGCAACTGGGTCCAGAACGTGCGCGCCGCGGACGGGCGGGCAACGCTGCGGCGCGGGTGTGCCGTCGCGTGCCGGCTCATCGAGGTGCCGGTGAGCGAGCGCCCCCCGGTCCTCAGGCGCTACCTGGAGAAGGTGCCGGGCGCGCGCCCGCACATCCCGGTCGGCCGGCGGGCGCCGCTGGCGGACTTCGCGGCCATCGCAGCGCGCTACCCCGTCTTCCGGGTCGTGCCCGCCGCCCGGGCGGCGGCCACGTCGCCGGCGGCCCAGCCGCCGGTCCCGGCCAGCCACGGCATTGCGGAGTTCTCCCTGGTCCTGCACCGGCGGTGACAGGGCGCGCTGGCTTCCCGGGCGCCCCTGAATGATCAGACGGCGCGGGGATCGATGTGGATCTTGGGGCCCTGGCCGGCGCCGGCAGGCCGGTCCCCGGCCAGGACCGCGGCGATCTCGCCCAGACCCACGGTCGCGGCGACCAGGGGGCGCGGGTCGACCTCGCCGCGGGCATAGAGATCGATCGTTGCGGCGAGGCCGGGGGAGGCGCTGAGAATGCCGACCGCGGTGACGTCCTTGAGCGCGAGCGCACGGGTGTCGATGAGACTGGGACTTCCGGCGAGGCCCACGTACACCACCCGCTTGCCCGGTTCGACGAGATCGAGCGCCATGGCGGGCAGGGCTGGCGTGTTGGAGGCGTCGATCACGGCGTCAAAGGGCAGCCGCGGTAGCTCGTCTGCTGCCCACACGCCGTCGAAGCCCAGGGTCCGTGCGAAGCCCAGGGACCGGGCCGAGCGGCCCATCAGGTGAACCTCGGCCCCGGCTGCCCGGGCGAACATCGCCACCAGCAGCCCGATCGTCCCCGGGCCCAGGACGAGGGCCCGGTCTCCCGGGCGCAGGCCGGCTCCCTGGGCGGAGCGCAGGGCGTTGCCGCCGGGCTCGGCCAGGGCCCCGAGCGCGGCGTCGACGGCGGCGGGCAGGGCGTGCAGCGCGGTGACGGGCATGGCGAGCTGCTCGGCGAGTGCGCCCGGGCGTCCTCCGCGAATGCCCAGCTCCTGCCGGGATTCGCAGACGTGCTGGTACCCGCCGCGGCAGCGCCGGCAGGTGCCACAGCCGAGCATGGTGTCACCGGTCACCCGCCTGCCGATCCAGGCCGGGTCAACTCCGGCGCCGGTCGCCGCCACCGTCCCGGCCCACTCGTGGCCGGGACGCATCGGGAACCGGGCATGGCCCTGGTGAAGGTACTGCATCGTGCCGGTGAAGAACTCGACGTCGGTGCCGCACACCCCGGCCCGCCCGACGTCGATGACGACCTCGCCGGGTTGCGCGATGGGCGCGTCCACTTCCTGGACGCCTGCCTGCCCGGGAGCGGTGATCACGAAGGCCCTCATCGTTCTGCGCTCACCGGGTTGATGTTCTCATAGGTGTGTGACTGAACTTCGGAGCGCACAGTGGTACGCGGGCGATGACCGCAACGGGTATCTCCACCGGGCCTGGATGCGGCGGGGCCTGCCGGCGGACGCGTTCTCGGGGCGGCCGCACATCGCGATCGCGAACACGGCGTCCGATCTCACCCCGTGCAACGCGCACCTGAACGAGGTCGCCGCCTCCGTCCGGGACGGGATCTACGAGGCGGGCGGCATCCCGCTGAACCTTCCGGTCGTCTCCCTGGGTGAGACCAATGTGCGGCCGACCGCGATGCTGTGGCGGAACATGGCGGCCATGGCCACCGAGGAGATGCTGCGCGCGAACCCGATCGATGGCGCGGTGCTGCTCGGCGGCTGTGACAAGACGATTCCATCGCTGCTCATGGCGGCGGCGTCGGTGGACCTGCCGGCCGTGGTCGTGCCCGGCGGCCCGATGCTGACCGGAACCTTCCGGGGCGTCCCGCTGGGGTGCGGGACCGACGTGTGGCGGCTCAGCGAGGAGGTCCGCGCCGGCACGCTGCCCGAGAACGCGTTCCTGGCTTCCGAATCCTCGATGATCCGCAGCCGGGGGCACTGCAACACGATGGGGACCGCCTCGACCATGGGGCTGCTGGCCGAGGTGCTCGGCGCGACGCTGCCCGGCACGGCCGGGCTGCCGGCCCCGGACAGCCGCCTGCTCGAGGCCTCTCACGCGACCGGCCGCCTGATCGTCGAGATGGTCGCGCAGGACCGCCGGCCCAGCCAGGTGCTGACCGCGGGATCGTTCCGCAACGCCATCGTGGCGCTCGCCGCTATCGGCGGGTCCACGAATGCCGTGGTGCATCTGCTCGCCATCGCGGGGCGCCTTGGCGTGCCGCTGGCCATCGACGACTTCGACCGCATCGGCTCGGCCGTGCCGCTGCTCGCCGACCTGCAGCCGGCCGGCCGGCATCTGATGGAGGACTTCCACCGCGCCGGTGGCCTGCACGCCGTCCTGCGCGAGGTCGTGGACCTGCTCGACCCGGACGCCCTCACCGTCACGGGCCGGCCCCTGGTGGACCACCTCGCCGGGGCGCAGATCTGGGACCACGAGGTGATCCGGACCCGCGACAAGCCGATCCAGCCGGAGGCGGGTATCGCGGTCCTGCGCGGGAACCTCGCCCCGGACGGCGCGATCATCAAGCCCGCCGCGGCATCGGCGCACCTGCTCACCCACCGCGGGCGCGCGGTCGTCTTCGACACCATCGAGGACGCCCACGCCCGCATCGGAGACCCGGACCTGGACGTGGACGCCGACTCGGTGCTGGTCCTGCGCGGCTGCGGCCCGAAGGGCTATCCGGGGATGCCCGAGGTGTCGAACATACCGCTGCCGCCCAAGCTCCTCGAGCAGGGCGTGCGCGACATGGTGCGCGTCTGTGACGGCCGGATGAGCGGGACCGCGTACGGCACGGTCGTGCTGCACGTGACGCCCGAGGCGGCCGCCGGTGGCCCGCTCGCGCTGGTGCAGACCGGCGATTTCATCGTGCTCGACGTGCCGGGGCGGCGGCTCGAACTGGACGTCCCCGGCTCCGAACTGCGGCGGCGCACCCCCAACCGGGCTACCACCGCCGGGTTCGCCAGCCCGCTGCGGGGCTGGGAGCGGCTGTACGTGGACCACGTGCAGCAGGCCGACACGGGCGCGGACCTCGACTTCCTGATTGGATCGAGCGGCGGGAACGTCAGCCGCGACTCGCACTGAGACAGCGCGCAAGCGCGGAAGGAGCGCCGGCGATGACGGCATCGGTGGACAGTTCGGCGGGCGCTGACCCGGGCCTTCTCGGGCCGCGGATCACCGCCAGCATGCTCGGCCGCCTGGCGGCGCGCGCCACCATGGCAGGGCCCAGGGACACGGTCCCGATCGAGATGCCGGCGACCGGCGCGGTACTCGGGCATGTCCCGCGCGGCACTCGCGACGACGTCGCGGCGGCCGCTGATACGGCCCGCAGGGCGCAGCACGGCTGGGCGCGGACGCACCCCGCCGCCCGGGCGAAGGTGCTGCTCCGTTTCGCCGAGCTGCTGCTCGACCGGCAGGATGAGGTGCTCGACCTGATCCAGCTGGAGAACGGCAAGGCCCGCCGGCACGCCTTCGAAGAGGTCATCGACGTGGCGCAGGTGAGCCGTTACTACGCCCGCACCGCCCCGGGCTACCTGCGCCCGCACCGCCGCGCGGGCGCACTTCCCGCGCTGACCCAGACCTGGGAGTATCACCACCCCAAGGGCGTGGTCGGCGTGATCGCCCCGTGGAACTACCCACTGACGCTCGGCATCAGCGACGCTCTCCCGGCGCTGGTCGCGGGCAATGCGGTCATCGTCAAACCGGACAGCCAGACGCCGTACACGGCGCTGTGGGCAGCGGAACTGCTGGCTGAGGCCGGCCTGCCGCCCGGTGTCCTGCAGGTGGTGACCGGCTCGGGACCGGAACTCGGGACGCCGATCATCGAGCACTGCGACTTCCTGATGTTCACCGGCAGCACCCGGATCGGGCGGATGGTCGCGGCCCAGGCCGCCGAGCGGCTCATGGATTACTCGATGGAGCTCGGCGGGAAGAACGCCATCCTCATCCTTGCCGACGCCGACCTCGGCAGGACGGTGCCCGGGGCGGTGCGGGCGGCGTTCTCCAGCACCGGCCAGCTGTGCATCTCGATGGAGCGGATGTACATCGACGCCGGGGTGTGGGACGAGTTCGTCCCGCGCTTCACCCAGGCCACCAGGTCGCTCCGGCTGGGCAGTTCGCTCAGCTACCAGGCGGACATCGGCTCGCTGATCTCGGCGAAACAGCTGGACACGGTCGCCCGCCACGTCAACGACGCGGTCAGCAAGGGCGCGAAGCTGCTGGCCGGCGGCAAGGCGCGGCCCGACATCGGCCCCTGCTTCTACGAGCCCACCGTGCTGACGGACACCTCGCCCGAGATGGCCCTGTACGCCGAGGAGACCTTCGGGCCGGTCATCTCCCTGTACCGCGTCAGCGGGGCGGAGGAGGCCATCGAGCATGCCAATGACAGCTGCTACGGGCTGAACTTCTCGGTCTGGACCCGTGACGCCCGCAAGGGCCGCCGGATCGCCACCCGGCTTGAGGCTGGGAACGTCAACGTCAACGAGGCCTACGCGGCCACCTGGGCGTCGGTCGACGCCCCCATGGGCGGCTGGAAGGACTCAGGCGTGGGCAGCAGGCACGGTGAGCACGGAATCCTCAAGTACACCAACGCCCAGACGGTCTCGCTCCAGCGGCTCATGCCCATCGCGCCGCCGGGCGCCATGCCGGCGGCGGCATACGCCAAGACGATGACGGCGGCGATGCGGGCCCTGCAGCGGCTGCCCGGCCGCAAGTAGGGGCGTCAGCCGACGTGGCGGTGCACGTCCTCTGCCTTGGACGGCCCCGGCTCGGCGGAGGCGATCCACGGCCCGGGTATCGACGGGTCGATGATGCCTTCCTCCAGCCAGGTATAACGGCCGCTCAGCACGCGCCGCGCCAGCGCCGAGTCGGCGGCGTCGGTGTTGCTCCAGAGCTGGTCGAACAGCTCCTCGGCCCGCAGCCGCGCCTGGGTGCAGAACAGGTCGGCGAGCTCGGACGCCACCGCGCCACGCTGCGTCCCGGTGCTCGTGGCCGCATCCATCTGCGCCCGGACGCAGGTGGCGCTCATGGCAAACAGTTCCGCGCCGATGTCCACGATCCGGCCGAGGAAGCCCTGCTTGCGCTCGAGCTTGCCCTGCCACCGCGCCATTCCGTAGAAGGTGACGCGCGCCAGCTTCCGGCTCGCCCGCTCGACATAGCGCAGGTGCGCCGCCAGCGGGCCGAACTCGCCGTAAGCACCCGGCCGCTGCCCCTCACCGGTCATCAGCGTGGGCAGCCACTTCGCGTAGAACCCGCCCGCCTTGGCGGCCGCGCGGGCACGGCGGCCCGCCGGGAGCCGGGGATCGATGACCTCTCCGGCCGCGGACAGGTGCGCATCGACCGCCTCCCGCGCGATGAACAGGTGCATGATCTCTGTGGATCCCTCGAAGATCCGGTTGATGCGCATGTCCCGCTGCATCTGCTCGGCGGGCACGCCGCGCTCGCCGCGAGCGGCCAGTGACGCGGCGGTCTCATAGCCGCGGCCGCCGCGGATCTGCACCAGCTCATCCGTGATCTTGCCACCCATTTCCGAGCAGTACAGCTTGGCCAGCGCCGCCTCGATCCGGATGTCGTTCCGCTTGTCGTCCGCGAGCTGACTGGACAGCTCGACCACCGCCTCGAGCGCGTACGTGGTCGCGGCGATGAACGAGATCTTCTTGGCCACCGCCTCGTGCTCGCCGACCGGCCGCCCCCACTGCACCCGCTCGCCCGACCACTCCCGGGCTATCTTCAGCGCCAGCTTCCCGGATGCGGCGCAGCTGGCGGGCAGCGACAGCCTGCCCGTGTTCAGCGTGGTCAGGGCGATCTTCAGCCCCTGGCCCTCCTCGCCGACGCGGTTGGCGGCCGGCACCCGGACCTCGTGGAACCTGGTCAATCCGTTCTCCAGGCCGCGCAGGCCCATGAACGCGTTCCGCCGCTCGACGGTGATCCCTTCCGCGTTGCCCTCCACCACGAAGGCGGTGATCCCGCCACGGTGCCCCTCGCCCTTGGGCACCCGGGCCATCACCACGAGCAGGTCGGCGACCACGCCGTTGGTCGTCCACAGCTTGACCCCGTCCAGCACGTACTCGGAGCCGTCGTCCGACAGCGTCGCGGTCGTGTTCAGCCGCGCCGGGTCGGAGCCGACGTCGGGCTCGGTGAGCAGGAACGCGCTGATCTCGCCCCGCGCGCACCGGGGCAGGTAATGCCGTTTCTGCTCGTCGGTCCCGAACATCGCGAGCGGCTGCGGCACCCCGATCGACTGGTGCGCGGACAGCATCGCCATGAGCGCCGGCGAGACGGATCCGACGATCATCATCGCCCGGATGTAATACAGGTAGCTGAGCCCCAGCCCCCCGTATTCCGGCGCGATCTTGATGCCGAACGCTCCCAGGGCGGCCAGGCCCTTGACCACGTCATCGGGGATGAGGGCGTCGCGCTCGATCAGCGCGCTGTCCACCGAGGTCTCGCAGAACTCGCGCAGCCGGGCGCAGAACTCCTCTCCGCGGCGGCTTGACTCCTCGCTCGGCCGCGGATGCGGGTGGATCAGGTCGAGCTGGAAGTCACCGAGGAAGAGCTGCTTGCCGAAGCTGGGCTGCCGCCACCCGGCCTCCCTGGCTTCCTCCGCCGTCTGGCGCGCTTCGCGCTCATCGACATTCCGGACCCGATCTGCCTGCTGCGCGCTCATGGCATCGTCCTGTTCATAGGGTGCTCGCCTGAGATACTGGCCGTATACTACCCGCCGGTAACCATGAAAGCTACTCGTTGGTAACGGGGACGGGGAGCTGACCGGTGATGGTGGTGCCCTGGCTGGGGACGGACCGGACCTCGAGCCTGCCGCCGAGCGCTGACAGCCGGTCGGCCATGTTCCGCAGGCCGGACCCCATCGGGGTGCGGCGGGCGTCGTAGCCGGTCCCGTCGTCGGACACGGTGAAGCGCAGGGTCCCGTTGTGGGCCTGCAGGCAGATGCTGGCCTGGGAGGCCTGGGCGTACTTGGCGGTGTTCTGCAGTGCCTCCAGGCAGCAGAAATACACGGCCGCCTCGGTGTCCTGCGGGAGGCGGCCGATCCCGCCGGCTTCGACGTCGACGGGCACGGCCGACTTGCTGGCCTGAGCGCTGAGCGCGGCGGCCAGCCCCAGGTCGGCCAGCAGCGGCGGGTAGATGCCCCGCGCGAGGTCGCGGAGGTTTTCCAGCGCACTGGCGGTGTCCGTCTGCAGTTCGCCGAGGATCTGCCTGGTCGCCGCCGGGTCCTCCACGGTCATGTCCGCGAGCCGGAGCTTGATGGCCAGCGCCACCAGGTCCTGCTGCGCCCCGTCGTGGAGATTGCGTTCCAGCCGCCGCCGCGCCTCATCCTGCGCCATGACCAGGCGCTGCCGCGAGGCCCGCAGGTCCCCGATCAGTCCCGCGTTGGCCAGCACCAGGCCGGCCTGGGACGCCACGTCGGCGACCAGTTGCTCACCGGCGGGGCGCAGCGGCTCGTCCTTGGGCATCTTGATGGAGATCGCGCCCAGCAGATCGCCCTGGTGCACGACGGGCACGCTTATGTCACTGCCGGGCAAGGTCGGCATGGCCTGGCCATCGACCGGCAGTGCATCGGCGGGCAGCGGGGCCGTGTCCGGGCCGCCGTCCGAGGAAGCCTCGGGCCGGAGTTCGTCGCCTACCCGCAGCCATACCACCACCCGTTCGGCACCGGTCCCGGCCGTCACGATGTGCGCCATCTGCGGCAGCACGTCCTGCGCCAAGTAGGTGCCGCCGATGCGCCGGGCGAAGTCCGACAGCACCTGGTACGGGCTGGCCCGCCGGCCGTACACAACCCGGTTGGCCAGCCGCCCGGCCCACTGGCGGGCCGGCTGGAACGCCACCGCCACCACCGCTGCCGCGAGGGCCGACAGCAGCACACTGTGCCGGTTGCCCACCAGCGTCCCCACGCCCGCGACCAGGCCGGCGTAGACCGCGGTGATGAAGACGGCCAGCGAGCCGTACAGGACGGCCTTGCTGATCACGATGTCGATCTCATACAGCCGGTACTTCAGCACCGCGATGGCGATGGCTGTGAGCAGGCACAACAATGCCAGGTTCACGAGCACGTTCGCAGCAACCGAATTCGTCAGGATCACTGCGATAAACGCGGCGACCACGAGCAACGCGGCCACCGCGAACCACTTCAGCTGCAGCCGCTCCTCGCCCGAGGACCGCGCGAACCTCACGACCGCCGCCACGAGGCTGACCACCAGCGCGGCGGGGAGGAGGACGAGCAACGCCGCCAGCACAAGGGGGGTCACCGCCTGACCGAACGAGCTGAACGGGTGCGACCAGGTGCGGGTGGCCCCCACCAGCACAGCCACCGTGGCCAGCGTGAACACCACGCCCACGAACCACCCGGCCGGCCGCCACCGCTGTGAACGCAGCCGCCCGGTCGGGAAGAGCATGAACATGAAAGCGACCAGGGCGAGGGGGATCATCCAGATCCAATTGGACAGCCAGATGACCGCCCGAGCCGCCGGCAAGGACCCAGGGTCCGCGACCAGGGCACGCAGCCCGTACTGATCCGCGAAGCGGCTCAGCCCCAGCGCGAGGCCCACGGCCAGGAACAGCCATCCGATCCGGTTCGCGGGGCGTCTGGCAGCAAGGACAAAGCCGACCACCGGGATGGCCAGGTTCTCGACGCCACTGAAGATGTCGGAGAAGTCCCAGCTCGTCCGGTCGGCGGGCACCAGATGCCGGTCCACGTAAGCCAGGGCCAGCCCGCCGGCCATCAGCGCGATCGATCCCGCAGCGATACCGCCGGCCACCCACGGGGCGGTCCGGGCTCTCATTCGTATCCAGGCGGCGTCGGCTCCGCCCCCGGTGGCCTCCGGGTGGATGACCGGCGCAGAGGTCATGCGCCGCCGTGGACTGGTCCCTGGCCTCGTCTGCACAGCTGACTCCATCCGGCGTCCGCCGCGGCTGCCCCGCATCATCAAGGGCAGTGTGGCCTGGCCAGCCGCGACGGACAAGGGGGGTAACCCAGTGCACGGTGCTCGTGCCAGTACCCCCGTCGCCAGCCTGTCCAATTCCAGGTCCGCCGGCCGGCCGCCATCCGGCCGCGATCCGGCGCCACCCGGCGCAACCCGGCGCAACCCGGCGCAACCCGGCGGGTTAGGTATCGTGGCCGGGTGACGGCCGTGCCGCAGACAGTATCCCAGCCGGGAGCCTCCCGGCCGGCCGCGTCCCGGCCGGGGCCGGCCCGGCCGGCCGACGGCACGGGCATGCCGCGCGGGGCGCAGCCGCGCCAGCTGATCGTGACCGTCTACGGGCTGTACTCGCGGCCCGAGGGCGGCTGGATGTCGGTCGCCTCGCTGATCAGCCTGCTCACCGACCTTGGCGTGGACGAGCCGGCGGTGCGCTCGTCGATCTCGCGGCTGAAGCGGCGCGGGATCCTGCGCGCAAGCCGCCGCGGCGGCGCGGCCGGATATGAGCTGTCCGATGAGGCGCTCGCCATCCTGCGGGAAGGCGATCAGCGCATCTTCCGGCAGGAGCGGGCCACGCTCGACGACGGCTGGCTGCTGGCGGTGTTCTCGGTGCCCGAGGCCGAGCGCCACAAGCGGCATGTGCTGCGCTCGCAGCTGACCCGGCTTGGCTTCGGCACCGCCGCCCCGGGGGTGTGGATCGCCCCGGCCCATGTGCACGACGCCACCGCCGACCTGCTGCGGCGGCTGGGGCTCGACTCCTACGCGGACCTGTTCCGCGCCCATCACGTGGCCTTCGGCGAGCTGGCCGCGAAGGTGCGCGTGTGGTGGGACCTCGACGAACTGGAGCGGCTGTACGGCCGGTTCCTCGACGCCCATGACCCGCTGCTGCGCCAGTGGCGTTCGCGGCCGGCGGACGAGCGCAACGCCTTCGCCGACTATGTGCGGGTGCTCACCGACTGGCGGCGGCTGCCCTACCTCGATCCCGGCCTGCCGGCCGAGCTGCTGCCGGGGGA
The DNA here is from genome assembly GCA_963741615.1 of uncultured Actinomycetes bacterium. GTDB lineage: Bacteria > Actinomycetota > Actinomycetes > Streptosporangiales > Streptosporangiaceae > UBA9676. The sequence continues at coordinate 237,187 of CAVUIU010000030.1, forward strand.
CTGGATCGGCATCCGGGCCGCCGGGCTTTTCTTCACGCTGCGAGCTCAGCTGGAGGATGCCGCCCGGGCCCACGTGTCGCAGGTGATCAGCCGATAGCGGCCACGCCCTGCAGCTCCACCAGGGCCGCGGGGTCCCAGAGCCGGTGCACGCCGACGGCGGCCACGGCGGGGTAATCCCGGCCGGCCAGCCTGCGCCAGACCTGCCCGATCTCACGCGCATGCCCGCGGTAGTCATCCAGGTCGACCAGGTAGACGGTGAGGCTCACCAGGTCCGACGGCTCCCCGCCGGCGCCGCGCAGCGCGGTGAGCAGGTTGCCCAGGGCGCACTCGAACTGCTCCACCACCCCGGAGCCGGTGATCCGCCCCCGGGCATCGGCCGCCGTCTGCCCGGCCAGGAAAGCCAGCCTGTCCGCGGTCACGGACACGACGTGGGAGAAGCCGGACGGCCTGCCCAGCTCGCCGGGATTGATCCGCTCGATAGTCACGATCCTGCGTATCACGCGGCGCCACGGTGAGGCCACCCAGGCGCAGCGGCCCCCGGCGGCCCCCGGCGGCCCCCGACGGTCCGGCGGCCCCCGGCCGCCTGGCCCGGCGCTCTCCTGCCGGGCCTCTATATCGTCTTGTTGACGACCGTATCAGTAGCGACATAGCCTGGCCCCGTCCAGCCCGGCCGGCGGAGGGATGGTGCGGGGCCAGATGCGTATCGCGATCATCGGCGGCGGCCCCGCCGGGCTGTACTTCTCCGCGCTGGCCAAGCAGCTGGATCCGCGGCACGAGATCACCGTGTGGGAGCGGAACGCGCCCGACGACACGTTCGGCTTCGGGGTGGTCTTCTCGGACGAGACGCTGGGCGGCATCGAGCACGCCGACACCAGCGTCTTCCGTGCCATGGAGCGGGAGTTCGCCCGCTGGGATGACATCGACGTGCACTTCCGGGGCACCGTCATCACCTCCGGCGGGCACGGCTTCGCCGCCATGAGCCGCCACCGGCTGCTGGCCATCCTGCAGGAACGGTGCGCGCAGCTGGGCGTGCGGATCGGATTCAGGACGCAGCCGCCGGACCTGACGCGGCTGTCCGCCACGCACGATCTGGTGCTGGCGGCCGATGGGGCCAACTCCCAGGCCCGGGCCGGCTTCGCCGGCGCCTTCCAGCCCAGCCTGGAGGCCCGGCAGAGCAAGTACATCTGGCTCGGTACCGATCTGGTCTTCGACGCGTTCAAGTTCTATGTCCTGGACACACCGTGGGGAACCATGCAGGTCCACGGCTACCCCTACAGTCGTGACGCGAGCACCTTCATCCTCGAACTCCACGACGACGTGTGGCGTCGCGCCGGGTTTCCGGCCCGCACGGCCGGCCCGCTCCCGCCAGGACACAGCGACGAGGCCTCCATCGCGCTCATCCGTGACCTGTGCGCCGAAGTGCTGGGCGGGCACGAGATCGTCGGCAACAACTCCCAGTGGGTGAACTTCACCACGGTCCGCTGTGCCAGCTGGCGGCACGAGAACATCGTGCTGCTCGGGGACGCGGCGCACACCGCGCATTTCTCCATCGGCTCGGGCACCAAGCTGGCCATGGAAGACGCGCTGGCGCTCGTGGCGTGCCTGCACGAGCAGCCCGGCGTGCCGGCGGCGCTGGCCGCCTATGAGGCGGAACGCCGCCCGGTGGTCGCCTCGACCCAGCGGGCGGCGCAGGCCAGCCTGGAATGGTTCGAGAACATCGGCCACTACACCGGCCAGGACCCGCCCCAGTTCGCGTTCAACATCATCACCCGCAGCCGCCGGGTGACCTACGACAACCTGCGGCTGCGCGATCCCGAGTTCGTCGCCGGGCTGGACTCCTGGTTCGCCAGCGCCCAGGAGCCGCCGGCCCCGGATGTGTGCCCGCCGATGTTCCAGCCGGGCCGGATCGGGCCGCTCGAGCTCGCCAACCGGGTCATCGTCTCGCCGATGGACATGTACAGCGCCAGCGACGGCGTGCCCGGTGATTTCCACCTCGTGCACCTGGGCAGCAAGGCGCTCGGCGGGGCGGGCCTGGTGATGACCGAGATGGTGTGCGTGTCGGCACCGGGGCGGATCACCCCGGGCTGCGCCGGGCTCTACACGGCCGGGCAGGAAGCCGCCTGGCGGAGGATCGTGGACTTCGTGCACTCCAGCACCGCCGCCCGGATCGGTGTCCAGCTCGGCCACTCCGGCCGCAAGGGGTCCACCCGGCTGATGTGGGAGGGCATGGACGAGCCGCTGCCCGAAGGCAACTGGCAGGTGTGCGGGCCCTCGCCGCTTGCTTACTCGCCGGCCAGCCAGGTCCCGCGTGAGCTGACCCCGGCCGCGATGGCGGCCATCACCGCCGAGTTCACCAGCGCGGCGCAGGCGGCGGCGCGGGCCGGGTTCGATCTGCTCGAACTGCACTGCGCGCACGGCTACCTGCTCTCCTCGTTCCTGTCCCCGCTCGCCAACCGGCGCACCGATCGCTACGGGGGGTCGCTGGAGGGACGCCTGCGCTACCCGTTGGAGGTATTCGACGCGGTTCGCGGCGTGTGGCCGGAGGGGCGGCCGATGACGGTGCGGATCTCCGCTACCGACTGGCATGACGGCGGCGTTGACGCCGATGAGGCGGTGGAGATCGCCCGGGCCTTCGCGGAGCACGGCGTGGATGGCATCGACGTGTCAACCGGCCAGGTGGTCAGCGAGGAGCAGCCCGCGTTCGGGCGCAGCTACCAGACCCCGTACGCGGACCGGATCCGCAACGAGATCGGCCGCAAGTACGGGACCGCGGTGATAGCCGTCGGGGCGATCTCTTCTTACGACGACGTCAACTCGATCATCCTGGCGGGCCGGGCCGACTTCTGCGCCCTGGGGCGGGCTCATCTCTACGATCCGCAATGGACGCTGCACGCAGCGGCCGACCAGGGCTACTCCGGGCCGGCCGCGCGCTGGCCCGACCCGTTCGCCGCTGGCAACCGCAAGCCACAGACCGGCCGCACCGACGGCCCCCGGCCACGCCTGGAGCTGATCCGGGCCGGGTCACCGGGTACCGCGCACGCGCGCTGGCGGCCGGGCCAGGCCAGCGGAGGCCGGCCGTGACCGCCTTCGCCCTGGCACCGGACCAGCGGGCATTCGCGGCCGAGGTCCGCGACCTGGCCACCCGCGAGCTCCGTCCCCTCGCCGAGGCTGGTGAGCCCGGCCGGGTCAACCGGGAGCTCATCAAGGCCCTGGGCCGGTTCGGCCTGCTGGCGCGGCTGTTCCCCGGGGTGGCCGGCGGGCGTCCTTCCCGGGAGGCACCAGCGACCGACCTGTGCCTGCTGCGTGAGTCGCTGGCCACCCGGACCACGGAGGCGGAAACCGCGCTGGCCCTGCAGGGCCTGGGCAGCTACCCGGTGCTGCAGTCCGGCCGGGCCGAGCAGGTGCGCCGCTGGCTGCCGGCGGTCGCCGCCGGGGACGCGGTGGCCGCGTTCGCGCTGTCGGAGCCGGCGGCGGGCTCGGATGCGGCGGCACTGGAGCTGACGGCCGAGCCGGACGGGGACGGGTGGCGGCTGACCGGCGAGAAGATGTGGATCTCCAACGCTCCCGAGGCGGACTTCTACACCGTGTTCGCCCGGACCACGGCCGGGGCCGGGGCACGCGGGGTGAGCGCCTTCGTGGTCCCGGCCGGCCGGCCGGGGCTGGCCGGGGAGCACCTGGACATGGTGAGCCCGCACCCGATCGGCAGGCTCAGCTTCGACGGGGTGCGCGTGCGTGGCGACGAGCTGCTGGGGGAGCAGGACCGCGGGTTCTCGGTGGCGATGCGGACCCTCGACCTGTTCCGCCCGAGCGTGGGTGCCTTCGCGGTGGGCATGGCGCAGGCGGCGCTCGACGCCGCGGTGGCGCACGCCAGTACCAGGGCCGCGTTCGGGGGCCTGCTGAAGGACCAGCAGGCGGTGGCGCACCTGCTGGCCGAGATGGCGACCAGGACGGAGGCGGCCCGGCTGCTGGTCTACTCCGCGGCCGCCGCGCTCGACGAGGGCGCGGGCCGGGTGGCTGGCCGCTCGGCCATGGCCAAGCTGCTCGCGACCGAGACCGCCCAGTTCGTGGTGGACGCGGCGGTCCAGATCCACGGCGCGCGCGGGCTGCAGCGGGGTCACCTGCTCGAGCACCTCTACCGGGAGGTGCGGTCCCCGCGTATCTACGAGGGCGCGTCCGAGATCCAGCGCACCATCATCGCCCGTGAGCTGCTGCGGGATGGGCTCAGCGGCCCTGCCAGTTAGGTTCGCGGCCGGCCGTGAAGGCGGCGTGGAACTCCGCATAGTCCTGGCCGGTCATCAGCAGTGCCTGCGTCATCGCCTCCAGTTCCAGCGCCGCGGACAGGCTCATGTCCTGCTCGCGGGTGAGCAGGGCCTTTGTCTGTGCGTACGCCTGGGCCGGGCCGCCCGCCAGCCGCTTGGCAAGCCGGTCCACCGCCTGGTCCAGCTCGTCGGCGGCCACGAGCTCACTGATCAGGCCGATCCGCTCGGCCTGATCGGCGTCGATGGTGTCACCGAGCATGAGCAGCTGCGTCGCGCGGCCCAGTCCCACCAGCCGGGGCAGCAGGTAGGCGGCGCCCATGTCCCCGCCGGACAGGCCCACCTTGGTGAACAGGAACGCGAACCGCGCCGCCGGGGTCGCCACCCGGAAGTCTGCCGCGAGCGCGATCACCGCGCCGGCCCCGGCGGCCATCCCGTGCACCACCGCGATGACCGGGATGGGGCACTCCCGCATGCCCCGGATGACCTCGCCGCTCATCCGGGTGAACGCGAGCAGCTCGTCCTGCCCCATCTGCAACGTGGCGCCGATGATCTCGTTGACATCCCCGCCGGAGCTGAATGCCCGCCCAGCCCCCCGCACCACCAGCACCCGGACGTCCCCCCGGTGGGGGAGCCCCGCCAGCAGGTCGCGCAGGTCGGCGTACGCCTCGAAGGTGAGGGCGTTCAGCTTGCCGGGCCGGTCGAGGGTCACCGTCGCGATCCCGCCGGCGCACTCGAAGCGGAAGTGCTGCCAATGCTGTGTCGGGGGGACCGATCCGCGGAACGGGCTCACGCAGACACCCTAGCCTCCCCGCCGGCAGCGCACAGGGCACGGGTTTGGTACGCACACACCAAGGGCGAAACGGGCGTGATCATGACGTCAACCCGGGCCGTGACGTGTGATGTCGCGATTCGTTGACTGTCGTCAGAAACGATGAATACTGGTGCTACCCCTGCCACAGCCTGGCGCTCCACCAGGGAACCGGGTGCCCCACAAGGAAGTGGTGCCGATGCAGCTCTCACCCTCCGCGCACACCGATACCTTCTGCCGGGACAACCTCCCACCCGCCGATCAGTGGCCGGACCTGCGGTTTGACCTTCCCGAACTGCGCTACCCGGATCGGCTCAACTGCGGCGAGGCCCTGCTGGACGCCACCGCGGCCCGCTACGGCCCGGACCGCCCCTGCCTGCGCACTCCGACCGAGACCTGGACCTATGGGGACCTGCTCCGCCGGGCGAACCAGGCCGCCGAGGTGCTCACCTCCGATTTCGGCCTCGTCCCGGGGAACCGGGTGCTGCTTCGCGGCCCGAACAACCCGTGGCTGGTCGCCGCCTGGTTCGGGGTGCTCAAGGCCGGCGGGGTCGCGGTCACCTCCATGCCGCTGCTGCGCGCCAGGGAGATCGCCGCGCTGGCCGACCTCACCAGGCCAGACCTCGCCGTGTGCGATCACCGCTTCGCCGGCGAGCTGGCCGCCGCCGATCCCGCGCTGCCCACGGTGCTGTACGGCGGCACCAGGTCCCCCGACGGTGCGGGCGATGACCTGGCGAGCCGCTGCGCGGCCCGGAGCGGCAGCTTCCAGGCGGTGGCCACCGCAGCCGATGACGTCGCCCTGCTCGCCGCGACCTCCGGTACCACCGGCAAGCCCAAGGCGACCATGCACTTCCACCGGGATGTCATGGCCATCTGCGACACGTTCGGCCGGCACGTGCTCGCGGCGACCCGGGATGATGTCTTCGCCGGCACCCCGCCGCTGGGATTCACCTTCGGGCTGGGCGGCCTGGTGGTGTTCCCGTTCAGCGTGGGGGCCAGCGTCCTGCTGCTGGAGCGCGCCACACCCGGCGAGCTGGCGGACGCGATCGCGGAACACGGGGTGACCACGCTGTTCACCGCCCCCACCATGTACCGGGCGCTGCTGGCAACCGGGAAGACCGGGGCGCTGAACGGCCTGCGGCGCTGCGTGTCGGCGGGTGAGCATCTCCCCGCCGCGGTGTGGGAGGACTTCCACCGCGCCACCGGCGTCAGGATCATCGACGGGATCGGCGCCACCGAGCTCCTGCACATCTTCATCTCCGCGGCTGGCGATGCCATCCGGCCGGGGGCGACCGGCGTGGTGGTACCCGGCTACGAGGCGGCCGTGCTCGGCGAGGACGGGAAGCCGGTGCCGGACGGGACGGTCGGCCGCCTGGCGGTCAAGGGCCCCACCGGCTGCCGCTACCTCGCGGACGAGCGCCAGCGCGGCTATGTGGTGGACGGCTGGAACCTCACCGGGGACACCTATGCCCGGGACGGCGACGGCTATTACTGGTACCAGGCGCGCACCGACGACATGATCATCACCTCGGGCTACAACATCGCCGGGCCCGAGGTGGAGCAGGCCCTGCTTGGCCACCCGGACGTGCTGGAGACAGCCGTGGTCGGCGCACCGGACCCCGGGCGGGGAACGATCATCAAGGCGTACGTGGTCCTGCGGGACGGCGCGGCAGGCGGCCCGGCCAAGGCCGCCGAGCTCCAGGCCTTCACCAAGCAGGTGATCGCTCCGTACAAGTACCCGAGGGCGATCGAGTTCGTGGACGCGCTGCCCCGGACCCAGAGCGGGAAGGTGCAGCGCTACCGGCTCCGGGAGCGTGCCGCCACGCAGCCCTGACACGTGGCCCAGCGGGAACCGGGTTTAGGTGGGCCGCTGCGAGGAAGAGACGGGCATGCGATCAATGGCTACCGCTCATGCGTCCGGCACGGCAAGGCGCGCATCCGACAGCCCGCCGGCGCGGGCGCTGGCCCGGGCGGGCCTCGCCGCACGCGGGGTCCTCTACATCCTCATCGGCTGGGTCGCGATCCTGGTCGCACTCGGCCAGACCTCTCAGCAGGCCGACCAGCAGGGCGCCTTGCAGCTGCTCGCGGGCAAGCCCTATGGACTGGTCTCGCTGTGGCTGCTCGGCATCGGGTTCGCGGGCTATGCGCTGTGGCGGCTCAGCGAGGCCGCCTTCGGCGTCACCGGCGAGGGGAACGGCGCCGGTCCCCGGCTGAAGTCCCTGGTCCGGGCGCTGATCTACGCCTTCTTCGCGTACCTGACTTTCAAGATCATCTCCGGTGCGGGCGGCGGCAGCCAGACCCGCAAGCAGCAGGACCTGACCGCCCAGGTCATGCATCACTCCGGCGGGCGGTGGCTGGTGGGCATCGTCGGCCTGGTCATCGTGGTCGCCGGCCTGCTACTGGTGGCCGAGGGCGTCCGCCGCAAGTTCCTGAAGTACCTGCAGCTTTCGCAGATGAGCCGCCGGACGCGCCGCATCGTTGAGCGGCTCGGCCAGATCGGGACCGCGGCCCGCGGCGCGGTGTTCGCGCTCGCCGGCGTGCTGGTGATCGAGGCTGCCGTCACCTACAAGCCGTCCAAGGCCGGTGGCATCGACAAGGCGCTGCTGACGCTGCGCAACCAGCCGTTCGGCGAGTTCCTGCTGATCCTCGTGGCGCTCGGCCTGGTCATCTTCGGCGTCTACGGCTTGTGCGAGGCACGATGGCGCAGGGTCTAGCCCCCGGGGCCAGGCCCGCGGGCCCCGCGCCCGGCGCCGAGGGGACGGCCGAAAGGCTCGACGAACTTGTCGAGCCAGCCGATGAGCCCGAGAACGCCGTGCTGGTCGACGACGCGCGGGTGGTCCGGTGGGCGGGCCCGGCATTCGCGCTGTTTTCGCTGATCCTGCTGCCCTGGATCGTCTACCTCGGGTACTCGCTTCCCGCACGCCAGGTGTCCCCGGACTACGACGTCGCCTGGGCGGGATTCGACGTCATGCTCCTGGTGGGCCTGGCCAGCACCGGTTACTTCGCGCTCCGGCGGTCCCGGTACCTGGCGACCGCGGCGGCCGCGGCGGCGACGCTGCTCGTGGTGGACGCCTGGTTTGATGTCATGACCTCGCCGCCGGGCCAGCGCGGTGAGCCGGTGGCCCTGGCGGTGCTCATCGAGCTGCCGCTGGCGGCGGTGTGCGCATGGCTGAGTCACCACACCCAGCAGCTCACTGAGCGGCGGATGATCCTGCTGCTGCGCCGCAACCCGAAAGCCGGGGACCGCTAAGCGGCGGGCCGCTGCCGCGACGCGCAACAGCAGCTTCCCCGGCTGGATGGTGACCCTCAGCTGACGCGTGCGTCCGGCGACCTCTCCGTCAACCTCCCACGGCCGGGCATGGCCGGCGTCGACCAGCAGCTCACGGCAGGCCAGCTGGGTCAGACGGCCGCTGCTGCGCCTCAGCAGCACATCGGCGGCGAGCCGGAACCAGCCCGTCCAGCCCCAGGCGGCGAGGACTGCCACGTCGAGGACGCCGTCATCCGGCACCGCGCCCGGCAGCAGCCGGACGCCGCCCTGCAGCGAGCCGACGTTGCCGATGATCACACCGCTGGCCCAGCGGCGACGCGGCGGGCCGCCGTCGGCGCGCAGCACCATCCTCGTCGGGCGGTCACGGAGATGCCGCAGCGCGGACAGCACATAGGCGGCCGGGCCCATGCGCTCCTTCGTCTCCTCGCTCGCGCCTGCGAGCATCTCGGCGTCGAATCCGATCCCGGCCATCACGACGAATGGACGGCCATTGGCCGTGCCGACATCCAGCCGCCGGTCAGATCCCGTCAGCGCTACCGTCAGCGCCTCGTCCAGGGAGAGCGGCAGACCCAGGTTGCGTGCGAGCAGATTCCCGGTGCCGCATGGCAGCACACCGAGCGGGATGCCCGAGCCTGCGACGCCGCTCGCGCAGGCGGTGATGGTCCCGTCGCCCCCGCTGGCCAGCACCAGGTCAACGCCGGACCGCACGGCTTCCCGGGCGAGCCGCTCACCTGTGTCATCCGGCCTTGTCTCCAGCCAGAGCGGCTCTGCCCAGCCAAGTTCCGTCATGGCCTTGCGGACAAGGGCCCGGAAGCCGTCCATGTCGTCGTGCTTCGCCGGATGGATCACCACCGCGGCACGTCTCACCGGGACGCCGCCAGCAGGTCAAGCGACGTTTCTATCGCCTCGAGCTGGGCGCGGACGCCGGCGATGTCGCCCTTGCTCGCGCTCTGCTCCTCCGCCTTGAGCGTGAGAACCAGCTGCCCGTTCGGTTCCATCAGGCCCGTGGCGATCTCCTTGATGTCGTCGCCGTTCTGCACCCGGATGGCGTGCTCCACATCGGCGGGCCGCAAGGACAGGCGCCGCGCCGCGCTGGGAAGGAGCCGGCCGTTTTCGATAACGGCCGTTGCTTTGCCCTCCAGTATGCGTGCAGCCCGGTCACTGGCCGTTATCAACCGGTTGAGCACCGCGTTGACAGCGACCAGGGTGACCGCCCCGATCATCCCCCCTGAGAGGCTGGAATCGCTGCCGATGATGGCATTCTGAACAACGTTGGACAGCAGGAACATGACGACGAAGTCGAACATGTTGAAGGTGGCCAGGTCGCGTTTTCCGGTAAGCCGGAACAAGATGAGGATCGTCGCGTACACCAGGACGGTGCGCAGGATCTTCTCGAGGACCGGGATCTGGACGACGAACATCGAATGCCACACGGGAGCCACTCCTCAGCCTGCCGACGGAGCCAGGCGTCATCGTGCCGGCCAAGCACGGACGCCCGGTCGGTCTCTACCTGCATCTGGCCGGTCTAACCGCGGCCGGGAGCGTGATTGGCCCGGGGGCATCGCGGCCGGGGTGGCGTGGTTTCAGGGCACCGGCGGCAGCAGGAGGCAGCTGTCGCCGAACTCGTGCCACAGGTAGCCTGCCTGCTCCGCCTCCAGGTAGGCCGCGCGGACCAGCTTCGGCCCGGCGACGGCCTCCAGCAGGGCGAGGTGCGAGGCGTCCGGGTCGTGCCAGCCGGTGACAAGGCCGCTGACGATCCGCGCTGGCTGGCCGGCCCCCAGCACCAGGTCGGTCCAGCCGCTGCGCGCCCGCACCGCGCCGCCGGGGCCAGTGGCGCTTTCCAGCGCCCGGGTGACAGTGGTCCCGACGGCCACCACCCGGCGGCCCGCGGCACGGGTCAGGTTGACGAGCTGTGCGGTCGGTTCCGGCACGGTGAACCGCTCGGGAAGGGGTGGTTCGCCGGTTTCGAGCGATGCCACGCCCGAGTGCAGGGTGATCGGCGCGACCATGACGCCGGCCACGACCAGGCCGGTCACCAGGTCCGGCGTGAACGGCCGGCCCGCGCTGGGCATCTCGGCGCTGCCGGGGGAGCGGGCGAACACGGTCTGGTAGGCCGCGAGCGGCCACGGGTCGCGGACATAGGAGTAGCGGATCGGCCGGCCGTGCCGGGCGAGGTATGCGCCGGGATCGCCGCCGGCCGTCACCGAGGCCACCCACATCCGGGTTGCCGTGGGCCCGGGGTAGGGGCGGAGCAGGGTGAGCGACTCGCCGTGCGGGAGCGCGACGGTCTCGCCCGGAGCGGCGTCACCGACCCGCCCGGCGGTGGCGGAGCGCTCCCGCAACTCGATCAGCCATGTCCCCTCCTCGAAGGGGGCGGACATGTGCACCGTCACCGGGCGGCCGTCGCCGCGGCGGCCATCCAGCGCGGCGGCGATGGTGGCCGAGGTGTTGACGACCAGAAGGTCGCCTGCCGACAGGAAGCGGGGCAGGTCGCTGAACCTGGCATGGACGAGGCCGTCCGGGGTGGCGACGAGCAGCCGGACGCCGTCCCTGCCCAGCCCGCGTTCCTCCGGCGGCCGGTCGGCCGCGAGCCTCATGGCGCCACCGCCGGCACGGCGAGGTCGCTCGCGCGATAACGCCCACTCGGTGGCCGCTCGTCAAGCAGTCGCAGCAGTGCCGGAACGACCGTGTCCGGCTCCGGCAGACCGGAGATGTCCTCGCCGGGGAAGGCCTGCTGATGCATGTCCGTGCGCATGTCACCCGGATCCAGCGCGTAGCAGCGCAGTGACGGCTCCTCGGCGGCAAGGACCGCGGTGATCTGGTCGAGAGCGGCCTTCGCCGAGCCATAGCCGCCCCAGCCCGGGTAGGCCTCGACCGCCGCGTCCGAGCTGACGTTGACGATCGTGCCCGAGGCCGCGGCGAGCGGGGCGGCCAGCAACTGGATGAGGGCCAGCGGCGCGAAGACGTCGGTGTCGTACACCCGGCCAAGCTCGTCAGGCGGGTAGTCACGCAGCGTCGGCTGCGGGCTGGGACCGAGCCTGCTCGCGTTGTTCACCAGCACGTCGAGCCGGCCGAGCCGGCCGACCGCCTCCGCGAGGCGCGCGCGGTGGTCGGGGTCGGTCACATCGCCCGGGACCGCGACGACATCCGGCAGTCCGCGCATCGCGTCGGCGAGGTCGTCCGCCCGCCGGGCGTCGACGATCAGTGACCAGCCACGCCCCGCCAGTGCGCGGGCGGCCGCGCGGCCGAGCCCGCGGGAAGCGCCGGTGATCAGGGTGACGGGCATGGCTCCTCCTGGCATGTCGGATGTATGCCATACTCGTAGTTGAAGTCAACTTCATGTCAAGGGGCCTGGATGCGCACCACCGACCCGCTGACGGTCGGGGAGATCGCACGCCGCAGCGGCTTCGCCGAGTCCGCCGTGCGCTACTACGAAAAACTCGGCCTGCTGCCGGCGACCCGGACCGCCGGCGGGCAGCGCCGTTTTGAACGCAGTACGCTCCGCCGGCTGGCGTTCATCCGCGCCGCACGCAACGTCGGGCTCAGCCTGGACGAGGTGGCTGCCGCCCTCGCCTCGCTGCCCGCCGGGCGAACACCCACCCGCGCCGACTGGTCCCGGCTCTCCCGTGGGTGGCGGCAGCGCCTCGACGACCAGATCGCCGCGCTCGCCGCACTGCGGGACGGCCTCGACTCGTGCATCGGCTGCGGCTGCCTCTCCCTGCAGCGATGCGCCATCTCCAACCCCGGCGACGCCGCCCGGGCCGGCGGCCCGGGCGCGGCCTACCTGCCGGCCGGGCTGCGCCGCGACGTCCGGTCGCCCGGATGAGTGCCGTCACGGCCGGGGTCCGCACCCGGGATCAGGCTGGCCAGACCACCGGGAACAGGGGATGGTCCATGGCGGCCCCGGCGGCCAGTTCCCCGTCGAGCCCCTCGAAGGGCGGCGAGGTGGGCCACCTGCGCGGCGCGTACCGGGCGTCCGCCGACAGGTAGCGCAGCGACAGGATCCGCCGGCGGGTCTGGTAGGGGAACCCGGGTGCTCCGTGCACGGTCAGGAAGTCGAAGAAGATAGCGTCGCCAGGCGCCAGGTCGAAGCGGCGGATGTCGAACGCACCGCGGTCGGCTTCGATGTCGGGCAACTCGGCGAGACTTCCCTCGGGGAACCAGCGTGCCTCCCCGAGCAGGAAGGTGCGCGGCAGGAGCCAGGGGCCGCGGTGCGAGGAGGCCACCAGCTCAAGGCACCCGGCCTCGGGCACCGGGTCCACCGGGATCCAGGCACTCACCCCGCGCCCGTCAACGTTGTAGTAGGGCTGATCCTGGTGCCACGGGGTGCGCTGCCTGGTCCTGCCCTCCTTTACCAGGATGTGATCATGGTAGAAGCGGACCTGAGAAGTCGCCATCAGGGCGGCGGCGATTCCCGGGATCCGCGAATGCCGGGCCAGCCGCTCGATTCCGGGTATCTCCCGCCACCGGCAGAAGTCCTCGGTGAAGGCGCCGGGGTCATCGGCGCCGCTGGCCACCTGGGCGAGGGGACCAGGGCTGGCGAGCACGGCGTCGATCGCCCGCGCCGCGGCAGCCACCTCACCGGGGTCAAGGGCCGAGCGGACGCAGACAACGCCGTCCCGGGCGAAGGCCGCGGCCAGCCCGTCATCGGCAAGCGAGGCGTCCATGGCCGCACTCTAGCCGCTGGCTAGGGCGGGAATCCGTAGTCTCCTGCTTGCGCATGGCGGCGCAGGTCGGCGCGGACATCATGGCCGAGCCTGCGGGTTTCCCTGCGGTTGAGGATGGCGCCCGCGGCGGCACCGGTGAGCAGCGGGCCCAGCGAGAACGCGCTCCTGCCCGCGCGGGCGGCAAGCCGTAGCCGCAGCCGCCGCGCCAGCGGGGATCCCGCGGCCAGGATCAGCCCGCCGGGAACCATGAAGACCCCACGGCGGTGTGCCCACGCCGCGACATAGGCGGTCATCCGGTCGATGGCGGTGCCCGTGGCGGGCATGCCGTACGCCTCATGCAGCTCCGCGACCAGCTTGACTTCGATGCCGACCAGGGCCAGTGTCTCGGTGGCCACCTCGGCGGGGAAGGCGGGCAGGACCGGCAGCGCCGCCCACGCCCCGACGGCCCCGCCGACCGCGGCCGACGCCCGCGCCGCGTGCTCGATCAGGGTATCGGCGATGTCCTCGGTGGACAGTCCCGGGAACTGGGCTCGCAGCAGCGCCTGGTCCCGCACCCGCAGCCGTGGGGCCATGGCAACGACCTGTGCGGACAGCCAGCCCGTTCCCACCCCCATACCGCGCCGGGTCGCGCGCATCCCGCGGCCGGTCACCCTCGCGCCCGAACGCATCGCCGCGGCGAACGAGGCCATCAGCCGCCGCCGGTCCACCGGCCGGCCGGCCTCACTGACCTCGGTCGCCAGCTCAGCGGCCCGCTCCGCGATCGCGTCCCCGGCCACCGGCCGCGGCCCGCCGTGCTCGCCTCCCGCATCGGTCATAACAGGCCACCTACCCGCCAGCGCGTCGAATCACCACCGCCGGCGGAGAGATCGGGCAGGGATGCCTACCGGGCAGGGGCGGGTGTGCGCGGGCTCTGGCCTGGGCCATTGGCTAGGGTGGACCCGCATCCTTATCCCGTGATCGCAGGAGCGTGGCATGACGACAAAGGCCGCCTTTTCGCCCGAGGAATGGAATGTGGTGCTCGAGGGCCCGCCGAGCGCGGGCATGATCGTGGTGACCGCGGCGCGCGGGGGGATGTTCCGCGAGACGGTCGCGATGTCGAAGGCCTACGTGGACGCGCGCGCCCAGCACGGTGAGAGCGAGCTCCTCGACGAGATCGTGGCGGCGAAGCCCGAGATGGACCACACCAGGTACCACTCTGCCGACGAGCTCAGGGACCACGGGCTCGCGCATCTGCGCGACGCGGTGGCGCTGCTCGGGAGCAAGGCGACCCCCGAGGAGCTCGACGGCTACCGCCACTTCGTCCTCACCCTCGCCAGCAAGGTCGCGGCCGCCCACCGGGAGGGGGGCCAGGACGTCAGTCCCCCGGAGACGCAGGCCATCGGCCAGATCGCGGCGGCACTCGGGACGGTCGCTCCCTGACGGGTACCGGCAGGCGGGGCGTGCGCGGTGGCCGTCAGCCGGCGGCTCCGTGTCCGATGGCTTGCACGGCGGCGTGTTCGTGCAGCATCTTTTCATCGTCGTGGGCGGCGGGTTTGAGGTCGAACACGACCTTCTTCACGGTTCCGGTGAAGGCGTAGGGGGCCTTGTCCTCGTACGCGCGGTCGACGACGAGGCCGTTGTCGCGGCCGATGTCCATGCCGGCGTAGCTGGAGAAGGCGACGGGGACGGTGTGGTCGATCCTGCCTTCGCCGATCTGCCGGTCATTGGCCCACAGGGTCACGGTGCCGCCGGTGCCTGGCTTGGGCTTGTCCGCCTCGAACAGCATCTTCACCGTCACATCGCCGGCCGGGATCTTCTCGGTGGAAGTCTGCTTGTAGGTCTCCACACCGAGGAAGGAGTAGGTGTGGTTCAGCATCCCGTTACCGTCCACCCACAGCCCGAACCCGCCGATGAAGTCGGCGTTGGCGACGACCACCCCCTCCGCTCCGGTCCCGGGGACGGTGAGCTCGGCCTCGATGGCGTAGGACCGCCCGGAGATGCGTGGCACCATGCCGCGCTGCACGTTCTGGACGTCCCCGGCGAAGGTGAACCTGGTGATGGTGGGCAGCGGCGGCAGGATGCCGAAGAAGACGGAGAATCCCCCGAGCAGCGGGAGCGCCCGGTTGCGCTCGGCCTCTTTCCACCACAGCTCCTGCAGTTCGGCGAGCTTGCCGGGGTTGGCGGCCGCCAGGTCGTGGGCCTGTGAGAAGTCGTCAGGCAGGTAGTACAGCTCCCAGACGTCCTGGTCCGGGTCGTAGACCCCCGGGGCGAACCTCTTCATCGTTTCCGGCGACATGTCCCAGGGGGCCTTGTCCAGCCGCGTGCACGCCCACCAGCCGTCGGAGTAGAGGGCGCGGCTGCCGAACATCTCGAAGTACTGCACCGTGTGACGCTCGGCGGCCTTCGCGTCGCCGAAGGTGTACGCGAAGCTGGTGCCGTCCATCGGCTCCTGGCCGATCCCGTCGACGACCGCCGGCTCGGGCAGCCCTATGGTCTCCAGGATGGTCGGCCCGATGTCGATGCAGTGGGTGAACTGGGTGCGGACCTCGCGGCTGGCCTTGATCCGGGTTGGCCAGGCGATCACCATCGGGTCCCGGTCCCCGCCGAGGTGGCTGGCCATCTGCTTGCCCCACTGGAAGGGCGTGTTGCCGGCGTGGGCCCAGGCCGCGGCGTAGTGCGGCGCGGTGTGGTCACCACCCAGGGCCTCGATGCCGCCGTAGGAGTCGATGAGCTTCAGCTGCTGCTCGGGATCGAGCACGACGCCGTTGAGGAAGGTCATCTCGTTGAACGATCCGGTGACCGTGCCCTCCATGCTGGAGCCGTTGTCACCCCAGATGTAGAAGATGAGCGTGTTGTCCAGGTCGCCCATCTCCTCGATGGAGTCCAGCAGCCGGCCGACGTTCCAGTCGGCGTTCTCACAGAAGCCCGCGAAGACCTCCATCTGCCGGGTGTACAGCTTCTTCTCGGCAGCGGAGAGGGAATCCCAGGCCGGGAACAGGTCCGGCCGCCTGGTCAGCTCGGTGCCGGGCGGGATGATCCCCAGCTTCTTCTGCCGCTCGAAGGTTTCCTCGCGGAGCTGGTCCCAGCCGCCGTCGAACTTGCCCTGGTACCTGTCGGCCCACGCCTTGGCCACGTGATGCGGCGCGTGCGCGCAGCCGGTGGAGTAGTACATGAACCAGGGCTTGGCCGCGTCCTGTGCCCGCACGCCATGCAGCCACCCGACCGCCTTGTCGGTCAGGTCGTCGGGGAAGTAGTAGGGCTCGCCGTCCTTGCCTTCCGGGACGCCGAGCACCGAGTTGTCCTGGGTGATGATCGGGTCGTACTGGCCGGCCGCCCCGCTCAGGAACCCCCACCAGTGGTCGAAGCCCCATGATTGCGGCCAGTGGTCGAACGGCCCGGCGACACCCTGGACGTTGTCGGGGGTCAGGTGCCACTTGCCGAACCCGCCGGTGACATAGCCGTTCTCCTTCAGGATGCGCGGCAGGGCGGTGCAGCTGCGGGGACGGGCGGCGGTGTATCCCGGGAACGGGCCGGGGTACTCGGCGATGGAGCCGAAGCCCACCCGGTGGTGGTTGCGGCCGGTGAGCATCGCGGCGCGGGTCGGCGAGCACACCGCTGTCACATGGAAGCGGTTGTAGGTGAGCCCCATGTTCTGCACGCGGGTGAGGTTCGGGGTGGCGATCGGGCCGCCGAACGTGTCTGGATTGCCGAACCCGGCGTCGTCGATGAGGACGACGAGCACGTTCGGGGCGTCCTCGGGCGCCTTCGGCCCGGGGATCATCGTCCAGTCCGGAACGGACTTGTCCACCGTGCGCCCCATCGTCCCGCCGAAATTGCGGTCGGGGATGGGCAGCACCGTGCGGTCGGGGCTGAACTTGCCCGCCGCCTCGGCCAGGGCGTCCTTGAGCCCCCGGACGCCCGTCTTGTCCATCGGCGCGGCCGACTTCGCCAGCGACCCGGCGAGCGCCTGCTCGGCGGCCAGCCGGTCGTCGCCGTCGACCATGGCGATGATGGCCGCCGTCCCCGGCTGGAGCTTGTCACCCAGGCCCTGCTCGATACCGCTGTCAACCTTGTGCTTGGCGAACTTGCCGGCCAGGCCCCCCACAGCCCCGCCGACCACGACCGACGCGAGCAGCGGCGGTGAGAACAGGCCCACCACCAGGCCCACACCGCCGCCCCAGCCCAGGCCCTTGCGGCCCAGGTGGTCGCCGGTGTGGGTCACGCTCACCTGGCCACTGGCGTCGCGGCAGACCAGGATCACGCCCTCCGCGGCGACCGTCTTGTCCTTGACCAGCTGCATCAGCGCGTCAAAGTCGTGCTGCGCCGGCCCGGTGGACGGGTAGGCCGCCATGATCACATCGACGGAATCCCCCATGGCTCTCTCTCCTCGCTCGGTTCGCGTCAGCGGAACGATCGCCAGTCAAGGATGCGCACCTGCGCCATGCCCGCACGCCACCCGCACGGGGTGAGCGGCCGGGCGGCACCTGGAGCCAGGGCCGGGCGGCGCGGCACGCTTACCGCCCTCACCGCCGGACCCGCCAGCGGCCCCGGAGCCACCCGTCTGGGGTGACCCGGCCCGGGTAATGGCGGTTTAACTTGGGGAAACGTCATACGCAGAACATGGGAGCCGCACGATGGCAAATGTCACCGCCGATGTGGACGGCGAGCACGCTGCGTCGCTCGGGCGCCGTTACCTGGTCCGGTTCGAGGAGGATACGCTGCGGCAGCGGCCGTTGTGGATCCGGCTGATCATCGAGTTTGTGGGCACGTTCGTGCTGGTGACGGTGGCGGCCGGATCCGGGGTGATCAATCATTACGCGGGTGGTGGGCCGATCAGCCGGACCGCGGCGGTGATCGCGCCGGGGGCGGTGGTGATGGCGATGATCTACGCGTGGGGGCCGCTGTCGGGGCTGCACATCAACCCGGCGGTGACCTTCGGCTTCACCGCCCGCGGGGTGTTCCCCGCCAAGTGGGTGCTGCCGTACTGGGTGGTGCAGTTCGCCGGCGCGATCGGTGCCGCCTGGTTCTTGCAGCTGATGTTCGGGGATGTGGCCGCGGGCGGGAACTACCCGATCACCAGCTCGGGCGGGGAGTGGAAGTCGCTGGTGATGGAGACGGTGCTGACCGCGATCTTGGTGTCCATTATTCTCAACACCGCGACCGGGGCCCGCAGCATCGGCCACAACGCCGCCATCGCGGTCGGCTCCACCGTCGCGCTGCTGGGGCTGTTCGCGAGCCCGATCAGCGGCGCCTCGATGAACCCGGCCCGCACCCTGGGACCCGACATCGTCAGCAACAACTACACCGGCTGGTGGGTCTACATCGCCGGGCCGGTGCTCGGCGCCGCCATCGCCGTCATGATCATCGGGCTCGTGCGGGGACTGCCCGACAAGCAGGAACGCGAGGCCGCCGAGGGCGGCGACCTGCCGATCCTCGGCGCCGCGGGCGTGGTGGCTGAGACGCCACCGCCGGCCAGCGGCCCCCCTGCCAGCGGCCCCCCTGCCAGCCCGGCGGCTCCCTAGCCTGCCGGGTGGCACCCGAGGGGAGCGATCGGGCCGCTGGGGTGGCGTGATAGGACAAGTGTGATGAGCACCGGCCAGGAGCACCCCGCGGGCGCGCTGCTTCCGGCGGGCGCCCCGCTGGCGTTCCACCTGCTGGCGAAGCCGACCGGGGCGATCTGCAACCTGGACTGCACCTACTGCTTCTTCCTGTCCAAGGAGATGCTGTATCCGGGGAGCAGGTTCCGGATGGCTGATGACCTGCTTGAGCTGTACCTGCGCCAGCTCATCGAGGCGCACGCCGGCTCGCCCGAGGTCGTCGTCGCCTGGCAGGGCGGCGAGCCGACGATGATGGGCCTGGACTTCTTCCGCCGCTCCGCCGCGCTGGCCGAGGCGGTGAAGCGGCCGGGCCAGCGGATCGTGCACACGATTCAGACCAACGGCACCCTGCTCGACGACGCCTGGGGAGCGTTCTTCGCCGAGCATGGCTTCCTGGTGGGGCTGTCGGTCGACGGCCCGGCCGAGATCCACGACACCTACCGGGTGGACAAGGGGGGCAAGGGCAGCTTCGACCGGGTGATGAAGGGCCTGGCCGTGCTGCGGCGCAACGGCGTGGAATGGAACGCGCTCACCACGGTCCACGCGGCGAGCCAGGACCGGGGCCGCGAGGTCTACCGGTTCCTGCGCGACGAGTGCGGCGCGCGGTTCATGCAGTTCATCCCCATCGTCGAGCGTGCCACCCCGGTGACCCTGCCGATGGCCAACGCCGGGTGGGGGGCGGCGGTCCGGGACCGGCCGCTCTACATCCAGGACGGCAGCCTGGTGACCGGGCGCTCGGTGTCACCCGGCGGGTATGGCAGGTTCCTGATCGACGTGTTCGAGGACTGGGTGCGCCGCGACGTCGGCGAGGTCTACGTGCAGATGTTCGACGTGGCGCTGGCGAACTGGTATGGCGAGCCACCGGGGCTGTGCGTCCACTCCGAGACGTGCGGCCTGGCGCTGGCGCTCGAGCACACCGGCGACCTCTATTCGTGTGACCACTTCGTGGAGCCCGCCTACAAGCTCGGCAACATCCGCGACAAGAAGATGATCGAGCTGATCGCGCTGCCGCAGCAGCAAGAGTTCGGCCTGGCCAAACGGGACACGCTCCCGATGTTCTGCCTCCAGTGCGACGTGCGCTTCGCCTGCCACGGCGGCTGCCCCAAGGACCGGTTCACCGTCGCGCCGGATGGCGAGCCTGGCCTGCACTACCTGTGCCCGAGCTACAAGGCCTTCTTCGGCCATATCCGCCCGGCGATGGAACAGATGTGCGGGCTGCTGCGGGCCGGCCAGGCGCCCTCGCAGGTCGCCGGCCGTTACGCCAGGGCGGACGCCCGCCGGGGGCGCAACCAGGCGTGCACCTGTGGCTCGGGCCGCAAGTGGAAGCATTGCCACGGCGCCCTGGTCCCGGGGACCGCCTAGTGCTCATCGCCATGAGCCGGCCGCCGTGAGCGCGCACGTCACGGGGGTGACCAGCAAGGCCTACCGGCTGCCGATGCCCCGGCCGTGGGGCCAGGATGTCACGTGCCAGTACCTGATCGCCGCCACGGTCGACAGCAGCGACGGCGGCAGCGGGCAGGGCTTCAGCTGGGCCGTCCGGGCCGGGGCGCAGGCGATCCAGGCCATGGTCGAGGCGGACTGCGGCCCGGTCGCGCAGGGCGGCCCGGTGGCGCCCACGGCGGCCTGGGACCGGCTGTGGTGGCACTTGCGCGAGGCGGGCGGGGGCATCGCCACGCTGGCGATGGCGGCGATCGATATCGGCCTGTGGGATCTGCAGGCCAGGACGGCCGGGCTTGGCCTGGCCGACCTGATCGGCCGGCAGCGCGACCAGGTGCCGGTCTACGCCAGCGGCGTCAACCGGCACCTGACGCTGGACCAGCTCAAGGAGCAGGTGAGCCGCTGGATCGCGGCAGGGCATACCAGGGTCAAGATCAAGGTCGGCCTGCCCAGCCTGGAAGAGGACCTCGAGCGGGTGGCCGCGGTCCGGCGGATCATCGGGCCAGGCCGGCTGCTGATGCTCGACGCGAACCAGCTGTGGGACCTGCCGACCGCCCGCCGGGCCGCCAGGGCCCTGTCGGCGTTCGACATCTTCTGGCTGGAGGAGCCGCTGCCGGCCGAGGACACCCAGGCCTACGCGCGGCTGCGGGCCGTCATCGACATTCCGCTGGCCGCCGGTGAGAGCCTGTACACCGAGGCGCAGTTCCGGGACGTGCTGCTGGCCGGCGCCGTCGACTACCTCCAGCCGAATGTCTGCCGGGTCGGCGGCATCACCCCGTTCCTGCGCATCGCCCGGCTTGCCCGCCTGTTCGGCGTCCCGGTCATGCCGCATCTGCTGCCCGACATCTCCGGGCAGCTGGCCCTGTGCCTGCCCCTGCCGGGCATGATCGAGGACCTCGACGAGGGCTCCTTCGCGGCGCTCGGGGCGCTGGCCCGGCCCAGCGGGGTGACGATCACCGGCGACAGCCTGCGGGCGCGGACCCAGCCAGGGCACGGGCTGGTGTTCGCCACCGGCGCCCTGGCGGAGGTCACCCGGTGATGGCGGCGGCGACCGGGTAGCTGCCCACGGTGATCTGCGCGACCCGGCGCCCGGTGCGGGTGCTGATCAGCGTGACCTGCCCGGCGTAGGTGTCGACGACCACGGAAGGGCTGCCGGACGGGGCGAGCGTGATGGCGGTCGGGTAGGAGTAGATCCCTACCGGGATCGGCCGCCGGCCCGGCGGGTCGCGGTGCTGACCGGCGTGACCGTGCCGGAGATCGTGTTCACCACGTACGCTGTGCCGCCCGAGCGGGAGATCGCGATCGCCGTCGGCGAGTACCCCACCGCGATGCCGGGGCCCTCGCGCCCGGTCGCCGCGGTGATCGCGGTGACGGCGTCGGAGTCGCCGCCGACCGCGAAGACTGTCCTGCCATCGGGTGTCACGGCGATGGCGTCCGGCGCCTGGCCGGCCGGGACGGGACGGCCAGGCAGCCCGGTGGCAACGGTGATCGGGGTGACCGTGTTCGAGCCGTAGTTGGCGACATAGGCGGTGCTGCCGTCGGGCGCGAAGGCAACGGCGAAGGGGTAGCCGCCCACCGGGATGGGCGCGCCCGCCCGGCCGGTGCGGGTGTTGATCGGCGTTACCGCCGCACCACCCCAGTCGAGGGCGTAGGCGATCCGGCCGCCCGGTGCGACCGCGATCGCCCGCGGGTCCCGCCCGACCCTGATCGGCGTGCCCGCCCGCCCGGTGGCGGTGGCGATGGGCGTGACGGTGCCCGAGCCGCTGTTGGCCACGTATGCGGTCCGGCCGTCCGGGGTGACCGCGATCGCCCGCGGGTCCTGCCCGACCCTGATCGGCGTGCCCGCCCGCCGGGTGGCGGTGGCGATGGGCGTGACGGTGCCCGAGCCGCTGTTGGCCACGTATGCGGTCCGGCCGTCCGGGGTGACCGCGATCGCCTGCGGGTCCTGCCCGACCGGGATGGGCGTGCCCGCCCGCCGTTTCGCCAGGTCGATGGGTGTGACCGTGCCCGAGCCCGAGTTCACGACGAAGGCCGTCCGCTGCTGCCCGCCGGACGGCGCCCGTGCCGCACCCGCCGGTGCGGGCTGCTCTCCTGCCGCGGCCGGCGCGGGGCCGGGGGGGCTGGCCGGGGCGGCCGGGGCGGCCGGGCTCGGCGGGGTGAGCCTGGCGGCGGGTGTGCCCGCCCCGAACACGTCGCTGACCGGGCGCGCATAAAGGTCATTCCGGGTCAGGGTGGGCAGGCCCAGCGCTCCCTCGATGGTCCGGAGCAGGCTGTAGTGCGTGTAGCGGACATGCGACACGTAGCCATGCCGGACGCCGGCGGACCCGAGGATGAGCGTCGCCACCCGCTGGGCGGGACGCTCGTGGTTGTAGCCGTCCTCGTCGAAGGTGATGATGGCCAGCGAGCGCTGGGTCCG
Organism: uncultured Actinomycetes bacterium; assembly: GCA_963741615.1. Classification (GTDB taxonomy): domain Bacteria; phylum Actinomycetota; class Actinomycetes; order Streptosporangiales; family Streptosporangiaceae; genus UBA9676. The sequence continues at coordinate 259,618 of CAVUIU010000030.1, forward strand.
CCAGGCCGGCGATCGCATGATGGCGCCAAGTTCGCTGGCCAGGAACCGGTCGCCGGCCCGGATCCCGCACCCTTCCATGTCGGCGCAGTCGTCCGGGCTCACCCACGAGAAGCTCGGGGTGCTGGCCGCGCTCGCCAGGTCGTACTGCAGTGCCTGGAGCGGGACCAGGTGAGCCGCACAGTAGGCGGGCCGGTCGCGGACGTCCGCGAAGTAGGTCATCGGCTCGTCGTCGTCCCAGTAGGACCCGTGCACCGTGTCATCGCACGGGCCGTTCGCGCTCTGCAGGTATGCCTTCCACGTCTCGTGCGCCGCGTCGACCAGGTCGCCGATGTTGCGGGCACGGATCGTGTACCGGGGGTTCTCCTCGAGCGGGTCGGTGAGCGGGATGCCGAACGCGCTCCCGCCCGCCAGGGCGAGGTAGTTGGCGTCGCTCGGATGTTCCTCGGCGAAGAAGTCGGCGAGCAGGCTGCCCCGGGCCAGCAGGCTGTTGAGGTAGGGGGCCTGCCTGGTGTTGCCGACGACCGAGCGGAAGCCCTCGTTCTCGAAGTAGAACAGGAACACGTGCTGGTAGCGGGGAACGTGCACGGGCGGTGGGGCAAGCGGCTGCCGCCGGACGCCGGCGGAGACGCTGAACCGCAGCCCATCGGCGACCGCGCGGTCGTAGCCCACGCCAGGCGAGTTCGGGCCGTCGATGTTGGTCAGCGATGTCGCCAGCACCAGGGTGACCACGGCACCGGCGGTGCCCGGCGGCAGCGTGCCGGTGGCGGCCCGGGGGGCCAGCCGCCGCCCGGGGGAGCCCTGGCCGACCGGGCCGATGACCCGCCGTGCGAGTACCCGGCCAGCCGCGGACACGAACGCCACCTCCACCGCTGCCCCGCTGTGGGCCGTGCCGCCGAGCCAGGCTGAGAGCCGGTACCGGGTGCCCGCGGGCACGGGCAGGCCGGCCGCAGAACGCAGCGGGACCAGTTGCCGCAGCCGCGCGGTGCCGCCGGCGCCGCCGGCGAACATCTGGCCGCCGTGCACCGTCGGCCATTGCCCGGTGGCCTGCGGGAGGCGCGCGGAACTGCCGTAGCGCACCGTGGTCGGCAGGCCGCTGGCCACCTGCCAGCCCGGGATCGTGACGCTGTCCCAGCCCTGCGCGGAGGCCGCGCCGGCCTGCGCGCCCGGGTTGGCCAGCAAGTTGGCGCCAGGCCCGGCGACAGCCTGGCGCGCTGGCCGGGCGCCGGCGGCAGCCTGCACCGCCGCGCCAGGCGCCGCCGCAGCGGTGGCTGCCCGGGGTGCTCCGGCTGCGAGCGCGCCGGCGCAGCACACCACCGCGGCGAGCGGGGCGGCCACGCGGCGCCACGAGATCCTGGTCATCGCGGGGGAGCCTCCCGGTCCGCTGGGCTGCCGATGACAATCGTTCGCCGGTTATTCACATATTGTTTGATCGTTCAGTTAATGTTATCGCGCGGACCGGGCGATGGGCGCCCTAATGGTGGAAGCCGCTCGCCGAGCGTTCGTCGTGCACCGGGGCCGCCTGTTTCTCCAGCCGCGGGAGCACCCGCCGCAGGTCGTTGACCAGAAGGTCGGCCATGTCGTAGGTGAAGCCACGTTTCACGACGACCCGGAGCGCGGCCAGGTCCTGCCGGTTCTTCGGGAACGTGTAGGCGGGCAGCAGCCAGCCGCGCTCACGGACCGCGTTCGACACGTCGAAGACGGTGTAGTTGGTGATGTTGTCGCGCAGCTTGAACGCGAACACCGGCAGTTCGTCACCCCTGGTGAGAAGCTCGAAGGGCCCGAGTTCGGCGAGCTGGGCCGACAGGTGTGTCGCGACTTCCCTGGCGTACTGCTGGACCCGCCGGTAGCCCCCGAAGCCGAGCCGCAGGAAGTTGTAGTACTGCGTGACGACCTGGGCGCCGGGCCGGGAGAAGTTGAGCGCGAAGGTCGGCATGTTGTCGCCGAGATAGTTGACCCAGAAGATCAGATCCTCCGGGAGCGCGTCCGCATTGCGCCATATCGCCCATCCCACGCCGGGGTACACCAGCCCGTATTTGTGACCCGACGCGTTGATGGAGGCCACCCGGGGAAGCCGGAAGTCCCACACGAGATCCGGATCGACGAACGGGGCCACGAAGGCCCCTGACGCGCCGTCAACGTGAACCGGCACGTCAATCCCGCTTCTTGCCTGGAGGGCGTCCAGGGCCGCGCAGATGTCCGCGACCGGCTCATAGGAGCCGTCGTAGGTCGAGCCGAGGACGGCGACGACCCCGATCGTGTTCTCGTCGCAGGCCTTGGCTGCCTCATCCGCGGAGAGGTGGTAGCGGTTCCCCTCCATCGGAACGAGGCGCATCTCCACGTCCCAGTAGTTGGCGAACTTCTCCCAGCAGACCTGGACATTGATTCCCATCACCAGATTGGGCTTGTCCGCCGGCTTGCCCGCCGCCGCCCGTGCCTTCTTCCAGCGCCGCTTGAGGGCGAGCCCGCCGAGCATCGCGGCTTCGCTGGAGCCCGTGGTCGAGCACCCGGTCGCCTGGGCCATATCGGGTGCGTGCCACAAGTGGCTGAGGATGCTGACGCACCGGGCCTCGAGTTCCGCGGTGTTCGGGTACTCGTCCTTGTCGATCATGTTCTTGTCGAGGCACTCGGCCATGAGCCGGTCGGCCTGCGGCTCCGCCCAGGTGGTGACGAAGGTGGCCAGGTTCAGCCTGGCGTTGCCGTCGAGCATCAGCTCGTCGTGAATGATCTGGTACGCGACCTCGGGCGGCATCTCGTCCAGGAAGAGCCTATGGCCGGGGACATGGCCGGGTTCCAGCCCGAAGATCGGTTCCACTGCGTGTTCGTGCTGCCCGCGGGTCGCCCTGCTGGGCGCTTTGGGGTGCTTCAAAGCCATCGGCCGGGCTCCTTGCTCTGACTTGGCTGGCTTGTCGAGCCTGATCCTCCCGGAAGCCATGCCAGCGTCCGGGGAGGATGTGCCAAGCATCTCCCGGCAGCGGCCCTGCCCGCCTCACCCGCCGCGAGTGGCTGCGCCCGTGCGGCCGGCTGCAGCCGGCGGTGGCCCCGGCGGTCGGGTTCCCGGCTTCGGCCATCTCGACCAGCAGCAGCCGCGCCCCCCAGAAGAAGCAGAGCGCACCAAGGAAGGTGCCGCCGTTGGCGACGCTGGCGCTGGCCAGGTCACCGGTCGCGGGCCGGACGAACGCGGCGATGGCGGCGAACATGAAGAAGGCGGAGCCGAGCAGGTTGATGGCGGCAACCGACCAGGAGACGTCCCCGCGGCGCACACACCAGCGCCCGTGACACACCTCGGCGACAGCAAGCCAGCTGGCAACGAGAAAGCAGATCGAGCCGAGCATGTCCGGCGTCCAGATCCGGAGGTTCTGCTGCCGGGTGGTCAGCCCCACGCGCAGGGCGTTGGCGGTGTTGATGTTGAACCAGATGGTGCCGGCGAGCTGCACGGAGCAGGCCCACCAGTCGATCCGGGCCGGCTGCCAGGCCAGCAGGCGGCGACGGCGCGGTGCCCCAGCCTGCCCGGCCTGCCCGGTCGCGTTGATCGACTGAACGTACTGCAGGTAGGCCGCCGAGGTGAAGAAGAGGGACCCGGCGAAGAACACGGCGCCAAGAACCGATGCCGGGGCCACCGAGGACAGGCCTGGCACCGCCGCCCCGGCGAAACATGTGGAGCCGATCATGAACAGGACCGCGATCCACCAGCCGATCAGGTGCGGAGCCCACCGCACCGCGCGGCGCCGCGCCGTCAGCCCCCGGGTCCTGACCCCGGACGGGCCCCCGTTCCCGTCCGCGGCGGACAGGACCTGCCGGGGGCCAAGCCCTTTACGTTGCCGGCGGGAACTGAACTCGACCACCGTTCCGTCCGGGCGGCGCGCGGTCTCCCAGGTGACGAACGGTCCCGGCCCGCCATGCCGCAAGCTCTGCCATGCCTCCGGCACCTGCCACGCGGCGGTGCCGGAGCGCAGATCCGGGGGAGCGGGCACGCGTCAAGCTTCCGTCCGGGCGCTGGCCCGGGGCCTCACCCGCGGGGAGTGAGCCGGCGGCCGGGGTGACGCGGACTCCTTCGCGTGCCTGCTGTCGATATCGCGCGCCCCTGTTCGTCGTGTGAGTGTTGGGGCGCCGCGAGGGCCGCCTCCACCGACACAACTGGAGTGACCATGCCACACCCCGTCGTACACGCAGAGATCCGCTCGGCAGACCCCGACGCGACCCGCAAGTTCTTCGGCGACCTGCTCGGCTGGACCTACCCGGACGAGGGCGCCCTGCCGGGCTACACCTTCGTCGACACCGGCGTGCCCGGCGCGCTGTACACCGCCATCAGCCCGCTGCAGGGCGGCTCGGACCTCGTCACGTTCTTCATCGGCGTGGATGACATCAACGGCGTCGTCGAGCAGGCCAGCAAACTGGGTGGCCGGGTCGTGCAGGAACCGCAGCAGGCGCCCGGGGTGACCTTCGCGCTGATCGCCGATCCGCAGGGCCACATCGTCGGGCTGGCTCAGCAGGGCTAGTCACCGCCGGCTCAGCAGGGCCCGTCATCGCCTGCTCAGCTGATGAACAGTGCGATCGCGATGTACTGGCACGTCGCGGCGGCGCACACGTAGGCGTGGAAGACCTCGTGGTAGCCGAAAACCGACGGGATCGGGTCGGGCCGGCGACGGTGATACGACAGAGCGCCGGCGGTGTACAGGACGCCGCCGGCGAGCATCAGCAGGGCAGGCGCCACACCGGTGTGGGCCCACACCTCAGGCAGCGCAAGGCCGGCTATCCAGCCGAGCCCGACGAACGTGGCGCCTGCCACCAGCTCGGGTGCGTTCATCCACACCATGCGGAGCGAGCCCGCGGTGAGTGTGACCGCCCACATCACGATCAGGCAGGCGATCCCGAAGGTGCCGCGGCCAGCGAGCAGGAAGGCGGGCGTGGCCGTGCCCGCGATGAGGAAGAAGATCATGGCGTGGTCCAGGCGCTGCAGGCGCTGGCGCCAGGCGGGGCTCCAGTTGCCGCGGTGATACAGCGCACTGATCCCGAACATGCCGCTCACGCTGGCCGCGTAGATGGCAACGGCGGTGATCCGGGTGGCCCCATGGGTCCGCGCCAGCAGGAGCGTCCCGAACACCAGCGAGACCTCGAACCACAGCAGGTGCAGCCAGCCGCGCAGCGCCGGCTTGGTGTAGTAGGCGCCGCGCCGGGCATCGTAGAGGGCCTCTGCGGCCGGCGGTTGCGCCGCCGCGGGGTTTGTGACCATGAGCCAGCCTCCAACGCGTGCCCGGGCCCGGGCGGCCTGTCCGGTGCAGCCGGTCCCCGTCGTCCCAGTGTCAGGCATGACAGGGTGTCCTCCGGCCTGCCATCGGGACGTGTGCCCGCCATCCAGGAGCCGCCATGAACTGGCTTGAACTGGCCGATCTCCCGTTCGCCGCGGCGCTCACGCCGCATCCGGGCACCTCTGGCGCCGGGTGGGGACTACGACAGCGCCCACTTCGACCAGCTCACCATCGACCCCGCCTCGCTGCGCGGGGCGATCGTGACACCGGGCCAGCTCACGGGGATGACGGCCCTGCTCGCCGACGGCCTGGGCATCGTGGTCGAAGACGGGGAGCGCCCATGACCCGATCCGGCGCGGATAATGGGCCAGGTGAGTGATTCACGGGGTCGCGGATGGTTCCGTGCCAGGCCGCTGAGGGTGATGGCCGCGTGGGCGGCGGGCGTGATGGCCGTGACCGCTCTGTTGTGCCTGATCGGCGCCGTGCTGCTGCTGCCCGTCGCCGATCACTCCGCTTCGGACGGTTCCCCCAGCTCGCTCGCGGTGATCCTGCTGGGAGCGCTCGCCCTGCTCGCGGGCCTGTTCTGTGTCGTCCTGCTGGCCGGGCTTGTCCTGGCAAGCTGCGTTGCCAGGCTCCGGCGGCGCCGGCGGGGCACGGCGTCCGGGTGAGCGGGCGGGCGGGGGCGTACGAGCTGCTGGCCAGGGAGCGGGCAAGCACCCTTGAGCGGCTGAGCGGGCTGGAGCGGGAGTTCTCGGGGATCGTCGAGTCGTCAGGGCCGGGCGGCACCGACGATGAGCATGACCCGGAAGGCGCGACGATCGCGTTTGAGCGGCAGCATGTGGCCGCCCTGGTCAGCCAGGCCCGTGAGCACCTCACCCGGATCGACGCGGCGATGGCGAGGCTGGCGGAGGGCAGTTACGGCAGATGCGAGGACTGCGGCCGGCCGATCGGCGCTGCCCGGCTCGCCGCCCGCCCGGTGGCCACCCGGTGCATCGGCTGCGCCGGCCGCCGCTAGCGGCACCAGCGCGCCGGGTCCGCGACGAGACCGCGGGCCGTCATGGCCCATCCGGACAGCGATAGGTTGGGGCAGGTGAGTTTCGAGGTCACCGCCGATGCCTACGCACGTTTCATGGGGCGGTACTCGGAGCCTCTCGCGGCGAAGTTCGCCGGCCTGGCCGGGCCCCGGCCCGGGCAGCGGGCCCTGGATGTGGGGTGCGGGCCCGGCGCGCTGACGGCCGAGCTGGTCCGCCGGCTGGGCCCGGCCGCGGTCTGTGCGGTGGAACCGTCGGAGCCGTTCGCTGCCGCCGTGCGGGAACGCCTGCCCGGGGTGGACGTGCGGCTGTCGGCCGCGGAGCGGCTGCCCTTCCCGGACGGCGTTTTTGATCTCGCCCTGGCCCAGCTGGTGGTGCACTTCATGGCCGACCCGGTAGCAGGCCTGCGGGAGATGGCGCGGGTGACGCGTCCCGGCGGGGTCGTCGCGGCGTGCGTGTGGGATCACGGCGGCGGGCGCAGCCCGACCACCACGTTCTGGCGGGCCGCACGCCACCTCGATCCATCGGCGCGTGACGGGTCGGGCGGCGCCGGCACCAGGGAGGGTGAGCTAACGGCGCTCTTCGCCCGGGCCGGGCTCGGCGGGGCGCGGGAAAGCACGCTCACCGTTCACCTGCCCCCCGTCACGTTCGGGCAGTGGTGGGAGCCGTTCACGCTCGGTGTCGGACCGGCGGGCGCCTACCTGGGGTCGTTGCCGCTCCGCCGCCGCCACCAGCTCCGCGAACGCTGCCGGCAGCTGCTGCCAGCTGAGCGGTTCGACGTCAGCGCCACCGCATGGGCGGTCAGGTGCCGCACGTGAAGACAGACGCCCACAGCGGCAAGACGCATGCTGCCGCGTGGCGGGCCGGAGTGACGGGGGCAACCGGGCCGGGCAGGATGTCTTGGGTGAAGGACTGGCTGGACTGGCACGCGGCCTACGACGACCCGTCCTCGTCGCTGAGCGCCCGCCTGGAGCGGGTCCGGTGGCACCTGTCCGGTGCGATCGAGGCGGCACCCGCGGGCCTGGTGCGCCTGGTCAGCCTGTGTGCCGGGCAGGGCCACGACGTCATCGGGGTGCTGCCGGATCATCCCCGCCGTGACGACGTCCGCGCCGTCCTGGTCGAATCCGATCCGCGCAACGCCGGCCTGGCCCGCCGCGGCGCAGCGGAGAAGGGGCTGTCCCAGGTTGACGTCCGCGAGGCCGATGCCAGCCTGGTTGCGAGCTACGCCGACGCCCTGCCGGCCGACGTGCTGCTGCTGTGCGGCATCTTCGGCAACGTCAGCGACAGCGACATCAGGGGCACCGTCGAGGCGGCGCCCGCCCTGTGCGCGGCGGGTGCGACCGTGATCTGGACCCGGCACCGGCGGCCACCCGACCTGACGCCGCAGATCAGGGCCTGGTTCGCGGCGGGCGGCTTCGATGAGATCGCTTTCGACGCGCTCGGGACCAGTGCCCTGACCAGCGTTGGCGTCAACCGGCTCCGCCGGGCGCCGGGCATCGCGGCGGCCAGGCTGCCCAGCCGCCCGCTCTTCACCTTCGGCACGGCCTGAACCGGCAGGCCGGCCGGGAGCACGGCGAACGGCCCGAGGTGGCCGTGGGGCGCCCGGAAGGCACCGGTGGATTGACAGCCGGCGCCGTCCGCCGGCTACCGGAGGGCGCTGGCCCTGGCGGGGCCGGCTACGGGGCGACGAGCGCGTCGGTGAGCATGTCGATGCCGGCCAGGTTCGCTGCCAGGTCAGCGTCCAGATGATGGCGGGCGGCGAGCTCCGCGGGCGCATAGTAGGTGACCTTCGCCTGTCCCGCGTCGTCCCATACCAGCACCTTGAGGGGCAGGTCGAGGGCGGCCAGCGGCGACGCCGCCATCACCGGTGTGCCGGCGGCCGGGCTGCCGAACAGCACCAGTGTGGTCTCGCGCAGCTCGAGTCCGGCCTGCCGCGCCTCGGCGCGCTGATCGATCACACCGAACAGCTTCATTCCCCTGGCGCTCACGAGGTCAGTCAGGCGCGCGACGGTGCCGGCCACCGGCCGCGGGCTGAGTTTGGTGACGACGCCTGGCTCGTTCGCGAGCCTGTCGTCGGTCATCGCTGACCTCCTCTGATCGGTAAATCGCCGCTAGCGGCCCAGCCGGGCATGGGGGCAGCTTACCCACCTCGGCGGCAACCGCCCCGTACCTCATCAAGCCCCACACCACCACCTCTTTTCTGGTTGACAGCCGTCCTCACCCGGGGCGGTGGCGGTGTCACCATGATGTGCGTGAGCATCGTGGTGACCGACGACGACCCCGGCTGGCCTGCCTGGTTCGAGGCTGAGCGGGCCGGGCTGGAACCGGTCCTGTCACCCTGGCTGTCCGGCGGGATCGAGCGGCTGGCGTTCCGCGACGCGCTGCGCGCCGACCCGCAGCTGGCGGCGCGGTACCAGGAGCTCAAGCGGCAGCTTGCCCGGTCCGCCGCCGGCATCACCGCCTACACCAAGGGCAAGCGGGCCTTTGTCGCGGCCGCGCTGGCCGTCGCCGGCGTCCCGCTGGCCGACCCGGCCGGTCAACGCGCCTGTGCGCCGCGCCGCTGGGGGTGCTGCCGCGCACCGAGCTGGCCTGCCGTCACGCTCTAGCTTTGCCGCGCAGCCCGCTGAGCTCTGCCGTGACTTCGGCGGCCGTGGGCGTGCTGAGCCGCTGATAGATGTCGAGGGCCTGGCTGAGGTGCTCGATGGCGCCGGGTGTGTCCCCCTGCTGAGCCAGGCAACGGCCTATGCCGGCCAGCGCACGCGCTTCCCGCAGCGGCGTCGTGAGCTCGCGGGCGAGCTTGAGGGCCTCCCGGAAGCTGCCCAGTGCCTCCTCCGTCTGGCCGCAGACCATGCGCAGCGCGGCGAGCTCGTTGAGCGCCCCGGCCTGGCCGGACCGGTCGCCGGTTTCCCGGTAGAGGCCGAGCGCCTGGGTGAGGCTGGCGTCCGCCGCCGGGTAGTCGCTTGTCGCGCACTCGACGGCGCCCAGCTCCTTGAGCGCCCTGGCCTGGCCGCGGGTGTCGCCGAGCTGGCCGCAGATGCGCAGTGCCCCGGTGAGCGCCTCGGCCGCGGCCGGGTAGTCGCCGGTCGCGTACCGCAGCGTGCCGAGGTGGCTCAGCGCGCTGGCTTCGCCGGGCTGGTCCCGCAGACCGCGGGCGGTGGCCAGAGCCTGGGTGACGCTGCCGGACGCGGCCTCATAGTCGCCGGCCGCGACCTGGACGGCGCTGAGGTCGTTGTACGCGCTGACCTGGCCCGCCCGGTTCCCGAGGTTGCCGTAGATGCGCAGTGCCTCGGTGAGCGCCCCCGTCGCGGCCGGGTAGTCGCCGGTTTCGAATGCCGTGGCGCCGATGTGGCCAAGGGTGGCCGCCACGCCGGGCTCGTCGCCGAGATCGCGGTAGAGGGGGAGAGCTTCGGCCAGCGTCTGCGCGGCGGCCGGGTAGTTCCCGGTGTCCAGCTGCACGGCCGCCAGCCGGAGCAGGACCTCGGCATGGCCGGCCGGGTCGCTGAGGCCACGGAACAGCTCCAGCGCCTGACTGAGCGTGTCGGTCGCCGCACGGTAGTCGCCGATCACGTACTGGACCGAGCCGCGGTAGTTGAGTGCCCTTGCCTGGCGGGCGCCGAGCTCGCTGAGCGCTTCCGCGTGACCGGGCCGGGCACCGCCGGCGTCCGCCGCCGCGGCCGCCGTCTGATAGACGCTCCGGGCCTGGTCCCAGTAACCCTCGTCGTACAGGAACGGGCTCATCGCCGCGGCGATCCCGATCGCCTCGGAGTAGCGCGCCGTGCTGGCCGCGTACTCCACGCAGGCCTGCAGGTTCAGGCGCTCCGCGCGCATCCACGCCAGCGCCTGGTCCCGGCTGGCCAGGCGCGGGCCCCCGGGCAGGTCTGCGGCCGGCGCCGGAGCGTCCGGGCGCGGGGACAGGTACCGGTCGGCGGCCCTGGCCGAGCGCAGGTAGTAGTCCAGCAGGCGCCCGGTGCGCTCATCGGCGTCGGCTGCCTCGTCTTGCGCGGCGAGCGCGCGGGCGTACGCCCGGAGCAGGTCGTGCATCCCGTAGCGGCCCCGGGCCGTTTCCTCGATGAGGTGGTTGTCGTAGAGGGCGTCGAGCAGCCGCCGTGCCCGCGGCAGATCGGTGCCGGCCAGGGCGGCCGCGGCACGGGCGTCGATGTCCGGGCCGGGATGCAGCCCCAGGCTGCGGAAGAGCAGCTGCTGGTCGGGCAGCAGGTCGGTGTAGGAGAGGTCGAAGGCGGCGGCGGCGCTGACACTCCCGGCGTGGATCTCTTCGAGCTGGTTCTCGGACTCATCCACCGCCGCGACAAGGTCGGCGACCGTCCAGGAGGGGTGATGGCGCAGCCGCCCGGCCAGCAGCCTGATGGCCAGGGGCAGGCATCCGCACCGTCTCATGAGGTCGCTGACGGCCTCCGGCTCCCGCGACGACGCGGGAGCCAGCTGGGTGAACAGCTGCCCGGCCTGGCCGGGCGGCAGCGTTTCCACGGTCAGCGGTATCGCCTCTTCGAGATCGGCAAGCCGGCGCCGGCTGGTTATCAGCACCAGGCAGCCGCCCGGGCCGGGCACGACGGGCCGTATCTGGCTGGCATCCCGCGCGTTGTCCAGCATGACCAGCATCCGCTTTCCGGCCAGCATGCTGCGGTAAAGGTGGGCCTGCGCCTCAGCGCCGACGGGGATGCGATCCGCGGGCACCCCGAAGGTGTCGAGGAACCCCCGGATCGCCTCGGCCGCGGTCACGGGCGCGCCCGACGGGTCATAGCCCCGCAGGTTCACGTACAGCTGGCCGTCGCCGAACCGCTCCGCCACCTGGTTCGCCCAGCGCAGTGCCAGGGCGGTCTTGCCGACGCCCGCGGTGCCGTCGATCGCCACGATCGCGGCCGGATCCGCGCCCGGGGCGGCGTCAAGCAGCCGGGTGAGCTCGGCCAGCTCGTCGTCGCGGCCCACGAAATGCGGGGCGTGGGCCGGCAGCTGGCGCGGTACCGGGGCCGCCGGGCTGGCCGGCGGCCGGTCAAGCTTGTCGGCGTCGGCCGGGTAAGGGTGATCGGGCCGGCTGATCCAGCCGACCGCGGTGGTCTCTTTGACGGCCACCTGCACCGGCCGGTAGGTGGCCGCATCGGCGGCAGGGCTGTGCCGGACCACCTCGTCGAAGAACCAGGGCGAGACGATCAGCGCCAGCGCCCCGGGCGAGTCCGCGAGGGCGGCCTTGAGCTGGCCCGCGTCCAGCAGCCGGAAGGCCAGGTTGATCGACTCCGCCGTGACCCCGTGCTCGTCGTAGTAAACCTCGCCCGCGTGCAGGGCCATCCGGAGCCGGATCCGCTCCTCGTCCGTGTGCGTGGCATTGTGCTCCCGGAGCGCTTCCGCCAGCTCGCGCGGCACCGACTCCACGAAGACGCTCTTGGGGACCTCCGAGGGAACCAGGACGAAGACGCCATCCCCGCAGCTCTCGTGGTAGCAGTCCGCCCAGGGAATGCCGGTGTTGCGGAACGCCTGCTGAACGGCGTGGTACATGCCGTCCCGCACCGCGAGCCGGTCCGCGTTGGTGCGCCGCTTATCCCCGAAGCCCTCGACGTCCACGACAAGGATCGTCCGGTGGACCGCTGCCCGCTGATGCTCCATCTGACCTCGGCCCCCCGGGGGAACAAGCCAGCAACATCGCCCATGCTGACCGGGGTGATTCTAACCGTGCCAGGATCTCAGCGACCAACTTGGCGGGATGATCGGCAATCGCGGGCGGGCTCCGGCACCTGCGGGCTGCCGCTGACACCCAAAGCTGGGCCGGCGCCTGCCCGCGGCAGCCCGGCGCCGCCCGCGGCTGCCCGGCCGTGGCAGCTGCGCGAAGTAGCGCGCGCCGACACGTATTCTGTGCCCGCCTTCTGTGCGCGCCTTCGCATGGATTCACCGGAATCGGTGAGAACGAGGCGGTACAAAAGTGGCGGACGAGGGCAGGGCAGGATGCTTCAGACTTTGCTGCTTGCGGCGATCGTGGCGGCACCGCTGGGATCGGCCGCGTTGTTCCTCCCGGCGCGGCAGCATGCCCGCACGACCGGAGCCTGGCCGGCCTACCGCCGGTTCCTGCTGGCTGTCGTGGGCACCATCGTGCTGGCCGCGGCGGTCGCGCTGGTGCTGAGGCTGCTCAAGGTCTCCCAGCACAACATCGTGGCCGGGATCGCGGGTGTGGTCTTCGCGAGCCTGGTCTGGCTGCCCGTCACCCGGCGGTGGAGCGCCCGCGCCCACCTGTGCTGGGCCTCGAGCGTGTTCCTGTTCATCGTCTACCTGACGTACGCGCTGGAGTGGACGTTTCACAGTCACCTCGGGCCGGCCAGCACCGCCGGTGGCGTGCTGCTGTGGGTGTTCGAGGTCTTCGCCGCGCTCATGTGCTGCGCCTACCTGTGGGAGATCTGCGACGCCCTGGGCACCGAGCACTGGAACAGGCGGATCACCCCGCAGGTGTCGTTCAGCGCGGATGACAGTGAGCTTCCGATGGTCAGCCTGCATGTCCCCGCGCACAACGAGCCGCCCGACATGGTGATCGACACACTCCGCTCGCTGATGCGCCTCGACTATCCCCGCTACGAGGTCATCTGCATCGACGACAACACCGACGACGAAAAGCTCTGGCGCCCCGTCGAGCAGTGGTGCGCCCGGCATGGCGTCAAGTTCGCCCACCTTCAGGACTGGCCGGGATACAAGTCCGGGGCGCTGAACTACGCCCTGCGCAACATGACCGACCCAGGCGCCGGGCTCATCGGCGTGGTCGACTCCGACTACCAGATCGAGCCCGGGTTCCTGCGCCGCTGCGCCCCGGCCTTCGCCGACCGCTGGATCGGCTTCGTCCAGGCGCCGCAGGACTACCGGGGCTGGCAGACCGCGCCGTACTACCGGCGGCTGTACTACTCCTACAAGTACTTCTTCGCGGTCTCGCAGCCCTCGCGGAACGAGCACGACGGCGCGATCTTCGCCGGCACCATGGGGCTCATCCGGCGGGTCGCGCTGGAGCAGCTCGGCGGCTGGGACGAGTGGTGCATCACCGAGGATGCCGAGCTGTCCCTGCGCCTGCTCCGGGCCGGCTGGCACGGGCTGCACGTGGACCAGTCCTGGGGCTACGGCATCATGCCGCTGACGTTCGAGGCGCTCAAGGGCCAGCGGTACCGGTGGTGTTTCGGCGGCATACAGATCCTGCGCATGCACTGGCGATCGCTGATTCCCGGGCGCGGCACGAAGGCGAACCACCTGAGCACCGCCCAGCGCTGGTCGTACCTGGCGGGCGGGATCCAGTGGTACGGCGACCTGCTCGGCCTGGTCTTCCTGGTCTTCCTGCTGGCCGGTGCGGCCAACCTGGCCACCGGCGGGGGCGAGCTGTTCCGCAAGCTCACGGTCTTCCTGGTGGCCACGGTCCCGGTGCTGGTGGGGCTCGGGCTGATCCGCGCGATAGCGCTGCTGCGGCGGGGGACGGGAGCGTCCTGGCGGGATGCGGTCGGCGCCTTCTTCATCTGGCAGTCCACCTCCGTCGTGGTGGCGCGGGCGTCGGTGCTCGGCCTGTTCGCCCGCAAGGCGGCGTTCCTGCGGACCCCCAAGACCAGCGAGCGCGCCAAGTGGTGGGAGGCTCTCCGCGCGAACTGGGCCGAATCATCGCTGGCCCTGCTCGGCCTGGCCGGCATCGCCGGCGCGCTGACCAAGGCGACCCAGCTGAGCGGGGCACTGCTGGCGGCGCTGCTGGTGTTTCCGACGCTGGGCATGGCGGCCGCGCCGTTCAACAGCTGGGCAGCGCAGCGTGCCACCCTCCCGGCGTGGCTGCGCGAGCGCAGACGCACCGAGATGCGCCGGGACCGGCGGGCCTTCGCGGCGGGCGCGGCGACCGGCGGCGCGGTCGTCGTGGCCGGTGTCGTCGTCGCGGCGGTCGCGCTGCTGTTCGCGCCGAGCAACAACCCGGTGCAGTCGCCCAACCTGATGGGCCCGGCCCAGGGGGCGAGCTCTTCCCCGGCGAGCCCGTCGCCGTCGCACAGCACGGCACCGACCACCACCCCGGCCAGCCCGTCACCGTCGGCGACGACCCCCACGCCGGTGTCGCCCAGCCCGTCGGTCTCCCCGAGCCTGAGCCCCACGCCGGCGCCGACCAGCACGCCCACGCCCGCGGCGTCGTTATCCGCGGCCCCGGCCGCCGCGCGCTAGCGGCCCGGCATTCCTACCGCCGGGATCGTCTGGGCGCCCCGGGCGTCGCGCTGAGCGTAACGGCGGCCTCGCTCGTGTACACCAGGAAGGTCAGGGACTCCTGGAAGTACAGCTCCACGCCGGTGGCGTCGTGCGACAGGTAGCCGATGGACAGGTCCTGGCCCAGGTGCAGCTCGAAGTCGCCGCCGCGGGTCGACAGCAGGAGCGCCCCGTCGATGGCGGGCGCCCAGATGATCTCCCCGTCGATCAGCTGGGCGAGGTGCTCGCGGATGGGGCGGCCGTAGTCGGAGGCCTCGTCCGCGGCGGTGTAGGCGGCAGCGCTCAGCAGCAGCGAGTAGGGTCCGCCGACCCCCGCCAGCCGCAGCGTGCTCACGGCCTGGCTCAGGACGTCGGGATAGTCCCGGGCGCCGGGCGGCAGCGTCAGCGGCGGGTTCGAGGAGCTTCCCCGGACGCCCGCGATCCCCGCCGCCGGGTATCCGTCCAGCACCGCCTGGTCCTCGGCGAAGGCGATCTTCCTGGCCGCGTCCTTCACCGGCTGCCACTCCGGGTCCTTGGCCCCCCGCTCGACGTCATCGACGGCCTGCCGGTCCACGGTGAACGGCACCCGCAGTTCGACCACCGGCTGGGAGCGGCGCAGGCGGGCGATGACCCCCTCCGCCGGGGGCTCGGCGTCGTCGAGGTGCCCGGTGTCCACGGCGGCGAGCGTGGTGCCGCCGGGTCCCTGGACATCGACCACCCGGCGGCCGGCCAGATTGAGGGTGAAGGCCCGGCGGGCCTCCTCCTCGATGCTGGCCCACGCGGATTCCGAGATGGGGGCGAGCTCGCGGTGCAGATTGTTCATTGCTGGCTGCTCCTTTTCAGGTCGCCGATACCCAGCGAGCCGTCGGTCGTGGCGGAGGGAGTCGGTGCGGGCGCGGTCGGGGCAGATGGCGCGGGCGGGGGGCCGGGCAGGTCGTCCAGGAAGCCAGCCGACGGGACGAAGAACAGGTTCCCGGTGACGGCGGTGGAGAAGTCGAGTATCCGGTCGTGATTGCCCGGCGGGCTGCCGACGAACATGTTCTCCAGCATCTGCTCGGTGACGCTGGGGGTGGCGCAGTAGCCGATGTAATACGTGCCGAACTCGCCCGCCGATGGCGTGCCGAACGCCATGTTGGCCCGCAGGATCTGCCGCTGGCCGCCGTCGGGCCCGGTGATGGTGTTCAGCGCGACGTGGGAGTTGGCCGGCTTGACGTCGTCGGCCAGTTCGACGTCGGCCAGCTTGGTGCGGCCGATCGCCTGCTCCTGCTCCTCGACGGGCAGCCGGTTCCACGCGCCCAGATCGTGCAGGTACTTCTGGACGATGACGTAACTGCCGCCGGCGAAGCCGGCGTCCGCGGCGCCGACGATGGCCGCCGCGGCTGCCGCCCGGCCGGCCGGGTTCTCCGTCCCGTCAACGAAGCCCATCAGGTCACGCTGGTCGAAGTACCGGAAGCCATGCACCTCGTCGCACACGGTGACCGCCCCCGCCAGCCGCTCCATGACCATTGCCGCGAGCTCGAAGCACAGGTCCATCTGCGTGGCGCGGATGTGAAACAGCAGGTCACCAGGTGTGGCCGCCGCCCGGTGCCGGGCCCCGGCCAGCTCACGGAAGGGGTGCAGCTCGGCTGGCCGCGGCCCGGCGAACAGGCGGTCCCAGGCCTGCGATCCCACCCCGGCGACGCACGTCAGCTCGCCGGCGGGGTTCCGGAACCCGACGGACCGCTGCAGCGCGGCAAGGTCGCCGAGCAGATCCCGGGACGCAGGCTCGCCACCGTCGCTGACCGCGACCACCAGGAAGATCGCCGCGGCGGTGAGCGGGGCCAGCACCGGCTGCGGCACAGCAGGCACGCCTGCCTCCTGCGGCACGGTCATGGCCACGCGCTCCTTTGCCCTCGCCTGAGTGCAAGCTTGGCACAGGTCTGGTCCCGGTCCCGGGGTGCCATGGGAAACCCGGTATGACAGGCTTTCGCCATGGGAATCGTGTCACCTGGTTTCTCCGGCCGCCGCCGGGCGGCCGGAGAGCACCTCCCGCCCGGCCAGTACCTGGTCACCGACTTTCCCGTGCTCTCCGCCGGGCCCACCCCCAGAGTGGACACCGGTACCTGGGAGCTGCGGCTGACGGACGAGGACGGGCAGGCCCACCGCTGGGACTGGGCGCAGTTCCAGGCACTGCCCGCCGAGGACATCACCGTCGACCTGCACTGCGTGACCAAATGGTCCAAGCTCGCCACCCGATGGCGGGGGGTGTCCCTGGACACGCTGCTGGCCGGTGTGGACACGGGCGCCGAGTTCGCGATGGCGCGCTCGTACGGTGGCTACACCACCAACCTGCCGGTGGCAGACCTGGTCGATGGCCAGGCGTGGGTGGCTTTCGAGTACGCCGACGAGCCACTGCAGGCAGAGCACGGAGGCCCGGCACGGCTTCTCGTTCCGCATCTGTATTTGTGGAAGTCCGCCAAATGGCTCCAGGCCATCGACCTGTCCGCCGACGACGAGCCCGGTTTCTGGGAGAGCCTGGGCTATCACAACTACGGGGACCCATGGCGCGAGCAGCGGTACTGGGGCGACTGACCTGGCGGGTGGGGACCGTGGCGGCGGTCCGCGACGAGACGGCCACCGCGCGCACGATCGTGCTCGACGTCCCCGGGTGGCCGGGGCATCTGCCTGGCCAGCATGTGGATGTACGGCTGACCGCGCCCGACGGGTACTCGGCCCAGCGGTCGTACTCCATCGCGTCGGCTTTTCGCCAGGCCGAGGCCCCCATGCTCGAGCTGACCGTGCAGCGGCTGGCCGACGGGGAGGTCTCCCCGTACCTGACCCAGACCCTGGCGGTCGGCTACCCGCTCGAGTTGCGCGGCCCGGTGGGCGGCTGGTTCGTCTGGGATCCGACCGGCCCGACCGGCCCGACCGGCCCGGCCAGCACCGCGCCGGTGCTGCTGGTGGCCGGTGGCAGCGGCGTGGTCCCGCTGATGGCGATGATCCGGGCCCGCGCGGCCGCGGGGAACCGGGCGCCGTTCCGGCTGATCTATTCGGTCCGGGATCCCGGTGCCGTCCTCTACGCCGATGAGCTGGCCGACCGGGAACGCGCCGGGGACGGCCTGGCAGTGACGCAGGTGTACACCCGCAGCGCGCCGGCCGGCTCCCCCACCCAGCCGGGCGGATCAGCGCCGCCGTGATCGGCTCGGCCGGCTGGGCGCCGGAACTGCGCCCCGCGGTGTTCGTGTGCGGCCCGACCGGGTTCGTCGAGACCGCCGCCGACCTGCTCGTCGGCGCGGGCCATGACCCGCGTGCCATCAAGACAGAACGCTTCGGGCCTTCCGGAGGCCAGCCATGAGTGATTACCTGGATGGAAACATGCTCGCCGGCATGCTGGGGGAGCTGTTCACGGTCAACGTCACCACCGCGGTGGGCCAGTGCGTCTCGTGCGGGACCAGCGGTGCCATCGCGCAGGCACGCGTCTACCCGGCCGGGCCGGGGCTGGTGGCCCGCTGCCCCGCCTGCGGCGAGGTGGTGCTCCGGCTCGTCCGCGGCCCCGGCCGTGCCTGGCTGGACCTGCGCGGCATCACCTGCCTGCAGCTGAACGTCCCAGGCCAGTGACGCCGGGCCCGCTCACCCAGGGCGGGTGATGCCAGCGGGCCGGGGGATGTCCTTGAATACAGTGCCGACAACGGAAGGTGGCCAGCACGTGACCATAGGCGGCAGCACCGCGCTCATCATCATCGGCGCAATTCTCCGGTTCGCGGTGACCTGGAGCCCTGCACACATCAATCTGCAGATAGTTGGCGACATCCTGATCATCGGGGGTGTGCTCGGCCTGATCATCTCGATCGGTTTCCTGCTCGCGCGGCGGCGGCGTGCCGCCTCGACCGAGGTGTATGAGGAGCGCCGCTACACCGAGCCGCCGGGCCAGTACAACCAGCCCGGCCAGTACAACCAGCCGGGCCAGTACAACCAGCCCGGTCAGTACAACCAGCCCGGCCAGTACAACGACCCGCCGGGCCGGTACAACGAGCCACCGGCGTAACAGGCCGCGGCGCGGCGTTCAGCCCTTGTGCTCCACCGTGTAGCGGACCGTCTGCACCCGGGATGAGGCGTGCGTGTCATCGCCCTTCCCTTGGTGTTGCGCCGGTATTACATGCCCTTCATCAACCCGATGCGGTTGCCCGCCGGGTCGGTAAAGAAGGCTATGGCGGGCCCGCCGGGGACATCCATCGGCGGCGTCACGGTGGTGCCGCCGAGTTCGCCGATCTTGTCCAGCGCGGCCTGGAGGTCGGAGACCTCCACGTAGAAGACGGTGTACGGCTGGCCGTCGGGGCTCGGGCCGACGCCCCCGCCGATGCCGCCTTCCTGGGCGGCGACCATCCCGTAGTTCATGGGGTTGTCCGCATCGATGTGCCATCCGAAGGCCTCCGCGTAGAAGCGCTGGAGCGCCCCCGCGTCCGGTCCGCTGACCTCGAACCACGCAACAGGATTCGCCATCGTTCGCCCTCCCCGTCGTCACGGGCCCGGCCGTTCCGGGCCCCGGGCAGGCGCCACGGTACTCCGGCGGGGCTGGCACGCTCCGCTCCGGGGGTATGGGTCCGTCGCGCTCCCGGACCACGCGCACCGTCCCGTTTGGCCGAACTCATAGCATGGGGGGCATGTGGTGGTCCGACCCCGGCGAGGTGAGGTGAAGTGACCACGCCCGAAGGCGCGGCACGGACGGCGATCCTGACCGTGGACGACGATCCCGGGGTGTCCCGGGCCGTGGCCCGCGACCTGCGGCGCCGGTACGGCGAACAGCACCGGATCGTCCGCGCCGAGTCCGGGGAGGCCGCGCTCGACGCGCTGCGCGAGATGAAGCTGCGGGGCGACGAGGTTGCCGTGATCGTGGCGGACTACCGGATGCCGGGGATGAACGGGATCGAGTTCCTCGAGCGGGCGATCGAGCTGTACCCGCCGGCCCGCCGGGTGCTGCTCACCGCCTACGCGGACACCGGCGCCGCCATCGACGCGATCAACGTGGTCGATCTCGACCACTACCTGCTCAAGCCGTGGGACCCGCCGGAGGAGAAGCTCTACCCGGTGATCGACGAGCTGCTGAGCCAGTGGCAGGCGGAGGACCGGCGGCCGGTCCGGGTGACCAAGATGGTCGGGCACCGCTGGTCCGCGCGCTGCTCCGCGGTCCGCGAGTTCCTCGCCCGCAATCAGGTCGCCTACCGCTGGTACGACTCCGAGGGACCCGACGGCAAGCGGCTGCTGGCCGCCGCCGGGGCCGACGGGCTGCGGCTGCCGGTGGTGATCACCCCCGATGGGGAGCCGCTGGTCGAGCCGGCCGACGCCGAGCTGGCCAGCCGCGTCGGGCTGGCCACCACGCCGTCGAAGGACTTCTACGATCTCATCGTCATCGGCGGCGCGGCCGGCCTGGGCGCCGCGGTGTACGGCGCGTCCGAGGGGCTGCGCACCGTGCTCGTGGAGCGCACCGCCACCGGCGGCCAGGCGGGCCAGAGTTCGCGGATAGAGAACTACCTCGGCTTCCCCGACGGGGTGTCCGGGGCGCAGCTGACCGGGCGGGCCCGGCGGCAGGCCACCAGGTTCGGGGCCGAGGTGCTCACCACGCGTGACGTCGTCGCCCTGGACGTGAACGGCTCGGCGCGCACGGTCCGCTTCGCGGACGGTGGCGCCATCGATGCGCACACCGTCATCCTCGCCACCGGGGTCTCCTACCGGCAGCTCGCCGCGCCCGGGCTGGCGGAGATGACGGGGCGCGGGGTTTACTACGGGTCCACGCTCACCGAGGCCGCCGCCTGCGCGGGCCAGGACATCTACATCGTCGGCGGCGCGAACTCCGCCGGGCAGGCCGCCGTCTACCTGGCCCAGCACGCCAAGTCGGTGACGATCCTGGTCCGCGGGCCCTCGCTGGAGCGGTCCATGTCCTATTACCTCATCCAGCAGATCAGCGAGATCGGCAATCTCTCCGTCCGCACCTGCACCGAGGTCATCGCCGCCGAGGGCAGCGACCACCTGGAGAGCCTGACCCTGCGCGACACCTCCACCGGCGCGACCGAGACCGTCAGCGCACAGTGGCTGTTCCTGTTCATCGGCGCGGCGCCGCTCACCGACTGGCTGGACGGCGTCGTGACCCGGGATGAACGCGGCTTCGTCATCGCCGGCCCGGATCTGTCCGTCGATGGCGACCGGCCCCGCGGCTGGGAACTGGACCGGGCGCCGTACCACCTGGAGACCAGCGTGCCCGGCGTTTTCGTGGCCGGGGACGCACGGGCCGAGTCAGCCAAGCGGGTCGCCTCCGCGGTCGGCGAGGGTGCCATGGCCGTCATGCTCGTGCACCGTTACCTGGAGAAGTTGTGAGCGCGCCGATGCCCCCCCTGCCCTGCGACATCGACGAACTGCGGACCCTGTTCCTCTTCGAGAAGCTGACCGAGGACCAGCTCGGGTGGCTGTGCCGCGAAGGCCGGGTCGAGCACGTCGACCCGGGGCCGGTTTTCCACGAGGGCGACCCCGCCACCTGCTTCTATGTGCTTCTCGTCGGTGAAGTGGTGCTGTCCCGCCGGGTCGGGGCCGACGACGTCGAGATAAACCGCACCTCAGAGCGCGGCGTGTACGCGGGGGCGACCCAGGTCTACCTGGGTGACCGGGTGCCCCAGGTCTACACCGCCTCGCTGCGGGTGACCAGGCCGTCCAGGTTCTACGTGCTGAGCTCGGCCGCGTTCAACCAGATGATGCAGGACTGGTTCCCGATGGCCCTGCACCTGCTGGAGGGAATGTTCATCGGCGTCCAGACCTCTCAGCGGATCGTCGGCCAGCGGGAACGGCTGCTCGCCCTCGGCTCACTGTCGGCCGGCCTGACCCACGAGCTGAACAACCCGGCGGCAGCCGCCGTGCGTGCCACGTCGTCGCTGCGCGAGCGGGTTGCCGGCATGCGGCACAAGCTGGGGACGATCGCCGCTGGGCCGTACGACCGGGACGCGCTCGGCGCGCTGATCCTGCTGCAGGAGGAGGCCGCGGAGCGGGTCTCGAAGGCGCCCACGCTGAGCCCGATGGAGGCGTCCGACCGGGAGGACGAGGTCGGCGACTGGCTGGAAGCCCACGGTGTGGCCGACGGGTGGGAGCTCGCGCCAACCTTCGTGCAGGCCGGCCTGGACGCTGGCTGGCTGGACCAAGTCGCGGCCACCGTGGACGGGCAGACGCTGGAAGGCGCGCTGCGGTGGCTCAACTACACCGCCGAGACCGAACTGCTGATGAACGAGATCGAGGACTCGACCAACCGGATCTCCGTCCTGGTCAACGCGGCCAAGCAGTACTCCCAGCTGGACCGGGCCCCTTACCGGGTCGTCGACGTGCACGAGTTGCTGGACAGCACCCTGCTGATGATGAGCAGGAAGCTCGGCGACGGGATCACGGTGGTGAAGGACTACGACCGCGGCCTGCCGCAGATCCCCGTCTACGCCGCGGAGCTCAACCAGGTCTGGACGAACCTGATCGACAACGCGGTGTCCGCGATGGGCGGACAGGGCACGCTCACCGTCCGGACCGCCCTGGACGGAGACCGGGTTCTGATCGAGATCGGCGACACCGGCCCGGGTGTGCCCGCCGACATCCGGGAGCGGATCTTCGAGCCGTTCTTCACCACCAAGCAGGTGGGCGAGGGCACCGGCCTGGGCCTGGACATCTCCTGGCGGATCGTGGTGAACAAGCATCACGGAGACCTCCAGGTGGAGTCGGAGCCCGGCAACACACGGTTCCGGGTACGCCTGCCACTGACCGCCCCTGATGCCGAACGAAAGGACCCAGCATGACCGCGCTGCCGGGGATCGAGCCCGTCGTCCCGCCGAGCGGAACCGGCTGCGTCGAGTGTGAGGCAGCCGGCGGCTGGTGGCTGCACCTGCGCCGGTGTGCCCAGTGCGGGCACGTCGGCTGCTGCGACACCTCGCCGGCGCAGCACGCCAGCGCCCATGCGGCGGCCACCGGGCACCCGGTCATCCGCAGCTTCGAGCCGGGGGAGGCCTGGTTCTGGAGCTACCAGACCGACGAGTTCTACGAGTCCGGCCCGGCGCTGGCGCCGCCGGACCACCATCCCGCCGATCAGCCGGTCCCCGGCCCGGCCGGCCGGGTGCCCCCCGACTGGCGCGCCCGGCTGCACTAGTCGATCCGCCCGCTACCGACGACTCTCTGATCGGCCCTCACCGGCCGCAAGGTCCCGGTTAATGGATTGACGTTGGCCGGGCGGGGCCGGGTAGCTTTCCTGGCATGGCCGAGATCTCCGGTTCCTGCGATGAGTCGTTCGCCTCGGTGCCCCGCGCGCTGGCCGCATTCCTGGACGCCGGCGACGTGGGTGGCTCGGCGGCGGTCTTCGTGGCCGGCGAGCCGGTGGCCGACGTCTGGGGCGGGTTCGCCGACGCGGAGCGGACGACCCCGTGGCAGCGTGACACGATCACCAACGTTTGGTCCGTCACCAAGACGATGACGGCGCTGTGCGCCCTGATCCTGGCCGACCGCGGCGAGCTCGACCTTTCGGCGCCGGTCGCCCGGTACTGGCCGGAGTTCGCCGCGGCGGGCAAGGACGGCGTGCTGGTGCGGCACCTGCTCGCGCACACGGCGGGCCTGCCCGACTGGGACACGCCGATGACGGCCGAGGATCTGTCCGACTGGCCGGCCGCCACGGCTCGCCTGGCCGCGCAGGCCGCGCGGTGGGAGCCGGGCACCGCGGCCGGATATCACTCGATCACCCAGGGATTTCTCGTCGGCGAGGTGGTGCGCCGGATCACCGGCCGCAGCCTGGGCGACTTCTTCGCCGACGAGGTGGCCGGCCCGCTGGGCGCGGACTTCCACATCGGGCTGGCCGCTGAGCACGACCACCGGGTCGCGCTCTCGGTCCCGCCGCCGTCGCGGTCCGAGGACTACGCCTCGAGCGCGCCCGGCAGCGGCCCGGCCCGCCCGGCCCGCACGGCCCCCGGTGCCGGGAGCACGATACGGGTACGTGACGGGAACAGCGTGGGCTGGCGCCGGGCGCAGATCCCCGCCGCGAGCGGATTCGGCAACGCCCGCTCGGTCGCCCTCGTGCAGTCGGCGATGGCGTGCGGGGGAACGGTGCGGGGCGTGCGCCTGCTCTCGCCGGCGGGCTGCGAGCTTGCCGTGCAGGAGCAGTTCCGCGGCGAAGACCGCCTGCTGGGGATGCAGATGAGCTACGGCCTGGGTTACGGGCTGTTCGGCCGCACGTACGGCTGGGGCGGGTGGGGCGGCTCGCTGGTCATGATCGATCCCGATGCCCGCATGGCGGTGGCGTACGTGACGAACCAGATGCGCGACCCCGGGTCAGGCGGCGACAGCCGGGGACTGGAGATCGTGATGGCCGCCTATGACGGGCTCCCAGGCCTGGCCGCCTGACGGGGATGACCTGATCCGGCCCCGCCTGGCTCTGGCCAGGACAGCGACCGCGCCGGGTTCTGCCCGGGCGGATCAGGCCGTGGGAGATGGCGGGTGCCCTGGTAACCGCGCGCGTGACTGTGCTATCACGATTACGTGAGGGTCCGGCGAGAGCTGAAACGGGACCGCGTGGCAGTGCTGGCGGCGCTGGCGGCCCCGCTGGCGCTTGCCGCTGTCCTGGTCCCTTTCCGCACCGGTTTCCCCAATACCGATGCCGCCCTGGCCCTGATCCTGGTCGTGGTCGCCGTCGCGGCGAACGGGTACCGGCTCGCCGGGTACCTGGCGGCGCTGTCGGCGGCGGTGTGGTTCGACTTCTTCCTCACCCGGCCCTACGAGGAACTCGCGATCACCCGGCGGGCGGACATCGAGACCACTGTCCTGCTCCTCGTCATCGGCGTCGCCGTCACCGAACTGGCCGTCTGGGGCCGCCGCCAGCATTCGGCCGCGAGCCGGCGGGCGGGCTACCTGGACGGGATCAACGCGGCCGCCCAGGCCGTGGCGGCGGGAGGCTCCCCATCGGAGCTCATCGAGCAGGTATCGGCCCAGCTCACTGAGGTGCTGTCGCTCCGCTCGTGCCGTTTCCAGTTCGGCGTGGCGGGACTGGGCAAGCCGGCCCGGCTCCTGCACAACGGCCAGATCACAGCCGGGCAGCGGACCCTGGACGTGGCCGAGGGCCTGCCCGCGGACACCGACACCGAACTGCTGGTGGAGCACGGCGGCATGCTCAAGGGCAGGTTCCTGATGAGCCCGGCGCCCGGTGCCCGGCCCACCATGGAGCAAAGGCTCGTGGCCGTCGCCTTCGCCGATCAGGTGGGCGCCGCGCTGGCCGACAGCCAGCCGGCCGGGCAGTAACGAGCGGGAAGGGACCGGCGGCCCGCCCGGCCCCGAATGGCCAGTCCAGTTGTCCAACCGTGACTGACATGCGGGTTCCCCTTTGCCGTAGACCTGCTCAGCTAGGGGTAGGAAGGCTCCCGCCCGTCATAGGGGGGCGGGGGGAAAGGGAAGGAACACGACGATGAGGGCAGCCCTCACAGCGGTGGCACTGGGCATCCTGATCGCGGCCGGGGCCGCCGGCTGCTCCCACCACACCTCGACGGGTAGTGCCGCGGCGACGGCGAGCTCGCTCGCCACCAGCCCGCAGGTGCGGGCGGCGGAGGCAAAGCTGAAGACCTGCATCACCAACGGAAACCCGCTCACCTCGGCCGGGCGGCACTCCATCATCACGTGCGCCCTGCCCGCCGCCACCAGTTCCACCGCGAGAGCGGCGGCGGAGAAGTGCCTGCAAACCGACTTCACGTCGCACGGGTTCGGGCTCACGCAAGCGGACCGGAAGGCCATCTTGACTGCCGGGGCCGCCTGCCTCGGGGTCAAGTGAGCAGGTCAGCGGTTCCGGCCGGTGGTGTATCAGGAAGGCAGGTAAAGACGCAGCCCCTGAGGCATGTGCTGGTCGTGAGTGACGCTCCCCTTGAACACGCCGTTGATGTAAGCGGATACGTCTGGCGGGTACGCCCCCTTCGGTGAGTTCTCCGCGGTCAGCCGCAGGATCGTCGATGGGGCGGTGTGGTGCTGATCGGCCAGCTGGGCCAGGCTCATATCCCCGCCTGTGGTGTGCTCGATCACGGTTCCTCCTCGCTGTCCCGCCGGGACCTTCCCGGGGGCGCCCTTGCCCCGTAGCCATCGAGCCGAAACACCGATGCCCACGGGCCGTAACCGGGCCGGGCTCCGCCATGCTTGGTAAAGGATGTCTGTTGCTTTGGGACAAGGAGCCCCAAGATGATCATTGACTGTGCTCACTACCAGCACGGCCGCAGGCGTGATCGGGGCGCCGTGCCGCTGGAGGAGGCGGCGGCACGGTGCAGCGAGGGTGGCTTCGTGTGGCTGGGATTGTTCGAGCCCGGGGCCGACGAGCTGGCGCAGGTTCGCGACGCCTTCGACCTGCATGAGCTGGCCGTGGAGGACGCGCAGAACTTTCACCTGCGGCCAAAGATCGAGAACTACGACGCCGGCGTGCGGCTGGTCATCCTGCGCACCGCCCGCTACGACGACGAGGCCGAAGAGATCGAGTTCGGCAAGATCAGCGTCTTCCTCGCGCCGACCTTCGTGATCACCGTGCGGCAAGGGGCCGCGAGCGAGCTGCGGGAGGCCAGGCAGCGGCTGGAGCAGCGGCCGGAGCTTCTGACCGCGGGCAGCTCATCGGCGCTCTGGGCGATCCTGGACGAGGTCGTGGACGGATATGCGCCCGTCGTGGCCGGGCTCGAACGCGATATCGACCAGATCGAAGCCACCGTGTTCTCCGGCACCGTCGCGCCGACCGAACGGATCTACTCGCTGCGCAGCGAGGCAACCGACTTCCACCGCGCCGTCCATCCGCTGCTCGGCGTGGTCGCCGCGGTCGAGCGCACCACCGCGGCCCCGGAGCTGCAGCCGTATCTGCGCGACGTCCACGACCACGTGCTCCTCGTCGACGAGGAGGTCGCCGCCCAGCGTGAGCTGCTCGGCACCGTGCTGCAGGCCAACATGGCAGTGATCTCGGTCGAGCAGACGAAGGTCAGTGTCCGGCAGAACGCCACCATCGAGCAGCTCACGATCCTGGCAACCGTCTTCCTGCCGCTGACCTTCATCACGGGCTTCTTCGGCCAGAACTTCCGGTGGCTGGTCGATCACATCGACAGCTTCGCCGCGTTCGTCATCTACGGCCTCGGTGGCCTCGCCGTGCCGTTGGGGCTGCTGTTCCTCTGGCTGAGGGCACGCAGTCCCCGCCAGGTCGCCAGCGCCGCATCACCCGAAGCCGCCGGCGTCGGCCGTCACCCCATGCCCCCAGGTCGTGACCGGGTATCGGATCCCGTCCGGTGATCCGGTGTGGGCTATGGTGACGAAGTTATATGGGGGGGTGCCATCTTCGGGTACCCCGTCGTGGCGGAGATCTGGTCGTCCCGGGCGGACCAGGAGGCGTTCCTGAACTCGCGCCTTGGCGCGGCGCTGGCGACCGGGGGCGTGACGGCAGCGCCCACTGTCCGCTGGGTGCCGCTCCTGGCCTACCACCGGTCCGGAGCCTGATCCCCGGGGTAGCGGCCGGAGCCATCCCGGCCCCTACCCCCGTCCGGGCAGGGGATGAGGCACCTAGCAGAATGTGTGCCGAAAGGGTTGCCTGAGCAGCCGTTTCGGCACACATTCCCGGCCGCCGCGCGCTGGGCCGGAGGGAGCCTGGTATGGACCTCGAAAGTCTGGTCGCCCTCGACGTGCATACCCACGCCGAGGTCTCCTCGCGCGGCGGCACGTCCCTGGGCGACACGCTCAACGATGCGTCCGCCGCCTATTTCGGGGTGGACGCCGCGCGCCGCAAGCCGACCCTGGCGGAGATCGCCGCGTACTACCGCGAGCGCGACATGGCGGCGGTGGTGTTCACGGTGGACGCCGAGCACGCCACCGGCATCCCGCCGGTGCCGAACGAGGAGATCGCGGAGGCGGCCGCCGCCAGCGGCGGCGTCCTCATCCCCTTCGCCTCCATCGACCCCTTCCGCGGCCGGGCCGGGGTGGGGCAGGCGCGCCGGCTGGCAGCGCGCTACGGCGTGAAGGGCTTCAAGTTCCACCCCAGCATCCAGGGCTTCTTCCCGAACGACCGGATGGCGTACGGCCTGTACGAAGCGATCGAGGAACTCGGGGCGATCGCGCTCTTCCACACCGGCCAGACCGGCATCGGCGCCGGTGTGCCGGGCGGCGGCGGGATCAGGCTGAAGTACTCCAATCCGCTGCACATCGACGATGTGGCGGCCGACTTCCCCGAACTGAAGATCATCCTGGCGCATCCGTCCTTCCCCTGGCAGGACGAGGCGCTGAGCATCGCCACGCACAAGCCCGGTGTCTACATCGACCTGTCCGGCTGGTCGCCGAAGTACTTCCCGCCGCAGCTGGTGCAGTACGCCAACACCCTGCTGCAGGACAAGGTCCTGTTCGGCTCGGACTTCCCGTTGCTCACCCCGGACCGCTGGCTCGCCGACTTCGCCAAGCTGCCCATCAAGGACGAAGTGAGACCGAAGATCCTCAAGCAGAACGCGGCCCGCCTGCTCGGCCTCCAGCCAGCCGCCGGCCCCTGATGGGACGGCGATCCGGAGTCCGGGTCGTGGGTGTCAGCCGCGGACCGGGATCTCCAGCGCCATGAAGACGTCGTCGACATAGCGGCCCTGCAGATAGAACTGATCTTTGAGGACGCCTTCGGTCCGGTAGCCGCATGCGCGGTAGAGCGACTGGGCCCGGGTGTTGGTGCCGAGGACCCGCAGGGTGATGCGGCGGGCCCCGCGGCTGGTCGCTTCCTGCCGGGCGGCCTCCAGGAGCATGCGGCCGACTCCTCGTCCCTGATGGGCGGGGGCAACGGCGAAGCCGTTGATCTCCTGGACGTGCCCGCTGGAGGCCGGCAGGGGGTCCGGGCGCAGCTTCACATAGCCGATGACGTGCTCGCCTTCGTGAGCGACCAGGACATTCTCGGGCGGCGTCCGGTCGTCGAAGAAGGGCCTGTCGAGGGGCCAGAGCGGCACCGGGGACACGTCGGCAGACCAGGTGGACTGGTCGATCGCGGCCAGCGCTGGCCCGTCGCTGTCGGCCGCCGCCCGGATGCGCACGCCAGGCAGCGCCGGCCGGTCGGGTGGATCTTGCTTCATGGCTTCATCGTGGCAGGCTTCCCCCGCGCGCAGGCAGCCACCACGATCATGTGGTGCCTGGCCGGCGGGCCCGCTGGCGGAGATGGTCGAGCATGGCCGAGCCGTCCGGTCCCGCGAACCACTGGGCGTGGCCGATGAGGTAGGTGTCGTAGGCGAGATCGGCCAGCCCGGGCGAGGCCACCACGTCGGCGAAGTACTCGACCTCGGAGAGCGCGTACTCGAGGTGGACGACCGGGAGCACCTCGGGCAGGGCGGCCGCTTCCGCCGGGCCCAGTGGCCGGATGCTCCGGTAGCCGTCGAGCAGCGCGTCCACGGCCGTGAGGTCGACCCCGGCCCGGCCGGATTCGGCGAGGTCGAGCCAGGCGATGGTGCTGCGCTCGAGCGCGACCGCCAGGTCGTGGACGGCGAAGGTGCGGTTGGCCAGCCCGAAGTCGAACACCGCCGCGACCTCTGCGTCCGGCCCGGTGCCGTCCCAGCTGAGGTTGGAGGGGTGCCAGTCGCCGTGCCCCCACTGCCGGGCCAGCGTGGCGAGCAGCGGCGCGGCGCGGCGCATCGCGGGGAGGAGATCGTGGGTGAGATCGCCGCGCCAGCCGCGGCCGGCCAGGTAGCGGCCGAGCCCGGGGCGCCGGCGACCCATCGCGTCCACCTCGGCGAGCGGGTCCGCCGCGGTGATGACGCCGCAGGAACTGGTGAGCACCGCCGGTGGCCGGGCCGGCCGGCCGAACCCGGCCGCCGCCTGGTGCAGCCGCGCGAGCGCGGCACCCGCGGCCCGGGCGTGGCCGGGGCTCAGGTACGGCGTCCACGACATCGCATCCCGGTAGAGGTCGACACCCGGCGCCACGTCGTGCACCTCGTAAACGAAGTCACCAGAGGCCACCGCGGTCCGGCCGGCCGCCGTGCGCCAGACCGCAGGCACCGACAGGCCATGGTCGCGCAGGTGCGTGGCGAACGCGTGTTCGGCAGTGAGCTGAGCGGGGGTGCGGACGCGTATGTGGTGACGCTTCACGAAGGCGGTGCCGTTGCCGTGGCTGACAAGGCCGGCGGCCGACATCGGCCGCGGGCTGCTCCAGGCGACGACGGCACCCGTCACCTCACCGGCGCCGGGCCCTGACCCGGCGGGCCCTGCCCCGGCGGGCCCTGCCCCGGCGGCCGCAGGGTACCTGGCGAGCACGGCGCTCACCTCACCGCCGGTGAGAGGGCTCCAGTCGGGCTCGACCAGTTCCTTGCCCATGCCGTGGACGAGCTCGGCCGGGGACCGCTGCCCGCTCATGCGGTGACCCGGCGGCCGAGTGCGCCGAGCCGGCCCACCAGCAGGGTCGCCGCCGCGGCGACGCCGAACGAGCAGATCGACGCGGACATCCAGCTGGCCGGGGTGAAGCCGACCAGGCTGAGCGCCTGCGGTACCGGCTCGGCCAGCGTGCGCGCGACCTCCGAGTGGCGGTCTCCGGGGACGGTGACGAACGTGTCCGGTGCTGGTGGGGATGTGATGGCCACGACTGCCTCCCTACGCCGGCATTACCCGGTCAGGTTCAAACGGTCGGTGGCGCAGTCCTTGCGGCCAGCCACCCTCTCAGCCCGGTTGACCCGAGCTCCCGTGTGATTACCAGCCCCCATGGTATCGTCAGCGGCGCCCCCGCTCCGAGATCAGGTAGCCCCGGCCTTGCTGCCCGCGGTCGTCGGGTCGATGAAGACGTGCGGGGTCACGGTCAGCCGTTCGGCCAGCTGGCGGTCGATCGTGCTGGCGAGGTCCTCCGCCTCGTCGGCATTGATCCGGCCGCTGAAGTCCACCCGGGCCGCGACGATCAGATGGTCGGGGCCCAGCTGCATGGTGAGCAGTTCGACAAGCTCGTCCACCCCCGGCATCTGCTCGATCACCCCGCGGATGACGCGCTGCTCCTCCGGGTCGGCGGCCCGGCCGATGAGCAGGTCACGGCTGTCGAGGCCGAGCTTGACGGCGACGGCGATGAGCAGCACGCCGATCGCCATGGAGGCGGATGCGTCCCAGACCGGCGATCCGGTCAGCTCGCGGAGCGCGAGGCCGGCGGCGGCGAGCGCGAGCCCGATGAGCGCGGCGGTGTCCTCGAACAGCGCCGCCTTCACCGTGGTGTCGGGGCTGCGCTGTACGTGATCGACGAGCCCGGTGTGGCTGCGCCGGGCCTCGGCGCGCATCTGCCGGTACGCCCGGATGAACGATGCGCCCTCGGCGACGCCGGCGACGGCGAGCACGACATAGGCGATGAGGGGATCGCCCGCGCTCTCGCGCCCGAGCGCGAGTATCCCCTCGAAGATCGAGAATCCCGCGCCGGCGATGAAGATGCCAAAGGCCGCGAGCAGCGACCAGAAGTA
Organism: uncultured Actinomycetes bacterium; assembly: GCA_963741615.1. Taxonomy (GTDB): domain Bacteria; phylum Actinomycetota; class Actinomycetes; order Streptosporangiales; family Streptosporangiaceae; genus UBA9676. Next base: position 290,506 of record CAVUIU010000030.1, read on the forward strand.
ACGTTCCTGGCCGTAGCCGAACGGGTGGCCGGGATCGGCTGGCCGGTCGCTGCGGTGCACCGACGTCAGCAGGAATGCCTGATTGAGGGTGTCCGCGGCCGAGTGCGCGGCCTCGGCGAGCATCGCGCTCGAGCCGGACAGCAGCCCGGCCGCCAGCTTGATGACGCCGACGAAGAGGTTCGCCGACCCGGCGATGATGACCGTGCGGCGGGTTGCCCGCCGCCGTTCCCGGGCGGACGTCACGTCGCTCGCCGGGCGGCTACCAGCGGTACCAGCGGCGCCTGCGCCCCGCGGCGGCCCCGGTGAAGAAGAAACCAAGCAGCCACAGGGCCAGCACGATCAGGGCGATCCACCACAGCACGTGCACGGCGAAGCCCAGCCCGCCCAGGATGAGGGCGAGCAGGAGGACAGCAAGGATGATCGCCATCGTCTTTTCCTTTCAGGTGTGAAGCACCCCTCAACTCACCATCGAAACGTCAGTCAAACCGGCTGCCCCGGCCTGGTTGCGGCCCGTTCAGAAGCGGCCTGCCCGCCGCATCGCCGGCGGGCGGCCGTCCGGGTCGTAGATCAGCCGGTAGGGCAGCTGGGCCCACGCGGTGGTCCAGGGCGAAAGGCGGGGGCGCTGGTAGCCGCGCAGCCGCCCGGGTGGCCGGGGCCCGCGCCGGCCGTCCTGGTGCCAGGCTTCCAGCCGGGCGGCCGCCTGGCGGAACGCCTCGAACGTGCCGTCGGCGCTGTCCAGCTCACCGTCGGCGGCACCGCCGAGATGCTCCCGGCTGAGGGCGGTGCGCAGCGCGTGCGCGTAAGTGCCGGCGCCATGGCGGACCCCGTCTTGGCCGGGCTGGCCCGGCTGGTCGATGACCGCGCAGCTGAGCTCGGAGTCATGGGTCCACGAGCGCCGGTTGAAGTTGTCAGATCCGACGATGGCCCACGTGTCGTCGACGACGCAGACTTTGGCGTGGACGTAGACGGGCGTGCCTGCCTGGTTCTCCGGGGAGTAGACGGCTACCCGGTCCCCGCCTGCCCGCTGGAGCGTCTCGAGCGCGTCGATCCGGCCGACCAGGTTGGGCGGCATCGCCAGCCTGCCGTCCTGGTCAGGGAACCGGGGGATGACCGCGATCAGGCGCAGCCCGGGACTGCCCCGCAGGGCCCGGGCCAGCACCGCGACGACGGCGGAGGACCACAGGTACTGATCCTCCAGGTAGACCAGCGAGCGGGCCCGGGGCAGCACCTTGAGGTAGCCGCGGGCGATGCTGCGCTCGCCGGCGGGGGCGAACGCGTAGCCGCGCCTGCGGTAGGGGTAGGTGCGCAGCAGCTGGACGGCGTGGGTGCCCTGTGGCGGCGGGTCGGGCAGCTGCGGCGGAAGCCGGCGCGCATCGTCGTCCACCCCGCCGAGCAGGTCACGCAGGCGGCCCACGGGATTGCGGGTCGGCGGTGCCGGGTCATCCCAGCGTTCGCGGAACACCGCCTCGACGTCGCCGACCGCCGGCCCCTGGATCATCGCCTGGACGTCGTGCCACGGCGGCCGGTCGCCGTAGACCGACGCCATCGGCTGGCTCTGCGGGTCCCCCCGGTGCGAGACGTCGTCGCGCCGGCTGTGGCACAGGTCGATGCCGCCGACGAAGGCGACGTCGGCGGCCGAGCTGGCGGCGTGGCGGAGCACGACCATCTTCATGTGGTGGGAGCCGCCCGGCCGGACCCGCATGTCGAGCAGGCACTGGCCGCCCGCGGCGTCAACCTGCTCGCCCAGATGGCGGTTCTCCAGCTCGCTGAACTGGAAGCGGTCCAGGTGGGAGCGCCACACCAGGCCCCTCACCACCACGCCGCGGCGGGCGGCCGCGCTGAAAAGCTCCGCTATCCGCGGGCCCGCCGCGGTCAGCCGCTGATCGGGATCGCCTCGCCAGTCGGTGAAGAACAGCAGATCGCCGGGCTTGAGGGCGGGGACGCGGGCCAGCAGCTCGGTGAAGTAGGTAGCGCCGTGGATCAGCGGGCGGACCCGGTTGCCGCCTGACCACGCGGTGGTGCTGCCGCGCCGGGCGTCAAGACGGGTGGCCGGGTTGCCGCGTTCCGCGGGGGTCAGGAACCAGTCATCGATCGGCACCCCGTGCCGCTACCCGCAAATCGGCCGGGTATCCGGCCAGGCCGGCCCGGGCAGTTCCGCCCCCAGCGTCGATGGCGCCAGACGGCGCCCGCGGAGCCGTCCGTTCGGCGCGCTGATGGGGGTTGTTTGAACGGGATCGGCCGCGGTAGTTCAGGGCGGCACCATCGGGTGCGGCACCGAGTGGCTCTGGGGTACCGGCGCGGAGGTAACAATGCGTATCGCAGCGGTCTTGCTCGTGGTATGGCTGGTCATCGGGGCTATCGCCGGCGGCCAGCGCGGTTACTACAACAACGGGCACGCCAATTGCGCCAGGGCGGGCACGATCCTGGTGACGATCGTCGCCGGCCCGCTCAACTACGCGGGCGCGAATCCGAGGGTGTCCTGCACCACGCCCCGGCCAAGCCAGTGATCCGCCCGGGAAACAATCCCCGTGCGGCAGGAGTGAATCCCGCAGTGAGGGTAGAGGCCGGGCCATGAGGACAGCAACCGGACTGGCACTGGTGGCGGTCGGCGCGATCCTTGCCTTCGCGGTCACCAGCCACCCTTCATTCCTCAACCTTCAGGTCGCCGGATGGGTGATCATGCTGACCGGGGTGGCCGGAATGGTCGTGCCCCGGCGCGCCCAGGGCTGGCTGCGGCGGCGGGTTGTGGTGCGGCGGCCCCGCGGTGCGGCCGTGGACCCCGACGGCGGGCGTCCCGCGCTCGGCGTCGGCCGGGTGTTCCACCGGACCCCCGGCCCGGGCACCCCGCTCCCGGAACCCGGGCTGCCGGTGACCGAGACCGCCGCGGGACAGATCATCCCCGGCACGGCCCAGCCCGCCGAGGAGACCGTCGAGGAGTACTTCCAGGAATGAGGGACGCCGCTCATCCGCCCGGGTGCCCGCGGTTCAGGCGCGCGTGCGCCCGGCGGTTACGCCGGTAGAACCCCACGAACTCGTCGAACAGCCCGTCGTAGAGCTGGCTGGTGCCCGGATCCGGCTGGTAGCTGCGGGCCACCTGGACCCGCTCCGCCACCTGGTCGAACGTGAGCTCACCCAGCGCGACCGCCGCCAGCAGGCCGGCTCCCGCGCGTTCGCGTTCACCGGGTCCGCCACCTGCTCGATGTCCCGGCCGAGCACGTCGGCGAAGATCTGGCACCACACCTCCGAGCGCGCGCCACCGCCGATGAACCGGATCGGGTCCAGGCGGTGCCGGGCGAAATGCTCCACCGCGCGCAGCAGCCAGCGCGCGTTGAGCGCCACCCCTTCCAGGACCGCCCGTACCAGGTCGTCGCGGCTGGTCAACAGCGACATGTTGTAGAAGCCGCCGCGCACGAACCGGTCCTCCACCGGCGTGCGCTCGCCGTACAGCCACGGGGCGAAGATGACACCGCCGCTCCCGGGCTGGGCCTTCGCGGCCATCCGGTCGAACTCGGCGTAGGCGCCGGACGGCGGGTCATCGCCGAACATCACCCGGTCACGCAGGAACGTGAGCGCGGCGCCGGCGGTCTCCTGCTCGTCGGCGATGAAGTACCGCAGCGGTATCGGCGAGGGCAGCGAGGCCATGTTGTGCCGCAGATCGGTCTTCTTGAACGGCACGTGGCAGGTCAGCCAGGAGGAGGTGCCGACGTACAGGTGCGCCTGATAGTCCCGCGTCGCCCCGGCCCCGATGGCTGCCGACTGGAGGTCGGGCGTGCCGACCACGACGGGGATACCCGCCGGGACACCGAGTGCGTCGGCCGGTCCGGGCAGCAGCGGGCCGAGGATGTCGGTGGCGGCCAGCAGTTCCGGCAGCCGTGCCCGGTCGATCCCGGCCAGCCGCAGGAGCGCCGGGTCATACCGGATCCGGCCGGGATGGCGGTTGTCGGTGACCCAGTGCAGCGCGATCGAGTCGAACGATGCCGCCGGGCGCCCGGTGAGACGGGCGTTCAGCCAGTCCTTCGGCTCCAGGAACAGGTGCGCCCGGCGGTAGGTCTCCGGCTCCTCGTGCTGGAGCCACAGGATGTGCGCGATGGAGTCCTTCCCGCTCCGCCCGGGGATCCCGGCCGTGGCGCGCAGCCACCGGACCAGCTTGTCCACCCCGTACCCCTGCACGTTCACGGGGCCACGGGTGATGCGCCGCACGTACGGCGCGCCGCGCGAGTCCATCCAGATGATCGCGTCACGGATGGGCTGGCAGTGCTCGTCAACCGGCACGGTCCCCGACCACTGGGCGGTGCAGGCGACGGCCACGACCGACCCCGCCGGGACGGTGCCCCGTGCCATCAGCCGGGACGACGCGCCGGTGATCAGGTCCCACCACCGCAGCGGATCCTGTTCGGCGCCGCCGCCGGGGAGCAGCCGCACCTGGCAGGTGTCCTGCTCCGACGCCACGACCTGGCCGGCCGTGGACACCAGGGCCACCTTCAGCGCCGAGGTGCCCAGGTCGATCGCGAGGATGTGGCGTGCCGCGTCCATCACACCTCGAAGAGCAGGTCGAGGTAGGCGGTGAGCAGCTGGTGGACGACATCGGCGGGCAGCGCGGCGGCCATGCCGTAGACCGGGGCCATCCCGGTGCTCACGCCCGGGTTGGCCCGGACCTCCTCGACCGAGCCGGCCAGGTCGGTGAGGAAGCGGTCGGCGACCCCGGGCAGGGTGTGCCGCAGCGTGACCGCGATGTGGACGGCGGCGGGCCGCTGCAGGCCGTTCAGGCTCCAGCCGCGGTGGCCCATGTTCTCCATGACCTGGTAGACATCGAGGCCGTCATCGGCGGCGAACGCGGTGACCCACAGCGGGTCGCCGAGCACCTGGAGACCGGGGATGGCGGCGACCCCGTCCCGGATCCTCGCCCCCGTCTCCAGGATCCGCCTGGCCGCCTCGGTGTAGCCGTCCTCCCCGATCGAGACCATGGCCGCCCAGCAGGTGGCGGACAGGGCGCCGGGCCGGCTGCCGGCGAACGTGGGCGACAGGTACAGGCCGCCCGGCCAGTCGGCCACCGTGTAGTACTGGAACTGGCGCAGTTCCCTGCCCCGGTACAGCACCACCGACGAGCCCTTGGCCGCGTAACCGTATTTGTGCGTGTCGGCCGACATCGAGGTCACCCCGGGCAGCCGGAAGTCGAACGGCGGTACCGGGTAGCCGAGCCGCTGCGCCCACGGCAGGATGAACCCGCCGAGGCAGGCGTCAACGTGGCAGCCCACGCCGCGGTCGGCGGCCAGCGCCGCGATCTCGGGGATCGGGTCGATCACCCCGTGCGGGAATCCGGGCGCCGATCCCACCACGACAGCCGTCCGCTCCGTCACGGCCGCGGCCATCGCGTCCAGGTCCGCCCGGAACCCGTCGTCGACCGGGACCCGGACCAGCGGCATGTCGAAGAACCGGGCGGCCTTGTCGAACGCCGCGTGGGCGGTGACCGGCGCGACGATCTCCGGCTCGGCGATGCCGCGGCGCTCGCGGGCGAAGTCCCGGTAGGCCTTCATCGCCAGCAGGATGCTCTCGGTCCCGCCGGAGTTCACCGTGCCCACCACCGGCGCGTCCGCCGGGGCATGGCCGGCCCCGAGCATGGCCGCCGTCATGGCGACGATCTCCGCCTCGAACTTGGAGGCGCTCGGCCACAGGTCCGGATGGAGCGGGTTGCTCTGCGACTGGGCCGCGTAGACGCGGTTGAGGAACGCCACATGCCCGGGGTCGCCGTGGTAGACGGCCCCGGACGCGAAGCCGTCCCGCCAGCGGTGCTCCTCGGCCACGGCGAGCCGCTCGACCAGGCCGATCACGTCGGCCCTCGGCAGGCCGCGGGCCGGCAGTTCGGGGAAGGAGCGGAACTGCTTGCGGTAGGGCTTGAGCTGGCGTTCCAGATCCGCCATCGGGTCGGTCGTGCCGGTCGTGCCGTCCGCGTCGGTCACTTGGCGCCCCTTTCCGGTATGCCGCCCGCGCCCCGCGCGGGAAGCCTGGTGGCCAGCACGAGCCCGGCCACGCCAGCCACCGACAGGGCACCGAGCGAGAGGTACGGGTTCCCGATCACGAGCTGGATGATCAGTACCAGGACCACGCCGCCGAGGTTCCCGGCGAGCAGCAAGAACCCGGCCGCCGCGCCCGCGCGCTCCGCCCCGGCGTGCAGCTCCGACCAGTCAAGCACGACCGGCAGGCCCGCCAGCAGGAAGAAGCCCGCCACGAACAGGACGACGCCGCCGACGGCCGGATCGTGCACGCCCGCCATCACGGCGAACGCCACCGCCGTCACCACGACCGCGATCTCCAGCATCCGCCGTCGCTCGTCACGGCGCGCGACGATGGCCGGCAGCAGGCCACCGCCGACGATCCCGCCCACGGTCATGATCGCGATGAGGTAGCCACTGGCGCCGCCGTGCCCGAAGTGCGTGAGGATGGTGTCGAGCCACGTCGCGACGGCGTTGAACACGCCCATCCCGACGAACAGCAGGCCGCCCAGCAGCCACATGAACCTGTCGCCACGCAGCCAGCGCAGGGACACCGCGACCGACGGGTCACCCGGGAAGGCCGCCGGCGACCGGACCGCGACCAGCACCCACACGGCGGCGACCACCGCCACGCCGGCCTGGACCGAGAGCAGGAGCGTCAGCCCGCCGGCGTGGAGCAGCGGCGCGCCCGAGAGCACGGCGGCGAGAATGCCGGCGAACAGGGCGACGCTGCCGATGGAGATCGCCGCGGTCCGCTCCCCGGCCGGGAAGTACCGCGCGGCGACCTTGGTGATCGAGTTGAGCACGAACGGCTGGCCCGCCGCGATCACGACCTGGCCGGCCAGGGCCCAGCCGTACGACGACGGGTCGGCCAGCCGCAGTAGGCCGCCGCCGGCGGTGAGCACCGCGCCGAGACCCAGCGCCGCCCCGAACCTGGCGTCGAGCCAGCGGCCGGCGGGCAGCGCCAGGATGACGTACATGACCGGGAAGATGACGGCGAGATCGCCCACCGCCCCCACGGACACCCCCATGATGTGATGGGTCTGTGTCGTGATCGGCGCATACGCGAGCCAGAGCAGCTGGGTACACGCCGTCAGCAGCGCATAACCGGCCAGGATCACCCAGCGGTTCATCCGCACCAGGGCGGCGGTGTGCGTGGCCATCCCCTGCTCCCTCCGCCCGCGCCCGCCCAGGGGTGGTGATGATGGGCCGGCCGTTATGACCAGTTGTCTTCCCAGTACCTGCATATGCCCTGGTCGGAGGGATGCGCGTGACCTGGATCTTGGGAAAGATAATAGCCCAGATTGTCAGGCTCGCTTGCTAAGACTTAACTGCCCAAATCGCGCTCCAGGCGGTCATCGGTCAGGCCCTGGCATCACAGCAGGCCCTCCTGGGCTCGGGCCCGCGCGACGCTCTCCGCACCGCTGCCATCGTCGGCTTGATATGGGGCATCATTCACGCCGTGCAGGTGCAGGTGCATGTCCGGCGGCCGTTCGCTCGCGGGCCGGCGGCTCCCGGCCCACCTTGCCTCCGCCAGCTGGCCAGGATGCCACCTGGTTTAGCCCCGCCGCTCGCCCGCGACGTAACTGCCCATGCCGGGAACGGTGACTACCAACCCCTGCTCACGGAGCACAGCGACAGCCTTGCGCGCGGTGGCCCGCGCCACGCCGAATTCCTGCTCGATCGCGACCTCGGAGGGGATGGGCCGGTTCGGCTCAAGCTCGCCGCGTTCGATGCGCCCACGGAGGATCGCGGCTATCTGCCGGTAGCGCGGCACGGGCGCGAGCGGGTCATACTCCATGAGCCCGACCGTATCCGAGCAGGTCAGGCTCACACGTTTGACTACCTGTAGGGACGAGCTAGACGAGCGCATACGGGTTGCGTAACGTGGCGTCCATCAAACACCAGCGAGCCCCGGCCAGCGCGCGACCGCTCGGCCGGGACTCTGACCAAAGGACGGAGCCCTTTGGCTATGAGCAATCCAAGCGCACCCACCCTCACCGATGTGATCGAGACCGTGAAGTCAACCGCCGCCGACCTGGCCGATGTGCCCAAGATCCTGGCCGCGTTGCACCATCGCCACGCCGGCCATGGGCACCTCCACCAGGCCGACACCGAGGTGCCCGCACGGATCTTGGACCGATGCGCCGAGGAGTGCAGCGAAGCCGCGCAAACGGTCCGCGCCCTGACCAGGGGTGCCTCATGAGCAAGACACCGGCTGAGACGTCCGCCCGCACTCTGGGATCGCCCCCCAAGAGATCCACCTGGACTGCCACGCACAGGCCAAAGCCCAGCCGGAGATAGGGGAAGATCCAATGAACGGAACATGCCAGCACAAGGGATGCGAGAATCCCGCCACTCTCACGCTCACCTTCGGCGGGCGCGGCTACCGGATCTGCAGCACGTGTGAGCAGGAGCTGCGGCCCGAGATCGTTGCCACGGCAGAAGCGGCCCGGAAGGCTGCTGACCAGATCAGCGGCTACCTGGCCGGGCACTTCGGGACCAGCATCGCGCAAGCAGCCCCGATCGCCCAGATGCTCGTCGGCCAGGTGGTTTCCGGCCGGACTCTCGACGATGTCGTCGGTAACTTCCGCCAGGCGGTTATCCAGGAGACTGCAGCCAATCGGGATCCAGCCGTTCAGGGCGAGGTGATCCAGGCCCAGCAGGCAGCCACGCAAGCCAGAGCCGAAGCCGAGCGCCAGGACCTCGCGGCAGTCAAAGCCGCCTTTCACCACCTGCCCGCAAGACGTGCTGCGGCGCATCGCTGAAGGCAGCCCGAGGTTCGCCGACTGGCGGGTGATCGACCTGCTGATGGGCCTGGACGAGCATGCAGGCTGACCGGCGGCTGGCCGATGGAACCTACCGCCGGATGAGTGCCCAGGTGCACGGCAACGCGGTTGCCGGCACACCGGCGCCCATCCAGCTGCTCGCCAGCCAGGCGCTCGGCGCCCGCAAGCCAGCAGTCATCGAGGTCACCCCCGAGCACGTTTCCAGCCCTGCGGGACACGGCCCCGGCCGCCACGCTGGCGCACCGGGCAGCCAGCATCTGCCAGCGCGTCCTTGCCGGGCTCATCGCCATGGCGCTGAGCATCCCGGTGCTCATCTGGGGTGGCATCACGTTCTGGCAGGGTGGCACCGAAGAGGTCGCGAACAGCGGGAGCGCCACCTGGGCGGGCGTGTTCCTCATCCTCGTCGGGCTGGCGATGCTGATACTCCCGCCGGTCATCGCGATCGCCCGCAGCGCTCACCAAGCCCACGAGCGCTGGATCGGCCAGTACCCCGCTGCCCAGCAGGCAGCGATCCGCCGGGCCGAGCACACAGCCGCCTGGGGCATGACCGCAGCAGCGGCCGTGGCCCTGCACGAGTCCAACAAGCGCATGGGAGAGAAGCTGAGCGCCTCGGTTACCGGCACTGGCCCTCCGCCTGGCAAGGCAGGAGCCGCCATATGGCAGGCCAAGCTGCAAGCGAGGCAAGAAGGCCAGGCGGCCCAGCAGCACCAGGAGCTGCTCGACGCCATCATGCAAAGTGGGCAGGCCCCGCTGGACCCGTCAGCCACTGCGCTCGGCCGCAGCCAGCTCTCCGAGGCGGGCCAGCGGCGCCGCAGGGAACTGGGCTGGTGACCTCCGCGACCGGCGATCGGCAGTCCATGAACCTGAAGGGCCATCCGGCGTTCCTGGCCCTGCCGAAGGCCGACTCGCAACGAGGGCCGGGGACGGGTCCCGGGCAATGCCGGTCGCGAGGCTGTACGTAGCCGTGTTCGTGATCAGCGTGGTGGCGGGGTCAACGGCGGCTGGGCTTGGCCGCGTATTCTCCAGGACCGGCACGGTGGAACGCTGTCCCCCGGCGCACTCCCGATCCTGGCTCGTCGGGACCGTTCCTGCCTCCGCGAATGCCTTTCTGCCAGCCGGATTGGGCACGCGTTCGGCATAGTCGGCAACTGGTAAGAGTTCCAGGTTCAGGCGGATGCTTCCCACCAGGACGTCGAGGTTGCGGGCGATCCTGACTGCTGCTGGGCGAGCGGAGTGAGTTCCTTGCCCGGTGATCCGGGCCGCGGGTGCCTTACGGGCGTGTCCGCGCGGCAGGGCGGGTCAGGGCAGGGTCCACAGGTGTACCTCGCCGCCTGTGAGGGAACCGTCGGCCACGATGCGGCCGCCCGGGGCCAGGATCGGCTGGGCGTCGCTGACGTCGCGGAAGATGGTGGTGAGGTCGCTGAGGGTACCCAGCCGGCCACCTGGCGGGTGAATACCGTGTCGCGGGCCGCCGTGCTGGGATACGTCTCGGGGCGGTTGACCACGACCGTCAGGGCGTGCCCGTCCGGGGTGAAGCCCGCCGCGTAGGCGGCGGGGACTCTGCAGCCGGGGCCGGGGCCGCAGGGGTTGGCCGGGGTGTCCCCGCCGCCGGGGAACCGCGCGCTGGCCAGGATGCCGGGGCGCGTGGTGACGCGGGCCGGGCGGCCCGGGCCGGTCACGCGGAACACCAGCACGCTGCCGTGGTAAGTCACGCCGGCCAGCAGGTTCCCGCGGGGGGAGAACGCGAGCGCCGCGAAGTAGTCGCGCGGGCCGGCCAGGCTGGCGATGCGGGTGGCACGGGCCGGGCGGGCCACGTTCCACACGGTGACCTGGTCGCTGCCGGACACGCTGGCCAGCATCCGCCCGTCCGGGGAGAACACGAGGTCGCCCTGGCCTACCCCGAACGGCACCGGGCCCGGGTTGTCCGACCGGAGCGGGGCGGCGGCCAGGCTGCGCAGCAGACGGGGCCGGGCCGGGTCGGCCACGTTCCACAGGACCAGCCCGGTGGTGGAGGCGGCGGCCAGGATGCGGCCGTCGGGGGAGAACGCCTCGCCCCACAGCGCGCCGGACAAGCCGGCGGACAGCACCGCCAGCCGGGCCGGGTGCCGCGGGCGGGTCACGTTCCACAGGGCCGCCTGGGCCCGGCCGCCGAACGCGTTCGTGGCCACGGTAGCGCCGTCCGGCGAGATCGTAGCGGGACTCCCGCCCTCGAACACCGACAGCCGCCGCGGCCGGGCCTGGTCGGTGACGTCCCACAGGGTGCTGGTGGCCTCCCAGGGCGGCCCGATGGTGGCGCTGACCAGGATGCGCTGATCGCGTGAGAACGCGATGGCCCCCACGCTATCGCTGCCTGACGGCTGCCATCTGCTTTCCCTGATGGCTCGGGGGACCATGGGAAGGATCACGAGCGCGGGAAGGCCGACGGCTGCGGCGGCGATGACGGCGACGGCTCGCTTCGCGTCCCTGCTCAGGTGGGGCATGAGGCGGATCTGCATCCGGTAGTCCGGGTCCAGGTGGGTGCTCAGGGCGCCGCCGGCCAGGCTGAGGACGGTCCACGGCCCCGCGTGGTGCTGGTCGAGCACGTCGAGCAGTTCCGTGGCGTAGCGCTGCTTCCAGCGGCGCGGGTAGCAGCCGACCACGGCGCGGGACAGCCGGTCGGCCAGGGCAGGCTTCATCGCGGGCTCAGGCAGTGGCGGTGCGCTGGTGGCCGACGCGGACGATCTGCTGCATCGACCGCAGTTGCTCGGCCAGGACCTCCTGGCCGGCGGCGGTGATCTCATACGGGCGGCGGCGCTCGCCGGGGGCCAGCGGCCGGATCCAGCCACGGCGCTCCAGCCGGGACAGCGCGCCGTACAGGGTGCCCGGCTCCATGCCGACGCCGCTGAACGCGCTGATGTCGGTCATGATCGCGTAGCCGTGCTTAGGGCCGTCAGACAGGCTGGTCAAGATCAGCAGCGACGGATCGGCGAACCGGCCCAGGCCATCGAACTTACCGTGCATCCAGCACCTCGCTTACTCATCACCGCTTACTACACTGTAGTGAATAGCGCACCGTCCCGGGCTCTGTCAATCCCCCAGCCCGCCCTGTGACAGCGGCGGACGACGGCGCACCGGCCGGTCACGGACCGGGCACCACGCGGATGGCCTTCAGCGCAGCGGGAGCATCGGCTGCCAGGCGGGCCACCAGCCGGGAGACCACCGGGTCCGAAGCCACCGGCCCGAACAGCTCCGGCTCGCAGCGCAGCACCGCCACATCCGCCAGGCAGTCCCCGCCCAGCGCCAGCGCCACCGTCAGATCGGTGACGATCTTCCCGGGGCTGTGCACCGCCCGCCCGGGCCGCCACCGTTCCAGCGCCTCCTCCAGGCCCCGGTCCAGGCCCGCGGCCCGCATCGTGCGGGTCAGCAGCAGGCCACCGGCCTGGGAGACGATTCCGGCGCCGTCAGCGGACACCATGATCTTGCGATTGCGGGCAGCAAGATACACGCGGAAAGTGCCTTTCGAACTGGCAGGGACAGGACCCTAAGCAAGCCCTATCCTTCCAGGTCAAAGGCACTTTTCGTGTTTAAACGATCAAGCTGGGACCCGCCGCCAGACGAAAGCCCGAGGCTAACGCCTTTGATCAGGTTCCCATCACACAGGCGGGGATCTATGCGCAGGGCGGCTCTGTCACCGGCGTCTACGCCACCAGCGACACCGGTACGGCAGTAATCGCCTCGGGTAACGAGATCGGTATCCAAGCGGAGGGAACTGTCGGGGTGACCGTCAGCGGTTCCACCGGCCCCAGCGTAAACGCTACCAGTATTGGCGAGATCGCCGTGGAAGGCAGCAGTCAGACGGCCCCCGGGGTTCAAGGCAGCAGCCTCGCCTTTGGTGCCCGGCCCGCCCGGCACGTACATGAGCGTGCCCGGGGACGCGGGGGTGGCCGCCGTGCGGGGTGCCAAGCCCGCTCACCCGTGGCAGGGTTCGGTTGAGCGGCCCGGTGACCGCACGGCGGGCTTCGCCATCCAGCCCGGCATCCCGGCGCGGCAGGCCCGGCATTGGCACGAACAAGGACGGCAAGCGGATGGGCTGGCGCTGGTGCCCGGGTGACCGTTCAGCGGCTACTTGTTGACTTGCCTTAGGACCGGTGCCTGGCGAGGCTCGGTCTAGGTGCCCGGTTCGTCGCTCTCATTGCGGCTGCCCACGCTGGTCGTGTGGCTCTCATTTGGCCTGCGCGGACCGGGCGCCGCGGTGAGCGGGGAGAGGCTCAAGAGGGGTTTGCCCAGCTCGAAGTAGCGGTGCCCTCCTGGCTCGGCAAGAACAGCATGATCGAGTAGGAGGGACTGGAGATGAGCCAGGTGATCATCGGGATGGACCCGCACAAGCGTTCGGCCACGATCGAGGTCATGACCAGCGATGAGACCGTCGTTGGCGGGGGCCGGTATGGCACTGATGTGGCCGGGTACCGGGCGATGCTGGCGGAGGCGCGGCAGTGGCCGGAACGGACCTGGGCGATCGAGGGATGCCAGGGCATCGGCCGGCATATCGCGCACCGGCTGCTGGCCGCGGGAGAACATGTGGTGGATGTGCCGCCCAAGCTGTCGGCCCGCACCCGGGTGTTCGCCACCGGGCAGGGCCGTAAGACCGACGCCACCGACGCGCACTCGGTGGCGCTGGCCGCCACCCGGATGCCCGGCCTGCGTCAGGTGGTCGATGACCAGCAGCTGGCGGTGCTGCGGATCCTGGCCGACCGCCGCCGGTCGCTGGGTGAAGACCACACCCGGATGGTCTCCCAGCTGCATCAGCTGCTGCTTGAGCTCATCCCCGGCGGGGCCAAGAAGGACCTGTCCGCGGCCCAGGCCAAGGCGCTGCTCGCCCGGGTCCGCCCCCGCGGTGCCGCGGGCAAAGCCCGCCGCCGGGTCGCCGCCGAGCTGATCAGCGACCTGGAACGCATCTACCAGCGCAAGAAGGAGGCGAACAAGGAACTCAATGCGCTGCTCGCCGCCACCGGCACCACCCTGACTGATCTGCACGGGATCGGCCCCTCCGGCGCTGCCCGGCTGCTGGCCGAGGTCGGCGAGGTGACCCGGTTCCCCACCAAGGCGCACTTCGCCTCCTGGGATGGCACCGCGCCGATCGACGCCTCCTCCGGTGACCAGATCCGGCACCGGCTGTCGAGGGGCGGGAACCGGCAGATCAACCGGGTGCTGCACATCATGGCCGTCGTCCAGCTCCGCAACCCCACCGAGGGCCGCGCCTACTACGACCGCAAAGTCGCCGCCGGGAAGACACCCCGCGAAGCGATGCGCGCCCTCAAACGCCGGCTGTCTGACATCGTCTATCACCAGATGATCACCGACGCCCGGGCAAAAGGAACGGGCCCGGGAGGACACCTGGGGGCGGCTACTGGCTCCAGCGCGGCCGGCTTGCACCCCAGCGCCGGCACTTCGGAGAAGTCACTTCCCGGACCCGCCACCGACGACCTTACGCCAGGAAAGCCAGCCCATTCTCCTGGCCGCTCCCGGCACTTTCCGTCGGCGCCGGACCGCAGACGACGTCAAGCGCAGTCTGCTTGACGACGTCGAGGACCGGGGCACACTATCCAGGCCGGGAATGACCCTCTTGACACAGAGGGGAGCCAGATGTGCCTGCCGTCCTGGCCGGGCGCATCTTCACCGCACCTGCCCTGCCTGACGATGATGCGGACGGCGACGGCAGCATGGCCGATGACGGCCCCTGGCACGATTAGCTGGTTTCCCGGGTGCCCTCACGGCAGCGGGCATGGGGGGTTGTGACCAGCGGGGGAGCGTCCGGATGCTTGTGGCTGGGCCTGCTACGTTCTCCGTTCGGCCAGCGTCAGAAACGCTCCTGAGCTGGAGCGACTATCCCCCACGGCTGTGCACGTGGTGGCCGATGTGCACGACACCCCCGCCAGCTGGGATTCGCCCAAGGTGGGGGTGGGCTGAATATTCCAGCTGGACCCGTTCCAGCCCTCGGCCAATGTAGTTGTAGAACCGGATTGAGAATTTTGAGAATTCCCGACGGCTGTGCAAATAGTGCCCGACCAGCAGTTCACCCCAGCCAGAACACCAATCTGGCCAGCCGGGTCTGGGACAGACTGCATCTTCCAGGCGGTGCCGTTCCAGCGCTCGGCCAGTGCGCCAGACCGGGTGGGGGTGGTAATCGCGCCAACGGCGGTGCATGCACTGGCCGACGTACACGACACACCGGTCAAGAGGCTGCCCAAAGTCCCGGCGGGCAAGGAAAGGGACTGGACCTTCCAGCTAGTGCCATTCCAGCGTTCAGCCAGCGGCAGGCTGTCATCAAAGCTGTTTTCGTATCTCCCGACAGCGACACAGTTGGTGGCCGTGGTGCATGCTACCGCGAACAGGGCATTAATACTTGGACCCGGGTTGGGGAGGTTGTCCCGAGTTCCGTGGAACTTCGGTGGCGGCCCCTTTGATCATCAGGCTGCCTTCTGGCCCTCATTCTGGCTTACGGCGGTGACATTCTTGAAGTGCGCGTCGAGCGCGGCGCGGAGCTTCGGCAGGTGCAGGTGACCGTTGACGCGCCGGAACTGGTGGCCCGCCTCGATCATCCCGGCGGCGCACCAGCGCAGCGCCATCGTGCCGTCCCGCCACCGCTTGACGTTCTTGGAGTGCTCCCGGCAGATTTCGATCATGGATTCGATGGTGTTCGTGGAGCGGAGCGTGCGTGCCAGGGTGGGCGGCACGCCCAGCCGCAAGATGGTCAGGGTCTCGGCCATGCCCTCCCGCAGCGATGCCGCGGCGCCGGGGTGGGTTTTGTCCAGCTCGGCCGCCAGTGCGGTCAGCAGCCCCTCGGCCTTCAGCGCTGATTCGGCGTGGTAGGCCTGGCGCATCCGCCGCTCGGTCACGGCCCGGAGCTTCTCGGGGAGCTTGTCCTTAACATTCCGTATTTTGTGCTCTTGGCACCGATGGATGAGCGGCTTGTCGAACACGTCCTTCACCGCCCGTGACAGGGCCTTGGCCCCGTCCAGCACGGCGAGGATCGGCTTGGTGACATCCAGGCCGCGGTCGCGCAGCCCGGTGATCAGATCAGTGACCAGGGTCGCGTTCTCGGTCGAGCCCTCCTCCACCGCCAGCGGGTGCTTCGTGCCGTCGATGCCGATGCCCAGCGCCACCACGCAAGTGTGCTCGCCGAAGTGCACTCCGTCAACCATGAACGCGACCAGGTCCAGGTCATAAAGCAAGGCGGCTCATCAGCTCGGCCAGCGCGGTCTCGGTGGCGGCGACGAACCGGCGCGACACCGCCGACTTGCTCACCGACGCAGCAGCGTCCTCGACGGCCTGCCCGGCTGGCTCCAGGCCGCGCACGTACCGGCGGGACGACAACCCGGCCAGCATCTTCTCCAGCGCGAGCTGCCCGAGGATCTCGGTGGAGGAGAACAGGTCATAACTGGGCAGGTGCAGCTCCCCGGACCCGCCCGCGGCCCGGACCCGGGGCCGGGTTACCGGCAGCCGCCGCCCGCCGAGGGTGACCGACCCCGCCCCGGTGCCGTGCCGGTAACCGGCCCGGTCAGGGTCATGCTTGCCGTCCGGGCCACACAGCCTGGTCACGTCCTCGTCGAACATCGCGGCCATCACCTGCAAGCCGGTCCCGACGGCCAGGGCCAGCAGGCCCTCCTTCGCCGCCCCGGCGATCTCGCCCATCGACACGATCACCTGCTCTGGGACGGCGGCCTCCGCCGGCATCAGATCAGGCTGGGCACGGCGGGACTTCTTCTGGTAGGTGTTGCTCACGGCGGTCCCTCTCCTTCGGGTGTTCTTGGTCGTTCACTCGTGGCCTACCACCCGGCAGGCTCCGGGTGAGGGAACGCCACTCTCAAAGTTCTACGAAGGCCGGGACATCCCGGGTTGGGGGTGGACTGAACCTTCCAGCTAGTGCCATTCCAGCGCTCGGCCAGGGTCACTTCGACGCCGGAGCCGTTTACGTACTGCCCAACCGCAGTGCAGGCAGTAGCGGACGTGCACTTCACGCCGGCCAGTTCCACAGAGGTTCCGCCCGCACGATTCGGGACAGACTGGATCTTCCAGGCGGTGCCGTTCCAGCGCTCGGCCAGTGCGCCGCTAACGGTGGTGCCAACGGCGGTGCAGGCACTGGCGGATGTGCATGACACAGCCGATAGGGAGCTGGCCTCAGCGCCGGTGGGGTTGGGGGTCGGCTGTATCACCCAGCGGGTGCCGTTCCAGCGTTCGGCCAGCGTCAGCCGCTTTTCCACGGGGGGGTTTCCCGAAAGGACGCTGTACTCCCCTACGGCGGTGCAGGCACTGGCGGACGGGCACGATACGCCGGCCAGGCGGCTGTCCGCGGCGCCGGTGGGGTTGGGAGTGGGCTGGATCACCCAGCCAGTACTGGCGCTCGCAGGGACAGCACCCCAAGTCCCCGCGCAGGCAAAAGCCATCAAGAAGATAACGAGACGCCGTGCCATACCTCCCCCTCCCTAGAGGTTCACACGCTTGCCCCGTCCAGTGCCTCGGCTAGACCCATCACTACGCCAATGGCGGTAACGGGACGCCGAAGGACATTCCGGTCATTCACCGGGGCCGAGTGACATCTGGTCCATTGCAGCGCCACCCTTGTTGTCAGCAGCAGGGCCAAAGGTCCCCGTCCCGGCCGCAAGGACGGCCCTTCGGCAATCGCCCAGGTTCATCGATGGCGCCAGGGCATGAGCGCACTGGAAGATTGCCTCCAGCCGTCGTGGCCACTGCCGACCTAGGCAAACTCGCCGCCGCCTGCAGTTCGTGCTGCGGCCGTACTTGGCCCCGTCCGAGTCCTGGACCGCTGCGAGGGCACTGGCCACATCCGGCGCGGCCCGCGAGCGACGCTGTGCGGCCCTGCGAATCGCATCATAGAGGCGCTGGGCGGCGGCCGGCCGCCGTAGGGCAGTGAGTGCGATTGCTCAGGATAACCTGGCCACGGCGTCGGGGAACTCGCGGCGGGAGAAGTGCTGGGGGGCGTTGTGGTCGACACGCCGGTATGAGGGGGTAAGAGGCACG
Organism: uncultured Actinomycetes bacterium; assembly: GCA_963741615.1. Lineage (GTDB taxonomy): Bacteria > Actinomycetota > Actinomycetes > Streptosporangiales > Streptosporangiaceae > UBA9676. The sequence continues at coordinate 308,303 of CAVUIU010000030.1, forward strand.
GGCAAGGCAGTGGAGTTGATCATGGCGTTTCTCACAGCTACCGGATCAGCTAGGGGGAATATGCGCGCAGCGTCATCATCGCCGGTCAACCCCGCGATTGGCCACTTTATCGCTGATGAGCCTCACCTCGAAGAGGACCGGGTCACGATGGTAACGGTGCAGACTTGGGTGGCAGACTCGCGTGCCCGCCGGGGGATGCGCCACCGACTGGCGACGATTGTAGGCCTGGCGGTGTGCGCAGTGCTGGCCGGTGCCCGCTCGTTCACCGCGATCGCGGAGTGGGCGACCGACGCTGATGAGAGGACCCGCGCCGAGCTCGGGGTCACTGGCGTGGTGCCGTGCGAGTCCACCATCCAGCGGACCTTGCAGAGCCTAGGACGCCGATGCCTTCGACGGCTGGGCTGGCGGATGGGCGCAGCAGCGGACCGTGCCGCCGCCGGGCGGGCGCAGACTGGTGGCGGGGATGGCAAAACGTAACGCGGGTAAGCCAGCGGCGAAGAACATGGCCGACACGTGCTGACCGCGCTCGATCACGCCCACGGCGTAGTCCTGAGCCACGTCGAAGTAGGAGCGAAGACGAATGAGATCCCGAAGCTGCCAGTGCTGCTGGACCGGATAGAGCTGTCTGGGGCAATCGTCACCGCGGATGCGATGCATGCCCAGCGCGAGAACGCCGCTACCTGCTGGCGCAGCGCGACGCGCATTAGAACCTCACCATCAAAGGCAACCAGCGCAGCCTGCATGATCAGCTCAAGGCGCTGCCCTGGCGCGAAGTCCACGTCACTAGCGACAACCGCGGCAGCGGCCATGGGAGGAACGAACGGCGCACCCTCAAAGTCACCGCCGTCGCCGCCGGGCTGACCTTTCACTACGCCGCCAAGGCGATACAGAACGTGCGACGCCGCAGGACCTCCGAACGCAAGAAGTGATCTACCGAGACGGTGTACGCCATTACATCGCTCACCCCGGCCCAGGCCAGCCCCCAGCAGCTGGCCACCGCCGTCCGCGGCCACAGGGCCATCGAGGACCGCCTGCACTGGGTCCGCGACGTGATCTACGGCGAAGAACTCTCCCAGTCCGCACGGCCAACGGCCCCCGAGTCATGGCCACCCTGCGCAACTGGCCATCACCATCCTGCGCCTGGCCGGGGCCACGAGCATCGCCGCGGTCTGCGCCACAGAGCCGACGCGAGTAACGGCAACTTAAGATATATGAAATGATAACGATTTTGCTGAGGCCTGGGTAGCTGGCTGGTCGTCCGAAGGCGATGCCCACTTGCAATGGGCTGGCGGTGGGGATGCCCTTGGCGGCCACGGCCGCGATAATGCGTTTGTAGTCGCTGTAGCAGTACCGCTCATTGTCGTTCGACCAGTGCAGGGCCGGGTTGGGCGAGGTGCAGTTCCAGCGGATCGTGCTGGAGGTGTAGGGCGGGTTGGTGCCCGTGACCAGCACATAAGCCTGGATGGTCATCCACTGGCCCGGCCGCAGCGCGTTGATGGCGGCGATGACGCTGGTCGGCGTGTCATAGCGGTTGGTGGCGCCGGCGATGCGGTAGCAGGCGGCGGCGGGGTCGTTGCAGCTGCCGCCGTCCACGGCCAAGGTCCGCTGCCAAAACGGCGCGGTGGTGGCCGCCGACTGAAGCGTGAGCCCGTTGTTGCCGTACATGCGGCCCCACGCGAAGCACCGGGCGCCGTATTGCTGCTGGAGCGCCAGGGTGCCGGTGGCGGTCCCCGGGTAGGCGATCAGCCCGTGGGCGCCGCGAAGGCCGTGCGCGTCGATGGCTTCCGCCGAGCCGCAGGTCTCGGCGAACGCCTGCGCCGCCGACAGCTTGGACAGATCGCCCGTCGGGTAGGTCGCGGTATGGCTGACAAACGACCACCCATACTTAGACCCCAGGGCCGCCGCCTGCGACCACGAAGCGCTCTTGGTCGAGTTGTAGTGCACGCAGCCGGCATTGACGGCATCGGTCCGGCTGGTCACGATCGTGCCGGTGCCGCGCATCCCGAGCGAAGCCAGATACGGCGCCACGGTGGTGTCCAGCCGGGCGATGTTGGTGTTGTTGGCGACGCAGTTATCGGCCGCAGTCATCTCGGTGCGCGAGAACAACAGCGTCACGAACGGCCCCGGCGCCCCAGCCACGGCAGGCGCCGCTGCCAGGCCCGAGGCGCCCAGGAAAGCCAGCAGCGCCAGCACGCTCAAACCGATCGCGAGTCGGCGCGGCGAGCGCCACATCCTGCGATTCATCTGTCCCCCATGATGGTGAACCACGAGCGCCCGGCTCAGTCCGTGACACTGGCGATTGCGGCAAACGCGACGCTGAAGGACATGCCGGTCACTCACGGAGACAGAGCGCAATCTGGTTCATTGAAAGCGCCGCCCTGGTTTCACCAGCAGGGCCAAAGGTCCCGCCCCCGCAAGAAGAACGGTCCCCCGCGGCCTACCCAGTTCTCGGACGCGCCGACGGCCAAGGCCGAACTGGGGAACGGCCAGGGCCGAACTGGAGGATTAGCCCAGCCGCCCCGCCGCCCCGGTACCGGCCGTCATCGCCGCCCTGGCCGCGCGGGTGGGGTTCCTGTGCTATCCCCGTTCGGCCGCTGCCCAAGTGCAAGGGCACCGGGCACATCAAGCGCGGGCCCAGGCGCCGCCCGGTGTGTCCCCGGTGCAAGGGCCAGCGGCGCGTCCAGCGCCGCGGCCTCCCGCACCATCCACCGGGCCGCCCGCAAGATCCGCCATGGCAGGCAAGCCGCCACCAGATACCAGCAGGAGGAGGAGGAGGAGGAGAGCCACCATGGGCATTCCTGACGGCGCACATACCCACGGCAGCGGCAGCGGCCTGGGAACGGCCGTGCTCGTGCTCGCCAGCGCCGCCCTGGCGGTGAAACTCGCCGGGCCGGTCCTGGACGCCGTGGGCGAGCTGGTCCACGTTTTCCTGCTCGTGGCGGCGGGAATCGTCGCCGTAGGCGCCGCTGGCCTGGTGGGCTTGCTCGCATGGCGGTGGCGCCGCTGGCAGAAAGACGCGGCCCGCGCCAAGCCCCCGACAATCGTGGCGCGGGCCGCTCAGCCGACCCCGCAGCCGCGGCCCGCGATCGAACGGGCGCCAGAGGTCCACCTGCATCTGCATGGCGTCACCGCCGAGGACATCGCCGCCATCATCCGCCAGCAGGAGGACAACTAGCCCAGCACCACGGGCGAGGGCACAGCGCCCGGCCTGGCAAGAGGTCGCCTGCGGCGCCCCCATATGGGGCCCCGCGTGCGCTGCAGGCTCCCCAGCCACGCCACAGGGCGCAGCCGAAACTACCAGCGACAAGAGCCTCTTTCTGTTACAGCCCACGTACAGCACTCGCCGCAGACCGCTAACTCCGCCGCTCGCACCGGAACCCGATGTAAACCAGCAAGGACCCCCGAACGTCCCGTAATACCCGCAGATCGTGGGGAGCCCCGCTGATAGCGGCCGTTGCGGGCTCCCACAATCATGCAGGAAGATTTCGGCAGCCCCGTGGCAGGCGGACCATGCACGAGAAGCTGGAAATGCGCACCAGCCACCGTACGCGGGCACGGCGGTGGGGTCTCGCGCTGCTGTGGGCGGCCGGGATCTTGGTGCTGGCCTTGGCGCCTGCGGTCATTTTTGTCGCCGTCTACCGGATTGAGGGTGTCTGATCCTCGCGGATCTGCCGTGACCGCTACCACACCGACCGGCACCCCTCCACGTTGCCGCCCACCTGGGGTGGCTTTCGGTGCTTGGCGGGTTCTCCGGGTGTCGCCAGAGCACCCAGCCAAGCATCAGCACCACCAGTACCCCCAGGAGTGAGCCAGGCGGCCAAGCCGGCTAAAGATCTTCAATGACTGAGGTTACAGGGCCGTGACAGCCTGGTTGTACGGCGACGGTTGGGTGCACAGGCCTGCGCTGGCCCGGCGAGTCGGCACTGACCGCCAGATGCGCTGGGTGACGCTATGCCTAAGCAGGCGACGGGCACGGGTATCCCTGTGGGCGTGGCAGAGCATCAGGTCATTGCCGGGTCCGCCGTCCCGCTCACCCTCGAGCGCCGGGCCGCGCTGCGCTGACGGCGGGGGCAGCTGCCCGCGGGGGCGCTTCTGGTGCCATGAGTCAGCCATCATGACCCCGGCCACCACCCAGGCCACAATGCTGGTGAACGCGGGCATCATGAACGCGATGAACAACCGCTCATTACCGATCAGGACAGCGTGCACCACCCCGGCTGACGCAAAGATCCCAGCAGCTGGGCACAAGATGACTGCCACCCTCGCCGTCCGCGGGGCCTTCGCCCGGGCGGGCTTGCGCACTGGCTGAATCCTGGCCAGCCCGGCCGGGAGGTCGGCAGTGATCGCGGCCAGGTCCGCATAGGTCCGCGCGGCGAACGCCTGGCCCGCCCGCCCATCCAGCTCGGCCTTGGTCAGCCTGCCCTGCACGAACGCGGCCTTGACCACATTGATCACATGCTCGCGATCGGCATGCGACGCCCGCAGATAGCCACGGGCGGCCGCGTCTGCTGCACCCTGGTCACCCGGCCCTGCCGTCACCGGTACCACCCCCACCTGCAGACTGCCAAGAGCATAGCCCGGCAGCGGGGTCAACCGCTGGTGGGGAGGTTACGTGAGTGCCACTCCGTTGCTACCTGGGCGGCCGGGCTGTCGATGAGGCTGTAACACCCATCATTAGAGATCTTTAGTCCCCGTCCGGTTCGTGCCTGGGCTCATACCAGCGGGGGCCGGCAGCCCGGCGCGTCGCACCACACCGCCTCGTGACCTGCGCCTGGACACTGCCCCTATGCGGGGCCGCTTGCTGGGCCACAACCCGGGAATTGCCATTGCCCAGTTCGCGTGTCACGGATGTGATGGTCGGCCGTTGACTTTGATGAGATCGGTATGCGGATGCAGCGGCAGGATTACCGGTGGCCGTGGCCGCTGGTGGAAGTTGAAGTCGGCCGTGAGGTTTCCCAGGATTTTCTCGTCCTCGCGTACGTCTGGCCGCGGGTCGGGCCGGCCGTCGGTGCGCGGGTCGATCCGCTGCCCGTTCAGGAAGTCATCCTCGATGAACTTGTCGTAGGCATCGAAGGACAGCACCTGGTGGTCGATAAAGCCACGCCGGGCGTAAGGGCTGATCACCAGGCCGGGCACGCGCAGCCCGTAGCCGTTGGCATCGACGGCCGGGGGTGGCATGTTGTCGTAGAAGCCGCCCCAGTCATCCCAGGTCACGAAGATCGCTGTGGATGACCAGTCGGGGCTTTTCATGAGTGTGTTGATCAGGCCGGTCACGTAGGTCTGGCCCTGGCTGATCAGGGCGGGTGGGTGGTCGCTGACGATCTGGGCCGGGGTTATCCATGACACCGCGGGCAGTGTGCCTGTCTTCGCTGCGTGGTAGAAACTGGCGAGGCCTTGGATGTTGCCTTCCTGATGGTCGTTTTTCACCGTGTCGAAGTAGGGGAGCGGGTTCCAGATCCCCGGCGTCTTGGCGTTCTGCAGCACCGGGCTGCAGGCGATCGCGCCCGAGTCCTGGCAGTCAGGCTGTGAGCCTTTCATCACGTAGTAGCGCCATGACACGTGGTGCTTGTACAGCAGGTAGGTCAGGTCGGTCCAGGCATATATCGGGACCTGCCCGCCGCCCGCGATGAGGTCGGGGTTGACGGGATTGTTCAGCGAGTTGCGGCAGCTCATCGGATTGTGGGTGCTGCACCGGGCCGACCACTCCGACACCATGAACAGGTGGGCGGGCAGGCTCCACGACGCGTTCGGCTCGAACATGTGATCCTGCAGCACGAAGTCGCGGGCGTAGGCCCAGTAGTTCGGCAGTTCAGCGCCGGTGTGGTACCCCATCACATCCAGTGGCCTGCTGCCAGCTGCGCAGAACGGGTTAACCACCTGCCCGCCGCAGTGGTTCGGCACGCGCCTTGCTTCGGCGACGAAACCGTTCATCTTCCCGCCGGCGATGTCGTTCCGTGCCGCGACCGCGTCATGTGCGGAGCCCTGGTTCAGGTTGGTGCGGTCGTGGAACGGCCGCACGCACCGGCCGGTGTGCGGATCGGGCAGGCAGACGGCCGGTACACCGTTCCGCAACGGGATCCCGTCGGCCCCCGGGTAGGTACCGAAGAAGTTGTCGAAGGACCGGTTCTCCTGCATGATCACCACGACGTGCTTGATCTTGTGAATGCCCGGGCTGATCGCAGGCACCGGCGGGACCGGCCCGGAAACGATTGACGGCGTGCCCGCCGGGACGGCCGCCGGTGCGCTTCGCTGGCAAGCGGCCAGGGACAGAGCCGTAAGAGCTACCACGGCGATACAGGTCCCAGCGGATCGCACACCGCGGCAGCCAGCAGACCGGATGACAAACACGGGGCCACGCTAGGGCAATCGGCACAGCGCCGTCCCAGCAACCAAGCAGCGTGCCGGAGCTTGGCTCCACAGTCCCAGGAAGCTGAGAGTCAGGTCCTCGCAAGGATGACCCGCGCGAGCCAGAGCCGGCCGGGCGCCGGCAGAATCGTTTGGGTGGTGAACTGGACACGTGCCCGCCGCGAGGCGCTACGGCAACTGGCAGCCGACGGCCCGCTTGCCGGTGCCTGGGGCGGAGATGAACGCGGCCGAGGATCGGTTCGATGCCGTCACTGACCGCTTCGGCGAGCTTGACCGCGCTCTCGGCAACACCCGCACCGAGCGGGACGGGACGCGGCGCGAGCGGTACGCAGCCCGCCAGGTTCACCAACGGGCCATGCCATGGCGGAGCGCCTCCAGCGCCGGGAGAGCGAGGCCACCGAACGCCTTCGCCGGATACCCTAACCGGGCGGCACGGAGCAGGCACGGCTCGCTCATATGTTCTAATCGTGTCATGGACATCGTATGGCCCAGGTGGTGGCACTACCCGGACAAGTGCGGCAACGGGCACCAGTGGGGGCCATGCCCGGCGAGCGTGTCGCAGGTGCCGTGCGACTGCGGCCCGGCGCTCGCAGGAAGGGAGCGCCTCCAGGAGCATCACAGGGGTCGCCTGCCAGGCGCCGGGCTGCCGGTCGGTGTGGTATCAGCCCAGGCACGAGCCGACGCCATCCCCGGGCTCCTGAACAAGCGCAGGAACCCCGGATCTGGGGCCTATCAGTCCAGGCCGGGCGGCTTTGGCGCCGGGCCCCACGGCGGCCCGCCGGACACCTTCGGCGGGCGGGGCGGTCTGGTGCCTGAAGCGGGCGGAAGCATGAGCGCCGGGGACCTTTGGCTCTTACCAGCGTTACCGGCGCCGGGCAGGCTAGATCGTGAAGCGGTAACTATGAGTGAGGATTTGGCATCGTGACGGTGACCCCCGGGCGCAGAAGGATCATCGCAGCGCGCGGGGCAGTGGTCCCAGGAACCACCCGGCACGGCCAATTCGGAAGTGAGGCGAGGTGAAGCGCTGGGAAGTAACCGCACCTTATGGGTGGCCGGGTGGCTGGGAAGGCCGAGTGCAGGTCACCGAGACCTATGACACCAAGGCTGACGTATGCGGGCACGTGCATGAGTCACGAGCCGAGGCCGAGCGGTGCGCTGACAGCTTGGCTGACCGGCTCAACTACGCGCCCATGCCGTCCGACTACTACTTGGGGTGACCCACAGGTCGTCAGCTTGCAGCCCGCCGGGCATTAGTGACAGAACCTGCGCCGGAAGGCACCGCAGCCGCCCCGGGCAATCACATGCTGACCCGCACCCCGGTCCAGCCGGCGATTTCGAGGATGTGGCGCACGGCCGGGCTGGCTGAGCGGACCTCGAGGAGGCAGCCGGGTGGGAGCTGCTGGCGTACGTCCGCGATGAGGATGATGATCCGCCCGCCGAAGCGATCGGCCACGCCCAGCTCCAGCACCAGCCGCTGCGGCCGGTGCTCGATGACCCAGGCCAGGCGGTCCCGCAGCCTGGAGTAGGTGATGTGGTCGAGTTCACCGTGAACAGCGACGGTGGCGACGCTGGCGGCCCAGTTCACAGTGACTGTTAATGATGGCGAGTCCGGCATGGCACACGTCCTGACCCCGGCCGTCCTAAGGACGCTGCCCGGCCCGGGCGGGGGTGGAACGGTGGCCGGGCGATGCGCAGGGTCCGGCTGGTTCATCAGCCGTTGCCCGGAAGGTACTCCCACATCGTGGGACGGTCCAGGGCTTTGCCCGTCAGCCCACCTGGCGGGTGGCCGAGGGTGCAGGCCAGAGGTGGGCAAAAGTCAGGGACGGTACTGATCTTGGATGGTCAGGGCAGCTGCCAGCCGAACGCGGCCGGGCCGCAGCCGACCGGTGGCAGGCGTCAGTCATGCTGCTCATCCCGGCGCCGGAAATGAACAGGCCGGCCAAGACAGCGCCAACGCCCGTCACCCCATAAACCCACAGCAGGGGTACTCGTCCCTGCACGGCCCGGTCTGCGGGTTCCACGGCGCACGTCGCCGTCGGTTGATGTCACGCCAACGGCATCGGGGAAGCGCGAGCCCGGCGGGTCCGGCTGGCGGGCAGGGGTCACCGAAGCCGGCACGGCGGGGCGGGGCGAGGAGCAAGGTAACGGTTTGTGCTTGGTCCCTCGCTATGTAGTATCGGCCGGGTATGTGACACGAGCGGGGGAGCGACATGAATCTCAGACTCAGACTTGCTGGCGGCGGCGGCAGCCTGGCCATGGCGCTGGCCCTGGTGGCGGGGGCTGGCGCTGGCACGGCGCAGGCATCTACGCCGGTGGCCTGGTGGCATATGGACGAGGCTGCCGGGGCCACGGTGATGGCGGACTCGTCGGGGGCTGGCAACAACGGGACGATCCACAATGTGGTGACCGGGGTCACCGGCAAGTACAAGCTGGCCTACAAGTTCCGGGGGGCTGCCTACAAGGGCTACGTGGAGGTGCCTAACGCGGGCTCGCTGAACCCAGCGAGCGCGGCAGTGAGCATCTCTCTGTGGTTTGACACGACATCACTGCCGTCGTCGGGGGACTATGACCTGGTGCGCAAGGGGGACTACCCGGGGCAGGAGTACAAGGTCGAGCTGCTGCAGAACGGCGGCATCAACTGCGAGGTGCTCGGGTCCTCGGCTCATGTCGTGGTGCATGGCGGCAGCGCGCTGAACAACGGGGCATGGCACCATGTCGTGTGCTCGTCGGGGCCATCGGGGGTGAGCCTGTCCATCGACGGCGTAGTGGCGGGGTCCTCATCCAAGGTGGCGGGGTCGATCACCAATACCTCGCCGGTGGAAATCGGTGCGCACCCCGGGAGCGACTACTACAACGGCCGGATGGACGAGGTGTCGATCACGGTCGGATGATCAGGCAGGGCAGCATCCGGCGCTGCCTGGCGCTGATGCGGCAGGAGCGCCCTCGTCAGGACGCCCGGTTCTACGTGCAGGCCAGGTCATGAGCCGCAACCGCAAGCCCACGTCCGGCGATCCCGCCGCCGCTGAAGCACCCGGGAGACGCTGTCCCGGATCCTGCTCATCGACATGGACGGGGACCCGGGCGCGGGCGCGGAGCGAGGCCGCCTGCACGAGCTGCTCCTCACCGGCGGCCACCAGATGGCTCGTGGCGCAACGATGCCCCGGTCGCTGAGGCGCCCGGCGGCCTGAAGGCGGGCTGCACGCGGGTTCGCAGCGATCCGCAGTGCCGGCCCGGGCATCCAGGTGCTGGTGGTGCGGGCGCGGAGCTGGCAGTGGCAGGCAGCCCTGCATGCACGCTGCTCATAGCCGGGCGCATCCCGGGCGGATCCCGTTCCCATCCCCGCTGTATCCCGCCCGGATCCGGGCATCTCCGGCGCGGGATCTGCGCGCTGCCTGAGGATAGTCTGCTTGCATGGCGATCGCCCCGAAGGACGGGTCACTCGCCCCGGTCGAGGCGACGGGGTACCCGTTCGCGGCCGATATCCGCTGTCATGTCTGCCGGCATCCCCGGCGGGCCTACATCGAGGAATTGATGCGGGATGCCGACCACGTCGGTGCGCCTGCGGATCTCCCGGTTCAGCCGCTCCTGGGGATTATTGGACCAGATCTGCCGCCACAGCTCCTTCGGGAAGGCGGTGAAGGCGAGCACGTCGTCGCGGGCGTCCTCCAGGTGCCGGGCCACGTCGGGCAGCTTGCCGGCCACGGCGTCGATGAGCCGGTCGTACTGGGCGTGCACGCTGGCGGCATCGGGCTGGTCGTAGACCGAGTGCAGCAGCGTGCGGACCCACGGCCAGGACGCCTTCGGCGTGGCCGGCATCAGGTTGGCGGCGTAGTGGGTGCGGCACCGCTGCCACGATGCGCCGGGCAGGGTCGCGCCGATCGCCTCGGTCAGGCCGCGGTGCGCATCGGAGGTGACCAGCGCGACGCCGGCCAGGCCGCGGGCGGTCAGGTCCCGGAAGAAGCCCAGCCAGCCGGCGCCGTCCTCGGCGGAGGTGACCTGCAGGCCCAGGATCTCCCGGTGCCCGTCGGCGTTCACGCCGGTGGCCAGCAGGGCGTGCACATTCACCACCCGGCCGCCCTCGCGGACCTTCAGCACCAGCGCGTCCGCCGCGACGAAGGTATAGGGACCGGCGTTCAGCGGCCGGGTCCGGAAGTCCTCGACCGCCGCGCCGGGATCGGCGGCCATCACCGGCACCTGCGACTTGCTCAGCCTCGTGATCCCCAGCGACTCCACCAGCTTCTCCATCCGGCGGGTCGAGACTCCCAGCAGGTAGCAGGTCGCCACCACGCTGGTCAGCGCCGCCTCCGCGCGTCGCCGCCGTTCCAGCAGCCAGTCCGGGAAATACGAGCCCGGCCGCAGCTTCGGGATCGCCACGTCCAGCGTCCCCGTCCGGGTGTCAAAGTCCCGGTGCCGGTAGCCGTTACGGACATTGACCCGGTCCGGGCCCGGCATCCCATACGGGGCACCGCAGATAGCATCGGCCTCCGCCGACATCAGCGTGTTCACGAACGTGGTCAGCATTGAGCGCAGCAGGTCCGGCGACGCGGACGCCAGCTGGTCGTGCAGGAACCGCGCAGGGTCGATACTGCTGGGAGCGGTCATCGTGATGTCTCCTTCAGAAGCACTGTGAGAGGTCTTCCAAAGGATCACGCGGTGACCGCCTTCACGTCCTCACGCCACGCCCATCATCGGGGCCGGTCGGTACACCACTCTGCAGGACGCAACTGGTGGGGCGGCGCCTTGTGGCAGTGCAACACTGCTTGTCACCACCATCCCTGGCCAGGGACACCGGGTAAAGACAGACCACCTGGAAGAACCCGCGCACCGCCGAAGCGCTCCACCCACGCAACTGGCAGCCGCAATGACCCGACTGGGCCAAGCCAGCCAGAACTCGGCTCTGACCGGCCACGCAGGCGGCTGCCCGGCCCGGGTACCCGGCGCATAACGGTAAGTTCGGCGCGGTTGCTGTCCGATCCAAGCTCGACTTAACGGTCGGCCATATCGAGTCCTCTTTGCTGTTGGTGTCAAGCGGTTGTCCGGGGTTTGGCCGAATCGGCCGGGGAGTTGTTAACCCGGTGCCGAAGCGCTCGGTTGGGCTGAAACGGGGGCGGGAAACTGCATCAACGGGTGACGAACGGGAATCGAGCGGACATGACCGATTCAGGGCAAGGCGGCCCGGCCAGGCCGGGCGGCGGATCCCGGCAGCACCAGCCCGGCGGCGGGAATGACGGGCTGCTAGCGGTGGCGGCGAATCTGTCGCAATACCATCGCGAGCACGAGAAGTACTATTCGGAGGCGCCGCTCACCGACGCCATCTCGCTCCAGCGCACAGCCCGGACGCTGATCGCTCTTGCGGAACGATGGACCACCGCCGAGCCCGCCGCCGCACCTGCTCCCAGCCCGTTTGCCGGGACGCCTGATCTCAATGACGACCGCGCGATCGAAACCAGTGGCGTGCTGTTCATGGAAGGCGGCGGCGAGCCCGCCGAGATCACCCGGATCAAATCCGAGCTCGAAACCGTTGCCGCCAGCGGTGAGCAGAGCGGTTCCTGGCTGGCAGCCGCGATGGAAGCGTCCTGGGCCATGGCCGAAGCGCTGCTGTCTTATCCGCAGCTCGCCGATCTGCTGGCCGAACGGCACCGAATCATCGGCAACAACTGGCAGAACGCTTCCACCGCCCAGCTCATCGCCCGGTACCTGCGCCGGGCCGTCGCGGTCATGGAGCGGATCGACTTCTCGCCCACCGGGCTGCGCAACGACCTCGCCGGTGCCCGTTCCGCGCCCAGCTATCTGTATTCGGCGGCCGAGCTGATCAACCACGCCGCCGACCTGTCAGCAGCAAGCTCGGTGCTCACCCATGAAAACGAGCGCCGATGGCGGATCTTCCATGAGCGGGTCGAGCAGATCACCCTTTCCGGCTAGCAGTCCGTGACTCGGCTGGCCTGTGAGTGACCGTCAGGACACCTGGTTTACCGCTCGCCCGGGCGCGCAGCGGGCACGTTCACGGCTCCGGGGGCCGCCCGTGACATCGGCTGCGATACTTCGCTGACCTGCATGCATGAGCCTAGTGGAGCGCCATGCCGCTTTGGTCAGGCCGGGCTGGCCGCCGCCGGGCGGAACGCGACGAACGGGTGGTTGTGGATGAAGTCGCGGACCGCAGCGTCGTCACGGAGGTCCCCCCAGCCGAAGATCGTGGTGATCAGGCGCAGCCGCCGCGGGTGCTCGCGGCGGAACTGGACGACGACGTCGAAGGCCTCGTCATCGGAGAGGAACCGGTGCTGCGGGGTAAACGACTCGCGCCCGAGCCGCACCCGGGCCGCCGGTCCGGCGTGGAGGTTGCGAACCCAGCCGGTGTCTGGGCCCCACGCGGCGCAGATGCTGGCCTCGTGTGCGTCCGCGTCGTAGCGCAGCACCATCGCGACGGTCTCATATGGCTGGCCAGTCTTGCGCCCGGTGTGGACGAACTCCACGAACGTGCGGCCAAGGAGCCATCCGGCGTCATGGCGGTAGGCGCGCAGTGGCATCCGGAACACGGCGAGAGCGAGCCGGCCGGGCTTGCGGCGCAGGCCAAGCAGTGGCTTCCGCGGGTGGCTGACCGGTGGCGGGATGACGGGAGTGCTCACGGCGATCACCTCCACGACCGGTGCGACACGCGGCCGGCCGTCACAACTACAGAACCGCTGTGGGACACGTCCCGCCAGGGCCGATGGTCCGTCCGGGCCGGGCATTCCGGGCCGCTGGACTTGGACTGCAGGTCGGCGGCAAGACCAGTAAGGCAGGCCGGCGCCAGCCCGCTGGCCGCGGGCCAGCCCACTGCGGCTGGGTTGCTTGGGCCGGGCTACCCGAAGGCCCAGTTGGTGGTCAGGGTCGAGTCAGGACTGCGGCCGGTACCCTCGTGCCAGGTGCTGCGACTATCGCTATGCACGCCGTAACGTCACCTGCTATCGGCTCACGGTGTTGGAACCACCGCACGTGGCTCGGCTCGTGCACCCGTTGATCCGTCCACCGCGGCCGGGCCGTGCCGATCCGGTTGCAGGCGATGCCCCGACGCCAGGAGATAGCCGCCGAAGAACGCCAGCCACAAGATCATCGGGAAGACCACCCACCGTTCAACGCCGCCGATACCGATCGACTTCACAAACAGGCTGTTGTCGCCCAGGAAGCTCACGATGAGCGCGGCCAGCGACAGCAGGCCCACCGCCAGGGACATGAACCGGAACGGTCCCGAGGTCACCCGGAAGACCGCGATCGCGGTCAGCGCCGAGAACACGAAGGCGATCAAGGCCACGAACCAATGCGGGGTGGTGTTGCCAGGGAAGATGCCCACCAGGAACGCGCCAGTGCCGAACAGTGCGGCCGCCACGGTGAGCACCCGGTCTCGGTACAGCTGCCACAAGGCGAACGCTCCCGCCAGCAGCAGCACCCCGGCGATGAGCATGATCGTGTCGAAGATCATCGCGGAGGGCTGGGTCACCAGCCCTTGCGGCGGTCTGGTGCCGCCGAGGTCGCTGATCTCCTGCCGTGTCGTGTAGTGCCGGAAGATCGGATACTTCGTTTCGGCGGTAATGATCCCCATCAGCAGGACGAACCCTGCGGAGGAGTAGAGAATGCCCGCGACGGCTGCTAGCCGCTGGCGTATCGGAGTCATCATTGAACCCACTCTCCCTCGCAACTCGAGAGTGTTGCTCATTGATCCACTCTTGTAGTGCTGGTGTCTGTGAGGATGCTGGTGCGGGGCCGGTAGCCGCCGGGTCACTGCTACTGATGCTCGCCCTTCGAGGGCCAATAGGAGTGCGGCAGGACCCGGCGGCCCGGCGCTGTGACTGGCGATAGGGCCACGCGCTTCGAGCGCCTTGCAATGAGCGACCAGCACCAGCGCCTGCATCGGCCTGACCTTCTGGACCGATGAGAGTGGGGGCAGCGATGGGTGAGGGCATGGTGGCGGGGATCGACTGGGCGTCGGAGGTCCATGTCGCCTGCGTCCTGGACGGGGATGGCGCGGTGGACAGCCGGTTCAGTTTCACCCATGACGGCGCGGCGATCAGGGCCATGGCCGGGCGGCTGCGCGCCGCGGGCGTGGCCGGGGTGGCGATCGAGCGCGGCGATGGGCCAGTCGTCGAAGAGCTGCTGAGTGCCGGACTGGCGGTGTTCGTCGTGCCGAGCCGCCAGATCAAGGGCTTGCGGACCCGGTACGGTTCGGCAGGGAACAAGGATGACCGGTTCGATGCCTACGTGCTGGCGGACACGCTGCGCACCGATGGGCACCGGTGGAAGCCGCTGCGCCCCGACACCGGGCCGACCCGGGCGCTGCGGGCAGCGTGCCGGTCCCGCAAGGACCTGGCCGGGACCCGGGTTCAGGTCCTGGGGCAGCTGCGCGCCAACCTGGAACTGGCCTTTCCCGGCACGATCGGCCTGTTCACCAAGCTTTACAGCGCGATCAGCCTCGCGTTCTTGCAGCGCTTCCCGACCGCGGCCAAGGCGGCCTGGCTGTCCCCCAAGCGGCTGGCCAGCTGGCTCAGCTCGGTGGGGTATACCGGCGGTGTCAGCGCTGGGATCTTGTATGACCGGCTGGCCGCTGCGGCACCGGGGCTCGCCGGCGCCGAGGGCGAGACCCGCGGGCAGATCACTGTCGCGCTGGTGACGGTGATCGGCGCGCTCAACACCCAGATCGCCGCCCTGGACGCCGAGATCGGCCGCCTGCTCGCAGCCCATCCCGACCGGCACATCTTCGCCAGCCTCCCGCGCTCAGGGACGATCCGCGCCGCGAGCCTGCTGGCCGAGATCGGTGACTGCCGGCAGCGGTTCCCCACCGATGATGCCCTGGCCGCCCTGGCCGGAGCCTGCCCATCGACCCGCCAGTCCGGCAAGCGAACCCAGGCCGTGTTCCGCTGGTCCTGCAGCAAAAAGCTCCGCGCCGCGGTGATGGACTTCGCCAACGGCAGCCGCATGGCCGACTCCTGGGCCGCCGGCATCTACGCTGCCGCGATCGGCCGCGGCTGCCGGCACCCGCACGCCATCCGGATCTTGGCCCGCGCGTGGCTGGCATCATCTGGCGCTGCTGGCAAGACGGCACAGCCTTCGACCCCGCCCTCCACCGCGGCCGCCAAACCGGCACGGCTTGACATAGGGCACTCCTATACGGCCATTCGGCATCTCCGGAACGACAGCAACCAGAGGCAAAGGTCAGCAGCCCCCGGGACGTCCGCCTCCGAAGTGCAGCTATCCGGTAACGACAGTGTCAACGGCCAAGTTCACGTGCGCCGGGCATCCGGGCAAGATCACAGTGCGCACGGGCGCACGCAGGAGCCGCGAGCAAAGGCAGTGACATCCTGGGCCTGCCCGCACCGCCCGGGGAAAGGCATCCCACACCGGTCGGGTGGCGGGGCAAAGACACCCACAGACGAGGTTGTTCACCGGGCTCCGCCGTGCCGCCCCGAGACCGGCCAGGCCGCCGGAAGGCCTCCCCGCTGGACCCTGATGCCGACTGACCGGATCGGGGCATGGCCGCGGGAGCTGCGCCAGCGGAGGCTCCCGCTGATGCGCGTCCGATACGGCGGGCGGCGGACTGGATAGGCCATAACTGGCGCAGCACCACGAGTGAACATGCTGGTCAGCGAATGAAATGCGTTCAGGAAACGCACTCAATGCGCCTACTTGTCGGGCCTCGGTCAGCCGCGTGCGGCATACAGATCACCCCGTTCGGGCGCAGTACGGCCGCCCTCACTGGCCACAGGGTTGCAGCGCCGAACGGCGGCTATGCGCGCCGCTTCGAGGTCCTGGGCCGATCACGCAGCGTGAGACCGGTCGCCGGATTTGCCCCTGGATCGACCTTCCGGTCGTCGTTGACCCCGACGGGGGGAGGGTGCGATGGGCGCAGCGACTGTCCGCGGGGCGCCGGCGCACCGCCTGGGGCGAATGGGCCGGGCGCGGCGGTCAAGCACGGGACCAAGCCGGCTGCGGGCGTTGCCGGTTCATGGCAGGTGGGCCGGGATCGGCTGGATGCGGGGACCGCGTCCGGCGACCGCGACCGTGCGCTTATACGATGGCGCAGGGCGGCGGCGTCGGCGGGATCGGTGCGCCACGCGGTGCCGGCAGGCAGGACCAGGTAGTCGGGGTGGCGGACCCAGATCGGCACGTAGCGGATGAAGCTGACGCGCGCTCCGCCGCTGTCCACGGTGATCGTGAGCAGGACGATCATCCCGTCTTGGGATGCGGCCGGGCAGCAGGCGCTGGTCTGGTTGGAGATCAGGTTGCCTTCGCCGAACACGACCAGCTTGCCGCCCAGGATGCGGATGGGCTGGACGATGTGCACGTGCTGGCCGACGATCGCGGTGATGTCGGGCGAGCGGGTGAGCTTTCTGGCGAGTGCGAGCTGAAAGCTGCTGGGACGTGCGACGTCCTCATCGCCCCAGTGCAGATTGACGATGACCACCTTCGCGCCATCCCGGCGGGCGCGGTGCGCGTCGGACAGGATCCGCGTGGCGCTGGCCCGGTTGACCGACCAGGGATGCGGCGAGGGAATGCCGTTGGTGAGCTCGGTGTAGGCCAGGAAGGCGACGCGGACACCCTTGACCGTCATGATCAGCGGCGTTCTTCGTGCGGCCGCCGACGTGTATGAGCCGGTGTGGAGCACGCCGGCACGATCTAGCGCGCGGATCGTGCCGGCGACCCCCCGCTGTCCTTGGTCGAGGGGATGTGTGGCGGCCGTTGAGCATGCGCGCCACCCGGTCTGGCGGATCGCGGTGGCGAGCGCGGGCGGGGTGTTGAACACCGGGTAGCCGGTGGGAGGAGCGGGCGTCATCGGCGTCTCGACATGGCACAGCGCAAGGTCGGCGCCCGGATGTAAGGCTTGATCTGCGCGAACAACGGCGCGAAGTTGTAATGCCTGCCCCCACCCAGGACCAGCGCCCGCTCAAAGACGGCGGAATGGATCAGCAAGTCCCCGCTCGCCTCGACCATCAGCCGGACCACACGGCTCCCGCCATGGCCGTGCCGCCCGGCCACCACCGGCTTGGCATGGGTGTGCCGGACCGCCCGGCCGCCCGCACCCGCGAAGGCGGCCCATTCGCCCACAGCGACGGCGATCGCCAACATGGCGCAAAGCATGATCAGGGTGCGCCGCCGCCGCTGCGCCGCGTGGCGCACCCTGCCGCTCTCACGCCGCTGCCGCAGCCCTCCCACGGGCCCAGGCTCACGCCCGGGCGCAGGCGCGCCCTGATCCACCATGGTGATCCTAGCCACGCAGGTGGCGCAGAACCGGGCTTTCAGCCGGAAGCGACGTGGCGCCCGGTCCGCCTACACCGCCCCTTCGTGCAGGCAGCGCGCCGGCCGCACGGCACATTGCATTGCTGCACGACACCCGTCCTTGTTCCGGAGCCAGCCAAACCACCCACCAGCACTGGCGCTCACCGGAGAAACAGCTGTGCGGCCTGCCAGCTGTCGCCGCTAGTGAGCTGGCACAACGAGTTCGCGGCCGCGGTAGAACGCCTCCTGCTCCCCGAGGATGTAGGCAGCCATCGCCTCCCGGCGGCGGGCTTCCCCGTCGGAGGCCCGCCACGCTTCGCACGACTCTTTGGAAACCCAAAACGAGATCCCGACGATCTCCCGCTCGTCTTCAGACCAGTAGGCGTAGGCGCGCAGCATGCCCTCGGGATGGGTGTCCGGGCGCCAGGCTCTCTCGAAGTCAGCCAGCGTGCCCGGCCTGATCTGCCGTGTCGTCATCCAGACGAAGTGTTCCTCCATCGTGGCCTCCTTCGGGGACCAGCGCGACGGTGGCCATCGCCACCGTGGCCGGGCGACAAAAGCTGCTTGTGCGATTATTTCCTGCCCCTGGAGCGCTATCGACGCTAGCAGCGCCGGTCCAGCCGGCGGCCATCCGCAACCAAGAAGACCGGTCCTTCGAGCGCTCGCCGATGGCCAGGTCGATCGCCCGGGCGGTGCGCGGTGCGAGCGGGATGGTGACGACCTTGCCGCCCTTGCGAGTGATCACCAAGGTGCGGTGCCCGCGCTCGACGCCCAGGGCTTCGATGTTGGCGCCGGTGGCCTCAGAAACCCGTAGCCCGTTGAGGGCCAGCAGGAGATCAGCGCGTGCTCTGTGGGGTGGCCGAGCCCGGTGGCGTGTGACTCATAGTCCAGCCGGGGACGGCGGACATGAGCGGCTGGGGAGTGATCGAGGAGTTCCTCCTCGACGGCGTAGCGGTAGAACCCGGCCAGGGTGCACAGCCGCCGGGTGATGGTGGCCCGGGCCCGGCCGCGGGCTTCCAGGTCGCGGGCGAAGCATTCAATGTCGGCGCAGCGAACCTGGAACAGCCGCAGGTGATGCTGCTGGCACCAGCTGGCGTACTGGCGCAGGTCCAGCTCGTAGCCTGACGGGTCAGGCCGCTGTCGCCGGCCAGGAACCCAGCCAGGGCACGTCGCTCGGGCTCGGTGAACACGGACTCGGCGACGGCGACAGCTGTGGACGTGGACGTGGTGGCCATGGGGGGCACCTCCCAGGTCGGGCTGAGGCCCGGGAAGGCTGGGCCCGCCAAGGCCCCAGCGACAATGCTTCACCCAACTGGTAAGCCGGACCGGATGATCACGCAAGGTCACCACGGGGATCCTTGGCGTCGCGCCGGATCGCCCAGTATTTGCGCCTCTCCGCGTTCGGATGTCAGTACCGGCAGCGGGCGCAGTTCAGTCAGTTCGGCGGGTTAAGCCGTCCCGGGTAGCCGGCCGGTCGGCCGTGCCGCGGCGGCTGAGGCCGCCTAGACCTGAACACCAGGAACGCGAACGGAATGATGGTGGGTGGTGAAACGCCTCGCCTGTCTGGGCGGGAGCCGGTCAGTCATCCTCGGGCCTGGCCTGGTCGATGAGGAGCCCGCCGTATTGGTCACGCAGCGCGGACTTTTGGAACTTGCCCGCGGCCGTTCGCGGGATCTGGTTGGCGAAGACGAACTCGTCGGGCAGCCAGAACTTCGCGAACCTCGGCTCAAGGAAAGCGCGCAGCTCCTCGGCGGTGACCGAGGCGCCCTCCTTGACGACCACGACGGCGACCGGGCGCTCATCCCACTTCGGGTGCTTGGCCGCGATCACGGCTGCCTCCGCCACGGCGGGGTGCCCCATCAGCGCGTTCTCCAGGTCCACGCTCGAGATCCACTCGCCGCCGGACTTGACCAGGTCCTTGGTCCGGTCGGTGATCTTCACATATCCCTCGGGGTCGATCGTGGCCACATCGCCGGTGCGGAACCAGCCATCGTCGGACCATTTATCGGTAAGCTCGGGCGCCTGGTAGTAGCCCGAGGCTACCCACGGGCCGCGGACCTCCAGCTCGCCCATGGCCTCGCCGTCCCAGGGCGACCTCACCGGCCTGTCCCATGATCCGCGTCTCAACCAGCGGGACGGGCAGTCCCTGCTTGGCGCGGTAGGCGTACCGCTGGTCCTCGGGCAGCTCTTCGAGCGGAGCGCTTGAGCCAGCTGACGGTGCCGAGCGGGGTCATCTCCGTCATCCCCCAGGCGTGCATAACCCGCAGGCCATGCCGGTCGAATCCGCGGATCATGCTTTCCGGCGCCGCCGACCCCCCGACCACCATCCGGATCGCGCCGAGCTTCCAGCGATCCGGCTCCTTCTCCAGCGCCTGCAAAATGCCCAGCCAGATCGTCGGCACCCCGGCGCTGACCGTGACGCCCTCCTGAACGTACAGGTCGAGCAGGCTCTCGGGGTCCAGATGCGGGCCCGGAAGCACTTGCTTGCACCCGACCATGGTGGCGGTGAACGGCAGGCCCCAGCCGTTGACATGGAACATCGGCACGACCGGGCACAGCACCTCCCGCTGGCCGATCGCCAGGCCGTCGGTCATGGCCGAGGCCAGCGAGTGCAGCACGATCGCACGGTGGGAGTACACCACGCCCTTGGGCCGGCCCGTCGTGCCCGAGGTGTAGCACATGCAGGCCGCCTCGCGCTCGTCCAGCCGCGGCCCGGCGAACTCCTCCGGCTCCGCGGCGATGAGCTCCTCGTAGTCGATCATGCCCTCGGGGGCCTGCGTGCCGTTGGTCCAGACCACGACATGCTTCAGGCTCACCTGTCCGCGCAGCCGCTCCAGCACCGGCAGCAGCACATCGTCGACAAGCAGCACCGAGTCGCCGGCGTGGTTCATCACGTAGGCGAGATCGGCAGCCGACAGGCGCGGGTTCAGCGTGTGAAGCACGCCGCCCATCGAGCGGCACGCCGAAGTATGCCTCCAGATGGCGGGCATGGTTCCAGCCAAGGGTCGCCACACGATCACCGCGGCCGACGCCGAGCCGGGCCAGCGCGCCGGCGAGCTGGTGGGCGCGGCGCCGCACCTCGGCATAGCTGGAACGGGCGACCGACCGGTCCGGCCTGCGGCTCACCACCTCAACCTCGGGGAAGTAGCGCGCCGCCCGGTCCAGCAGCTGCGGCACCGTGAGCGGGTAATCCATCATCAAGCCATCCACCGGACCTCCTCCGCCAGACATCGGCAGACGCCGCCTTGCTCCGTCGCACATCTGCGCCCGACGCTGCCCGCAGACAGCAGACGGATGCAGACCTCACAGCCGGCGACACCCACCAACACCCCCATCATCGGCGGCTCTGCGAACCGGCGCAGAGGCGAACGTCCCCCCTGACATAGGCAACGCCCGACACCACGCCCGCGCCAGGCCGGTGCTCCCCGCCCAGCCCCGCCCCCGCCCAGCAAACCGGCTGTCACCGGGCGTGGTCTGGATGCTTGGGCAGCGCTTCAGACCCAGGGCGGCCCAGGAGTGCCCAGCTTGCGGCAGGGACCTATGGCCCTGGCGTGGGCAAGCCCGTGAGCGTAGCAATCAAGACAGTGAGAGCAGGAACAGGGCAGCCCACGCCGGCCGCGGGCGCCCTGGACGCTTCCCGGTAAGGAGGCAACCATGGCAGCACCTGATGCAACCCCTGACAAGCCCGTCCAGCTCGTCCACTCGGCTGAAGAAGCCGCGACGGGACCGCTGATCGGCGATCCCGGCATGCTGGGACTCCCGAGCTTCATCGTGGGCTCGGTGGCGATCGGCCTGGTGTTCGTCGGTGTCGTGCCCGCCGGTGTGGTCGGCGCGGCCCTGCCCATCATCCTGGCGGCCACCGCGACCGGGATGTTCATCGCGGCGATCTGGGCCGCGGCGATCGGCCAGAGCGCGGTGGCGGGCATCAACGGCACCTTCGCCGGCTTTTGGCTGAGCTACGTCGTGCTGGTGCTCGGGCTGACCCACAGCTGGTTCGGGATCACCCTGCCCGCGGTGATAGCCACCGAGAAGCTGTTCCTGATCAGCTGGCTGGCCGTCATCGTGATGATCACCTTGGCCACGCTCCGGCTGCCCCTGGCCTTCACGGCGTTGTTCACGCTCGTGGACGTCGCGGTGCTGCTGCTGCTTTTGGGCACCGTCCAGGCTTCGGCCGGCCTGCTCAAAAGCGCCGGATACGTCGCATTGATATTCGCCGCGGTGGGCGTGTATATCTTCTTCAGCTCGGCGTCCCAAGCCACCGGCGGCAAAGCGTTCCCGCTGGGCAGGCCAGTCCTGCACTGACCGGCGACCACGACGGCATCCACCTGGCCACTGGAGGAGGACCCGGACCCGGGGGAAGCACCCGAACCGCGAGCGTGACCCACAGCGAGCGCCTGGCGGTGCCCAGAATGGTCACACAACGCGCCTATCGGCTAATACATGGGTGATATCTGACGCATACAGGGGTATTCGTCCCGGGGGTGGGTGCCGGCACGCAGAGTCAGTTCGGCGCGGTTCTGACGGCGCGCCGGCAGACCGGAAGTTGCGCGCCGATCGGCGGCTACGCGCGCGTTCTTCCTGATCTCATCGGGCCGCCGCACGATCGACCTGCCGCCGCAGCTTGTGGTGCTCCTGTTACCCACCGGGCCGGGCACCAACGGCAACGGGAGGTGGCGCGACGGCCCTGGCAGGACGATGGTTCACGGTCACCATCGAATCACACTGCGTCATCGCCGCTCGGGGCAGGCGGTGGCTGGGGCGGTCCGCAGCACCCGGCGGGATTAAGGACGCCCGGAACTGACGGGCACGTGTGCCTGGCTCGCAGTGTCCGGGGCATCTGCCGCAGGCAGGTGCTGCAGCAACGAGCGGGTCAGCACGTCAAGCAGGAGATGACCGGCGCGGAAATAGGCCCCGGTGGGCCGGACGTGCCCGCAGGGGATGAGCTCGACCGCGGTGCACGATGCGGACCAGCGGTCGATGTCTAGCCGCATCCGCAGCGGCCGGCGCAGCGGTCCCCGGGCCAGGCGGACCTGGATCCGGCGTGTCCCCGTCTCACGATCATGGCCGGCCCGCGCAGCAGGCTTTCGCCGACCCGCAGTTCGCCGTGCCCGGTGCGCTGCCCGCTGTGCAGTGCGGCCAGGCACGTCTCGAACGGGACGTCCACGATCCGCCGGAATGACAGCGATCCGCGGACCGGGACCATGCTCGCACTCATCGTTGCCTGACCGTCCGGTTAGCGGACGCGACCGCGCAGGGCGCCCGTACTGGGCTGGCCTGACCTGGTGGTGTTTGAGCCCAGCCGTTGCTCGCAGCCACTGCCCCCCCGTCGGTCTGCTGCCAGGTGCTGAACCTGCAGCGGTCCTTGCTCACCTGGGCAGAGGAGCCGCACGCCGATCTGATACACCACAAGCGGCACCGGTCCGCCTGCCGGTTCCACGCGGGCAGCTGGCCCCGGTTCCCTTGATCTCCAGCACTGTGAGGCGGGCAGCTCCAGATGCCGCCCGATGCCGGCGGGGCAAGACCGAAGACAAGACATGCGCACGCAAACCCCGGCTGAGCTGGCACCTGCCCCGCCCGCGGGTCCTGTCCACCAGCACGGAATTGCCGCTGGTAACCCGAACTCCACGGCTGGTCATGAGGCAGACACAGATCGCGAAGCCGTGCCCGGCACCGACTGCGCAGCGCAGCCTGCAAAACCCCTTGCCCAAGCGACTTATCGCCGATTCTTTGCTGGTGACTCAGTGAGTGCCGGGATTGCCGTCGGCGCCCAGATCAACCATTCGGGCGCTTTCCCCGGGAGTCACCTCAGACCGAGGTGGACTGCTGCGAGTGCCTGCCTGTTCGAGTGCGCCTGGCTGGGATGCCCGATCCGGCAATCGGTGCGGCTCTCGTGTAGTGCGAACCGTGGAGGCGGCCGGCGCGAAGGCAGCCGGGTGATCGCCGGGAGCCATCGTTGGGGGCGGGTACTTCGAACGCCCGGCCGGGGACTTGTGCCCTGTCGCTGAGTGGGCGAGCGGCACTAGCATAAACGTGCCCGCGGTTACGTTCCGGCCGCCCGAGCTCGAATACCGGGGTTGGAAGCGCCCTGCGGGGTGTCATGCGAGGCTGGGAGAAACTGATGAGTCAGCAGGTTGAAGAGAAACAAGCGGGCCGGCGGCTCGGCGGCGGGGCGATCGCCTCGCTTTCTGGCCTGGCGGTACTGCTCATCTTCGTCATCCAGAACCGGGAGCGCATCAAGATTCACTTCCTCTTCTGGAGCTTTATCTGGCCGTTGTGGCTCTACACGATCGTGATGGCGGCATTCGGGGCATTGGTGTGGTTCGGGGTGGGCGTGATGCGCCGTCACCGGCGCCGCAAGGAACGCCGCGAAAACCGGCGGTAGTGACTGCCGGCACTTTGCTGTGCAGGTCCGCGCCACTGCTGCTCGAAAGCAGCCAGGCGGATATGGCACCCGCCGCAAGGGCCCCCCAGTGGCCGCGGACAGAGCGGACTGCTCACTACTCAGCCGCCCGCGCGGTGCGCACACAGGTGAACACCCCGCCGGGGGAGCGTGTACGTCGGCGCGAAGACTCGTGAACGGCAACGCCAAAATGGAGTTGCCGAGATTTCAAGTGAAGCCTCATTTGCATGCCCCACTGCCTGACGGGCTCATGCCGGGAGGGCGGGCCCGCGCCAATGGTCAGTCGCGCCGATCGCTGATTCCGCGCGGTTGGGCGTCGCGCGGTTCGCCCGGCCGGGCTCGCGCGGGACAGGCGGATCTGGGCGGGCCTGGTGCAGCGGCTTGTGCGCCGAGCCCGCAGTGTTGCCCGCCGCCGGCGTGGTGGCGGGGCATGGGCGGTCGCTGCTGGTGGCCGGGCCGGGGGCGGGTGGCGGCGTGGCCCGGGCTGCCGGGTGTGCTGGTTGCTGGTGCTGCTGCCCGGGCTCGCGGCCGCGGGGTCAGGTCTGTGGCTGGGCGAGGTAGAAGCGGCGGCCGGTCACCTTGGCCAGCTTGGTGGCTTCCTTGAAGGTGTCGCTGCGGAACCAGCCCATGGCGGTGTCCATGTCCTGGACGCTGATGTGGAACAGGGCCGCGCCGGGGTCCTCGAGGTCGCGGTAGGCGGGCCCGTCGGTGATGCCGTACCGGGCCCGGCTGGCGGCGTGCAGATAGTGCTGCTCTTTCCAGGCCTCGAAGTCGTCGGTCTGGATGCGGATCATGATGTCCTGCATGGCGGTGATCCCCCTCTGGACGGGTACGCGGACAGCCACAGCGTAACACTATTATGTGACTAATCACATAGCTTCATTCGCAAATATCAGCAGATGCACGTAGTAGGATGAGGGGATGCCGACGCTGACCGATGACCAGCTCGCCGCCTGGCAGCAGCTGCAGTGGGCGACCGCCCTGATCACCAGCCGGTTCCGCCGCGACCTGGCCGCGGCCGGGCTGAGCCTGGAGCAGTTCGACGTGCTGGTCCACCTGGCCTGGGCGCCGTCCGGGACACTCCCGCTGCACGAGCTCACCGCCTCCATGGTCGTCGCCGACGCACTCAGCCGCAGCGGCATCACCCGGCTGCTGGACCGCATGGAACGCGACGGGCTCATCACCCGGACGGTCAGCACCACTGACCGCCGCCGCTTCGACGTCTCCCTCACCCCGCACGGGCGCCAGCGGTTCGACCAGGCCTGGCCCGCCCACGCCGACGGGATCGGGCGCTACTTCGCCCAGCCGCTGGCCCCACGCGACATCGGCGACCTCGCCAGGATCCTGGACAGCCTGATCCAGGCCAACCAGAACCACCACCAGCCCGGCTAACGGGACCAGCCTGATCCGCAGCGCTGCCCGCCACCGCAGGGTCCTGGTGCACTCTGGCGTGAAATAGCGAGAGCTCGGCCGCGCTGCGCGGATGCCGGGCTCTCGGGCCTGCGAGGGGAGTCCCCCGCGCCCTCCGGGGCCGAAACTTACTCTACGCCTGCGCTGCCGTGAGGTAGTTGATCTTCCCGGGTCTCGCCAGCAGTTCGCCTGGGGCACGGCTTAGTGGTCTCGCCGGTAAGCTCGTCCGGTATCCGGTTCAAGCGGTGGGGTCGTTCAGGTAGCGGCCGCAGGCGGTGTCAAAGGGCGCGTCTTGGCAGGTGCCGATGGGGAGGCCGGTGAAGAAGACCGATGGCATCTGGCTGCTTCACGCTGGCGGTGGTGCTGGAGGGCATCCACACCCGGTTCCTTCAGCGCAAGGGCGGTGCCGGTGCTGATCGAGCGTGCCCATCGGATGCCCGGCGCTGACGGATGACGTTCCGGGTCAACATCGAGAAACGATCACAGCGCGGCGATAGGCTGCTGGCCGAGCCCGTGCTCCGAATCCCCTTGCCCGGACCCAACCGGCCCGGGCAGGAAATGGTTGAGGCCCGGCGTCCCCCCCGCCGGGCCTCAACCCCCCCGGTCAGCGGGCCCGGCAGGAGCTTTTGCTGAGGCCCGGCGCCCCGCACTCGCCAGGCCTCACAAGCAAGACGCGCGGCTAACAGGTGCGGTTCACATCCGTGGCCCGGGTTTCTGCCGGATTTCTGCCACGGCCACTGCCTTGGCCACGATCCCCGTCCTTGCCCAGGTCGTGCCAGCGAGCTGGCACAGGACGGCTGGCTGGCAGCCTGATCTCTGCCCCCCGGCGAACTTACGGGCGAGACCACTAAGCCACCCCGTGTCCCCGATGCCGCGCAGTTGCCAGCCGGCGGGGGTGCCAGGGCCAGCCCAACACATCCGGCGCCAGTCCGGGGCTACGGCGGCCCGGTGCAGAGCCATCCTCCGTGCCCTTGCCCCCAGTCCCCTCCGCCGGGTAGCCGGTCCAGTCCGGCGCGGGCGTGCACCTGTCAGCGGACATGTCGTCGCCGGCCTCGTCGCGGGCCTGCGTGACAGTGGCCCTGATGCGGGGGATCCTTCCGAGTCCCCTGGTCATAGGCCCCCCTCGCTCGCAGCGGATCCCACGGCAAGCGTGAGAGCTCACTCCTATCACGCCAGCCCCGGAGCCAGCCAGCGTAACGACCTGTGTATTAGTCTGTGGACGATTTGGATGAATGTGCAGGTCAACCACTGTATGGCTGTGGACGCGCGTGGATGTGGAAAAGTGGATAACCGTACGGCACAGTCCTGCCAGGCTGCAGCCTTCCGCTGTCCACGGGGGACGGTGGTGCTGCCGCTGCCTGCCTCGCAGCGCATCAAGACCCTGGACCGTCGCCGACAGGGCACCGGCCGTCCGGCAGACCCTCCGGCAAGCAGCGTCTGGCGGGCATGCGCCGGTGGTGGTGAACATGACCGGCACCCAGTTCTGCGATTCGGCCGGGGTGCACGTGCTGATGGGCGCCCATCAGCAGGCCGTGGCCGGCGGCGGCGAGCTGCTGCTGGTCATCCCGGCCGGCGCCGGCGGATCACCGATGATCTGCGTGAGGAAGGCTGGCGGGTGAGTGAGAACACGGTCGCGGCGCTGATGCGCGAGCAGCACCTGGCGGCCCAGCGAAGGCGCAAACACAGGTCCACCACCCGGCCAGCCAAGGGCGGGGCGGCGCCCAGCCTCAGCTAACCCGGTCTTCCAATGTCACGCGACGAAGGCCGGCCAGCAAGCTAATCTGCCCCTTGCCGGTTCACCCGATAGCCCGCCTGGCCTGCTTCCGATGCCTTTGCGATGCGGATGAGCTGCCAGATCGCAACGCTGAATCCGGTGACCGAGATCACCAATCCAGCCAGGCTGATCCAGTCCCCCACCGTCATCTTCATCGGCTTCTCAGCGGTGATCCTGGAGAAGGGAAGGGCAACGTTTACCTTGTTCCTCGGCGCCACCACCTTGGGTGCCGAACGTGATCTTGGTCCCAGGGCGGTGCCCTTGCCGTCGGCCATCTCACAACCTCCCATCAGCCAAAGGACGGTGCATCCACATGCGTGTACATGCCTTCGGGCTACCACCTTCCCCCCGGGCCGGGTAGACACTCCCAATCAGGGAGCCACAACCGGACTCCACCTGCCAGCAGGCCCATGGTCGTGTCCCGGGCGCCTCCGCTTCATGGCGCGGTGCCGACAGTCCTGAGGCCGCGAGTGGATCATCGCGTGCAGCATCCAGTGCAGCAGCCATGACGCACGCCGGGCCGGCGGAGAGTCTGGCCAGCGGATGGGCGACTGGGTTCCGTTACAGACAGAGACGAGATTGGGCACGGCTGCCCGGGTGCAGCCGCATGAACTCGTGGTAGCAGTTCTGGTAGCAGTTCCCGCAAAGCCATCCCAGTTCCAGCAGGTTCCGATGCCATCTGAACTGCGCATCTGTACGAAGCGGGCCTATCTGGAACGGTAGGGAGAAACACTCGTAATGCGTAGGCCGACCGGGCCCGCTCCGTGCCCGATGTGGCGCTCCGTGCCCATGCGTCGCGGCAGTCACAGGCAAGACGACGACGCTGTCTACCTGCGGTCGAGCCGGTAAGGGCTGATCCCTGCGCCGCTTCCCAAGCTGACAGTCCGAGCCGCATCTTCGTGCAGGACATGGAAGGACGGCCGCCCTGCGCCAGGCCTGCAACCGGCAGCCGGGCTATTGGGGCTCGGCGACCATGCCCCTTCTGCGTGCCCGCTGCGCCGACCGGGCGTGGCTGTGACGTATCCAGATCGCCACGTCGAGGATGCGCAGCAGGCTGGCCCCGGCCGCTTGCGGTGGGCGCAGCTCCTCGATCTCAGCACGCGTGCCGGCATCTTGCAGGAGGCAGCGCAGTGCGTCCCAGGTCCGTCCTGGCACTCCCGCCGCCCGGGTCACCACCTTGTCGGTGACCGGGCACAGCCTGGGCCGTTTGCGGGCGAGCAGTTTGTCCCGGTGGCGGTGCCCACGCCTGGCATGTCCAGCAGGGCATCCCAGAGCGGGTCCACTGTCGCCAGGTCCGCGTCGGAGGCGCCCCACAGGTCGATGCGGGTGCTGATCGCTGCGAGCATCTCTGAGATCTTCTGTGCGCCGGTTCCGGGCAGTTGCCGGACTGCGCCCGGCCGCCAGTCAATGTCCAGCAGCGACACTGCCAGCAGATCGTCTGCCGTCACGTGGTCCCGAGGGGTTGCTGCCCAGGCAGGTGAAGGTCATCGCGGCCAAGCCCTCAGCTGGATCGAAGTATGCCGCCACAGCGCGGGGAAGGCCAGGTGCGGCCAGCCCATCGCGAAGCCGCCGCGCAGCCCTTGGCACCGCATCAGTCTCAGCGTCCGCCCGTCAGATCCCGGTTCAGGTCACCGTGGAGGACGACTCGGCGGCCGGGGCCAGCACCGCCGGGTTCACCAGATCGCTGTGATGATGGTGCCCGCCAGCAGGCACGCGACCCCCCATGCCTGTAGCTTCAGGCCGCCACCGGCAAGGTCTGCCATGCGCTCCCGGATGCGCTGGTCCTCGGCCATCCGGGCCGCCCGTTCCTCTTCCGTGACAACCTGCCTGACCCTGACCTCTTGCTCGTGCCGTGCGTTCAGG
This sequence comes from uncultured Actinomycetes bacterium, assembly GCA_963741615.1. Lineage (GTDB taxonomy): Bacteria > Actinomycetota > Actinomycetes > Streptosporangiales > Streptosporangiaceae > UBA9676. The sequence goes on from CAVUIU010000030.1 coordinate 337,360, forward strand.
GTGCCGATCTGTTCCCCCGCCTCCCTCATCTGGCTTTCGAGCTGGTCGAGGCGCTCCTCGAACGTGAGGTCCCCGGATACCACAACCCGGGCGGGGGGAAAGGCAGCGGTGGCCAGTGCGGTTTCAGCTGTCGGCTCCCAGTGCGCCAGCCAGGCCAGAATGTCGGCCTCGTAGGCGCCCGGGGTGACGCCGGCATCGTCGAGGGCAGCGCGCAGCATGGCGAGGTTGGCCGCCGTCATGGCGCCGGGCTTGCCCGTGCGCGTCGCTTCGTACACAGCCTGGACGGCAGGCAAGTCGCTGGCCTGGCGCTGGGTCTCCAGCGGGCCGGTGGGGCTCATATCCTGTCCCCGGGTGAGTAGCGGGCGGCTGCTTCCAGGGCGCGCTCGGTGGCGGCCGAGGCGCCGTAGCGCAGGGCCATCGCCGGGCCGGACCAGCCGGCCAGCACCACCAGGTCATCGAGCGGGCCACCGGCTTTGCGGAACTCATGCGCCCAGGTATGGCGGAGCTGGTGCGGGTGGATCGTGAGCCCGGCCTGGCGCCCGCGCGAGGTGATGATCTTGTAGATGCCCGAGGCGGTCAGCGGCCCATGGTGGCCCAGCCACAGCGCCTCACGGTGGGCGGCCGGATGGCGGGCACGCTGGCGCAGGTAGCGGCGCAGGGCCAGCGCCGTCTTGCCCGACAGGCGGACGTAGCGGTCCCGGCCGCCCTTGCCGTGGACCAGGATGGTGGTCACCTCGCCCAGATTGACCTCAGCGGCCTTGATGCCAGCCAGCTCGGCGCGGCGCAGGCCGGTGTCGGCAGCCACCCGGATGATCGCCTCGTCGCGGGGCGAGCCCTTGCAGGCGGCAAGGATCGCCTTCGCCTGGGGCAGGGACAAGTGGTCCACCGGGCGGGCCTTGGGGACGGGCGCAGTCATCGACGCCATCGGTGAGCGATGACGGCCATCCCACTCCTCGGCTTCGAGGTAGCGGAACAGCGCGGCGGCGCCCCAGTGCCAGGCAGCCAGGGTGGTATCGGCCTTCGGGGGGCTGGCGCTGCGCCCGGAGTCGATCCAGGCACGGATGTGGGTGCGGGTCACCTGATCCCAGCTGGTGATCCCGCGCTCGATCAGGTAGGCCCGCAGGCGCCGGGCCGCGCCGCAGTAGCTGCGGATCGTGCCCGGGCTCTTCGGTGTGCCCTCGGAGGCCAGCCAGAGGGCAAAACCGGTGATGGACTCACCCATAGGGTCGCCACGCATGGCGTCTCCAAAGGCGACCCGGTGAGGTGACGGCAGCGTAGCAGGTTTTCCTCCCATAGCAGACTCCCTGGGTGTTTGCCCAGGTCAGGTGGTGCCGAGAAGACCAGTTCCTACCCCATGCGGCCGGTGAGCGGCACCTCATCGGCCGTATCGGCCGTATCGGCGGCGTCGGCCGCATCGGGGACCCCGATCCGGCCGACGACGGTGGTTCCGCGGCCGGGGCAGGCGTCGATATCGCAGGAGCCGCCGAGCGCGGCCAGCCGGTCTCTCATGTTCTGCAGTCCCGATCTGGCCGCCACCGAGGCCGGGTCGAAGCCGGGGCCGTCGTCGGCGACCGTGAACGCGACCTCGGCGCCGGAGTCGGCGAGGCTGATCCGCGCCGCCGACCCCGGCGCGTGCCTGGCGACGTTCTGGAGTGCCTCAAGCACGCAGAAGTAGACGGCGGCCTCCACGTCCTGCGGGTACCGTCCGACCCCGTCGGTGCTGACCTCGACCGGCACGGGCGCCTTCCTGGCCTGGGCGCTGACGGCGACGGCGAGGCCCTGGTCGGCGAGCAGCGGCGGGTAGATGCCGCGTGCCAGTTCGCGCAGGGTCTCCAGCGCACCGCTGGTCTCGGCCTTGAGCTGCGCGACCAGCGCCCGTTCGGCGTCCTCGTCCTGGCCGGCCATCGACTCGGCCGCCGCCAGCTTGGGGGCGATGGCGAGCAGTTGCTGCTGGGCACCGTCGTGGATGTCGCGCTCGATCCGCCGCCGCTGGTCGTCCTGCGCGGTCACGATCCGCAGCCGCGAGGCCCGCAGCTCGGCCAGCCTGGCCCGGAGCTGCTCGGTGAGTCCGATGTTGCGCAGGAGCAGGCCGCCCTGGGCCGCCAGATCGGACATGAGCTTGCCCTCGACCGGAGTGAGGTTCTCGCCCGGCCGTTTGGACACCGACAGCGCGCCGAGCGTCTCGCCCTCGTGGTGCACGAGCGCGACCCGGTCAGCCCCGGCGACGGCCGGCGCTTCGCCGTCGCGCAGCGCGACCCGCGGTGGCGGCCCGCTGTCCGGCGGCCAGCTTGCCCCCGCGACCAGGTCCGCCCCGTCCTTCAGCCACACCACCGCCCGGTTGGCTCCCGTGCCCTCGGCCAGCACCCGGACCATGCGGGGCAGCACGTCCTCGGCGGCGTAGGTCCCGCCCATCCGGCCGGCGAAGTCGCTGAGCGCCTCGTACGGGGTGGCCCGCTTGCCGTAGACCAGCCGGTTGGCCAGGTGCTGGACCCGTTCCCTGACCGGCTGGAAGGCCACCGCCACCAGCGCGGTCGCCAGGATCGACAGGGCGAGGTTCGGCCGCGAGCCGGCGTTCAGGGAACCGGACCCCAGGGCGCCGATCCCGGCGACGATCAGGACATAGACCGCCGTGATGAACGCCGCCAGCGAGCCATAGACGATCGTCTTGCTGATGACGACGTCGATGTCGTAGAGCCGGTACTTCAGAACTCCTACGCCGATGCTGATCGGCAGGGCGACGATCGTGGCCCCGAGAACCTGCCCGACGGTGCCCGGGAAGACCGAGTTGCCCACGACACCCACGCCCAGGGTGACTGCGGCACCGAACGCGAGCCACTTGAGCTGCTGGCGGCGCTCACCCGTCGCTCTTCGCCAGGTCAGCACCTGATGCACCGCGAACGACAGCCAGATCACCGAGATGGGGAGAAGCACGGCAGCAGCAAGCCAGGTCGGCGGATGTTGAGTGCCCGTGACATCGCCGGCTGAGTCGAGCCGGATGCGGCGATCAGCGATGGCCGCGATCGTCCGGGCGAAGACAAAGGTCATGAAGCAGGCGACGAGTCCGGCATACGCCCACAGCACCCACTGCCATCGTGGCGACGTCAGCCGGCCATCGGGAAACAGCAGGATGACCAGGGCGAACAATGCCCCTCCCGGCAACCACAGCGGCACGAGCAGCACAGCTACCGGGGCGAACGGAAGCCCGTGGCGGCCGAGATGGTAGTACAGCACCGTGTAATAGCCGGCATCGACGCTGAGCACGATCAGCAACATGGAGCAGGCCAGGATCCAGCCCACCGGATTGCGCGGCCGATGGTAGGCAACAACGACACCTACCACCGCGCTGATCAGAACCTGCCCGGCCGCCACTCCCTCGATGGGGATCGTCAGCTGGCTGGCCAGGCGGGCCAGCAGAATGGACGCGACCACAAGGGCGAGGACGACCACGCCAAGAGCCGTTGCCGTTCGGGGCGATGCCAGCGCGAAGCGGCGGTGTTTGCCTTCCGCCATCATCGGCCCTGCCCGGCGCGGGTCATCCGGCTGCCTCGAGCACCCGGCAGGGCAGCCGGCCGTGGATCGTCGTGCCGGCGCCGGGCGCGGACCGCACGTCGAGCGAACCGCCGTGGGCGTGCAGCCGGTCGGCCATGCCCTGCAGGCCCGTCCCGTACGCCTTGCCCCCCGGGTCGAAGCCCGCGCCGTCGTCGGTTACCTCGAACTCCAGATCACGCCCGGAGGCGGCCAGCCGGACCTCGGCCCGGCTCGCCCCCGCGTACTTGGCGACGTTCTGCAGTGCCTCCAGGACGCAGAAGTAGACGGCGGCCTCCACATCTTGTGGGTACCGTCCGACACCGTCGGCGGCCAGGGAGGTCGGCACCGGCGCCTTCCTGGCCTGCGCCTCCAGCGCGGCGGTCAGGCCCTCACCGGCCAGCAGCGGCGGGTAGATGCCGCGGGCGAGGTCCCGCAGGTCCGCCACCGCGCCGGCCGCGTCCTGGCGGAGCTCGGCGAGCAGCTCCCGCTCGCCGTCGGTATCCGTGCCGATCATGGATTCGGTGATGCTGAGCTTGATGGCCAGCGCGACGAGCTGCTGCTGGGCGCCGTCGTGGATGTTGCGCTCGATCCGGCGCCGCTCCTCGTCCTGCGCGGCCACCAGGCGCTGCCGCGACGCCCTGATCTCATCGAGCCGTGCCAGCAGCTGCTCGCGGAGCCCCGCGTTCCTGAGCACCAGGCCGACCTGGCTGGCCAGGTCGGCAAGCAGCCGGTCCTCAGTCGGCGTCAGCGATTCCCCCGGCCGCTTCGACACCGACAGCGCCCCCAGGACCTCGCCTTCGTAGCGCACCGGCAGGATCCGGTCGGCGGCGGCGTAGGCCGGCACATCGGCCGCGGTGGCCCGGGCCGGTGGCAGCGGCGGTGCGTCGGCGGGCCAGGCGGCACCATCGTGGAACGTGTCCCCGCTCTTCAGCCAGACGTCTGCGCGGGTGGCCGCGGTGCCCTCGGCCAGGATCCTGGCCATCCGCGGCAGCAGGTCCTCGGCCGCGTAGGCCCCGGCCATGCGCCCCGCGAAGTCCGCGAGGACCTGGTACGGGGTGGCCCGCCGGCCATAGACCAGCCGGTTGGCCAGGCGCTGGACCCATGCCCGCACCGGCTGGAAAGCGATCGCTACCACCGCCGTCGCAACGATCGACAAGCCCAGGCTCGGCCGCGCGCCGCGCTGCGCCAGCGACCCGATGCCGACCACGATCGCTACATACACCCCCGTGATGAACACGGCCAGCGACCCGTAGACGAGGGTCTTGTTGATGACGACGTCGATGTCGTAGAGGTGGTACCGGAAGATGGCGATGCCGATGGCGATCGGGACCAGGGCGACCGACCCGCTGCTGGCGATGTTCTGGATGTTGTTGGCCGCGGCCCCGGGACCGAGCCAGTGCTCGACCACGATCACGGCCAGCAGCGCTGCCACTATGAGCCCGCCCGCGTAGACGAGCCATTTCAGCTGCTCGCGCTCCACCGTCCGGGCCCGCCGGTAACGGAATACCAGCGAGACGATGGCGGCCAGGCCGGTCGCCACGATCAGCAGTCCGCCGGCTCCGCCCAGGACGTCGAAGACGTGCCCGGCCGGCCCGCCCACGCCGATGGGGTTGCGCACCGGCGGGGGGCCGGAGGTGATGAGAGTGGGAGCGAAGGCGTTGCCGAGAACCCAGGCTGCGATGGCGGTCGCGGCGGCCCACGCCACCGGCCGCCAGCGGCGTGAGGGCAGCGAACCGGTCGGAAAGAGCAGCAGGACGAACACCACGAAACCGATGCTGAGAAAGAACAACCAGCCAAGCCAGTTCCCCACGGCCCGGGTCCGGGGGAATTGCAGCAGCAGCAGCCCCACGGTGGCGAGCGCATACGAGAGACCGGTGGCGGACAGTAGCCAGCCAATCGGGTTCGCCGGGCGCTTCCACGCGAGCAGCGCGCCGACGGTTGCGAAGCCCCCGATGAACGTCACCGCGACCGTGCCGGTGACAAAGGTTCCCTGGCCACCGCCCAGTCTCGGAGGCAGCGGGTGAACTTGGTTGTAGATCAGGTTGGTCGCGGCAACCGCCAGGGTCAGTACCCACACACACAGCGCGCGCCAGAAGGCGACCCGCGGCGGCACGGTGTGGCCACCGGCCCGCTGCGCCTCTCCCGTGGAGTCCAGCGTCATCTCTCACCTCTTGCTGGTAATTATTCGCCGCTCCGCAGGCGGGCAGAAGGGTGCGAGCCGGTACCCGGCCGAAGGCCACCACCAGGTCAGGGGGGAGGCCAGCATCACTGGCCTGCCCGAGGGCGGCTGCGGACGGTGCGGCGCGCGCAGGCGCATCCGGGGCGAGGGCTCCCGGCCTACCTGGCCGCGCCTTCGGTGGCCGAGGGGCCCACGTTCTCCGCCAGCCAGGCGCTGAGCGGCCGGGTGGCCCGCAGGAAGCCGGCGACCCGGTCACGCGCGGCCGCGGTCTCCAGCCAGTCCTCGACCGGCCATTCCTTCCAGGCGACGATCCCCTTGTAGCGGAGCAGCCCGATCCGCGGGTGGTCCGCGGGATAGCCGCGGGGCGCGGTCTTCAGGACGTCGCGCCCGCCGACCCCGATCCCGCGGGACTCGATGGCGGCGATGGCATCCTCAAGCTCGCCGCCGGTGCGGTCGGCGGCCACCGCGAGGCGGTACCGGTCGAGCTGGTCGGGCGCCATGCCGTACATGCCGTCGCCGGCCGCCAGGCCGCGGGCGGAGAGCTGGACGTATCCGCTTCCGACCAGGGCGCCGACGTGCGTTTTGTAGGGGGTCTTGTCCTTGCTGAACCTGACGTCGCGGTAGGGCCGGAAGATCTTCGTCTCGCCGAACTCCGGCGCCAGTTCCTCCACCAGTTCGGTCATCGGGCGCAGGACCGCCGCGTCGTAGGTCTGCTTGTGCTTGGTCCAGTAGGTCTTTGAGTTGTCGGCCGCGAGCCCCTCGTAGAAATCGAGGGCTTCTTCCGGCCACCCGCCGAATGCCATCTCCCCACCCTCCACCTGCGGTGCGGCCGCACGCCTGCGCGGCGGCGTTGAGTCACACGGTAGTCCCGGGGTGGGACACGCGGCGCCCGGACAGGCGCCCGCGGGCGTGCCCGGTTCGTCCCAGCACGTCCGGTCCACCCGCCCGCGAACATCAGGTCACCCATGATGGGTGATGTGGGGGATGTGGAGTGCGGCGAACCTGGTGGGTGGCTGCGGCGATGACGGCATTCGCGGCTGCCTGTGCGGGGGTACCGCAGCCGCCTCCGCAGGCGCACCACGGAAAGGAACACGCGATGACCACGCCCGCCAAGGCCGACGTTGACGACGCCACCAAGGATGCCCTGACCGGTCTCGCCCTGGGCGACATCGAGGTACTGGAATCGGCGCTGGAACTCCGGGAGGCATGGCAGGAGCGCAGCGGCCTGGACCCCCGCGCCTTCTCCCTGGTCAAGATCGCCGCGCTGATAGCGGTTGACGCCCCGCCTGCCTCCTACCTGTGGCAGGTGTCCAACGCCCTCGACGCGGGCGCGACCCCTAACGAGATCCTCGGCGTGATGCGCGCGGTCGCGCCGCAGGTCGGCGGCCCCAGGGTGGTGGCGGCCGCACCGGAAATCATGGTCGCGCTTGGCCTGTCCCTGCCCCCTGATGGAGACTTCGACTGACGGGCCCCCTCGGCGGGCCACCCGCCGGTGCTCCGTCCCATCCAGCACTAGGAGGCAGTGATGTTCAGACGACGCCGCCCACTCCTGCGCGCCGCTGTGGTCGGCGGAGGCGCCTACGTGGCGGGCAAGCACATGGCCAACAAGGCGAATCAGCAGGCCTCGGACGAGGCCTACCAGGACGACCGCATCAGTTCGCTTGAGCAGCAGCAGGGCCAGCAGGGTCAGCCGCAAGATCAGCAGGCCCCGCCGCAGCAGGCCCCGCCGCCGGCGGCCGCCGGGCCCTCGATGGCCGATCAGCTGCAGCAGCTCGCGGCGCTGCACCAGCAGGGCGTGCTCAGCGACGAAGAGTTCGCCGCAGCCAAGGCGAAGGTGCTGGGCAGCTGAGTCCGGGTCACCGGGCCAGCGTTCGGGCAGCTGAGTCCGGTTACTGATCCAGCGTTGCGGTCAGTTCGATAGTGGTGGCCGCCAGCGCCCGGCTGACCGGGCAGTTCTTCTTGGCGTCCTCGGCCGCGGCGGCGAACTCCGCCGCCGTCATGCCGGGGACGACCGCGCGGGTGGTCAGCTGGATTCCACGGATGCCCTCAGGCAGCCCGAACGTCACGTCCGCCGAGGTCGTGATGCTGGTCGGTGGGTGTCCGGCCTCCGACAGCCCGTGCGACAACGCCATCGAGAAGCAGCCCGCATGGGCGGCGGCGATGAGCTCCTCCGGGCTGGTGCGCCCGTTGGGCGCCTCGGCCCGCGACAGCCAGGTCAGGTCGTAATTCCCCAGTCCCGATGAGTCGAGGCTGACATTCCCCTTGCCGGTGGCGAGCGGGCCCTCCCAGTGGGCGGTCGCGGTGCGGACGGTAGCCACGATGACGTCTCCCTTCACAGCCAGGACATGCGCGAACCAGGGTCAGCACCAACAACGCCGACCGGTACCTCCTTCATATCCTGGACCCACCGCTCGGCGCACGCGACAGCGGGGCCAGCGGCCGCGCCCGCGCGGGATCCCCGCTGAGCCCGGCCGGGCTCAGAGCGCCAGGCCGCCATCGACCGGGACGACGGCGCCGGTCATGCCGCTGGCGCCGTCCCCGGCCAGGAACGCGATGACCGCCGCCACCTCCTCGGGCGCCAGCAGCCGGCCGAGGGGCTGCTGGCTGGCGAAGGACTCCGCGGCCGGCAGGGAGTAGAGCCGGGCGCTCTCGTCCAGCACCGGGGTGGCCGTGGACCCGGGGCTGACCGCGTTCGCGGTGACACCGGTGCCGCCGAGTTCCGCCGCGAGCGCGCGGATGAAGCCGGCCACGCCCGCCTTCGACGCGCAGTACGCGGCGAGCATCGGCAGCCCGCGGGTGGCCGCCGCCGAGGCGACGGCGATGAAGCGCCCCCGCCGCGGAACGGGCCGCCGCAGCAGCGCGGGCACCGCGGCCCGGGCCAGGTTCAGCACCCCGCCCAGGTTGATGTCCAGCAGGGCCGTTTCCTGCTCGGCCGGGAGCTCCCAGGCGGGGACACCGCCCGCGATGACACCCGCGACGGCGATCGCGGCGTCGAGCCCGCCCCAGCGCCGCTCCGCCTCGCCGACGGCCGCCGCGAGCGCGCGCGGGTCACGGGCGTCGGCCACGTGCGCGACGACATCACCGCCGGCGGCCCCGGCCACCCGGTCCAGGTCGGCACGGGTGCCAAGCGGGTACGGCAGCGCCGGATCGTCCGCACACCGGTCGGCGGCGATGACGCGCCATCCGCCCGCGGCCAGGGCAGCGACGGTCGCGGCGCCGACGCCACGCGCCGCGCCGGTGACGAGAGCCACCGGGGGCACGGCCCGGGTGGGAGCATCCGTTCTGCTGCCGACCGGGTCGGCTGGCCCGGCGGGTGGCGATGCGGCGGGGTCCGTCATGACGTCTGCCTCGCCTCCCAGGCGTCCACCGCGGTCAGCAGATCTGCGAAAAGCCTGCCGAGCAGCGCCGCGCCCTCGGCGGCGGAGGCGCCGGCCGGGTCGCCGAGCACGCCGTTCCGGCTGACCGCGCGCACGCCGGAGCGGCGCAGCTCGGGCATGAGCTCGGTGAGCGGCCGGGTGTTGCCGGCCTCCGCGCGCCCCGGCCGGACCCGGTCCGGTGCGAGGGCCAGCTCCAGTGAGGTCTCGGCCCGCCCGGCGTGGGCGTCGCCCTCCCAGGCGGGCAGCCACGCCAGGATGTCGCGCGACTCGGCCCGCAGCCGCCGCTCAGCCCGCCGCACCGCGTCGGCGTTGCCCCCGTGGGTGGACACCAGCAGCACCCGGGAGAACGTCCGGGTGGCCGACCGGCACAGCTCGACCAGCAGCAGTTCCACCGCCTCGGTGCCGATCGAGACGGTCCCGGGAAAGTCCTGGTGCTCACCGCTGCCGCCATAGGGCAGCGGCGGCGCGACCAGCACGCCGGGCCGGGCCCCGGCCAGCCGGGCGCAGAGCGCGACGGCCAGATCGGTGTCGGTGGACAGCGGCAGATGCGGGCCGTGCTGTTCGGTGGCGCCGACCGGGACCGCGAGCAGCGCCCCGGCGGCGGCCAGCTCTCCCGCCTCCGGTGAGGTGAGCGCTGCCAGTTCGGTCACGGCCACCCCCCTTGTCCTCGCGTGCGGCACCGGATACTAACGTCACACCGTGCCATAATCAAGGGCGCCGAAGGAGGCCCTGTGGCCAGCACCAACGAATGGTTCGAGACGGTCGCCGAAGCCCGCCGGCGGGCGCGACGGCGGCTCCCGCGGTCGGTGTTCCTCGCCCTGGAGGCCGGCAGCGAGAAGGGGATCACCCGGCACGACAACGTGGCCGCCTTCAGCGAGCTGGGGCTGGCGCCGCCGCGCATCGCGGACCGGCCCGCCACCCGCAGCCTGGCCACCTCGGTGCTCGGGCAGGAGATCTCGCTGCCGGTGATCGCGTCTCCGACCGGCGTGCAGGCCGTGCACCCCGAGGGCGAGGTCGCGGTCGCGCGCGGCGCGGCCGAGGCCGGTACCGCGATCGGGCTCAGCTCGTTCGGGAGCGTCGCGCTGGCGGACGTGGTGGCGGCCAACCCGAAGACGTTCTTCCAGCTGTTCTGGATCGGCGACCGGGACAGCAACCTGGCACGGGTGCAGCGGGCCAGGGACGCGGGCGCCAAGGCGCTGATCATCACCCTGGACTGGTCGTTCGCGACCGCCCGGGACTGGGGGAGCCCGGCCATCCCGGAGAAGATGAACCTGCAGACGATGCTGCGGTTCGCCCCGGAGGGGCTGGTCCGCCCCGGTTTCGTGCTGAGCTGGCTGCGCCATGGCAGGCTGCCCGAGCTGACGGTCCCGAACCTGAGCACCCCCGGGGAGCCCTCGCGGTCCTTTTTCGCCGCGTACGGCGAGTGGATGCAGACCCCGCCGCCATCGTGGGCTGATATCGCCTGGCTGCGCGGGCAGTGGGACGGCCCGTTCATGGTGAAGGGCGTCATGCGCCCCGACGACGCGCGGAGAGCGGCCGACGCCGGCGCGACCGCGGTCAGCGTGTCCAACCACGGCGGCAACGACTTGGACGGCACGCCGGCTTCGATCCGGGCCCTGCCCGCGGTCGCCGGCGCGGTCGGCGGACAGGTCGAGGTGCTGCTGGACGGGGGGATCCGGCGCGGCAGCGACGTGGTCAAGGCGCTGGCGCTGGGAGCGCGGGCGGTGCTGATCGGCCGCGCCTACCTGTGGGGACTGGCGGCGAACGGGTCCGCCGGGGTCAGGAACGTCTTTGACATCCTGCGGGGCGGGATCGACTCGGCCCTGCTGGGGCTCGGGCGCGCGTCGGTATACGACCTCACCCCGGACGATGTACTCGTCCCGCCGGGCTTCACCCGGGGTCTCGGCTAGCGGGATGGGCCCGCCGGTCTCAGCACCCGGCCAGGCCGGACCCGGCGAGCGGGTGCGGGTCGCAGGCGGGGGTCGGCGGGCGGCGGGCGATCGTCACCGGCACCGGCCCTGACCGGCGCGAATGATCGCCCGATGGCCGCGGGGCGGCGTCGGCGGCGGCCAGGGCCGGCTCCCCGTGTCCCCTGACGCACTCGGGGTCGGGGCCGTCCAGCGGCAGGCCGGTGAAGAACTTCGCGGCCATGCACCCGCCGCGGCAGGAACCGAACGCCGAGCAGGACTGGCACGCGCCGCCGGACTGCGGGCGGCGCAGGCCGGCGAACAGTTCCGACTCCCGCCACACCCGGGCGAAACCGCCCGGCCCGCGGACGTTGCCGGCCAGGAACTCCTCGTGGATGGTGAACGGGCAGGCGTAGACGTCGCCCACCGGGTCGATCAGGCACACCACCCGCCCGGCGCCGCACATGCCGAGGCCAGGCAGCGCTCCGCCGTAGCCGCTCAGGTGGAAGAAGGAGTCGCCGGTCAGCACCTGCTCGCCGCGCGCCACTAGCCAGTCGTAGAGCTCACGCTGCTGGCCCGCGGTGGGATGGAGATCCGGCCACACGTCCGCGCCCCGGCCGGACGGTCGCAGCCGGGTCAGCCGCAGCTGGGCGCCGTGGCCGTCGGCGATCGCCTTGAACTCATCGAGCTGGCCGACGTTGTGCCGGGTCACCACGACCGAGATCTTGAAGCCGCCAAATCCCGCGTCGGCGAGGTTGCGGATCGCCCGCAGCGCGGTCGCGTACGAGCCGGCCCCGCGGACGGCGTCATTGACCTCGGCCGTCGCCCCGTCGAGCGAGATCTGCACGTCAACGTAGTCGCTGCCAGTGAGCCGCCGGGCGATGGCCGGGGTGATCTTCACCCCGTTGGTGGAGAACTTGACCCCGACATGATGGGCGGTGGCGTAGCCGACCAGGTCCCAGAAGTCGGGCCGGACGGTGGGCTCGCCGCCGCCGATGTTGACGTAGAAGACCTGCATGCGCTCCAGCTCGTCGATCAGCTCCCGGCACTGCCCGGTCGACAGCTCGCGCGGGTCGCGGCGCCCCGAGCTCGACAGGCAGTGGACGCACGCGAGGTTGCAGGCGTAGGTCAGCTCCCAGGTCAGGCAGATCGGCGCGGCCAGGCCGTAGGTGAACTGCTCGGTGAGGGGAAGCGGGGCGGGAGCGGCGTTCACGGGTCAGGCCCTCCAGCTCATCGTCCCTGGGTGCCGGATACGCGGATGTTAACGTCACCCTGTGACACAATCAAGGCCTGGCCATCAGACGGGTTGAACGTCATGGTTCTCGCCGATCCACGAGCCGCGGCACCCGGCCGCCGGGGACAACCGCCCGCCACGCTCCGGCGGGGACGGCCCCCGGGCACGAGCCGCCGCAAGCTGGAGCTGATCGCCCTGCGGCTGTTCACCGAGCAGGGCTTCGACGAGACGCCGATCGAGCAGATCGCGGCCGAGGCCGGGGTGAGCCGGCGGACGTTCTTCCGCTATTTCAGCTCCAAGCCCAGCGTCCTGTGGGGCGAGTTCGACGCCGAGGTGGAGGCCATCCGCGCGGCGCTGGCGGCGGTCCCGGCCACGGTCCCGATGATGGACGCGATCCGCCAGGCGGTGGTCGCGGCCAACCACTACCGGGCGCAGGACGTCCCCGAGCTGCGGGCCCGGATGAACCTGATCATCTCGGTGCCGGCCCTGCAGGCCAGCGCGGCCGTGCGCTACGACGCGTGGGAGCGGGCGATCAGCGATTTCGCCGCGATCCGGATCGGCCAGCCCGCCGGCTCCCTCTACCCGCTCGCCGTCGGCCGCGCCACCCTGGCCGTCTGCCGGGCGGCCTACGATCGCTGGTGCGTCCGCGCGGACGCCGACCTCACCGTCTATCTCGACGCGGCGCTCGCCGCGCTGGCCGCCGGCTTCCAGCCCGCCGCACTGCGTCCGGAGAGTGCACGTCCTGCTTGCCGGCGCGTGGCTCAGCGGAGGGGGTAGTCGTGCTGGGTGCGGGCGTAGCTGGCGAACTCCGCCAGCGAGTCCGGGTTGGCCATCGCGTTGACGTTGGCCGCCTCCTCCAAGGGGACCCCGAGCAGCAGCTTGCGCACGGGAACCTCCATCTTCTTGCCGGTGAGGGTGGCCGGGATGGCGTGCACCTGGATGATCCGGTCCGGGACGTGGCGGGGGGTGTACTCCGCGCGCAGCCGGTCACAGATCTCCCGCCGGATCGCGTCGTCGAGGACACGGCCGTCCGCCAGGGTGACGAACAGGGGCATGAAGAACCCGCCGCCGGGCAGGTCGAGGTTGACGATGAGCGCGTCCTCGATCTCCTCGACGGAGGCGAGCACGGCGTAGATCTCCGCGGTCCCGATCCGCACTCCGTGCCGGTTCAAGGTGGCGTCCGACCGTCCCAGCACGAAGCAGCCACCCCGGTCGTTGATCTTGAAGAAATCGCCCTGCCGCCATACCCCCGGGAAGGTGGCGAAGTACGAGTCGCGGTACCGGCTGCCATCGGTGTCCCCCCAGAAGCCGACCGGCATCGACGGCATCGGCTCGGTGATGACCAGCTCGCCCACCTCGCCGATGACGTCCTCGCCGCGGTCGTTGAACGCGTGCGCCGCGACGCCCAGGTGGGGAGCCTGGATCTCGCCCGCGTACACCGGCAGCGTGGGCACGCCACCGACGAACCCGGTGCAGACGTCGGTGCCGCCGCTCCCGGTGGCCAACCACAGGTCCGGCTTGACGTTGCGGTAGAGCCAGGCGCCGCAGGCGGCGGACACGGGGGAGCCGGCCAGCAGCACCTCCCGCAGTTTGGCCAGGCCGTACCCGCGGCCGGGCACGATGCCCGCGCGTGACATCAGGTCGACGTAGGCGGGGCTGGCCCCGAAAAGGCTCACCTGGGCCTCGTCGGCCACCTGCCACAGCACATCCGGATCGGGATAGCCGGGGTTGCCGTCGTAGAGCACCGGGCACACGCCCAGCAGTGGCGAGCTGACCAGGAAGTTCCACATCATCCACCCGGCGGTGGTGAAGAAGAACATCCGGTCGCCGGCCCGCAGGTCCATGTGGAAGCACTGCAGCTTGAGCTGTTCCAGCAGGATGCCGCCGTGGCTGTGCATGATCGGCTTGGGCAGTCCGGTGGTACCTGACGAGAACAGGATCCACAACGGATGCTCGAACGGGACCTGCTGGAACTGGAAACCGCTGGCCGGTACGGGCGGGTGATCGAGCACCGCGTCCCAGGTCAGCCCACCGGGGACGAGGGCCTCTGGGCGGCCGGGGTGCAGGTACGGCAGGGTCACCACATGCTCGAGGGTGCCGAGCGCGCCGGCGATCTGCCGCATCTGTCCGCTGCGGTCGAACTCCTTGCCGCCGTAGCGGTAGCCGTCCACGCAGAACAGCACCTTGGGCGTGAGCTGCGAGAACCGGTCGATCACGCCCCGCCAGCCGAAATCGGGGGAACAGCTCGCCCAGATGGCGCCGACGGCGGTGGTCGCCAGCATCGCGATGACGGTCTGCGGGATGTTCGGCATGATCGAGACGACCCGGTCGCCGGGGCGCACCCCCATCGCCCGCAGTCGGCTGGCCAGGGTGCGCACCTGGCCGGCGAAGTCCTCCCAGGGCAGGCCGGTCAGCGGGGTGGCCTCGCTGCGGTGCATCAGCGCGTCGGTGTCCGGCCGCTCGTTGCGCAGAACGTGCTCGGCGTAGTTGAGCCGGGCGCCGGGGAACCACCGTGCGCCCGGCATCTCGCGGCTGCCCAGCACCCGGGCCGGCGGTGCCGATGAGGCGATCCCGAAGTAGTCCCAGACCGCCTGCCAGAAGCCCTCAAGGTCGGTCACCGACCAGCGCCAGAGCGCGTCGTAGCCGTCGAAGCGCAGGCCACGTTCGCGGCCGAGCCAGCCGGTGAACGCCGTCAGGTTCGACCTGGCGATCTGGCCGGGGCCGGGTGTCCACAGCAGGTCGCCATCCGAGGCGTCGGTGTCCACACAGGCGACGGTGGCACACACAGCTGCCGCGGGCAATGCCGGATACCCCGGCGGGGGCCGCGGTTTGTGCGCCCGCACAAGCCGCTGGGCGCCGGATTTGCGCGCCCACACAAGATCGTTTCATTGATGCCCGGATCGTAATAAACCACCCTTGCGTGGGTGTCAGCAGACATCTAACATCCGATGCAAATCGCAGCACTTCCGACTTAGACATTGTCATAAATCTGGGATCACGCGTCGCGCCGCCCCAGCCCCCGTGGCGACAACAGAGCGCGAGTATGCCTGCACCACCAGGAGGTGGGGATTAGGTGAGAGCACGAAAGCGCGCACCGGGTACCTGGGGGGCCGCGGCACTGGTCGCGGTCATCGGCATGCTCGCTGCGGCCGGGTGCGGCAGCAGCGGGTCCAGCAGTCCATCGGCGAGCAGCGCGGCTCCCGCCGCGTCGGGCGGTACCACGGTGCAGACGTCGCAGTGCGGCACCAAGCCGGGTGTGAAGGCCACGGGCACGCCGATCCCGCTGGGCGCGATCGCCACCAACCAGCCGGGGACATCGTTCACCGACATCCCGAACATGGCCAACGCCTACTTCGCCTGCGTCAACGCCAACGGCGGCATCAACGGCCACCCGATCAAGCTCTACATCGAGACCGAGCAGACCAACCCGGCCCAGATCGCGGCGGACGCCAAGCAGCTCGTGCAGACAGATCACGTCGTGGGGATCGTCGGTAACACGTCCATCCTCGAGTGCACGATCGACCACAGTTACTGGGAGAAGCTCGGCTTCTTCATTGTCGACTCGGGGATCGCGCCGGAGTGCTATTCGACCCCGAACAGCGCCGCGGTCAATATGGGCCCGCGCTACAGCTCCGACGGAGCGGTGCAGTACGCGCTCGCACAGCACGTCTCGAAGGTCGTGTTCGACCAGTCGAACGTCCCCGGCACCGGGTACATCGCCGCCGGTCCGGCGGCGCTCGCCGCCGCCGCGCACACGCCGATCGTGCAGCTGACCGAGAACGTGCCGATCTCGGACGCCAACTCGGTGGCGATCAAAGAGGTTGACGACGCGGGCCCGAACGGCGCTGTGGTCCTCAACTTCACCCCGCCGGAGGCGCTGGTGATCCTCCAGGCCGCGCAGAAGCTGGGCCTGGAGAACCGGGTCAAGCTGTGGGGCTGCTCGACCCCGTGCAACACCGACTTCCTCGCCCACGCGCTCGGCCCGAAGTGGAATCACAAGCTGTTCGTCAATGCCGAGCTGACCCCGCCCGACTCCACCAGCACCTCGGCGATGGGCCTCTACAAGGCGGTCCTCGCCCAGTACGGCCACGCGGTCTCCGGCGGTATCGGCAGCTTCAGCCAGATGGGCTTCGCCGAGGCGGAGATCCTCGTGCATGCGCTGCGCTCGGTCACCGGCGCCTACACGGTGGCAAGCGTCAACGCCGCGGTCAAGGCGGTGTCCGGCTTCGACACCGGGATGCTGTGCCAGCCCTGGACGTACGGCAGCTACCCGATGCACATCCCGAACAACGAGGACTACACGGTCACGCCCGACAACGGCAAGATGGTGACGGCCCAGGGCTGCACGCTGATCTCCCCGGTCAACCCGCAGATCGCGGCGTACCGCAAGGCGGCGGGCACCGGCTAGGCGGCGACGCGAGGTCATGAGCAGAGCGACAGAGCGCCCACGGTAGGCCGACGGTGCCGAGCTGGCAGGACTTCCAGCCGTTCATCGTGAGCGGGCTCGCCCTGGGCGGGGTGTACGCCCTGTCCGGGGTGGGAACGGTGGTTCTCTATCAGGCCACCGGCGTGGTGTACCTGGCATTCGGCGCGGTCGGCGCCATGGGGGCTCTGATCGCCTGGTCCATGATCAACGCGGGCGCTCCCGGCTGGCTCGCGTGGCTGGTCTGCGTCCTGTTCAGCGGGGCGGTGACACTCGGCTACGGGATGGTGTTCGGGCCGCCGCTGGCCAGGCGCGGCCCGCTGGTCAAGGCGGTGGCCACGCTCGGGCTGACGCTGGTCCTGTTCGGGCTGATGGATCTGCTGTGGACGACCAACGGCGGGGAATCCCGCGCGATCACGCTGCCGACCGACAACGGCGGTTTCACGATCGGCCAGATCCAGGTGACCTGGACGGAGGTGATCGGGCTTGGCGCGGGGGTCGCCATCGTCGTGGTGACCGCGGTGTTCCTGCGCTACACCAAGCTCGGGACGGCGATGCGGGCGATGGCCAACGACCGCGAGATCACCGCCACGCTCGGGGTGCCGGTACGCCGGGTGGAGGCGGCGGCGTGGCTCGGCTGTGGCGTGATCGCCGGCGTGGCCGGGCTGCTGCTCGCCGACCTGGTGGCACTCGACGCCACCACGCTCACCTTCCTGGTGATCTCGTCGCTGGCCGCGGCGCTGATCGCCCGGCTGCGCTCGATCACGCTCACGTTCGTGGCCGCGATCGCGATCGGCCTCATCCACGACCTGCTGACCCCGATCCAGTCGCTGTCGAACTACCGCGACATGACCCCGTTCGTGCTCGCCGCGGTGGCGCTGCTCGTGCTCTCCCGGCGCCAGGTGATCTCGCTGTCCCGCGAGGAGGCGTAGCCGTGCCCGGCGGCCACCTCATCCAGCCAGGGGACATCCCCTGATGCTCGACACCGCGGGCCACGCCGCCGCGGCGCGCCAGCGCTCGCCGCTCAGAAGGCCCGACGGCCGGGCGCTGGTGCGCATGGGTGTGGTCGTCGCACTGCTGCTCTTCGTGTTTCTCGCGATCCCGCAGGTGCTCAGCCTCTACTACGTGGACGCGATGACCCAGGTGGTGGTGTACTCCGTGGTCGCGCTCGGGCTCGGCGTGCTGGTCGGCCGGGTGGGCCTGGTCTCGCTCGGCCAGGCCGCGGTGCTCGCGATCGGCGCCTGGGTGGCCGCCAGGCTCCTGTTCGCCACCACCCAGCCCTACCCGCTCGTGCTGCTGGAAGCGGGCATGATCACGATGGTGCTCGGGACGCTGATCGGCCTCCCGGCGCTGCGGCTGCGCGGGCTGTACCTGGCGCTGATCACGCTGATGCTGGCGGGCGCGATCACGGTCGTGCTCGCCACGACGAACTTCCCCAACGGGGGCCGCGGCTTCCTCGGCTACAACGGCTCCACCGTGCATATCCCGGCCATCCGCCGTCCGGGCATCGCCGCGAGCGACCCCGCCTACTACCGCTACTCGGTTGTGGTCGCCGCGCTGATGTTCCTGCTCGTCCTGGCGCACATCAGGACCCGGCCCGGCCGGGCGTGGGCGGCGATCCGCCAGAGCGAGCCCGCGGCGCTGGCCGCGGGGATCAACACCACGCTCTACAAGCTGTGGGCTTTCGCGCTGGCCTCGTTCATCACCGGCGTGGCCGGTGGCGTCCTGGCGGGGGCCGTCCACTACCTGTACTCGATCGATTTCCCTACCCAGGACTCGATCACGCTGCTGGCCGTGGTGCTCATGGGCGGCGCCTACAGCATGTGGGGCGCGATCGTGGCCGCGCTGCTGCTGCAGCTGCTCCCGGCGCTTCTCAACAACTGGGGTGTGTCCGCCGACTGGCTGACGATCTTGTTCGGCGTCGGCGTGCTGCAGGTGCTGACCACCGCCCCGCGTGGGCTGGCGGACCAGGTGCCCAGGGATCTCGCCCGCCTGGGCCGGCTGCTGCGCCGCCGCCTGCGCCTGCCGGCGCCATCCGGGGGTGGCCCGGGGTGACCGGGCACAGGGGGATCGAGGTCGCCGATCTGACGGTCCGCTTCGGCGGCGTCACCTCGCTGGACGGCATGAACGTGACCTTCGAGGCCGGAACCTGCGGCCTGATCGGGCCCAACGGCGCCGGGAAGACGACGTTCTTCAACGTCTTGAGCGGCTTCGTCCGGCCGGCCAGCGGGAGCGTGCGCGCGTTCGGGCAGGACCTGCTGTCGATGGCGCATTTCCGCCGGGCACGGTGGGGGGTGCGGCGGACGTTCCAGACCGAGCAGGCCATCGAGGAGCTTTCGGTGTACGACAACGTGGCGATGGTCCACGAGCACGCCAGGCTGAACGGCGCCTCCCGGCGCCAGGACGTGCTCGGCGCGATCTCGTTCGTTGGGCTCGGGGCCGGCCCGTCCGCCCGGGTGCACACGCTCGCGGCAGGCGAGCGCCGCCTGCTCGAAGTCGCCCGCGCCGTCGTCGGCCGGCCGAAACTGGTGCTGCTCGACGAGCCCGCCGCCGGGCTGCCCGATGAGGAGACCGGGCACCTGGGCGAGGTCATCCGGGCGATCCCCGGGCACACCGGGGCGCTGACCATCCTCGTCGACCACGACATGAGCCTGGTGTCGGCCTGCTGCGAGACGACCGCGGTGCTCGACTTCGGCAAGCTCATCGCGTCCGGGCCGACCGCCCGGGTACTGCGGGACGAGCACGTGATCCGCGCCTACCTGGGCACGGCGGAGGAGACATGAGCGAGGCGCCGCGGCCGGCGGCCGGCTTGCTCGGCCTGCGCGGCCTCACCGTGGAGCGGGGCGGGCGCGCCGTGGTCCGCGACGTCTCGCTCGAGATACCGGCCGGGGAGGTGACCGCCCTGCTGGGGCCGAACGGGGCCGGGAAGTCGAGCCTGGTGCTGGCCGTCGGCGGTGTGCTGCGGCCGCAGGCGGGATCGGTGCTGCTCGGCGACCGTGAGTTCGCTGGCCGCCTGCCCGAGCAGATCCGCCGGGCCGGGATCGCGATCGTGCCGGAGGGCCGCAGGCTGCTCTCGGAACTGACCGTGCAGGACAACATCGGCGTCGCCACCTACGCCCTGCCCCGCGACCAGGCCCGGGCCGGGCGCGAGCGGGCGCTGGAGCTGTTCCCCGAGCTTTCCAGGCGGCTGCCGGCCCGGGCCCGGACGCTCTCCGGTGGTGAGCAGCAGATGCTCGTGCTGGCCCAGGCCCTCGTCTCCCAGCCGCGCTACATACTGATCGACGAGCTCTCGCTGGGGCTGGCACCGGTCGTCGTCAACCGCCTGATCCCGAAGATCCGCGCGTTCGCGGAATCGGGGATCGGGGTGCTGCTGATCGAGCAGTTCGCGACCGTCGCGCTGGGGCTGGCCAATCACGCCTACCTGATGGAAGGTGGCCGGCTGCGGTTCTCCGGCACGGCCAGGGAACTGCGCGGCAAGCCGGAATTGCTCCGGTCGGCGTACCTGCTGCGTGGCAGCGGCGGCGGGGTCAGACCCAGAGGGCGTCGTTGATCGGGAGCCCGTGCTCCTTGCAGTAGCTCAGGTAGTGGTCGATGTACCAGAAGACGTCGAAGGTCTGGGTGAGGTTGTCGTCGTCGTCGTAGAACTCCAGCGATCCGTTGAGCCAGAACACGGTCTTCATGCCGTCCGGGTCGTCGCAGACCAGGGTGTGGATGACGCCGGGGCTCTCGTGGACGTATCCGCCCGGCCGGGCTACCCAGTCGTACTCCAGGTAGCGCCAGCTGCCCTCGAGGACGAAGCCCGAGACGGGGCCACGGTGGCGGTGCCGGCCGAGCATGCCCCCCGCCTTCACCCACAGCACGTTCGTGAAGGAGTTGTTGCGCACGTCGAAGGCCAGATGGCGGATGAAGGCGTCGTCGCCGAACGGAACCCAGGGAGATGCCTCCTCATCGCCCGGGATGAACAGGTCGGGCCGCTGGTACTCACGCACCACCCGGTCGAGGCTGGTCTCACTCATGGCACATACCTCCAGATCACGCGTTGCTGCCGACAGTTATGAGTACTTTGACGGCGTCAGCCGGTGAGCTCGCGACGCACTCGATCGCCTCCCTGGCCCCGGTGAGCGGGAAGCGGTGCGAGAAGAGCGTGGCGATTGATTCCCGGTAGGCCCGCACCAGCCGGATGGCGGCGCGGAAATCCGTCGCGGCGGCACAACTGGACCCGACGACGTCGATCTCCTTCTCGGGGAAGATGCCCGAGCGCAGCGGGGCGGCCGCCGCTGACATGCCCACCACCACGACCCGCCCGGCGGAGCACACCATGCGGGTCGCCTGCGCCAGGGCGGTGGGGTCGCCGGTGGTGTCGATCACCCTCGGCGGTCCCTTCCGGCCGGTCCAGTCCTGGACGGCGCCGAGCAGTTCGTCATCGCCGCCCCAGGCCGCGTTCCCGGCTCCCACCGTGACCGCGAGGTCGCGCCGGGCGGCCACGGGGTCGGTGGCCATGACCCTGGCCCCGGCGGCCGTGGCGGCGATCACGGTGGCCAGCCCGATGGGGCCGGCGCCGAGGATGACCACCTGCTGCCCGGCCCGGATGCCGGCCCGGTTCAGGGCGTGCACGGCGATCGACATCGGCTCGATGAAGGCGGTCGCCTCGGGCTCGAGATCGCCGACCCGGAAGACCTGGGACGCGGGGACGGACAGCAGCTGCTGGAGCCCGCCGTCGCGGTGGATCCCCACCAGTTCCAGTGACACGCACGCGTTCGCACGTCCGGCCCGGCACGGATAACAGCGCCCGCATCCCCGCAGCGGCCACACGGCGACCCGGTCGCCCGTCTTCACATCGGCCGGGCAGTCCCGGCCCGCCTGCTCGACGACGGCGGAGAACTCGTGACCCTGGATCCGCGGGAAGAAGGAGCGGGCGCCGGACAGGGCGCCGATATCGCCCGCATACACGTGAAGGTCCGACCCGCAGATCCCGACAACCTCCGGCCGAAGGATGACATCGGATGGACCGGGCGGTCCTGGTTCCGACACTTCATCGATAACCATCACGCCCGGGGCCCGAGTCACCATCGCCAGCATCTGCGCTGCCCACTCCCTCCCGCGAGGCGGCCGACGTGTCCTGATAGACACGCAAGATGCCTGCGCACCGGCCGAGAGCCCTGGTCAAGAACTCACGCACGGCTTATGCGGAGACTCGCACCATCTGACCGGGCCGGCAATGCCCCGTCCCCCCAAACCCAGGCAGCGGCTTCCTGGGGCCGGCCACAAAAGCACTCCGGCCGGGCCAGGCAGGGACCGGCCGGCAGATCAGCCTCATCGAAATCTGACAGGATCTGTCACGGGCGTGACAGTGAAAGCGGGATATCCCGCCGGGATGGCTGAGCGGCCCTGGGCGCGTTATATGACGATCATCACGACGGGATGCCAAGAATATACGTGATGAAATGAGCGTCAGGCGGCAGTAGTGAAGGGTGCTGTAGAACTGGCGACGCTGCGCGTTCCTTCGCTACCCTCGGATCATGGCCGAGTCAACGCCACGCTCCGCGGTTTTCGAGAGCGACGAGATACCGGTCACGTGGTCGGGAGGCGCGGCGCAGCGGCCGCCCCGCCTCCTGCTGACCCTGCTGGGAGACTACTGGTGGCGCCGCACCGAGCCGCTGCCCTCGGCCGCCCTGGTCGCGCTGCTGGCCGAATTCGGCGTCAGCGACTCGGCGGCCCGGGCCGCGCTCAGCCGCCTCACCCGCAACCAGCTCCTGGTCACATCCAAGAGCGGGCGGCGGACCGTGGTCCGGCTCAGCGAGCGGGCCGGGCGGATACTCGACGACGGCGGCAGGCAGATCTTCTCGTTCGGCCGGGCCTCACAGCCCTGGGATGGCCTGTGGAGCCTGGTGGCATTCTCGATCCCCGAGCAGAACCGGGCCGCCCGTGATTCGCTGCGCAAGCAGCTGCGCTGGCTCGGATTCGCCCCCCTCTACGACGGGCTGTGGGTCTCCCCCCGCGATCATGCCGTCGAAGTGATCACCCAGCTCGCCGAGCTGGGCATCACCACCGCGACCGCGTTCCGTGCCAGCACCGTGCCGGGGGTCAGCCCGCAGGGGCTGCCACCGCGTGCCTGGGACCTGGACGACCTCCAGGCGACGTACATGCGCTTCATCGCCAACACCGACCGCCTGCGTGAACGCACGCTCGCGGGGCGCGTGTCCCCGGTAGCCGCGCTCGTCGCCCGCACCCGGGTGATGGACGAATGGCGCGGTTTCCCGGAGCTTGACCCCGATCTCCCGGACGAGCTGCTGCCCGACGCGTGGCCCCGTGCCACCGCGCGCGAGCTGTTCACCACCACATATGACCTGCTCGGCCCGCTGGCCGCGCACCGGGTCCGTCAGATCATCGCCCGGTACAGCCCTGAGCTTGCTGTGCACGCGACCCATCACAGCTCTGAGCTCCAGTTGGCCGCCAGCGGCGATGCCGGGCCGGCCGGCGCGGTGGGGGTGGCCTGATGGGCGCCCCCAGCCGCCGCCGGCACAATCAGGCGGCCGCATTGTTGGGGGTCTGCCACAATGACCGGCGGCCCCCGGCCGCGCAAGATGACAGGGCAGAGGGCGTCTGGCGGTGGGAGAGCCAATGAAGACCAAGGCAGCGGTCCTTCGCGAGCTGGGCAGGGACTGGGAGATCACCGAACTCGACCTCGATCCGCCCAAGGCCGGTGAGGTGCTGGTGCGCTGGATCGCGGCCGGCCTGTGCCACTCCGACGAGCACCTGCGGACCGGGGATATCCCCGTTCGCTACCCGATCGTCGGCGGTCATGAAGGCGCGGGCATCGTCGAGGAGACCGGGGCCGGGGTGACCCGGCTGGCGCCGGGCGACCACATCGTCTGCTCGTTCCTGCCGGTCTGCGGCCACTGCCGGTTCTGCGCCCGGGGCATGACGAACCTGTGCGACCTCGGGGCCCTGCTCTACGCCAACTGCCTGCCCGATGGCACGTTCCGTTTCCACGCCGACGGCCTGGACTTCGGCCAGATGTGCCTGCTCGGCACGTTCTCGCAATGGGGCACGGTATCGGAGCATTCCTGCGTCAAGATCGACGACGACCTGCCGCTGGAGACGGTGGCGCTGGTCGGCTGCGGGGTCCCCACGGGCTGGGGCACGGCCGTCAACGCGGGCGACGTGCGGCCGGGCGATTCGGTCGTCGTGTACGGCATCGGCGGAGTCGGCATCAACGCCGTGCAGGGCGCCGCCTTCGCCGGCGCGCAGCACGTCATCGCGGTTGACCCGCTGCCGAACAAGCGGGCGGCGGCGCAGCAGCTGGGCGCCACCCATACCGCGGCCGGCGCGGTGGAGGCGCAGCAGCTCGTCACCGATCTCACCAGGGGCGTGGGTGCCGACAAGGCCCTCATCACGATGGGGGTGGTGACCCAGGAGGTGATCGACGCGGCCTTCGCCGTCATCCGCAAGCGCGGTGCGGTGGTGGTGACCGGCCTGAACGGTCCCGGGGTGAAGAACATCCAGATCCCCAGCTTCGAGCTCACCCTGTTCGAGAAGCGGATCCAGGGGGCGCTGTTCGGTGGCGGCAACCCGTTCGACGACATTCCCAGGATGCTCGATCTCTACCGGGGGGGCCACCTCAAGCTGGACGAGCTGATCACCACCCGGTACCGGCTGGCGGAAGTCAGCCAGGGCTATCAGGATCTGGTGGATGGCAAGAACGTGCGGGGGGTCATGCTCATCGACCACTGATTTCCGTGCCGGGGCACACTGGATGTCGATTCCGGCGTGTGGCGTTCGTGACTCCTGTGAGGGCCGGTATGGGGCCGGCCAGATGAAGGGAGACCCGCCATGAAGCAGTACCTGCTCGCCGTCCACATGGTCGAAGGCGAGCCCGTCCCGCCGGAGGCGGAGATGCAGCAGGCCTACCAGGCGGTCGACGCCTTCAACGCCGAGCTCAAGTCGGCGGGAGCCTGGGTCTTCGCCGGCGGGCTTCACCCGCCGGCGACGGCCACGGTCGTCCGCGCGCAGGGCGGCCAGGTGGTCACCACGGACGGGCCGTTCGCCGAGACCAAGGAGCAGCTGGGCGGCTTCTGGGTCGTCCGGGCTCCCGACCTGGACGCCGCGCTCGCCTGGGCGGCGAAGGGGTCCGCCGCTTGCGGCGGGCCGGTGGAGGTCCGGCCGTTCCAGGAGCTCGACGAGGAGTAGCGGAGTGCCGGGACCGGACGCTGCCGCCATCGAGCGGGCCTACCGGGAGAGCTCGGGACGGGCGGTAGCCACCCTGATCCGCCTCTTCGGCGACATTGACCTCGCCGAGGAGGCGGTCCAGGAGGCCTTCGCCGTGGCCGCGCAGCGCTGGCCGGCCACGGGCGTGCCGCCCAACCCCGGCGGCTGGATCGTCACCACGGCCCGCCGCAAGGCCCTCGATCGCCTACGGCGGGAGTCGTCCCGCTTCAGCCGGGAGACGCAGGCGATCCTGCTGCACGCCGACACCGGGTCATCGGAGGTGGGACCCGTGCACGATGACCGCCTGCGGTTGATCTTCACCTGCTGTCATCCGGCCCTGGCGGCCGAGGCCCAGATCGCTCTCACCCTGCGGCTCATCGCGGGGCTCCAGACGGCCGAGATCGCCCGTGCCTTCCTCGTGCCCGAGGCCACGGTTGCCCAGCGCCTGGTCCGGGCCAAGCGGAAGATCCGGGCCGCCGGGATTCCCTACCGGGTGCCCCGGGACGCGGAGCTGCCCGACCGCCTCCCCTTCGTGCTTGCGGTCGTCTACCTCGTGTTCAACGAGGGATATACGGCTTCGGCCGGCGATGAGCTCATCCGCTCCGAACTGTGCGCGGAGGCCATCCGCCTCGCGAGGCTGCTGGCCGAACTGATGCCCGACGAGCCCGAGGTCTGCGGCCTGCTGGCCCTGCTGCTCCTGACCGAGGCGCGCCGCCAGGCCCGCACGGGGCCCGGCGGCGCGCTGGTCCTGCTCGCCGACCAGGACCGCGACCAGTGGGACCACGCCATGGTGGGCGAGGGCCAGGATCTCGTCCGGGCATGCCTGCGCCGCAACCGGCCCGGCCCCTACCAGCTTCAGGCTGCCATCAACGCCGTGCACAGCGATGCCCCGACTGCCGCGCAAACAGACTGGGGCCAGATCCTGGCGCTCTACGACCAGCTGATCGAGGTGGCACCGACACCCATCGTGGCCCTCAACCGGTGCGTTGCCGTTGCCGAGGTGCACGGCCCTGCCCGCGCGCTTGAGCTCGCCGACAAGCTCAGCCTCGATGAGTACCACCTGTTCCACTCGACCCGCGCGGACCTGCTGCGCCGGATCGGCCGGCGGGACGATGCGATGGCCGCGTACGACGCGGCCATCGCCCGCACCGCCAACCGGGCCGAGCGGTCCTTCCTCCAGCAGCGGCGCGACGGTCTCTGATCCTGCCGGGCAGGCTCCGCGGGCCGGCTGCCGCCTAGCGGCCGGGCCGCGGGCCGCCCGGCTCGCTCGCCCTCGACCACCACCAGAACGCGGGGGCGAGCGGGCGGGCGGTCCGGTGTGCCAGGCAGCCCTGCCACACGCCCACGCTGTAAGCGAGATCATCGAGGAGCCGGGCAGCGGCGTAGCCGGCTGGCGGCATCGGCGGCCGCCGCTGCCGCCAGTCGAGGACAGGCGGCACGATCAGGGCGGCCGCCAGCGGCAGCCGCAGCCGGGGAATCGCGGCAGCGGCGGGCAGCGCCACCGGCCACCAGGTGCGGGCGACCGCGCTGCCCAGCAGCCGGCCGGCCGTGAGGGTCCCGCGGCCGGCGAGCTGGCCGGCCAGCGGCCAGGCGTCGTCGGTGAACGGGCTGAGGCGCCGGGCGAGCAGCGCCGCCGCGGCCCCGGTGATGGCGGCGCCGGTCACCGGCCGCCCCGCCGCCGCCGCGGCCCAGGCCAGCGCGCTCCATCCCGACATCGTGCAGGCGGGCACGGTGCCAGGATGGCGCAGTTCCAGCGGAGCCGCGGACGTGCCGTAGTCGCGCCGCCTGCGCAGCCAGTCGGAAAGGCGCACCCGGTGCTGGTGGCCGACCGCCGCCCGGGGCTCGTACCTGATGTGCCAGCCGGCGGCCGACAGCCGCCAGACGAAGTTGAACATCCTCCCCGACCGGCATGTCCTCCACGAAACCGCCGGCCGCGGCCGCGCGGCGCACCACCAGCGCCGCACCCGGCACATACGGCACCCGCGCACCCGGCCGCACGATGCTCTCGGTCGGCCCCATGTCGAGTGCCGACCGGACCTCCTCGTACCGCGCCAGCCACCCGCGGCCCCGCTCATGGGCCACGATCCGGGGCGCCACGGCCCCGACCGCTGGGTCGGCGAAGTGCGGCAGCAGCGGCGTGAGCCAGCCCGGCCGCGGGACGCAGTCGGAATCGACGAAGGCGACCAGCGGCGTGCGTACCGCGGCGAGCCCGGTGTTCCGGGCGGCGCCCGTTCCCCCGCTCGCGCCGCGGCGCAGGCACAGCGCGCCTGCCGCCGCCGCGGCCGCCGCCACGGCCGCGTGATCCGCCGACCCGTCGTCCACCACGATGACCCGCATCCCGTCCAGGCCGGCCAGGCAGCGGGCAAGCTCGGCAGGGCGGTCGCGCACCGGGATGACCGCCGTGACCTCGCCAGGCCCCGGGCCGCCAGCCGGATCCGGGTGCGCGAGCCCGGCGTCGAGCAGCCGCCGCGCCAGTGCTTGCGCGGCGGGCCGGCCGGCCACCGGCGCGCCGTCCCACCACCCGCGGGCCAGCGCCGCGCCCCGCGGGCTCAAGCGCAGCAGGCGCAGCGGCGATCCACCGACCAGGACGCTCCCGCCAGCGAGGGTGAGCAGCCCCGGGTCCGGGCGCAGGCACATCCCGGCGGGCACGGGTGATGCGCACGGCGGCGGCTGCCCGGACGTGCCTGGCTCAGGCTCGCGGAAGAATGTCATTCCCGGCCGGGGGACTGGCACCGGCTGACACGGTATGGAAGCATATTTCCAGCAATCATGCCGCGACGGCCGGATGAGCTGGGCGGCGACGTGGGAGGCAGGCCCCTCATGGGCGGAGAGAACGCCGGCCCCGAGGTCACCACCGAGGTCACCACGGGGGTCACCACCGGGGCCCAGGACGCGGACGACACCGAGGAATTGCTGGTCGAGGAGATCTCCATCGACGGCATGTGCGGCGTCTACTGAGCGGCATGACGGCAGGGTTCGACGTCGGACGGCCTTACGAAAAACATCCCCAGGTCGCGATCAGGCGCGAGGGATTCGGCGGCCTGGCCTATCACTACGGAAACCGCCGTCTCGTTTTCCTCAAAGCCCCGGAACTGGTCGCGCTCGTGGAAGCCCTGGGCGATTTCCCCAGTGCCCGGGAAGCCATGGCCGCGTGCGTCCCTGCCCGGCGCAGAGACGCGGCCGGAAAGGCCCTGTCCCGCCTCCTCGCCTCGGAGGTGATCCGGCCGCGCCCAGGGCACCGCGGATCTCCGCCAGGCACCACCTCAGGTCCGTGCGCGTGACTCGGCCAGCCCGCGGGCGACCAGCACCCTGGCCAGGTGCTCGCGGTATCCGCGATCGCCGTTGATGTCCTCGGGCGGGCTTGTCCCCTCGGCCGCATGGGCGGCGGCATCGGCCGGTGCGGCGCCGCCGGCCAGCGCCCGCTCGACCGCGCTGGCCCGCAGCGGGGTCGATCCCATGTTGACCAGCGCCACCTGATCGCCCTGCACGACGGCACCGACGATCGCCCAGTCGATGGCGCGCTTGGTGAATTTCTGGAACGACCACCCGGCCTGGGCCGGCTTGGGAAGGCGGATCTCGGTCAGCAGCTCGCCGGGCTCCAGGGCGGTCTCGAACAGGGCGCTGAAGAAGTCCGTGGCGGCGATCTCCCGGCTGCCCGTGGGGCCGCGCGCGATCAGCAGGCCATCCAGCGCGAGTATCACGGCGGGGAGGTCGGCCGCGGGGTCGGCATGTGCCAGCGAGCCGCCGATCGTGCCGCGGTGGCGGACCTGCGGGTCGCCGACCTGGCTGGCGACCTGGGCGAGCAGCGGCAGTTCGCGCCTGAGCAGGTCGTCCCGCGCCAGATCGTGGTGGCTGGTGAGGGCCCCGACGGCGATATGGCTGCCCTCGTCGCGGACGAAGGAGAACTCGCGGAGCCTGCCGATGTCGATCAGGACCGTCGGCACGGCCAGGCGAAGCTTCATGAGCGGGAGCAGTGAATGCCCGCCGGCCAGGAACTTGGCGTCATCGCCGTCTTGCGCCGCCAGGTCCAGGGCCTCGTCGACCGACCAGGCCCGCTTGTAGGTGAACGGTGCGGGAATCACCGGTTGCCCTGCCCTTCGCCGTCGGCGGCCGCGGCCAGCACGGCCCGGACGATGTTGTGGTAGCCGGTGCACCGGCACAGGTTGCCTTCCAGCCCGGCACGGACCTGCTCCTCGGTGGGCCGGGGGTTCTCGGCGAGCAGCGAGACCGCCGCCATGACCATCCCGGGAGTGCAGAATCCGCACTGGAGACCGTGCTCGGCATGGAAGGCGCGCTGCACCGGATGCATCTCTTCCTGCCCAGCCGCCAGCCCTTCCACCGTCGTCACCTCGCGCCCGTCCGCCTGGGCGGCGAGCATGGTGCAGGACTTCACCGACTGCCCGTCCAGCAGGACCGTGCACGCGCCGCACGAACTGGTGTCACAGCCGACGTTGGTCGCTGTCAGGCCGGCCACGTCGCGCAGGAAGTCCACGAGCAGAGTGCGGTCCGCCACCTCGGCCGCGACCGCGCCACCGTTGACGGTTACGTTCACCTTCACTGGCTGTTCCTCGCTTCGCTGATTGCGGCCCAGACCCGCGCCGGTGTGGCCGGCATGTCGATGTGGCGGACGCCGAGGTGGCTGACCGCGTCGATGACTGCATTCTGCAGGGCGGGAGTGGCGCCGATCGTCCCGGCCTCCCCGATCCCCTTGACGCCCAGCGGGTTGATGGTGGTCGGTGTCTCGCTCTGCAGCAGCTCAAAGCTTGGCAGTTCGGCGGCGGTGATGGCGGCATAGTCCGCCAGCGTGCCGGTGAGCGGGTTGCCTTCGGTGTCGTACACCATCTCCTCCAGCAGTGCCTGCGCCACCCCCTGCGCGATGCCGCCGTGCCGTTGCCCTTCGGCCAGGACCGGGTTGACCACCGTGCCCGCATCGTCCACCGTCACATGCCGGACGAGGGTGACCTTGCCGGTCTCGGTGTCGACCTCGACGACCGCCACGTGGCTGCCGAACGGGAACGTGGGCTGCGCCTCGGTGAACCGGACGGAGGCGGCCAGGCCGTCCGGCCCGGCATGACCCGCGACCTGTGCCCAGGTCCGGCCCGTCCCCGGGTCCCCGCGGACCTGCCAGAGGCCGCTTTCGGTGTCCAGTTCCAGGTCGGCCTCGCTTGCCTCCATCATGTCCGCGGCCAGGCGGCGGGCATGGTCCTTGACCTCCAGGGCGGCCTGGTGAATGGCCACCCCGCCGAGTTGCAGCGAGCGCGACGCATAGGTGCCGACGCCATCGGGGATGGCGTCGGTGTCACCGTGGATCACGGTGACCTTCGCCATCGGGATCCCGAGGTCGGCCTCGACGAGCATGGCCCAGGCCGTGTAGTGCCCCTGGCCATGGGGGGAGGTGCCGGTGTACACGGTCGCGGTGCCGTCGTCGTTGACCACGACCCGGGCGGTCTCCCCGTTGGCCGCGTCCCCGGCGGTGATCTCCACATAGCTCGCCAGCCCGATACCCAGCTGCGTCACGTCTCCCCGCTCACGCCGCAGTGCCTGCTCCGCCCGCAGCTGCGCGTAGCCCGCCCCGTCCAGCACCTTGCCGAGCGCCACTTCATAGTCGCCCGTGTCGTAGACGGCGCCGCAGGGGCTGGAATAGGGGAACTTGTCCGGTGGCACGAGGTTCTTCCGCCGGACCTCGGCCGGGTCCATGCCGATCTCGGCGGCGAACAGATCGACGGCACGCTCGATCGCCGCCGTCGCCTCGGGCCGCCCGGCGCCACGGTAGGCGGAGATCGGCGTCGTGTTGGTCACCACGACCTGGAACGTGGTCTCCACGTTGCCGATGTGGTAGGGGCCCGGCGCCATCAGGCTGGTGAGGAACGGGAGGAAGCCGCTCATGCGGGGGTAGGCGCCGGTGTCCTGCACGATGTCGAGCCGGTAGGCCAGGATGCGCCCGTCGGAGGTCCCGCCCATCTTGATGACGTGCCGCTGGGCGCGCCCATGCGTCATGGCGACCAGGTTCTCGCTGCGCGTTTCCACCCAGCGCAGCGGCCGGCCGGTGCGCTTGGCCGCCCAGGCCACCAGGATCGCGTCCCTGTCGATCCCGACCTTGGCGCCGAACCCGCCACCCACATCGGGGGCGATCACCCGGATGGCGGGCGGGGCGAGCCCGAGCGCGCCGGCCAGGATGAAGCGGGTAATCTGCGCGTTCTGGGTGCTCACCCAGAACGTCAGCCTGCCCTCCGCCCACCGCGCGGCGGCGGCGCGCCCCTCCATCGGGACCGGGGCGACCCGCTGGTTCACGATGGTCCGCTCGATCACCACATCGCAGTCGCCGAACCCGGCCTCGTCACCCGGCTTGGCACCGGTGACAGCGACGTTCGACCCGGCGGCGGGGAAGAGCAGCGTCTCGCCCGCCAGCGAGGTGTCGATGCCGACCACCGCGGGCAGCGGGTCGTAGTCCACGCTGACCAACTCGGCCGCGTCCTCGCCCTGGTAGGTGTCATCGGTGATCACCAGCGCCACCGGCTCACCGACGAACCTCACCTTGTTGACCGCGAACAGCGGCTCGGACCACAGCCCGCCGAGCGGCATCGGTGCCTCCCCACCTCCGCCCGCGCCTTCCTCGGGCGGCGGCGGTGGGGGAGGCAGGTCGTCCAGATCCTTGCTGGTCAGCACGGCGACCACGCCCGGCGCCGCAAGCGCCGCCGACACGTCGATGCCGGTGATCCGCGCATGGGCGAAGGGGCTGCGCACGAACAAGACCCGCGCGGCGTCCGCCATCTCCGGCACCCTGAGGTCGTCTACGTAGGTGCCGCCTGCGGTCAGCAGGCGCGGGTCCTCGGTCCGTACCACCCTGGTACCCAGGATGCTCAATGTGGCCTCCGTCGATTCCGATGCCCTGTGCGTCGTGCCTGCTTCGTGCCCTGTGCCTTTATCCTGCCCCGACACGCTATGCGGCGACCGGGCATGGTCACTCCGTCGGGTGCTTCAGCATGCGGCACCGGCCAGCCGGCCGCTAGAGCACACTCCACAAGCTGGTGTCGGCGCCATTGTGCTCCGGACACGACCGTCTTGGCCATCTCCGGGACGCCCAGATGCCCCTCACATGAGGACCGCCAGCAGCGGCTCCAGCGCGGCCATGTCGCTGTCATGCGTTGTGAGCACGACCCCATCGACCAGCGGGCGCGCTTCCCGGAGCAGGTCCGCGGCCAGCCCGAGACCGGTCGCCCGCGCGGCCGCCGGCCCCGCGCCTTCCATCGCGCGCAGTGTGGCCGCTGGCATGTTCACCTCCGGTACCTCGTGCGCGAGGTAGTCGGCGTCCTCGAAACTGCGCAGCGGCGCGACCGCCAGCAGGACCGGTACCTTCGTGCCAGCCAGGGCCGCGGCCATGTGCCGCAGCGCGTCCAGTTCGTACAGCGGCCGGGTGACCAGGAACTGCGCCCCCGCCGCGACCTCGGCCCTGACCCGCTCGATCTCCGCCTCGGCATCCTGCGCGCCAGGGTTGACGCGAGTCCCGATGCAGAAGGATGTCGTCGTGGTCAGCGGCAACCCATCGAGGTCGCGGCCCGCGTTCAGGCCGGCCAGCAGGGCCACGAGGCTGAGTGAGTCCACCTCCCAGATCCCGTCCACGGCCGGGTAGTCGCCCAGCACCGGGGGGCTCCCGGTCTCGCAGATGACGCTCCGGATGCCGAGCGCGTGCGCCCCCAGCAGGTCCGCCTGCAGCGTCATGATGGTCTTGTCCCAGGTCGTCATCGTGACGATGGTTTCCACCCCGCCGTGGGCTTGGAGGTGGACCGCCATGCCGAGCGAGTCGCGGTGGGCCCGGGGGTTCTCCGGCGAGGTCACGGCGAAGAGGTCAAGGCCCCGCTCGCGCAGGGAGGTCATGGTCTCGGTGGTCGGGCCGGCGGCGCCGGTGTCGGGGGCGGGGATCTCGGCCGCGACCACGAAGTCACCGGTGGCGAGCCGGGCAGCCAGGATTCCCGTGGCCACGCCCGGCTGGCCGGGAGCGGGCTGGGGCGACCACGCCCGCGGGCCCGGCGCGGGCAGGTCGGCCAGCTTCACCGCCGCCGCCTCGATGTGCGTCGGGGTGGTGCCGCAGCACCCGCCGATCATGGCCGCGCCCGCTTCCGCGAAGCGGCGCAGGTAGCGGGCGAAGTAGGTGGCGTCGATGCTGAACTCGAAGCGGCGGTGGCCGACCTCGCGTGGCTGGCCCGCGTTCGGCTGCGCGCTGACCGGCAGGGCGCTGTACTGGACCAGGCTCTCCACGACGGCGAGCATCCGCTGGGGGCCGGTGGTGCAGTTGGTCCCGAGCATGACGATCGGCAACTCGCCGAGCACGGAGGCAACCTCATGCGGTGTCTCCCCGCCCAGGGTGCGCCCGTCGTCGGCGAAGGTCGCCTGCGCGACGATGGGAGCGTCGCAGATCTCGCTGGCCACGGCCACGGCCTCGGCGAGCTCGTCGAGATAGCCGAACGTCTCCAGGATGAGCAGGTCGATGCCGGCGCCGGCGAGGGAGCGGACCTGCTCGGCGATCACCTCCTTCCGCTCGGCGGCACCGGCCTGGCGCCGCTGCCGTGCCGTGACGGCGGGCGAGACCGACCCGGCGACGAACACCCGCCGGCCACTGCGCTCGCTCATCTCCCGTGCGATGACCACGGCCGCCCGGTTGATCTCGTCGACCCGGTCGGAGTAGCCGTGGCCGGCGAGCCACAGCCGGTTCGCCCCGAAGGTATTGGTCTGGATGACGTCGGCACCCGCGGACACGTAGCTCTCGTGGATGGCGGCGACCAGCTTGGGGTCGGACAGGCTGACCTCGGGCAGCGCCCGGTCGAGTGCGCAGCCCGCGGCGTGCAGCATGGTGCCCATGGCGCCGTCGCAGACGAGCAGCCGCTGCCCGAGCACGTCGGTGAAACCCGCCGGGCCCGCCTGGCCCGTCATGGCCCATCCCCCAGCGCGTCCAGGATCTCCAGCGCCACCTGCGTGGTCAGGCGGTCACGGTAGCTGTCCATCGACAGCCCGGTGATCTCCTCGATCCGCTTGATCCGGTAGGCCACGGTATTGGGATGGACGTGCAGGAACCGCGCCGCGCGCTGCGGGCTGCTGTTCTCCCGCAGGTAACAG
This sequence comes from uncultured Actinomycetes bacterium, assembly GCA_963741615.1. Lineage (GTDB taxonomy): Bacteria > Actinomycetota > Actinomycetes > Streptosporangiales > Streptosporangiaceae > UBA9676. Next base: position 371,327 of record CAVUIU010000030.1, read on the forward strand.
GCGAGCGTGGTCAGGTATTCGGCGCGCCGCTCGCGCTCGCCCGGGGACAGGCTGCCGAGCACGTCGTCCGCGAACGATCTCAGCTCGGCCAGCTGGGGAACCTGCAGCAGCAGCCGGTGAATGCCGAGATCGGCGAAGGCGGTGACCGTGCCGGTCCGGCCGATGCGGCGCAGGGTCTCGATCGTCCGGTGTGCCTGTTCGTAGGAGCGGGTGATCTCCCGCGGGTCCCGGCACGTTCCGCCGATCCCGATGACCACCTTCGTGTCAGGGAACAGCTCGGCCAGGCGGGTGATGCAGGTGGCCCCGAGCCGTTGCGCGTCCATGCCGTTCCCATGGCCGCCGACGGGGACGGCGACCACGAGCACCACCTCGGATTCGCGCGCCGAGATGATCACGTCGGGGGCGCGGGTGGCGATGAAGTGCTCGATCACGTCGCGGACCCGCTGCCGGATGGCCTCCGCGTCCTGGGGCAGGCGCGGGACCGGGACGTCGAAGGCGACGACCGCCACATTGTGCTCGCGCCGGGCGTCGTAGCCGAGATGTGCCGCCCACCTGCTGGAGTCCCCGTCGTCGCGGCCGCGCCCCAGCAGCAGGCCTTCGACGAGGTCATCACGCACGCGGCGGGCGGCGGCCGCGACCACGTGCTCCCGGCCGAGTATCACCCCGCAGATCGTGGCCGCATGCTCGGTGACGAGCAGGTTCATGTCCTCGTCACCGCTGCGCCCGGGGGGGTCCAGGGTGATCAGGTGTGCGGGCACCTCGTCGCCGACCAGGATCGGCGCGACGATGATGGCGGGCATGCCGCCGACGCTCGGCAGCCACAGCGGCCGGTGGCCCTGCCGGGATGCCCGCAGGACCTGGCCGAGGCGCGGGTGGACCAGGGCCTCGGCGACCATGACAGCGGCCTTTTCCTGCGGCGCCCCGGGGGACGCGGCGGCCATGACGTCCATCACCGGGCTGACCACGGCCACGGTCGCGGTCGTCCGGTCGGCAAGCAGCTGGGTAACACTTGCCAGGTCCGCATCCTGCAGCGCCAGGCCAGACAGCTGGCGGTAGACCGTCACCAGCTCGCGGAGCACCATGTTCTCCCGGCCGAGATCACGCGGGGAGGCCGTCGGCGCGATCCGTCCCGTGGCCGGGAGGTTGTCCGTCACAAGCGCAGCATATGACCCGAAACGGGCACAGTCCTTGTGGTCTGGCCACAAAACCTGCGCCGACGGGGTAGGGGCGGCCGGCCGGAAGCAGGTGCCGCGGGCCGGGCCCCGGCCGGCACTGCCATCGCCGTCGGCGCTCCGGGAATCTTGACATTCAGCGGACGGACCGCGCACATTTCAGGAAAGTTAGCGAATCATGGCAAGCCGGCGCGCCGATAGGCGGCGCCGGGATGTCGCGGCGCCGGGCGGGGAAGGTGGCCTGGATTGCTCGAGTACCGGGATATCTACGCGGGTGGCTGCCTCCTGCCGTCGGCGTCACCGGACGCCATCACGGTGGCCAACCCGGCCACCGAGGAAATCCTGGGCGCCGCCCCGGCAGCCTCGGGCAAGGACGTCAACATCGCGGTGCGCGCGGCCAGGCGGGCCTTCGATCACGGCCCCTGGCCGCGCACCGACCGGGCTGATCGGGCGGCCGCCATGGACCGGCTGGCCGCGGCGCTCGAGGACAGGGCGCAGGACACCGCCCGCCTGGTGACCGCGGAGATGGGGATGCCTATCACCGCCTCCCGGCTGCACAACGCCGAGGTGCCGGTCACCATCCTGCGCTACTACGCCAGCCTGGCCCGCGCGCTGCAGCCGGAGGAGATCCGCCCGGCTATCAACTTCCGCGGCCACACGATCGTCCGGCGGGAACCCGTGGGCGTGTCGGCTGTGATCGCCCCGTGGAACTACCCGCTGGCGCTCACCTTCTCCCAGCTCGCCCCGGCGCTGGCGGCTGGCTGCACGGTCGTGCTCAAGCCGGCCGCGCAGACAAGCCTGAGCGCCTACATTCTCGCCGAGGCCTTCGAGGCGGCGGACTTCCCGCCGGGAGTATTCAACCTCGTCACCGGCGCGAACGAGGTGGCCGAACTGCTCGCCCGTCATCCCGGGGTCGACAAGGTCTCCTTCGCGGGCCCGGTGTCGGTCGGCCGCCGGATAGCCGTCGCCTGCGGCGAGACCTTCAAATGCGTCAACCTGGAAATGGGCGGGAAATCAGCGGCGATCGTGCTGGAGGACGCCGACCTGTCGGCGGCTTCGGTGGCACTGGGCCGCCTGGCCTTCGGCAACTCCGGGCAGACGTGTTTCGCGGCCTCCCGGGTGCTGGCACCTGCGTGCCGGTACGAGGAGGCCGTGACGGGGCTGATGGAGCAGGCGGCCGCGGTGGTGGTCGGTGACCCGATGGCGGCGGAGACCAGCATGGGACCGCTGGTGAGCCCGCGCGGCCGGGCGGGCGTCGAGTCCTATGTGACGGCGAGTACGGGCGAGGGAGCGCGCGTCATCGCGGGCGGCAGGCGGCCCGCGGCGCCGGTCCGTGGCTACTACTACGAGCCGACGGTGCTTGCGGGCCCGGCCGGTTCGATGACGAACCGGGGTGAGGCGTTCGGCCCCGTCGTGACGGTCATCCCGTATGCCCGCGAGTCCGAGGCGGTGGCGATGGCCAATGAGGCGGGCCCGGGACTCGCGGGCACGGTATGGACCTCAGACCCCGGCCACGGGGTCGACATCGCACGGCGCATCCACGTCGGGACGTTCGGCGTCAACCTGTACGTGCCGGACCTCGGCTCACCCTGGGGCGGCAAGGCCAGCGGCCATGGCAGCACCTACGGCCCCGAATGCCTCGGCGCTTACCTGAGGCCCAAGTCCGTGTTCCTGCCCGAGCCGGCGCAGGCGTGAAACCTGCCCGAGCCGACGTGACACCTACCCGAGCCCGGCCTGACGGCGCAGCGTCTCCGCCTTGTCCGTGCGCTCCCAGGTGAAATCGGGCTCGCTTCGCCCGAAATGGCCGTAGGCGGCGGTGGCGCGGTAGCGCGGCCGGCGAAGGTCGAGGTGATCACAGATCGCGGCCGGGCGCAGGTCGAAGTTCTCCTCCACCAGGTCGACGATCGTGGCGCGCTTGATCCTTTCCGTGCCGAACGTGTCCACCAGCAGCGAGAACGGCCGTGCCACGCCGATGGCGTAGGCGACCTGGACCTCCGCGCGGTCGGCCAGCCCGGCGGCCACGATGTTCTTGGCCACATAGCGGGCGGCGTAGGCGGCGCAGCGGTCCACCTTCGACGGGTCCTTGCCGGAGAACGCGCCGCCGCCATGGCGGGCGAAGCCGCCGTAGGTGTCCACGATGATCTTCCGGCCGGTCAGGCCGGCGTCGCCGACCGGCCCGCCGATGACGAACCGGCCCGTGGGGTTGACATAGAAGTTGTGGCGCAGATCCGCCGCCTCGTACAGGTCCTCCGGCAGCACCTGGGTGACGACGTGCTCCCACAGCGCGTCGGGCAGCTTGTCCTCCGCGCCCTCGGCGTGCTGGGAGGAGATGAGCAGCTTCTCGACCTGGACCGGCCGCCCGCCGGAGTCGTAGCGGACGGTCACCTGGGTCTTGCCGTCGGGGCGCAGGTAGGGCACCACGCCGGTGGTGCGGACCTCGGTCAGCCGCCGGGCGAGCTGGTGCGCCAGCGTGATCGGTGTGGGCATGAGCTCGGGAGTCTCGTTCGTCGCGTAGCCGAACATCATCCCCTGGTCACCGGCGCCCGCCTGGTCATACGGGTGGTCATGCCCGCTGGTCCGCACCTCTGCGGAGGCGTCAACGCCGCGGGCGATGTCCGGCGACTGCTTGTCCAGAGCGACCAGGACGCCGACCGCGTCGGCGTCGAACCCGTACTCGCCGCCCACATAGCCGATGTCCCGCACACAGTCGCGGGCGAGGCTCGCGTAGTCGAGGACGGCCTGGGTGGTCAGCTCACCCGCGATCACGATCAGGCCCGTCGTCAGCAGTGTCTCGACCGCAACCCGTGAGTCGGGGTCCTGCCCGAGCGCGGCGTCGAGGATCGTGTCGGAGATCTGGTCGGCCATCTTGTCCGGGTGCCCGCCGGTCACCGACTCCGAGGTGAAAACGAAGCCGTCCGAGTCCCACCTGCTCATCGTTGTCTTCCTGCCTTGTTCTTGATCGAGCGGGAGCCGGCCGGTGACCCGTTGACCTCCGCGGCCGGCGGCTCAGCGGATGGATGCCCGTGATCCTCGGGCCCGGCGTGCTGGCCGCCGGATCGCTGCTCCCCGCGTATCTGGGCGGCCCCGGCCACCATGGCGCGCAGCTTGGCGCGTGCAACGTCGGCCGGGAGGTGGCGCAGCCCGCAGTCGGGGTTGATCACGAGCCGCTCCGCCGGGACGAATTCGAGCGCCCTGCGGATGCGGGAGGCTACCAGATCCGGCGACTCCACGTCGGTGGTCTTCACGTCGATCACTCCGAGCCCTACCCGGCGATCCCACGAGTACTGCTGGAACAGCCGCAAGTCGCCGGGGCCCTTGCGGGCGAATTCGAGCACGAGCTGGTCGATCCGGGCGGCGAGTACCGCGGGAAACAGAAAGTCGTAGTGCCCTTCCCACAGTGGCCTGGCATAACGGTTCCCGTAGCAGACGTGCAGCGCCCAGGCCGCGTCCACGCCGCCGGTGACGATGTTGACCGCCTCGATCGCCAGCTCCGCCGCCTCCGGGTAACCGGCGAGGAAGGGCTCGTCGATCTGCAGCAGGTCGGCACCGGCTGCCACCAGCGCCCGCGCCTCGGCGTTGAGCCAGCCCGCGAGGGCCCGCACCAGATCGCCGGGATCGGCGTAAGCACCGTTGCGGATCCGGCGCGACAGCGAGAACGGGCCGGTGAAGGAGAACTTGATGGGCCGCGCCGTCTGCTCCCGGGTGAACGCGAAGTCCCCGGCCAGGCCCAGCCCCTGACCGGCAGGCTTGGGCAGCGGCCGGGTGACCTCCGCGTCGTAGTAGTCGTAGTAGTCGGACTTGGCCCGGTGCGGGATGCCGACGCCGGGGATGCGGGTCAGCAGGTAGTCGATGTCGTTGTCGCGGCGGAGCTCCCCATCGGAAACGATGTCCAGCCCGGTGAGCTCCTGATCCTTGAGCGCCGCCTTGATGGCCACCTCATGGATCTCGTTGAGGTGCTGGGAGCTGATCCGGCGCTGGTAGTAGTCGGTCTTGAGGCGTTCGAGCCATTCCGGCACCGGATAGGAGCCGACAACCGTGGTGGGGAGCAGTTCGGTCATGGCAGTCAGTCCCGCACCTGCGCGGTGAGCGTCTTGACGTTCGCCGCCGGGCGCGCGCCGAAGGGCGCTATCTGGACGTCGAACCCGCGGCGGTTGCCGATGAGCTGGAGCAGCGGGCCGTTGACCCAGTTCACAACGGAACCGTCGTACTTGCCCGGCCCGTAGAACCCGGCGTGGTACTGGGCCGGATCGGTGAGGAAGAGGTCATGGCAGATCAGCCGCCCGAACGGGTGCAGCAACGGCAGGGTGCCCTCGAAGCTGGCCAGGGCCCCGTTGCTGGCGTGCATCCGGATGTCGCCGCTGCTGCCCATGAGCGGCCGCAGGATCTCTCCCGTCAGCGAGGGGGACACGCGGTAGACGTCGAGCCCTTCCAGCGGGACGTAGCGCTCCTGCAGGCGCAGCGCCGCCCAGACATCGCGCCAGAGCGCCACTGCGTGATGGGTGTCAGCGAAGGTCTCCGGCATGGCCTCGGCCAGCAGGTCCGGTCCCAGCCGGAGCAGCCGTTCGGTGATCCCGGCAAGCGCACCCTCCGGGGTGTGGTGGTGTGCCGTGATCTGGCCCGCGTCCTCGTCGCTGACGTAGGCCCGCACCTCGACCAGGTAGGGACGGCCGCCGATGCTCGCGAGCTCGTCGGTCGGAAGGTTGTCGTAGACGTTGGAGATGTAGACGCAGAACGCCTTGCCGCGCAGGAAGCCGAGGGTGAGCAGGGGGCGGGTGGCGTCGAGCACGAGTCCGTTGACGCGGTCGCCGTGGTGGGCCACCGCCTGCCGGGCGCGCTCAAGCACGTGCGCCGAGTAGTCGCCCATGAGGTAGTGGAGCCGCCGGTAGTAGTCACGCCCGTGACCGTGGTCAAGGGCGGCGAAGGTGTCCAGCCAGGTGCGCGCCTGGCTCCCGTTGCCGACCCCGAGCTCGACGATGTAAAGCTCCTGCGGCAGGGCATGCCGGGCATCCAGTTCGTCCCACACGGCGAACAGTTGCAGGATCATCTCCCGCACGGCCATGGAGTTGCGCGCGTCGCTCTCGCCGCCCGGCAGTGCCTGCTCATACTCCCGCCCGGTGGCCTGCTCCCACTGCGACAGTGCCTGCCAGTAGAGCGTGTTGAACCGCCAGATGCAGCTGCCGCTCGCGGGCACCCATGGTTCCAGCATGATCGCCTCGGGGTGGGCCTGCTCGGGGGTGGCCAGCAGCTGTTTGATACGCGTCGCCAGGTCGGTCTCGCCGCAGCGGCGCAGGTCGATGGCGATCTCCAGGCTGTCCTGCCGCGCACGTGCCGGGCCACCAGCGTGGCCAGCCAGCACCGGCTCTGCCAGCACCGGCTCTGCCAGCACCGGCTCTGCCAGCACGGGGCGGCACGTGACCGGCTCGGAGAAATTGTTGCGGTACTGGATCCAGTCGCAGACCAGCCGGAGCCGGGCCAGGTCGACGGGGCTGGCGCTCAGCGCGGTGAAGACGGGCCCAAGCGCGGCCGCGACATCCACCGCGCCCGGGCCGCGCAGCCTGGTAACCGGGCGGACGTCAATGTGCATGGCCGCTCCTGTCGCTCGCACCGGGGACCCCGCCGCCGCTGCTGCCCGCCGCCGCGGCCGCGGCCGGCTGGGCCTGCCCGGGCCTGGCCAGTCCCGCGCGGTCGAGAATCTCCGGGATGCCGTGCTCAAAGCCCGGCGCCATCACGTGGACACCGCTGATCCCCGGGATCCGGAGGACCTGCTGGATGATCTCCGCGCACAACGTCATTCCCTCATCGGCCACCCGCCCGGGCGGGACGCCGTGCAGCCGGCGGCCGACCTCGTCCGGGATCCACAGGCCCGGGACGTTGCCGTGCATGTACTCCAGGGCCCGCAGCGAGCGGACCGGGCCGACCCCGGCCAGGATCTTGCAGCGCCCGTCCAGCCCCAGGTCCCGTACCTCGGCCATCCAGCGTGTGAAGGCGGGGAGGTCGAAGACGAACTGCGTCTGCACGAACTCCGCGCCGGCGGCGACCTTCTTGCCGAGCCTGGCCGCGCGGAACCGGGCCGGCGGCGCGAACGGGTTCTCGACCGCTCCGATGAGCCAGTACGGCGGCGGGTCCAGCTTGCGCCCGGACAGCAGCCGCCCCTCGTCGCGCATGGTGCGGGCGGTCCACACGAGCTGGACGCTGTCGAGGTCGAACACCGGTTTGGCGTCGGGGTGGTCGCCGAACCGCGGGTGATCGCCGGTCATCAGGAGCAGATTGCCGATGCCCAGCGCGGCGGCGGACAGCAGATCGGACTGCAGCGCGATGCGGTTGCGGTCGCGGCAGGTGACCTGCATGACCGGTTCGACGCCCGCGGCCAGCGCGAGGAGGCTCCCCGCCCAGTTGGACAGCCGCACGTGCGCGCTCTGGCCGTCGGTGATGTTGACCGCGTCCACCCAGCCCCGCAACGGCTCAACCTTGCGGCGCACCGCCTCCGGGTCGGCTCCCCGCGGCGGGCCGACTTCGGCGGTCACCGCCGTCCGCCCGGATTCCAGGCGGCTGCGCAGTGACGGCCGGGACAGTGACGGCCGGGACAGCGGAAAGGTCGTCACGGCTCCACCCCGGTCGCCCACAGCCCGTCGTCCCGCCCGCTCCAGTAGTTGACCCACGCGCTCTGCCCCCAGCCCTGGTGGTCGACGGGACGCTGCAGCAACCGCAGGTCGGCGACCCGCCCGTGACGCTCCGCCCGTTCCCAGGCCACCAGCCACACGCAGCGCTGGTCGGGGTAGACCTCGCAGGCACCGTCCCTGCCGACCCCGCCGCAGGGGCCGTTGCGCAGCTGCTTGGGGCAGGTCATCGGGCACGCGTAGCCGGTGACCGGCAGCGTGCACTGACCGCACATCCGGCAGCCGAAGATCTCCTTCTTCACCGTCTGCTCGGTGGCGGCGAAGATCCGGTACCGCGTCCCCGAGCGTTCCAGCCATCCCGCGAGCCGGCGGTAGAAGGCGTTGGGCGCCAGCAGCCGCTGGCTGCGGTACAGCAGCCACGCGGGCAGCCGGGGCCGGGCCGGCCGCGGCCACGCAGCGATACTTCGGGTGCCTCGCCGGCCGGCCGCGTTCATCCGTGCGCCTCCCTTCACGAGCCCGGCTCCGGCCTAGGTAAGACGACCATCGTGATGGCGACGCGTTTCAGCTCGCCGGCCGTGGTCATTTGCCAGCGCGTCGGGAATCTGCCGGCGGGGTCACTGAAACTAACCGCCGGATCACCGAAACGTTCGGCGAGAGCGTTCAGATGGAATTCAATCCGGAGAAAAAAACTTCCGCCGAACGGATCGGTGGAGTACTGCTGTGACTCGGTGATGTTCGCGCCGCCGGACAGGAGAAAACTGGAAACCGCGGCAACGATTCCCGGCCGGTCTGGGCACGTTTTGAGCAGACGCCCGATATCCGCGTAGCGATCGTCGGCCCGGTGGCCGGTGTCCGGCGCCCGGGGCTCAGTAGGACGTGCTCTGAAGTCGGTTTCCACACTGCCTCCGAAGCACCGAGGGCGCTTGGTCCAGGCCGCCGATAAGACGCAGCCGCTGAGCGGGCGTCTTTTCCCGACTATTCCAGTGTGCGGTTGTGCCAGCGCCCGGCGCACCGGGCGCTGGCACAACATAGTTCGCCGGCGCTCTGTGGCCGGCCACAAATCCCTGGCCGCCGCGGCGGGCCTGAGCCGGCCTGCGACGCGCCTTCACCGGCCGGGCGGGGCAGGCCGGGGTGGCGCATGCGGAAACCGCTTTGTGATCGGCCCCAGAAACGGGCTGCCCGGATTTGGGGTGCCACTTATTGCCGGCCTCCGACGCCGCGGGTAGCGTGCGGACAGGGCCCCATACCGGGCGCGGGCAGACTCACGGCAGGCCCGAGCCCGTATGCAGCCCGGAACCGCTTCCCGCCGGAGCCGATGTGAGCCAGACGCCGCGCTGCCCCCATTGCGGGTCACCCGTGCGTTCCGGCACCGGTCCCGGCGATACCGGCGACACGAGGGAGCGGGGTCTCGACTCGCTCTACCACGAGGTGCGCCGCATCCGCGAGATCGCCGAGTTCCGCGAGGCAGCCGACGGCCGGCGCCGCATCGCGGAACTCACCCGCGAGGTGCAGGAACTGCGTGCCACGGTCGCCAGGCTCCGGGGATCGGCGCCGGCCGGGCATGCCCGCTGACCCGGCTCGCTGACCCGGCCCTGGCAGCGCGGGGTCTGCCTTACCCGCGTGGCGGCAGTTGCTGCAAGGCCCAGGTGTTGCCGTCCGGGTCGCCGAAGGTGACGAACGATCCCCATGGCTGCACGTCGACCTCGCTGGCCTGCACACCACGGCTGATGAGTTCCTGCCGGGCAGCCGCGGCGTCCTCCACGACCATCTGAACGCCCTTCTGCGAGCCCGGCGGCATCTCGGTGATGCCGGTGCCGAGCACGATCGAGCAGGCTGACCCGGGCGGGGTCAGCTGCACAAATCTCAGGTCGTCGGTCACCTGGTAGTCATGGTCGGCGTGGAAGCCGACCTGGTCGACGTAGAAGGCCTTCGCCCGGTCGACGTCGGTCACCGGGATGGCCACGAGCTCGATCTTCCAGTTCATGTTCCCAGCCTAGGGAGACGCTCTGACATCCGGCGGCACCGGGAACGCGGATGACGTCGCCAGCGGGGATGTGCCTCTTCGAGCCGGGCCGCGGTCAGGTCACGTTGGCTTCCAGGCGGCCCAGCAGTGCCGCCAGGCCCGCCACCTCGCCGGCGCCGAAGCCGGCCCGCAATCGCTGATCGAACGCGGTCGCCGCGCCGCGCAGCCGCTGGAACGCGGCCTCGCCGGCCTCGGTCAGTTCCACCAGATGCACGCGGCGGTTGGCCGGGTCCCGCCTGCGGGTGATGAGGCCGTGCTCGTCCATCGAGTTCAGGTGGTGGGTCAGCGTGGCCTCCCGGATTCCCACGGCCTCGGCCAGTTCCCGCTGGTTGCGCAGATGCTGGCTCTTGAGCGAGATGAGCACGAGCCAGACCGGGACCGATCCGCCGGCCTGCGCCAGCGCGTCGTCGAACGCCCGGCTCACCGACCGGGCGGTGCGGGCCAGCTGGAGACCGATGGGCGGGTGGGAGGGCCTGGGCATGGTCCCAAGATAGCAAGGACTCTAAGGGTTTGTGTTCTAAGAGTTAGATATCTATGGTTATCCGGATGGCAGCCCGGAGGAAGCTGGCACCGGCCCTCACCGCGGTGGCCCTGGTGCCCGCGCCGCCGCTGCCCGGGCGAGCACGGCGCCAAGCCGGGCAAGCGCGGTCGTGAAGGCATGCTCCGGCGGCCGCCCGTAGCCGATGACGAGCGCCGGGCCGTGGCTGGCGCCGCCCGAGCCGAAGCTGGCGAGTCCCTCGATGACCAGCCCGTTCGCGGCGGCGTCGGCCACGACGTCGTCCTCGCTCTGGTCGCCTGGCAGGCCGAGCACGGCATGCAGGCCGGCCGCGATCCCGGTGACCTCCACCCGCGGCGCGTGGCGGCGCACCACCGCGGCCAGCCGGTCGCGGCGCCTGCGGTAGGCGAGCCTGGCGTGCCGGATCTGGCGGTCGTAACCGCCGGAGGTGAGGAACCCGGCCAGCGTGAGCTGATCGAGGCTGCTGGTGTGGGCGCCCGCCGCTTCCTTCGCGGCGACCACCTCGTCCAGCAGCACCGGCGGCACGGCCAGCCAGCCCAGGCGCAGTCCCGGCGTGAGGCTCTTGCTCGCCGTGCCCGCGTAGACGACATGGTCGGGCGCCAGTGCCTGCATGGCGCCGACGGGCTGGCGGTCGTAGCGGAACTCGCCGTCGTAGTCGTCCTCGATCACCAGCCCGCCGGCGGTGGCCCAGTCGATGAACCCGCGGCGCCGCCGCGGCGCCAGCGTGACACCGAGCGGGAACTGGTGCGCCGGGGTCAGCGCGACGGCGGCCGCCGCCCCCAGGTCATCGGGCACGGCGCCGTGCCCGTCGACCGGCAGCGCCAGCAGGCGCAGGCCGTGCGCCGCGGCCGTCCGCCGGTAAGCGTGGTGGCCATAACCCTCCGCGGCGATGGTCGTGGCACCGCGCGCGCGGAGCACCTGGCAGAGCAGGGCAAGCCCGTGCGCGAAACCGGCGCAGACCACGATGCTGTCGCTGGTGACGCTGACGCCGCGGGCCCTGGCCAGGTAGTCGGCCAGCGCCGCCCGCAGCTGCGGCAGGCCGCGGGGGTCCGGGTAGCCCAGGGCGTGGCCGGGAGCGGCCCCGAGCGCGGCGCGGGCCGCCGCCAGCCAGGCCCGCTGTGGGAAGGCCCCCAGGTCAGGCACCCCGGCCCGCAGGTCGTAGCGGGGCTGGGCGATCTCCTGCGGGACCGCCACCGGCGCCCGCCGGGGACGGGCCGGATGCGCCGTGACCCAGGTGCCTGATCCGGTGCGTGCCGTCAGCCAGCCTTCGGCCACGAGCTGGCCGTAGGCTTCGGCGACGCTATTGCGCGCGATGCCGAGATCTGCCGCGAGGACGCGGGAGGGCGGCAGCCTGATACCGGGGTGCAGCCGCCCGTCCCGCACCGCCTCACGCAAGGCGGCTTCCAGCCCGGCCCGCACCCGCGGGGCAGGGAGGTCCAGGTGCAGATCCAGACCCGAATTGGCCCACGTTTTCTTCATGGAATTGGATCTTATTCTGGGCCGTTTTGCTGGCTAGCGTGGTGTCCATGACAGCAACCGACATCCGCCCGCAGATCCCCGTCCGGCTGGACTTCGACACGCACGCCGCCGGTTTCGCCCGTGCCATGGCCCACCTCGACCGGGCCGCGATCAAGGAACTCGACCGGGTTGACTTCGACCCGAAGCTGCGCGAGCTGGTCCGGATCCGGGCCTCACAGCTCAACGGCTGTGCCTACTGCATCGACATGCACACCAAGGACGCCCGGGCGATCGGGGAGACCGAGCAGCGCATCTACTCGCTGCCCGCCTGGCGCGAAACCCCGTTCTTCACCGGCCGGGAGCGTGCCGCGCTCGCCTTCACCGAGACGGTGACCCAGCTCGCCGCCACCCACGTCCCCGATGCCGCCTACCAGGCGGTCGCGACGGAGTTCAGCCAGGACGAGATCGCGGCACTGGTGAGCCTGATCGTGGCCATCAACGCCTGGAACGCCATCGGCGTGGCCACCCGCGCCTGGGAGCCCGGCTCCTACCAGCCGTGACCCGCCTCGGGTTCGACGAGGATGACGTCGAGGGTGCGCGGGCCGTGCACGCCCTGGACCCGGTCCAGCTCGATGTCGCTGGTGGCGGACGGGCCGCTGATCCAGGTGAGCGGCCGGCCGGCGGCCAGCCGCGCGAGGGCCTCGGGGACCAGGGCGACGACCTGCTCGGCCCGCACGATGCACAGGTGGTAGTCGGGGACGAGGGACAGGGCGCGCCGCCCCTGGCCCGCTGACCCGTCGAGGACGATGGTGCCCGTCTCGGCGACGGCGACGGCGGCGCCGGTGATGACGCCGTCGGCGGCGTCGAGCGCGGCGGGGGAGAGGCCGTCATCGACCGTGATGTCGATGCCGGCGGGCAGATCTGTCAGATCGAGACCGGCGGGCGCAACGACCTGGCGGGCCCCCCGCTGCCCGAGTGCCTCACCCGCCGTGGTCATGACCCCGCCGGGTGGCGTGCGCCGGACCGTGCAGCCATAGTCGCGCAACCGCTCGGCCAGCAGATCGAGCAGCTGCGGGAGGCCGGTCTCGCCGTGGGTCCGGTAGCCGCGGGGCACGGCGTCCCCCGGCGGTGGCTGGCTGCCGGGTGCCGGGCTGCCCAGTGCCGTGCTGCCCAGTGCCGTGCGGATCCGGGCCAGGATCTCGTCGCGGGCCGTCGGGCCGGTCACGGCCGGTCCCCGCGTTCGGCCCGCCACCACTGCCGGAACGTCTGCGCCGGCGGCGCGGGCAGGTCGCGCGCCGCGGTCCAGGCCGACAGCGGCCAGGGGAGCCGGCGGATGCGGCCGCCGCGGCCGATCACCCGGCCGAGCCGGCTCGCGCTCTGCGCGGCGCCCCAGCGCCCCGGGTTCGCCATCAGCCAGGACGCGGCAGCCATGGTGACGGCCTCCGGGCCGGGCACCCGGTGCGCGTGGCCGGCCTCCTCGACATGGCGGGCACGCAGGTGGACCAGGATCGAGGGGATGTCGATCTTCACCGGGCAGGCGTCGTAGCAGGCCCCGCACAGCGACGACGCGTACGGCAGGGACGCGTTGTCCTCCACCCCGGTCAGCTGCGGTGACAGCACCGCGCCGATCGGGCCCGGGTACACCGAGCCGTAGGCGTGACCGCCGGTCCGCTCGTAGACCGGGCACACGTTCAGGCACGCCGAGCAGCGGATGCAGTGCAGCGCCTGCCGGCCGGTCTCGTCAGCCAGGGTGGCGGTCCGGCCGTTGTCGAGCAGGACCAGATGGAACGCCTGCGGCCCGTCGCCGGGTGTCACCCCCGTCCACATCGAGGTGTACGGGTTCATCCGCTCGCCCGTCAACGACCTGGGCAGCAGCTGCAGGAACACCTCCAGGTCACGCCAGGCGGGCACCACCTTCTCGATCCCCATGACGGTGATCAGCGTCTCCGGCAGGGTCAGGCACATCCGCCCATTCCCCTCCGACTCCACCACGCACAACGTCCCCGTCTCCGCGACGGCGAAGTTCGCCCCGCTGATGCCGACCCGGGCGGACAGGAAGGCCCGCCGCAGGTGCAGCCGGGCCGCCTCGGTGAGCGCGGCCGGGCTGTCGGTCAGGCCCGGGTCGACGCCGTCCATCTCGCGCAGGAAGATGTCACGGATCTCGGCCCGGTTGCGGTGGATGGCGGGCACCAGGATGTGCGAGGGACGGTCATGTCCCAGCTGGACGATGAGCTCGGCCAGGTCGGTCTCGTGGGCCTGGATGCCGGCTTCGGCGAGCGCTTCGTTGAGCCCGATCTCGTCGGTCGCGATGGACTTGACCTTGACCGCCGCGGTCGCGCCGGTGCCCCTGACCAGATCGACCACGATGCGGTTGGCCTCGATGGCGTCCCGCGCCCAGTGCACCGTGCCACCCCGGGCGGTGACCTGGCTTTCCAGCTCGGTCAGGTAGTGGCCGAGGTGGCGCATCGTGTGCGCCTTGATCGCCTGGCCGGCCTCGCGCAGCTCCTCCCAGTCCGGCAGTTCGGCCACCACGGTGGCGCGTTTGGCCCGGATCGTGGTGGTGGCCTTGCCGAGGTTGCGCCGGAGCTGTGTATTGGCGAGGGCCTTGCGGGCTGCCACCGGGAACGGCTCGGTGCCGCGCAGGTGGCCCACCCCGCGGGGAGCGTTCGGGATGCCCAGGAAGGTGCTCATGTCACTCCCGGGTGGCGGCGAGGATCTCGGCGAGGTGGACGGTCCGGGTGCCCGCGTTCAGCCGGGACAGCCCGCCACCGATGTGCATCAGGCAGGAGCTGTCGCCCGCGGTGCAGACCTCCGCCCGGGTGGCGAGGACAGCGCGCATCTTGTCGGCGAGCATGGCCGTGGACACGTCGGCGTTCTTGACCGCGAACGTCCCGCCGAAACCACAGCAGACATCGGCGTCCGGCAGTTCGACCAGGTCGAGCCCGCCGACGTGGCGGAGCAGCCGGAGCGGGCGGTCGCCCACCCGCAGCAGGCGCAGCGAGTGGCAGGTCGGGTGGTAGGTGACCCGGTGGGGGTAATAGGCCCCGACATCCTCCAGGCCGAGCACGTCGATCAGGAACTGCGACAGCTCGAAGGTCCGGGTGGCCACGGCCTCCGCGCGCCGCGCGAGGTCCTCGTCGCCGTAACGCCGTGCCACCATCGCGTGCTGGTGGCGGACACAGCCGGTGCACGAGCCGGAGGGCACGACGACCGCCTCGTAGCCGCCGAACACATCGGCGTAACGACGGACCAGCGGCAGCGCGTCCCGCAGGTAGCCGGTGTTCACATGCATCTGCCCGCAGCACGTCTGGTCCTGCGGGAACTCCACCTGGTGGCCGAGCCGTTCCAGCAACCGGACCGTCGCCCGGCCCACCTCGGGGAACAAGGTGTCCGCGAGGCAGGTGACGAACAGGGCAACGCGCACGCCTCACCCCGCCGCCTCGGTGACGGTGGCCCCGGCATGCGGGGCTGTGGTCGCCGGGATCGCGGTGGGCGGGGCCTGGCGTGGCCGGGCTTGGCGCGGCCGGGTTTGACGCGGCCGGGCCTGGCTCGACCGGCGGATCACCAGTTCCGGTTCGAAGACGACCTGGCGGTGCTGGTGGGACGCCTCCCCCAGGGCCTCGTCCAGCAGGAGCTGGGCCGCGGTCCGGCCGAGCTGGTGCCGCGGCTGGCGCACCGATGAGAGCGGCACCGCCGCGGCGGCGGCGAAGTCGATGTCGTCGTAGCCGATGATGGAGATCGCCTCGGGAACCCGGATCCTGCTGGCGGTCATCTCCTGGAGAACGCCCAGCGCGAGCAGGTCGTTCGCGCAGAAGACCGCGGTCGGCCTGCGTGCCGCCGGCATGTCGGCGATGGCCGCACCTGCCATCTGCCCGGCGGACACGTTGAGAGCGGCCGTCTCGATCACGTGAAGCTGGCCGGCGGACAGGCCTGCCTGCTCCAGCGCCCGGATGGCTCCCTCGCGGCGGTCGGCCACCTGACGGATGGTCATCGGCCCCCCGACGAAGGCGATCCGCTCGTGCTGCGCCGCCAGCAGATGCGCCACGGCGATGTCTCCTCCGAGCACGTCGTCCACCGACACGGAGCACTGGCCCCGGCCAGGTGACCTGCTGTCGACCAGGACAACCGGGGTACCCCGGCGCTGCAGCCTGGCGAGCCGTTCATGGGCACCGGATACCGGCGTGATCAGGATCCCCTGGACCCGGTGCTCCTCCAGCAGCTCCAGGTAGCGGGTTTCCTTCGCCTGCTGATCGTCGCTGTTGCACAGGATGACCGCCAGGCCGGACTCGCTGGCCTCGTCCTCGACCCCGCGCGCGACGTCGGTGAAGAACGGGTTCGCCACGTCGAGCACGACCAGCCCGATGGTCCGGCTCCGGCCCGCCCGTAGCTGGCGGGCCGACTCGTTCCTGATGAAACCCAGCTGTTTGATGGCCGCCTGAACCCGGCTGCGGGTGGAGGCGGCCACCACGTCCGGCCGGTTGAGCACATTGGAGACGGTGCCCACCGAGACACCGGCGTGCGCGGCGACGTCCCTGATGCTGACCGGCGCGTTGGCCACGGCGTCCTCCTGTGCCGTCAGTGTGGTGCGATCCATTGGAACGTGTCAAACAGCTCCGTGGCAGCCCGCCAGGGCTGCCAGCAGGGCCTGAACGCCGACCGCGCCGGATCTGCGTAGACCTTAGCCTGCCCATGTCCAGCCTGGTCAGGCGGGGGGTGGGGAGGCTGTTACCAGGAGGTTATGTAACGATTCAACCACCTGCCACCCCGGCTATTGACACGTACGTAACCTGACCTGACACTTCTTCACATATTTGAAACGTTACATGGGACACCGGCCGGGCGATGCCGGGAACGACCGGGACGAGCCAGCGAGCGAAGAGGAGCGCGAGCCGTGGGTGCTGACGGCGACGCCACGCCAACGGGCGGCGCCTCGGCGGCGGGGGGTGCCCAACCCGACGGCCCCGGCCCCCGGTCGCCCGCCACCGCTCCCGGCCCGCAGGCATCGGCCCGGCCCTTGCTGTCGCTCGTGCATGCCGCGAAGGCGTTCGGCGCGGTGCGTGCGGTGGTGGACGGCTCGATCGATCTCTACGGCGGCGAGGCGCACGCCCTGGTGGGGGAGAACGGGGCCGGAAAGTCCACCGTGGTGAAGATGCTGGCCGGAGTGCACCAGCCAGATGACGGCCAGCTGCTCATCGAGGGCCAGCCGGTGGTGCTGGCCGGCCCGGCTGCCGCCCAGGCGGCCGGGATCGCCGTCATCTACCAGGAACCGACCCCTGTTCCCCGACCTCACGGCCAAGGCGCTCTCGCGCGACGCCCGGGTCATCGTGATGGATGAGCCGACGGCGGCCCTGTCCGCGGCCGAGGTGGCGCGGCTCTTTGACGTGGTCGGGGCGCTGCGCGCGGCCGGGGCGGCGGTCCTGTTCATCTCGCACCGGCTGGAGGAGGTCTTCGCGATCTGCCAGCGGGTCACCGTGATGCGCGACGGCAGGCACGTCCTGGCCGCCGCACTCGCGGCCCTCACCCCCGACGACCTGGTCCGGGCGATGGTGGGCAGGCAGATGCCCGTCCGCGCGGCCGGGGAACGCGGGCAGGCCGGAGACAAGGTGCTGCGGGTGGAGCGCCTCACCCGCGAGGGGGTGTTCACGGACATCTCGCTGCACGTGCGGGCCGGGGAGATCGTGGCGCTGGCCGGCCTGGTGGGATCGGGCCGCAGCGAGGTGGCCCGGGCCATCTTCGGGATCGACCGCTACGACGCCGGGGCGGTGACCGTGGGGGGCCCACCTGCGCAAGGCGTCGCCGGCCGCGGCCATGGCCGCGGGGATCGGCTACGTGCCCGAGGACCGGCGGCAGCAGGGCCTGGTCATGGACATGTCGGTCCAGCAGAACGTGGCGCTCGCCTCGCTGCTCTTCGCCGGCCCGGCGGCCCCCGGCGGCCAGCGACCCAACGAAGGTTCCGCCGCATCACCGAGATCTTCCACCTCGACTGACCGGAACCTGATCTGCTGCCTGGAGATGAACAGACATGGGTGATGTGACCGCCGTGAAGAGCGCTCTGAGGGCGCAGCGGATCGAGACGCCGTCGTGGGCATTCGGCAACACCGGAACCCGGTTCAAGGTGTTCGCCCAGCCGGGAGTGCCGCGGACGCCGCAGGAGAAGGTCGACGACGCCGCCCAGGTGCACGCGTTCACGGGCGTGGCGCCGAGCGTGGCGGTGCACATCCCGTGGGACCGGGTCAACGACTTCGCCGGGTTCGCGGCGTATGCGCGTGAGCGGGGAGTGGTGATCGGCACCGTCAACGCGAACGTGTTCCAGGACGATGACTACCGGCTGGGCAGTGTGGCGAACCCCGACCCGCGGGTGCGCGCCAAGGCCCTGGACCACCTGATGGAATGTGTCAACATCATGGACGCGACCGGGTCGCGGGACCTGAAGCTGTGGTTCGCCGACGGCACCAACTACCCCGGCCAGGACGACATCCGCGGGCGGCAGGAAAGGCTCGCCGAAGCGCTCGCGACGGTCTACCAGCGGCTCGGGCCCAGCCAGCGGATGCTGCTGGAGTACAAGCTGTTCGAGCCGTCCTTCTACACCACCGACGTCCCGGACTGGGGCACCTCCCTGCTGCACTGCGTCGCGCTCGGCCAGCGCGCCGCCGTGGTGGTGGACACGGGGCATCACGCGCCCGGCACCAATATCGAGTTCATCGTGGCCGTGCTGCTGCGGGCCGGTCGGCTCGGCGGGTTCGACTTCAACAGCCGTTTCTACGCCGACGACGACCTCATGGTCGGCGCCGCCGACCCGTTCCAGCTGTTCCGCATCCTGCACGAGGTGGCCTCGGCCGGTGCGCTGCGTCCCGACGCCGGGGTCGCGTTCATGCTCGACCAGTGCCACAACATCGAGCCGAAGATCCCCGCACAGATCCGCTCGGTCATGAACGTCCAGGAAGCCACCGCCAAGGCGCTGCTGATCGACGCCGCCGCCCTCGCGGCCGCCCAGCGGGCAGGTGACGTGCTCGGTGCCCATGCCGTGTTCATGGACGCCTACAACACCGACGTGCGGCCCCTGCTCGCGCAGCTCCGCGAGGACATGGGCCTGGACCCCGACCCCATCGCCGCCTACCACCGCTCCGGCTACGCCGAGAAGATCGTCGCCGGCCGCGTCGGCGGCACACCCGCCAGCTGGGGCAGCTAGGCCACGTCTGACAGGGAGCGTCATGACCCCACCCGAGGTTGCCGCGCTGATCGCGCGCAGCAACCGGCTCGGCTCCGACCCGCGCAACACCAACTACGCGGGCGGCAATGCCTCCGTGAAAGCGGAGGCGGACGATCCGGTGACCGGGCGGCCGGTGCCGCTGCTGTGGGTGAAAGGGTCCGGTGGTGACCTGGGCACCCTGACCGCTGAGGGCCTGGCCGTGCTGCGGCTCGACCGGATGCGGGCCCTGACCGGGGTGTACCGCGGGCCGGAGCACGAGGACGAGATGGTGGCCGCGTTCGACTTCTGCCTGCACGGCAAGGGCGGAGCGGCCCCGTCGATCGACACCGCGATGCACGGGCTGGTCGGGGCCGCCCATGTGGACCATCTGCATCCCGACGCCGGGATCGCGCTGGCGACCGCCGCCGATGGCAGGGAGCTGACCCGGGCCTGCTTCGGCGGCCGCGTGGTGTGGGTGCCCTGGCGGCGGCCCGGCTTCCAGCTCGGCCTGGACATCGCCGAGGTGCAGCGCGCCAGCCCGGGCGCGATCGGCGTCATACTCGGTGGCCACGGCATCACCGCCTGGGGCGCGACGAGCGATGAGTGCGAAGCGAACTCCCTGGAGATCATCGCGACGGCGCAGCGGTATCTCGACACCCATGGCCACGACGAGCCGTTCGGTCCCCTGGTTCCCGGTTTCGGGCCGCTGCCGGAACGCCAGCGACGCGCCCGCGCCGCGGAGCTGGCACCGGTCATCCGCGGGCTCGCCTCCACCGACCGGCCGCAGGTAGGGCGCTTCACCGACACCCCGGTGGTGCTGGACTTCCTGGCCCGGAGCAAACACCCCGCGCTCGCCGCGCTCGGCACCTCCTGCCCCGACCACTTCCTGCGGACGAAGGTAGCCCCGCTCGTGCTCGACGTGCCGGCCGCCGCCCCGGTGCCGGAGGTGGCCGCCCGCCTCGGTGAACTGCACGCCGCGTACCGCACGGCCTACCGCGCCTACTACGAGCGGCATGCCAGCGAGTCCTCACCCGCCATCCGCGGTGCCGACCCGGCGATCGTGCTGGTGCCGGGCGTGGGCATGTTCAGCTTCGGCGCGGACTCCCAGACCGCCCGGGTAGCCGGGGAGTTCTACGTCAACGCGATCAACGTGATGCGGGGCGCCGAATCGGTCTCCACCTACTCCCCGATCGCGGAGCGCGAGAAGTTCCGGATCGAGTACTGGGAACTGGAGGAGGCCAAGCTGCGCCGCCGGCCCAAGCCAGCGCCGCTGGCAACCCGGGTGGCACTGGTGACCGGCGGTGGGTCAGGCATCGGCCTGGCCACCGCGCAGCGCCTGGCCGCGGAGGGCGCCTGCGTGGTCATCGCCGACCGGGACGGGGAGGCGGCGGCCGCCGC
This sequence comes from uncultured Actinomycetes bacterium, assembly GCA_963741615.1. Lineage (GTDB taxonomy): Bacteria > Actinomycetota > Actinomycetes > Streptosporangiales > Streptosporangiaceae > UBA9676. The sequence goes on from CAVUIU010000030.1 coordinate 391,701, forward strand.
GGCCAACGCCATCGGCCCGGCCGATGTCGCCATCGCGGCGACCACCGACGTGACCGACGAGGCCAGCATCGCGCAGGCGTTCGCCGCGGCGGCCCTCGCGTTCGGCGGGGTGGACCTGGTGGTGAACAACGCGGGACTGTCGATCTCCAAGCCGCTGGCGGAGACCACCGCGGCCGACTGGGACCTCCAGCACGACGTGATGGCGAAGGGATCGTTCCTGGTCTCCCGCGCGGCCGCGGACGTCATGCGGGCGCAGGGCATGGGCGGGGACATCGTCTACATCTGCAGCAAGAACGCGGTGTTCGCCGGGCCGAGCAACGTCGCCTACGGCTCCGCCAAGGCGGACCAGGCGCACCAGGTGCGGCTGCTCGCCGCCGAGCTGGGCGAGTTCGGCATCCGTGTCAACGGGATCAACCCCGACGCCGTGGTCCGCGGTTCGGGCATCTTCGCCGGTGGCTGGGGCGCCCAGCGGGCAGCGGTCTACGGCGTCCCCGAGGACGAGCTCGGGGCCTTCTACGCGAAGCGGACACTGCTGGGGCGCGAGGTCCTGCCCGCGCATGTGGCAGCCGCCGTGTTCGTGCTCACCGCTGGTGAGCTGTCCCTGACCACCGGGCTGAACATCCCGGTCAACGCCGGGGTGGCGGCCGCGTTCCTTCGCTGACGGGCCCGCCCAGCCCTTCACCGACCGACACCAGCCGAGGAGGAGCCAAGCGCGATGACCTCGCCCACGGTGATGGTGGCCGTCAACCTCGGCGCCTCCGGCGGCCGGGTCATGGTCGGCACCGCAAGCCCCGGCCAGCTGGACCTCCGTGAGCTTCACCGGTTCCCGAACGTTCCCGTCACGGTGCTCGGGACCCTCCACTGGGACATCCTCGCGCTGTTCCAGGGCGTCCTGGACGGTGTCCGCGCCGCGGCCGGCGCCGCCGACGTGGCCAGCCTGGGGATCGACGCCTGGGGGGTCGACTATGGCCTGCTCGATGCGAGCGGAGCGCTGCTCGGGAACCCGGTGCACTACCGCGACACCCGGACCGAGGGGGTGGCGGCCCGCGTGCTCGCCCAGGTGCCGGCGGCGGAGCTCTACGAGATCACCGGCGTCCAGCACCTTCCGTTCAACACGATCTTCCAGCTCGCCGCCGCGGCGGGCACGCCCCAGCTGGCGTCCGCCCACACCCTGCTGATGATTCCCGATCTGCTGGCCTTCTGGCTCACCGGGCAGGCCGGCGCCGAGGTGACGAGCGCGTCGACCACCCAGCTCTACGATGTGCGGGAGCAGGCATGGTCCACGTCGGTGATGACCCGCGCCGGCATCCCGCCGGGCATCTTCCCGCCGCTGAGGCGCCCCGGCGACACCATCGGGAACCTGCTGTCGGGGCTCAGCGCCGCGGCCGGGCTTGCCGCGCCCGTGCCCGTGCTGGCCGTCGGCTCGCATGACACGGCCTCGGCGGTGGTGGGCGTGCCGGCCCAGGGGCCGGACTTCGCCTACATCTCCTGCGGCACCTGGTCCCTGGTGGGCATGGAGCTGCCGGGGCCGGTGCTGGGCGAGGCAAGCCGCCGGGCCAACTTCACCAACGAGACCGGGATCGACGGGACGATCCGTTACCTGCGCAACGTCATGGGCCTGTGGCTGCTGCAGGAGTCGGTGCGGACCTGGTCGGCGCAAGGGCTGGCGGCGGACCTGGGCACGCTGCTGGCGGCGGCGGCCCGGGCGCCCGGACTGCGCGCCGTGGTCAACCCCGACGACCCGGATTTCCTGCGCCCCGGCGACATGCCGGGCCGCATCGCCCGCGCCTGCCGGCGGACGGGCCAGAACCCGCCAGCCGACCCGGGGGCGACGGTCCGGTGCATCCTCGACAGTCTCGCCCTGGCCCACCGGCGCGTCATCGGCCAGGTCCAGGAACTGTCCGGGCGGCACGTGGACACCATCCACCTCGTCGGCGGCGGTGCCAGGAACACGCTGCTGTGCCAGCTGACCGCGGACGCGTGCGGCCTGCCGGTCGTCGCCGGGCCGGTCGAGGCCGCGGCCCTGGGCAACGTGCTCGTGCAGGCGCGGGTGCTCGGAGCGGCACGGGATGATCTGGGCGGGATGCGTGAGCTGCTGCGCAGGACCCAGCATCTGCGCCGGTTCGAGCCGTCCCGGGCCGGCGCACGCGCGTGGGACGAGGCCACCCGCCGGATAGACCTGAATTGAGGGCGGCTCCGGCTTGAACCGTGGCCGGCACGAGTACGTGACAGCAGAGGTAAGGATGGGCCAGGCTTGCCGGCGCGCGCCGTGCGAGTGGGGCTGGCCCCCGCTCGTCACCCCCGCGTGCGCCGGAATTGAGAGACCATGGGCGTTGCCGCCTTGATCAGCTGGCTCGTCACCGCGTTCGGCGGGCTGTACCTGCTGGCTGTCTGGCTCATCGAGAACGATGTCACCCACCGAGGCACCGCCGCCAGCCGGCTGCCGGCGCCGGTCATCGGTGGGCATGCCCTGGTCGCCCTGACCGGGCTGGCTGTCTGGGTGGCCCATCTGCTGACCGGCTCCCGCGCGCTGGGCTGGGCCGCGGTCGGGATTATGGTGGCCATCGCCGGGCTGGGCCTGGTCATGCTGACGCGGTGGATACCTGTGCACCGTGCGTTCGTGGCGGCTGACGTCGGCCGCGCCGTGCCCGTCGAGTTCGACTTCCCGGCCGAACGGGCTTTTCCGCTGCCCGTCGTCGTCGGTCACGGCCTGCTCGCTGTCACCACGATCACCCTGGTGCTGCTCGCCATGCTCGGCGTGGGCTAGAGGCGCTCAATCGTGGCGGATGTGGCGGCCAGTGCGTGCGCGGCGTCGAAGACGGGCACGCCCGCCGCGACGAACCGGTCCAGATCCAGATCATCCCGGGCCACCAGCACCGCGATCAGGTCGAATTCCGCCGGATCGGCGGCGGCCAGCGCCAGGCTCTTGCGCTGGACGCCGGCCACGGTGACGCTGGCGATCAGCGGGTCGGTGAACTCCACCACGGCACCCGATCCGGCCAGCAGCTCCATCACCCGCAGCGCCCGTGAGTGCCGGGTGTCCGCGACATCAGGCTTGTACCCCACCCCGACACAGAGCACGCGGCGGCCGGCGAGCCCCAGGCCCAGCCGGCTCGCCATCTCCAGGATGCGGGTGAAGACGTACCGCGCCATGTCGCGGTTCTGCTCGGCCGCGAGGTCGATCAGCCTGGTGGGGGACTCACGGGAGCGGGCTCTCCAGGCAAGGTAGAGCGGATCCTCGGGGATGCAGGTGCCACCCGGCCCCACCCCTGGGTAGAACGCCTGGAAGCCGTAGGGCTTGGTGGCTGCCGCCTCGATCACCTCACCGATGTCGATCCCCAGCTCGTGCGCGAGCATCGCCAGCTCGTTGACCAGCCCGATGTTCACCAGCCGGTAGCTGTTTTCCAGCAGCTTGGCGAACTCTGCCACCTCCGGGCTGCGCACCGGGTGGACCAGCATGCGGTCAGTACCCGCTGATCTGCCGCATCGACGCCGACACCTACCTCGACGAGAACGCCCTGCTCTCGCTGGCCAAGCCGTTCATGGAGGATCCAGCCCGGGTGATCGCGGCCGGCGCCACGATCCGGGTGGCGAACGGCTGCGTCATCCGGGGCGGGCGGGTCGTCCGCCCGCGTGTTCCCGGTAGCTGGCTCACGACCATCCAGGCGGCCGAGTACCTGCGAGCCTTCCTTCTCGGCCGGGCTGGCTGGTCCCAGGTCCGCGGCATGCTCTTCATCTCCGGGGCCTTCGGCCTGTTCCGGCGTGACATCTGTTCAATCCCCGGTATCGCGAGGTAGGCCTCATCATCCTGCCCTTCTACCTGATCTTCGAGCTCCTCAGTGCGCTCGTGGAAGTCCTGGCCATCTTCGTCTTCATCGCCGGGTGGGCGGCGGGAATCATCAACCCGGCCGTCGTCCTGCTGTTTGTCGCCGCCGGGCTCGGCTACGCCACGCTGCTGACCATCATCAGTGTCATCACCGAGGAAATCACCTATCACCGGTACAGCGGCTGGCGCGACTTCGCGCTGCTGATCTACGGGGCCTTCGCTGAGAACATCGGCTTCCGCCAGGTCCACGCGTGGTGGCGGTTGCGGGGGATGTTCGACGCGATCCTGCGCCGCAAGGCGGACTGGCTTGAGGAGCCCTCCGGGGCAACCCCCCAGGAGACCGCTAGGCTCGCCCTCTGACAGCCTCGACGAGGCTGGCTGACCGAGGAGCGAGCGTTATGAACGCAGACCGGCCCGATGATGGCGCGATGATGGAGGTGGCGCTGCGTGAGGCGCGGTCCAGCCTGGACGCCGGGGGAGTCCCGGTGGGCGCCGCACTGGCCGACGGTGGGCGCCTGGTGGCCTCCGGGCACAACGAGCGGGTGCAGCTGGGCGATCCCATCGCCCACGGCGAGATCGCCTGCCTGCGCAATGCCGGAAGGCAGGCTTCCTACCGGGGCACGACCATGTACACCACGCTTTCCCCATGCCAGATGTGCACGGGTGCGATCCTCCTTTTCCAGATACCACGGGTGGTGGTCGGCGAGGCCACCACATTCGCCGGCGACCTCGGATATCTGGCCAGCCAGGGAGTAGACGTGGTGTTGCTCGACGATGAGCGCTGCAAGGCCGTTTTGCGGGAATTCCAGGAACGTTACCCGGCGGTCTGGAGCGAGGATATCGGCGGGCGCTAACCGGTTCGCGTGAAGCTGACAGCGGCGGTGTTCGCCCCGCTGATCACCACCGCGACCGTCTCGCCCGGTGCCGGTGTGTACCGGCCGGATGTCAGCGCCGCGAGCGCCGCGCAGCCCCCCGGCTCGGCCACCAGCCGCAGCCGGTCCCACAGCAGGTCCTGGGCGTGGCGGATCGCGTCCTCGCTGACCAGCACCGCCGTTGCCGCGTGCGCCGTGAGGACGGAGAAGGTCAGCTCGCCCAGCCGCCGGGCGCCGAGTGAGTCGGCGGCCACACCGCCGACCGGGGCATCCACCGGCCGTCCCGCTCGCAGGGCGCGGGTCAGGGCCGGCGCCTCTTCAGGTTCGGCTCCCACCACCCGGGCCCGGCCCGCGTAGCCGGCGGCGATCCCCGAGAGCAGGCCGCCACCGCCGACGCCGGCCAGCACGGTGCCGGCCGCCGGCGCCTGCTGCCCGAGCTCGGTCGCCAGCGTGCCGGCACCGAGGATGGTCTCTGCCTGATCGAAGGCATGGACGGTCAGTGCGCCGCTGCCCGCCGCCCACTCCTGACTCGCCGCCAGCGCGTCGGCGTAAGTGTCGCCGACGATGACCAGATGGGCGCCGTACCCGCGGATCCGGGTGATCTTGGCGGTGGACGAGATCCCGGGGACATAGATTCTGGCCGGAACCCCCCGGGCGCGGGCCGCATAGGCGACCGCGGCGCCATGGTTGCCGCCCGAGGCGGCGACCACGCCGACCTCGGGGATGTCGCGCAGCAGCAGGTTGGCGAACGCGCCCCGGACTTTGAACGACCCCGTGTGCTGGAGGTGCTCGAGCTTGAGCACCAGCGGCCCCGGCGGGAGCCCGAAGTCCGCCCGGTCAACCCGGATCACCGGTGTGCGCCTCAGGTAAGGCCGGATCAGCGGGTCAACGGAAATGATCGCCTGGCGGTTGACGACGGCTGCGGCATCGGCGGCAGGCAGGCTTGTCACCTGGCTCAGCCAATCAGGGCGCGGCCGGTCGCGGCAAGCCGCCCGTGGCTCATACCCCCCATGACGGGGCGATTGGCGCGGGCGCCGGGACCAAGGGCCCTGCCCCGCTCGCGGGGCCCGGCGCATCCTGTGCGCAGGGGTTTCCTGAATTGCAGGGCACCTGCGCGCAAAGGTGAAGTGCGATGGACGTCGCCGTCGTTTACGAGAGCATGTTCGGCAACACGCATGAGGTCGCGGAGGCGATCGCCGACGGCGTCCGTGCGGCCGGCCCCGCCGGGCGGGTGATCGCACTCCGGGTGACCGAAGCAACACCGCGCGAGATCAGCCGGGCCGGCCTCGTCATCGTCGGTGGCCCGACCCACCTGCGCGGGATGACGACCGAGCGGACCCGCCGCAAGGGAATCGCGGCAGCGCCGCGGCTGGTCTGGGACTGGGAACCCGGCCGCACGGCCGAGGAGACCCCGCAGGGCCCGGGAGTCCGGGAATGGCTGGCGGGGATGCTGTCGGCCCGGCCCGGGAGCCTGGGCGCGGCCTTCGACACCCGCGACGGCTATCAGCTGGCTGGCGGCGCCGCTCACCGGATCGCGCGCTCGCTGCAGTTCCATGGCTACGAGCTGGTGGCGAAGCCGGAAGGTTTCATCGTGTGGGGAACAGGTGGGCCGCTGCGGCTGGGCGAACGCAGCCGGGCGCAGGAGTGGGGCACCGAGGTGGCGCGGTCGGCGCAGGCGCGGCTGGCCGACCTGCAGACGCAGGGCAGATGACCCTGCTGTGGCGCCGCCGCCGGCTGGGCGTGGGCGCGGGCTGCGGGAGGTAGCGTTCTGCTATGCCCGCCGTGCCGCAGCAAGCTGTGCCGGAACCGGCTGTGCCGGAACACATGTCCAGGACCCCCTCGCCCCGGTTGTGGCGGATGCGCTGCGCCGAGATCATGGCCGCCGGTGCCGTCGCCGCAGCGGTGGCGGGTACGGGAGCGGGATTAGCGGCGGGCCCGACCGTCGCGCTGATCGTCGCCGCGGCCGCGGTCGCCTGCGCCGCGCTGGCGCTCTGGTTCGCGCGCAACCGCTTCCGCTCCTGGGCCTATCAGGAGCGGGATGAGGACCTGATCGTCGAGCGCGGGGTGATGATCCGCCGCCTGTCGGTGGTTCCCTACGGGCGCATGCAGTTCGTCAACGTGACGGCGGGCCCGGTCGACCGTATCTTCCGGCTCGCCACCGTGAAGCTGCACACCGCAGCGGCGGCCAGCGATGCACGCATCCCAGGACTGGAACGGGAGGAGGCGGCGCGGCTGCGTGACCGCCTGGCCGCCCTGGGCGAAGCCAAGGCAGCGGGCCTGTGAGCGAAGGGGACTTGTGACCGACGGACGGGCTGGCAACGACGGGCCGGCCGGGGACTGGCATCGGCTGCATCCGATGTCGCCGGTGGTCCGGTCCGGCCGTGGCCTGCTGGCCGTGGCGGCCGCCATCGCCATCTCCCGTTCCGCGACGGCGGGCTCAGCGTGGTGGTTCGACCTGGCCCTTCTCGTCGCCGCCACCGTGGCCGCGGTGGTCAGCTGGCTCGTCACCCGCTGGCGGGTGGATGGGATGACGCTGCGCATCGAGTCGGGCCTGCTCCGCCGGGACTCCCGGCAGCTGCCCATCGCCCGTATCCAGGCCGTCAACGTGGTCCGCCCGTTCCTTGCCCGGGCGCTTGGCCTCGCCGAACTGCGGGTCAGGCTGGCCGGCTCGAGCCATGCCGACGGCCGCCTCGCCTACCTCATCGAGCAGGATGCCCTGGCTCTGAGAGCACACCTGCTCGCTGCCCACCACGGGATGGATCCCGCGACTCCGGAACCCGCCGAGCACATCGCGCTGGTGGTGCCGACCGGGCGGCTGATCGCATCGGTCCTGATGTCCACCTCCGGCAGTGTCGGCGTGGTGATGCTCGCGGGGGGCGTGCTGGCGCTCGTGTCGCCGGCCGGCTTCGCCGCCCTGGCGGTCGCCCTGCTGTGGGCGCTGATAGCCGGTGTCTCGCTGGTATGGCGGCGGGTGTCGGCCCAATACGGCTTCACCGTGGCCCAGTCCTCCGACGGCATCCGGGTCCGGCGTGGCCTGCTCGGGACGGTCGCCGAGACCATTCCCGTGCCACGGGTGCAGGCGGTGCAGATGATCGAGCCGCTGCTGTGGCGGCCGTTCGGCTGGTGCCGGCTGGAGGTGGACGTGGCGGGCTCACCGGGCCGGGACAGCGCCGACGGGACCGCCCGGATGCGCAAGACCCTGCTCCCGGTCGGCCACCGCGACGAGGCCGGATTCCTCCTTGCCGCGGTCGTCGGACGCCCGGCACCCGGCCTGACCCGCCCGCCGCTCCAGGCCCGGTGGAAGGCGCCGCTGAGCTACCACTTCCTGGCCGCCGGCCATGACGCCGGCCTCGCGGTGTCGGTCGTCGGCCGGCTCCGCAAGGTCACCACGGTGGTGCCGCTGGAGAAGGCACAGAGCGTGCGGTTCGTGCAGGGGCCGCTGCAGCGCCGTCTCGGGCTGGCCACGGTTCATCTCGACGCCGCCGGCCGGCACGTCCGGGCCGAGTTCCGGGAACGCCCGCAGGCGCAGGCCAGGCTGCTCGTCGGTGAGCTCGCCGCGCTGAGCCGCGAGGCCAGGCGCCGGGACCGGCAGGCAGGCGGGCTTCCGCCTGCCGGGGCTCAGGCGGCGGGGGCTCAGGCGGCCAGCGTCGCGTCGCCCGTGAAGGCCGCCCAGAGCGAGGCGTAGCCGCCGCCCGCGGCGAGCAGCTCGTCGTGGGTCCCGGCCTCGGTGATCCGGCCGCCGTCGATGACCACGATCCGGTCGGCGCCGGCCGCCGTGGTGAGCCGGTGGGCGACCACCAGGGTGGTGCGCCGGGCCGCGAGGTGCTGGGCGGCCCGCGTGACGGCCGCCTCGGTGGCCAGGTCGAGCGCGGCGGTCGCCTCGTCGAGCAGCAGGATGTCGGGATCGACAAGGTAGGCGCGGGCGAGGGCGATCAGCTGCCGCTGGCCCGCGGAGAGGTTACGCCCGCGCTCGGCCACCTGATGGTAGAACCCGCCCGGCAGGCGGGCGATCATGTCCAGCGCGCCGACCGCCCGGGCGGCCGCCTCGACCTCGGCGTCGCTGGCGTCCGGGCGGCCGTAGGCGATCGCGTCCCGGACGGTGCCGGCGAACAGGTGGGCCTCCTGGGGGACGACTCCCAGCCGGTGGCGGTAGGACGCCAGGTCGTAGTCGCGCACGTCAACGCCGTCCACGAGCACGCTTCCCGCCGTCGCGTCGTAGAACCTGGCCACCAGCTTGACCAGGGTGGACTTGCCCGCGCCGGTCTCGCCGACCAGGGCCACCGTCTCGCCCGGCGCCACGGTCAGGTTCACCCCGGCCAGCGCCTCGGGTCCGCCCGCGCCATAGCGGAAGTGCACATCACGCAGTTCGATCCGCGCTCCGCCCTGGCTGGCCGGGGGCGGCTGGCGGGGATGGCTGGCCTGCGGGGTCGAGGTGGGCGTCCGCAGCAACTCGGAGATGCGGCGGACGGCGACCGCGGCCTGCTGGTAGCCGTCGAACACCTGCGAGAGCATCTGCACGGGCGAGAAGAGCATGTCGATGTACAGCAGGTAGGCGATGAGCGCGCCCGCGGTCAGTGCGCCGCTGCGCATCTGGCCCGCCGCCACCAGCAGGACCAGTGCCCCGGCGACGGTGGACAGCGACTGGATGAAGGGGAAGTACAGCGCGATGTAGCGCTGGGCGACCAGCCGGGAGCGCCGGTAGTCGTCGCTGCGCCCGGCGAAGCGCTGTGCGTTGCGCTCCTCCCGGCGGAAGGCCTGGGACACCCGCAGGCCGGCCACGTTCTCCTGCAGATCGGAGTTGACCACGCTCACCTTCTCCCGGGCGTCGGCGTAGGCACGCGACGACCCGCGCTGGAAGAGCACGGTGGCCGCCGCCGCGAACGGGAGGATGGCCAGCACGGTGAGCCCCAGCGTGAGGTTGATGAACAGCAGCGCGATCAGCACGCCGGTGAACGTGAGCAGCGAGTTGACGAAGCTGATCAGCCCGGTCTGCAGGAACGAGGACAAGGCCTCGACGTCGGTGGTCATCCGGGTCATGATCCGGCCGGCCATCTCACGTTCGTAGAAGTCCAGCCCGAGCCGCTGCAGGTGGGCGAAGATCTTGACCCGGAGCGTGTAGAGCAGTCGCTCGCCGTTGCGCCCCACCACCAGGGTCTGGACCGCGGTGATGACCCAGTCCGCCAGCACGATCAGCAGGGCCGCCGCCGACACGGCCAGGATGACGCGGATGGCCTGGGCCTCGACGCCGTGGTCGATCCCGCCCCGGACCAGGGCGGGCATGGCCAGGTTGGCCAGTGCGTCGAGAGCGTCGAGCACCAGGCCGACCATGAACGCGATCGCGAACGGCCGCAGCAGCCGCCGCAGCGTGAAATGCGGGTCCGCCGCCCGGGCCTGGCCGGAGTCGACGCCGGGCGTATCGGTGGCGGGCGGCAGGGCGTCGACCTGGGCGAGCAGCTCAGGTGAGGCAGGAATCCCGGCCAGGAAGCCGCCCGTATCCGGGTCGGCCGGTGCCGAACGCGCCTGCGCCGGGGCGCCGCTTTCGGGCCACAGGTGGCTCCGGGCCGGCCCGGGCCCGCCGTCGCTGGCGTAGTAGGCGAGTTCCCCGGCGTCAACGCCCTCCGCGTCCTCGCCCGGCCCGGCGAGCAGGAGCCGGTACAGCGGGCAGCGGTCCATCAGCTCCTCGTGGCTGCCCTCATCGACCAGGCGCCCCTCGTCCAGCACCGCGATCCGCTGTGCTAGCTGCAGGGTCGAGCGCCGGTGGGCGATGAGCAGCGTGGTGCGGCCGTGCATGACCCGGCGGAGCGTCTCGTGAATCTCCGCCTCCACCTGCGGGTCGACCGCGGACGTGGCGTCGTCGAGCACCAGGATCGCGGGATCTGTGAGCAGGGCGCGGGCCAGTGCGATCCGCTGACGCTGCCCACCGGACAGGGTGAGCCCCTTCTCGCCCACCACCGTGTCATAGCCCTGCGGCAGGGCGGCGATGAACTCGTCGGCTTCGGCCGCCCGCGCCGCCGCCACGACCTGCTCCCCGGTGGCGTCCGGACGGCCGAACGCGATGTTGGCGCTGATCGTGTCCGAGAACAGGAAGCTGTCCTCCATCACCAGCCCGATCGCGGAGCGCAGCGAATCCTGCGAGAGATCACGGACGTCGTAGCCGCTGACCCGCAGCGCGCCGCCGCTGACGTCGTAGAAACGCGGCAGCAGCAGCGAGATGGTCGACTTTCCCGACCCAGCGGTGCCGACCAGGGCCAGCGTCTCACCCGGCGTCACCCGCAGGGACAGGCCCCGCAGCACCGGCTGCGACGGCACGTAGCCAAACCACACGTCGTCCAGCTCCACGTCCGTGGTGCCGGGCGGCAGCGGGAGCGCGCCGGGCCGGTCGGTGACGACCGGCTTGGCGTCGATCACCTCGAACACCCGGACCACGCTGGCCCGGGCCTGCTGGCCGATGGTGACCAGGCTGGCCAGCGACCGGACCGGCCACACCATCGCGACGAGATAGGAGGAGAAGGCCAGGAAGGTGCCCAGGCTGATCGTGCCGCGCAGGGCCAGCCAGCCGCCGAGCGCGAGCACCCCCACCTGGCCCAGCGCCGGGACGGCCTGCAGTGCCGGGTTGTAGCGGGCGAGCAGCCGCACCGCCCGGACCCGGGAGGCGTACAGCCGGGTGCTGGCCCGCTCGATCCGCTCGACCTCCTGCTCCTCCTGTCCGAAGCCCTTCACCACCCGCACCCCGGTCACGGCCTCGTCGACCACGGCGGCGATGCCGGCCGCCCGCTGCTGTGCGTCCCAGCTGGCCGGGAACAGGGTGCGCCGGGAGGCCACCGCGATGAACCAGAGGGCAGGCCCGACGGCCAGCGCGACCAGGGTCAGCACGGGGGAGAGGAAGGCCATCGCGATCATCGAGCCGACGAACAGGACCGCGTTGCCCATCAGCATCGGCACCATTGAGAGCAGCGACTGGATCATCGTCAGGTCGGAGATCGACCGGCTGACGATCTGGCCGGTGTGCAGTTCGTCCTGGCGGGTGCCGTCCAGCCGGGACAGGGCGGAGAACAGCTGTGTACGCAGGTCGTGCTGGACGTCCAGGGAGAGCTGCCCACCGCGGTAGCGGCGCACGTACAGGCCGGCGAAGTTGGCCGCGGCCGCCACGAGCAGCGCCACCGCGAGCGGCCAGATGGCGGCCTGGGTGGCAGCGGTGAGGTTGTCGACGATGTCGCGCTGGATCAGCGGGATGGCGATCCCGACCAGGCTCACCACCAGCGATCCGCCCAGCGCGAGCACGACGTTGCGTGGGTAACGCCAGCAGGCCCGGCTCAGTCTCCGCAGCCAGCCGGAGTGCGCATCAGTGCTCGTCGTCTGTCCCTTCCCGCCCATGGTGGTCTCAAGAGTTGTAGCTCGCGGGGCGCCCGGATCATTCCGGGGCCGGGTCAGCCAGCCTGCCCGGGCTCGATCAGGCCGTGCTCGTACCCGTACACCACGGCCTGGACCCGGTCGCGCAGCCCGAGTTTGTCCAGGACGTGGGTGAGATGGGTCTTGACGGTGCTGTGGGAGACCACGAGGTCACGCGCGATCTCGTCGTTGGACCGGCCGCGGATCACCAGGTCGAGCACCTCCCGCTCACGAGGGGTGAGCCGGGACAAATCGGCGGGCTCGCGGGCCGGGGCCTGCCGGCGGGCGGCGAACTCGGCCAGCAGCCTGCTGGTCACCACCGGGGACAGCAGCGCACCGCCGTCGGCGGCCGCCCGCACGCCGAGCAGCAGTTCCTCCGGCGGCGCGTGCTTGAGCAGGAAGCCGCACGCCCCGGCGCGCAGCGCCTCGTATACGTACTCATCAAGGTCATAGGTGGTAAGAACGATCACCTTAACGATGGTTGTGCCCGGCTCGCCGTTCCCTTGCGCGACGATCTGCCGGGTGGCGGCAAGCCCGTCGAGCACCGGCATCCGGATGTCCATCAGCACCACGTCGGGGCGTAGTTCGCGGGCAAGCCGGGTTGCCTCCCGCCCGTCGCCCGCCTGCCCGATCACCTGCAGGTCTGGCTGGCTGTCCAGCAGCGTAGCCAGGCCCGCCCGCACCAGGGCCTGGTCGTCGGCGACCAGCACCCGGACCGGGCCGCCGGCTGTCACGCCGGCTCCGGGACGGGGTCGCAGGGGATCGCCGCGGTCACCGCGAACCCGCCGTCCGGGAGGGGCTGCGCGTCCAGCCGGCCCCCGTAGAGCTCGGCCCGCTCGCGCATCCCCCGCACCCCCCGCCCGCCGGAGGCTGGCCGGGGCGCCGCCGGCCGGGCTCCTTGACCGGGGCCGTTGGCCACCTCGATGTCCAGCTCGCCGGGCCGGTAGCGGAGCACCACCCGGGTCGGTGCCCCGGGGGCGTGCCGGGCGACGTTGGTGAGCGCCTCGTCGATGATGCGGTAACAGGACGCCTCGACGCCGGGGGAGAGGGCCTGCGGGCCGCCCTCGACGGTGAGATCCGCCGGCACGCCGGCGGCACGGGCGGCATCGAGCAGCGCCTCCAGTTCCCCCAGCGTGGGGGAAGGCCGGCGGACAGGATCGTCGGCCTGCTCGCGCCGCAGCGCGCCGAGCAGGTGGTTCAGCTCGGCGAGCGCCTCCCTGGCCAGCCGCTCCACGGTGCCCAGCAACTCGGCCTGGGCCTGGCCGCCCGCGGGGACCTGGCTGCCCGCGGGGACCTGGCTGCCCGCGGGGACCTGGCTGCCCGCGGGGACCTGGCTGTCCGCGGGAACCTGGCCACCCGCGGCGATCCGCGCCGCCCCGGCCTGTACCGCGATGGCGGACAACTGGTGCGCGACCACGTCGTGCAGTTCCCGGGCGATGCGGGTGCGCTCGGCCTGGTGCGCCGACTCGACGAGGGCAGCCGCCTCACGGCGCCGGGCGTCAGCCGCGTCGCCGAGCACGACCGCGGCGCCCAGCAGCGCCAGCGGCGCCCCGGCGAGCCGGCCTTCGAGCACTCCCGAGTGGAGCTTGTCCGGCAGGCCGTTGCTGGTGACCACGACGGCCACCGCGGCGGCGAGGGAGAGCCAGCCGAGCCACCGCGCATAGCGGCGGACCGGACTGGCATAGGCACCCAGCCCGTAGGCGCCGACCAGCACCGCGGCGAACGCGGAGGTCAGGTCCCGGTGCAGCCCGTACCGCACCGCCAGCACCCCCACCGCCAGGCCGAATACCGGTACCGGAGCCACCCGTCGCCAGCAGAACGGGACGGACATGGCCAATGTCAGCGCCAGCGAGCCGAGCACGTCCGGGGTGGAGCCCGCGTGGCCGGGGTACTCCCACCACCACGGCACGTCCGGCAGCCCCCACACCAGCAGAGACGCCGCGATCAGCAGGTCCAGCCGGTGGGGGGTGGCCAGATCCTTCCACGGCGGCATGCGCATGACCCGACTGTAAGTCCGCCTCACCGCAGCGTCATCCGCTGATGTCCTGGCGGCGGAACAGCAGCGCCGCCGCCACCCAGCAGGCCGCCAGCAACCCGGCCAGCCCCAGCAAGCCAGGCAGATGGCCGGGTGCGGCGCCGCCGGCGTTGATGAAGCGGGACCAGAAGTTGGTCGGCAGCGAGGTGATCGATGCCTGGCCGGCCGGGAACCCCATCCACTCCTGCACCCAGGTGGCCGGGGTCCACCTGCCGGTGGCTGGCAGCGACGCGGCGATCAGCATCGCGATGACCGCCCCCGCCGCGGCCGCGGTGGTGCCGATCGTCCCGCGGGTCACCGTGGCGGCGAGCAGGCCGATGACGGCGAACACGCCGAGCACCAGCAGGGCCCGTGCCGTCTGCGAGCCGGCCAGGCTCAGCGCGTGGGCCACGGACTCGTGAGCGGCCGGGAGATGATCGATGTGGACGAGGACCGGCCCGGCGGCCGCCAGGGCCGCCCAGCAGATGGCGAGCAGGCCTACCCCGGCCAGCCACAGGCTGACCAGTTTCGCGGCCAGCACCCGCCACCGCTGACCCCGCTGGGTGAGCAGGTTCTTCATGGTGCGGCCCGACCACTCACCGCCGATGTGGGCACCGGCCAGCAGCGCCAGCGCGAGCGCCCCGGGCAGCGATGCCATCAGCCCGGCCGCCTCCGCGCCGGCCGCCGCCGGGCTGAGCTGTGCCGCCACCATGGCCGCCTGTGAGTTGACCTGTCTCACCCTCGCCCGCTCCTGCGCCTTGGCCTGCGCGCAGCGCGGGCCGGCCGGGACGCCGAGCTCGGCGCACGAGGGGAGATGGCCGACCGGGGACCCGGTTTCCAGTGCGGCGTTGTGCGCGCCACCGGTGGCCAGCAGCACACAGAACACCGCAGCGGTAACCGCCACGCCCCAGGTCAGCGGGCGGGCGAGCTTGATCAGTTCAGCCCACATCAGCCGCATCATGAACCTCCGGTGACTTGTGTCAGTTCCAGGTAGGCCTCTTCCAGCCCGGCCCGCTCCGGCAGGATCTGGCTGGCCCAGATCCCGCCCCGGCCGAGAGCCTCGTTGACCTCCCGCCCGCTGGCGGTTTCCACGAGCAGGGCGTCGGCGCCATCGGCCCGCACCGGCCAGCGGCGGAGCAAGGCCAGTGCGGATGGCTGGTCGGCCGGGTCGATCACCACCCGCAGCCGGGCCGCCGTCAGCTGCCTGGTCGGCCCCTGCTCGACCAGCCGTCCGGCGTTGATCACCGCGACCTGGTCGCACACCTGCTCGACCTCAGCGAGCAGGTGGCTGGACAGGAACACCGTGGTCCCGCCGTCGGCGAGGGACCGCAGCATGGTGCGAAACTCCTTGATGCCCGCCGGGTCCATGCCGTTGGCTGGCTCGTCGAGCAGCAGCAGCGCTGGCCGCCGCAGCAGCGCCGCCGCCAGGCCGAGCCGCTGCCGCATGCCCTGCGAATATCCCTTGACCTTGCGGTGGGCGACCCCGGTCAGGCCCACCCGATCCAGCGCGGCCGAGATCTCCTCGCCCCGCGCAGGCAGCCGCGCGCCGGACAGCGCCAGCAGATCCAGGTTGCGACGGCCGGAAAGCCAGGGGTAGAAGGCGGGCTCTTCGATCATGGCTCCGACCTCAGCTAGCCCAGCAGGGTCGGGGACCCGCTCCCCGTTCAGCCACGCCTGCCCGGAGGTGGCGCCGACGAGCCCGAGCAGGATTCGCAGGGTGGTGGTCTTGCCGGCCCCGTTCGGCCCCAGGAAGCCGAACACCTGGCCCGCTTCGACCGTGAGGTCCAGCCCGGCGAGCGCGGTTGTCCCGCGATACCTCTTGGTCAGCTCCTGGCACTCGATCACCGCTGCCACATCTGCCTCCGATGTCCGTCAAGGGTCAACGTTAGGAGGGACCCCGCTCGGTGTCGTCAGCAGCGGGACGAACCTGGCCTCGTCTTTTCGGCGAGGGACGGCCACGCTGGCGTCGCCGGTGATCAACGAGTCAGGCCGCCCGGCGCGCGGGTTCCCGTCAGGCCGCCTGCGTTGGTGGGTTCTGCCCCGCGGTGGCTTGACCGGGTGGGCCGTGGCTATGGAAGATCCGCTGCCGGTCGGGGCTGGTCGCGGTGGTGGTGCCGTCGGGGTGCAGGGTCAGGGTCCAGCCCCAGCGGTGGATGGCGATGAGGTGATGGAAGGTGCAAAGCGGCACGAGGTTATGAAGCGCCGTCGGGCCTGTCTGGGAGCGGGGGATGAGGTGGTGGATCTGGCAGAGGCTGGATGGCTGCTCGCAGCCGGGGAACGCGCAGTGCGGGTGGCGGGTGGCCGCGGCACGGCGCAGGTGGGCGGGGATGGTGGGCTCGGCCTGTCCGGTGTCCAGCGGCAGCGGGACATCGAAGGGGAGGCTGGGGGTGTCGGCGGGACCGCCGGTGAGCTGGGACCGGCGCAGCCAGGATGCGAGGCCGCCGGGGCCGGACAAGACGTCGGCGGCCATCGCCAGCAGGGACCCGCGGAGCCGGGCGAGCGTCTCGGCGGGCAGCGGGGTGCGCGCCTGGCAGACGCACCTACCGCACCGGCAGCCGGACGGCCGGGCGCCGTGCCCACGGGTCATGGCATGGCCGCTGAGGAACACCTCGACCATGCGGTCGAGTGCGTCCGCGTCCAGGTACCCGGTGACGATCGGCGCCAGGGTGGCATCGCAGGCAGCGGCGTCGGCGTCGGGGCCGGTCAGCCAGCCGTGCCCGGCCGCGGCGGCGGCCCGCCAGGCGGCCTCGGCGTCGGATGCGCCGGGCATGTTGCGCAGCTGTGCCAGAGTGATGTGGACCTGGGCCTGGGTCGGCTGACCGCCCCGCTCCGGCAACATCCCTGACGCGATCAGCCGTCGGCACGCCTCTTCCAGCGCGTCATGACGACGCTGGGCAGCAGTGCGGCTGTCCTCCGGGCCGGCCCTTTTTCCCAGTGACTCCAGCACGGCGGCCAGCGCGGCGGCGCAGCCGGAGGTCAGGTCGCCGCCCAGGCGCCCCGCGCCGCCGATCGTCATCCCCAGCCACACCCCCCGCTCACCGAACCCGTCACCGGGATCGGTGTCCGGGCAGCCCTGGCGGCTGCGCTGGTACATCTCCTCCGCCAGCCCGGCCAGGTCAGCTAGCTCCGCCCCACCGCGGGCGGCGCCGGCCAGGATCGCATCAGCGTCATCGCGCCAGTCAGCGGGAAGCCGGTCGCTCCAGCCGCACAACTCCCTGGCCCATGACGCGGAGATCTCACCGTCGGCTAACGCCTGCCAGATCACCGGGTGAGCACCCAGCCGCCGCATCCACGCGGTCGCCGCGGCGGCCGCGCCCCTGGTGACCCTTGCCTGCCACCGCAACCAGGTCCGGGCGCTGCCCTGCCCGTCGCTCTCGTACCCGTCCTGGGCGGTGAACGCCGCCAGGATCTGCGCCCGCGCCGCGGTGTGCCTGGCCTCGGCCCGCTCCAGCGCCCGCAGCGCCTCCGCCTGGACACTGGCCGGAAGCGAGGCGGTGTCAGCGGAGGTCAATGCCACCAGGGCACGATCGAGCATGGCCAGCGCGCCGGTCACGGTTACCGGGTCCTGAACGTCACACATGCTGATCACCTCCACCCCGCAACACTCGGGCTGTGCTTCCGGGCCTGTGCTTCTGTGGCTGTGCTTCCGGGCCCGTGCTTCTGGATCGTGCTTCCGGAGCGGTGCTTGCGGGCCATAGTTTCGAAGACTAGTTCGACCCTATCCAAGGGTACCGACAATCTCGGGCCCTCAGCACCCGAGGGAGAAATTTCGGGGCAGATTCTTCCGGCACGTTCTTCCGGCACGTTCTTCCGGCGCGAACGCCCCGCCTCGGCGACCCCAGGGGCCTCGCGAGGGGCGGTGGCCTCACCCTGCCCACTGGTAGGTCAGGAACAACAGCCCCACCACGGCGGCGAGCGGCGCGCTGCCGCCGAAGTACACGTATCGCACCCACGGCTGGCGCGCTCCGAGCCTGGCGAGAGCGATCCAGACCGGGAACAGCACCAGGAGCGTGCGTGGGCAGCTCTGGTACCAGGTTTGCGTGCCGAGCGCGAGCACGGCGAGCCCGCAGTACACGGCCTCGGGCCAGCGGTGCCACCAGAGGAACGCGAGCGTGGCGAGGAGCATCGCGGCCATCGTGGCGAACTCTAGTTGGCCCCCGAACGCATAGGCGGCGCTGTAGGCGTGCCGGAACGACGCCCACCAGGTGGTCTTCAGTGCCTGGATCGGGCTGGTCAGGTGCAGGTCCCAGCCGGCCTGTTTCGCGTGGGCCCAGGCTTTCCAGGTGCCGGTGTGCACCGTCAGGTAGATCTCGTAGGCCGCGGGGCCGGCGAAAGCACAGCAGGTCTTCGCCGCGTTCACCAGGCGCGTCCCGCGCGGGCCGGTCAGTGCCATCATGGCCAGCGCCGGGATCAGGAAGACCGCGTCCGGGCGCACGAGTCCCGACAGCCCGGCCAGGAGAGCGGCACGCCACCACCGGCTGCGGGCCGCGGCGTGCCAGGCGGGGATCGCGAACGCCAGGAACAAGCACTCCGCGTATCCCACCGTGAGGAAGATCGCGGCGGGTGCGGTCAGCAGGTAGAGCACCGCCCGGCGCCCCCGCGCAAGCCGGGCGAGCGAGACAACGGCGAAACAGCCCGCAACGCCGGAAATGACCAGTTCTGACAGCACCCAGTTGCGCAGGATCAGGTGCGCCGCAGCCAAGGTCATCGGGTACCCGGGAAAGAATGCGGTGCCGTTCGCCGCCGAGTGCGGCGAGAAGTAGCCGTTCTGGGCGATGCTCCGCAAAAGGACCGCGTCCCAGTGCTCGAACATCCCGGTCAGTGGTGCGTGATCAGGTGTGTTGCGGTACACCCAGGCGGCAGCCCAGGCCAGGACGAAAAGCGCCAGATGCGCGGCGGCCCACATGCCGAGCGCGGCACGGTCGTCGGGGCTGAGGTCCGGGCGCCACGACAGCGGCCCGGCCAGCAGGCCCCGGGCCGGGGGTTCCGGTATGCGTTCAGCCTCATCGACAGTTCCGCGATACAGCGCCGTCCCCTTACCTCTCAGCCTTCGCCATCACTTCCGGCGACCGGTTCCCGGCCACCGGGACCTGCTCATCCCGATCGCTGGAAGCGCCGCGAATGAGATTGACCCGGCCAGCAACCCGAGGAACGGCACAAGATCCTTGGCGGAGCTCCTCGGAGCGCTGGTGGGCGGCGGTTGCGTGGTGGGCGGCGGCTGGGTGGTCGGCGGCTGGGTGGTCGGCGGTGGCTGGGTGGTCGGCGGTGGCTGGGTCGTCGGCGGCTGGGTGGTCGGTGGCGGATGCGTTGCCGATGACGAATCCGGTGTGGGTTGAGGCGAAGGCACCGGTGTGGGTACCGGTGCGGATGTCTGACCTGGCCGCGGCCTTGCTTTGACCCCCGGTGCGGGCGCCGCACAGGGATGAACGTGAGTGCAGGGGGAGACGAGCATGCCTGCCGCTGACGCACGGGTACGTTCGCTGCCACAGCCGTTCTGGCCGGGCAGCCCGATCCCGTCGGTGGCCTCGGCGGGTCGTGAGCAGGCGGTCCAGTTCCAGGAGTAGGCGTGGTTGCCGATCGGGAACGAGAAGGTGATGGTCAAGCCGAATTCGTCGCGGGAGACGCGTTGCGTCTTGGAGATCTGAGGGGTGCCGGTTCCCAGCAGCAGCACCTGCGGCGAAGGTGGCTCTCTCGCCGGTGCCGTCTTGAGGGCGGAGTAGGGGTACCACTGCTGAGCCATCTCGGTGCCCAGCGCCGGGGCGGGCACGAGCACGCGGACGCTGAACTTCTCGTGGCAGACCGGACGGCGGCACTTCTGGGCGCTCCCGGTGACCGCGGTCGAGGTGACGTAGATGGTGGTGGCCGGCGAGGTTGCCAGCGGCCTGGCCGCGGTGCTGTTCCGGAACAGCTCGACCTTGTAGCGGGTGGCCAGGCTGGGAGTCACCCGGAACGCATAGTCAGCCATCGTCCCTGCCGGACGCAGGAGGACCGAGCCAGCCAGGACCGCCGCGCTCCGGTAGGGGAACGGCTGAGCGTACAGCCGGGCGATCTCGCCCCCGGCCGCGTCGCTGACCTGGCCGTAGATCTGGGCGGTCGCGTTGCTGCCGTCCCGGTACCGGACATAGACATCACCGCCCGCTGGCGGCCGGCCGGACTTGGCGGCGATCTGGATACCCAGGGCGGGGGGCCCGCGGAAAGCCAGGCTCGCCGCAGTGGCGGCGCCGCCTGTCATCAGGATGGTGATGACCGTGAGGGCGATCACGATACTGCGCCGCGGCCGGCGCTGGAATGCCCCCGAGTGGCCAGGGTCCGGGTAGCCAGGGTCCGGGTAGCCAGGGTCCGCGTAGCCGGGGCCGCCGGTGGTGGCCAGCGCGGCCGGGAGGTACGCGTCCCCGGTCACCATGCCCGCTTCGTCGGAATCGGGGCCCAGTCCCGCCGCTGCCAGGTTGGGCTCTTGTGGCACGCGCGGCGTGGGTGACCAGGCGAACTTGGTGGGCGGGTGAGTCCCCGCGGCGATGTCGTCCGGGCCGGAGTCCCACGCCGCCAGCCCCAGCGCCTCACAGAGCGCCTCGGCGAAGTCCTGGCAGGTTGGGTAGCGGTCTTCGGGCGCCTTGGCCAGCGCCGTCGCGAATACCTGGTCCGCCCCCGGCGGCAGGTCCGGCCGCCGCGACGTCAGCAGCGGCGGCGGCTCCGACGCCTGGGCGTAGATCACCGCCAGCAGGTCGTCGCGGCGGAACGGCGGCGCGCCGGTCAGCAGCTCGAACGCCGCGCACGCCAGCGCGTACTGATCGGCCCGCCCGTCCACCGGCACACCGGCGACTTGCTCCGGGGAGATGTAATCCGCCGTGCCCAGGAACTGGCCCGTCCCGGTCAGGTCGGCCGGGGACAGCGCAGCCTTGCTCAGCCCGAAATCGGACAGGTACACGTGATCGGCCCGGCCAGGCCGTGCGTCTATCAGCATGTTCGCCGGTTTCACGTCCCGGTGCACCAGCCCGGCCGTGTGGGCGGCGTCCAGCGCCGAGGCTACCGGCGAGATGATCGCGTCCACCCGGGCTGGTGGCAGCTGGCCTGCGCGGCGTATCAGGCTCCGCAGGTCCCCGCCGGGCACGTACCGCATCGCGATGAACAGCACCCCATCGGCCTCACCCGCCTCATACACCGGGATGATGTGCGGGTCATCGACCGCCGCCGCCGCCCGTGACTCCTGCAGGAACCGCTGCCGGAACCCCTCGTCCGACGCCAGCGCCGGTGCCAGGATCTTCAGCGCCACCCGCCGGCCAAGGCGCTCATCACGCGCCCGGAACACCACCGCCATCCCGCCCGCGCCGACCTGGCGTTCCAGCCGGTACCCCGCCACCTGTGAGCCGGCGGTGAAACCGGCCAGCGAGCCGTCGGTCTTCCCCGGAAGATCCCCCACGTTGCCTCCAGAGCCACCGGCTCCGGTTCGCTCTGTCTCCTTGCTTCCGGTTAGTCAACTCCGTGGACGCTCGTCTGGATTACCTGGCCAGCGGCCGGTGTCGGTTTTAGGGCCAGGTGATCACTATGAGCCGGCGGTCAGCGGCGCGATGAGGGCTGGGTGATCCCGTAGCCCGCGGCGACGCTGAAGACGATCAGCCCGAACAGCAGGAAAGTGATCACGTGGACGCTGGTGCACCACAGGCAGATGGCGTTCAGGGTGAACAGTTCGGTGTAGATCAGGTAGAGCACGAAAACCATGCCGACGGCCACCGAGCCGACCCGGACCCACCGCAGGACCGGCCACGTCGCCCGCCACGCCCACGGCGAGGTGACGGCGAACATGAGGACATAGAAGGCGAGCCCGAGCACCGCGACCGGGAAGATCCCGAACACCATCGACTCGGGGCTGGTCGTCACCGCGGCGCAGTTGACGAGCCCCTTGTCGGAGCAGGCGAGGATCGACGACGAGGTGTAGTGGGCGACGGTGAGGTAGACCGAGACACCGAGGCCAGCCATCGCCAGCGCCCAGGTGACCCACTGGAGCCAGGCCGGCGCGGCCTGCGGACCGGGGCGGGCCGCCGCGGGCCCGGCGCCTTGCGGCGTGGCCGGCCGGGTGCGGGTTGCCTGCCCGTTGCCGCGCTGCCCGTTACCGCCCCGCTGCCCGTTACCGCCCCGCTGGCCGTTGCTCCGCTGACCGCTTCCCTGGCTGCGGGTCCCGGCCGGCTGGGCTTCGGGGCGGCCGCCCCGGGTCCCCTTGTCCCGCGACTTCCCGCCGCCCGGCCGGCTGGCCATTACAGCTTCCCCGCCAGCGCCTTGATGGCCGGGGAGGTGCAGACCGAGGCCGGCTGGCTGTTCGTGGTCTTGCAGATGGCGGCGGTGATGTAGTTCGCGGCGCCGTCAGCGCCCGCGGCGATCGGCGAGGAGGGGTCATGCAGCGCGGCGGCGATCTGGCCCCACGTCTTGCCCGCGAGCACCTGGGGGCTGTAGATGATCGAGATCATGTACTTGTTGCCGACGTCGATGAACGGGTAGGAGTTCGCGTCGTACTTCTGCCAGATCGCCTGCTGCTGTGGCGTCGTGGCCTGCAACGGCGAGTGGTCGATCTTCTCGTTCTCCACCGGGACGAACGCCAGGTACTTACTGGAGTAGCCGGACTTGTAGAACGTCAGGGTCGCCGTGTTCGGGTAGGCCTCGGCCCCGCCGCCGGGCACGGTGGCGGCCGAGTGGATCCCGTGCAGCGGCGACAGTGTGCCGAACCGGCTGAGCGCGACGGCCATGGACCAGCGCATCGCGGCGCAGTACGGGCAGAACTCCGCCCCGACGTAGAGCATCTCCGGCTTGCCGTTGCTGGTGAGCGGCGTCCCGCTGATCACCTTGACCGGCGTCTGGACCTGGCTCGGCACCGAACCGGCCCCTACCGCGTTCAGGGTGCTGGCGGGCACGGTGGTGACGTCCTTGGCCACGCTGGCGGCGAGAGGTGTCCCGCCAGGGCCGCCCGGTGTCGGCGTGGGGGTCGAGGGTGAGCCCAGTGACTTGACGACGATGAAGGCAACCACGATCACGATCACGCCGAGGATGCTGCCGCCGGTGATGAACAGGCGCCTGCGCGCCTCGGCCCGCTTCTCAGCCGCCCGCTGCGCCGCGATCCTCTCCCGCGCGTTCTGCTGCCTGATCCTTGTCGCCTTGCTCATCGCCAGTCCTCAAAGATGATCTTCCGTGGTCATCCGCCCCGTCCATGGTAGGGCGCTGCGGGGGCTGGCCGGGCCGCGTCCGGTGGACGATGAGCGGCATCGTTATCGCCCCGCTCCGGGCCGGGTCGCCCCGGAGTCCACGCCGCTAGCGGCGCCGGATCGCGGCCGGGGTGTTGACCTTGTCCGCCGCGATTCTCAGGATAACCCGGCCCTGCGGGCCGATCGGATTCCGGTAGTCGCTGCCCACGTACTTGCGGGACAGCTCGTCGATGTGCTGGCGGGCCGGCTCGCCGGTGATGGTTTCGACGACCCGGCCGCGCACCTCGGCCCAGTCCCAGGGGTCGTCGCACGAGTGGATGAGCACGGTGATCCGGGGATCCCGGCGGATGTTCCTCGCCCGCTGGCGCTGCGGTTCGGTGTTCACGAGGATGTTCTCGCCATCGGTGTCGACCCAGGTCAGCAGGGCCTGTGGCTGGCCGCTGGGCATGAGGGTGACCACCGTGGCCAGATTCTTGCCCTTGGCCAGCCTGACGACATCGGCATTCAGTTGCATGAAGGACCTTTCGCCCCCCGGGACAATTCGGGCTCAGTGCCCGAAAACGGGAATCATCACCGCCCGCGCGAGGGTGTGGAAGCCCAGGTTGAAGCCGGCCACCGCGGGTGAGATGTCGGAGTCAACGCCGAGGGAGTCCACATCGAGCGCGTGCACGGCGAACACGTACCGGTGCGGCGGGTCGCCGGCGGGTGGCGCGGCACCGCCGAAGTCCTTGGAACCGTAGTCGTTGCGCACGCAGAACCCCCCCGACGGCAGCCCGGCCTGCTGCCCGCTCACCGCGCCGCTGGCCAGTTCGGTCACGCTCGCGGGGATGTCGAGCAGGACCATGTGCCAGAATCCGGAACCGGTCGGCGCGTCGGGGTCGTAACAGGTCACCGCGAAGCTCTTGGTCTCCGCCGGGAATCCGTGCCAGCGCAGGCCCGGGGAGATGTTCTGCCCGGTCATCCCGAACCCGCTGTAGACCTGCGCGTCGGTCATCATCTGGCCGTCCGCGACGTCGCCGCTTTCCACCGTGAACGAGGGGACAGCGGGCAGGTAGTCGTACGGCAGCGGCGCACGTTCGGTCATCGCGATCTCCATAAGTCGTAGGGCATCCGGCCCGGCCAGCCCTACGCTATCGAGCAGCGCCGCGACGACGGCCGCTAACCCCTCAACAGACGCGGCAAAACGGATGACTTTCCCGTGCTCGCCCATCGCCGGATGGAGGTAGTGCGGATGGAGGTAGTCGTGTGGCACGGGGGCTCGCTGACCTGGATCCGCCGTCTGTCCCTCGCCGCCGTGCTGATCGTGGCCGCGGTCGCGCCCGGCCCAGGGGCGGGGACGCGGTCGCAGGCGTGCCCGGGACCGGCCGGCTGCGGGCGGCCGGGCATGGTGCGCTGGTCGCGGTTGCTGCCCGGGTCCTGGGTCGCGCAGAACGGACTGCTGGGTACCACCCCGGCCCAGGGACAGGCATACGCCGCACTCGGTGATCAGGTCGCCGCCATCGGCTCCGGGATGACGGTCTCCGCCTATGCGGCGCGCAGCGGCCAGCCCCTGTGGACCGCCGATCTCGCCGGGTTCCCGGCCGGGTCGGCGATCGTCTCGGTCCGGGCCTGGCCAGGTGTGGTCACGGCGGGAGTGGGGCTGCCGACCGTGGCACGACCGGGCGGGCCCGCCAGGAAAGAGGTGGTGCTGGCGGCGGCGACCGGCCGGCGGATCAGGGCCTATCCGGCGGCGCCGTTCGGCGGCGCGGTGGCGGCCGATGCCGCCGCCACGGTGATCGTCGGCGCGCATGCGGTGACCCGTTATGCCAACCGCAGCGGTGCGGTGATGTGGAGCAGGCCTACCGGGCAGGTGGCGCAGGCCTGGCAGGAGGAGGGAAACAGCCTGTACATCACGGTCGCCGCCGGGGGCTACCTGGGATCGGCGCCAGTGACGGCGCTGCGGCGGATCAATCTGCGCACGGGCGCCGAGCGGCTGATCCGGCCCAGGGGGCATGCCTTCACCGGCTCGCTCAGCCTGGCCTTCGGCGGGGCGGTGTTCTTCGCCGGCGCCGGGGGGGTCAGCGCCTACAGCACCACCACCGGCGCCCGGTTGTGGCACCGGCGGGCCGGGTTGCCGGAAAGCATCGACGTGACGCAGCGGCGCCTGTATCTGCTGGCCGGCAACGCGCTGGTCGGGGTGGACCCACGGACGGGGGCCAGGCTGGCCCGGGTGTCCGGTGCAACCGCCGCCGAATCCGCCGGGTTGTACGGGGTGCGGGCGGGCGCGGTCCTCGGCCTCGACCACGGTGCGCTCGGCCGGGCCTGGGGCTACGACGTCGCTACCCAGCGGGTGTCGTGGACCAGCACCCCGCTGCCGTGGCCCCATTACTTCGTGGACCTGTCGGGGATCGGGGGGAGTACCTCGCCCCGCGGGGACGGCCTGCTGCTGGCCGTGTGCGCGCAACTCGGCCCGCCACCGGCGCCCGGCGCGGCACAGCCGTGCCTGCGCCCGGAGTTGACCGCGCTCAACCGCTGACCGGTCCCACACCTGCGGCATGTTCTGGGGCCGGTTGCGGTTGTCCTGTTTAGGAGCGGGAAGCGGGGGCTTTGAGACTCCGGCTCCGAGGGAGACAACATGAAGTGGCGCAGGCGCCGGCTGGCGCCGCCGGACGCGCCGAGGGTCATTGTCGTCGGCGCGGGCTTCGGGGGGCTCGCGGCAGTCGCCGAACTGGCTCGCGCGGGCATGCAGGTCATGCTGATCGACCACCACGTGTACAGCACCTTCCAGCCGTTGCTGTACCAGGTGGCGACCGGAGGGCTGAATCCCGGTGACGTCGCCTATTCGGCCCGGGCCTTCACCCGCAGGCAGGGTGCCCGGTTCCGGCTCGGCGAGCTGACCGGCGTGGACGCGGCGGCCCGGCGCATCACCCTGGCCGACGGCGGGCAGTTCGAGTACGACTACCTCATTCTGGCGACCGGTGTGTCGGCCGCGTACTACGGCGTGAGTGGCGCCGCGGAGCACAGCCTGGGCCTGTACACCCGCCGGGACGCGGTGACGCTGCGGGACCACATCATGGCCCGGCTGGAACGCCTGGACATCGCCGGCCCGGGAAAGGACGTGAACTTCACCGTGGTCGGCGGCGGGGCGACCGGCGTGGAGCTGGCGGGGGCGCTCGCGGAACTGCGCGCGACCGCACTTGACGCCGCGTTTCCCGAGGTCAACCTGGCGAGCGTGCACATCACGCTGGTCGAGCAGGCACCTGTCCTGCTCGCGCCGTTCCAGCCGGTCCTGCAGGAGTACGCACGCCGGGAACTGGTGTGCCGCGGCGTGGAGGTCCGCCTGTCCACCGAGATCAGTGAGGTCACCGGGGACCGCGTGGTGCTGGCCAACGGCGAGGACCTGCCCAGTGACGTCACCATCTGGGCGGCAGGGGTCACGGCCCCGGCCGCGGTGGGCCGCCTGGGCCTGCCCCAGGGGCGTGGTGGCCGCATTCTGACCGGGCCTGACCTGCGGGTCCACGGCCAGGAGCGGGTGTTCGCCGTGGGTGACGTCGCTCTCGTGGACGGGCTCCCACTGCCGCAGCTCGCCCAGCCCGCCATCCAGGCCGGGCGGCACGCCGCCCGGCAGGTGGAACGGCTGGTGAAAGGCCGCCCGCCGGTCACGTTCGCCTACCACGACAAGGGCATCATGGCGACGGTCGGCAGGCGCAGTGCCGTCGTCGAGCTGCCGCATGGCCTGCGGGTGCGCGGGACGCTGGCCTGGCTCGCCTGGCTCGGTCTGCACCTGGTCACGCTGCTGGGCGGCCGGAACCGGCTGTCCGCGCTGCTCAACCTGTCCTGGCGCTACGTGAGCTGGGGCCGTGGCGGTGGTGTCATTGTCGGCGATGACCCGGTCCGTCCAGACGGGATCCGCCGGAGCCGGTGACCCGGCCCACAGCCGGCCCCGCGGCTGCTTACTATGAACCGTGCCCCCAGAAGCTACCGGCGTCCCGCCGGAACGGGTGGACGCCGGCATGCTCGTCCTGCGCCGGGTGCGCGCGGCGGATGCGGGCGACATCGCCGCTGCCGTCAGCGCCAGCCTGGAGCACCTGCGGCCCTGGATGCCGTGGGCGACCCCGGAGGCCGCTGACCCGCGGGTCCAGCGGGTCCGGGTGGCCGAAGCCGACGACATGTGGGCCTGCGGCACGGACTACATCTACTCGGTGTTCGCTGCCGAGGAAAGCGTGCTGGTCGGGGCGATCGGGCTGCACCGGCGGGTGGGCGACGGTGGTATCGAGATCGGCTACTGGATCGCCGAGCGGCAGACCCGCCGTGGCTTCGGGACGGCCGCGGCCGAGGCGCTGACCTCGGTCGCGCTGGGACTCCCCGGGGTGCGGCGGGTCGAGATCCACTGCGACGAGGCCAACAGCGCCAGCGCCGCCATCCCCCGCAAGCTCGGCTACCGGCTTGACCGGGTGATCTCACACGAGCCGGAAGCACCCGGGGAGAGCGGCCGCCGCATGATCTGGGTGCGGGACGCCTCCGATGCCGGGACGGGACGGCCGGAGGCTGGCTGGTGAGCGCACGCCGAGCCGGGGTGGTACTCGCTTCCGTCCTGCTGGCGGCCGCGCTGCTGGCGGGCTGCGCGGCCAGCGCCCAGCCGGCCTCTGGCCAGCAGGCCCAGGCGGCGATGGCCAATCCCGCCCTCGACCCCGGCAGCTCGCTCGGCGGCCGGCCCGCGCCCGCCATCGCGCTGCGCAACCAGTTCGGCCAGCCCATGTCGCTGCGCCAGTTCCGCGGCAAGGTCGTCATCCTGGCGTTCGCCGACTCACAGTGCACGACGGTGTGCCCGCTGACCACCATGAGCATGGTGCAGGCGAAGCAGTTGCTCGGCGCGGCCGGAAGCAAGGTCCAGTTGCTCGGGGTGGACGCCAACCCGCGGGCGACCTCGGTGGCCGATGTCATGGCCTATTCGCGGGCGCACGGCATGGTGAACCAGTGGGATTTCCTCACCGGCACGCCGGCCCAGCTCACCGCGGTCTGGCGGGCATACCACATCGCGGTTCAGATCCAGGCCGGGCAGATCGACCACACGCCGGCCCTGCTCGTCATCGACGCACGCGGCAGGGAGCGGGAGATCTACCTGACCCAGATGAACTACGCGAGCATCGGCCAGGCCGCGCAGCTGCTGGCCGATGAGGTGGCCAGCCTGCTGCCCGGCCACCCGCGCGTGGCCACCCAGCGCTCGCTGGCGCGCGTCCCGGGCCTGGGGCCGTCCTCGCCGGTGACACTGCCAGCCGTGCCTGCCGGTTCGGTGCACCTCGCGCCGGGGCGGCCCCATCTCGTCGTGTTCTTCGCGACGTGGCTGGCGGAAACCTCGGACCTGCGGTCGCATCTGCTGGCGCTGAACGGCTACGCGCGCGCGGCGCGGCACGGCCGGCTGCCCGGCCTGGTCGCGGTGGACGAGGCGGCCACCGAGCCGTCCCCGGCCACGGTGGCCGGGTACGTGAAGGGGCTGGGCCGGCCGCTGGCCTATCCGGTCGCCATGGACACCACCGGCCGTCTCGCGGACGGCTACGGGGTGCAGGACCAGCCGTGGTTCGCCCTGGTATCCGCCTCGGGCGCCATCGCGTGGAAGCACGACGGCTGGCTGCCGACGGCGGCACTGGAGGCCGCCGCCCGCCGCGGCTGAGCGCCGCTGCCGCAGCCCTGCGTCAGCAGGCGAAGACCGGGAAACGGACCAGGCCCAGGCGGCAGATCCGGCTTGTCTTGACGATGAGCTCGCGGGCGGCCGGGGGTTTCGCCGTCGGCGCGGATCGGGGCGGGCCCGGGAACCCCGCAGCGATCATGACCGTGCAGACGATGGCGCTCAGCGCGGCCGGCAAGAGCAGCAGCACCCTGACCCGGGAGGCGCGCCAGCGGGCGATCCGCCGGAACAGGCCACGGGTCGCGGCGAGCAGGTCAGCGACCGGCCGGACCGGCACATCCTCGAACCAGGGCATCGCCTCGCCCCGGGTCAGCCGGCTGAAGATCCCGAACAGGGACTTCAGCCGGGGATCGGAATCGAGCCTGCCCTCGATCTCTCTTAGCTTCTGCAGCTGACGGGCGGGCAAGCTCATCGGGACCTCGCATCGGGGTATGCCTTCTCCTGTGCGGCCAGGCTACCGCCAGGAAATGGCCCGCATGTGGCTCGTCGCAGCATTGCCCGTGTCAAGTCCCGCCGACCAGCATCCACGGCAGCGAGCCGACCCTCACCGCGCTGGCCAGCCGGCCCGGCGGCAGCACCACACCGGGCGCGATGCTGGCG
Organism: uncultured Actinomycetes bacterium; assembly: GCA_963741615.1. Classification (GTDB taxonomy): domain Bacteria; phylum Actinomycetota; class Actinomycetes; order Streptosporangiales; family Streptosporangiaceae; genus UBA9676. Next base: position 421,255 of record CAVUIU010000030.1, read on the forward strand.
ATGCTCGAGGCGATCACCCGGCCGCTGCCGCTGACCAGCACGGCCGGGTGGGCCCGGGCCAGCCCGGGCAGCAGCATCCGCTCCACCTCGGCGGCCAGGATGTCGGCGCCGGCCACGCCGAGGAACCGGCCCTCGTCCGCCACCGGGGCCGACACCGTGAAGGTGTACTTGTGGGTGCAGATGTAGTCCACATAAGGCCCGGCTACCCATGGCTGCCCGGTCCGGGCGGGCTCGCGGTACCACTCGGTGGTGGTGTAGTCGTAGAACTCGGCCGACCCGGGGTCGAGGTCGACCTCCAGCTGCCCGGGCCCGCCCCCCGCCCACCACCATTCGATGTCGCGCGGCACCTCCTCGAGCGCGCCCGGCGCCAGCACGACCCCGGCACCGGCCGCGAACCCGCGGTGCCGCGCCAGCACCTCCGCCACCAGCGGCCGGAGCGCGGCCAGGTCGGTGCGGCGCAACGGGCGCCGGCCCGACCTGGCCGCCGCCGCCAGCGCGGTCATCGCCTCGCCCACCTCCATCACCGACGCGAGCACCCGCTCGATCGCGGCGCTGATGCCGGCCAGCAGTTGCTCGGGGGCTGGGGCGGTGGTCATGGATGATGCAGGCTGAGCCGCAGTTCCAGCAGCCGGGCCGTCTCCGCCGCCACGTGCCGTTCGGCGATCTCCCGCGCCCGCCCGGGCGCGTGGGCCTCGATGGCGTCGATCAGCAGGTCGTGGTCACGGGCAGCCGATGTCACATCCCCGCCCTCCATCGGCAGCCAGACCAGGTCGCCGATCTCGGACCACAGATCCATCTCCTCGCGGGTGAGCCGGGGGGACTGGGCGGTGGCGGCGATCTCGATGTGCAGCCGCGCATCGGCCCGCCGGCGGTCGGTCAGGGCGGTCGCCCCGCAGAGCCGTTCTGCATGTTCGCGGAGTGTGGTGACATCGGTGGCGAGCGCGCGCTCGGCGGCCAGCCTGGCGGCGGTGCCGGCGATCGCGGCCCGGTGGTCGCCGATGTCCCGCAGTTCGTGCAGGGACAGGAGCCGCAGCGGGCGATCCAGGCGGTCGGGTCCGTCCGGTGCCCGGACGAACGAACCGCCCGCCCGCCCGCGCCGGGTCTCGACCAGCCCCATCGTGCGCAGCGAGGCGAGCGCCTCGCGCAGGGTCACGGTCGAGACTCCGAGCTGCCCGGCAAGCTGGCTCTCCGCCGGCAGGCGCTCACCGTCAAGCAGCAGGCCCAGCCGGATCGCCTTGGCCAGCCGCCGGGTCACGGTATCGGCGCGGCCGCCGGCGTCGAGCGGGGTGAACAGCGTGCGCGTCCGGACGGTCGTCAGCGCAGGTGGTGCCACGAATTCCCCTCCCACGGAGCCCGGGGTGCGCGTGCCTGTGGGTCAACTTGACACAAACATCTGATCCTGTAGGTTATCGGAATCGTCGATCCCCTGGACGCGGTTGCCGCATGGGGTTCTCCAGGTCGGCTTGCATGCATGGCGAAGGGCACGGGTGAGCGAGACGGCGACAGGCAGGCAGGGAGCAGCGCCAGCCGCCCGGCCGGCCAGTACCGCCCGGCCGGCCAGCACCGGGCCGGCCAGCGGCGTGCCCGCGGTCAGGCTGACCGGCGTGCGCCGTAGCTACGGGCAGCTCGCGGCGGTCAACGGGGTCGACCTGGAGGTCGCCGAGGGCGAGTTCTTCACCATGCTCGGCCCCTCCGGCTCGGGCAAGACCACGCTGCTGCGGCTGATCGCCGGATTCGAGCGTCCCGACGCGGGCTCGGTCGAGCTCGGCGGCGTGGATGTGACGCGCGAGCCCCCGTACGCGCGCAACGTGAACACCGTCTTCCAGGACTACGCGCTCTTCCCGCACATGAACGTGCTCGAGAACGTCGAGTACGGGCTGCGGGTCGCCCGGGTGGGCAAGGCGGACCGGCGGCGCCGGGCGGAAGCGGCACTGGGCATGGTGCGCCTGGCCGGGCTCGGCGGCCGCAAGCCGGTCCAGCTCTCCGGCGGCCAGCGGCAGCGGGTCGCGCTGGCCCGGGCGATCGTCAACGAGCCGGAGGTGCTCCTGCTCGACGAGCCGCTCGGCGCGCTGGACCTGAAACTGCGCCAGGAGATGCAGTTCGAGCTCAAGCGGATCCAGCGCGAGGTCGGGATCAGCTTCATCTACGTGACGCACGACCAGGAGGAAGCGCTCACCATGAGCGACCGTCTGGCCGTGTTCAATCAGGGCCGCATCGAGCAGCTGGGCACGCCGGTCGAGGTGTACGAGCGGCCTGCCAGCGGCTTCGTGGCCGGCTTCATCGGGGTGTCCAACCTGCTGGAACGTGGCGGGCGCCGGTTCACGATCCGGCCCGAGAAAATCCATCTGCTGGCCGAGGGCGAGAAAACGCCCGAGGGCAGCCACGTCGAGCGCGGCCGGATCGAGGACGTCGTCTACCTCGGAATGCTCACCCGCTACCAGATCGCCCTGGAAGCCGGCGGGACGCTCACCGCGGTGCGCCAGAACCTGGAGACCGCGGCGGCCGAGGCGCTCGAAGCACGGGGACGGACCGTGAACGTCGCCTGGCGTGAAACCCAAACCTACGACATCCATAGCGAGAGCCGGGTCTCCCCGGCTCACAGTGAGGGGGATGGCCAATGAGGACATGGGCACGAGGGGGAATGCTGCTGGCGGCCGCTTCCGCGGCCATGCTGGTCGCGGCCTGCGGCTCGTCCGGTGGCGGCAGCACCTCCAGCACCAGCAGCGGGACCGGCGGCCTCACACCGCCGCAGGCGAACACCGCGGTGCCGACCTCGGTCGGCAAGGGCGAGGGCCACCTCAACCTCATCGCCTGGGAAGGCTACGCCCAGCCCCAGTGGGTGAAGCCGTTCGAGCAGGCGACCGGCTGCCAGGTGAGCGCCAAGTACGCGGGCTCATCGAGCGAGATGGTGTCGCTGATGGCCAACGGCGGCGGCGGCCAGTACGACATGGTGTCGGCCTCGGGCGACGCGGACCTGCGGCTCATCTACAGCGGCGACGTGAAACCGATCAACATCAACCTGATCCCGCAGTGGAAGAACTTCCACCCGTTCCTGCAGAACCCGCCGTTCAACACCATCGGCGGCAAGCACTACGGCGCGTCCTACGAGTTCGGGCCGAACGTGCTGCTCTACTCCAAGAAGACCTTCCCGTCCGCACCAACCTCGTGGTCCGTGCTCTACAACAAGAAGTATGCGGGCGAGGTCACGGTGCCGAACAACCCGATCCAGATCGCGGACGCGGCGCTCTACCTGTCGAAGACCCAGCCGAGCCTGGGCATCACCGACCCCTATGAGCTGACCCAGCCCCAGTTCAACGCCACCGTCAACCTGCTCAAGCAGCAGAAGCCGCTGATCAAGAAGTACTGGGACCTGGCCTCGCAGGAGATCTCGCTGTTCCAGAGCGGCACCACCGTGGTGGGGGCCGCCTGGCCGTACCAGACCAACACCCTGAAGGCAGCGGGCGCGCAGGTCGCCGACACCATCCCGAGCCAGGGCGCGACCGGCTGGGCCGACACCTGGATGCTCGCCACCCACGCGCCGCACCCCAACTGCGCCTACAAGTGGGTGCAGTGGGTGACCACCCCCAAGATCCAGGCGGAGCAGGCCATCTTCTTCGGTGAAACCCCGGCGAACAAGCTGGCCTGCCCGATCATGGACCAGCTCGCGAAGGGCTCCTGCGCCGCTTACCACGCGAACGCGCCGGAGGCCTACTTCCAGACCCTCAAGTTCTGGAAGACCCCGCTGGCACAGTGCGGCAACGGCAAGAGCGACTGCGTGCCGTTCCAGCAATGGGTCAGCGCCTGGACCCAGATCACCGGCTAGCGCCGTGCTCCGCAAGCACCGCGCATGACACGGCACTCATGACACAGGTCGCGGTCCGCGAGGACCGGTCAGCGGCGGGGGTGGACCGCGTCTCGGCAGCGCTCTGGCGCCGGGCGTGGTTGCGGGCCACCCTCACGCTGACCCCGCCGCTGGCCTGGTTCCTGCTGATCTACCTGGCGTCGCTCGTGGTGATGCTGGCCACGGCGTTCTGGACGGTGAACCCGTTCACCAACCTGCTGGAGCACACCTGGTCACTGGCCAACTTCCAGCAGATCTTCACAAGCACGTACCTGACCATCATCGGGCGGACCGTGACCATGGCGGCGGCGGTCACGGTCACCGATGCCGTGCTCGCGCTGCCGTTCGCCTATTACATGGCGCGGGTGGCGTCGCCGCGCGGCCGGCAGGCGCTGTTCGTCGCGGTGCTGCTGCCGTTGTGGGCGAGCTACATTGCCCGGGTCTACGCCTGGATCGTCATCCTGCAAAAGGGCGGGACGCTGAGCTGGACGTTCTCCAAGCTCGGTCTCGGGGCGGTGAACATCGGTTACACCAACACGGCGATGTGGATCGTCTTCTCCTACATCTGGCTGCCGTTCATGGTCGTGCCCCTGTACGGGGCGCTGGAGCGGATACCGGACTCCTTGCTCGAGGCCTCCGGCGACCTCGGCGCGCGCAACTGGCGCACGATCCGCAGCGTGGTCCTGCCGCTCGCGCTGCCGGGCATGGTGGCCGGCTCGATCTTCACCTTCTCGCTCACGCTGGGCGACTTCATCACGCCGCTGCTGGTGGGTGGGGCCAATTCGAGCTTCATCGGCAACGTCATCTACGCGAACATCGGAACGGCCGGCAACCTGCCCTTCGCGGCCGCGCTCGCGATCGTCCCGATCGTGATCATGATCTTCTACCTGCTCGGCGCGCGGCTTCTCGGCGCGTTCGAGTCGATGTGATGGAGGGCCGGATGGCCCGGGCCGGGCTGCGGATCTGGGTGGCGGGCGTCCTGCTCTTCCTGTTCGTGCCGATCGCCACCATCTGCCTGTACGCGTTCAACTCCTCGAACGTGCAGAGCTGGCCCATCCAGGGACTGAGCGTGAAGTGGTTCGCGGTCGCCTGGAACGACCCGCAGGTGCGGGCGGCGTTCGTGCTGTCGGTCAAGGCGGGGCTGTTCGCGACCGCGGTGGCGTTGCTGCTCGGCACGGCGGCCGCGTTCGGTGTGCACCGCTTCCGGTTCTTCGGCCGGGAAGCCGTGTCGCTGCTGGTGGTGCTGCCGCTCGCGCTGCCGGGCATCATCACCGGGATCGCGCTGAACTCGGCCTTCAATTTCGCCGGGATCAGGCTCTCGCTGTTCACGATCATCATCGGGCACGCGACGTTCTGCGTCGTGGTGGTCTACAACAACACGATCGCCCGGCTGCGGCGGGTCTCCGGATCGCTCTACGAGGCCGCCGCCGACCTGGGCGCGAGCGGGCTCTTCACGTTCCGCACGGTGACGCTGCCGGTGATGTCCACCGCGCTGGTCTCCGGCGCGCTGCTCGCCTTCGCGCTCTCCTTCGACGAGGTCATCGTCACCACCTTCACCGCCGGAGCGCAGAACACGCTCCCGCTGTGGATCTTCGGTGCCATCCGGCTCGGCCAGCAGCTTCCCGAGGTCAACGTCGTCGTCACCTTCGTCCTGCTGCTGACCCTGATACCGGTGGGCATCGCGGCCAGGCTGACCGGCGGTGGGGGGATGACCCGGGCATCGGCCGGGCAGGCCCGGCAGGCCGCGCAGTCCGGGCAGGGCGCGGCAGGCGGCGACGGCCAGAGCGCGACCGACGTCGCGCTCGGCGCCAACGCGCCCTGAGCGCTCACCAGCAGCCCCGGCAGCCCTGAGCGTCAGATCAGGTGCCGATGTGCCTGCTCGGCGAGGTTGCGCGCCGCCTCAGCCAGGTCACGTTGCAGGGCCTGCTCGTCCTCCAGGTACTCATCAGCCCACAGCATCCGCAGGACCGTTCGCACTCCCGCCTCGTCACCCGCCTCGCTGACCAGCCTGAACGCGTGCACCAGGTCGGGCCGCACCTGCCCGCCCCCATCGGCGACCGCCGGCATCGGGTCCCGCTCACCCCTCAGCACGGCGCCGAAACCGTCGTACCAGGCGTCCGTCCGGTGGTACGCGCGGCGCAGTTCCGCCGCTGCCGACGCCACGGCGGCACTGGCGCCCGTGACCCCATCGGCCGGTTCCGCGGCATCGAGGGACAGCGCGGGCAACGTAGCCAGTGAGTACGCAGCGAGCCGGAGCCGGGCCGCCCCGGTGAACAGATGGGTCGCCGTTCGCAGCGAGATCACCTTGGCGCCGCGTTCCGCGAGGAACTGCCGGTACGCGTCGTCCAGCCGGTGATAGGCGGCGGTCGCCCGGTCGCCCGCCTGGTTCGCCGCCAGGCCGGGGGAGACCAGCCGGTCCACGGCCGCCACCAGCGCATGGGAACCGGCCCGGTAGGCGTCACACAGCGCGCGGCTGAAGGCGGCGGTCGCACCCCGTGGCCACAGCAGCAGCCCCACCGCCACGCTGACCACGCAGCCGAGCGCCACGTCCTCCACCCGCACCAGCCCCACCGACCAGCCGGCGGGCACCAGGATGTTGAACAGGACCACCACCATGATGGTGAATCCCGCCTGGCCTGCCACGAATGAGATGACCGACGCAGCGGCGCCGGCGAACAGGACGGCCAGCGGCAGGATGAACCAGAGCGCGACCGTGTGGCCGCCCACCCCGAGCATGATCGCCGTGCCAACCACGAAACCCACCACCGTCCCAGCGAGCGCCCGCACCGCTGTCGCCCCGGTTCCCAGGGCATTCGACCGCAGCACCGACATGGCGCCGAGGGCAACCCAGAACCCGTGCGAGACGCCGGTGATCCTGGCCACGGCCACCGCCAGGGCCAAGCCGACCGCTCCCCGGAGGGAATTGCGCAGCCACACGGAGCGGAAGGTCAGGTGCGTGACGGCCCGCTGCCACACCGCCCGCGCGATGACCGCGTAACCCTTCCGGCTGACCGTGGCGGCAGATCCCGGCGGCGCCGGCGGGTCGAATCCGGCGGCCTCCAGCGCCAGCGCACCGATTTCCTCGGTAGCCAGGCCCAGTGCCCGGGCGCGGAAGGTGGGATCGAGGAACGCCAGCGCGGAGGCGGCGGCATCGGTGCCCGCGCCGGATCCGACGGCCCGGCCGTCGGATCCGGCGGTGACCTGGCGGACCAGCCGGTCCACGGCCCACCGCAGCGATGCCCGCCGATCCCGGTGCAGGTCCTCCAGCGCGGCGGTCAGCTCGGCGGCGGCGGGCCGGTCCGGCGGCCGCCCGGCCGGGATGGGACCGATCAGCGCGCTCACGCCGTGCAGTACCCGTGCGGTGGCGGCGTTGAGTTCCCGGGCGGTCGGCGAGTTCAGGGCGAGCGCCACCTCGTCGGGGCCGACCACTGCCAGCGCTCCGGCCCGTTCGATGCGGCTCACCACTTTGGCCAGGGCGATCTGCGCGGGGCCGAGCCCGGTTGGCGGGTACGGCGTGGCCGCGAAGCCCTTCCGCAGGTCATCCAGCGCGCGGCTGGCGGAGGCGTGGGCCGCCGGGTCACGGTGGCCTTCCGCGTGCGCCCGCACCAGGACAGCCAGTTGCTGCGCAGCCCTGGCCAGCGCCGACCGGCGGACGTCGAACGGGGGGCTGGGCCAGATCAACAGCAGGGCGGGCAGGCCCAGCAGGGCCGCCAGCGCCCAGCCAGCCAGCCGGTCGGGTATCTGGCCGGGCGGCACCGGCACGTTCACCGGCAGCACGTACGCGAGCAGCAGGTACGTGCTGCCGAGCGCCGCCGTGGGGCTCAGCACCCCGGCGAACAGGACCACGAACGCGGCCATCCCCATCGAGATCACGGCCAGGATGTCCTGGTTCGAGCAGAGGGTGCCGATGACGATGAGCGCGGTGGCGGCGACGATCAGCACCGCGTAACCGCGCAGCCTGCTGGCCCTGTTGCCACCGAGGTTGACCAGCAGCAGGAGCGAGAACGCGCCGAAGGAGGCGAACAGCGGCACCTGGATGTCGCTGGTGAGAGCCCAGGCGATCGCGAAGGCCGACGGGACGATGACTGCTGCCCGCACCGATCGCTTGAGCGCGAGCAGGCCGGGGTCGTGGGCCCGCAAGAAGGTCACCGGATGCCAGCGGCTTGACGGGGACACGGCGGGCTGCCTAGACCGGAATCGCCGCTCCGGAGACGAGCTTCGCGCCCGGTGAGGCAAGGAACAGGTAGGTCTGCGCGATGTCGGGGATCTGGGGCCAGGAGGCGTGATCGGCGTCCGGCATGGCGCTGCGGTTGGCGGGGGTATCGATGATGCTGGGAACGACGCAGTTCACGGTGATGCCAGTGCCGCGGACCTCGTCCGCGGCCATCGCGACCAGGTGCAGCACGCCCAGTTTGCTGACCGAGTAGGCGAAGCCCGATCCGCGGGTCACCACCGCCGCCCGGCTCGCGGTGTGCACGAGGCGTCCCTCGCCCGCCGAGGACATCCGCCGCAGTGAGTGCCTGGTCACCAGCGCCGCGCTCACCAGGTTCAGCTGCAGCTGGCCGATGAGTTCGGCCGGGTCGAGGCCGGTCAGCGGGCGGTGGGGCGCGAAGCCGCCCACCGTGTTGACCACCGCCCACGGTGCCGGTGAGTCATCGAACAGCGAGCCGAGCGCGTCGTCGTCGAGCACGCTCGCCGCCCGGTACCGGACGCTGTCCAGACGCCGGCCCGCGTCCGGCACGGACCTGTCCACGCCGGTGACCGAGGCACCTTCGGCGGCGAACGCGGCGGCGAGACCGGCGCCGAGCGCCCCTGCCACGCCGAACACCAGCACCGTCCGGCCCGCAAATCGCAGATCTGGCATGCTCAGCGCTCCTCGGCGACGGGCCCCGGTCAGGGAACCGGGGCGACCATCCGGTCAGCCTAGCCGGGCCCTGGGTACCGCCTCTGACTGGTCACGCCGTATGTCCCGCTATCGGCCGCTGAGCGGAGCTGGGCGCGGGCCCCATTTCCATCGGCGAATACCGCTAACCACGGATAAGGCAGGCCTGCCGTACGTCGGCTCATGCCGACACTCCGAATTCGATCGGATCAGCTGTGCGACCCGGGCCCGGAGTTCATAATGCAAGGCGGACTCACGCGGCGTGTTAAAGAAGATTTCAATACAAAGGGAGTGCAATCATGCATCTTTTCGACACGGGAATGCGCGGGCTCGTTTCGGTCCTTGGTTTCCTGGCGGTAGCTGTCCTGCCCGTCGTCAACGTGGCCAGCGCGTCCGTGACTCCATCGCGGGCGGTAGAGAGGAGGGCGGCACCGACATTCGTGCTGCAGGGCACGATTGCGGGAGGGATAAAAACAGTCCAGACCGATCAGACGCTCACGTTCGTCTTCGCCGAGACAAACGAGGGGACCATGCCAGCCGCCGAGGATCTCATCATCACCTCAGTGTCCCACGTCAATGTCGTCGGTAACCTGCCGTGCGTGCTCCCGGGCGGTTTTGCCATCAACTCGGACGGCACCTCGTGCGAACCCGGTTTCGTGCAGCATGGGCAGTCCGTTTCAATGGTCATCACAACGCATGTCGCTGGCGAGGCCGGCACGGTCGCCTCGGTCCGGGTTTGTCTCAGCAACGAAAACGTCGGTGTCATCGGCCCGTGCAAGACCGTGTCTGCCAGGATCGCCTGACCGCCCTGGATCATCGGCGGGACGCGGCCGCACGGCCGGTCGCCACGTGACCGCGGTTGACGTTCAATGGCGTAGTGCAGATCGTTTCCACGCTTCCACCGATGGCGGGAGCTACGAGATGCTGATCAGGCAGGCGGCGTATCCCGGTACGCCTCGCGCGGGGCCACGACCTCATCCCGGCGGGGTGGTGTGATGTTGACGGCCACCCCGAAGTCCCACAGCTCAGCAATCGCCCAGGTCCGCACGTCGGCGGCGGCGGTCACCGGCTCGGCGCTCACCGCGATGCGGCGGGCCAGACCCGCCGCGTCCAGCCATACCTCCGCAGGCATCCGGCTCAGCGCCCGATACGGCCCGGCAGGCGCGCTCACACCGGCCGGAACTGCCATGTCCGCCCGCGCCAGGTCGACGGTGAGGCGGCAGCGGGTCGCAGCGACTCCCCGTACGGCCTCCTGCCCGGTCTCCACGGCGTCGTCGCGGGCTCCGAACAGCGCGTCCAATGGCCACAGCGGGTCGTTCGGGCCTCGCGGCCCGCCGGGATCGCCGAGGAAAAAGCCCGTCCACCGGCCCGCTACCCGGATATAGGCGTTGGCGCCGTCGTAGATCATCTGCTGCGGTTCGCTGAGCTCACGAAGCTGCTCCTCGTCGTTCCCGCGCTCGAGGAGCTCAGCTGCCGCGCGCTCGGAAAAAAACAGCACCTGCGACACCAGGGCGCGACGTGAGGCGAAGTCGGCCAGCCCTTCGCACCGCCGGTCCTGTGCCTCGGGCACCGGTGAGCCCTCGCACCAGGCGGAGAACAGCCGGGCAGTCCCAGCGGCCACCGTCCGTGGGCCGGCAGCGGCCACGCGGTCGGCGATGGGCTCGCTCCCACTCGGCACGGGCCCAGGATATGTTCGCCGGCCCGCCGCGGCGACAAGAGTCGTGCGGCCGGGCGCCGCAGCCCACGGGTGGCCCGCGCCTCCGGTGAGATGTGTCAGTTCTGGCGTACGAGCCCGGTGTAGCCGGCGATCAGGAGGGTCGCGAGCGCCCAGCCGGCCGCGGTCGCTCCCCATGCGCCGACAACCCAGAGCCAGCCAGATGGCGCATGACCGTCGGGGCCCCAGAAATCGGCCTGGTGCACGTTGATGATCGGGATGACGGTGTCGACGGTGTACCCGAACGGGTAGAAGCACGGGTAATCGCTGGTGCACTGGGTCGCGGTCGGCGGCGGGTGCAGTCCTGTGGTGTCTCCGATCGGCACGATCACATGCTGGTGCTGTCCGACGAGCGACAGCAGCAGAAAGACTACGAACACAGCGGCCAGGCCTGCCGCGGCCCGCCAGGTCTGGTATCCGTACCTGATGGTCTTGTCCAGGAACCCGTTGCCGAACCTTCGATACCAGTTGAGCTTGCCGTACTTCCGCAGGTCACGGCGCCTGGCGATCGCCACCGTGCGGGCTTCGCTCTCCTGCCCGGCCTGACGGTATATGGCCGCCAGCTGCTCATACGGCTGTGCCGCGAAGGACGCCGGCTTATCCCCTTCGTACTGGCTGCGGATCCACTTCAGCCGCTGCTGCACGCTGGCTTCACCGAGCCCGCCATAGGTGAAGCCGCTCAGGCGGAGCCGCCCGCCGAGAGGCCAGTACCCGTGGGCCTGCTCGCCCGCTGGCGTCCAGTTATCTTCCAGCTCGCCGACGTGGGCGTCCTCCAGGTTGACCTGCCCGGAGAACTGCCCGCCGGGCGCCCACCGCAGCACCCGGGCTATCTGCGCCTCTGTCGCAGTGAAGTTGAAGGTGATCTCGCTGGCGCCGGCCGGTTTGGCCGGGCTCAGCACCAACTGGTCGGCACGTGCGGAGTCGAGCGACACGGTTCCCGCGGCGGTGAACCGCTCATCGAGCAACACCCCGGCGCCGACCTTGATCCCGTCGGCGACCAGCGTGTTGCCGTCGTGGTCGGTACCGGTCAGCTGCGCGCCGCTGAAGCTGAGCTGGCCGGTGATGTCCGCCCGGGCCAGCCGGACCGCCCCGGCGGCGGTGAAGGGCCGTTCCGCCCCGTCGTCGCCAGGTCCCCGGTCGAGCAATACATCATGGCCGGCCTTCATCCCGTCGGCGTCCAGCGCGTTGCCGTCGTTGTTGGTGCCGTTCAGCTGAGCGCCGCTGAAGCTGAGGTCACCGGTGATGTCCGCGCCATTCAGCACGATCGCCCCGCCGGCGGTGAACCCCTTGTAGATGTGCACCTCGCCGCCGACCTTCATCCTGTCGGCGACCAGCGCATTGCCGTCATGGTCACGGCCCAGCCGGGCGGCGCGGCAGCTCAGGTCGCCGGCGATGTCCGCGCCCAGCAGCCGGACCGCCCCGTCGGCGGTGAATCCCTCACGGAGAAACACCTCACCCCCGACCTTCATCCCCTCAGCAAGCAGCCCGATGCCGTCGCGGTTGCTGCCCAGCCGCGCGCCGCTGCAGGCGAGATCGCCGGCGATGTCCGCGCGGGCCAGCCAGACCGCCCCAGCGGCGGTGAACCGGTCGTCGAGATACTGGTCGAGATACACCGAGCCACCGACCTTCATCCCCCCGGCGACCAGCGCATTGAGGTCACTGTCGGTGCCATTCAGCCGCGCGCCACTGCAGATCAGCTCGTCGGTGATACTCGCGCACATGAGCGAGAGCGGGCCGGTGCGGAGGGTTGAGCCGCTGAGGTCAATCTGTCTCGCCGTGAGCATGCTGGCTGTCAGGCCTGCCAGCTGGCATCTGATCAGGGCGACCCGCGAGGCGGTGGCATGGTCGAGGCAGACAGGATCATCGGCGTCGAGGTAACAGCTGACCAATGACAGCGGGCAGCGAAGGGTTGCCCCTTCGAGATCCAGCAACCCGCCGATCTTCACACCGCGCAGGCGGACCCCTTTCGCGTGTACCGGCCACTGGCCCCCGACGAGCAGGTCCCGCAGCACAGCCGCGCGTACCGTCCGTTCCTCACCCCACAACTGCATCGCGGTCAGGTCGAACGGGCCCTCACCACGATCCAGCAGTTCCCCGGTCGCGGCGTTGGCCCGCATCTGTTCTTCCAGCGGCGCCACCTGCCCACCCGCCGGGGCGAGCGGTACCTGCGAGGGCGGCTGCGGGCCTGTGTCACTGGTTTCCAATGATCGCTCACCCCCGAACCACGTGCTCGGACCGGACGCTACGCCTAGCCGCCCAGGCCTGCAAATGATGGCTCCGCCGCTTATTACCGGTGCCAAGAATCCTGGCGGCGCTGTTCGCGCTGATTGGCTCGGCCAGCTTCCTCTGCCCGGCCCGGATTGAAGCGGAATGCCACGGGCAATACTGGCTGGCAAGATCGGTCAGGCAGGCGTTCCTGCACCGGGGGTGGTTGTCATGGCGAAATACCTGACTCTGTTCGGCTTCACCAGCGAGACGATCACAGGGTTCGTCGCAAACCCCTCGGACCGATCAGCGGTCGTCCGGAGGCTGGTGGAGTCCGTTGGCGGCAGCCTTGAGTGCTACTACTGGATGTTCGGACAGCACGACGGGATGGCGATCGTCGAGATGCCCGACTCGCACACCCACGCCGCGGCGACCCTGGCGATCATCAGCTCGGGTGCCTTCTCGCATTTCGAGACCCACGAGCTGATCAGGGCAGACGACCTCACCGCCATCGCCGAGCGGGCCAGGGGAATCCCCTATCAGCCGCCGGGCGCCAGACGCGCGCACTCGCCCGGGGACACGGCCCATGGCGTCAATCCGGCTTCCCGGCGGATGGGGTGACCAGGCCCACCCTGCTGGGCCGGTGACCGAGGCCGCCAGTGGAACCGCCCAGCCGGGTGAACGTGGCGCGCTACGGGGCACTAGACTTGAATCATTCGTTGTCTTGGGCCGTTCGCCTTCATGGGGGTAGGGTTTGGCGCCATGACCGCATCCCAGACCCCGACCACCGCCGACGAGCTGCGCGGTGCCGGCCTGCGGGTGACGGCCGCCCGCGCCGCCCTGCTCGAGACCGTCCGGGCCGGTGACCACCTCGGCGTCGAGGCGATTGCCTCCGGGGTGCGCGACCGCGTCGGTCATGTCTCCCTGCAAGCCGTGTATGAGGCCCTCCACGCGCTCACCGCGGCGGGACTGCTGCGCCGCATCGAACCGGCGGACAGCCCGGTCCGGTTCGAGCGACGCGTCGGGGACAACCACCACCACGTCGTGTGCCGGTCATGCGGTGTCGTCGCTGACGTCGACTGCGCCGTCGGCGAGGCGCCCTGCCTGACCGCGTCCGACGACCACGGCTTCTCGATCGACGAGGCCGAGGTCATCTACTGGGGCGTGTGCCCCAGCTGTTCCACCGCCCGCCCTACCTGAGCACCGTGATCCGCCTAGCCCGGAAGGATTCGCATGACCGAGAACCATGATCCTGTAGTTGCCGAAGGCGTGACCCCGGAGAGCGGGGGATGTCCGGTTGCGCCCGGCCTCACGCACCCCACCATGGGGGACGCCAACCGGGACTGGTGGCCGAACAGGCTCAACCTGAAAATCCTCGCCAAGAACCCCGCCGTGGCCAACCCCATGGGCGATGACTTCGATTACGCCGAGGAGTTCAAGACCCTCGACCTCGCCGCGGTCAAGCGCGACATCGCGCAGGTCCTGACGGACTCCAAGGACTGGTGGCCGGCCGACTTCGGCAACTACGGCCCGCTCATGATCCGGATGGCCTGGCACCTGGCGGGCACCTACCGGATCAACGACGGCCGCGGCGGCGCCGGGGCCGGCCAGCAGCGCTTCGCCCCGATCAACAGCTGGCCGGACAACGTCAGCCTCGACAAGGCCCGCCGGCTGCTGTGGCCGGTCAAGAAGAAGTACGGCAAGAAGCTCTCGTGGGGCGACCTGATGGTCCTCACCGGCAACGTGGCCCTGGAGACGATGGGCTTTGCGACCTTCGGCTTCGGCGGCGGCCGCGTCAACGTCTGGGAGCCGGACGACGACGTCTACTGGGGGCCCGAGACGACCTGGCTCGACGACGAGCGCTACAGCGGCGACCGCGAGCTGGAGGAGCCGCTTGCCGCGGTCCAGATGGGCCTCATCTACGTCAACCCGCAGGGCCCGAACGGCAACCCCGACCCGCTCGCCGCGGCCCGCGACATCCGCGAGACGTTCCGCCGGATGGCGATGAACGACGAGGAGACGGTCGCCCTGATCGCGGGCGGACACACGTTCGGCAAGACCCACGGCGCGGGTCCGGAGAGCAACGTCGGCCCCGACCCCGAGGCTGCCCCGATCGAGCAGCAGGGCCTCGGCTGGAAGAGCACCTTCGGCACCGGTGTGGGCAACGACGCGATCACCAGCGGTCTCGAAGTGATCTGGACCGACACCCCGATCACCTGGGACAACAGCTTCTTCCGGATCCTGTTCGGCTATGAGTGGGAGCTCACCGAGAGCCCCGCGGGCGCGCACCAGTGGCAGCCCAAGGGCGGCGCCGGGGCGGGTACCGTGCCCGACCCTCACGACCCGTCGAAGCGCCGCAGCCCGATGATGCTGACGACCGACCTCTCGCTCCGATTCGATCCGATTTATGAGCCGATCTCGCGGCGTTTCATGGCGGACCAGGCGGCGTTCGCGGACGCCTTCGCCCGCGCGTGGTTCAAGCTGACCCACCGCGACATGGGCCCGGTCGTGCGCTACCTCGGGCCCGAGGTGCCGTCCGAGACGCTGATCTGGCAGGACCCCATTCCGGCGGTGGACCACGAGCTGGTGAACGCCTCGGACGTCGCCGCCCTCAAGGGCCAGATCCTCGCATCGGGCCTGTCGGTCTCGCAGCTGGTCTCCACCGCGTGGGCGTCGGCCTCGTCGTTCCGCGGCAGCGACAAGCGCGGCGGCGCCAACGGCGCGCGCATCCGGCTCGAGCCGCAGAGCGGCTGGGAGGTCAACGATCCCGACCAGCTCGCGACGGTGCTGCGCACGCTGGAGGCGATCCGGAAGTCCTTCAACGACGCCCAGCCCGGCGGTAAGAAGGTCTCGCTCGCCGACATGATCGTGCTGGCCGGCGGCGTGGGCGTCGAGATGGCCGCCAAGAACGCCGGACTCGACGTTCAGGTCCCGTTCACGCCGGGCCGCGCGGACGCGTCGGCGGACCAGACCGACGTGGAGTCGTTCGCCGCGCTCGAGCCGAAGGCCGACGGGTTCCGAAACTACGTCGGGAAGGGCGTCCGGCTGCCGGCCGAGTACCTGCTGATCGACCGGGCGAACCTGCTGACCCTGAGCGCCCCCGAGATGACGGTCCTCGTCGGCGGCCTCCGCGTGCTCGGCGCGAACTACCAGCAGTCGCCGCTCGGCGTCTTCACCGCCAGCCCCGGGTCGCTGACCAACGACTTCTTCGTCAACCTGCTCGACCTGGGCACGACGTGGCAGCCGGTGTCGCAGGACGCGAACACCTTCGAGGGCCGCGGCGCCGCCACCGGGGAGGTCAAGTGGACCGGCAGCCGTGCCGACCTCGTCTTCGGGTCGAACTCCGAGCTGCGCGCGCTCGCGGAGGTCTACGCGAGTGATGACGCGCGGGAGAAGTTCGTGAACGACTTCGTCGCGGCGTGGGCCAAGGTGATGAACCTCGACCGGTTCGACCTCGTCTGACGTTCCCGTCCGAACGATCCCGGCGTCGTCCGGAGGGGTGGCGGATGGGCAGACTGTTCGTGGCGGGGTTCGCCTGAAGTCGCGGTGCAGGAGGACCAGTATGAGCTCGCCGGCCGATTTCGGCTTGCTGGTGGACGGCGCGGACCTGGAGCGTCTGGTCACCGGTCAGCATCACGATCCGCACCACCTGCTGGGCGCTCACCCGGAGCGAGATGGTGAGGGCCGCGCCTGGGTGGTGATCCGCGGGTGGCGCCCCGATGCGGTCGGCATGGTCATCCTGGCGGGCGAGCAGCGGATCGAGATGCGCCGCGTGCATCCTGCGGGGGTGTTCGCCGGGGTGGTGGAGGGGCCGGAGGTTCCGGCCTATCGGCTCGAGACGACCTATCCAGATGGTGCCGTGGTGGCGGTCGACGATCCCTACCGGTATTGGCCCGCGCTCGGGCAGCTCGACCTTCACCTGCTGGCCGAGGGTCGGCATGAGGGGCTGTGGCACCATCTGGGGGCGCAGGTGCGGGTGCATCAGGGGACGGCTGGCACGTCGTTCGCGGTGTGGGCGCCTGGCGCCGCGGCGGTGCGGGTTGTTGGCGACTTCAATGGCTGGGATGGCCGCCTGCACCCGATGCGCGTGCTGGGCAGCTCCGGGGTCTGGGAGATCTTCCTGCCCGGGGTTGGCCCGGGCGCACGTTACAAGTTTGAGGTGGTGAGCCAGCACGGATATGTGAGTCTGCGGGCGGACCCGTTCGCCTTCGCGGCCGAGGTGCCGCCGGCCACGGCGAGTGTTGTCACCCAGAGCAGGTACGAGTGGCAGGACGCAGCATGGTTCGCGGACAAAGAGGCCATCGACCTGATGCATGCCCCGGTGTCGATCTATGAATGCCACCTGGGCTCGTGGCGGCTGGCCCAGGATGCCGATGGCCGGTGGCGGCCGCTGACCTACCGTGAGGCGGCCGAGGTCCTGCCCGCCTACCTCAGCGACCTCGGTTTCACCCACGTTGAGTTTCTCCCGATCGCGGAGCACCCGTTCGCTGGCTCGTGGGGTTATCAGGTGACGGGGTTCTACGCGCCGACGGCCCGGCACGGGACACCCGACGACTTCCGCTACCTGGTCGACCGGCTGCACCAGGCAGGCATCGGGGTCCTGGTCGACTGGGTTGCCGGGCATTTCCCCAAGGACGACTGGGCGCTGGCGCGCTTCGACGGTACGGCGCTGTATGAGCACGCCGATCCCCGCCTGGGTGAGCACCCGGACTGGGGCACGCTGGTGTTCAACTACGGGCGGCACGAGGTCCGCAACTTCCTGCTCGCGAACGCGCTGTTCTGGATCGAGGAGTTCCACCTCGACGGCCTGCGCGTGGATGCGGTCGCCTCGATGCTCTACCTGGACTATTCACGCAAAGAGGGCGAGTGGATCACCAACCGGTTCGGCGGCCGGGAAAACCTGGAAGCCATCGACTTCATCAAAGAATCCAACGAGGTGGTCTACCGCCACCATCCCTCGGTCATGCTGGTCGCCGAGGAGTCCACGTCCTGGCCGGCCGTCTCCCGCCCGACCTACCTGGGCGGGCTCGGGTTCGGGTTCAAATGGAACATGGGGTGGATGCACGACACCCTGATCTATTTCGCCAAAGACCCGGTGCACCGGCGCTATCACCATCACGAGCTCACGTTCGCCCTGCTGTACGCGTTCAGCGAGAACTTCATCCTGCCGCTGAGTCACGACGAGGTCGCGCACGGGAAGGGATCGCTGCTGGGCAAGATGCCCGGCGACCGCTGGCAGCAGTTCGCGAACCTGCGCGCGCTGCTGACCTGGATGTGGGCACATCCCGGCCGGCCGCTCTTGTTCATGGGCGGCGAGATCGCCCAGGACGGCGAATGGCGCCATGACAGCAGCATCGACTGGCACCTGCTCGACTACCCCGAGCACGCCGGGGTGCAGGCACTGGTCCGCGCGCTCAACACCGTGTACCGTCACGAGCCCGCGTTGTGGGAGCAAGACTTCGACTGGCCCGGCTTCCGCTGGATCAACCCCAACGACTCAGACAACAGCGTGCTGTCGTTTCTCCGGTCCCCGATCACAGGCGAGCGCAGCATCGCCTGCATCGCCAATCTCACACCGGTGCCCCGCCACAACTACCGCATCGGACTCCCGCAACCCGGGAGCTGGGTGGAAATCCTCAACTCCGACAACGCCACGTTCGGCGGCAGCAACACCGGCACCGGTGCCATCACCGCCGAGGCCATCCGCTGGAACGATCTCGACTACTCGGCCGCACTCACCCTGCCGCCCCTTGGCGTCCTGTGGCTCGCCCACGAGCCCCAGATCCCAGGCTGATGGAGCCCGCCCGGCTGCCGCAGCGGTCGCCGGTGAGGGTGAGCACGTAAAGGCCGGTTCCGTGGCGGATGCCGGCCGGGGCGCGCAGGTAGACGCCGAACGCCGGCTGGGCGGACGAATGTCGCCACGATCGCAACCCCGACGGTGACCCGCAAGGTTGCCGGGGCGGCCTGGGGTGAATGTGTCAGCACTTTGGTCCATGCTGCTGTCAAGCCGCCGGGGCGATGACTTCGGCCCGGGCCGGCCGTCTGTCTGATCGATCACGCCGCTGCCGGCGGCCTGGCTGCCAGGGAGAGCCGATGGGCAAGGTTGTTGCTGGGATCACCATCTCTGTGGACGGCTTCATCACCGGGCCTGGCGATGGCCCTGGCTGCGGGCTCGGGGTCGGCGGCGAGCGCCTGCACTACTGGGTGTTCGGTGGGCCCTGGGGCGGCAAGAACCCCTGGGGCATCCCGTTCTTCGTGGTCACCCACCGCGCCGCGGAGCAGCCCCCGGGCGGCGACTTCATCTTCACCGGGAGCCTCGCCGAGGCGATCGATCAGGCCAAGGCTGCCGCCGGTGAGAAGCAGGTGCATGTTATGGGCGGCGCGGACCTCATCCGCCAGGCCCTCGCTGCCGGGCTGGCCGACGAGCTCACGATCATCATCGCCCCGGTGACCCTCGGCGCCGGCAAGCGGCTGTTCGACGGGTTCGGCGAATCCCTGGAACTCGAGCACCTCGGGGTGCGGCAGTCCCCGTTCGCGACGTTCATCGACTACCGCATCAAGAAGTGAGGGCGTGTCCCGATGGCCAAGCTGATCTACTCGGCGATCGCCTCGGCGGACGGCTATGTCGAGGACGCCACTGGCAGCTTCGACTGGGCGGCGCCCGATGAGGAGCTGATGCGCTTCGTCAACGACCTCGAGCGGCCGGTCGGCACCTACCTGTACGGCCGCCGGATGTACCAGACGATGCTCTACTGGGAGACCGCCCATACGCTGCCCGGCCAGCCGCCTTCGGTCCAGGAGTTCACCGGCATCTGGCAGGCAGCCGAGAAGGTGGTGTTCTCCAGGACACTCGAATCAGTGCCGAGCGCCAGGACACGGATCGAACGGAACTTCGATCCCGGCATGATCCGGCAACTGAAGTCGGCCACCGGGCAAGACATGACAGTGGGGGGTGCGGACCTGGCCGGGCAGGCCATCAAGGCCGGGCTGGTCGACGAGCTGCAGCTGATCCTGGTTCCCGTCATCGTCGGAGGCGGCAAGCGAGCGCTCCCCAGCGGTGTCCGCTCGGATCTGGAACTGCTGGACACCCAGCGGTTCGCGAGCGGTGCCATCTACCTCAGGTACCGCCCCACATCAGCGTGATCACCTCTCAGGCGCCAGCGGCTCCGATGTTGACCTGCCAGCCGATGCCGTACTTGTCGGTGACAGCGCCGAAAATATCCCCCCAGAATTGCCGCTCCAGTTTGGCCCTGACGGTGCCGTCCTTGGCGAGACCGTCGAACATTGTCCGCAGCCGCGCGTCGTCGGTGCCGATGAGAGACAGTTCGATGCGGGTCTGCGGGTCGGCGGTCGCGTCCTCGCGGTCGCTCGCCCGAAGGGTGATGTCACCGCCGGTGAGCAGGGCGTTGATCACCTGATCCTGCTGCTCGGGAGCCGCTGTCGGGTCGACATCGCCGCGGCGGGTGATGCTGACCTGTCCACCGAAGACCTGCTGGTAGAAGGTGATGGCCTGCTCGGTGTTGCCCGGGAAGAACAGGTAGGCGTTGAGCTCGACTGACATGACCTGCGTCCTTTCGCTGTGGACTGACCGGACCTCCCATACCCGAAATGGCTGGCCCATGATCCTCGTGAGCAGAGCCCCCGGACCCTGGAAATGCTCGCACGGGCGCGTGCCCTCGCCGAACGGGCACAGGCCCGCGATCCGCAGTTGCAGGCCTCAGAAGGTCCAGCGAGTGGCGCCGCCGGCCGACGTCGGCTCAGTCGCGCTGGCTGGTCCACACCGACACGTGGGCGGGTTCCAGGGCCTTCTGCACGACACTGATCAGGTCGCGTTGGACCGAGTTCAGGTCAACGGCGTCCTGCAGCCGGGCCGCGAAGGCGGTCACGGTCTGGTCGGCGTCATACCGTGCCCGGTTGAACCGCCGGTCAACAATCCGCTGCACCCGGCGGCGCAGCGGGCTGAACAGTGCGGCCGCCACCAGGGTGGAACCCGCCACCGCGACCGGGGTGGACAGCGAGACCGGCAGCGCCTGGGTGGCCAGCAGCACCAGCCCCGCATACACCCCGACCAGCAGCCCGGTCACGATCGCATACGCCAGCGTCCGGGAGATGATCCGGTCGATGTCATACAGCCGGTACCTCAAGATGGCGACGCCGATGCTGAGCGGGAGCGCGAGGAGCCCGGCGGTGACGATAACGCTCACAATGTGCAGGAAACCGGACGGGCTGCCCGACTGTGTGAAGCTGATCGCGAGGCAAACGCCGCTGATAGCCGATCCGGCGAGCAGCCACTTCAACTGCTCGCGGCGCTCCCCCGACGAGCGCCGGTAGCTGAGCATCTGAGCGCCCAGCGATGCTAGCCAGCAGACCGCCAGCAACGCGGAGGCCGCGGTTGTTATCGCATTCCACCACGCCGCGTTATGGGCGGTATTGCCCAGGATCACGAGGTTTCCGCTGGGATCCACCTGCGTGTGGTGGCCGATGATGGCGCCCACTGTCAAAGCAAAGGCGCCAGCGACCCACAGCATGCCCACGGCAAGAGAGGCCCACAGCACCCACCGCCAGCGCGGGGACGGCGGGTGGCCATCGGGAAAGAGCAGGAAAACCAGCCCGAGAAGCACGAGTGCCGGCGCCCAGCCGGGCTGCGCGAGCAGCGCCACCCAGCCCAGCGGCAGCCCGCCATGCCGGAGCCGGTAGTCGGCCACCGTGTAGAAGCTGGCATCATCGCTGAGCGCTCCGAAGGCCGCCAGACCGAGGATGACCCAGCCAAGCGGGTTGCCCGGCCTCCGCCAGGCAACGACGAACCCCACCACCGCGAAGCCAGCGGAAATCCACACCGGAAAGGAGGCGCCGCTGGCGTCCAGGCTCTGGTGCGCCAGCCCGGCCAGGGGCGCAGCGGCGATCGCCAACGCCACCATCAGGCCGCCGAGGATCACGGCCGCCGTGGGCGATGCCAACCGGAAGCGGCGCGCCGTGACCTCCGTCGTCACCGTCGCCTGCCTGCCCGCTGGCTGCGCCTCCCCATGGACCGCAACGCTACGCCCGCACCGTTCCGGGAACGTTACCGCTCAACGCCACACCTCCCATCAGGCGCGTGACGCAAGATCAGCTAGCTTCGTGGCTCTGTCCCAGCGGGTCTACGGTGGGTCTATGAATCATGCCAGGGTGCCTGACCTGGCTGGCCCCGCCGACGTGCCTGGTCTCGCGGTCACGTTCGCCGCCGCCTTCAGCGACGATGCCATGATTCGCTGGCCCATGCCCGACGCGACCCCCGCGACGCTGCGGGAACTGTTCCGGGTGATCTTGACGCCCTGCGCGGAGTTGGGCATCTTGTGGAAAATCCACGGCTGCGACGCAGGGGCAGCCTGGCTGCCGCCGGAGGTGGCCGAGCGCTTCGCCGAGGTCGACCGGGCCACCTGGGCTGCGATCACCCCGTTGACCGGCGATGGCGGCGTCCGTTATGCCGCATTCTGGGATTGGCTGGGCGCTCACGTGCCCGCCGAGCCGTGCTGGCTTCTCGATGCGGTGGCCGTCGCACCGGCAGCGCAGGGCCGAGGACTTGGCCGGACGCTGGTGATGCACGGCGTCGAGCGGGCCCGGGCGGACGGTTGCCCGGCCTTCCTCGAAACCGGCAACCCGCGCAACGTCCCGTTCTACGAGTCCCTCGGCTTCCAGATCGTCGGCGAGCAACGAGCCCCGGAAGGCGGGCCCATGATCTGGTTCATGCAGACCCTGCGCGTGCCGCAGTAGGTGTCGCAGAGTTAAGGACCGCCTCGGGTCCTACGGTCCCGACAAGTGGTTGCAAACCACAAGCGGAAGGGCCACGCGTGCTGAGGCAGGTCGCGGAGGGTGTGCTGATCCACGAGAGCGAGTTCTGCCAGAGCAACGCCGTTGTCGTGCATGGCCGGGCTGGCGTGTTGCTCATCGACCCCGGGGTGCACGGCTACGAAATGGCCGCCCTCGCGAACGACCTGTCCGATTCGGGCCAGACCGTTGTGGCAGGCTTCTCGACGCATCCTCATTGGGATCACCTGCTCTGGCACGCCCGGCTCGGCGCGGCGCCCCGTTACGGCACGGCGCGCTGCGCGGCCACTGCCCGGGATTGGCTGTCGGACGCGGGTTGGAAGGCGCGCACCGCCGAGCTGATACCGCCGGACATCGCCGAGCAGGTACCGCTGGACCTGCTCGGCCTCATTACCGGCCTGCCCGCCGAGATGGCGCAGATTCCCTGGGATGGCCCTCAAGTCCGGATTGTCGAGCATCAGGCGCATGCCCCGGGCCATGCGGCGCTGTTGATTGAGGAACGCGGAGTTCTCGTCGCCGGCGACATGCTTTCTGATGTCTTGATTCCGTTGCTCGACTTGAACGACACCGCTGACCCGATCGAGGACTACCTCGCCGCGCTGCGGCTGCTCGAGGGCGTGGCGGGCGACGTCGATGTCCTCGTCCCCGGCCACGGGTCCATCGGCGGAGCTGATCAGGTACACGCACGGATCGACCAGGATCGGGCGTACGTGCACGCCTTGCGTGACGCCGATGTTCCCAGCGACCCGCGGGTCGGCCCATCGGCCAAGTCCGGCTGGGAATGGGTGAGCGGCGTGCACGCAGGGCAACTCCAGCGCCTCGCCCGAACAAGCGAGCGCGACGGGACGCCCGGCTAGCGATCGGTTGCAGCGGGACAATCGCCGAGCGACCCTCTGCAACTGCACATTCCCCCCGGGTTGTGTCCGGTGGCGTGCCGGTCTGGGTGGTTTCGAGCTACGACGGCGACCTCGAATACCCGCCTGAGCGGCTTCGGCGAGCAGACTGTTGTTGTGCAGACGAGCTACGGCCTTGTGCCGATTGGGTGGGTGCAGTCGGCCCTGAGGGTCCTCGACGATGCGCCGAACCAGCGCGAAGGCGCGCCTGGGGCGTGGATCCGCTTCGATGAGCAGGTTGCGGAGGGTGCCAAGGACCTGCGACCGGGCGACGTGATCGTGGTGCTCACCTGGCTCCACCTGTCGCCCCGCGACGAGCTGAGCACGCATCCCGAGGACGACATGAGCCAGCCGCTTACCGGCGTGTTCAGCACCTGTTCGCCCCATCGGCCGAACCCCATCGGCTTGCACCGTGCCCGTATCGTGGCGCGCGAGGGGCTCCGGGTTGAAGTCGACGCTCTGGAGGCCATCGACGGGACGCCGGTAGTGGACGTCAAGCCGGCCATCGACCCGCCCGCATGACGCGCTGCACGCGGCCCACCACCTGCGTCGCTGGTCAGGTTCCTCGCGGTATGGAGCCCGAGCTGATCGGCGCGCGGGTCGAGGGCTCGGTCATGGTGGAGAGCCGGAGGCCGGTTGTGGTGACCGCGAGGGCTACGGTCCTGGACCGTATTGGCGTTGCTGCCGGTGCTGATCGTCTCTATGTTCGCTGGCATGGGCGACCTGTTCGACGCTACAGCGATGTACGACGAGGATTATCTGTACTTTTTTGCCGCGCCCGGTGAGGTCAGCGAGTTTGCCTCGCACGGGCCCGTCGTCCCTGGCGCTGACCTTCCAGGTGAGGCTGCCGCGGAGCTGGCCTGGCGGCTGGCCGGGCTGCGGCCGGGCATGAGCGTGCTGGATCTGGCGTGCGGGCACGGGGAGCTGGCCAACCGGTTGGCGGCTCGCGGCTGCCAGGTCACCGGCCTTGACTCCTCGGCCGTCTTCCTGGACCGGGCCCGCACCGGCGCGGCCGCCGCCGGGGTCAGCGCCGACTACGTGGCCGGGGACATGCGCCAGCTGCCGTGGACCGGCCGCTTCGACCGGGTCCTGAACTGGTCCACCGCGTTTGGGTACTTCGACGACACCACCAACCGCGCCGTGCTGGATGGGATCGTTCGCGTGCTGCGGCCCGCGGGCCGGCTGGCCATGGACCTGGACAACCTGACGGCGTTTCTGGCCTCCTACTGCCCGTCACGCGTCGTGGCAGCACGAGCAAATGGCGACATGCTCGTCGACCGGTACCACCTGGACGCGCTGACCGGCCGGTTCGAGGCGGAACGGACGGTCATCCGCAGCGGCCGGACCCGCCGCGTGAACTTCGTCAAGCGGTTGTTCGGCTTCCCCGAGCTCCGGGACTGGCTACTGGCCGCCGGATTCACCACGGTGACCGGCTACGGCGAGGACGGGCGGCCGCTGACCGCTGATCACAAACGGATGATCATCGTCGCGGGACTGCCATAACAGCTGGCAGGGATGGCGCAAGCGGCTGGGCGGGAACGCGCCCCGGGCCGCCTTATGCGTTGCCACGGGGCTGGACCCTGACGCAGCCGTCGTTGCCCTGACCGGCAGAATCCGGATAGGTCGCTGGAGGCCGAGGCGATGATCTTCCTGTTGTGGTGATGTCGTAGTGCTTGAGGCGGCGTACGGGCGGCGCTGGCGTGGGCGAGGAGGCTAGGTGATGGGTTCGGCGACCGGGCTGACGGCGGCAGGGTTGGAAGGGCTGCACGCGGCAGCCGAGCGTCACGTGGGCGAGGAGAAGGTCCCGGGCCTGGTGGCGCTGGTGGCCCGCCGCGGCCAGGTGCATGTCGAGGCCCTGGGAAGGCTAGCGGTAGGCGGGCCCTCGGTGGCCCGTGACTCGATCTTCCGGATCGCCTCCACGACTAAGCCAATCACCGCGGCGGCGACGCTCGCCGTGGCCGCCGAGGGGCTGATCGGGCTCGACGATCCGGTGGACCGGCTGTTGCCCGAACTGGCCGGCCGCAGGGTGCTGCGGTCGATGGATGGCCCGCTGGATGACACCGTGCCCGCGGCCCGTGCGATCACTATCCGCGACCTGCTGACGTTCACGTTCGGTTTCGGCATGGTGGGCGAGATGTTCGCATCGGCCACGCCGTGGCCGATCGTAGCGGCCACCGGTGAGCTGCGGCTGGCGACGATCGGCCCGCCCGATCCGCCGGTGCCGCCGGACTCAGATACCTGGATCGCGGCCCTGGGCAGCCTGCCGCTGCTGGCCCAGCCGGGCGAGCGGTGGATGTACAACACCGGCGCGCAGGTGCTGGGCGTGCTGGTGGCGCGGGCGGCCGGGCAGCCGTTGGGGGAGGTGCTGGCAACCCGGATCTTCGAGCCGCTGGGCATGCGCGACACCGGGTTCTGGACGGCGCAGACCGAGCGCCTGGCGACGGCTTACCAGCCCACCCCGGGCGGGCTGGTGGTGCTGGATGAGCCCGGCGGCAAGTGGAGCCGCCCGCCGGAGTTTGCCGACGGGGCGGCCGGGCTGGTGTCGACCGCTGATGACCTGTTCGCCTTCGCCCGGATGCTGCTTGGCGGCGGGGCGCCGGTCCTGCCAGCAGGCGCGGTGCGGGCGATGACCACCGATCAGCTGACCCAGGCGCAAAAGGCCCGCGGGGGCCTGTTGCCGGGGTTCTTCGACGGCCGTTCGTGGGGGTTCTGCCAGGCCGTCTACGACAGCGGCGCGTTCGGCTGGGACGGCGGGCTGGGCACCTCCTGGCTGGTGGACCCATCCCGGGACCTGACCGTGATCGTGCTCACGCAGCGCATGTTCGAAAGCCCAGACCCGCCACAGGTCCACCGCGACATCCAGACCGCGGCCTACGCGGCGCTCGCCTGAGTTCCGTGGACGGCATCGAGATTCACCGCAGCCGGGGGCCACGGTCGTAGGCCCGTCCCAGGACTGGAATCCGTAACGCTGAGCGTTGGGCAGGGCTCGTGGACGTCATCGCTTGATCGGGTCCCAGGTGAGTGATGCCATCCGGTGCCGCGATGACATCCGCGCGGTCCAGTTCTGGCGGCTCGCTACTGGGATGCTCGATGAGAGCCGCTGTAGGCTGCCGCCATGAGCACGCGCGAGGATTACCCAGCCGGGGTGCCGTGCTGGGTTGACACCAACCAGCCCGACCCCGCCGCCGCCGCCCGGTTCTACTCCGGGCTCTTCGGGTGGCAGACCGAGGACGCGATGCCCCCCGACGCGGGAGCTCACTACTACATGGCCCGCATCGGCGGCCGGGACGTGGCCGCGATCTCCTCGCCGCCCCCCGGCGCACCGCCGCAGGCCATGTGGAACACCTACATCCGCGTCGACTCCGCTGACGACGCCGCAGCCCGGGTGGGCGAGGCGGGCGGGCGGGTGCTCTCTGAGCCCTTCGACGTGTTTGACGCGGGGCGTATGGGCGTGTTCGCCGATCCCGAGGGCGCGGTCTTTTGCGTGTGGCAGCCTGGATCGCACCGCGGCTCGGCGGCGGTCAACGAGCATGGCGCCGTGAACTTCAACAACCTGCACACCGACGATGTCGGGGCCGCACGGGCCTTCTACGGCGCCGTGTTCGGCTGGACGACAATCGACGCCGGCTCGCCGATGTGGGCTCTGCCGGGCTACGGCGACCATCTCGAGGAGCTCAACCCCGGCTTGCGCGCGGGGATGAAGCAGATGGGCGCGCCCGAAGGCTTCGAGAACGTGGTGGCGACGATCTTGCCCCGCGAGGGTGGCCCGGCGCGCTGGAGCGTGACCTTCGCCGTCAACGACGTGGACGCGATCGCTGCGCGAGCGCGCGAGCTCGGAGGCTCGGTCCTCGCCGAGCCGCAGAATGCGCCGTGGGTGCGATTCGCCGTCCTTGCCGATCCGGCTGGCGCGTCCTTCACCGCCAGCCAG
The DNA here is from genome assembly GCA_963741615.1 of uncultured Actinomycetes bacterium. Taxonomy (GTDB): domain Bacteria; phylum Actinomycetota; class Actinomycetes; order Streptosporangiales; family Streptosporangiaceae; genus UBA9676. The sequence continues at coordinate 448,522 of CAVUIU010000030.1, forward strand.
TTCGTGGCGGAGAACCGCTAGACGATCCGCTTTCGGGATCGCCGTCGGGTGCTGCGCATCCTAGCTCCCCGCGGGGCTCCCGGCCCTATCCTTCAAGATCGGAACATGGCTCTGACCTGGTGCGCCTGGCAGGATTCGAACCCGCGACCCGCTGCTTAGAAGGCAGCCGCTCTGTCCAGCTGAGCTACAGGCGCCCGCCTCCTATTGTGCCGGTTCAAGGTCACATGGCGGACACAGAGAGCACACGGCCTGGCTGAGACCGGTAAGTCCCGCCGGGAGTACGCTGAACCCGGTACCGGCCCGCGGGGCCGGAGCGGAGGTTGGGAGTGTTCGCGACGCTGAACGGCGTGCTGGCCGCCCTTACCGGCGTCTGGCCAGGGCTGGCGCCCATGCCCGATGGGAAGCCGTCCGGGCTGGTGGCCCTGGCCGCGATCACGCTGACCTGCGTGCTCGTTGCCCTGCTCGCCCAGGGCGCGCGCCTCGCCGCCGCCGTCACCGCCGTACCGCTGACGTCCGGCGCGGCCGCCCTGCGCGAGAAATCATGGCGGGCCGGCTTCGTCCCGCAACGCGATCCCGACGCACCCGGGCGGGCTCGGCCGAGGGCACCCACGGCGCGCCCGGCGGCCGCCTGAACCCCTGTTCCCCGGCGCCTGCCGGGCTGCGTCAATGACCGCTGTCCCGGTGCCGCCGTGTCACGGCGGCCGTCTCCAGCTGCCATCCGTTTCCTGATGCCCCGCTGGAGGGTGATCCGTCATGTCTGCTCTGTTTGGCCTGCCGATCGATGCCGCTTACCGTCTGGTGTCTGCGCTCGCGGGCGCGCTCGCCCCCCTTCCTGGCGGGCTGGCCGCGGCGGCGGCGATCATCGCATTCACGATCATGGTACGGCTGCTGATGATGCCACTCGGCTACTACGCGTTCCGGGGGGAACAGGCGCGCGCCCGCCTGGCCCCCCAGGTCCAGGACCTGTACCACCGTCATTCGAAACGGCCGGAACGCTTGCAGCGCGAACTGTCCGCCCTGTACGCGGGGGAGGGAACTGGGATGTTCACCGGCTGTCTCCCGGCCTTGCTGCAGGTGCCGTTCTTCGCCGTCGTGTACCGGCTGTTCCTGTCCGGGACCATTGGCGGCAGCCCCAATGCCCTGCTCCGGCGGCGCCTGCTGGGTGCGTCGCTCGGCAGCCACTGGCTCACCGGGGCAGGTCCGTGGAGCGGTCAGGGGCTCGTGTTCGGTGCCGTGTTCCTGCTCCTCGTGCTGATCGCCGGGATCTCCGTCCGGGCGGCCAGGCGCTGGGCCACCCCAGCACCCGCCCCGGCACCCGCCCCGGCACCCGCCCGGCAAGGCGGGGCATCGGCGGCCATGCTCCGGGTACTGCCGTTCGCAACGGTGGTCATTGCCGCAGTTGTGCCGCTCGCCGCTGGCCTTTACCTGCTGACCACGACGGCCTGGGCGGCAGCCGAGCGGGTGCTCTTCCGCCGGCTGAGCGGGCCTAAGGAGCGCGGAAATCACGACGATCATGGAAGACCTGGCCCGGGGCCAGCGGGGGCAAGCTGAGCGCCGCGGATGTTGTGAGAGCACCGCTCTCATAACATTGCGTTGCTCTGCTAGACTCGCGGGGTGAATGCGAGCCGCACCGCACGTCAGCGGGTCCGGGCCGAACTCACCCGCGAGATCACCGAAACCGCCCGGAGGCATCTGGCGACCGAGGGCGCGGCCGGCCTCTCGCTCCGGGCGGTGGCGCGGGAGCTTGGCATGGTTTCCTCAGCCGTCTACCGCTACTTCCCCAGCCGGGACGACCTGCTCACCGCTTTGATCATCGATGGCTACAACGCGGTCGGCGCCGCCGTCGAGAAGGCGGAGGGGGCCTGCCGCCGTGACGACCACGCGGGCCGGTGGCTGGCGGCCTGCCGTGCCGTGCGCCACTGGGCACTGGCCCACCCGCATGAGTACGCACTGGTGTATGGCTCGCCGGTACCCGGATACCAGGCTCCGGAACAGACGATCGAGCCCGCGTCACGGGTCGCCGCCGTACTCGGGAAGATCATCAGCGACGCCCAGGCCAGCGGGGCTCTCGACCCGCCCGCGCTGGGCGCGCCCGTGCCGGGTGCGTTCGCGCCCGATGCGGCCCGCCTCCGGGAATCCGTCCTGGTGGCGGTGCCAGACGCCATCGTTGCCCGGGCGCTGGCGACCTGGGCGAGCGTGTTCGGCCTGGTGAGCTTCGAGTTGTTCGGCCAGTTCGAGAACGTCGTCACCGATCGCGCCGCTTTCTTCGATCACGCGGCAGGCTGCCTTGGCCGCATGGTCGGCCTTCCCGGCTGACCCGGCAGCGTTCGTGATCACGGCCGGCCGGGCTTTCCGGCGGGCGCCGAAGGCGTTGCCGGTGCTTCTTGTGATGCGTGGGTGGTTATTGATTTGATCATGTATCGAATATAAGTTCGATCAAGTGGTCACTGCCTGCCTTCCCCCGGGCTATGTGCGGAAGCAGGGAGAACAGGGCACGTGAGCAAGGCATACGGCGAGCCGGTGGACGTCTGGGTACGGGACGGTAAGCCGGCCAGATTTGCCTGGCGGGGCCGGCTCTATGTGGTGCTCGGGGTGCTCGAGTACTGGGTGGTCAGCCGGGAGTGGTGGAAGCAGCAGGCCCAGGAGGAAGGCGCAGCGGTCGGCGGGCCGTCCGAGCACGAGTTCTGGCGGATCGAGGCGTCACCGGGGCGGGACATCCCGGCCGCCACCTATGAACTGCGCCGGGATGCCGCGACCGGCAACTGGATACTCGCCCGGGTCTGGGATTGAAGTCAGGTCCGGATTGACGGGAAAGCGCAGGTCACCGAGAGGTTAGTGATGGCCGGGCTGAGCTGGGCAGAAGATTTCGCGCACCTGCATGTCGCGTCGTCGTACTCGCTGCGGTACGGGGTCGCCGGCCCGGCCGCCCTGGCGGCCAGGGCAGCGGAGCTTGGCATGCCCGCGCTCGCGCTTACCGAACGGGATGGGCTGTACGGGGCGGTCAAGCACGCCGTGGCATGCGCGGAGGTGGGGATCGCGCCGATCCTCGGCGCGGACATGGCGCTGGGCGACGACAGCCGGACCGGGAAGAGGGCGGCCAGGAAAGGCAGCCGGGCCGCGGGGCGGGGCAGCCCCGGCGGGGACGGCAGCCGGGCCGGGGGACAGGGCAGGCCGGCCCCGGCGGGCGTCCGGCCGCCGGACCCGCTGGCGCCAGTCCGGCTGCGCAACGAGGATGCGGCCCGGGTGACGGTGCTGGCCGTGGGAGGCCAGGGCTGGGCGTCGCTGTGCCACCTGGTGAGCGCGGCGCATCAGGCCGGCGAACGGGGCGTGCCGGCCGTGACGCCGGACCTGGTCGCCGCCCACGCCGGAGGGCTGGTCGTGCTCCTCGGCCCGGCCAGCGATGCCGGGCGGGCGATCGCCGCCCGGCGGCCCGATCTCGCGGCGGCAGCCGTGGCCCGCTGGCGGGAGCGCGTCGAGGTGGTGATCGAGATCGTCGATCACTGGACCGCGGGCGCGACCTTCCGTGCGGCCCGGATGCTGCGCCTTGCCCATGAGGTCCATGTCCCGGCGGTCCTCACCAACGCGGTCCGTTACCTCGATCCGGCCGACGGCCCGGTGGCGCAGGTCCTCGACGCGGCCCGCCGGCTTGTCCCGCTCGGGCGCAGCCATCGTGACCCCCATAACGCCCGGGCCTACCTGGCCAGTGGGGCGGAGATGGCCCGGATCGCGGCCCGGATCTGTGAGGTGCCTGACAGTGTGGCCGCGAGCACCGGTCGTGCCCGCCGCCGGGACCAGGCCAGCTTCCGCCAGGCCAGGCGCGGCCATGCCAGCGACGGGCACGCTGGCACCGGCGAGGCCGCGGCGGCGGGGCTGCTCGCCGACACCGCCGGCCTCGTCCGGCGCTGTGCCCTCGACCCCCAGCGCGACATGGGCATCGGCGGGAGGTTCCTGCCCGAGACGGTCGGCGATCCGCTCGCCCTGCTGCGTGTCAGGTGCGAGGAAGGGCTGGACCGCCACTTCCCGCGCTCCCGGGGCCGGGCCGCCCGGGGCGCCCCCGCCCGCCGCACGGCAGCCCGCCGCCGGCTCGACCACGAACTCGCCATCATCACCAGGACCGGACTCGCTTCCTACTTCCTCACCGTCGCCGACGTGGCCGGACTCATCCGGAACCAAGGCATCCGCTGCTCGATCCGCGGGTCGGGAGCGGGCAGCCTGGTCAACTACCTGATCGGCATCTCCGGCATCGACCCGGTCGAGCATGACCTGATCATGGAACGGTTCCTGTCCGAGGGCCGCAAGGGCCTGCCCGACATCGATCTCGACGTCGAGTCGGCCCGGCGGATCGAGGCTTACCGCGTCATCTTCGGCGCCTATGGTGAGCAGCGGGTCGCCTGCGTCTCGATGGTCGAGACCTACCGGGCCCGCAGCGCGATCAGGGATGCCGCCGCCGCCCTCGCGCTGCCGCCGCACGAGATCGACACGCTCGCCAAGGCGTTCCCGCACATCCGGGCGGCACATATCCGGGGGGCGATCTCCCAGCTGCCGGAACTGCGCGGCAGCTGCCTGGCCATCCCGCAGCTCACCAGGGTGTTCGAGCTGGCGGAACGCCTGGATGGGCTGCCGCGCCACATCGCCATGCATCCCTGCGGCGTGGTGCTCTCCGACGCGCACATGCTGGACCGGACCCCGGTCGAGCGCAGCATCGAGGGTCTGCCGATGAGCCAGTTCGACAAGGATGACGTCGAGACCGCCGGGATGATCAAGCTGGATGTGCTCGGGGTGCGGATGCAGTCGGCGATGGCCTACGCGCTCGCCGAGATCGAGCGGACCACGGGCGAGCGGGTGGACCTCGACGCGATCGACCGGCGCGACGAGCCGACGTTCGAGATGATCCGCTCCGCGCGCACTCTCGGCTGCTTCCAGATCGAATCACCCGGCCAGCGCGAGCTTGTCGGCAAGGTCGCGCCGCGCGACATCGGCGACCTGATCGTGGACATCTCGCTGTTTCGGCCCGGTCCGGTCAACTCCGACATGATCACCCCCTATCTGGAGACCCGGCACCGCCGCCGCCCGCCGTGTTATCCGCACGAGGACCTGGCGGACGTGCTGAAGGAAACCGGCGGGGTGGTCATCTTCCATGAGCAGGTGCTGCGCGTCATCGACGCCATGACCGGTTGCGGGCTGTCGGACGCCGAACTGGCCCGGCGGAGACTGTCCGACGCCCGCGGTCAGCAGGACGTGGCGGAGTGGTTCGGCTGGATGGCCCGCACCCGCGGCTTTCCCGGCGAGGTCGTGGACCGGGTGTGGGAGGTGCTCGCCGCGTTCGGCGCGTTCGGTTTCTGCAAAGCGCACGCGGCGGCTTTCGCCATCCCGACCTATCAATCGGCCTGGCTGAAACGGCATTACCCGGCCGCCTTCTACGCCGGCGTGCTCACCCACGACCCGGGCATGTACCCGAAACGGGTCATCGTCGGGGATGCGAGATTGCTGGGCACCCCCGTTTTGCCGGTTGATGTTAATGCGTCGGCCGGTGACTGGCGGGTGGAGGCGGCCGGCGGGACCGACGGCCTGCGGGCCGGGCTGAGGGAGGTCAAGGGGATCAGCGATGCCGAGGTGGGGCAGATCGTGGCCGGCCAGCCGTACACGTCGCTGCGGGACTTCTGGGAACGGTCCGGCGTCTCCCGGCCGGTGGCCGAGCGGCTGGTCCTGGTGGGCGCCTTCGACGCCATCTACCGGGCCCAGGCGGCCTCCCGCCGGGACCTGCTCGCCCGGGTCGGCGTCCTCGACCGGTCCGCCCGCCGGTCCGCGCGGCCTCAGCTGCCGCTCGATCTCGGCGGCGACGGGTTCGGGGAACTCGTGCCGGCCGGGCAGTTGCGGGAGATGACCGCGGCCGAGCGGGTCGAGACCGAGCTGGAGATCATCGGCATCGACCTGAGCCAGCACGTGCTCAGTTTCTACGCCGGCCTGATCGCCGAACTCGGCGTGGTCCGCGCTGCTGACCTGCACCGCTGCCGGCCAGGCGCACGGGTGCTGGTGGCCGGGGTGAAGGTGGCCACCCAGACCCCGGCTATCCGGTCCGGCCAGCGGATCATCTTCACCACCCTGGACGACATGACCGGCCCGGTTGACCTGGCATTCTTCGAGTCTGTGCAGGAGCGTTGCGCCGCCCGGGTCTTCGGGTCGTGGCTGCTCGTGGTTCGCGGCCGGCTGCGCCGGGTGGGCCGGTCGGTTTCGGTCAACGCGGCCGAGTGCTGGGACCTGGCGGCACTGGCGGAGATCCACGCCGCCAGCGGTATCGGGGCGGTGCGGGCCGCGATGGCGGCCGGGGACGTGCCCGCCACGGGCACGGTGCCCGGGCCGGGCGCGGCGGGCGGGCCAGAACAGATCATTTTTCCCAACGGATTTGCGTTGTCACCCTATGCCGAAACCGGGACTCCGGGCGGGCGGGTCAAGGACCCGCCCCGGCTGCTGTGGCACGCCAGCCCGGGCAGTTCTGGTGGCTGGGAAGGGCCTGGCCCGGAGTCATTATTTACATTCCGGATAATCGTGACAATAGCAACTCCTGCGCCGAATTGTTGCTACCGGCCGACCAGTGACAGTCGGCCTGATGAGCACACGTATGCTGCTTTCCGGAGACGAATAGTCTGCGGATCATCACCGCCTGGCGCTTGCATCACAGGGGGAATTCTGCGAGCGCGCCGCTGCCGGTCCGGCGCTGACTATCACCAGTGACCATGCCCTGGCCGGGCTCATCCGGCGGCGATGGCGGCTGACACGGGGGGAAGGTGTCGCCGATCATGACGTTCACAAGGGCCCGGCACAAACACGCACTGGCAGCCGGCGCGGCACTGGGGGCCGCCGTCCTGCCGGCGATGGGCGTGCCAGCGGGCGCGAGCTCACATCCGGCGGTCCACTCGAACACGGGGCACTCGGGCACCGGACACTCAGGCACGGGACACTCAAGCACGGGGCGGCAGGTCACCTACCGCGGGTACCACTTCCAGGTTCCCACCGGCTGGCCGGCCACCGCCGTGCATCCGGCCAGCTGCGTTCGGTTCGACCGGCATGTGTTCTACCTGGGCGGGCCCGGGACGAAGCAGTCCTGCCCGAGCGGGCTGGTGGGGACGACCGAGGCGGTACTGGTCCAGCCGTCCGGCGCCCATCAGGCCACCCGCTCGGTGGAGGACCCGGTCGCACACCGGATCACCGTCACCGCCCCGCGGCTCACGGTGACCGCCACGTACCAGGCCAACGAGCGGCAGATCCTGGCCATCCTTGCCAGCGCGGGGCTGCCGGCGCCGGTCATCCAGAACCCGGCGGCGATGGCACCACGGTCGGCCCCGGTCGCCGGGGTCCCGCGGCGTGTCACCAACTTCACCGGCCGGGGCTTCGACGCCTGCACGGCGCCGGATCCGCAGGCCATGCAGGCCTGGCTGGCGCATTCCCGCTACCAGGCGGTCGGTATCTACATCGGTGGCTCGGACGTGGCCTGCGCCCAGCCGAACCTGACCGCGGCCTGGGTCAGCCAGCAGGCGGCGGCGGGCTGGCACTTCATCCCGCTGTACGTGGGCCCGCAGGTCGGTTTCCGTGGTGAGGTCACCCTGCCCGCCGTCCAGGCGACCGCTGCCGCGCAGGACGCGGTGGTGCAGGCCAGACTGCTCGGCTTCAGGCGTGGTACGCCGATCTATTACGACATGGAGGCATATCCGGCCCGCCGGAGCCTGATCGCGCTGGAGTTCTTCACCGCGTGGACCACCGAGGTGCACCTGCTCGGGTACCGCTCCGGGATCTACAGCAGCTCGGATTCGGGCGTCACCGATCTGGTGGACAACTACGCCAATCCCACGCTCACGATGCCCGATGTGATCTTCGACGCCTGGTGGAACGGGGTCGCCAACACCTTCGATCCCAACATCCCGGCGCTTGACTGGGTGGGCCACCGGCGCGTTCACCAGTACGCCGGCAACGTCACCCAGACCCACGGCGGCGTCCAGATCAACATCGACCGGGACTTCCTCGACGTCCACTTCAGGAGGAGGGGCTGGGTCGCCGGCACCCGGTAGCCGCCCGGATCGGCCGCGGCCTGGCCGGCCTGCCGTACCTGGTGACGTCATCGGCGAATGCGGCCAGCTTTTCGTGGAAGGGAGAGGGCGGGAGGCTTTTCTATGCGGCGAACACCGGTGATGCGGGCTGGCCCGGCCCTCGCCCGGGCTCGCCGTGGACCGGCCCGGGCGGTCTGGGTGGCGGGTAACGTGAATGACGGCGCTACCCCGCAGGCGCCGCCGCCTGGCTCCACGCAGGCGGAGATTATGGGCCTAAGCAGGCCACGTTGCCTGCATATGGCCCGTGCGCGCGATAACGTTGCCCAGGCAAAGCCCGGAGGCCTCCCGCCTCCCGCCTCCGGTGGCTCCCGTACTGTTAGACCTGTCCGGACGGCCCACGGGCCTCCCGTGAAACTAGGAATCCCATGACTTCTGTTTTGCCGAGGATCGTGACGGCCGTCCAGCAAAGGCTCCGTACCACGATCGGCAAGCGGTTCAGCAGGTTCGTGCTGGTGGCGATCGCGTCGCTGGCCGCGAGCATCATCACGCTCAACCTGCTCCTGGGTGTGGCTCACCTGTCCGCCGGCCTGTCGGGGACGCTGGGGGCGATCACCGGCGCGGCAGTGAGCTACGTGCTGAGCCGCTGGGCGTGGGAGCGCAAGGGCAAGCCGCATCTGCTCAAGGAGACCCTGCCGTTCTGGCTAGTCTCCCTGGGAGCCTGGACGGTACTGGGGCTGACCAGCCACTACGCCAGCGTCTGGGCGCTGTCGGAGGGGAAGAGCCACTGGGAGCGGGTCGCCATCGTCAACGGCGCCTACCTGATAGCCAACTGTCTGACGTTCATCGCCCGGTTCGTGATCTTCCACTACGTCCTTTTCGCGGACCGCGGGTCCAAGGTGTCGGAGTCGGCGGTTTCCGCGGCAGAAGCCGCTGGTGTGCCGGAAATCGACGACCCGGTCCCTGCGGCCCCGTCGGCCCCGCTGGCGGGCAGCGGGTCGGGCACCAGGCCGGCCGGTTCGTCCGTCTGGGCAGGAAGCGCCGCCGAACGGTCCCCGGGCCGCAGGTCGGCCGCCGATGGCGGTGCGCTGCCGGAGCCGGGAACCCGGCGCTGACGCTCGCGCCACCAGGTGCCGGCCACGACCCCGGCAAACTTGAGCCCGTAGACGGCGTTATGCCCCTTCTTGCTCTCCCCGACCTTGCGCTTGTGAATCGTGGCGGGCACCTCGGCTACCCGGAATCCGTGCGCGAGCACGGCGATCAGCAGTTCTGACGACTGGTACTGCGGCTGTTCCAGCCGGACGGCGCCGGTCACCTCCGCCCGCATCGCGCGCAGGCCGAACGAGGAGTCGGTGATCCGCTGCCTGGTCAGCACGCTGATGGTGACGGCGAAGACCCAGGTGCCCAGGCGGCGGACCGGGTCGTTGGTCTCCTGGCTGCCGAGCTTGCGCGACCCGGTGACGAAGTCGGCCTCGCCGGAGACGACCGGGGCAAGGACGCGTTCCATCTCCGCCGGGTTGTACTGGCCATCGGCGTCGGTGGTCACGATGTAAGCGGCGCCGCCCTCGCGGGCAAGCCGGTACCCCAGACGCAGCGCGGCGCCCTGGCCGCGGTTGACCGGCACGTCGCAGACAAAGGCCCCATGGGTCCTGGCCACCACGGCCGTCTTGTCCTTCGATCCGTCGGACACCACGATGACCGCCGTCTTGAGCCCGCAGATCGAGGCAGGGAGTGCCTCGATCACCAGGCCGATCACGTCGGCCTCGTTGAACGCGGCGATCACGATCGCGACTGGCGGGAGCGTGGGCGCGGACTCGCCGAGGTCGGCGAAGAACGCGGCGGCCGCCGCGTCGTCGATCGCGGTGCTGTCCACCCCGGGACCGGTCACTGTGCTGCCTTTCCTTCCGCGGCGACGGCGGGCGCGAATTCCGGCCACACCGTCGCCAGCCCGGACTTCAGGTCGTACGCGGGCCGGTAGCCCAGCGCGCAGGCGGCGGAGATGTCCACGATGACCGCGGGCATCTCGCCGGGCTTGGGGGGGATGTTCTCGGCCGGGATCGGTTCCCCGGTGACTGCGCGTGCCGCCTCGACGATGTCGTTCACGGTGATCGACTCACCGGCTCCCAGGATGAGCGGGCCGCGGTAACCGGTTCGCCAGGCCAGCAGGGTGCCCGCCACGATGTCGTCGACGTGGACGAGGTCGCGGACCTGCGTTCCGTCTCCGTACACCTGGACACCGCGACCGTCCCGGGCGGCGCGCATGAGCCGCGGCACGAAGCTGTCCTTTGCCTCCATGCCGGGCCCGTAGACGTTGGAGAACCGCAGCGCGCAGCCGGCGATCCCGTACGCGGCCGAGTAGCTGCTGAGCAGCATTTCCCCGGCTGCCTTGGTGGCCCCGTAAGGGGTGAGCGGGCGGATCGTGTGCCGCTCGGTGATGACATCGTCGCCGACGTCGCCGACGACCGCGTTGGTGGAGGCGAGGACGAACGTGCCGACGCCCTGGGTGCGGGCCAGTTCCAGCAGGCTCGCGGTGACGGCGACGTTCGTCTCGTACGTGCCGACCGGGTCCTCGATCGAGCGGAGGACCGAGGTCACCGCCGCGAGATGAAAGATGGCATCGGTTCCGGGGCTGACGGCCTGGGCGGCGACGGAGGGGTCGCGCAGATCGCCGATCACGGACCGGACGCCCGGCGCTGACCATTCCCGCATGTCTGCGACGGTGACGTCGGCACCACTGCCGAGCAGCGTCATGACGAGCCGCCTCCCGATGAAGCCGGCCCCACCGGTCACCAGCACCCGGGAACGTTGCTCAGCCCCCATGGATTCTCCATTCGCGATACGTCAAACTTGAGTTCTACCTGGTTGTACCGGGTTTCGCCGAGTCGTGTGACCCGGTCGAGCCGAAATCACCAACTGCCCAGGGCTGCTGAGCCGTCCCTGGGGTGCCGCCGGTGCCGGGGGGACCAGCGTCGGCGGGCCGGTATCCGGACCGTCCGCACCCGCGCGCGGCTCGATGTTTCGTGGCGCTGCTCAGGAAAAGCCGTTGCCGCGGAGGCCGCGACCGTGCGGGTGCCTGGACAGTGTAGCCGCGCTTCCTGGGGCGCCGGTCTGTGGCACGGGCGAGCGGGTCATGGCGGCGCATGCCCGCTGGTTGCCCGCCGTCATCGCCGACTGCGGAGCGTGCCCGGGTCACTGCGGGCTGCTCCCGCTGATGCGGCAATCGCAGGCGCCTGTTTCGGGCATCGGGATGGGTACCATGACCCCGCAGTACATAATGTCCACAGCAGCGGGAAGAGCCTCGGTGGGCAGCTGCCGTTACCCACGGTGGCCTAGCGATACCGGAGACGTGCACAGGCCAGTGATGCCCAAGGTACGCAAGGTCACTGGTGTGTGACCGGCGGGCCACTGGCACACACAACGCGTTCAGGCAGGATGACGGAAGGGCGATGACCGAAGGTCAGGGCGTGGCTGCCGCGGCACACGAGCAGGGGGCGGGCAATGGCCCGCCGGCGGCGCCGGGGTTCGCGCCCCCGGCCACCACCTACCGCGCCGCCCCGCCTCCCCTCATGGCCGCCGTGGCCCGGGGCGGCGTGGGCCCGCCATTCGGGCCGCCCGTCCGGGTGAACGCCCAGCTGATCGAGTCCGCGATCCTCGCACTGCGCAAGCCGATCGTCGCGGCGCAGCTGCCGCTGGAGGCACCGGGAGTCGAGGAGGCCCGCGCGGAGCGGCGCAAGCTCCTCGGCCAGATCGACGACTACCTGCTTCCCAGGCTGCGCGAATCCGGGTCCCCGGTCCTGGTCGCCCTGGTCGGCTCGACCGGGGCAGGCAAGTCAACCCTGGTCAACAGCATCGTCGGAATGCAGGTCAGCATGACGGGCATCCGCCGGCCGACAACGAACAGCCCGGTGCTCGCCTGCCACCCCGATGACGTCGACTGGTTCGCGGAAAACGTCTTCCTGCCCACCGTGCCGCGGGTGCGCCAGGAAGGCCTCGCCCGGTCGGGCCGCGACGGCCTGCTCGTGCTGGCCGCCAGCGAAGGCATGCCCAAGGGCGTCGCCCTGCTCGACACCCCCGACATCGACTCGGTGGTGGCCGAGCACCGCGACTTCGCGCACCAGTTCCTCGACGCGTCCGACCTGTGGCTGTTCATGACCACCGCGAGCCGTTACGCCGACGCCGCCGTCTGGGAGCTGCTGCAGCATGCCCGGGACCGGGGCGCCGCGCTCGGGATCGTGCTGTCCCGGGTCCATCAGCCCTCGGCGCCCCAGCTGGTCGACCACTTCGGCGCGATGCTCGAGGTCAACGGCCTGAGCCGCCATCAGCGCTTCCTCATCCTTGAGTCCGTGCTCATGGACGGGAAGCTGCCGCCAGAGGCCTCCGCCCCCATCCGGAACTGGCTGGCCGAAGCGGCCGAGTCCGACCGCCGGGTGGCGGTGCTCAGCCAGACCATGTCCGGCGTGCTCGACACCTTCCCCACCCGGGTACCCGCGCTCGCCGCCCAGGTCGAGGCGCAGGCGGCGCTGCGTGGCGACCTGATCGCGGCGGTTGCGGGCGCCTACCGGGCGGCGCTCGCGGAAATCGACACCTGCACCGCCGATGGCTCGCTGCTGCGTGGCGAGGTGCTCGCCCGGTGGCAGGACTTCGCCGGCACAGGTGACCTGCTGCGCGCGCTCCAGGCCCGCCGGTCCGACGGCAAGCAGCGCCGCCGCCGCATCCCGGCGCGGGCGCAGACGCTGCGTTCTGCGCTCTGTGCCGCCCTGGAGTCGCTGGTCATCTCGATCGCTGACCGGGCAGCGGAGGACTCCGTTTCCCGCTGGCGGGATCACCCGGCGGGAGCCGCACTCCTCGACCAGCTTGACGCCGGCGAGGACGCCGGGGACTGGGGCGGCTCTCAGTTCGCCGCCGATGCCGGGCTGCTCTTCGGCCTGGATCAGGCCGACGCGGCGGGTGCGGACGCCGGGCAGGACGGTCACGGGCCGGCCGGGGCGCCGGCGCGCTGGGGCGGGCATCGGCCGACCTGGCCACGCACGCGGCCCGTGCCATCAGCTCATGGCAGAACCAGGTGCTGCGCCTCGTCAAGGCCGAGAATGTGACGAAACGGTCGATCGCCCGGGTCATCAACTTCGACGACGAGTCGCTGGCCACGGTGCTCATGATCGGGCTGCTGGTGGGCAGCGCGCCCGAGGCCGAGGACGAGGAGAGCACCACCGCGATCCCGCAGCGGCTGCTCACCTCGCTGTTCGGGGCCGGCCCGCTGCGCGATATGGCGATGCGGGCCCGGACGGACCTGCGGCACCGGATCGGCCTCATCTTCGACGAGGAGATGAGCCGGTTCTCGAAGATCATCAGCACGGTAGAGGTTCCGGACGCCGGTGCCGCGCTGCAGCTATACCAGGCGACCTACGCCCTCGAGGTGACGCGGTGACCGAGGTGGAATCGGCCCGTTCCGGACTGGCGGCCCGGGCCCAGCTGAGCACGGCCGGGTTCCCCGGTGCCGGCTTCGCCGATCCCGGGCCTGACGGGCCAGCCGGGACGGCGGCCGCGCCCGGCCTTTCCGACCGGCTGACCGCGCTCGCCAGGATGACCCAGATCGGGTCCGCCCGCAGCGGCCAGGACGGGTTCAGCCCGGAGCTGCTCCAGGAGGCCGAAGGCCTGCTCGGCCGGGCGGGTGAGCGGCTGCGGATGTCGGCCGACCACACGGTGGTGGCCCTGGCCGGCGGGACGGGCAGCGGGAAGTCGTCACTGTTCAACCGGCTGGCGGGCGCCGATTTCTCACCCGTCGGCGTGGTCCGCCCGATGACCAGGGATGCGTACGCCTGCGTCTGGGGGGTGGAGGGTGCGGGCCCGCTGCTGGACTGGCTCGGCGTGGCCGATCGCCACAGGTATGCCAGGTCGAGCGCGCTCGACGAGGGTGAAAGCTCGCTGGGCGGGCTGCTGCTGCTCGACCTGCCCGACCACGACTCGGTGCTGGCGGGTGCGACGGGCTCGGTGAACCGGCTGGTATCCCTCGCCGACCTCATGGTGTGGGTGCTCGATCCGCAGAAATACGCCGACGCCGCCGTGCACAGCCGCTACCTCATGCCGATGGCCGGGCACTCGTCGGTCATCTCCGTCGTGCTCAACCAGTCCGACCTGCTCACCCCGGAACAGGCGGACGACTGCGTGGCGGACCTGCAGCGCCTGCTCGAAGCCGAGGGCCTGCACGACAGCCAGGTGCTGCTCACCTCGACCGTCACCGGCGCCGGGCTGGTCGCCCTGCGGCGGCTGCTGACCAGTACCGTGTCGGCGCGCCGGGCGAGCGCGGCGCGGATCTCCGCCGACGTGGACGCCTTCGCGGCCCGGTTCGCCCCCTACGCCGGGCCGGCCGACGTCGAGGGCGCGGGGAAGCATGAGGACGCACTGGTAGCGGCGCTCTCGCAGGCCGCGGGGGTGGCCGGGGTGGGCCGCGCGCTGCAGAGCACGCGGGAGCTGCGGGCCGCCGACTACATCGGCTGGCCGGTTTCCTGGCTGGCCGACCGGTTGCTCCGCCGCGACCCGGTCCGCAAGATCCAGCTCGGCACCCTGTGGGACGAACTGCGCGGCGTGACCGCCGGGCCGGCCGGCGCGCACCAGGCGGAAATCGACAACGCGATCACGGCGCTCGCCGACGAGGTCGCGCCGGGCCTGCCCGCACCCTGGCCCGCCACCGCGCGCAGCGCCGCCCGGTCCCAGGTCGACGAGATCCCCGCCGCGCTCGGCAGCGTCATCGCCAGCGCGCTGCCGGCCGAGAACAGCGTCGAGCCATGGTGGCGGCTGGTGGCCGCCTGGCAGGGCCTGCTGCTCGGCGCCGCGGCGGCGGGGGTGGTCTGGCTGGTGGCGCTGATCCTGATGGGGCTCTTTCACGCCTCGCGGGACGCGTCGGGCATGTTCAGCAACCTCAGGCTGCTGCCGTGGGTCGCGGTCATGGTCGCAGCGGTCCTCCTGCTCGGCTGGCTCACCGCCAGCGGCTGCATGACGCTGGTCGTCCGCGCCGCCGACCGGGAACGTCAGCGGGCTGAGCAGCAGATGCGGGCCGGGATCGCCGAGGTGGCGCGGCGGATGGTGCTGGTGCCGGTGGAGCGGGAACTGTCCGTCTACACCCAGTTCCGCGAGGAGCTGGCCGTCGCCAGCGGGGGATAGAAGCTCCGCCCGCGCCTGGGAAGCTTTCCCGCCAGCCTGCGGTTCACTGTAATGATGTAATCCTTGCAGTACCGGAGGCGACAGTGGCCGATCAATCTCCGCTCGACGCCTACTCCCAGGTGGTGGCTGGGGTGGCGGCGCACCTCACCGGGAAGGTGGCCAGCCTCCGGGTGCCCGTATCGCGCTCCGGCGCCCCTGGTGCGCGCCGGGGCGGTGAGAGCCTCGGCTCGGCCGTCGTGTACACCAGCGACGGGTTCCTGCTGACCAACGCGCATGTGGTGGGCAGCTCACAGTCGGGGACAGCATCGTTCGCCGACGGATCCTCCGCACCTTTCACCGTGGTCGGCACCGACCCCCTGTCTGATCTCGCCGTGCTCAGGTCGTCGGGCCCCACCCCGTCGCCCGCCGAGCTTGGCGAGGCGGACCAGCTGGTGGTCGGCCAGCTGGTGGTGGCGGTGGGCAATCCCCTCGGCCTGGCCGGCTCGGTGACCGCTGGCGTGGTCAGCGCCCTTGGACGGTCGCTGCCCACCCGCAGCGGGGCCGCCGGCCGCCTGATCGAGGATGTGATCCAGACCGACGCGGCGCTCAACCCGGGCAACTCGGGGGGAGCGCTCGCCGACAGCCAGGCCAAGGTGGTGGGGATCAACACCGCCGTGGCCGGGGTGGGCCTGGGGATGGCCGTCCCGGTCAACGCGACATCACGGCGGATCATCGCGGCCCTGATGCGGGACGGTAAGGTCCGGCGTGCCTACCTCGGGCTGGTCAGCATGCCCGCGCCGCTGCCCGCCGCGCTGCAGGAGCGGTTCGGCCGGGCAAGCGGCCTGCGGGTGGGCGAGGTAGTGGCCGGCGGCCCGGCCGACCGGGCCGGCCTGCGCGCCGGTGACCTGCTGCTGACGGCGGCCGGCAAGCCGGTGGAGAAGGCACAGGACCTGCAGCGGCTCATGTTCGCCGAGGCGATCGGCCGCCCGTTCGCCATCACGGTCATGCGCAACGGAGCGCTGGTGGACGTCATCGCGCAGCCCTCCGAGCTCGTCGCCGCCTGACCCGCGCCGCGTCCTGCTGCGCGCCGGTCTCCCGCCGGCAGGCGCGGGATTATCGCACCTAACGATGCGCCGTGGCCCGCCTCGTCCACAGCGGTGCGGGGCCTGCCCGGGATATCCACAGGCGGGCGCCCGCGCCTGGCAGGCCCGGGCCCGGTTCGCGACTGTGATGAGCACGCGGCAGGGTGCCGCGTGGCAGGGGTGGAGGCGGGCGGGCTACTGACGCCGCCACCGGCGGACCGGAGGACACAGCCATGAACATTGACGCGCATATCGACCTGGCGGGATTCGTCGCGAGCGAGCCGGCCTTCAAACGCCTTCCTGGCGGCACATCGACCGCAAGACTGCGGGTCGCCTACACCGAGCGCCGCTTCAACCGCGAGACGGGCGAATGGGGGGATGGGCCGACCTCCTTCGTGACCGTGCTGTGCTGGCGGACCCTCGCCGACAACGTGGCCGTGTGCTTGCGCAAGGGAGAGCCCGTCCTGGTCCGGGGGCGGCTGCGGGTGCGGGAATTCCAGGACAAGGAAGGGTCGCCCCGGACCGCGACGGAGGTGGAGGCGAGCTCCGTCGGGCACGACCTGAGCCGCGGGGTGGCGCACTTCTCGCGGACCCGGCGTGCCCCGGGCGAGACGGCGGCGGAGAACGCGGAGGTACTGGGCGCGGCGCCGTCGCACGACAACGAGGAGTCGGCTCATCCGGAGGAAGGGGCTGCCGGCAATGGCGGCGCGGGGGAGGACGGTGCGGGAGAGGACGGCGCGGGGGAGGACGGCGCCGACGGCGGCGTGCTCGATGACCGCGCCGTGGCCGGGTTCGCGAGCGAGGTGAACCAGTCACTGGGCGGGATCCCGGTCTGACCAGATGAGGCCGCTCGAAGCGCGAAGGCCTGCTGGCCCTGGCTGCCGGCACCGGCAGGCGGGTGATGACCGCCATGTTCGGTGAGGACATGACCCGGGCTGTGCGGGTCTGGCTGGCGCCCCGGGGCATGCGCGTCCGATCCGCGTTCCCCATACCCCTACCCTGGGGGCATGCCAGAGTTCATCTACCAGATGCGCGGTGTGCGGAAGGCGCACGGCGACAAGGTCATCCTCGACAATGTCACCCTGGCGTTCCTGCCCGGCGCGAAGATCGGCGTCGTCGGGCCGAACGGCATGGGGAAGTCCACCCTGCTGCGGATGATGGCCGGACTGGAGCTGCCCTCCAACGGGGAGGCCCGGCTTCTGCCTGGCTTCACGGTCGGCATGCTTGGCCAGGAACCGACGCTCGACGAGAGCAAGACCGTTCTCGGCAACGTCGAGGAGGGGGTGGCTGACGTCAAGGCGCTGCTGGAGCAGTACAACCAGATCGCCGAGAAGATGGCCACCGACTACTCGGACGAGCTGCTCGCCGAGATGGGCAAGCTGCAGGAACAGCTTGATCACCGAGGTGGCTGGGATCTGGACAGCCAGCTCGAACAGGCCATGGACGCGCTGCGCTGCCCGCCGCCGGACGCCGACGTGAGCGTGCTGTCGGGAGGCGAGCGGCGGCGGGTCGCGCTGTGCGCGCTGCTGCTGTCGCAGCCGGATCTGCTCCTGCTCGACGAGCCGACCAACCACCTGGACGCGGAGAGCGTGCAGTGGCTTGAACAGCATCTGGAGAAGTACCCGGGCACGGTGGTGGCGGTCACCCACGACCGTTACTTCCTGGACCATGTGGCGCAATGGATCCTCGAGCTCGACCGTGGCCACGCCTACCCGTACGAGGGCAACTACTCGACCTACCTGGAGACCAAAGCCGCCCGGATCAAGATCGAGGGCCAGAAGGACGTCAAGCGGCGCAAGCGGCTGGAGGACGAACTCGAATGGGTGCGGTCCAGCCCCCGGGCGCGGCAGACCAAGAGCCGGGCGCGGGTTGAACGCTACGAGGAGTTGGCGGCGGAGGCCGATGCCAACCGCAAGCTTGACTTCGAGGAGATCCAGATCCCGCCGGGCCCGCGCCTGGGCCGGCTGGTGGTCGAGGTAGCGGGCCTCACCAAGGGCTACGGCGATCGCGTGCTGATGGAGGGCCTCAGTTTCTCGCTGCCCCAGGGCGGCATCGTCGGCGTGATCGGGCCCAACGGGGTCGGCAAGACGACCCTGATCAAGATGATCCTCGGCGAGGAGCAGCCCGACGCCGGGACCATCAAGGTCGGCGAGACCGTGCAGATCTCCTACGTCAACCAGAACCGGGCCCGGATCGCACCCGGCAAGAACGTCTGGGAAGTGATCTCGGACGGGAAGGCCTACATCAGGGTCGGCCGGACCGAGATCCCGAGCCGGGCGTATGTGGCCGCTTTCGGGTTCAAGGGCGCTGACCAGCAGAAGCCTGCGGGTGTCCTGTCTGGTGGCGAGCGCAACCGGGTAAACCTCGCGCTGACTCTCAAACAGGGCGGGAACCTGCTGCTGCTGGACGAGCCCACCAACGACCTTGACGTGGAAACGCTGTCGTCACTGGAGAACGCGCTGCTGGAGTTCCCCGGCTGCGCGGTGATCACCAGCCACGACCGCTGGTTCCTGGACCGCATCGCCACCCACATTCTGGCCTGGGAGGGCGGGGCGAACTGGTTCTGGTTCGAGGGCAACTTCGAGGCGTACGAGAAGAACAAGATCGACCGTCTCGGCCCGGATGCGGCACGGCCGCACCGTGTCACCTACCGCAAGCTCACCCGGGGGTGAGGCCCGGCCCGCCCGGCGGCAGCGGTCAGGCTGGGCTGAGGCCGAGGTCCGGCCGGTGGTCAGGCTCTGATGGCTGGTTGACCAGGCTGTGCGCGGCCATCACCAGGTACTCCCACAACTGCGCGTCGTGGGACTCGTCGAGGCCGATCTCGTCGAGGGCGGCCCGCATGTGGCGCAGCCACGCGTCCCGTTCGGCTTCCCCGATGGAGAAATGCGCATGCCGCATCCGCAGCCGGGGGTGGCCCCGCCGTGACTCGTAGGTACGCGGCCCGCCCCAGTACTGGATCAGGAAGAGCCGCAGGTGCTCCTCGGCTGGCCCGAGGTCCCTGCTGGGGTAGACCGCTCGCAGCGCGGGATCGCCGGCCACCCTCCGGTAGAAGGAGTGGACCAGGCGGTGGAAGCTCTGCTCGCCACCCACGGCCTGGTAGAAACTGACGGGTTCTGTTATCTCTTCCATGCTGATGTCCAGCGTAGTTGGCCGGACGGGCGGCGGCTCCTTGCTTGCCATGTAGCCATAGTTGCGTTACCCACCGCACGCGGGCTGCACAGGATGCACGATGCATGGAGGAACGACTCCATCGCTGAGAGTCATGGCCCCGGTCGTCGAGGCCCGGGCGCTCGCCTGGGCGGCGGCCCGGCGGGAGGACGCCACCAGCGTCTCGGTGCTGCGCCGGGTCACGACGCTGCTCGGCCCAGCGCACGACGCGCTGTCACGGCTGCCAGCGGCTGAGCGGGAAGGCACCGCCTTCGGGTACACCGAACGGCAGCTGCTGTTCCATGAGGGGGACACCCGGGTCATGCTCGGTGATCACCGGGGGGCGGAGAAGGCGTTCGCGTGGTCACAGGACCTGTACGCCCCGGACGAGATCCTTGACCGGTCACTGATTGGCGTCGGCCTGGCCCGATGCCGGCTGGAGGCGAACGAGCCGGAGGAGGCGCTGCGGCTGAGCCGGGGCACCCTGCTCGCTGTCCCACGTGAGCACCGCTCCGAGATCATGCTGCGCACCGCCCGCTCGCTGGGGGACAGCGTGGCCTCGCGGCACGGCGAGCACCTCGCGGTCCGCGAATACCGCGACGCGCTCGTCGGCGCCTGACGCCCGTCAGGTCCCGGCGCCGTTGGTGGGCCCCGTGGCGGTGGGCCCCGTGGTGGTCAGTCCCGTGTGGTAGGCGAGGAACGCCAGGGTGTCGGCCGACAAGCCCACGGACCTGCTGACCGCGCGGGCCCCATGCCCCACCTGTGTTTCGCGGCGCAGCAGGACCGGGTCATCGGGCAGCCGCGCCGCGGTGGCGTGCTGGAGCGCCGCGCACATCTTCCGGGCGTGCATCGTGTCCACCCGGCTGTCGCCCTCGAAGATGGTGAACAGCACGGCCGGGTACCGGACGCCGCCGGTGACGTGATGGTAGGGCGAATAAGACAGCAGCCAGCCCAGTTCCAGCGGGTCGGCAGCGGTTCCGTACTCGTCGTTCCACAGCTGGCCCAGCCCGAACATCTCATAGCGGGCCATGTCGAGCAGCGGCGCGGAGCACACCACCGCGGCATAGGAGTCCGGTTGCTGGGTCAGCGCGGCGCCGACCAGCAGGCCACCGTTCGACCCGCCGGAGATCGCGAGCTGCCCGGGAGTGGTCCAGCCGTCGCCGACGAGCTTGGTGGCGGCCGCGTGGAAGTCGTCGAAGACGCGCTGCTTATGCTCGCGCATCCCGGCCCGGTGCCATGCCTCGCCCTCCTCGGCCCCGCCCCGCAGCCCGGCGATCGCGTAGACGCCGCCAGCCTCCACCCAGGCCAGAGCATGGGGGGAGAAGGCAGGCGTGAGCAGGCTGATGGAGAACCCGCCGTATCCGGTGAGAATCGCCGGCCGGGGGGCTGCCGGTGGTCCGTCTGCCGGTGCCCCTGGGGAGATCACGAGCATCCTGATCTCGGTGCCGTCCGCGGAGCGGTAGGTCACCAGCTGGGTGCTGGCCGGCGGCATCTCCACGGTGCCGGGGGCGCTCGCCCAGAGCGCCACCTCGCCGGTGTGGGCGTCGTAACGGTAGACGGTGACCGGTGTGCTGTGATCGGTGTAGGCCAACCACGCCTCGTGGCCGCCCTCGGGCCGCTCGGTGATCTGGCTGATGGTGCCGAGACGGCGGGCACCGGAGCCGCCGGGTCCCGGCACGGTGATCGCTCCCCGGCGCTCGCCGGATGCCAGGTCGTGCACGGTGATCTCGCTGAAGGCGTGCCTGGTCCAGGCGGCCAGCAGGACCGCCGGCCGGGCGTGCCCGCCGTCGAGGATGGCGAAGTCCTGCAGCACCGCCTCCGGGTCCTCACCGATCAGGTCCCGCCAGCCGGTCCGGTCCGGCCGCCCCGGATCGGCCACCGCCAGCCGTCCCCGGGGCGCGGCAGCGTCGGTGAACACGTACATCCGGCCGTCCCGGCCGACGTGGATGCTGGTGCGGGCATCCACACCCGCCTGGACCACGCGGAACGCCGGCTCGGTGGGCGAGCAGGACGCCAGGTCGGCCAGCCATACGTCGTTGCGGGGGGACGTGCCCTGGGCGGCGGAAAGCACCAGCCACCGGCCGTCCCAGCTGACCGATACGTGGTAGTAATCCGTCTTGTCCCGTCCCTCACCGAAGACGAGGGCGTCCGCGTCGGGCGGCATGCCCACGGTGTGCAGGTAGACGCGGCGGTGGTACTGGTCCTCACCGGCCGGGACCGCGCCAGCGGCCAGCCTGCGCACGTAGTAGTAGGACTTCCCGCCGGGCAGCCACGCCACCGGCGTGTAGCGGCATCGGTCGATGGGCCCCTCGACATGCTCACCGGTCGCCACGTCCATGACCAGCAGCACCGACTCCTCGTCGCCGCCGTGGGAGATCTGGTAGGCCAGCAGCCTGCCCTCTTTGTCCGGTGCCCACGCGTCGAGGGTGGTAGCCCCGGAGGGGTCGAGCGCCGCCGGGTCGATGAGCGTCCGGTCCGGCTCGCCGGGTGCCGATGCGATCAGCGCGGCGTGCTCGGCGCCCGGCTCACGCCGCAGGAAGAAGCGGCGCTCGCCGCGCCAGACAGGGGGACTCACCAGACCGGTGGCTGTCAGCTCGGCGACGCGCGTGGCCAGCGCGGGCCGGCCCGGAAGAGCTGCCAGGTACTCAGCCGCCAGCGCGTCCTGCGCCGCCAGCCAGGCGCGGCTCTCGTCAGATTCGGGGTCTTCCAGCCAGCGGTAGGGGTCGGCCACGCGGTGGCCCGCCACCTGCTCCACGAGGTCCATCCGGCGGGCGGGGGGATAGGCATTTCCGGTCATGGACCGCACTCTACGGGCCGCCTTCCCGGTACACCCCCCGGGTGCTAGGTGCCCGGGGCGGAGGCCCATTAGGCTGTGCTTGGCATGTCCACACCAGGCAGGAGGCGGGCGTGCGACGGGTACTGCTGCTCAACGTGACGTATGAGCCGCTGACCACGGTCGGCCTGCGCCGCGCGGTGTGCCTGGTGCTCGGCGAGAAGGCCGAGGTGGTCCATGACGACGCCGGCGGGACGATGCTGCGGTCCACCTCCGTGGTGCTCGCCATGCCGTCGGTGATCCGGCTGCGCCGCTACGTCCGGGTGCCCTACCGCAGCCGTGTCCCGCTGACCCGGGGGGCGCTCATGCGCCGGGACAACTACCTGTGCGCGTACTGCGGCCGCCGGGCCGAGACCATCGACCATGTGGTGCCCCGCAGCCGGGGCGGCACCCACGCGTGGGAGAACTGCGTCGCCTCGTGCATGCGGTGCAACCACAGCAAAGCGGACCGGCTGGTCGAGGAACTGGGCTGGACGCTGCGCTGTGCCCCGGCGGTGCCGCGGGGCATGCACTGGCGGCTGATCGGCGCCGTGCACGATGGTGACCCGCAGTGGGCCCTTTACCTGACCGAGAGCGCCGCCTGAGGCGAACGTCGCCGTGGCTGAGCGCCGGGCCTAGTCGCGCGGGCCCTCGGCGGCTTCCCATTTCTGCTCGATCCGGCCGAAGTGCCACACGGACAGGGCAACCACCCAGGTGAGCACGAACATGCCCACGATGACGAACCCGGCGGTGTTGAGGTTGAAGGTCTGCATGAAACCCCAGAACGCCCCGCTGAGGTGGGACTCGTGGGCGATGAGGCCGAGGACCTCGATGGTGCCGACGAAGAAGGCGACGAACACCGACAGGCCGGTGATCGTCAGGTTGTAGTACACCTTGCGGACCGGGCGGGCGAAGGCCCAGTCGTAGGCGAAGTTCATGAAGCAGCCGTCGGCGGTGTCGAACAGGCTCATGCCCGCCGCGAACAACAGCGGGAGCGAGAGCACGGCGTAGAAGGGCAGCCCGCTGACCACCGCCGAGCCGGCGAGCACCAGCAGGGCGATCTCGGTGGCGGTGTCGAATCCGAGGCCGAAGAGCAGGCCGATCGGGTACATCTTCCACGGCGTGTCCACCCGCCGCGACAGCGGCCGCAGGAACCTGTTCATCAGCCCGCGCTTGGCCAGCTGCTCTTCCAGTTCCTCGTCGTTGTACCGCCCGAGCCGCATCTCCCGGAACACCTTCGTGATCGAGATCAGGACGACCACGTTGAGGGCGGCGATGAGGTACAGGAAGGTTCCCGAGACCATGGTGCCCACGACGCCGGTGATGTTGTGCAGGGCCGAGCCGCCGTTGCTGACCTGGCTGCCCAGGGCCCGGAACCCGAGGTTCAGCAGCAGCGCCAGCACGAACACCACCGATGAGTGCCCGAGCGAGAAGAAGAAGCCGACGGACAGCGGCCGCTTGCCCTCACCGACGAGCTTGCGCGTGGTGTTGTCGATGGCCGCGATGTGGTCGGCGTCGAAGGCGTGCCGCATGCCGAGGGTGTAGGCGAGGATGCCGGTCCCCACACCGAAGAGCTCGGTCTTGGTGAGGTGATAGTGACCGCGCATGGCGGCGGCCAGCAGTCCCCACCCCGCCACGTTCAGCGCGATGACGGTCGCTGCCATGCCACCGGCCCGGCCCCACTCGGCCGGGGTCAGCGCAGCACTGATCCGCCGGGTGCGCGCACGTACGTCGGCCATGGCCATGCATCCTCCTGCGGCGGCTCGGGGGCTCGGGACGGGGCTCACTCTATGGAAGTTGCAAAAGACTTGCAATAACAGAGTTCCGTAATTACGTCCCATGCTCTTCAGGCACAGCTGTGCAAGACCTCGGGCCCGGGCGGCGATGTTACGGTCACTACTGACCGGTAAGCGGGGCCCGGCCTGGGGCCCGGCTCGCGGCTCGGCTGCGGTCACCGGTCGTGCCACCGCCCAGGAAGGCGCGCCGATGCAGCGTGACATCTTCACCCCCGAGCACGACACGTTCCGTGCCATGGTGCGCACCTTCATCGCCCGCGAGGTCACGCCCTACCACGAGCAGTGGGAGCGGGACGGGGTGGTGTCCCGTGACGTCTGGCTCGCGGCCGGCCGTGCCGGGCTGCTCGGGATCGAGATCGACGAGAAGTTCGGCGGCGGCGGCAACCCGGACTACCGCTACTACCTCATCCTCAACGAGGAGCTGGCGGCCGCCGGTGCCACCGGCCCGGCTTTCGCCGTGCACAACGACGTCAACGGGCACTACTTCAGCCGCCTGAGCACGCCCGAGCAACGTGAGCGGTGGCTGCCCGGGTACTGCTCGGGCGAGCTCATCACGGCGATCGCGATGACCGAGCCCGGGGCCGGGAGCGACCTGCAGGGGATCCGCAGCACCGCTGTCCGTGACGGTGATCACTATGTCCTCAACGGCGCCAAGACCTTCATCTCCAACGGGCAGCTGTGCGATCTGGTGATCGTGGTCGCCCGGACCGATCCCGGCGCCGGTCGCCGCGGGATCAGCCTGCTGGTGGCCGAGCGGGGGATGCCCGGGTTCGCGCGTGGCCGCAACCTCGACAAGATCGGCCTGCACGCCCAGGACACCTCCGAGCTCTCCTTCACCGACGTGCGGGTACCGGCCGCGAACCTGCTCGGCGAGGAGGGCGGCGGCTTCATCGCGCTGATGCAGAACCTCCCGCGGGAGCGGATCTCGATCGGCGCCACCGCGCTGGCGGGGGCGGAGAAGGTGTTCGCCGACACGCTGGTGTACTGCCAGCAGCGGCAGGCGTTCGGGCGGCCGATCGGCCGCTTCCAGCACAACAGGTTCGTGCTCGCCGAGATGGCGACCGAGCTCGCCGTTACGCGGGCCTTCACCGACCGGGCGGTGATGGAGCACGTCGGCGGCCGGCTCAGCAACGAGGAAGCAGCCATGGTGAAGTGGTGGAACACCGAGCTGTGCAACCGGGTCGTCAACCACTGCCTGCAGCTGCACGGTGGCTACGGCTACATGCGCGAGTTCGGTGTCGCCAGGGCGTTCGTGGACAGCAGGGTCCAGACCATCTTCGGCGGGACGACCGAGATCATGAAGGAGATCATCGGCCGGGGCCTGGGGGTGTAGCCCGGCGGGAGATCACCATCAGTGTGCCGTCCGGGCCGGCCACGACCTGGACGGCGGCGCCGAAGTGCGGGCCGAGCACCTCCTCGCGCAGCACCGCGCGGGCGGCCCCGGCCGCCGCCACCCGGCCGCCGGCCAGCAGGACGAGGCGGTCGGCGAACTGGCCCGCCAGCGTGAGATCGTGCACGGCGGACACCACGGTGAGCGAGCGCTCCCGCCGCACATGGTCGATGAGTTCCAGCGCATCCACCCGGCGGCCGAGGTCCAGCGCGCTCGTTGGCTCGTCGAGCAGCAGCACCGGGGCCTGCTGCGCGAGCGCGCGGGCCAGCACCGCCCGCTGCGCCTCGCCGCCGGACAGGGTCGACAGCGCCCGCGCCGCCATGGCGGCCAGGCTGAGCCGGTCCAGCAGGTCCGCACACACGCGCCGGTCGGCGGCGGTCTCCACCCGCAGGTAACCGATGTGGGGGGTGCGGCCGAGCAGCACGTAGTCACCGACCGTCATCTCCGGCGGCAGCACAGGTGCCTGGGGCACATAGGCAACCAGGCGGGCAAGCTGGCGGCGGGACATTCCGGCGATCGGCCGGCCGTCGATCGTGATCCGCCCCTCGTGCCGGGCCAGATGGGCGACGCAACGGAGCAGGGTTGACTTGCCGGCCCCGTTCGGCCCGATGACGGCCAGCCACTGCCCGGCGGGCACGTCCTCGCTGACCCCGGCCAGTGCCGTCACCGCACCGTAGCTGACCGTGACCCCGGTCAGGCCGATCATGCCAGTTCCTGGCGGGCGCGGCGGGACCGGAGGACGAACAGGAAGAACGGCGCGCCGATGGCGGCGGTGATCACGCCGATCGGGACCTCGGCCGGCGCCTGCACGGTCCGGGCGACCACGTCGGCGAGGACCAGGAAGGCAGCCCCGCCGATCATCGAGACCGGGAGCACGACCCGGTAACTGGCCCCTGAGGTCAGCCGGACCGCGTGCGGGACGATGATGCCGACGAATCCGATGAGGCCGCTGACCGAGACCGCGGCCGCCGTCCCCAGGGTGGCCGCGGCGACCACGGTGAGCCGCAGCCGCGTGATGTCGATGCCGAGGCTGGCCGCCTCGGTCTCGCCGATCCGGAGCACGTCGAGCAGCCGCCGGTGGGCCAGCAGCACCACCGCGGCCACGACCACATACGGGAGGATGAGCGTCACATCGGCCCATGAGGACAGGGACAGCCCACCCAGGATCCACGAGTAGACCACCTGCAGCGTCTGCGCATTCTGCTGCTGCAGGTAGGTCTGGATGGCGGTGAGCAGGGTGGCGACCGCGACACCGGCCAGCACGATGGCCGCGGCGCTGCCCCCCGTGCGGGCCGCGTCGCCGCCCGCCCCGGCACCCAGCGCGTAAGTCAGGGCGACGGCGGCGACCGCGCCCACGAACGCCGCCACCGGCAGCAGCGTGGCGGGCGCGCCGGTCACGATGATCAGGGTGGCGCCCAGGCCGCCGCCTGCCGCCACCCCCAGCAGGTACGGGTCGGCCAGCGGGTTGCGGAACACGCCCTGGTAGGCAGCGCCGCTGCCCGCCAGCATGGCGCCGACCAGGGCGCCAAGGACCACCCGGGGCAGCCGTACCTGCCAGACGATGATCACCGCGATGGCTGGCACGCTCAGGTGCGGATGCCACGGCAGGTGAGCGAGCAGTGCCTGCCCGACCTCCGGGACGGACAGGTCCGCCGGGCCGACCGACACCCCGACGATCATGGCCGCGGCCAGGGCAGCCGTGGCCACCGCGACCGCCCGGCCTGGCCGGATCCGCCGGATCCCGCCGCCCGCGGTCGCCCGCCCGCCGCTTTCCGGCAGCTGTCCGCCGCTTTCCGGCAGCTGCCCGCCGGTGCGAGGCGGCTGATCGGCGCGACCCTGCCGGGGGTGCGCGGCCGCCGGGGGCCGGTGAGACGTCACTGCCCCTGCCTGGCCAGGGCGTCCGCGACCGCGCGCAGCAGATCGACGATCCGCGGCCCCCAGCGGGAGGCGATGTCGTCGTTGAGCGCGACCACATGCCCGTCCTTCACCGCCGGCAGGCTTGCCCAGCCGGGTCGCCTGGCCAGGGCCGCCGCGTTCTGGTGGCAGCACAGGGTGTCCGCGAGCAGGATGTAGTCCGGATTTGCCCGCAGGATGTACTCCGACGACAGCTGCGGGTACCCCCCGGCCGCCGCGGCGCCCTTCGCGGCGTCCGCGATGCTCGTCATGCCGAGCAGGTGCAGCAGGCCGCCGACGAACGTGGACGAGGTGAGTGAGTAGTACGTCTGGTCCAGTTCGTAGTAGTACGTGATCGGCCGGGAGTGATGCGGGGCAGCTGCGACGATGGCACCGATCTGGCTGCGGATCATCGCGTCCTCGCGGGCTGCCTGGGCCGGGTGGCCGGTCGCCCGGCCCAGCTGGGTGAGCTCGCTGTACACGCCGGAGACCTGGGCAGGCGGTGGCAGTTCGAGCACCGGGATCCCGAACGCGGCGAGGCGCTTGGTCAGGTTGCCGGTGTCGGCGTACTCGACGACCAGGTCGGGCTTGTCGGCGACGATCGCCTCCACGTTGGGACTCAGGCCGGACAGCTTGGTCCGGGGCGCCTGCGGTGGGTAGTTGGAGTCCGCGTCCACCGCCTTGACCTGCGGCCCGGCGCCGATCGCGTAGAGCATCTCGGTGAGAGCGGGGGAGAGCGAGATGATCGCCGTCGGCCGGGCCGGCAGGTGCACGGCGCCGTTGGCGGCGGTGACGGTCACCGGGAAGGTCCCGCCCGCGGCGGGACCGAGCGCGACCGGGCTGCTCGTGGCCGCGGTGCTGACAGGCTGGCTGGTGCCACAGCCCGCGCAGGCGGCGGCGAGTGCCGCTGCCAGGGCGAGGGCCGGGAACTGGCGGGAGAGTGCCCGCATGATGGATCATCCTCCGTCGGGGTCGTGGAGGACGAAGTGCGCCCGCTGCGACGCCCGGCGAGGCATCGAAACGAGCCGCCCTTCCTCCGAGGACAGCACGTTGGCACCGGCCAGGCGTCCGGGCTCATCCCCTCCGCGGGGGCATCACCGTTGCGGGACAGCGCCGGTATCTCACCGGCTTCGCTGGGTCGGCACCATCCTGGGCGGACCCCAGGATAACCGGTACTCTAGCGCGGCCGGGAGGCCCGCGCGCTGCCCCGGCAGGTGAGACTGCCCTGACGCCGGGTGCCGCCCGGAGAGGACACCTCGCAAGACCCGGCCTTAACCTGTCATGTAGCTGTGTTCCAGGACACGAGGCTCCGGAACAACACGGAACCCCGGAACACGGGGCCCCGACACCCGGGGCTTCCGGCAGGGCACAGGACGGGAGCAATGACGTGGCAGAGGCCGAGCACGAGCTGGTTGTCCCGGAGGGCGGGTTCTGGCCCGCGCCATCCATCCCGCAGCCGAACATCTACCCGATGGAGTGGCGGGTCGAGACCGCCAAGCTGGCCGCGATCTACGAGAAGTCCAAGCGCACCCTCTGGAACCCGGCCGACCTGGCCTGGGACGGGTTGCGGGCGGAGGATTTCACTACCGAGCAGCGGCTCGGCATCATGTACTGGTTCTCGGTGCTGGCCAACTTCGACGCCTCCGGCCCGGCGGTGTTCGCCCGCGCCACGATCCACGCGTTCGAGCAGCATGAGGAGGACCCCGTCCGCAAGTGCTTCTTCTCGATCACCCGGGACGAGATGAACCACGAGGAATGCTGCCAGCGCACCATCGCCAGGCTCTGGCCGGGCGGCCCGCTGGACTGGGCGCCGTCGACCGACCTGGAACAGGCCGCGCACAACAACATCGCCTGGCTGTACCACAACGGCGGCCGCTACTGGACCGGCTACAACAAGGCGGTAGGCAAGTACTCGCTGCCCGTCCTGTTCACCAGCTTCATGATGGGCGAGATGGCCGCGTCGACCCTGTTCCGTGGCATGGCGTCGGGTACCACGCATCCGGTGTTCTCCCAGATGTTCCAGCGGATCGGCCGCGACGAGTCACGCCACCTGCAGATCTGCATGACCATCCTGGAGAACGAGTGGCCCGGCCTGACCGAGGAGGTCAAAGGCCTGATCACCCGCCAGCTGCGGGCCGGGTTCGTGTTCCTTTCGATGATCTTGTGGGAGCCGCCCGAGGGGTTCTGGGAGCTGCCGCCGTACTTCCTTCCCAACCACCGGGTGCTCATGAGGCACGCCCGCGAGGCGGGCCTCGGGGTGCTGTCCTACCAGCAGCAGGCCGAGAACTGGCGGGTGGCGATGGCCCGGGTGCGGGCGATCGTGACCCGCTGGGGCATCGACTTCCCCGCCATTCCCGAACTGGACATCGAGGGTGTGGACGTGGCCGACGACATCAACCCCGAGGACATCATCCCGGTGTTCTGAGGGCCGGTGCCCGGATCCCCGCTAGCCGGCCCGCCGGCGCCGCCAGGCGGCGATCGCCAGCCAGAGCGACAGCAGCAGGATCACCATCCCGTCGAGCGCGTGCAGCCCGCCGATCCACTTGTTGCTCTCGCCCGCCGACGCCAGCCCGGACTGGGCGACGATGACCAGCAGGGCAAGCACGAAGGTCTCGATCACCGTGGCGCGGGACGCCCACGCGATGAGGGCCAGGATGAGCAGGACGAGCGCGATCACCATCAGCACCGTGCCCCAGGCGCGGTGCGGGTCCAGGCTGGTCGCGTTGGCCACCTTCCTGGCATTGATCCCGAAGATCCCGATGCCCGCCAGGTACACCTGGAACAGGACCCCGAGCACGAAGAAGGCGGCCAGATAGCCGTACACGACGTCGATCACGCCCCTGGCGCCGGTGCGCCGCTGGCCGGTGGCGGGAACGTCACCCGTCTTGGTGGTCATAGTGTCTCCCCCTCACTGCATGCGCCAATGGCGGGATTGTCCGTCACCGCCGTTCCGGGATCGTTACGGCCATGGCGCGGGGCCGACTACGAACCGGCGAAAGATGATCACAATGTGTAACACCGCGAAGGGCGGCCCGATGACCAGATAGGCGCGGTTGACGTGGGTACCCCCGAGCCCACGTCACCGCGTCTTCTGTGGCTGGTGCGTGGCTGGTATCACGCGGCGGGGCCATGCCGGGTAGCGTTCCGTTCATGACAGGAACCCAGCAGCAATCCGCGGGCCCGCCGGGCGGTGCCCGCCCGGCCAGGGCGCCCTTCGGCCGGATGCTGACCGCGATGATCACACCCATGACCGCCGACGGGGCGCTCGACGCCGATGGTGCGGCCCGCCTCGCCACTTACCTGGTCGACGACATGCGCAACGACGGCCTTGTCGTCAGCGGCACCACGGGTGAGTCGCCCACCACCACCGACGCCGAGAAGGACCGGCTGCTGCGCGCCGTCATCGAGGCGGTCGGCGACCGGGCGACGATCGTGGCCGGGGTTGGCACCTATGACACCGCGCACACCCGTGAACTCGCCCAGCAGGCAGAACGTGCTGGCGCGGACGCACTCCTGGTGGTGACGCCCTACTACAACAAGCCGCCCCAGGCCGGCCTCATCGCCCACTTCAGCGCGGTCGCCGACACGACCGGGCTGCCGGTCATGCTCTACGACATCCCCGGCCGGGCCGGCGTGGCGATCGCCACCGAGAGCCTGATCCGGCTGGCGGAGCATCCACGGATCGTGGCCGTCAAGGACGCCAAGGGCGATCTGGGCGCGAGCTCACAGGTGATGCTCAGCACCGACCTCGTCTACTACTGCGGCGAGGACATGCTGAACCTGCCCATGCTGGCGATCGGGGCCGCGGGCTTCGTCAGCGTGGTCGGCCACCTGGCCGGTGACCGGCTGCACGACATGATCGACGCGTACCGGGCGGGCCGGGTCGATGACGCCCGCCAGCTCCACCTCGACCTGCTGCCCGTCTACATCGGCGTGATGACGCGCACCCAGGGCGTGATCACGACCAAGGCGGCGCTCAGGATGCTCGGGCTGCCCGGCGGCCCGGTCCGCCTGCCGCTCGCCGATGCGGCACCGCAGCAGGTGGAGCAGTTGCGCACCGACCTGGCGGCCGGCGGCGTGAAGCTGCCCGAGGGCACACCCGGGGCGGCCTGGTGAGCCACCCGCATCCCGGGCTCTCCGCACCCCCATCTCTGCCCAAGCGCGGACTGCGCATCATCGGGCTCGGTGGTCTCGGCGAGATCGGCCGGAACATGACCGTGTTCGAGCACGCCGGGCGGCTGCTCATCGTGGACTGCGGGGTGCTGTTCCCCGAGCCCGACCAGCCCGGGGTGGACCTGATCCTGCCCGACTTCTCCTACCTGGCCGGCCGTCTCGACCAGATCGAGGCGGTGGTGCTCACCCACGCCCACGAGGACCACATCGGTGCCGTCCCGTATCTGCTCCGGGAGCGCCCGGACCTCACGCTGGTCGGCTCGAAGCTGACCCTCGCCCTGGTGAAGAGCAAGCTTGCCGAGCACCGGCTCACCCCCTCCTCGGTGGAGGTAGCGGCGGGCACACGGCAGTCGTTTGGCGCCTTCGGGCTTGAATTTTTCGCGGTGAACCATTCCATCCCGGATGCCCTCGCGGTCGCCATCGCCACCCCGGCCGGGGTGGTCCTGCACACCGGTGACTTCAAGATGGACCAGCTGCCGCTGGACGGCCGGCTCACCGACCTCGGCGGGTTCGCCCGGCTCGGGGCGGACGGCGTGGACCTGCTGATGTCCGACTCCACCAACGCCGAGGTACCCGGCATCGTCACCAGCGAGCGGGAGATCGCCCCGGTGCTGGCGGAGATCTTCGCCGGTGCGCAGCAGCGCATCATCGTCGCCTGTTTCGCCAGCCACGTGCACCGGGTGCAGCAGGTGCTCGAGGCGGCCGCCACGCACGGCCGCAAGGTCGCCTTCGTCGGCCGCTCCATGGTGCGCAACATGGGGGTCGCCCGCGACCTCGGCTACCTGCGGATCCCCAGCGTTCCCGGCGGCCTGATGGTGGACATGCGCGAGGCGGAGGAGATGCCGCCCGAGAAGATCGTGCTCATCTCCACCGGATCCCAGGGCGAGCCGATGTCGGCACTGTCCCGGATGGCCGGCCGTGACCATCAGATCCGGATCGCCGAGGGGGACACGGTGATCCTCGCCTCCTCGCTGATCCCCGGCAACGAGACCGCCGTGTTCCGGGTGATCAATGCCCTGACGCGGTGGGGGGCGCGGGTCGTCCACCGGGAGAACTCGCTCGTGCACGTCTCCGGGCACGCACCCGCCGGCGAGCTGCTCTACGTGCTGAACCTGGTCCGGCCACGCAACTTCATGCCGGTGCACGGCGAATGGCGCCACCTGCGGGCACACGCCCGGCTCGCGGCCCTGACCGGCGTGCCGGAGAGCGGCATCGTGGTCGCCGAGGACGGCGTGGTGGTCGATCTGGTGGGCGGGAAGGCCGCGATCACCGGCGCGGTCCCGTGCGGCTACGTCTACGTGGACGGGCTGTCGGTGGGGGAGGTGACCGAGACCTCGCTGAAGGACCGGCGGATCCTCGGCGAGGAGGGGTTCATCTCCATCGTGATCGTGGTCGACTCGACCACCGGCAAGCTGTCGGCCGGGCCGGAGATTCACGCGCGCGGCTCGGGTATCGACGACGCCGCGTTCGGCGACGTGACGCCGCGGATCGACGAGGCGCTCGCCAAGGCGGCGGCCGATGGGATCAACGACGCCTACCAGCTGGGGCAGCTGGTGCGGCGCACGGTCGGCCGGTGGGTCAACGAGAACTACCGGCGCCGGCCCATGATCATCCCAGTGGTGATCGAGGTCTGAGCGGCGCCGGGCCCGCACGGCGGCCGCCGCCGGCCGCGTCCGGCCGCCCGGGTCCGGACCGGCGGAGCAGGCGGCGGAGCAGCGACTTGTAGTAGCCGAACGCGGGCGCCGCGATGGCCGGGTCTTTGGCCGCGTCATCCCAGCGCCGCAGCCGCAGGGCCGCGCCGGCGTGCCGGTTCGCCTCGAACTCCGCCCGCTCCGCCGCGCCCATGGGGCCCCCCTGCGCGGCCAGCGTGCAGACCGACGCCGGGGACAGAGTGGCGAGGTAGCCGGGCTCCACCGCGCACAGGTAGCGTTTCGCCGCCACATGCAGCCGTACCGGCTCGGTAACCTCCTCGCCGAACCACTGCGCGAGCCAGTCCGCGCCCGCGTCGCTGTGCCGGTTATCGGCACCGCGCACCAGGTCGTGGCCGGTGATCACGGCGGTGTAATGGCCGACGTCATGCAGGAGCGCGGCCGCGACGAGGGGCGGCGGCGCGCCGCATGCCTGTGCCAGCGCCGCCGCCTGCAGCATGTGCGAGGCCTGCGTCACCGGCTCGCCGAGGTAGTCGCGTGCGCCCTCGCACGCGAACAGGTCGGCGATCACCTGGACGGGGTCGGGCGCGGTCATGAGCGGGGCCGCCCGGTCGGCGGCTGGCCTCCCCCGGGGCCGCGAGCCAGGCTTGTCACAGTCCCTCCGTCGTTTTCATGTCCCTCTCGCCCCGTCACAGCTTTCTTCCAGCGTGAAGGAGCGGGCCGGTGATGCCAACGGGGTTGCCGGAGTCTTCCCTGCTCCGCCACGTAACCGCCCATTCCCGTTCACCCTCGTGACTTGCCCCCGGCCCACCCGCCGGCGTGACGGATCGCGACACGCGCCCGGCGTTCCTTCGGCAGGCAGGCCTTTCTGGTTACCGTGGTCATCATGGCTACCCGTGTCCCCAACGGCAAAACCCGGCCGCCGGGCGGGGCAGCCACGCGCACCCGCCCGGCCGGCACCGGCGGGCGCCCGCGTACCCGCAGCGGAATGCCCCCGCGCGGCCGCGGACCTGCGCGGAAGGGCAGCGGACGGGGGCGGAACGCGCGCGGCGGCTCCCGCCGCGGCCGGGGAAAGGGCCGCTCCCAGCGTCGGCCGCCGTCAACCGACCCGATCATCATCCTGCTCGGCTGGGTGGGCAGTGCACTGGCGGGTGCCTGGATGGTGCTCGCCCACGCGGCCGGGTTCGGCGCCCGGGCGCTCGGCCGCAGCGCGCAGGACCTCGACCCGCTGCACCGGCGGGACGGGGTGGGCCTGGCCTTCCTCGGCGCGGCGCTCGTTGTCGCGGCCACCACCTGGTGGAGCATGGGCAACATCGTCGGCCGCGTCATGACCGCGTTCGTCCGGGGCGCGTTCGGCTCGCTGGCGTGGGCGGTGCCGGTCCTGCTGGCGCTGCTCGCCTGGCGGTTCCTGCGGCACCCGGACCGCAACGCCGAAACCGGCCGGGTGACGATCGGCGGGACGGCTCTGGTCATCGGCGGCCTGGGGCTGGTGCACATCGCACACGGCACCCCGACCCCCGCCGACGGGGCCGCCGCGATGCGCGGGGCGGGCGGGTTCATCGGCTTCGCCGCCTCTTCCCCGCTGGTGGCCGCGGTGACGCCGTGGATCGCGGCCCCGTTGCTGGCGCTGGTGTGCGGGTTCGGCCTGCTGGTCATCACCGGCACACCGCTGCACCGGGTACCGGACCGGCTGGCCGAGTTGCGGGGCCTGACCGGGCGTGGGCAGGCAGCCGAGCCTGGTGGTGACGGGGCCACGCGCCAGGGCGCCGGCACCCGCTTCGGGCGCAAGCGGCTGGCCGCGATCGAAGCCGGTGATCACAGCAAGCCGTACGACACGCCGCTGCTGCGAGGCGGGGGCGGGGCCGATGGGACCGCGGCGCTTGCCGGGCCCGCGGGCGGGAAGGCACCGGCCGCGGGCGGCCCGGCGGAGACGGGCGATCCGGACAGCCCAGGGACGCCGTCGGCGGGCCGGCCAGACGACGAGGCGAGACTGCTGGAGGTGCTGGGCTTCGGGCCGCCCGGCGGCGGGCGGCAGCCCATGCCGGTGTCCGGCCCGCTGCCCGGCCGGACCGAGCAGCTCACCCTCACCGGGTCGACCGACGCCAGCTACACCCTGCCGCCGGCCGCGCTGATGCGGCCGGGCACTGCCCCCAAGACGCGGACCCAGGCCAATGATGTGGTGGTCAGGGCGCTCACCGCCGTTCTCGAGCAGTTCGAGGTCGATGCCCAGGTCACCGGCTTCAGCCGCGGGCCGACCGTGACCCGGTACGAGATCGAGCTCGGGCCCGCGGTCAAGGTGGAGCGGGTCACCCAGCTGTCGAAGAACATCGCCTACGCGGTGAAAAGCGCGGACGTGCGGATCCTGTCCCCGATCCCGGGCAAGTCAGCCATCGGGGTGGAGATCCCCAACGCCGACCGCGAGATCGTCAGCCTGGGCGACGTGCTCCGCTCCCCGGTGGCCGTCGCCGACCATCACCCGATGGTGGTCGGCCTCGGCAAGGACGTCGAAGGCAGGACCGTCGTCGCGAACCTCGCCAAGATGCCGCACATGCTGATCGCGGGCGCCACCGGGGCCGGCAAGTTCGACCTGCGTCAACGGGCTGATCACCTCGATCCTGCTGCGGGCCACCCCCGACGACGTGCGGATGATCCTGATCGACCCCAAACGGGTGGAACTGGCGATCTACGCCGGGATACCGCACCTGATCACCCCGATCATCACCAGCCCGAAACGGGCGGCGGAGGCACTGGCGTGGGTGGTCGGGGAGATGGACCGCCGCTACGACGACCTCGCCGCCTCCGGGTTCCGGCATATCGACGACTACAACAAGGCGGTGCGCGCGGGCAAGCTCACCCCGCCGCCGGGCAGCGAGCGGGTCTTCCTGCCCTATCCCTACCTGCTGGTGGTCGTGGACGAACTCGCCGACCTGATGATGATCGCCCCGCGTGACGTGGAAGACGCGATCGTGCGGATCACCCAGCTCGCCCGGGCCGCGGGCATCCATCTGGTGGTCGCCACCCAGCGGCCCAGCGTGGACGTGGTCACCGGCCTGATCAAGGCCAACATCCCGACCCGGCTCGCCTTCGCCACCGCCAGCCTGGCCGACAGCCGGGTCATCCTGGACCAGCCAGGCGCGGAGAAGCTGATCGGGCAGGGCGACGCGCTCTTCCTGCCGATGGGGGCGAGCAAGCCGCTGCGGCTGCAGAACGCCTTCGTCTCGGAGAAGGAGATCCGCGAGATCGTCGGTCACTGCACCAAGCAGGCCCAGCCCACCTACCGCGAGGACGTGGGCGCGCCCGAGGGGCGTCAGCGCGATATCGACGCCGACATCGGCGACGACCTCGAACTGCTCGTCCAGGCGGCGGAGCTCATCGTCAGCACCCAGTTCGGCTCCACCTCCATGCTGCAGCGGAAACTGCGGGTCGGCTTCGCCAAGGCGGGCAGGCTCATGGACCTGCTGGAGAGCCGGGGGATCGTGGGACCGAGCGAAGGTTCGAAGGCGAGGGATGTCCTCGTCACCCCCGACGATCTTGCTGGCGTACTGGCGTCTTTGCGCGGCGACCAGGACGGCTGATCAGGGGCCCTTGGTTCCCCTGGTCGATCGGGGGCATGTCTACACTTGGTTACCCGGTCCCGCACTCGGGACCTCTCATCCGGTTACTGCACGCGTGTCCCCGGGCGGCAGTGCCACTACGCAGGGGAGGCGCGGCGTGAGCATCGGTGACGCCCTGGCACAGGCCCGCAGCCAGGCCGGTCTCACTGTTACGCAGGTCAGCCAGCGAACCTGCATCCGGGAGACGATCATCCGGGGTATCGAACGCGGTGACTTCTCCGCGTGCGGTGGCGACTTCTACGCCCGCGGCCATATCCGCAGCATCGCGCGTGTGGTCGGGATCGACCCCGAGGAGCTGATCCACGAGTACGACGCCACCCATGGCGCTCCGCACGCGATCAGGGCCGCGGAGGTCTTCGAGCCGGCCACCCCGATCAAGATCAAGGAGCGGCGCTCACCCAACTGGAGCGTGGCGATGATCGTCGTGCTGGCGCTGGTCCTCGCCTACGGCGTGTACCGGGGGGTGACGGCGGTCGCCTCGCCGCACCACAACACCGCCGCGGTCCAGCAGAGCAGCCACCGTTCGGCGCCGCCCGCCCATCCCTCGGCCAGCCCCTCCGCCACCCCCACGCATGTCAGGCACACCGTCGTGATCCAGCTGACTGCCATCCAGGATTGCTGGGTCGAGTTCACCACGCCGGCCGGGACGTACCTGTCCCAGTCCTACGTGGTCGGGGGGAGCTCCAAGACCTGGACATTCCACCGCGCGGTGACCATGCAGATCGGCAACCCGGGCGGGATCCTGCTGAACGTGAACGGCAAGAACCTGGGCCGGCCCGGTTCACCCGGCCAGCCGCTGACGCTGAGCTTCGGGCCGGGCAGGAGGCTGCCCGGCCAGGTGGCGGGCTGACCGCCGTGCGCCGTGGCGCGCCGTCGTCGGCACAGCCGGGCTTACCGTAGTCTGCCGGTGTGTCGTCGAGTAAGGAGAACCCACCGGCGGGCAAGCGCACCGTCAGCCTGGTGACGCTGGGCTGCGCGCGCAACGAGGTCGACTCCGAGGAACTCGCCGGGCGGCTCGACGCGGCTGGCTGGACAGTGGCCGGTGATGGGGAGGCGAGCGTCGTGCTCGTCAACACCTGTGGCTTCATCGAGGCGGCGAAGCAGGAATCCGTCGCCGAACTGCTCGACGCCGCGTCCGGCAGCGCCCGCGTCGTCGCGGTGGGGTGCCTGGCCGAGCGTTATGGGTCGCAGCTGGCGCAGGCACTGCCCGAGGCGCAGGTCCTGAGCTTCGACGACTACGGTGACATCGCCGCCCGGCTGGACGCGGTGCTGGCCGGCGAAAGGCTGCCCGCACATGAGCCGCGGGACCGGCGGCGGCTGCTCCCGCTGGCCCCCGCCCGGCGGCCCGCGGCGCCGCACCCGCACGTGCCCGGGCACAGCGTCCCGGGCGCCGCTGCTGCTATCTCTGACCTGCCACCGGGCGTGGCGCCCGCTTCGGGGCCACGGACCGTGCGGCGCAGGCTGGACGGCGGCCCGGTCGCGCCGCTGAAGATCGCGTCCGGCTGCGACCGCCGGTGCAGTTTCTGCGCGATCCCGGCGTTCCGGGGCGCGTTCCTTTCCCGCCCTGTCCAGGACGTGATCGCCGAGGCGGGCTGGCTGGCTGGCCAGGGTGTCCGGGAACTGCTGCTGGTCAGCGAGAACTCCACCTCCTACGGCAAGGATCTGGGCAATCTCCGGCTGCTCGACGAGCTGCTGCCCGCCCTGGCCGCGGTGCCGGGGATCACCCGGGTCCGGGTGAGCTACCTCCAGCCCGCTGAGGTCCGGCCCGGCCTGGTCACGGTGATGACCTCCACCCCCGGCGTCGCCCCCTACTTCGACCTGTCGTTCCAGCACGCGAGCGGCACGGTCCTGCGCGCCATGCGCCGGTTCGGCGACACCGAGCGGTTCTGCGCCCTGCTCGACCAGATCAGGCAGGCGTGCCCGGATGCGGGCATCCGGTCCAATTTCATCGTGGGCTTCCCCGGTGAGACAGCCAGTGACCTGTCCGAACTCGAGCGTTTCCTGTCGCTGGCCCGGCTGGACGCGATCGGCATCTTCGGCTACTCCGATGAGGAGGGGACCGAGGCCGCCTCGCTGCCCGGCCGGCTGGACCCGGCCGAGGTGGCCCACCGGGCCGATGAGCTGTCCGACCTTGCCGAGGAGGTCATGGCCCAGCGGGCCGCCGACCGCGTCGGCGAGACGGTGGAGGTTCTCATCGAGGAAGATCTCGGCGGCCGGCTTTACGAGGGCAGGGCGGCCCACCAGGCGCCTGAGGTGGACGGGGTGACCACCGTGAGCTCACCGGTGCCGCTGGCCGCCGGTGCCATGGTCGGCGCGAGGGTCGTGGACTCGCGGGGAGTGGACCTGGTCGCGGACGCCCTCCCGGCCGAGCCCGTCACCGCGTCACCCGCCGCGTCCCGGCAGAACCAGTCTCGTTGACCGGGCGGGCCGGTGCTGCCGGGAGGTGAGCCGCCCCACGGCGGTGCGGCGCGCGCCGCCCCTCCGGCTCAGCCTGTGCTCCCCGGTCCCGGACTGGTCAACGCCGCCAACGCGCTGACCATGCTGCGTCTGGCGCTGGTGCCGGTTTTCGTCGCCTGCCTGCTCGCGGGCGGGCTGGGCTGGCGGATTGCGGCCTTCTTCGCGTTCGGTGTGGCCTCGCTGACGGATCTGCTGGACGGCCGGATCGCCCGCAGCCGCGGCCTGATCACCGACTTCGGCAAGCTTGCGGACCCGATCGCGGACAAGGCACTCACCGGCTCGGCGCTGGTGACCCTCTCCGCTCTGGGTGAGCTGCCGTGGTGGGTGACCGTGGTGATCCTTGCCAGGGAGATCTCGGTGACCGTGCTGCGGTTCTGGGTCATCCGCCGCGGCGTGATCGCGGCCAGCCGGGGCGGCAAGCTGAAGACACTCCTGCAGGTGGTCGCGATCGCCCTGTACGTGCTGCAGGGGCCGTTTGCGGTGGTGCGGGCCGTGGTGATGGCGGCCGCGGTGGCCGTCACCCTGGTCACTGGCGTGGACTACGCCGTGCGCGCGGTGCGCCTGCACCGCCGCCCGCCGCCCGCCGGTGCGGGGGCCCCGCCGTGAGCGGCCCGGGCCTGGCGGAGCGGATCGTGGGCCTGCTCGCCCAGCGGCGGCAGACCGTCGCCGTGGCCGAGTCGCTCACCGGCGGGCTGCTCGGTGCCGCGATCACCACCGTCCCGGGTGCCTCGGCGGTCTTCCGTGGTGGGGTGATCGCCTACGCGACGGACCTGAAGGTGGCCCTGCTGGGCGTGCCGGCGGCCCTGCTGGCGGAGCGCGGGGCGGTTGACCCCGACGTGGCAGGCGCCATGGCCACCGGCGTGCGGGAACGGCTGGGAGCCGCGATCGGGGTGGCGACCACCGGGGTGGCGGGGCCCGATGCGGCAGAAGGCAAGCCGCCCGGAACCGTCCACATCGCGGTGAGCGCGGGCGGCGGCGCGGTGATCCAGACTTTGCCCCTGTCCGGGACCCGGGACGAGATCCGGCGGGACACGGTGGAGCGGTCGCTGCGGCTGCTGTGGAGCGTGCTTGCGGAAGAAAACCCGTGATTACAGCGTTACGTCATCAGCGAACACGGCTGCATGCGCTCTCCCGGACTGTCGGTGAAGGCAGGTACCGTGGTGTTATCAGAGGTGACCTCGCGAAGGGAGCGCGACCATGGTCCTGCTTCGTCACTTGCTCGGTGACGTGCTGCGGCGCCTGCGCCTGCGTCAGGGTCGCACGCTCCGTGAGGTTTCGGCCGCGGCCCGGGTGTCCCTGGGATACCTGTCCGAGGTGGAACGCGGCCAGAAGGAAGCGTCATCGGAACTGCTGGCGGCGATCTGCTCAGCCCTCGGGACGCCGCTGTCGCACGTGTTCCGCGAAGTGTCCGACAACTTCGCGCTCGCGGAACTGCAGAGCGAGCCGGTGCTCGCCGGGGCCAGGGAGCCGGCGCTGGAAGCAGCAGCCGCGGTCGGTCATTCCGCGGGCGGCCGGGACACCCCGGAGACGGCGTTCAGCGGTGCCGGGCAGCCTGGGCTCAGGCTGGTGTCGGGCCGCGAACTCGGGGCCAGGGCCGGCGTCCTCGACGCGGTGCCGATGCGGCCCGGTCAGACGGCGGCCTTCGACGACGAGGCGGCCCGCCGGATCCGCGATATCACGGACATGATTCCGGTCTGAGAGCCGACCGCAGGCGTCAGGCAGGTCCGCTCGCCCACGCCCGCGGGTCCTCGGCGAGTTCGCGGACCCGGAGCGGGAGATGGCGCGTCACGATGTCTTCGAGCGTGACCTCTTCCAGGATCGCCCGCTCGTTGGCGCGCAAGGCGATCCACACGGTCTGAAGCGGTTCCGCCGCGCCGGTGTACCCGACCTTCTCGGGCCGCTCACCGCGCACACCGACCAGGGGCCCGTCAATGGCCCGGATGATGTCGGCAAGGCTGATATCGGCGGCCGGCCTGGCCAGCCAGAACCCCCCTTCCGGGCCACGCTGGCTGCGCACGAGGTCGGCCCGCCGCAGCTGGGTGAGGATGGCTTCGAGAAATTTCGCCGGAATGCGCTGCGCCCGTGCCAGCTGCTCGGCCGTGATGTGATTGCGCTCGGTCGCGGCGAGTTCGATCGCGGCGCGCAGCGCGTAGTCAGCGCGGGCAGACAATCGCATGTCAAGCATTATGCCGGGTCTGATGCGGAAATGCGGACCACGACTGGCCGCCGGGCCCACCCCGGGCCAGCCGGGCCACCCCGCCACCCCTGCCAAGGTCGGCCGGGCAGGTCGTTGCGCTACTGTCGGCAGCGTGCCCGGCATGCCCGAGCAGCGGCCCGCCGGGCCCGCCGAGCCCGCGGCCGGCCGCGGCGCTTTCCCGCTCGGCGAGGCCGTGGCCGTTGCCGACCTCGAAGCCGATCCGCATCCGGTGCTGGCCCGGCTTCGCGAGCGTGAGCCCGTTTCCTGGTTGCCCGCGCTCGGCGGATGGCTGGTGACCAGGCGGGATCTGGCACTGCGGGTACTGCGCGAGTCCACCGTCTTCACCGTCGACGATCCGCGGTTCTCCACCGCCCGGGTTGTCGGGCCGAGCATGCTCTCCCTGGACGGGACCGAACATGGCCGTCACCGGGGGCCGTTCGCCCGTGGCTTCGGCCACGCGGAGATCCGCTCGCGGCTGGCCGGCTACGTGACGGCGGAAGCGGACCGCCTGATGGCAGCGCTTCGCCCGCTGGGCGCCGCCGACCTGCGGCCGGGCCTGGCGGGCCCGCTGGCGGTGGCGGTGGTCGCCGAGGCACTGGGCCTTGGCCAGGCGGACCCCGCCACCATCCTGGAGTGGTACGGCGCGATCGTGGCATCGGTATCCGCACTCGCGGGGGCGCCCGGCCCAGTCCCGCAGGTGAGCACGTCGGGGGAAGCGGCGTTCCGGATGCTCGACGCGAGCCTGCGCGCCGTGATGGGGGCGGGCGCCGGACCGCCGTCCCTGCTGGCCGGCGCGGCCGGGGGCGCCAACGGCTCCAGCTTGTCCGCCGATGAGGTCGTTTCGAACGCCGCGGTGGTCATGTTCGGCGGGATCGAGACCACCGAGGGCATGATCGGCAACGCTATTTTCCATCTGCTGAGCCATCCCGCCCAGCTGGCGCTGGTCACGGCGGATCCTGGGCTGGTGCCCGACGCGGTCGAGGAGTCACTGCGGCTCGAGCCGGCCGCCGCCGTCGTGGACCGCTACGCGACCCGTGACCTGCGGATCGGGCCAGCAGCCATCCGGCGGGGCGACCTGGTCACGATCTCCCTGGCTGGCGCGGGACGTGATCCCGCGGTCTTCGGTGACCCCGACACCTTCGACGTCCGCCGCCCGAACGCACGGCTGCACCTCGCCTTCGCCCACGGCCCGCATTTCTGCCTGGGCGCCCACCTGGCCCGGCTGGAGACCCAGGCCGCGGTGCGCGCGGTGCTGCGCCTGCCCGGCCCGCGCCTCGACCCGGATCACCCCAGCGCACCCCGCGGCCTGGTCTTCCGCAAGCCACCGTCCCTGCACGTGCGCTGGGAAGAGCCATGATCACGCGCCCCTGGCTGGCCGGGCCCTAGGTGCGCAGGCGCAGGCCGCGGGGGGTGGGGCGGAACCCGGCGTCGGCCAGGGCCTGAGCCAGCGGCGATTCGTACACCCCCGAGCCATCGGCCCGCTCGACGGTGAGGCGGCCGAGCGCCCCGCCGCGCGCCGCGTCCGCGAGACCGGCCGCCGCCGGGACGAGCACGGCCGGGTCACCCGTCCACGACAGCAGCGTCTTGCCACCGCGCTCCACATACAGGACCAGGTGCCCACCGGACAGCACCACCAGCGCTCCGGCCTTGCGGCCAGGCCGGTGGGCGCCGGGCACCTCGCCGGGCCTGGCCGGCCAGGGCAGCGCCGAGCCGAACGGGTTGGCCGGGTCGGCCGCCGCCAGCACCGTCACCGGGGGGCCCGGTGAGCGCCCCCCGTCCCTCTGCCCCCCGTCCCACGCTGCCGCTGGGGCCGCTGGGGCCGCCGCCTCCGCCGCCATCGACCGCATCCGGTCCACCGCGCCGGGCAGCGCGAACTGGGCGCCGCCCAGGCCCTCCACGAAGTAACCACGGCGACAGTGCCCCGCCTCTTCCATCGCCCGCAGCACCGGGTAGAGGGCACCGAACCCGCCAGGAACCCGTTCGGCGGCGACCGCGCCCCTGGTCAGAATGCCGTGCCGGGCCAGCAAGGTGCGTGCGAGCGCGTGCAGCCGCCTGGTCCGGTCCGGGTCGGCCCCGGGCAGGAGCGACCACCGTCCGGTCACGGTGGGCGGCCCGCTGCGGCCCGGCATGGCCGGGCGCCCGGAGCCTGGCCTGCGGGCCCCGAACCGGCCGGTGCGGCCAGGCCGGCCGGACGGCGGCACCCAGCCGCCCACGGCCCCGTCCGGTCCTCCCAGGCCGCTGCCCCTTGGCCCGCCGCCGGTCCCGCCCACCCGGCTGGCCGCTGCCACCGGCCGCCCGGCGGTCAGGACCGTGCGCAACGGCGTCAGGGTGTCGTTGGTGAGCTGTCCCGCCCACACCAGATCCCAGATCGCCGCCGCCACCGCCACGTCGGTCAGGCCGCGGCGCTCCTCCTCCGGCAGCAGTGCCGCCGCCCGGTCGGCGAGCATCCGGAAGAACAGCCCGCCGCCGCCCTCCAGGACGGCCAGCACCGCCTCATGCAGCGGCGTCATGGTGATCTCCGCCGGGGCCGGCCGGAGCAGCGGGGCGGTGTGCGCGGGGGCAAGCACCAGCCAGCCGTCGCCGCCCGGCAGCCCGCCCGCCCCCGCCCAGACGACCTCGCCTGCCGCGGTCAGCTCGTCGAGCAGGGAGCTCTGGTAGCCGGGCACCCGGCCGGGCAGCACCAGGGTCTCCAGCGCAGAGGCTGGCACCGGCGCCCCGGCGAGCTGCTCAATCGCGTCATACACCGCATCGGGTCCCGCCACCCGCAGCCCCCGGCCCGGCCGTGGCCCGTCGCCGCGCGTGCTGGCCCGCTGGCCCGCGTCCTGCCAGGCGGGCAGGAACACACCCAGCGCCTCCGGCGGGACGGGCTCGGCCTCCTT
This sequence comes from uncultured Actinomycetes bacterium, assembly GCA_963741615.1. Classification (GTDB taxonomy): domain Bacteria; phylum Actinomycetota; class Actinomycetes; order Streptosporangiales; family Streptosporangiaceae; genus UBA9676. The sequence goes on from CAVUIU010000030.1 coordinate 492,787, forward strand.
GCGGAGCCTGGCCAGGCAGCGGCGCCGCAGCAACCGCAGCACCTGCGCATCGCACCATTCGGAGCCACGCCCGCCCGGCAGGAACTCGCCCTCGCTGACCCTGCCCTGTCCCGCCAGCCGGCGCAGCGACCCGGTGACAACCGCCTGCCCGAGGCCGTAGCGGTGCGCCACGTCGGCGGCGGTGAACGGGCCGTGGCAGCGCGCGTACCTGGCCACCAGGTCTTCCAGCGGTTCCGGTACCGGCGCGGCGAACGCGGCCGGCACACCGACCGGCAGGGGCACTCCCAGCGCGTCGCGCAGCCGCCCGGCGTCCTCGACCGCGGCCCAGCGCGCCTCGCCACTGATCCGCACCTCGATCGCCCGGCGCTGTGCGGCCAGCCCGGCCAGCCAGCTGGGCGCCGCGCCCGGCTCGGTGCACCGGTCCGCGACCTCGGCCGCCGACAGCGGCCCGATGGTGCGCAGTAGGTCGGCGGCCCCTTCGGCGTCGCGGCAGGCTCGGCCGGGGGCCAGCCGCTGCAATTCGGCCTGCGTCTGCTCGACGACCGCGGGGTCGAGCAGTTCCCGCAGGTCGGCCTGGCCGAGCAGCTCGGCGAGCAGCGAGGAGTCGAGCGCCAGCGCCTGGGCGCGCCGCTCGGCCAGCGGCGAGTCGCCTTCGTACATGAACGCGCCGACGTACCGGAACAGCAGCGACCGGCCGAACGGGGATGGCGCCGGTGTCTCCACCTCCACCAGGGAGATCTTGCGGCTGGCGAGGTCGCGCATGAGGCCGGCCAGCGCGGGGACGTCGAACACGTCCTGCACGCATTCGCGAACGGTCTCCAGCACGATCGGGAAGGTGCCATACCTGGCCGCCACCGAGAGCAGCTGCGCGGACCGCTGCCGCTGCTGCCAGAGGGGAGAGCGCCGGCCCGGCTGGCGGCGCGGCAGCAGCAGCGCCCGGGCGGCGCACTCGCGGAACCGGGACGCGAACAGCGCCGAGCCGCCCAGCTCGGCGGTGACCAGCGGCTCCACCTCAGCGGCGTCGAACTCGGCGATGCCGGCCGGCGGCGGCTCGTCGGCGTCGGGCACGCGCAGCACGATCCCGTCGTCGGTGTGCAGCGCCTGCACGTCCATGTCCGGGTAGCGCTCGCGCAGCCGGGCGGCGATGGCCAGCGCCCACGGGGCGTGCACCCGGGCCCCGTACGGGCTGTGCAGGACCAGCCGCCAGTCCCCGAGCTCGTCCCGGAACCGTTCCATCACCAGCGTCCGGTCATCGGGCAGGTAGCCCGTGGCTTCCCGTTGCGCCGCGAGGTAACGGATCAGGTTGGCCGCGGCGAGTTCATCAAGACCGGCGGAACGCAGCGTCGTGGTGGCCGCGCCTTCCCCCGACGCGCCGAGTTCGCGGCAGAACGCGCCAAGCGCGCGGCCGAGCTCGGCCGGCCGGCCAGGCGCGTCGCCGTGCCAGAACGGCAGCCTGCCGGGCTGGCCGGGGGCGGGGGAGACGAGCACCTGGTCGGCGGTGATGTCCTCGATCCGCCAGGAGCTGGCGCCGAGCACGAACACGTCGCCGACCCGCGACTCGTACACCATCTCCTCGTCGAGTTCACCCACCCGGTGCGAGTTCCGGCCCTGGCGCTGGGCCCCGGCCAGGAACACGCCGAACAGGCCACGGTCGGGAATGGTGCCGCCGCTGGTGACGGCCAGCCGCTGGGCGCCCGGCCGGCCGTGCAGGGTGTCAGTGGTGCGGTCCCAGACCAGCCGGGGGCGCAGTTCGGCGAATTCCTCGCTGGGATAGCGGCCGGCCAGCATGTCGAGCACGGCTTCCAGCACCGGCCGGGTGAGGCCGCTGAACGGCGCTGCCTTGCGGATCAGGAGCTCGAGCGCGCCGACTTCCCAGTCGTCCATCGCGGCCATGGCCACGATCTGCTGGGCGAGGACGTCGAGCGGGTTGCGCGGCATGCGCAGTTCCTCGATCGCACCGTCCCGCATCCGCTGGGCGACCACCGCCGCCTGCACCAGGTCACCCTGGTACTTCGGGAAGATCACGCTGCGGGAGACGTCGCCGACGTTGTGGCCAGCCCGGCCGGTGCGCTGCAGGCCGCTCGCCACCGACGGCGGGGACTCGACCTGGACGACCAGGTCCACGGCGCCCATGTCGATGCCCAGTTCCAGGCTGGAGGTGGCGACGACAGCGGGCAGGCGCCCCGCCTTCAGCGCCTCCTCGATCTGCGCCCGCTCCTCCCGGGAGACCGAGCCGTGGTGCGCGCGGGCGACCTCGGCCGGTGCGCCGGCCGAGGTCCCCGACGCCATGATCTGGGCGGGCGGGGCAGGAGCCGTCACCGGGGTGGGCGCCGTCTCGCCCTCGGCGGCCTGCTCGGCCGCGAGTTCGTTCAGCCGTCCGCAGAGCCGCTCGGCCAGGCGGCGGGAGTTGGCGAAGACAATCGTGGACCGGTGGCTCTCGATCTCGGCGAGCACCCGCTGCTCCACGTGCGGCCAGATCGAGCGCTGGGCGGGTGGCGGCTCCACCAGGCCGCCAGTCCCGGGTGTGACCGGCGCCGCGTCGAGGTCGGACATGTCCTCGACCGGCACCACGATCCGCACGTCGATCTGCTTGCTGCTCGGTGGCGCCGCGATGGTCACCGGCCGCGACCCACCCAGGAACGCGGCCACCTCCTCGGCGGGCCGGACCGTCGCCGACAGCCCGATCCGCTGCGTGGCAGTGCCCGCCCGGGTGGAGCTGCCGGCCGGGGGAGGCGGCCCCCCGGAGCCCTCGGCTGGGCCGGCCCCGGTGGCCGGCGTGCCCGCGCGGAGAGCGTCGAGGCGTTCCAGCGAGAGTGCCAGGTGCGCCCCCCGCTTGTTGCCTGCCAGCGCGTGCACCTCGTCGACGATGACGGTGTCCACCCCGCGCAGGGCATCCCGGGCACGGGAGGTCAGGATCAGGAACAGCGACTCCGGGGTGGTGATGAGGATGTCCGGCGGCTTGCTGGCCAGCCGCCTGCGCTCGTCCGCCGCCGTGTCGCCGGTGCGGACCGCGACGCCGATGTCGGGCTCGGGGAGCCCGCGCCGCTGCGCGACCTGACGGATCCCGGTCAGTGGCGCGCGCAGGTTCCGCTCGATGTCCACCGCCAGCGCCTTGAGCGGGGAGATGTAGAGCACCCGGCAGCGCAGCTTCGGGTCGGCCGGGAGCGGGTCACTCGCCAGCCGGTCCAGCGCCCACAGGAAAGCGGCCAGCGTCTTGCCCGATCCCGTCGGCGCGACAACGAGCGTGTTGTCGCCACCCGCGATCGCCGCCCAGGCCTGGGCCTGGGCCTGCGTCGGCGCGCTGAACGCCCCGGTGAACCAGTCGCGGGTGAGCGCGCTGAACCCGCTCAGCGGGTCCGCCCGCGGGAACGCGCCGTTGCCTGCGGGCACGCTGGCACCCCCGGGGGCGGCAGGCGCGTCCGGAGATGGGGGCCGGCGGGCAGGCACATACCCATCCTGCCCGCTGGCGGTGACAATCCGGGCCGTCAGCCCCCGAGCCGGACGGCGAGCAGGCACACGTCATCGTCCCGGGCGGCGGCGCCGAGCAGGCCGCCGAGCGCGGCGGCGCAACTGCGCTCCGCGGTCAGGGCGGCCGACCGCCGCATGACGGCGGCCAGTGAGTCCAGGCCGTCGGTGAGGTCGCGGCGGCCGTTCTCGATGAGCCCGTCGGTGTAGTTGAGGAGCAGGCACCCGGGGGGGAGCCGCCGGTGGCCGACGGCGAAGGTGGCGTCGGGGGAGGCGCCGAGCATGGTGCCGGGCGCGTCGTCGAGATAGCCGGCCTCGCCAGCGCTGGTGACGGCGAGCGGGGGCAGGTGCCCGGCGTTGGCATAGGTCAGCTCGCCGGTTGCCGGGTCGAGGACGGCGTAGACGGCGGTGGCCAGCGCTTCCGGCATCAGCCGGTACAGGGCGGTGTTGGTCCGGTCCAGGACCTCGCCAGGGTCGGCGTGGTCGATGGCGTAGGCGCGGAGCATGCTGCGGACCTGGCCCATGATCGAAGCCGAGCCGATGTTGTGGCCTGTCACATCGCCGATCACCAGCCCGACCCGGCCGCCGTCGAGCGGGAAGGCGTCGTACCAGTCACCTCCGACGTCGGCGCCATCGGTGGCGGGCAGGTAGCACACCGCCAGGTCCAGGCCGCTGATGGTGGGCAGGGTGCCGGGCAGGACCGAGCGCTGGAGGGTTTCCGCGATGGTGTGCTCGCGGGCGGATGTGTGGGCGGCGGCCAGGCCGTCGGCCAGGCGGCGCGCGAACTCCTCGGCCACCGCGACGTCCGTGCTGGCGAAGCCGGGCCGGCCGGCGTCCCGGGCGAGGGCCAGGACGCCGGCCGGGTGCTCGTCCACCAGCAGCGGGACGGACAGCACGCTATCCGCCTGCAGCCTGGCCAGCACCCCGGCCAGGCCGGGGGCGAGCCCGTGCCACTGTGGTACCTGTGCGCTGGCCTCATGCAGGAGCTGGCTGGCCCCGGTGGAGTAGGCGATCTGGATCGACATCGGCCCGGCCGGGGGGATCTTGTACTGGCGGAACTCGGCGAGCACCGCGGCCAGGGCAGGGTCGTGGTGGGCGAGCGAGGCGGCCTGCAAGGTGCCGTCGGCGCCCGGCAGGAACACCGCGCAGACATCGGCCAGCGTCGGCACCACCAGTTGAGCGGCGTGCTCGAGCAGCTCGTGCCCGTCGCGGCTGGCGGCCACCATGTTCCCGGCCAGCAGGAGGAGCGTGAGCCGTTCCTTCGCCCGGTCGGCCTCGGCGGTGGCGGCGCGTGCCCGGATGAGCAGTTCGGTGCGTTCCTCCTCGGCGCGCTGCCGGGCGGTGAGGTCGACGATGAAGGTGACCCAGCGCAGTGGATCGCGGCCGATCACCGCCGCACCCACAAGGACCGGCACCCGGTGCCCGTCCTTGTGCACATATTCCTTCTCGTAGGGCTGGAAGGCCCCGGCGCTCCGTAGCTCGTTAAGCGCATCGCGGTCGCGGCTGGCCCACTCGGGGGCGGTGACGTTCTGGTAGGAGATCCGCCCGGCCGCCACGTCGTCCGCGCCATAGCCGACGATGTCCAGGAACGCGTCGTTGGCCTCGTAGATCTGCTGCTCACCGGCGACCACGACGCCGAGCACGTTCGCCTCCCGGAGCCTGCCGAGCAGGCTCGTGCTCTCCCGCAGGTCCGCCTCCAGCCGGCGCTGCTCGGTCAGGTCGGTGAAAATCACGTAGACCCGCTGCGGGCGGCCCTCTTCGTCGCGGGCGTCGGGTACCGCGGTGGCCCGCAGCCACCGGAGCTCGCCCGTCTGGCCGTGCGGCACCCCGAGCGTGACCTCGGGGACGACCTCGCCAGTGCTCAGCGCCCTGCTCGCCGGGAGGTCCTCCAGCCGCAACGGGGAGCCATCCTCGTGCACCGCCTGCCGGACCGTGGCCAGCGGCCATGCGATCATCTCGGACTCGGAAAGCCCCAGGATCTGCCGTGCCGCCGGGTTCGCCGCGAGGACGGAGCTGTCGGCGGAGTACTGGATCACGCCCTGCGGCATGGTCTCGAACAGCCCGCGCAGCCGCGCCTCCGCCTCGGTGAGCCGGGCCGCCACCTTCTCCAGCTCGCGCCGGTCCCGGACGTGGGCGGTCACATCGGTGGCGTACAGCAGAACCCCGGGGACGCCTCCATCGGTGTCACGAACCGGCTGGTAGACGTAGTCCACGAACCGCTGGTCGGGATGCCCGCGGTGGCGGAACCGGACCCTCGCCTCGGTGCCGCGCACGGGCTCGCCGGTCTTCATGACCTGTTCGAGCACTTCCACCTGGTCGGCCAGTTCCGGCAGGGCCTCGCCCAGCGGCCTGCCGAGCAGGTCCCGGCCGCCGGTCAGCTGGGCGCAGGCGTCGTTGGCGAACTCGATGACCAGGCCAGGTCCGGACAGGTAGGCCAGGGCGGCGGGCAGGCTCGCGAGCAGTTCCCGCATGAGAGCGAGCCCGTTGGTCGAAGTGTCCCCAGGTGGAACCGGAACCGCGATCTCTGCACCCCCGGCGCGGCCGTCAGCCTGGCCCGGCTGAGCTGCCAGCCTGGCCCTATCCCGCAGGATATCTCCCAAGATCAGCAATATCCCTGCATAACGAGCTGCCGCCGGCCCCGGTGGCAGCGGCGGGACGGCGGGCTCGCCGGTGTCCCGTGTGCGCGAGCCGGATGATGGGGTGCCCCGGGGCGAGCCCGTAACCGGGATCTCCGCACACCGCCGCGGCGCTGTGCGTCCGTCCCCCTCGGGCAGGATATCCCGATGATCGATATTCGCGCAGCTTGACGGCCTGCATCCCACCCGGCGCGGGCCGGGGTGGCTGTTAGCCCAGGCCGCGGACCGAGCCGGTGAGCTTTCCGGCCGTGCCGCGGATCTCGCAGATCACCGTCCGCTCGCCCGCGTTCCACGCGCCCTGGTCGGGGAAGACGTACGACTCGGCCAGAACGGAGGTGGCCAGTTGCGGGTTGAGGTAGCCGCCGAGCCTTGCTGTGCAGCCCCGGCGGGCCTGCGCCCCGATGGCAGGGCCCGGCCAGCGGTGACCGGTCAGCCTGAACCTGGCGTAGATCTCGGCGTCATGGGGCTGGGCGCAGGGCACCACGCTGGGCGAGGAGATTCGGTCTCCGCCTGAGTTGACGCACTCGCCGGCGTGCAGCCGGAAAACCGGCGGCAGTGCCGTTGGCGTAGCCTGGGCCCGCCCGTGCTGCAGCACGGCGGCGGCCAGGCCGCCGGCGCCGACCAGGCAGACAACGAAAGCAGCGCCGATAAGGGCCATGGCGCGGGTGCGGCGGCGCTTAGCCAGGCCCGCCCCGCCGGGGGTGTCGTGGCCCGCTGGCGTGTCGTGACCTGCTGGGGCGGCTGGCTGCGGGTCGGCGCGGGTCTCTCCGCCGGCCGGCGGCCGGTTCCTGGACTCTTCCCGGAGGGTCATCCCTTGCTCCCGCGCGGTTCGCGTTGTGCCTGTGAGAACTCTTCCCCCGTCCTCCTTGTGGCATTCTTCATAAGAGTTCAGAATTGCTCCCTTGCGCGCGTGGCCCCGGGGGGCCGGTAGCCTGGCGCGGTGCGTCTGACGGTGTTCTGGGAGCGAATGCGCGCGCAGTTCGGCGATTCCTACGCGGAAAGCGTGGCCAAGGATTTCGTGCTGGCGGGAGTGGGCGGCCGCACGGTGAACCAGGCACTGGCCGATGGCGTGGACGCGAAGGCCGTGTGGCGGGCGGTATGCGAGGCGTTCGACGTGCCGGAACGGCTGCGCTAGGGCAACGCCCCGGCCGCCGGGGTGGTTTCCCCAGGTTCCGCGGCGTGTCGTGTTCATGATCGAACAGTTGTTCGCCTAAGGTAGGCAACTACGTGGTGGCCGAGGCCCGGCATGCCGGCCGCGTAGGCATCACGGCGGACCGGCCCGCGGAGTTTTGTCAGTGGTGGCGCGTAGCTTCGTGGCCGACAGGAAGCCCTTGATCCCGACGGGAGTACCCATGGCAGGCAGCGACAGGGCGGGCGGCAAGGCCGGTGACCGGGAGAAGTCCCTGGAGACCGCGCTCGCCCAGATCGAGCGGCAGTTCGGCAGGGGTTCGATCATGCGGCTCGGTGACGAGGCCCGGGCACCGATCGAGGTGATCCCGACCGGGTCGATCGCGCTGGACGTCGCACTCGGCATCGGCGGTCTCCCCCGCGGCCGGGTGGTCGAAATATATGGGCCGGAGGGCAGCGGGAAGACCACTGTGGCGCTGCACGCGGTCGCCAACGCGCAGAAGGCGGGCGGGATCGCCGCCTTCATCGACGCCGAGCACGCGCTCGACCCGGACTACGCCAAGAGGCTCGGCGTGGACACCGACGGGCTGCTCGTCTCCCAGCCCGACACCGGCGAGCAGGCGCTGGAAATCGCCGACATGCTGATCCGCTCCAGCGCGATCGACGTGGTCGTCATCGACTCGGTCGCCGCGCTCGTGCCCCGGGCCGAGATCGAAGGCGAGATGGGGGACAGCCATGTCGGCCTGCAGGCCAGGCTCATGTCCCAGGCTCTGCGCAAGCTCACCGGCGCCATCAGCCAGACGAAGACCACCGCGATCTTCATCAACCAGCTGCGGGAGAAGGTCGGCGTGATGTTCGGCTCGCCCGAGACGACCAGCGGTGGGCGGGCGCTCAAGTTCTACGCCTCGGTCCGGCTCGACGTGCGCCGGATCGAGACCCTCAAGGACGGCACCGAGCCCGTCGGCAGCCGTACCCGGATCAAGGTGGTCAAGAACAAGCTGGCGGCCCCGTTCCGGACCGCGGAATTCGATATCCTGTTCGGGTTCGGGATCAGCAGGGAAGGCGGCCTGATCGATCTGGGGGTCGAACAGGGGATCGTCCGCAAATCTGGTGCCTGGTACACCTACGAGGGCGATCAGCTGGGGCAGGGCAAAGAGAATGCCCGCACCTTCCTCCGCGACAACGCCGATCTGACCGACGAAATCGAGAAGAAGATCAAGGAGAAGCTCGGCGTGGGCCCGCGCCTGGATGCGGACCCGGCCGCCGGCGGCGGGCTGGGGGCGGCCGGGGACCTCAGCGTGGTTCCTGAGGCGGTCCCGGACGGCGCCCCGGGCGCCAGGTCGGAAACGAAGCTGGCCGGCGCACCCGGCGGTGTCGGGTAACGAGGCGGCGGGAACGCCAGGCACGGCGGCCGGCGAGCGGGCGGCAGGTGCCCGGGTGAGAGCGGCAGACGCAGGTAGCGGTGCCGACTCGCAGGAGGCGGCCCGGCTCATCTGCCTGCGGCTGCTGGCCGCCGAGCCGCGCACCCGGGCGCAGCTCGCAAGCGCGCTGCGCCGCCGCCGGGTCCCGGATGAGGTCGCCGAGGCTGTCCTTGGCCGGTTCGCCGAGGTAGGGCTGATCGACGACGCCGCGTTCGCCCGGGCATGGGTCGAGACCAGACACCTCGGCCGCGGTCTCGGCCGCCGGGCGCTTTCCGCCGAGCTTCGCCAGCGGGGCGTCGCCGTCGAGGAGGTGCGTGCGGCGGTCAGCTCCCTCGGCGAACAGGACGAGATCGCGACGGCACGACGGCTGGTGGCGAAGCGGGTCGGGGCCTCCCGGGGACGCCCGCTTCCGGCCAGGGTGCGCAGCCTGGCCGGCATGCTGGCCCGCAAGGGATATCCGGCCGGACTGGCCTACCAGGTGGTCCGCGAGGCGCTGCAGCAGGAGGGCCAGGCCGGCCCGGAGACCGGATTCGATCCCGATGCCGCCCCTGATCTGGACGATGTGTTCGGCCCTGAGATCGTCGCGGACGGGACAGCCGAGGGCGAGTGGACAGTCGGCTGACCCCACACGGAAGATTGCGTTGGCCATGGACATGCTTGCCCAAATTGTTATCTAGGCTTAACCTCACGGCAGCGAGGTGTTGGTCCGCGGAAGCGGATAGATATAGACGAAATGGGTCGGCAGGTGGTCGCGCCCAGCTGCCGGCCCCAGGAGATGGCGCTACCAGAGCCGCTCCGTGGCAAGCCGCTGACCTGGCAGGATGGCGGTTAGCCCCGGGAGCACGCGGCTGCTCCGTGAGCACATCCGGGCTAACGGCGACCGGCCCGGGGACGTCGGCAGGCGGGAGGCCGGCCGGGGACGACGTGCCCGGCCAGGCCGGCCGGCTTTCCGGCAGCGTGAGTGGCCGGGCTGCCCGCGATCGCGGGCAGCCGCCGGACGGCTGTGGCTCGCCACGCATGATGGACGCCGCGGACGGCGCGCGTGACCCCTCGCCGCAGGGTTACCCGGCACCAATGCCGGGTAACCGGGCCAGCGAGCAGGATTGGGGTGCGCCATGAGCAGCGTTGTCGCCATCGTGGCCGTGGTGGTCGGGCTCCTGGCCGTGCTCACCGCGGTCGGTGTGCTGGTCATCGCCATGCGCCGGTCCGGCCCGCGCGCGGCGGCCGGCACCCCCGTGGATGCTCAGCCCGAGCCCGCCCGCGACATCACCCCCGATCTCGCACCCGCGCCGCAGCGGCAGCCCGGCGGGACCGTCCCGGCAGCCGAGGAGGCCAGGCGGCAGCTCGAAGAAGCCGAGTCCGACGCCGCGGGGATCGTGCGCCGGGCCGAGGAGTCGGCCGAGAGAATCGCCAAGGCATGCATGGAGGCGGAGGCCGATCTCCGGGCAGCCAAGGACGAGGCGATCCAGTTGCGGGCCGACCTGGAGCGCCGCGAGACCCGGCTGGCCGAGCGGGAGCACCGGCTGGACGGGGAACTTCGCACGCTCGAACAGCGTTCCGCGGTCCTGGAGGAGGCCACGCGGGAGCTGGAGCACCAGCGGGACGACCTGGCCCGGCTCCAGCACGAGCGCCGGGAGGTGCTCGAGCGCGCCGCCGGGCTCACCGCCGAGCAGGCGAAGGCGGAACTGGTGGCGGGCATCGAGAACCAGGCCAGGCGGGAGGCCGCGCTCATTGTGAGGGAAACCGAGAGCCAGGCCCGCCGCGACGGCGAGAGCCGGGCCAGGCGGATCGTGACCCTGGCCATCCAGCGGGTGGCGAGCGAGCAGACAAGCGAATCCGTGGTGTCGGTGCTGCACCTGCCCGGCGACGAGATGAAGGGCAGGATCATCGGCCGCGAGGGCCGCAACATCCGGGCCTTCGAGTCGGTGACCGGGGTCAACCTCATCATCGACGACACGCCCGAGGCGGTCCTGCTTTCCTGCTTCGACCCGGTCCGGCGCGAGGTGGGCAGGCTCGCCCTGGAGCGCCTGGTGCTCGACGGCCGTATCCACCCGCAGCGGATCGAGGAGGCCTACGAGCGCAGCAAGGCCGAGGTGGCGCAGCTGTGCGCGCGGGCTGGCGACGACGCCATGGTCGAGCTCGGCATCACCGACATGCACCCCGAGCTGGTGACGCTGCTGGGCCAGCTCCGCTACCGCACGTCCTACGGCCAGAACGTGCTGGGGCACCTGGTGGAGTCGGCCCACATAGCCGCCATGATGGCCAGCGAGCTGGGCCTGGACCCCGCCCTGCTGAGGCGGTGCACCGTGCTGCATGACATCGGCAAAGCGCTCACCCACGAGGTGGAAGGCAGCCACGCGATGATCGGCGCCGAGATCGCGCGCAAGTATGGGGAGCCACCGGACGTGGTGCACGCGATCGAGGCGCACCACAACGAGGTCGAGGTGCGCACGGTCGAGGCCGTGCTCACCCAGGCGGCCGACGCCATCAGCGGGGGACGGCCGGGCGCGCGGCGGGAGTCGCTTGAGGCGTACGTGAAGCGGCTGGAGCGGCTGGAGGAGATCGCCACCGCCCACGACGGTGTGGAGAAGGTCTTCGCAATGCAGGCCGGCCGGGAGATCAGGGTCATGGTCAAGCCCGACCGGGTCGACGACATCCAGGCCCAGGTGATCGCCCGGAACGTGGCGAAGCAGGTCGAGGATGAGCTGACCTACCCGGGCCAGATCCGGGTCACGGTGGTCCGGGAGTCGCGGGCTACCGAGTTCGCCCGGTGACGACCGTCAAAGCTGGGACGCCGGGTGGCCGGAAGCCCATGATCTGGCCGTAGAAGGAAAGCTCGGCCTCCAGGCAGCTGGTGATCGTGTCGGCGCGGCGGAAACCGTGCGACTCGCCCTTGAAGCTCAGGTAGGCGTGGCGGATGCCGTGCGCGGCGAGCTGGCCGGCGATGGCCTCGGACTGTGCCGGGGGCACCACGGGGTCGTCGAGGCCCTGCAGCAGCAGGATCGGGCAGGTCGCCTCGGTCACATGACCCAGCGGTGAGCGCTCGGCGTAGACCGCTTCGAAACCGGGCAGGGGCCCGATCAGGCCGTCCAGGTAGCGCGACTCGAAGTCGTGCGTCTGTGCGGCGAGCTCGCGCAGGTCCGCCACGCCGTAGTAGGACGTCGCCGCGCTGAACACCGCGCGGGAGCCGGCGTGGGTCGTCACCGCCGCCAGGGCCGTCCACCCGCCGGCCGAGCCGCCGCGGATCGCGAGCCGGGTACCGTCGGCTTCGCCGGCGTCGGCCAGGGCCCGTGCGGCGGCGATCGCGTCCTCCACGTCCACGACGCCCCACTGGCGGCGCAGCCGCTCCCGGTAGCGGCGGCCGTAGCCGGTCGAGCCACCGTAGTTGACGTCGACGATGCCGATGCCCCGGCTGGTGAAATAGGCCTTCTCGAGGTCGAGCAGCCCGACCACGTGGGAGGTGGGCCCGCCGTGCACCCAGACCACGTAGGGGGGCAGTTCGCCCTGGGGCGCTGTCACATCCGGGTTGGCCGGCGGGTACACCAGGGCGTGGACCATGCGCCCGAACCGCCCTTCCAGCAGCACCGGGCGGGGCACCGGCAGGTAGGCGGCGTCGGGGAGGGCCTCCGCCTCCTGGCATATCAGGTCCACCCTGCCGGTCGCGGCATCCACCCGGATGATGGACAGCGGCGTCCGCGGGCCGCCCGCGATGCCCAGGATGGACATCCCGTCCGCCGTGAGGCCGGAGGCGAAGACCGGAAAGGGGATGTTCAGATCGGCCAGCTCCCCGGTTTCCGGGTCGAGCAGCCCGAGCCGCATCCCGCCGCGGCCGTGCAGCACCGCGAGCCTGCCATCGTCCAGCACCGCGTACGGGCGCTCGCCGAGCTGCCAGAGCGGGTTCGCGAACTCCTCCTCGGCCGGGTAGAGCGCCTGCGCTGGCTGGCCGACCAGGCCCACCTGGTAGAGGTTCCACCAGCCGGGCCAGTCGGTGGCCACGTACAGGCTGGTCGCGTCCCGCCACAGCGGCGCGAGGACCGACTCGTTCAGGCTGCCCTTGACCAGCCTGCCCGGGCCGGGCACGCCGTCCTCGATCAGCGCAACCCGCAGTTCGGTGCCGTCCCAGGGCATGCGCGGATGGTTCCAGACGATCCAGGCCAGCCGGGTGCCGTCCGGGGAGGGGGTGGGGAACGCGTAGAAGTCCGAGCCGGTGACGAGTTCGCGGACGGCACCGGGGGTGGCGGCCGCCGAGCCATCGAGCGGGACGGCGACAATGGCGCGGGTCACCTTGCCGTGACTGTGCCGCTCCTGGACACACCACACCTCCGCCTGGTCGGGTGAGAGCGTGAAGTCGGCATACCGCAGCGACGGGTCGCCCGGGCTCCCGTCGGGCTCGGGGGTCAGCGGCCGCGGATCGGCTGTGCCGTGCCGTCCGGCCGGCTCCAGCAGGTAGAGCCGCTGGTCGGCGAAATTCGCGAACACGAGCGCGGTTCCCGCGCCGGTGGCGCCGCAGCGGCCCGGCACGGGCAGGTAGGAGAGCCCGCCGTACTCGTGCACCCGGGTCCGGGCGCTCCACGGCCCGGGCAGCAGGAAGCACTGCTTCCCGTTCGCGCCGAGATGCGCGATCGTCACCCGCCCTCCCTCGGCGGGCAGGCGTTCCTGCCACCACACGTCGGTGCCGATCGCGCGCGGGTAGGAAACCAGCCGCTGCCTTCCGGCCACGTCGCCGGCGCTGATGGGGGACGGCCAGGTGCCGTAGGGGAGTGCCGGCGGCGGGGGCGGCGGCGGGGGCGGGGCGCTCTCAGTCATGGCAGTATCGTCTACCACTCCCGGCCCGGCAACGGAAGATTCCGGACATGGCGCGGGACACGCGTACCCTCATATGTCGAGGAGAACGACGTGCGCACGTACCAGATCCGCACCTACGGGTGCCAGATGAACTTTCACGACTCCGAACGTCTGGCCGGCCTGCTGGAAGAAGCTGGTTACCAGCGGGCCCCCGCCGATGACATCCCGGACGTGGTCGTGTTCAACACCTGTGCCGTCCGGGAGAACGCCGACAACCGGCTGTACGGGAACCTCGGTCATCTGCTGCCGGTGAAGAACTCCCGGCCGGGCATGCAGATCGCCGTCGGCGGGTGCCTGGCGCAGAAGGACCGGGCCGGTATCGCGCGCCGGGCGCCGTGGGTGGACGTGGTGTTCGGCACCCACAACATCGGCTCCCTGCCGGTGCTGCTCGAACGCGCCCGGGTGCAGGCGCAGGCGCAGGTCGAGATCGTCGAGTCGCTGGAGCGGTTCCCTTCCGTGCTGCCCGCCCGCCGGGAGTCCCCCTACGCGGCCTGGGTCGCCATCTCCGTGGGCTGCAACAACACCTGCACGTTCTGCATAGTGCCGAGCCTGCGCGGGCGGGAGGAGGACCGCCGCCCGGGCGATGTTCTCGCGGAGATCCGGGCCCTGGTCAGCGACGGGGTCGTGGAGGTCACGCTGCTGGGGCAGAACGTCAACTCCTATGGCGTGGGGTTCGGGGACCGCAGGGCGTTTGGCATGCTGCTGAGAGCGTGCGGGGAGATCGCCGGGCTGGAACGGGTCCGCTTCACCTCGCCGCACCCGCGCGATTTCACCGATGACGTGATCGAGGCGATGGCGGCCACGCCCAACGTCATGCCGCAGCTGCACATGCCGCTGCAGTCCGGGTCCGATAGCGTGCTCCGGGCGATGCGGCGTGCCTACCGGCGGGAGGCCTATCTCGCCATCCTGGCGCGGGTGCGGGCGGCCATTCCCGACGCCGCCATCACCACCGACATCATCGTCGGATTCCCGGGCGAGACCGAAAGCGATTTCGCGGACACCCTGGACCTGGTCCGGCAGGCCCGGTTCGCCGGGGCTTTCACGTTCCAGTATTCGCCGCGGCCGGGCACACCCGCCGCCGCCATGGACGGGCAGGTCCCGCCGGAGGTGGTGGCCGAGCGCTACGAGCGGCTGGCCGCCCTGGTAGCCGGGGTCGCGCTGGCCGAGAACGAGGCACTGGCCGGCCGCCAGGTCGAGGTGCTGGTCGCTGAGGGGGAGGGGCGCAAGGACGGCCTGACGCACCGGCTGTCCGGGCGGGCCAGGGACAACCGGCTGGTCCATTTCGCGCCTGCCGGGACCGATCCGCGCCCCGGCGACGTGGTGACCACGACGGTGACCCGCGCGGCCCCGCACTACCTGATCGCCGACGGGGTGCCGCTCGCGGTCCGGCGCACTCCGGGCGGGGATGCCTGGCAGGCGCGGCAGCAGGGCGCCGGAAGCGGCGGCACCGCCCAGGTGCTGCTGGGGATGCCAGCCGTGGGCGCGCCTGCGCCATGATCGTGGTGAGTCACATGCGTCAGGCGCATGCAGATAACCACGATCATGGAAATGGGCCATGCTGATCGCCGCCGCGGTCTGCCCCCACCCGCCGCTGCTCATCCCGGCCGCGCTGGGTGCCGCGGGGAGTGAGCCGCCGGCGGTGCTGCGCGCCGTGGCGGAAGCGTGCGACGCCGCCGTGCACGCCCTCGTCGCGGCGGAGCCCGACCTGATCGCGGTGGTCGGCGGCGGGCCCGCCGACCACGAATACGAGGCCGGCGCGGCCGGCTCCCTGAGCGAATTCGGAGTGCCCGTCACCGTAGGGGACGGCGATCCCGTGCTGCCCCTGTCCCTCACCGTCGGCCGGTGGCTGCTGAGCCGTGCCTGGACCGGCACCGGACCGCAGGACCACGGGCAACCGCGCCGCGGGCCGCGGAGCCACGGGACGCCACGCCGGGGGCCCCGGAGCTACTGGCCGCAGGGCGGGCCACAGGTGCTGCTGCAGGCGGCCGGCCAGCGGGCGCCCGCCGGTGACTGCGTCAAGCTGGGCGTCATGATCGCCGAGCGGGCACCCAGGGTGGCGCTGCTCGCGATGGGCGATGCGTCGGCACGGGGGGCCCGCGACATCGAGGGTGCTCCCGACCCCCAGGCGCGGGAGTACGACGACGACGTGGCCGAGGCGCTCGCCGCCGCGGATGCCCGCTGGCTCGGCCGGCTGGATCCCGCGCTCGACGACGCGCTGATGGTGGCCGGCCGCGCCGCCTGGCAGGTGCTCGCCGGTGCGGCCAGCGGCACCAGGATGCGCGGCAGGCTGCTCTGCATGGCCAATCCCTACGGAGTCACCTACCTGGTCGCCTCCTGGGAGGAAGCCGGGGCGGGCTGAGGCCATGGCCGAACGCGTGATCGCTGTCGTCGGGCCCACCGCGGCCGGGAAGTCCGAGCTGTCGCTGCGGCTGTCGCTGGCCCTGGGCGGCGAGGTGGTGAACGCCGACTCGATGCAGCTGTACGCGGGCATGGACATCGGAACGGCCAAGCTCAGCCTCGCGCAGCGGCGTGGCGTCCCGCACCATCTGCTCGACATCTGGGATGTCCGGCAGGCGGCCAGCGTGGCCGAGTACCAGCGGCTCGCCCGGGCGGCGATCACCGGTATCCAGGGCCGTGGCCGGGTGCCGGTGCTGGCCGGCGGATCCGGTCTCTACCTGCGCGCCGCCCTGGACAACCTGGAATTCCCCGGCACCGACCCGGTCGTGCGGGACAGGCTGGAAGCCGAACTGGCCGTGACGGGGCCCGCCGTGCTGCACGCCAGGCTGGCCGCACTCGACCCGGCCGCGGCCACGGCGATCCTGCCCTCCAACGGGCGGCGGATCGTCCGGGCGCTGGAGGTGATCGAGGTGGCCGGCCGCCCGTTCGCCGCCGTGCTGCCCCAGTACGAGTCGCGGTACCCGGCGGTCCAGATCGGGCTCCGGGTGGACCGCTGCGAACTGGACCGGCGGATCGCCGAGCGGACCGCGCGGATGTGGCGGCAGGGGCTGGTCGACGAGGTGGCTGCCCTGGAGCGGGCGGGGCTGCGGGAGGGCAGGACCGCCAGCCGGGCCCTCGGCTACGCACAGGTGCTGCGCTTTCTGGCGGGGGAATGCACCCAGGACGAGGCCCGCGCGCAGACCATCCTGGCGACCAGGCGGTTCGCCCGGCGGCAGGAGGCATGGTTCCGTCGCGACCCCCGGGTCATCTGGCTGGCCGCCGGCCCCGGGGACGGCGATGCCCTGCTCGGCAAGGCGCTCGCTGCCTGCGCGCCGGTGGGTCGGCGTGGTCCCGGTCGAGGTAGGCGTTGAACTCGGCGAGCAGCGCGGCCATGGCCGCGGCGAACGGCGCCATGCACCCGCTGTTCGCCCGCCACCTCCAGCAGCCCAGCGTCGGCCAGCAGGCCGACGTGCCGGTACACGGTGGTCTTGGGGACGTCGGGCAGCCGCGCGCACAGGTCGGACGTGGTCCGTGTCCGGCCGCCCGAAATGGCGTGCACGATGCGCAGCCGCACCGGGTGCATGAGCAGGTCAAGCGTGTCCACCAGGGCGCGGCTAGTCATCGCCGCGCACGCCGGGCCGCCTCCCGGCGCGCCGGAGAGTTTCCTCCGCCTCCGCGGCCAGGAGCGCGACGAGATCGGTCGCGGGCAGGACAGCGGTGATCAGGTCGATCGCCTCGCTGGCCCACACCGGGACCACCGCCATGTCAGCTGCCTGAGCGGCCTGGCTGTACTCCTGCCGGGCAGCGGCGTCCGCGGCGAGTTCGTCCTCCCGGTCCCGCCAGCGGTCAAGGAACGCGTTGCGCAAGGTGCGGGCCGTGTACCTGCTGGGCCACGGAGCGCCCCGCGCGATGTCGAGCACCCGGCTGCGCTCGGTATCCTCCCCGCCGCCATCGATGATCGCCTTGGTGACCGCGGCCGGGACGAGAGCCTCAAGGCTGGCCTGAAACCTGGTTCCGATGAGCGCACCGGCCGCGCCGAGCGCCAGCGCAGCCGCGACCCCCCGCCCGTCGGCAATACCCCCGGCAGCCAGCACCGGCGTGGGCGCGGCGAGATCGGCCACCGCGGGTACGAACGGCAGCGTCGCCCGCCGCCCGCCGTGGCCGCCCGCCTCACTGCCCTGCGCAACGATGACATCGGCACCCACGTCCAGCGCCCGCCGTGCCTCCTCGAGGTCGGTCACCTGCACGATCAGCGTGGCGCCCGCCCTGAGAACGGGTGCGGCCAGCAAGGCCGGGTCGCCGAAGGACAGCATGACCGCCTTCGGCCCGTGGTCCAGCGCCCGCCTGACGGTGTCGGCATCGACCGACCATGCCAGGAAGCCGACGCCCCACGGCTTGCCGGTCCGGCCAGCGACCATGGCCAGCTCCCGGTCGAGCCACGCCAGGTCGCCCCGGCCGCCACCCACCAGGCCAAGGCCGCCGCCGTTCGACACCGCCGCGGCGAGAGCGCCGCCCGCCGCTCCGCCCATCGGCGCGAGGGCGATCGGATGCCGGATACCCAGGGACTCGGTGAAAGGGGTCCACAACGACATGCTGCCATCCTCACCCCCGTCCGCGAACCCGGGATACCCGGTTCAGGCGAATATGCCCGGCGGGGGTGGGGGAGATGGCTCGGCGTGCGCGTCCAGGATCGGCCTGGAGCCGGCGACGAATCGATCGAGTGCGGCGCCGGCCATCAGCCGCGCCGGGAACGGGTCGGCCGCGGCCAGCCTGATCAGCCGCGCGACCGGGAGCCGGTGACCGGACGCGGCGACCACCAGGTTGCCGAACCTGCGGCCGCGCAGCACGCCGGCCTCGGCGATCAGGCACGTGTGGGCGAACACCGAGCGCACCGCGGCCACCCGGCCGCGGGCATGTGCCAGCGGCGGGCCGTCGCCGATGTTGGCTGTGTAGATGCCGCCCGGCGCCAGCGCCCTGGCGGCGGCGAGGGTGAACTCCACCGACGTCAGGTGTGCCGGAGTCCTGGCCCCGGCGAAGACGTCGGCGACCAGCATGTCAAACGATGCGGCCGGGACCTGTTCCACCACGGCCCGGGCGTCGGCCACGACGACGGCTATCGCGCCGATGCCGGAGCGCGGCCGGCCGGGCTGATCCAGCGGCAGCCGCCGCCGGACGAGCCTGGCTACCCTCGGGTCGGACTCGACCGCAAGCTGCTGCGAGCCCGGCCGGGTCGCGGCCACGTAGCGGGCCAGCGTCAGGCCGCCGCCGCCCAGGTGCAGCATGCGCAGCGCCGTCCCGGCCGGTGCGGCCAGATCGATCAGGTGCCCGAGCCGGCGCATGTACTCAAGCTCCAGGTGCCGCGGATCATCAAGATCAACGTAGGACTGCGGGACGCCACCGGCGACCAGCGTCCACGCCCGCGGTCGGCCGGGGTCGGCGACAAGCTCGACGGGAGCGCCTGCGCCGGGCTGGCCAGCACCCGGCTGGCCATCATCCGGCCCGGGCCTGTCCTCCTGATGACTTGACATGACGACATTGTCCAGCGACCCGACCACGCCGCCGCTCCACGCCGGCGTCTCTCACGCGGCCATGCACGCGCGCGGGCAACTGGCTCCCACTGGCTACTATCAGCGCATGCGGTTCGCGAAGGGGCACGGCACCGAGAACGACTTCGTGATCCTCATCGATCCCGATGGTGACCAGGGACTTTCGCCTGACCTGGCGGCGCGGCTGTGCGACAGGCGGGCCGGTGTTGGCGCCGACGGGGTGCTGCGCGCGGTACGAACCGAGGTACTGGCGGGCGAGGCCGGGCCCGGTGTTTCCGCGACCGGTAACGGCGCTGGCCCTGAGCCCCGGGGCCGCCCTCAGCCTGCCTGGTTCATGGACTACCGCAATTCCGACGGGAGCCCGGCCGAGATGTGCGGCAACGGCATCCGCGTCTTCGCCAGGTACCTGACCGAACGCGGCCTGGCTCAGGGGCCTGCCTTCGCGGTTGCGACCCGCTGCGGGGTCCGTCAGGTCCGGATGGAATCCGATGGCAACGTCACGGCCGAGATGGGCAGCGTGGCCGTGCTCGGGCCGGGCCGGGCGGTGGTGGGCGGCCGGTCCTTCGACGGGCTGCGGATCTCGGTCGGGAACCCGCACCTGGCCTGCCTGGTGGACGAGCCGCTGGCCGGATTCGACCTGACCCGGCCGCCGGGCCTGGACCGGGGACAGTTCCCGGGGGGCGCGAACGTGGAACTGGTCCGGGTGACCGGGCCCGGCGTCGCGGAGATGCGCGTCCACGAGCGCGGTTCGGGCGAGACCAGGTCCTGTGGGACCGGCGCGGTGGCGGCGGCAGCCGCGGCTCGGGCCGCCGTGCCCGAGGCCGCCACCTGGCAGATGTCAGTGCCTGGTGGTCAGCTCACCGTCGTGCTGGAGGAAGGCGCCAGCTGGCTGAGCGGGCCGGCCGTGATCGTCGCAGAGGGCGAGCTGGACGGCGCTTGGCTGGCGGCCGCGTCCGCCAGCGGCCGCTGACCGTTCCGCCGTTGGTGCTGGCCGCCGTTGGTGCCCGCGATGCCCAGGGCGGGTGATCACCGGGCTGGATGTGAGGCCGTCAGCGGCCGGTCAGGGCGGCGGCGGGCAGGCCGCGAATGGACGCGTCGAGAACCTCCGCGATATGTGCCATGGCGGGCGTCTCGCCGCCGGTGCCTGCCAGCGCAGCGGCGATCTGCAGGCTGCAGCCGGGGTTGGCGGACACGACCAGGGAAGCCCCCGTCGCCCGGACCGCGGCTGCCTTGCGCTCGCCCAGCTCGCGTGCCGCCTCCGGCTGCAGCAGGTTGTACACGCCCGCCGATCCGCAGCACGTCCCGCCGTCGCCCACCTCAGCGACCTGCAGTCCCGGGATCGCGTGCAGCAGGTCGCGCGGCTGCTGGCGGATTCGCTGCGCATGGGCCAGATGACAGGCGTCGTGGTAGGCGGCCGTGATGGGCAGTTCATGGCGTGCCGCCCGCTGCCCGCCAGCCTGGCCGAACAGTTCGGCCAGGAACTCACTCAGGTCGCGCACCTTGCCGCTGATCGCGGCGGCCCGCGTCGCCCAGCCCTCCGCGGTGTCGTCCAGCCCGGCGCCCTCTTGCCCAGCACCGGCTTGCCCGGCACCGTCTTGCCCGGCGGTCTGGGGTGCCGCGAGGAGGGCGCCGTACTCCTTCATCGCCGATCCGCAGCCCGCCGAGTTGACCACGATCGCGTCCACCCCGGCACGCTCGAAAACGGCGATCGTGCGCCGGGCGAACCCGGCCGCCTCCGATGCCCGGCCGGAATGCAGCGACAGCGCGCCGCAGCAGCCCTGGGCGCCGGGGATGATCACGTCGCAGCCCTCCGCCGCGAGCACCCGGGCCGTGGCCGCGTTGACCCCGGGGAAGAACACCTGCTGCACGCAGCCGGTGAGCATGCCGACTACCGCCCGGCGCTCGCCGCGGGCCGGCACCCGGCCGGGCAGCACAACGCGCCTGGCCGGCGGCCGTTTGCCGGGCGGGTACTCCGGTGCCAGCCGCAGGGCGGAGGTGAGTTCGGGGGCGAGCCGCTGGGTAGCACGGCTGCGCCCGGCCAGCCGGTCGAGGCGGGCCCATTGCGCGCCGCGCAGCGGGCCCATGAGGGCCCGCAGCCGCCGGGGGTAGGGGAAGGTCGCGAAGATGGCTGTCCGCACGGCCCGCTCCCGGAGCGTGCGGGCAGGGCCAGGGCTGAGCCCGGGCGGTGGCTCCTCGATCCAGGTACGGGCCGCCTCGATGAGCCGGTCATAGCGGACCCCGGACGGGCAGGCCGGCACGCAGGCCATGCAGCCGAGGCAGCGGTCGACGTGGGTGGAGGCCGCCTGCGTGAGCTGAGTACCGGCGAGTACCTGGCTCATGAGATGGATGCGGCCGCGGGGCGAGTCCATCTCTTCGCCCCACAGCTGGTAGGTCGGGCAGGCGGGCAGGCAGAAGCCACAGTGGACACAGTCCGACGCCACCGATCGCAGCTCGCCGGTGGGGTCGAGCGCATGAGCCATCGCCTCGCCGCCGGTGGGGTCGGGCGCATGAGCCGCCGCCTCGCCGGCGGTGGCGCCGTGCTTCTCCGGGGGCTGTGCGGGACCGTCTCCCCGGGTTGGCGCCGTCATCAGATTCCTCCAGCGAAACGTCCGGGCGCCATCCGGTGCTCCGGATCGAACTGATCCTTGACAGCCCGCATCAGCGACAGCCCCGGCGCCGGGCCCCACAGGTCCACCAGTTCACGCACCGGGGGCGGGGCGTGCACCACGACCGCGCTGGCGAGCACGGCGCCAGCGAGCACGGCGCCAGCCAGCACCGGGCTGTCCGGCACCCGGCTGTCCGGCACCGGGCTGTCCGGCACCGGCACGGAGGCAGGCCTGGCGTCCGCCTTCCCCCGGGCGAGGGCTTCCCGCACGGCGGCGACGAAGGCAGCTACCGCGGTCGGTGGCGTGTCCGCGCCGAGTGCCACGTAGATCACCCCGGCCGCGGCGGAGCCGGCCACCAGCGGATCGAGCGCGACCGCCGCGGCGGCGGCATCGATCACGGCAAGGAGCCGGGTCAGCGCGCCGGCCCAGAACGCGATCCGGATCAGCGTGCCCGGCGCGCCCGTCCCGCCTGGCCCGCCGCCCGGGTCGGTGCGGCCCCACCAGCCGGGCGGGTCCGGCGAGGTCATGGCCCCGGCGCCGAGAATCTCGCGCAGGTGCGCCGCCCGCTCGGCGACCCCGGCCGGATCCCCCTCCAGCAGGACTCCCACCCGCACCGGATGATCGCGGCCGGCCCGGCTGATCTCCACCGCCGTGGGCACGAGTTCGCTGCCCGCGGCAGCTGCCACCGCCCGGCGCGCCGCGACCCGGCCGGCCGCGTCCACGGTGGTGTACATGGCCGCCGTGGGCAGCGGATGCAGCCGGAAGACCGCCTCCACGATCAGCCCGAGCGTCCCGTAGGACCCCGCGAACAGCTTGCCGAGGTCATAGCCGGCCACGTTCTTGACCACTTTGCCGCCCGAGGAAGCGACGGTGCCGTCCGCGCGGACCACGGTGATCCCGATCACCAGGTCACGCGGCGCGCCGTAGCGCAGGCGCCGCGGGCCCGCCGTCCCGGTCGCGAGCATTCCGCCGATCGTGCCCGGGCCGGCTGATGTCGCGCTTGCCGGTTCCGGGCCGCCCGCGCCGGGCGCCACATCGAGGGCGAGTTGCTGCCCGGCCTCCGCCAGCACCTCACCGAGCCGCCCAAGTCCGGTGCCGGCCTGGACCCGCGCGACCAGATCGCCGGCCGCATGCTCGACCACCTGGTCCAGCAGCAGCGTGTTAACCACAAGGTCGCAGCGCCTGGGCGGGGCGCCCCAGTCCATCCGGCTGCCGCTGCCGCGCGCGACCACGGTGAGGCCCTGCCCAGCGGCGGCCCGCATCACGGCACTGGCCTCGGCCACGCTGGCCGGTGAGGCGGCGTAGCGGGGCGTCACACCGGCGACGGAGTCGCGCTCGTCCGCGGCCCGCGCCGCCGGGCAGGCGCCGGCCAGCGCCCGCAGGACGGTGTCACCGGCCATGCGCCACCCGCCGATCACCGGCGGCCCGGGCAGGTCCGGCGGCCCGGGCAAGTCCGGCGGCCGCCATCAGAACTGCTCTGCCTGGCCGGAGGCGACCAGCGGGTGCAGGCCGCGCCGGGGGCCGGGCACCTCACCGCACAGCCGCGGGGTCGGGAAGACCTTGCCCGGGTTGCACAGGCCGCCGGGGTCGAACGCGCAGCGCAGCAACTGCATGGTGTCCAGGTCGTCGGCACCGAACATCTTCGGCATGTACCTGGACTTGTCCACCCCCACGCCGTGCTCGCCGGTGATGGACCCGCCGTGGGTGATGCACAGGTCCAGGATCGCCCCGGACAGTTCCTCGGCGGCGGCCGTGGCCTCCGGCGAGCCGTCGTCATAGAGCACCAGCGGGTGCAGGTTCCCGTCGCCCGCGTGGAACACGTTGGCGACCCGGATGCCGGACTCGGCCGACAGCTTCGCGATCTCGTCGAGCACCGGGCCGAGGGCGGTGCGGGGAACGACGCCGTCCTGGACGATGTAGGCCGCGCAGATCCGGCCGACCGCGGCGAACGCCGACTTGCGGCCCACCCAGATCACGGCACGCTCGGCCGGGTCCACAGCCTCCCTGATCTCGGTCGAGCCCGCCTGCTCGCAGAGCGCGCGGACAGCGCCGGTGTCCCGGCGCACATCGGCTTCCGGACCGTCGAGTTCCACGATGAGCACGGCGCCCGCGCCCTGGGGGTAGTGGCAGGCCACAGCGGCCTCGGCGGCCTCGATCGCCAGCGCGTCCATCATCTCGATGGCCGCCGGGACGATGCCGGCCCCGATGATCGCCGACACCGCCGCCCCGCCCGCGCCGGTGGTCTCGAACGCGGCCAGCAGGCAGGTGACCATCTGCGGGATCCTGGTCAGCTTCACGATGATCTTGGTAACGATGCCGAGCGTGCCCTCCGAGCCGACGAAGGCGCCCACCAGGTCGTAGCCGGGCGAAGCCCCGGTGCCATCGCCCAGCCAGGTCAGCTCGCCCGCCGGTGTGACGATCTCCAGCCCGGTGACGTGATGCACGGTGAAGCCGTACTTGAGACAGTGGGCGCCGCCGGAGTTCTCCGCCACGTTGCCGCCGACCGAGCAGACCTGCTGGCTGGACGGATCGGGGGCATAGAAGTAGCCAAACGGGCGTGCCGCGGTGCTCACCGACAGGTTGGTGACTCCCGGTTCGACGATGGCCCGCTGGCTGTCCGGGTCGATGGCGATGATGCGCCGCATCCGGGAGGTGACGATCAGCACCCCATCGGTGCGGGGGAGCGCCCCACCCGACAGCCCGGTGCCGCTGCCGCGGGCCACGAACGGGATCCTGGCAGCCGCGCACACCCGGACCACCGCGGCGACCTGCTCCGCGGTCTGCGGCAGGACCACCAGCCCCGGCGCGGCACGGTGCGAGGTGAGGCCGTCGCATTCATAGGTGCGCAGGGCGAGCGGGTCGGTCACCACCCCGTCCGGGCCGCAGATCTCCACCATCGCCGGGACCAGATGCTCGATCATCGTTTCCCCTCGGTGCGGTGTCACTACTCCCAGGTTCCCCCCTTCCGGAGCTGAATTCCATGATCACGGACGATTCTCTGCGCATAGGGCAGGAGAACGTCCGTGATCATGAGCAGGCCGGGCAGGCAGACCGCCTGGCAGGCGGGCAGGCGGGGCAGGCGGGGCAGGCGGACCCACCGGGCAGGCGGGGCAGGCCGGGTGGGTCAGGGCATGCGCTCGTAGGCGGGGAGGGTGAGGAACTCGGCGTAGTCGTCGGCGAGGGCAACCTCGGTGAACAGGGCGACCGCCTGGTCGTAACGTGGCGCGTCGAATGCGGCGCCCGCGTTTGCGCGGATGGCCGCGAGCTCCTCGCGGATGATCCGCTCGACCAGGTCCCGGGTGACCGGGGGGCCGTCGTCGAGGATGACGTCGTTATGCAGCCACTGCCAGACCTGTGACCGGGAGATCTCGGCGGTGGCGGCATCCTCCATCAGGTTGAAGATCGCCACCGCGCCGTTGCCGCCGAGCCAGTTGGCCAGGTACTGCAGGGCGACGCTGACGTTGTTGCGCAGGCCCGCCTCGGTGATCACGCCCGGAGTCTTGGCCACCGCCAGCAGGTCCTGGGCGGAGACGCTGACCTCCTCCCGCAGCCGGTCCAGGTGGTTGGGCCGGTCGCCGAGCGCGGCGTCGAAGACCTCCTTGCACAGGGGTACCAGGTCGGGGTGGGCGACCCAGGAGCCGTCGAACCCGTCCCCCGATTCGCGGGTCTTGTCGTCACGCACCTTGGCCAGCGCGTTGGCGGTCACCTCCGGGTCGCGGCGGTTCGGGATGAAGGCGGCCATCCCGCCCATCGCGTGCGCGCCCCGGCGGTGGCAGGTCTTCACCAGCAGTTCGGTGTAGGCGCGCATGAACGGCGCGGTCATGGTGACCGAGTTGCGCTCGGGCAGGACGAAGTCGCGTCCGCGCGAGCGGAACTTCTTGATGACGCTGAACAGGTAGTCCCACCGGCCCGCGTTCAGCCCGGCGCTGTGCTCGCGCAGTTCGTAGAGGATCTCCTCCATCTCGAACGCGGCCGGGATGGTCTCGACCAGGACGGTCGCCCGGATGGTGCCCCGGGGAATGCCGAGGGTGTCCTGGGCCAGGTTGAAGGCGTCGTTCCAGAGCCTGGCCTCCAGGTGGCTCTCCATCTTGGGCAGGTAGAAGTACGGCCCCTGGCCCCGGTCGAGCTGGCGCCGTGCGCAGTGGAAGAAGTACAGCGCGAAGTCGAACAGGCTGCCCGACACCCGCTCGCCGTCCACCAGCAGGTGCTTCTCGTCCAGGTGCCAGCCGCGTGGCCGGACCACGATCGTCGCGAGCTCCTCGTCGGGCAGCAGCCGGTAGGACTTGCCTTCCTCGCTGGTGAAATCGATGGTGCGGTCGAGGGTGTCCTTCAGGTTGAGCTGGCCGATGATCATGTTCTCCCAGAGCGGCGTGTTCGCGTCCTCGAAGTCGGCGAGCCACACGTTCGCGCCGGAGTTGAGCGCGTTGATGGTCATCTTCCGCTCTGTGGGGCCGGTGATCTCCACCCGGCGGTCCACCAGGCCGGGCGCGGGTGGCGCCACCCGCCAGCTGGAATCCTGCCTGATCTGGCGGGTGCCCGGGAGGAAGTCGAGGGTCCCGCCTGCCGAGAGTTCCTGCTGCCGGGCCGCCCGCGCCGCGAGCAGCCCGGCCCGCGTGGCGCCGAGCTCGCGCTGGAGCGAGGCAATCAGGCGCAGCGCGTCCGGGGTGAGGATCTCGTCGTACCGGTCTCCGGGTGGGCCGATGATCTCGACGCCCTCGCCAGCCGCCATGCCGGGCTCCTCCCAGTGGGGTGATCACATACTGGATACACCGTTGCGATCGTGAGACTGACGCTAGCTCCCTGCTGTGAGCCGGGTCAAAGGCGGCCGGCCCCGGCCGTCCCCGGCCGGGAACGACGGGCGGCCCGGCCACCGGCCAGGGCACAAGCAGGACCCCCCGGGTGTTATTGAAGTGAACGAATTCGCCGGGCATGGCAGCATTGACGCACCACCGCCCGGCGAAAGCCGCGGCCGACGCCCTTGACATCAGCGGTGAACTGCTCGGCCACCGACCCAAGGCAGCGATGACTTCTTCCGAAGACCACACCGGCGAACTCGACCTCGCTGACCGGCATGCCCTGCGCCGGGTCGCGGGCCTGTCCACCGAACTCACCGACGTCACCGAGGTCGAGTACCGGGCGCTGCGGCTGGAGCGCGTGGTGCTCATCGGCGTGTGGACCGAAGGGACGCTGGCCGCGGCGGAGAACTCCCTGCGCGAGCTGTCCCGGCTGGCCGAGACCGCCGGGTCCGTCGTGCTGGACGGCCTGGTGCAGCGGCGCGGCCGGCCCGACCCGGCCACCTACGTCGGCGCGGGCAAGGCGGCCGAGCTGGCGGACCTGGTGATGGCGACCGGCGCCGACACGGTCATCTGCGATAACGAGCTCACTCCCGGCCAGCTGCGCCGCTTGGAGGGCGTGGTGAAGGTGAAGGTCATCGACCGCACCGCCCTCATCCTCGACATCTTCGCGCAGCACGCCCGGAGCAAGGAGGGCAAGGCCCAAGTGGAGCTGGCGCAGCTCCAGTACCTGCTGCCGAGGCTGCGCGGCTGGGGTGAGTCGCTGTCCCGGCAGGCGGGCGGCCGGGTGGCCGGCGGCGGTGGCATCGGCACCCGCGGCCCCGGCGAGACCAAGATAGAGACCGACCGGCGCCGGATCCGGGCGCGCACGGCCAAGCTGCGCCGCCAGATCGCGGCGATGTCGGTGGGCCGCGAGACCCAGCGCGGGCAGCGGCGCCGCCGGGAGGTTCCGGCGGTCGCCATCGCGGGTTACACCAATGCCGGGAAGTCGAGCCTGCTCAACCGGCTGACCGGAGCCGGCGTGCTGGTGGATGACTCGCTGTTCGCCACCCTGGACCCCGCCGTGCGCCGGGCCAGGACGCCGTCCGGCCGCTGGTTCACCCTCACCGACACCGTGGGTTTCGTCCGGCACCTGCCGCACCAGCTGGTGGAGGCGTTCCGATCCACGCTGGAGGAGGTCGCGCAGGCCGACCTCATTCTGCATGTGGTGGACGGCAGTGACGCCGACCCGCAGGCGCAGATGGCGGCCGTCCGCGAGGTGCTCGCCGAGATCGGCGCCGCGGACGTGCCGGAGATCGTGGTCATCAACAAGTCCGACACCGCCGACCCCATCGAGGTCAAGGGGCTGCAGGCCAGGGAGCGGGGGTGCGTGGTGGTCTCGGCCCGCACCGGGGCCGGCATCGAGGACCTGCTCGCCGCCGTTGACGACCGGCTGCCCCGGCGTGACCAGGAGGTCCGCGCGCTCGTGCCCTACGGGCGGGGTGACCTGGTGGCGCGGGTGCACCAGGAGGGGGAGGTGCTCGCGGTGCGGCACGCGGCGGAAGGCACCGAGCTGACCGCGCGTGTCCCGCCCGCCCTGGCGGCCGAGTTGACCGGCTTGGCGGTCACTCCGGTGACGGCCGGAAGAAATGCAATCGATTAGCAGAAACCAGTTATTGCCGGTGCCGCGGCCATCCCGGTAGGTCACTACCTGCAGAAATGGCCGCTTTGGGCCCTGATCTGGGCCCGGGCCGGGCCGCGCCGGTACGCTAACCTCCCGAAGCTACCGGGTTGGCCCGCTTCGCGGAAAGGACCAGAAATCGGGCCGCCGATCTTCGTATACAGCCTGTACAAGGACCCACTTGTGCAATAGCGTGACTGAACCGATATGTTGGTTGCCGCATCTTCGCGGCGCCCGGTTTGTTCATGATCACGGTGAGCTACTTCGGGTGCCCGGCGGTGTTCTATGACAAGGCACGAGCCATGGCAGGTGACCGCAGATGATGCAGGGGGTCCCGAGCAGGGGGATCCTCGCGCGGGGGAGGGCTCATCGGTGACGATCCGCCTGCTGACGAACATCGGCCGCCTCTGGACCGGGTCCGAGGTGTGGAACAACGCCGCCATCCTGACCGCCGGGGACCGGATCGCCTGGGTCGGGCCCGCCGCGCAGCTGCCCCGGAGCCTGCCCGGGGTGGTGGACGACATCGTCAACGTCAACCACGTGGAGAACCTCAACGGCGGGCTGGTGACGCCGGGCCTGATCGACGCGCACACCCATCCCGTCTACGCCGGCAACCGCTGGGCCGAGCTGGCCATGAGGTCGGGCGGGTCCTCCCCGAACGAGATCGCGGCGGCCGGTGGCGGGATGGCCTCGACGGTGACGGTCACCCGCGGGACCGACCCCTGGACCCTGTGCAACGGAGTGCGGGAACGGCTGGCGACCTGGCTGCTGGGCGGGACAACCACGATCGAGGCCAAGACCGGTTACCACCTCACCCGGGACGGCGAGCTCGCCGATGTCCGCCTGCTGCGGTCGCTGGAGGGCGAGCCCGGCATGCCCCGGGTCCATGTGACGTTCCTCGCGGCGAACGCGGTGCCACCCGAGTTCTTCGGCCGCCGTCATGACTATGTCGACGCGGTCGGCACGTGGTGCGCCGATGCGGCCGCGGCGGGGGCCGACAGCGTGGACGTCTACTGCGAGGACGGGCGGTTCTCCGAGCGGGAGGCGCGCTGGGTCCTCGGCGCCGGCCGGGCGGCTGGCCTCCTTCCCCGGCTGCACGCGTGCGGCCAGTCGCACACCGGCGCGGCGCAGCTCGCCGCCGAAATGGGCTGCGCGTCGGCCGACCTCCTGCACGAGGCCTGCGAGGAGGATGTCTTCGCGCTGGCCAGCGCCGGCGTGGCTGCCGTCCTGTGCCCCGGCACCGCGCTGCAGGTGGCCAAGATGCCGCCGGTCCGTGCGCTGCTCGACAAGGGTGTCGCGGTCGCGCTCGGCTCCGACCACGCGCCCGGCGGCAATGGCATGACGTCCATGCCGCTGGTCATCTCGCTCGCCATCACCCACTTCGGGATGAGCGTGAGCGAGGCGCTGCGGGCTGCCACGCTGGGCGGCGCCCAGGCGCTGCGCGCTCCCGACCGGGGCGCGATGGTCCGCGGGAAGTACGCGGACATCGTGGCGTGGGACGCGGATCACGAGGGTGCCTTCGCCTGGTCGTACGGCCTCAAGCCGCTCAAGGTCTGGCGTGGCGGCGAGCCGGTGCTGAACTGAGCCGTCCCGGCCCAGCCGCTGTTCACCCCCGTTCACCGGCACCGTCTTTTCGTGCCTAACGAGCTGCGCATCAGGATCGGTGTCTGCGCGGCAAGGCCGCCGTGGCATGCTTCAGGCATGGCTTCCCCGGTCGCGGCAGGCGGCACCGCCACCAGGAGCGCGGCGGTCGCCGTGGTGGTGGGCGAAGAGGAACTGCTCATCGAGCGGGCCGTCGCCAGGCTGGTCACGGCGGCGTCCGCGGCCATGAAGCCGGGCGGTGACCCCGCCGCCGGGGACGGCCCGCTCCCACCGGGGGCCGGCGTCCACGAGGTCGGCGGGGGTGGGCTCAGCCCCGGTGAGCTGGCATCTCTCACCGCCCCGTCCCTGTTCGGGGGCGGCTGCGTGGTGGTGGTCCGGGACGCGCACAACGCCAGCAAGGATGTCGGCGAGGAGCTGACCCGGCTGGCCGCCGATCCGCCGCCGGACGTGCGCCTGGTGGTCACCCACGCGGGCGGGGTGAAGGGCAAGGCCCTGCTGGCCAGCCTCGCCGGGACCGGGGCGCGGGTGATCGAGTGCCCCAGGGTCACCAGGGTGGCCGACCGGATGGATTTCGTGCGGGAGGAGTTCCGCGCGGCCGGCCGCACCATCGACGACGGCGGGGTGCGTGCCCTGATCGACGCGCTCGGATCCGACCTGCGGGAGATCGCTTCCGCCTGCGGGCAGCTGGCGGACGACACCACCGGCGTGATCGGCCAGCCGGTGGTCGCCAGGTACTATCGCGGCCGGGCGGAGGCGAGCGGGTTCTCGGTGGCGGACCGGGCGGTGGAGGGACGGCTCTCCGACGCGCTCGAACTGCTCCGCTGGGCGCTCGCCGTCGGGGTGTCACCGGTGCTGATCAGCAGCGGACTCGCCCAGGGGGTGCGCCTGCTCGGCCGGGTCAGCGGCGCGCCGCGAGGCCAGGGAAGCGCCGTGCTCGCCGC
The DNA here is from genome assembly GCA_963741615.1 of uncultured Actinomycetes bacterium. GTDB lineage: Bacteria > Actinomycetota > Actinomycetes > Streptosporangiales > Streptosporangiaceae > UBA9676. The sequence continues at coordinate 523,367 of CAVUIU010000030.1, forward strand.
CGAGGTCGGCGCCCCGCCCTGGAAGATCGACCGGGTGCGGCAGCAGTTGCGCGGGTGGGAACCCGAGGGCATCGCGCGTGCTCTCGGGGCCGTGGCAGATGCCGACGCGAAGGTCAAAGGGGAGGCGACGAGCCCCGGCTTCGCGCTGGAGGAGGCGATCAGGACCATCGTGAGCTGCCGGTCCGGGGCGCCGGCGTACAAAGGTCGCTGACGGGGCGCGGGCGGGGGTGGGCCGCCCTGCGCTCCGCCTTCGGCTCTTTATACGCTCCGGGCAACCCACCCCCGCCCGCGCTCGCCGGTGCTGGGCACCGGGCGTCAGTCAGCCCACGATGAGGTGGGTGGGAATCAGGAGTGGAGCTCGGCGGCGCGCCTGGCAATGGCGGACTTGCGGTTCGCGGCCTGGTTCTTGTGGATCACGCCCTTGCTGGCGGCCTTGTCCAGGCTGCGGCAGGCGTCCCGCATGGCCACGGCCGCCGCGTCCGTGTCGCCGGCGTCGGCTGCCTCACGGAACTTGCGCACGTTGGTCTTCAGGGACGACTTGACCGCCTTGTTGCGCAGCCTGGCCTTCTCGTTCTGCTTATTGCGCTTGATCTGGGACTTGATGTTCGCCACGCGGAAGCCCTCGCTTGGGATACTGGTCTGGTCGGCGGACGCGTTCCGCGGGTGCGCGGCAGCGCCGCACGGTCAGCGGCGCGCATCCATCCCGACCACGCAGGATAGCTCACTCACGGACCTGGGCCCAAACCGGCGGCCCGGGCGCCCGGGCGCCCGGGCACCCCGGAAGGCGCGGGCACCCCGGCTGGCATGCGACCATGGACGGCGACGGCAGGCGTGATCGACAGGCGCACCGGCGCGGCGCCCGTTCCGCTGGCCGCACCGGGGTGCGACCGCAGCGGCGTGACCGCAGCGGGCGTGACCGCACCGGACGTGACCGCGTGCCCCCGACCGACAGCCCGACTCGACCCCTGGCGGATTCCTGTGTCACCACTGCCCGAGCAGCCCCCGGCCGACGGCGGGCGGACCGCGTCCCCCGCTGCCGCGCCGGCGCCGCACGGGGAGACCCCGCTGGAGATCATCAGGAACTTCTGCATCATCGCGCACATCGACCACGGCAAGTCCACCCTGGCAGACCGGATGCTCCAGCTGACCGGCGTCGTGGGCGAGCGGGAGATGCGCGCCCAGTACCTGGACCGGATGGACATCGAGCGCGAGCGCGGCATCACCATCAAGAGCCAGGCCGTCCGGCTGCCCTGGACCGCCGCCGACGGGGGCAGGTACGTGCTCAACCTGATCGACACCCCGGGGCACGTCAACTTCTCCTACGAGGTCTCGCGGTCGCTGGCGGCCTGTGAGGGGGCCATCCTGCTGGTGGACGCGGCGCAGGGGATCGAGGCGCAGACGCTCGCCAACCTGTACCTCGCGCTCGGGGCCGACCTGCACCTGATCCCGGTGCTGAACAAGATCGACCTGCCCGCTGCCCAGCCGGCCAGGTACGCGCAGGAACTGGCCAACGTCATCGGCTGCGACCCCGGCGACGTGCTGCGGGTCTCGGCCAAGACCGGCGAGGGGGTGGCTGACCTGCTGAACGCGGTCGTCGAGCAGGTCCCGCCGCCGGGTGGCGACGTGTCCGCACCCGCCCGTGCGCTCATCTTCGACTCCGTTTACGACACCTACCGGGGCGTGGTCACCTACGTCCGGGTGGTGGACGGCCGGCTGTCCCGGCGGGAGAAGAGCCTGATGATGTCCACCGGGACCGCACACGACACGCAGGAGGTCGGCGTCATCTCCCCGGAGCCCATTCCCACCGACGGCCTGGGCGCGGGCGAGGTCGGCTACCTGATCACCGGGGTGAAGGATGTGCGCCAGGCCCGGGTCGGTGACACCGTGACCAGCGCCGCCCGCCCGGCCGCCGAGCCGCTGGCCGGGTACGACCACCCGCGCCCGATGGTGTTCTCCGGCCTGTACCCGGTGGAGGGCGACGACTACCCGCAACTGCGGGATGCGCTCGACAAGCTGAGGCTGAACGATGCTGCCCTCGTCTACGAGCCGGAGACGTCCACCGCCCTCGGTTTCGGGTTCCGGTGCGGGTTCCTCGGCCTGCTGCACATGGAGATCGTCCGCGAGCGGCTGGAACGCGAGTCGGACCTCACGCTGATCTCGACCGCCCCGAACGTGGTCTACCGCGTGGTCCGCGAGTCCGGGGAGGAACTGACGGTGACCAACCCGAGCGAGTTCCCCGACGGGAAGGTGGCCCAGATCTTCGAGCCGGTGGTGCGGGCCACGGTGCTCGCGCCGGCGGAGTACATCGGGACGATCATGGAACTGTGCCAGGGCAGGCGCGGCACGCTGCTCGGCATGGACTACCTGTCGGCCGACCGGGTGGAGATCCGCTACACCATGCCGCTCGCCGAGATCATCTTCGACTTCTTCGACCAGCTCAAGTCGCGTACCCGCGGTTACGCGTCGCTGGACTATGAGCCCGCCGGAGAGGTGGAGGCCGACCTGGTCAAGGTCGACATCCTGCTGCAGGGCCAGCCCGTGGACGCGTTCAGCCAGATCGTCCATGCGGACTCCGCACGCGAATACGGCATAGCGATGACGTCCAAGCTGCGGGAGCTGATCCCCCGGCAGCAGTTCGAGGTGCCGATCCAGGCCGCGGTCGGGTCGAAGATCATCGCCAGGGAGAACATCCGGGCGCTGCGCAAGGACGTGCTCGCCAAGTGCTACGGCGGCGACATCACCCGCAAGCGCAAGCTGCTGGAGCGGCAGAAGGAGGGCAAGCGGAGGATGAAGACCATCGGGCGGGTGGAGGTACCGCAGGAGGCCTTCATCGCCGCGCTGTCCTCCCAGCCGGACAAGCGCTAGCCCTGTTCCACCGGGGGGGTCCGCGCCGGCCTGGTACCTAGCCCCCCGGCTGTGGGGAAATCTGGATGCTGTGGCCCGTGGCGTGGGCCGAGGAGACGGCCAGGACGACGATCCCGATGACGGCGAGCGTGGCCACGGCCAGCCCGATCCAGCCCAGGATCAGCCCTGCCAGCGCCAGCCCGGCGCCGTTCTCCCCGGTCCTGCGGATCTGGTGGCGGGCGACGTGGCCCAGCACGACCGCCGGGATCGTGGCGAGTGGCCACAGAAACATCTGCGCGGTGCCGCAGACGAGGGAGGCGACGGCCAGCCCGTTGGTTTTCGGCGGGGGCGGCGGGACCGGCGGCGCGGCGCCAGGCAGGTCGAGGACGACCGCGTCGAGCTGGGCGAACGTGCTCGCGGTCATCGCCCGCTCCACCCGGGCATCGTGCTCGTCCTTGGTCAGCCGGCCTTCGGTATAGGCCTTGGCCAGCAGCTCGACCGCGCGATCGCGGTCCACCGTGGACGCGCGCATCTGCGCCCGGCCGACGCCAACCGTCCCATACCCTGATCCAGCCGTCATTGCCGCCTCCTGCCAGGATGGGTTTCCAGGATAACCCGCCCAGGTGGGTACTATCCCGGACGCCGCGGCACAGCGGGGGACGGTCCGCCGCCAGGAAACGGGTTCGCCCACCGGCCGGTGGGCCGGATAACGTGCCAGATGTGGCGACGGCACATGTGGTCTCGGTCAATACCGGGCGCGGGCAGGACGCGGAGTGGGCGGGCAGGCTCGGGCGCACCGCGATCGACAAGCGGGCCGTCCCCGGGCCGGTCGCGGTCGGCAGGCTCGGCCTGGCCGGTGACGAGCAGGTGGACAAGCCGGACCATGGCGGCTACGAGCAGGCGGTCTACGCCTACGCCCGGGAGGATCTGGACTGGTGGGTGGAGAGGCTGGGGCGTGAGCTTGCGAACGGGATGTTCGGTGAGAACATCACCACCAGCGGGATCGACATCACCGGCGGCCTGATCGGGGAGGTATGGCGGATGGGCTCGGCCGTGGTCCAGGTCACCTCGCCCCGGATTCCCTGCGTCGTGTTCGCCGGCTGGATGGACGAGCGCCAGTGGGTGAAGCGGTTCGCCGATGCCGGGCGGACCGGTGCCTACCTGCGGGTGCTTGAGGAGGGGCAGGTCAGCGCCGGAGACCCGGTGGAGGTGCTGGCACGACCCGCCGACCGGATCACGGTCGCCGAGTCGGTGCGCGCCTACTACGGCGACCCGGACCTGATGCGCCGCCTGCTGCTGGTCGAGGGACGCGGCAGCAAGTGGGACGAGATCGCGCTGTCGGTGCTCGGCCGGATCACCGCGGGCCCGGGCGCGCCCGCCGCCGGCCTGCCCGGTGGCTGAGCCGGCGCGCTGACGTGCCCGGCACACCGCCGGACGGCGAGCCGGTCCCCGCCGACGGCGCCCTGCCCGCCAGTGCGGCGGCGGGCCTGGGCCGAAGGCCGTTCGGCATCTATGTGCATGTGCCCTTCTGCCGGACCCGCTGCGGCTACTGCGACTTCAACACCTACACCGCCAGCGAGCTCGGCGCGGGGGCCAGCCGGGACTCCTACGCCGGCCTGGCGGTCGCCGAGGTGCGGCTGGCCCGGCGGGTGCTCGGCGCCACCAGCCTGCCGGTGACGAGCGTGTTCTTCGGCGGGGGGACACCGACGGTGCTGCCGCCGGCTGCCCTGGCCGGGATTCTGCGGGCCATCGACGGCGAGTTCGGGCTGGCCGCCGGCGCCGAGGTGACGGTGGAGGCCAATCCCGAGACCGTCGACGAGCGGGTCCTCGCCGGACTGCGGGCCGGGGGCATGACGCGCATCTCGCTGGGCATGCAGAGCGCGGCGCCGCACGTGCTGGCCGTGCTGGACCGGGTGCACGAGCCTGGCCGGCCGGCCCGGTGCGCGCGGTGGGCGCGGGAGGCCGGGTTCGGGCATGTCAGCCTGGACCTGATATACGGCACCCCCGGCGAGAGCGACGCCGACTGGCGGGAGTCACTGGCGGCGGCCCTGGCGGCGGGCCCCGACCATATCTCCGCCTACGCGCTGATCGTCGAGGAGGGCACCAGACTGGCGGCCCAGGTCCGCCGGGGGGAGGTGGCGGCCCCCGACGACGACGCGATGGCCGACCGCTACCTGATGGCCGACGAGGTGCTCAGCGCCCACGGGATGGACTGGTACGAGATCTCCAACTGGGCTGCCGGCGGCGGCGCCCGGTGCCGGCACAACCTGCTCTACTGGACCGGCGGGGACTGGTGGGGGGTCGGCCCGGGCGCGCACAGCCACGTGGGTGGCACCCGGTGGTGGAACGTCCGGCACCCCGCCGCCTACGCCGCGCGCATCGCCGCCGGCCACAGCCCGGCCCAGGCCCGCGAGGTCCTGGCCGCACGGGAGCGCCGCCTGGAACGGATCCTGCTGCTGACCCGGCTTGCCGACGGCTGCCCGCTGGCTGAACTGGAGCCGGCCGGGCGGGCGGCGGCCGCGGTTGCGGTCGCGGACGGGCTCGCGGCCGGGGCCGCCCACGCGGCGGGCAGCGTGGTGCTCACGCGCCGGGGCCGCCTGCTGGCCGACGCCGTCGTCCGCGACCTGACGCCCGAGGTCTGAATCGGGCCCGGCCGCTGACAGCCGGATCTCCTGCCCTCAGGAGACGCCCGTGGTCTACCGGACCATCCGCGTGCAGAGCCAGCGGGGGAACGTGTAGGTCTCACCGCGGCCCGCCGCTGTCGCCGCGCGCACCAGGAACGCCAGTGCGGTCAGCCACAGCACGGCGATCAGCGTCACCACCACGGTCAGGGCGACCTGGGGGGAATCGAAGACGAGTATCGCGCCGATGATCACGACGGACAGGTCGTACAGGAACACGGTGAGCCAGACATTGATCGCCTGCGCCGCGTGGTCCCGGACCCAGCGCGATCCGCGTATGGCCAGCAGGTAGACGGCAAGCGGTACCAGGAAGCCGAAGATGGGCACCGTGAGGTAGGCGAGCATGGACCACTGGGCGTGCTCGGAGCCGGCCGCCGGAGCCGCGTCCGCAGGCGCCGCATCCGCGCGGACCGCATCTACCCGGGCCGCGTCCACCGGGACCGCCTGCGCGGGCGTCTCGCCGCGGTGGACGTACTCCTCATGGCTGACCGGGGGGCTCTCCAGGACCCAGCGCCCGTCGGCGGTCTGGACCTCCGCCATGGGGGGCACCGGGCCGCCGCGGCGGTGCTCGGCCGCGGGGTACGCCTCGGCCGGGTGAGCCGGGGCTGGGCATTCCGCCGCCGGATAGCTATCGGCCGGGTAGCCGGTCGTGGGGTACCCGGCCGGGAGGTACCCGGTGGCGGGGTAGCCGGGCTGGTAGCCGGCTGCGGTCCGGTACCCGCGCTCAGGCGGGTAGTCCGGCGTGGGCGGGTACTCGTGGGTGGAGGGATAGTCGGGCATGGGCGGATAGTCCGGCATGGACGAGTGGCCGCCCGGGTGGTACGCCACCCGCGGGTAATCGGGCCAACCCGGGCGGGCGTCGTCCCGCGGGTGGCCGGTCAGGTCCGGGTAACGCTGGAGGGACCCGCCAGCCCATTCGCCGGGCGGCCCCGCTGGCCGCTGCCCACGGCCGGCTTGCCTTCCCTCCGGGGAAGGCGGCCCCTCCTGGGAGGGCGGCCATTGCTCGGCCGGCTCGGGCGGCTGGCTTGTCATGGCTCCTCTGCTGCTGTCGCTCCGTCAAACGTTAGTGACGGATCGTAGGTTCCGGGGGCGGTGACGAAATCGATCAGCTCCTCGACCGGGCCGAGCAGCGCGGGCTCCAGGTCGGTGTAACTGGTCGCGGCGCCGAGAATCCTCCTCCACCCGGCGGCGGTACCGCCGCCCCAGCCGAGGGCCAGCAGCACCCCCTCCTTCCAGGGTGTGCCCCGCGGGACGGCGGGCCAGGCACCGATGCCGAGGCTGGCCGGCTTGACCGCCTGCCAGATGTCAACGAAGGGGTGGCCAGCAACGAGCACGTGCGGCGAGCTGACCTGGGCCGCGATGCGGCTCTCCTTGCTGCCGGCGACCAGGTGATCGACGAGGACGCCGAGCCTGCGGTGAGGGCCCGGGATGAAGCCGGCCACGATCGAGGGCAGGTGATCGATCCCGGCCAGGTACTCGACGACCACCCCCACCTCACGCAGGTCGTCTCCCCAGATCTTTTCGACCAGGTCGGCGTCGTGGCGGCCTTCCACGTAGATCCGGCTGGCCCTGGCCACCCGGGCCCGGGCAGCGGATCCCGCGGCCGGTTTCGGCGCCGGGAGGGATCCCGAGGCCGTGCGCCCAGCACCTCCCGGCCCACCCGGCTCGTCCGGCCCACCCGGCCCGCCCGGCCCGGGCCTGGCCAGCGTGACCGGCCTGCCCTCCAGCAGGAACCCGCCGCGGGTGAGCGGGAACACCCGCTGCCTGCCCCACCGGTCCTCCAGCGTCACGACATGCTTCTCGCAGTCCACCACGGCGCCACAGAAACCGCCGCCGGCCTCCTCCACCACGAGCCCGCGGATGGCGGGCACCTGCGGGAACTCCGCGCTCCGGCGGCGTCCCGCAGCCGCTGCGAGCACGTCAGGCCCGTAGTCGCGCTCCACGCCACTCCACCCGTTGCTGAGTCCGGCGGCAGTGGGGTGCTGGGCCGGCCCGGATCATGTGGCCGTCCGCCAGCGCCGGACCGCCTCGCACGAACCTATCGGATCGCCGCTGCCCAGCTACCCCACCTCGCCCGGAGCGACGCCCGACGGCCCTGGTCACAGCACTTGTCACAGCGTCAGTGTGGGTGGAACGGTGTCAGGATGCCCGGTCCGCCATAGACTTGGCACTCGGGACGACAGAGTGCCAGAGAGGGATACGTGCTCGACGACAGGAAGCTTGCGGTGCTGCGCGCCATCGTGCAGGACTACGTGTCCACCATGGAGCCGGTGGGCTCGAAGACGCTCGTCAACCGGCATCACCTGGATGTGTCACCCGCGACCATTCGCAACGACATGGCCGTGCTCGAGGAGCAGGGCTACATCGCGCAGCCGCACACGAGTGCGGGCCGGATCCCCACGGACAAGGGGTACCGGCTGTTCGTCAACCGGCTGTCCGGGGTCAGGCCGCTGTCGTCGGCCGAACGGCGGGCGATCGAGACCTTCCTGGCCGGTGCCTATGACCTGGACGATGTGGTCATGCGTACCGTGCGCCTGCTGGCCCAGCTGACGCGGCAGGTGGCGGTGGTCCAGTACCCCTCCCTCACCAGGTCCACGGTCCGGCATGTGGAGCTGGTGCCGCTCGCGGCCAAGCGGCTGCTGCTGGTGCTGATCACCGACACCGGCCGGGTACAGCAGCGGACGGTGGAACTTCCCGGCCCGATCGAAGAGGATGCCGTCACCCAGCTGCGGGCCGTTCTCAACGCCTGCCTCGACGGGCGGATGCTGACCGAGGTAGCCTCGGTGGTCGCCGATCTTCCTGAGCGGGTCCAGCCCGGCGAACGGCCGAACGCGGCCGCTGTCTTCTCGGTGATCCTGGAGAGCCTGGTCGAGCGGCACGAGGAGAAGGTCGTGGTCGGTGGGGCATCGAACCTCACTCCTGCCGACTTCTCCCAGGGCCTGCACGAGGTTCTCGAATCACTTGAAGAGCAGGTGGTGCTCATGCGGCTGCTGGGTGAGTCGGTGGACCCGTCGTCGGTGACGGTCCGGATCGGGGCGGAGAACCCGGTGGCCGGTCTGCGCAGCACGTCCCTGGTGGCAGCCGGTTACGGGACCGGCGACCAGGCCGTGGCCCGGCTCGGCGTGGTCGGGCCGACCCGGATGGACTACCCCACGACGATGGGAGCGGTACGTGCGGTGGCACGGTACGTGGGCCAGATCCTGGCAGGGAACTGATCGTGGCCGACTATTACGGGATCCTCGGGGTCCGGCGCGACGCCGACCCGGACGAGATCAAGAAGGCCTACCGGCGGCTGGCCAGGGAGCTGCACCCGGACGTCAACCCGGACCCGCAGACCCAGGAGCGCTTCAAGGAGATCACGCAGGCCTACGAGGTGCTGTCGGACCCTGAGAAGCGCCAGATGTACGACCTCGGGGCAGACCCGTTCGCCCGGGCCGGGGCGCCGGGGCCGGGCGGGTTCGGCGCCGGGTTCCCGTTCAGCGACATCATGGACGCCTTCTTCGGCACCGGCACGGGCGCCCGGGGGCCGCGCAGCCGCGCCCGCCGGGGCCGCAATGCCACCATCCGGGTGGATCTCGACCTCGCCGAATGTGCGTTCGGGGCGACCAGGGACCTGGTGGTGGACACCGCCGTGGTCTGCCCGACCTGCTCAGGCGAGGGCACCGCGCCCGGGACCCATCCCGAGACCTGCGACGTGTGCGCCGGCCGGGGCGAGGTCAGCCAGGTCGCCAGGTCCTTCCTCGGCCAGGTGATGACGTCCCGGCCCTGCCCGGCCTGCGGCGGTTATGGCACCATCATCCGGCGGCCGTGCCCCGAATGCGATGCGGACGGCCGGGTGCGCACCCGCCGCACCATCAAGGTCCGCATCCCAGCGGGCGTCGAGGACGGCACCCACATCCAGCTCGCGGGCGAGGGCGAGATCGGCCCGGGCGGTGGGCCGCCCGGCGACCTGTTCCTGGAGATCGTCCAGCGGCCGCACGCGATCTTCGAGCGCCAGGGCGATGATCTGCACTGCACGGTCACGATCCCGATGGTGTCCGCCGCCCTCGGGGCGACCCTGTCGGTGGAGACGCTCGACGGTGCCAGGGACCTGGACATCCGCCCTGGCACGCAATCCGGTCAGGTCATCCCGCTGTATGGCCTGGGAGTGCGGCACCTGAACGATTCCGGCCGTGGTGACCTGGTTATCCACGTGACGGTCGAGACCCCGGCCAAGCTCGACGAAGAGCAGGAAGCGCTGCTCAAGCAGCTGGCGAAACTCCGGGGTGAGGAGGCCCCACCGGGCAAGTTCGCGCCCGGCCAGCATGGGTTCTTCTCCAGGCTGCGGGACGCGTTCAACGGCCGCTGACCGCGCGGCCGCACGCGGCCGCCAAGAGGCACAGGGCCAGGACGCACAGGGCCAGGACGCACAGGGCCAGGACGCACGGCCGCCGGTCTTCCTCGCCCCGGCCGGCAGCCTGGCCGGCGAGGTGATCGTCCTGTCCGGCCCCGAGGGCCGCCACGGCGCCACGGTCCGCCGGCTGACCCGGGGGGAGCGGGCGGATGTGACCGACGGGTCGGGTCTTCTCGCCGAGTGTGTCGTCACGCAGGCCGGCGGCGGGGTGCTCCATCTCGCCGTCCGGGCGCGCCGGGTGGAGCCGCCCGCCGATCCCGCGGTCGTCGTGGTGCAGGCGCTCCCCAAGGGGGACCGTGGTCAGCTGGCGGTGGAGCTGATGACCGAGGCGGGGGTGGACGTTGTCGTGCCCTGGGCGGCACAGCGTTGCGTCACCCAGTGGCACGGCGAGCGCGGGGAACGGGCGCTCGCCCGCTGGCGGGCCGCCGCCCGTGAAGCCGCCAAGCAGGCCCGCAGGGCCAGGTTCCCCGAGGTGGCCGGGCTCGCGGGCACCGGTGATGTGGTGAGCGCCGTCAGGTCGGCCGCCCTGGCCGTGCTGCTCGAGCCCGGCGCCGGGGACGCGGTGAGCTCGCTGCCGCTGCCGTCGTCGGGCGACCTGCTGGTCATCGTCGGCCCGGAGGGCGGGGTGAGCCCGGCCGAGGCGGCCGCGCTGACCGCGGCTGGTGCGGTGCGTGCCCACCTGGGCCCGACCGTGCTGCGTACCTCCACCGCCGGGGTGGTCGCCGCGGCCATCCTGCTCAGCCGCGCCGGCCGGTGGTCTTAGGGCAGGCCCGTGGCGCCGTGGTCTAGCCGGTGGGGGACGGGCTTGGCGACTGCCCGCAGCTGGTGGCTGGATCGCTGGCCCGCTGCGGGCTCTGGCTGCTCAAGGTGCCGTTGGTCGGCGGCGTGTTGTTCGCCGTGCCAGTCGGCGTCGGGTTGGTGGTGTCGGAGGGGGCCGAGCTCGGCGACGTGCTCGGCGAGCCCGTCGGTGTGACGCTGGCGGACGCCGTCGGAGTCGGGGTGGCCGCCTGCTGCGACGAAAGTGTGCAGCTGGGACTTGGCGACGGCTTGGTGGTCCGGGACTCCGAGCTGGAGGGCTGGACGATGGCCCCGGCGGACTGCCCCTGCGGGGTGGGCCCCCGCTGGCCGCCAGCGGAGCCGCCGCCGGGGCCGGGGCTGGCCGGAGCATTGCTGCCGGGGAACAGCTCGAGCACAAGGTTGTCCCGCGCCTGGAAGAGGCCATATACCCCGGCCACGACGATGAACACGGCGGCTGCCACCGCCAGGGCCGGCCGCAGCCAGGCCAGGTTGCCGCGCTGAGGGCTGCCCCGGTGGGTGGCACTGTGGCGGGAGGGCCCGATCAGCGCCCAGATTCTGGCCAGGATGGACACCTGCGAGCAGAGCCGGGCGCAGGACGCCCGCCATGACCCGGCCCGGCCGGCAATGGCCCCCCAGGTGCTGGTCAGCCCCGGCTCAAGCCGGATACCGATCAGCCGGACCAGGTCCACGCAGTCGGTCAGCATCAGCGACATCTGCCGTACCAGCCACGGCGCGCTGATCCGGTGCCGGATCCGCTCGAGACCGCCTGCGGCAGGCTCGATGGAGTCCGCTTCCGCGTGCAGGGCACGCCGGAGCAGCTCGTCGAAGTCGCCGTTCACCGTTGTCAACGCGTGCCGCCCCAGGCCACTCCCGGCGCTCCCGGCCCCGCTCATGACTCCAGCTCCAGGAGGGCCCGCAAGGACGCGATGGCCCTGGCCGTGTGGCTCTTCACCGCACCCTTGCTGATCCCCATCGCCGAGGCGATCTGTGCTTCCGAAAGGTCTCCGTAGTACCGGAGCACGAGCGCTTCCCGCTGCCGGGCCGGAAGTGATCGCAAAGCTGTGACCACAGCCGTGCGTTCCAGCAAGGTCAGCGCGCCCTGCTCGGCGCTGGGCATGTCCGGCGCGGGCTTGGGTGCGTTGCGGTCGACCACCACCCGGTGCCGCAGCACCGAACGCGACCGATTCACCACGGACTGGCGCAGATAGGACAGTGCCTTGTCATCCTCCCTCAGCCGGCGCCACGCGTAATGCATGGCCATGAAGGAGTCCTGCACCACTTCCTCCGCGGTGGAGACGTCGCGCACCAGGAGGGCCGCCAGGCGCACCAGCGAGCGATAGTGCGTGATGTACATCTCCGTGACGGCCTGCTCGGCGTCCCACCCGGTGGCCACTGCGCCAGCACCAACCGAACCAAGAGCAGCATCTGCCACCAGGGATTCGGCCGTCATGTGAATGGGACGCGTAGCGACCGCGTCAGGTTCACCTGCGGTCATATCAAAACTAGAGATCGCATCCACGCCGACAGCCTGACCTCACGAACCCACCCCCAGAACTCATCCAGGCAAGTCGCCTGTGCCGAACCGATCGGGGCGTCGCACCGATGCGCGCGGGGAGGGCCTTTCTGCCTGGCCCATGCACAGTGCGGGCGTGCGCCGGGGATTTCGCAACCATGCCACCATATATGTGGGCGGTTCTTCCGGGGGGTAACAAGCTAAGATCGCTCCGTGGCAGATTGCCTTTTCTGCAGGATCGTGGCTGGTGACGTCCCGGCCCAGCGGGTGAGCGAGACCGCTCGCACCGTGACGTTCCGGGACATCAACCCGCAGGCACCCACCCATGTGCTGGTCATACCGAAAGATCATTACCCGGATCTCGCCGCCCTCGCCTCGGCGGACGGTGACCTGCTGGCCGAGGTGGCGATCCAGGCGCACGAGATCGCCGAGGCCGAAGGGCTGGGCGATTCCGGGTACCGGGTGGTCTTCAACACCGGACCGGGGGCGGGGCAGTCGGTCTTCCACGTCCATGCCCACGTCCTGGGCGGCCGGCCACTGGCCTGGCCACCGGGCTGAGCCGCGTGGATAGCATGAGGACCATGAGAGTGCGGGTGTCCGCCCGTGCCCCTTCGGAGACAAGGAATTGACAGACACGTCCGGCGATCCCCGGGACCGCACCAGCGGGACCACTTCCTCCGGCCCACCGCCCGCAGACCCCACCCAGGTCAAGGTCGTCATCCCCGATGATCACTCGATGGTCAGCCTGCTCGGGTCCGGCGATGAGCTGCTTCGGGTGATCGAAGGCTCATTCGACGCCGACATCCACGTCCGCGGCAACGAGATCACCATCTCCGGCACGCCGGCGGAGACGGCCCTGGTCGCCGAGTTGTTCGAGGAGCTCACCGCGCTGCTCGCCGGGGGCGCGGAACTCACGGCAGGCGCGGTCGAGCGCATCGTTCCCATGCTCCGCCGCAAATCGGGCGTCCGCCCGGCTGACGTGCTGACCCTCGACATCCTGTCCTCGCGCGGCCGCACGATCCGCCCCAAGACGCTCAACCAGAAGCGGTACGTGGATGCCATCGATGAGCACACGATCGTCTTCTGCATCGGGCCCGCCGGGACCGGGAAGACCTATCTGGCGATGGCCAAGGCCGTCAAGGCGCTGCAGGCCAAAGAGGTAACCCGGATCATCCTCACCCGGCCGGCGGTGGAGGCGGGGGAGCGGCTTGGCTTCCTGCCCGGCACCCTGTACGAGAAGATCGACCCCTACCTGCGGCCCCTGTACGACGCGCTGCACGACATGCTCGACCCGGAGTCGATCCCCCGGCTGATGGCCGCCGGCACGATCGAGGTCGCGCCGCTCGCCTACATGCGCGGCCGGACGCTCAACGACTCGTTCATCATCCTCGACGAGGCGCAGAACACCTCTGCCGAGCAGATGAAGATGTTCCTCACCCGGCTCGGTTTCGGCTCCCGGATGGTGGTGACCGGTGACGTCACCCAGGTGGACCTGCCGGCCAACCAGGCCGGCGGCCTGCAGCTCGTCCAGGAGATCCTCGACGGCGTGGAAGATATCTACTTCTCCCGGCTGAACAGCCACGACGTGGTCCGGCACCGGCTCGTCAGCGACATCGTCAACGCCTACGAAGCCTACGACGCACGCACCCGAGGGACCACCGGGCGTGCCCAGCGGCCGCCGGGCAACGGGCGCCGCGAGGGCATCCGTGACCGCACGCAGCGTGAGGCAGGCCGGGGCGCACCCGGCGCTTCCCGTGGCGTCGGCCACCGTGCCCAGTGAACGGCTACAGCGTGAGCATCGAGATCGCCAACGAGTCGGGGATGAGCGTCGATGAGCCCGCGCTGGCGGCGCTCGCCCGGTACGTGCTCGACGCCCTGCGGGTGCACCCGCTCGCGGAGCTGTCCGTTCTGCTGGTGGACTCGGGCACCATGGCAGACCTGCACCAGCGCTGGCTCGGTGAGCCCGGGCCCACCGACGTCCTGGCCTTCCCGATGGACGAGCTGAGCCCGCCCCCGCCGGGGAGCGACCGCGCCGACCGCGGCGATGAGACCGGCGCGGTGCCCGGGCTGCTCGGTGACGTCGTGCTGTGCCCGGAGGTCGCCACCGAGCAGGCGCGGGTCGCGCAGCACCCGGTGGCGGATGAGCTGGAGCTGCTGTGCACCCACGGCATCTTGCACCTGCTCGGATATGATCACGCCGACCCGGAGGAGCATGCCACGATGTTCGGGCTGCAAGACCGGCTCCTGGGCGGCTGGCGTGCCGAGCGCGCGGCGGGCCGGGATCTCGAGGCGCGGGACGAATCCGGGTGATGCTGCGATGGCGTGGCTGGTTGCCGCCGGTCTGGTGCTCACGATGCTGGCAGGCCTGTGTGCCGGCAGCGAGGTCGCCCTCATCCGCGTCTCCCGAGCGGGCGCCCGGGAACTGACCCGTGCCCGGGTAGGACGCGGGTCCGCGCGGCTCCAGGCCGTGCTGGCGGACGCGCCGGTCTACCTGAGCGTGCTGCTGCTGATCCAGGTCTGCTGTGAGACAGCCGCCACGGTTCTGGTGACAGCGGCGCTGCTGGACTGGCTGGGTTCCGGCTGGCGGACCTTCCTCATCGCGGTGGCGGTGATGGCGGCGGTGCTGTACGTGGTGGCCGGGATCGGGCCGCGCACGCTGGGCCGGCAGCATGAGGTGCGGCTGGCGGTCGCGGCCGCTGGCATCCTCTACCCCGTCGTGCGGGCGCTCGGCCCGCTGCCGCGGATGCTGCTCGGGATCGGGACCGTGCTCACCCCGGACCGGGGCTCACGGGATCGCGCCCTGGGCTCCGAGCAGGAGTTGCGGGGCCTGGTGGACCTGCTGGAGCAGCGCCGGGTGATCGAGCCCGGCGAGAGCGCGATGATCCAGTCGGTGTTCGAGCTCGGCGACACCATCGTCCGGGAGGTCATGGTCCCCCGGACCGACATCATCTTCGTCGAGCGCGGCAAGAACGTCCGGCAGGCCCTCTCACTGGCCCTGCGCAGCGGTTTCTCGCGGATCCCCGTGGTCGGCGAGAACGAGGACGACGTGATCGGCATCGCCTATCTCAAGGACCTGGTGGAGCACATCGAGAAGAACCGGGAAGCGGAACCGGCGGAAAGAGTCGAGGCGGTGATGCGGCCGGCCACGTTCGTCCCGGAGAGCAAGCCCGTGGATGTGCTGCTGCGGGAGATGCAAGCGCGCCAGATCCACCTCGCGATCGTCATCGACGAGTACGGCGGGACGGCGGGACTGGTCACCATCGAGGACATCCTGGAGGAGATCGTCGGTGAGATCACCGACGAGTACGACCAGGAGCAGCCGACGGTGGAGTGGCTGGCCCCCGGGCGCGCCCGGGTGACGGCCCGGCTCCCCGTGACCGACCTTGAGGAACTGTTCGGGGTCAGCATCGACGCTGAGGACGTGGAGACGGTGGGCGGCCTGCTCGCCCACGCGCTGGGGCGGGTGCCGATCGCCGGTTCGGTGGGCACGGTGGCCGGGCTGACGCTGACCGCGGAGAGCCTGGCCGGGCGCCGGAACCGGATCGGGACGGTGACCGTGGAGCGGAAGAAGCCGGGCGCGCAGGCCGGCGGCCCCGACGGCCAGACCGCCTGAGCGTCGTGCACCTGCCGGGACGGCGGGGTCAGGGGGTCAGCGTGGCCCGGACGGCGCCGTCGGTGCCCACGTGGAAGACCGCGGCCCGCGGGCCGACCTCCCGCACCACGGCGAGATCACCCGGGTCGGGTGCGGCCGCGTCGCTGACCAGCGCGGCCGCCTCCAGGTCCGCGGCCCCGCTGGAGACCGCCATCGCCACCGCCAGGCGCAGCGCAGACAGCCGCAGCGACGGCAGGTTCACCGCGGCGGCCGCGTAGGTCCGGCCGGTCTCGTCCCGCACCGCCGCGCCCTCGGCCGCCGCGACCCGGGCACGGGCGGAACGGGCCAAGGTGATGATCTTCTGGTCTTCCGCGCCGAGGTCGCCCACGGCGCAAGTCTAGACAGGTGCCGTCACACCGGCCACATCGATTCTCGCGGTCGGGCTGGCAGACTCGTGGGCATGCGGCCGGCACGCTCCCCCGGCGAAGCGCCTCCCGGCCCGGGCGGGGCAGGCGCGGTGCTGCTCGCCGCGGCGCTGTGGGGGACCACGGGGACGGCGGCCGCCTTCGCCCCCGCCACCCCCATCGCGGTGGGAGCGGCGCGCATTGTCATCGGCGGCCTGCTGCTGCTCCTGGTCGCGCTGCCCGGCCAGCCCGGCGGGGCGAGCGGGCTGCGCGCGCTGCTGGCCCCCGGCACCCGGTGGCTGGCCGGGGCCGGCGCCGCCGGCGTCGCCTGCTACCAGATCAGCTTTTTCTCCGCGGTCGCCGCCACCGGGGTGGCGGTGGGCACGGTGGTGACGATCGGGAGCGCCCCGGTGTTCACGGGCATCGTGAGCAGGCTCGCCGGCGGCGGGGCGCTTACCCGCCGCTGGATGCTCGCCACCGCCGTGGCGATCGCCGGCGCGGTGGTCCTGGTGGGCGGCGGGAAGGCGGCCGGTGTTCGGCTGGCAGGAGTCGGCCTCGGCCTGCTGGCCGGGCTCTCCTACGCCGTCTACGCGGTGGTGGCGGCGCGGCTGATCACCGGCGGGATGTCCGAGCGGGCCGTCATGGGCGGGCTGTTCGGCGGCGGTGCTGTGCTGCTGCTGCCGGTGCTGCTGGCCGGGCCGCTGGGCTGGCTGCTGACCGCGCCCGGCGCGGCCGTCGCCCTGCACCTCGGGGTGGTCACCACGGTGGTCGCCTACCTGCTGTACGCGCGGGGGCTGCGCACCGTGCCGGCGCCGGTGGCGGTGACCCTGGGGCTGGCCGAGCCTGCCGTCGCGGCCCTGCTCGCCGTGGTCGTGCTCGGCGAGCGCCTCACCGCCACCGCCGTGACCGGGATCATCCTGATCGGCCTCGCCCTCGCGGTCCTGGCCGTCCCCGGGCGGGGCCGGGAGCTGAGTTCCGCCGCCACCGGCCAGCGGGTGCCGGTTACCGTTGCGGGCATGTCCCTCACCGGCCACGACCCGGCGCGGAGCGTCGCTGAGAACTACCGGGCGTTCTCCCGGCTGGAGGCGCGTGGCCGCTCGCGGCCGTACGAGATCCTGGCAGCCGAGGTGGCTGACGATCCGTCGCTGCTGGACTTTCTCGCTTCCCTGCCGCCGGCCAAGCGGCAGCCGAACCTGCTCTTCGCCGCCGCGAGATACCTGCTCGGGCGGCCCGCGGACATCGCCTCGCTCCGGGCCCTGGTGGCCGATCGCGGGCCGGAACTGGCGTCGGTCATCTCGGCCCGGCGTACCCAGACGAACGAGCCGGCCCGGTGCGCCAGCCTGCTGCCCGCGCTGATGCTGCTCCCGCAGCCGCTGGCGCTGCTGGAGGTCGGCGCGAGCGCCGGGCTGACGCTGATGCCCGACCGTTACTCCTATGACTATGCCGGGTACCGGATCACCGGCACCGACCCCCGGGCGCCGGTGCTGCGCTGCGAACCGAGCGGGCCGGTGCCGCTGCCGGACCGGGTGCCGGCCGTCCGGTGGCGGGCCGGGCTCGATCTCAACCCGCTCGACGTCACCAACGACGCGGACATGCACTGGCTCGGCTGCCTGCTGTGGCCTGGCGAACGGGGGCGCGGGCAGCGGCTGGCGGGCGCGGTGGCGGCGGCCCGGCGTGACCCCCCCGCCGTGCACCGGGGCGATCTGCTGACCGACCTGCCGGCGCTCGCCCGGCAGGCACCGTCCGGCGCCACACTCGTGATCTACCATTCGGCGGTGATGGGGTATCTCAGCGCCGCCGAGCGTGCGCGGTTCGCCGAGATCGTCGGCGGCCTGGACGCGGTCTGGCTGTCGAACGAGCCCGCAGTGCCGCTGGATGCCGCGGAGCCCTCCGCCGGCGATTCGGCGTTCCAGATCGCCAGGGACGGCCACACCCCGCTGGCTCTCACCGACCCCCACGGCACCTGGCTGCGCTGGCTGGCGTGACCCCTGGCCGGGCGGCGATGTGCGGCGCGGTGGTGCCGGTGCGGGAGAATCACGGGGTGGGAGTGCCGCAGGGGTTCAGGTCGGGCTTCGCCTGCTTCGCGGGCCGGCCGAACGTCGGCAAGTCGACGCTGATGAACGCGCTGGTCGGCGCCAAGGTGGCGATAACAAGCAGCCGTCCGCAGACCACCCGGCGCGCGATCCGGGGAATCGTGCACCGGCCGGACGCCCAGTTGGTCATCGTGGACACCCCCGGCCTGCACCGGCCCCGCACCCTGCTGGGTGAACGGCTCGACAGCCTGGCCCGGTCGACGCTGACCGAGGTGGACGCGATCGGGTTCTGTGTCCCCGCGGCCGACCGGATCGGGCCGGGCGACAGGTACCTGGCCACCGAGCTGGGCGGCATCGGCAAGACCCCGGTCGTGGCGATCATCACCAAGACCGACCAGGCTTCGCAGGCACAGGTGGCCGGGCAACTGGCCGCAGTGGCCGGTCTGGGTGAGTGGGCCGACATCGTGCCGGTCTCCGCCGTCACCGGGTTCCAGCTCGATGTGCTCACCGACGTGCTCGTCTCCCACCTGCCACCCGGTCAGCCGCTCTACCCGGAGGGTGAGCTCACCGACGAGCCCGAGCACGTGCTGGTCGCCGAGCTGATCCGGGAGGCGGCCCTGGAGGGGGTCCGGGACGAGCTGCCGCACTCCATCGCCGTGGTGGTGGAAGAGATGGGGCCGCGGGCAGGCCGTGACGACCTCGTCGACGTGTACGCGCAGATGTTTGTCGAGCGGCCCAGCCAGAAGTCGATCGTCATCGGCGCCAAGGGTGCCCGCCTGAAAGACGTCGGCACCAGGGCGCGGCGGCAGATCGAGGCCCTGCTCGGGACGAAGGTCTACCTCGACCTGCGGATCAAGGTGGCCAAGGACTGGCAGCGCGACCCGAAGCAGCTTCGCCGCCTGGGCTTTTACGACTGAGCGGCGCTTACGACCCGGCGGCTGCCGTCAGCGCCAGCACATCCGCGACAGCAAGCTCCCAGGACAGCCAGCGGTCGAGGACCCGGAAGCCGAGCTCGGTGTTGATGGCGATCATGTGTGCGTTGGTGACGGCGTTGCCGGTGAAGATCCGCTCCAGCAGCGGCTCGTGATCGGCCAGCAGCTCCAGCATCGCCACCTTCATCAGCAGCCCGAGCCGGTGGCCACGGTGGTGCCGGGCCACCACCGTCGCCTCCTGGGACGCGCAGTCCGGCATCAGCGGATCGATCCCGACCTGGGTCATCCCGGCCAGCTCGCCGGTGCGCTCGCAGCGTGCGGCGACGGTGTAATAGCGCAGCCCCTGGGCGGCGACCCGCGCCTCCGAGGCACGCACCCGTGCCACATCCCAGCACTGGCCCTCGAGATGCTCGTCCATCGGCGCATCGTTCATGGCGCCGTTCAGGGACGCCACCGCCGCCACCTGCTGCCCCGGGGCCGGGCCTTCCCAGGACACCAGCGAATAATCCCGCGCGGCCGCCTGCGCCCGTGCCCGCAGCCGGGCCAGGTGCCCGTCCGGGATGGTGTCCAGCCGCAGGACCCGGGATGCCTCGGGAATACCCTGCCTGGCACTGAGCTTCTGGCAGAACGCCTCAGCCGGCGAGCCCTGCCTCGATCCAGTGGCCAGCAGGGTGCGCCCCCGCCCGTGCGCCCGCTCCGCCGCGTGCCTGAGCAGCCCGGTCGCCACGCCGCGGCGCCGGTACGGGGGAGCGACCAGCAGGGCGAGAAAGGCCAGATGCGTGTTCTCGCGTTCGGGGAAGGTGACCGAGTACCAGGCGCAGGGCTGCCCCACGGCGTCGCGGGCCAGCCAGGCCTCCGGCCGGTCCGCCGCCCAGCCCAGGGCCAGCCAGGCGGCGAAGACACGCGGCGACACGGCCGGGTGCCTGGGGTCATCGGCGTGGTGCCCGGCCAGGTACATGTCGTGACACAGGCCAGCCGTACCCGGATCAGCGGCCGGGTCGAAGCGTTCGAGCTGCACGCATTCAGCTAACCCGGCACGGCCGGCCCGCGCCACTGAATTCCGGCGGGGGTACCGGGCCGCGTCCCCGGGGCAGGCAGGCCGGACGACGTCAGAGCCAGCCCTGTCGTTCGCCGATCTGGACCGCTTCCGCGCGGTTGCGGGCACCCAGCTCGCCGACCGTCGCCGAGTCGGGCAGGCCGGAGGTCTGCAGCATGCCGCCGATCTTCCCGGCCGCTACCGCTGCCGCCGGGGTACCGCCCAGCACCCGCACCTCCCCGGACGTCTGCGTGCGCAGGCCGAGCATGGTGTCGATGGCGGTGGACTCCCGGCCCCGCTGGGGCCGAGCAGGGCGACGGTCTCGCCGCGGCGGATGTCGAAGGACGCGCCGTCGAGTGCGCGGACGTCGGGGTGGTAGACCTTGACGACGTCGCGGAACACGACCGCTGGCTCGCCGTCCCGTGAGTGATTTGTGATCATGGCTCCACGCTAAGCGCGGCCAGTTCGCGCGGCCTGTCACGCGCATCCCGATCCCGCGATGACAGATGTCACGGGGCGGCCATCGGGCTTTCCGGTGCCCGTGCTGACGTCTGGTAGTGTCAGGAACGATGTCTCGCGGACTGCTCCTGCTTAGCGGCCGCGGCGGGGGCCGATAACGGCCGGCTCCCTCGCCGCGGGTTCTGGCATGACCGCTGGCCGCCGCCCGATTCGCGAGGGAGATTTCCCCGATGCAACCCGAGCATCATCGCCGGTCCCAGCCGCCCGTACGCCAGCAGCCCAGCGGCATGCCCTGTCATCGCTACACCCCGTTCCCGCCCATCGACCTGCCTGACCGCAGCTGGCCCGGCAGGTCCATCACCGCCGCGCCACGCTGGCTGTCAACCGACCTTCGGGACGGCAATCAGGCACTGATCGACCCGATGAGCCCCTCCCGCAAGCGCACCATGTTCGACCTGCTGGTGCGGATGGGCTACAAGGAGATCGAGGTCGGCTTCCCGTCCGCCAGCCAGGCTGACTTCGACTTCGTCCGCAGTCTGATCACCGGCCACCTGATCCCCGACGACGTGCAGATCTCGGTGCTCACCCAGGCGCGGGACGAGCTGATCGAGCGGACCGTGCAGTCGCTGGCCGGGGCGCGGCGGGCCACGGTGCACCTGTACAACGCCACCGCGCCGCTGTTCCGGCGGGTGGTGTTCGGGGTGGACCGCGACGAGTGCAAGGCCATGGCGGTGGAGGGCACCCGCTCGGTGATGAAGTACGCGCAGGAGTACCTGCCCCGCTGCGACTTCGGCTACGAGTACTCGCCGGAGATCTTCATGGACACCGAGCTGGACTTCGCCGCCGAGACCTGCGAGGCGGTGATGGACGCCTGGCAGCCAGGGCCGGGCAGGGAGATCATCATCAACCTGCCGTGCACGGTCGAGCGGTCCACACCGAACGTCTACGCCGACCAGATCGAGTGGATGAGCCGCAACCTGTCCCGCCGGGAGCATGTCTGCATGTCCGTGCACACCCACAACGACCGCGGCACCGCGGTCGCCGACGCCGAGCTTGCCGTGCTGGCGGGCGCCGACCGGGTGGAGGGCTGCCTGTTCGGCAACGGCGAGCGGACCGGCAACGTGTGCCTGGTGACGCTGGGCATGAACCTGTTCAGCCAGGGCATCGACCCCATGATCGACTTCTCGGACATCGACGAGATCCGGCGCACCGTCGAGTACTGCAACCAGCTGCCGGTGCACCCCCGCCACCCCTACGCGGGCGAACTCGTCTACACCGCCTTCTCCGGCTCCCACCAGGACGCCATCAAGAAGGGGTTCGAGGCCTACGAGGCCGACGCCGCCGCGGCCGGGGCGGACGTCGCCGAGTTCGCCTGGGCCGTCCCCTACCTGCCGATCGACCCGCGCGACGTGGGCCGCACCTACGAAGCCGTGATCCGGGTCAACTCCCAGTCCGGCAAGGGCGGCGTGGCCTACATCATGAAGGCCGAGCACCAGCTCGACCTGCCCCGGCGGCTGCAGATCGAATTCTCCCGGGCGGTCCAGGCCCGCACCGACGCCGAGGGCGGCGAGGTCACCCCGGCACAGATGTGGGACGCGTTCGCCGGGGAGTACCTCGCGGACGGGCCGGTGGCCCTGCTGGCCCATCACACGTCCTCGGTGGTGGACGCCAAGGACGCGCTCACCGTGGAGGTCCGGGCCGACGGTCAGGTACACCAGATCGAAGGCGTGGGCAACGGGCCGATCTCGGCGTTCTGCGACGCGCTCGGCTCGCTGGGGATCGCGGTGCGGGTGCTCGACTACACCGAGCACGCGCTGTCCGCGGGCAGCGACGCCCAGGCGGCCGCCTACGTCGAATGCGAGGTCGGTGAGCACACGCTGTGGGGCATCGGCATCGACACCAACACGGTGACCGCGTCGCTGCGGGCGGTGCTCTCGGCGGTGAACCGGGCACAGGGCCGGTAGCGCCCGGGGCGGCGGCCCCCCGGATGCCCGGGCGGGTCGGCTGGGCGGCGCTGTCGCAGCGGTGCGCGACAATGGCCGGGTGGGTCAGTACCGCGACGACGGGATCGTGCTGCGCACGCAGAAGCTGGGCGAGGCCGACCACATCGTCACCATCCTCACCCGGCGCACCGGGCGCGTCCGCGCCGTGGGCAAGGGCGTGCGCCGGACGAAGTCGCGGTTCGGCGCCCGGCTGGAGCCGTTCACCCACGTGGACCTCCAGCTCCACACCGGCCGCTCGCTGGATTACGTCACCCAGGCGGAGACGGTGCGGGCCTACGGCGCGCCGCTCTCCGCCGACTACCCCCGCTACACCAGCGGCACGGCGATGCTGGAGACCGCCGAGCGTTTCACCCCGGTCGAGAAGGAGCCGGCGCTGCGCCAGTTCCTGCTGCTGGTCGGTGGGCTGCGGGCGCTGGGGGAGGCAGCGCACGACCCGCGGCTGGTACTCGACGCCTTCCTGCTGCGCTCGCTGGCAGTCGCCGGCTACGCGCCCGCCCTGGCCGAGTGCGCCGTGTGCGGGGCCGCGGACACCGGCGGCGGCGGCGATGGCGGCGGCCGGGCAGGCCCGGCGGGCGGCGGGTCCCGTACCTTCGCGATCGCGGCCGGCGGCCTGACCTGCCGATCCTGCCGGCCGCCCGGGGCCGCGACGCCGTCCGCCCACACCATCGCGCTGATGAGCGCGCTGCTACGGGGGGACTGGGCGCGTGCCGACGCGGCCGAACGCAGGCACCAAGTAGAGTGCAGCGGTCTGGTCGCCGCCTACCTGCAGTGGCACCTGGAGCATTCGATCCGCTCTCTTCGCCATGTGGAGCATTTGTGACCTGCGCCGAGGAACCAGCGTGAGCGGTTTCCCCCGCCCGCCCGACCCGCATGCCGGCGGAGCGCGGCCCCCTGCCATCGCGGCCGAGTTCCTGCCCCGCCACGTCGCCCTGGTCATGGACGGAAACGGGCGCTGGGCCAAGGAGCGTGGCCTGCCCAGGACCGAGGGGCACAAGCGGGGTGAGCACTCGCTCTTCGACGTGATCATGGGCGCGATCGAGCTGGGCATCCCGTATCTGTCCGCCTACGCGTTCTCCACCGAGAACTGGCGGCGGTCCCCGGACGAGGTCAGGTTCCTCATGGGGTTCAACCGCGACGTCATCCGGCGCCGCCGCGACCAGCTGCACGAGATGGGGGTCAGGGTCCGCTGGGCCGGGCGCCGTCCCCGGCTCTGGCGCAGTGTGATCTCCGAGCTCGAGGACGCGGAACGCCTGACGGCGGGCAACTCGGTCCTCACGCTCCAGTTCTGTGTGAATTACGGCGGACGGGCCGAGATCGTGGACGCCGCGGCGGCGATCGCGGCGGACGTGGCCGCCGGGCGGCTCAGCCCGGGCGCGGTCGACGAGAAGATGTTCGCCCGTTACCTGGATGAACCAGAAATCCCGGACGTCAACCTTTTCATAAGGTCATCGGGAGAACAGCGGATTTCCAACTTCCTGCTCTGGCAGTCCGCCTATGCGGAGCTTGTTTTCCTCGACACGCTCTTTCCTGACTTCGACCGCCGTCACCTGTGGCACGCCTGCGAGATCTACGCCAGCCGGGACCGCCGGTACGGGGGGGCCGCGCCGAACCCGCTGCCCGTGTAGGCGCGGGCGCCCTAACGGCCGGCCTGCACCACGGCGAACGCCAGCATGCAGGCGACCGCGCTGATGCGCAGCAGCCTTCCCGGGACGGCAATCGTGGGCCACGACATGTACCCGAGCCAGCCCAGGAACGCGGCCACGAGTACGAGCGCCACCGCGCCGATCCAGCCAGGCACGGCCAGCCCCGTCACCAGCAGCGCGAGCACGGCGAGCGGGGGGAGCCACCTGGGCATTTGCTGCAGGTACGCCAGTGGGCGGGCGCTGGAGCGCTCCACTGCCTGCCGGGTGCCGGAAGCGCCCGGCGTGTAGAAGCTGCGGGCCGGGAGGGGCTGGCCGGCCCGCGACCCGGGGCGGCCGGAAGCGGCCCCGCGCGGGCGCTGCCCGTTGGGCCGGGCGGGCCGGTCGGGCCTACCGGGCTGGTCGGGCCTACCGGGCCCGTTGGCCCGTGCCCGCCCGCCGGCGGCTGGCCGGCCGCCGCCCCGGTTCGGCCGGCGCTGCCGCTTGGTCATTCGGTCAATCCCTCCGTGGCCCCGATGGCCTTTCCCTCATGCTGTCACATTCCCCGCCAAATAGGCGGCCCTCTTTCACCATGACCCGAACCGGTGCGCATGGTCTCCGGATATCGGGGGAACAGGGACTTGTCAGGGGGCTTTTCACACTCGTGGCGGGTGTGCCGTCATCGCATGCGGGGGAATGCAGATGCGACGCGTAGCCACGCTCGTCGTGGCCATCGGATTTACTGTAACCGGGATCGGGACCTGCGGCGCAATCAGGCATGAGATGCCTGGGCGGCTGGCCCCATCAGCGCGGCCGGCGTCGTCAGCGCGGCCCGCCGGGCTGACCCGGATGGCCGGGCCGGCCGGGCCGCGGCGACCGGGTGCTCCTGCGGGGCCAGCGGGGGCGAAGGTGGTTCGTTTTGCCGGGTACGCCATCGATGTCCCCGCGAACTGGCCCGTCTACCGGCTCGACCGCGACCCCGCCCGGTGCGTCCGGTACGACCGGCACGCCATCTATCTCGGGGAGCCGGGCGGCGACCCGCTGTGCCCGGCCCACCTGGTCGGGCGGGTGGCCACCATCAGCCTGGAGACGGCCGGGCCCGGCGGGACGGCCGGGCCGGCCGGGCGGGGCGGGACGGCCGGGCCGCAGCCCGCGGGCCCGCTGTGGGGGCCGGTGCTGCCCGGCCTGTCACTGGACCACCCCCAGCTGGGCGGCGTCTTGCTGCAGGACTCCCAGGACCACCAGCTCTGGGGTACCTACGGCCACCGCGGGCTGACTCTCACCGCCACCTATGGCACCGATCAGGGGCTGGTGGGCAGCATCATCCGCACCCTGCGCTGGCTGGGCCCGCCCGGCGCGGCTGCCACGCCGACATCCGCGGCATACACCGACCGCGTGGCCCGGGGGCAGACGGGCACGGGGCCCACGGGCACGGGGCCCACGGGCACGGGGCAGGCGGCGGCGCCGGCCAGAGCCGTGCTGGCCCGGGCCTCCCGGCAGGATGCGCCGGCGGCCGCGTCCCGCCGCAGGCACGCCCGGCAGGTGATGCGCGGCTTCGACACCTGCGCGACCCATCCCTGCCGACGATGAGAAAGTGGCACCAGGTGTTCTCGGCCATAGCCATCTACATCGGGGGGCCGGAGGCGGGCTGCGGGGGCGGGAATCTGTCGGCCGCCTGGGTACGTTCCGCGACGGCCATGGGCTGGGCACTGATCCCGACCTATGTCGGGCGGCAGGCGCCGTGCACCGGGTTCGCCGTGCGGATCCGGAAGGGGCATGCGCGGGCGCAGGGGCTGGCGGCAGCCCGCGACGCCATCGCCCTGGCGAACTCGCTGGGCATCGGCCGCCACGCCCCTATCTACGACGACATGGAGTTCTACAACCCGCGCCCTGGCGTCTGCCGCCGGCAGGTGCTTTCCTTCCTCAACGGCTGGACCCGCGGACTGCACCGGCGCGGCTACCGCTCCGGCGTGTACTCCAGCGCCAGCGCGGCAGCGGCGGACCTCGGCCGGGCGTCGAGGATCTACCATCGGCGGCTGGCCGAGCCCAACTCGATGTGGTTCGCGCTCTGGGACGAGCGCGCGAACCTGCAGGGGGCGCCCTACCTGCGGGCTTCCTGGTGGTCGGGCGGCCACCGGCTCAAGCAGTACCGGGGACCTCACCGGCGCCGGATCGGTGGCGTCGCCATGAACATCGACTCCGACCTGGTGGACGGCCCGGTCTACCGATAGCGCCCGGGCGGGTCCCGCGCCGGCACTGCCGGATCGGGGCTAGGCTGGGGGCACGCGCCCGTTCCTGGCGCTCACGCATGCCCGCCGACCGCCAGCCGGATGGAGTATCCCATGGCAGGCCGTACCGACCACATGGACACGATCGTCAGCCTCTGCAAGCGCCGCGGCTTCGTTTACCCCTCCAGCGAGATCTACGGCGGGCTGCGCGCTTCCTGGGACTACGGCCCGCTCGGCGTTGAGATGAAGAACAACGTCAAGCGGCAGTGGTGGAAGTCGATGGTCACCGAGCGCGACGACATCGTCGGCCTGGACTCCAGCGTCATCCTCGCCCGGGAGGTCTGGGAGGCCAGCGGCCACGTCACCGAGTTCGCCGACCCGCTGACCGAATGCCAGTCCTGCCACAAACGGTTCCGGGCCGACCACCTGATCGAGGCCTACGAGGAGCGCCACGGTCACCCGCCGGCCGAGGGCCTGGCCCAGATCTCCTGCCCGAACTGCGGCACCAGGGGCGCGTTCACCGAGCCGCGGATGTTCAACGGCCTGCTGCGGACCTACCTGGGCGCAGTGGAGCGGGACGGGGAGACGGGCGGGGAGTCGGGCCTGGCTTACCTGAGGCCGGAGACCGCGCAGGGCATCTTCATCAACTACCGCAACGTGCTGCAGACCTCCAGGAAGAAGATCCCGTTCGGGATCGGGCAGATCGGCAAGTCGTTCCGCAACGAGATCACGCCGGGCAACTTCATCTTCCGCACCCGCGAGTTCGAGCAGATGGAGATGGAGTTCTTCGTCAAGCCGGGCAGCGACGAGGAATGGCACGACTACTGGATCACCGCCAGGTTCGGCTGGTACACCGACCTCGGTGTGCGCAAGGACAATCTGCGCCTGTACACGCACCCGCCGGAGAAGCGCTCCCACTACTCCAAGCGGACGGTGGACATCGAGTACCGGTACGGCTTCCCCGGCTCCGAATGGGGCGAGCTGGAGGGGATCGCCAACCGGACCGACTTCGACCTGAGCACCCATGCCCGCGCCTCCGGGCAGGACATGTCCTACCTGGACACCGACTCCGGCGAGCGGTACATCCCCTACGTCATCGAGCCCGCGGCGGGGGTGGACCGGTCCATGCTGGTGTTCCTGATGGACGCCTACGCGGAGGACCAGGCGCCGGACGCCAAGGGCAACCCGGAGAAGCGGACCGTGCTCCGGCTCGACCAGCGGATCGCACCGGTCAAAGTCGCCGTGCTGCCGCTGTCCCGCAACGCCGACCTGTCGCCCAAGGCCCGCGACCTGGCCGCGCAACTGCGCAAGCGGTGGAACGCCGATTTCGACGACGCGAGCGCCATCGGCCGCCGCTACCGCCGCCAGGACGAGATCGGCACCCCGTTCTGCGTCACCGTGGACTTCGACACCCTGGACGACCAGGCGGTGACGGTCCGGGAGCGCGACTCGATGCACCAGGACCGGGTCGCTATGGCCAGCCTCGAGACCTATCTTTCCGAACGCCTGCCGGGCTGCTGACGTCCGGGCGGACCTGGCTAGGCCCGTGCGCACGTGGATGTCCGGCCGGCTGAACGCCTGGCCGGACATGCACGCCGCCCGTGCATGGGGCGTCAGCTGATCGTTGCCGATCAGGCGGGGGAGCGCTCGGCCAGCAGCGCGTTGATCACTGTGGTGAGCGAGGGCTCGTTGGCTGGTGACGGTGTCGCTGTGTGGGGGACGCGGGCGTAGATGGCGGCGGCTGCCTGGTGGAAGCCGGGCGGGAGGCCGGCCGCGGCCATGGTGGCGGCGATTTCTTCCATTTCGGCGACCCAGCGCCAGCCTTTCTCCAGCGCTGACCGCGCTGCCACGTGGGGGCGGGCGGTCAGGGCGGGCTGGGACTGCTGCCACTCGGCCACGAGGGTGTGCTCGACGCCCTCGGCGCAGGCCAGGGCCCGGATGGCGAGGATCAGGGCGGCCGTGCCTTTGGTCCAGGCGGCGTAGGCCATCTTGACGGCGGACGCCTGGCCGATTTCGTCGCCGATCACCTGGGCGTCAAGAGCAGTATCGGCGAACAGGTCGCTGACCTCACTGGCCCGCGCGCCGGACAGGTACAGGCGGCTGTCCCCGGGGGAGCGGGGCGGGGCGCCGATGATGCCGCCGTCCACATACTCGGCGCCCTGCGCCTCAACCGTCTTGGCGACCTCGCGGGATGTCGCCGGCGACACCGCGTTCGCGTCCACGTAGACGCCGCGGAATCCGGTCACCGAGCGGGCTACCTCCAGCGCCGCGTGCGGCGGGCACACCGACAGGATCACCCCCGCCTGCCTGGCCATCTCGCTGGCCGTGCCGACATCGCGCATCCTGGCGGCCGCCGCGCGGTCCGCGCTGGTGGGGCTGCGCCCGGCAGATGCCCACAGCACCGTGAGCCCACGCTGGGTCAGGCACGCGCCCACGGTGGTGCCCATCTCTCCGGGATGCAACACCCCGATCACTGTCTTGTCCACGGTTGCCTCCGGGGACAAGTCTCGCTCATGCTCCTACCAGACAGGCCAGGAGTTCGGCCCCGGACGTGGCGCCCCGGGAAGCGGCGTGAACCGACTCCCCCGCAGAACGCCGAACTCGATGCCGTAATCGGCCGAGTTGACGCTGTGCGGGTCCTTGGTGGGCACTCCCGGCTTGTGGGCCAGCACGATCAGCGTGCTGCCCGGGGAGTTCGCCCACAGCACGTCCTGGGTCTGCCCCGGGTACAGCCCCGGGATGGGCCACCGGCCCAGGATCTTCACGACCTTCCCGGTGCTGGCGGAGAACTCGGTGAAGGCCAGTTCGCTGTTCAGCGGGTGTTTGGTCAGCGACCCGGTGGCCGCGACGATCCTGGTGCCGTCACCGGTGATGATGGCGCTGTAGCCGAAGATGACGTTGCTGATCTTCCCGTGCACGAGATGCCACGTCTCCGCGTCGCCCTTCCACTGCAGGGCCAGCCGGCTGTCCGACTGGAGGCTTCCGCCCGCGGTGGCGGTGTCGAGCAGGCGGACGTCGATGCTGTTGCCGGCCCACTGCTGGAAGGCCAGCGTGCGGCCGTCCGCGGTCCAGGAGAGCACCTCCCCGTTGCCGCCGGCGTTGTTGGTGATGGGACCGCCGCCCGGCCATGTCCACACTCGCTCCGCCCCGGCGGGGAGCGAGAAGACCTGGATCTCCGGGCCGGGCCCGCCATTGACGCCACCGCGCAGCGCCACCGCAAACTTGCTGCCGTCGGGCGTGAGCGCGAACCCGGATACCTCCGCCCGTGCGGGCTCGGGCGGGATGGGCAGCGGCGTCAGCCGCTTGACATGACCGCCGGCGCCGAGGCGAAGCAGGTAGAACCGAGACGCGATGGACTGGTAGAAGGTCCCCCCGTCCTTCCGCGTCACCTTCAGCTTTTCCGCGGCGAGGACGAAGGTGTGATCGTTGCCGGCGGCGACAGCGGTGAACGTGTTGTACGGCCGGGGAGGGGCGACCCGGGACAGTACCGCGCCACTCGCAGTCGCCCGGATCTCGGCATGCTGCCGCTGGATGACGGCGGGACCGGGGTTCTTGCCGGCCAGGACGACGTAGTACGGCGGGACACCGGCGAACGGGCCCTGCTGGCCGGCCGCGGTCCGGCGCTGGCCGCCGTGCAGGGCGCCGGAGATGGCCAGCGAGCCCGCCACCACGGCGGCCACGGCGGCGGCCGCCACCAGCGGCGCGAACCGGGGCCACCAGTGGTGCCAGCCGGCGCGGCCCCCGGAGGTCACGCGCCGGCCGGGCTGGCGTCCGGCTGGCAGCCGCAGCGGCGGCACCTCGTGCGGGGAGATGTCTTCGGCGGTCTGCTGGAAGGCCGCCCGGATCTTGTCTTCCAGGACGTTCATGAGTCCTCCCCGAGGATGCGGGCCAGCGACGCGAGCGCCCGGTGCGTCGCGGAGCGCACGCTGCTCTGGCCGATTCCCATGGTGGCGGCGATCTCAGCCTCGGTCAGGTCGAGGTAGAACCGCAGCACCAGGGCCTCCCGCTGGCGTGGTGGCAGCCGCCGCACCGCCACCATCACGTGCTGCCGTTCCTCGCCGCTGAGCAGCGTGGCTTCGGCGGAGATCTCCGTGGCCTGCCCGCTGCCCAGGGCCGGTTCGGCGCTGGGCGTGGTGCGCCGGGCGATCCGGCGGCGCAGCGCCGACCGGCAGCCGTTGAGAACCGACGCATGCAGGTACCGCGACGCGTTGCCGGAGTCGGACAGCTGGTCCCAGCGCCGGTAGAGCCCGCAGAACGCCTCCTGAACGACATCCTCGGCGCCGGCCCGGTCGCCAAGCATGATGTGGGCCAGTCGGATCAGCCGGAGCGCATGTGCCTGGTAGAGCCCCGTCACGGCGGCCTCTGCCGTCGCTCCCGGCTGACCGGACACGTCCGTGACGGCCGCCTTGCCGGAACGCCGCCCGCCCGCCCGGCCGTCAGCCTCGTTCTGCCCGACAGGGCCCCCTAGGTGGATGTCCATGCCATCTAAGACGCTCCCGGCGCCTCCTCGCTGCCCGGCGGGCCGGAACTTCTTGGCGGTCACGCCCCGCGGCCGGGCTGGGAGGGTCGTTTCCCGGCCCGGGTGGCTGCCGGGCGATCGGTGGTCCCGGCCGGGTCGGGACCTTCGGCTCTGCTGCTGCTGGACCGCGATCAGCAGACTATGTGAGGGAGGTCGTGACGATGAATCAGCTGCAATATGTCCGGTTTTTTGAAGAGTTCGGCATCGAGGACATCCCGATGGTCGGGGGGAAGAACGCCTCGCTGGGGGAGATGTACCGCAAACTTTCGTCGGAGGGCGTGCGCGTCCCGAACGGGTTCGCGATCACCGCCGGCGCCTACCGTCATGTGCTCGACGAGGCGGGCGCGTGGGGCGCCCTGCACGAGGCGCTCGATGATCTGGATACGACTGATATGGCCAGCCTGGCACGCGCCGGCAAGCGGGCCAGGGAGATCGTCTACGGCGCCGGCCTGCCGAGAGATCTCGCGGCCGAGATCCTGGTCGGCTACCGGAAGCTGCAGGAGGAGTACGGCGAGGACGTGAGCCTGGCGGTGCGGAGTTCGGCCACCGCCGAGGACCTGCCGACGGCGAGTTTCGCTGGCCAGCAGGAAACCTTCCTCAACATCAGGGGCGAGGAGAGCCTGCTCGACGCCTGCCGGCGGTGCTTCGCCAGCCTGTTCACCGACCGGGGCATGCACTACCGCGTCGACCAGGGCTTCGACCAGTTCAAGGTGTCGCTGTCGATCGGCGTGATGAAGATGGTGCGCTCCGACCTGGCCGCGTCCGGCGTCATGTTCACCCTCGACACCGAGTCGGGTTTCCGCGACGTCGTGTTCATCACCGGCGCCTACGGGCTGGGCGAGAACATCGTGCAGGGCGCCGTCGAGCCGGACGAGTTCTATGTCCACAAGCCGACCTTCGCCGAGGGCCACCGCACCGTGCTGCGCCGCCTGCTCGGCGACAAGGCGGTGAAGATGATCTTCGTCGAGGGCGGGACCAGGCACACCACCCGCAACGTCCCCACCCCGAAGGCAGAGCGCGAGCATTTCTGCATCAGCGACGCCGAAGTACTCGAACTCGCGGAACACGCCTTGAAGATCGAACGGCACTACGGCCGGCCGATGGACATCGAATGGGCCAAGGACGGCATCGACGGCAAGCTCTACCTCGTCCAGGCCCGGCCGGAGACGGTGGCCTCACAGCGTCAGGCGAACGTGCTCGAGAGCTATGTCCTCGACGGCCACGGCGAGGTCATCGCCGAGGGCAGGTCGGTCGGTGAGAAGATCGCCACCGGCCCCGCTCACCTCATCAAGAACGTGACGGAGCTGGGCGGGTTCTCACCCGGTGAGGTCCTGGTCGCTGACATCACCACGCCGGACTGGGAGCCGGTGATGAAGACCGCCGCCGCCATCGTCACCAACCGCGGCGGGCGCACCTGTCACGCCGCCATCATCGCCCGTGAGCTGGGCATCCCCGCCGTGGTCGGGGTGGGCGATGCCAGCACGGCCCTGCGTGGCGGCGAGGTGGTCACTGTGTCGTGCGCCGAAGGAGACACGGGGCGGATCTACCGCGGCGAGGTGGGCTTCCACGTCGAGCGCACCGAGGTGGGCGACATCGCCCGCCCGGCCACCCAGATCATGATCAACCTGGGCAACCCGGACCTGGCCTTCAAGACCTCGTTCCTGCCCAGCGACGGGGTCGGGCTGGCGCGGATGGAGTTCATCATCAGCGAGTCCATCAAGGCCCACCCGCTCGCACTGATCCACCCCGAACGGGTCGCCGACCCGGAGGCCCGCGCCGAGCTGGCGCGGCTCATCCGCGGCTACCCGGACGGTGAGACCTTCTTCGTCGAGCGTCTGTCCGAGGGGATCGGCACCATCGCCGCGGCCTTCTGGCCCAAGCCGGTGGTCGTGCGGATGTCCGATTTCAAGACCAACGAGTACGCGAGCCTGCTCGGCGGCGCCGGCTTCGAGCCCAGCGAGGCCAACCCGATGCTCGGCTTCCGCGGGGCGTCCCGTTACGCCCACCCGGCCTACACCGAGGGGTTCGCCCTGGAGTGCCGGGCCATGAAGCGCGTGCGCGAGGACATGGGCCTGACCAACGTCGTGCTGATGCTCCCGTTCGTGCGCCGGGTGGGCGAGGGCGAGCAGGTGCTCGCCCGGATGGCCGAACTGGGCCTGCGGCGCGGGGAGAACGGGCTCAAGGTCTATGCGATGTGCGAGATACCTAACAACGTCATCCTCATCGACGCCTTCGCCGCCCACTTCGACGGCTTCTCCATCGGCTCGAACGACCTCACCCAGCTCACCCTGGGCGTGGATCGTGACAGCGAGATCGTCGCCTTCGACTATGACGAGCGCGACGAGGGCGTGAAGGAGATGATCCGGCTCGCCGTCGAGGGGTGCCGCCGCAACGGCATCCATTCGGGGCTGTGCGGCCAGGCGCCCTCCGACTACCCGGATATGGCCGAGTACCTGGTCAAGGTCGGCATTCAGTCGATGAGCCTCAACCCCGACACCGTGATCAAGACCACCCGGCAGATCCTGGAGGTGGAGAACCGGCTCGGCCACGCGCCGCGTTAGTGTGCGGCTCGGCCACGCGCCGCATGAGTGGTCCGTGAGGGGGTAGACGCCCCTCACGGACCGCCAGTGGTCAACCGGCGGTAGGCCGGCAGTGCCGGTAGAGTTCAGGACGGGCCGTGAGGCCGTCATCACCATTTCCGGACGCATACCGGCCGCCGGATTCTTTCGGGCGCCAAGCACAAGGAGAGCGCGCAGTGGCGAAGTTCGTCTACGACTTCAGCGAGGGCAACAAGGACCTGAAGGACCTGCTTGGCGGCAAGGGGGCGAACCTGGCCGAGATGACGAACCTGGGCTTGCCGGTGCCGCCGGGGTTCATCATCAGCACCGACGCCTGCCGCCATTACCTCCGCCACAATGACGTCCCGGACGGCCTGAGCGACGAGGTCGGCGAGCATCTGGCGCGGCTGGAGGACGCGATGGGCCGCAGCCTCGGCGACCCGGGCGACCCGCTGCTGGTCAGCGTCCGGTCCGGGGCCAAGTTCTCCATGCCGGGGATGATGGAGACGGTCCTGAACATCGGCCTGTCCGATGCGTCCGTCCACGGGCTGGCCCGGCAGGCGGGCAACGAGCGTTTCGCCTGGGACTCCTACCGGCGGCTGATCCAGATGTTCGGCAAGACCGTGCTCGGCATCGACGGGGAAGCGTTCGAGCACGTGCTGGAGGCGGCGAAGAAGGCCAAGGGGACCGCCAGTGACCTCGACCTCGACGCCGACGACATGCGCATGCTCACCGGGAGCTTCAAGGGCATCGTCAAGGAGCGGACAGGGCGGGACTTCCCGCAGGACCCGCGGGAGCAGATGGACCACGCGATCCGGGCGGTCTTCGGCTCCTGGAACGCGGACCGGGCCATCCTGTACCGCCGCCAGGAGCGCATCCCGGCCGACCTCGGGACCGCCGTCAACGTGGTGGCGATGGTCTTCGGCAACCTCGGCCCCGACTCCGGCACCGGGGTCGCGTTCACCCGCGACCCGGCCAGCGGCCAGCAGGGCATCTACGGTGACTACCTGCAGAACGCACAGGGTGAGGACGTGGTCGCGGGGATCCGCAACACCGTCCCGCTGCAGGAGCTGGAGAAGATCGACGCGGCGTCCTACAAGCAGCTTCTCCAGATCATGGACCAGCTGGAGCACCACTACCGCGACCTGTGCGACATCGAGTTCACCATCGAGCGCGGCAAGCTCTGGATGCTGCAGACCCGGGTGGGCAAGCGCACCGCCGAGGCGGCGTTCCGCATCGCCACCCAGCTGGTCAACCAGGGCCTGATCGACATGGACGAGGCGCTCACCCGGGTCACCGGTGAGCAGCTGGCCCGGCTGATGTTCCCCCATTTCGACTCCGGCCACGGGGCGAAGAAGATCACCACCGGGGTGAGCGCGTCGCCCGGCGCCGCGGTGGGCAAGGCGGTGTTCGATTCCGTCCGGGCGGTCGAGCAGGCATCGGCCGGGCAGGACGTGATCCTGGTCCGGCGCGAGACCAACCCGGACGACCTGCACGGCATGATCGCCGCCCGCGGGATCCTCACCAGCCGGGGCGGCAAGACCAGCCACGCCGCCGTGGTCGCCCGCGGCATGGGCAAGACCGCGGTCTGCGGTGCGGACGAGCTGGAGGTCAACATCGCGGGCCGCAGGTTCAGCGCCCCCGGCGGCGTGGTCGTCAGCGAAGGCGACGTGATCTCCATCGACGGGACCAGCGGCGATGTCTACCTGGGGGAAGCGCCGGTCGCCCCGTCCCCGGTGGTCAGCTACTTCGAGGGCCACCTCGACGCGCACACCAATGAACTGGTCGACGCCGTCAACCGGATCATGAGGCACGCGGACGCCCGCCGGCGGCTCGGTGTCTACGCCAACGCCGACACCGGTGAGGACTGCGCCCGGGCCCGCCGGTTCGGTGCGGGCGGGGTCGGGCTGGTCCGCACCGAGCACATGTTCCTCGGTGACCGCCGTCAGCTGGTGGAGCGGCTGATCCTGGCCGAGGACGAAGCGACCCGGCAGGACGCGCTCGATGCGCTCGAGCCGCTCCAACGCGGCGACTTCATCGAGATCTTCGAGGCGATGGACGAACTGCCGGTCACCATCCGGCTGATCGACCCGCCGCTGCACGAATTCCTGCCCGACCTCACCGAGATGTCGGTGAAGGTGGCCCTGGCCGGGGACGAGGCGCCCGAGAAAGACCGGCGGCTGCTGGCGGCGGTACGCCGCCTGCACGAGCAGAACCCGATGCTCGGCCTGCGCGGCGTCCGGCTCGGCCTGGTCATCCCGGGCCTGTTCGCCATGCAGGTGCGGGCGATCGCGCACGCGGCCGCCGAGCGGACGAAGGCGGGCGAACCTCCCCACCCCGAGATCATGATCCCGCTGACCGCCACCGTGCAGGAGATGGAGATCGCCCGCGAGGAGGCCGAGCACGTGCTCGCCTCCGTCCAGAAGGAGACCGGGGTCAAGATACACGCCCTGATCGGGACCATGATCGAGGTGCCCAGGGCGGCGCTGATCGCCGGCGAGATCGCGCGCAGCGCCGAGTTCTTCTCGTTCGGCACCAACGACCTCACCCAGATGGGCTGGGGATTCTCCCGCGACGACGTCGAGGGCGCGTTCTTCAGCCGTTACATCGAACTCGGCATCTTCGGCGTGTCCCCGTTCGAGACCATCGACGCCGACGGCGTCGGGCGGCTGGTCCGCATCGCCACCGACGAGGGCCGGGCAGCCCGGCCCGAGCTGAAGATCGGCATCTGCGGTGAGCACGGCGGCGACCCGCAGTCGGTGCACTTCTTCCACCAGGTGGGCCTCAACTACGTGTCCTGCTCGCCGTTCCGGGTTCCGGTAGCGCGGCTGGAGGCAGGCCGCGCGGTCGTGATGGAGGCCACGGGCGGCAGCGACAGCAGGTGAGAGGGTGAGGGAGCACCCGGACTACGACTCCCACGCGACGGCCCGCTGGGTGGCCGAGCCGCCGAAGCGGGCGCAGCCGCCAGCGGCCTACCAGCGGGGGCCGTTCGTGCGGGACCGGGCCCGGGTGCTGCACTCCTCCGCGCTGCGGCGGCTGGCCGCCAAGACGCAGGTCGTCGAGGTGGGGGCGGGCGACTTCCCGCGCACCAGGCTCACCCACTCGCTGGAATGCGCGCAGATCGGGCGCGAGCTCGGCGCGGCCCTGGGATGTGATCCCGACCTGGTCAACGCGGCGTGCCTCGCGCACGATCTGGGGCACCCGCCGTTCGGCCACAACGGGGAGCTCGTCCTCGCGGACCTGGCCGCCGGGTGCGGCGGCTTCGAAGGGAACGCGCAGAGCCTGCGGCTGCTGACCCGGCTGGAGGCCAAGGTTCCCGGGGCCGGCCTCAACCTGACCCGCGCCACCCTGGACGCGACACTCAAATATCCGTGGCCCGCGGACGCGGCCGGGATACCGCACCAGTCCCCGGGAGCGGCCCCCCAGAACCCCCCGCCGCTGCGCCCGCCCGGGGGAGCGACCCCTCCGGTCCCTCCGCAGAAGTTTGGGTTCTACGCAGACGACGGCGCGGTGTTCGGCTGGATCCGGGACGGGGCGCCACCGGGGCGCACATGCCTGGAGGCGCAGGTCATGGACTGGGCCGACGACGTCGCCTACTCCGTGCACGACCTGGAGGACGGCCTGCATGCGGGCCACATCACCCTGCCCGGGCTGCACGACCGGTCGCACCAGATGGCGGTGGCGGACATGACCGCCACGCACTACTGCCCGCCGGGCTCGGTCACCCTGGCCGAGCTGCGTGAGGTATTCGACGCCCTGCTCGGGCTGCCCTGCTGGCCGGAACGCTTCGATGGCGGGCCGGCCAGCCTCGCTGGCCTGAAGCACCTGACCAGCGAGCTGATCGGGCGTTTCTGCCGCGCGGCGCAGGAAGCGACGCTCGCCTCCCGCGCGGGTGCCGGGCAGGCCGGGCAGGCCGGGCAGCTCACCCGGTACGATGCCGACCTGGTGGTGCCGCGCCAGCAGCGGCTGGAGTGCGCACTGCTCAAAGGCGTCGCCGCGCACTACGTGATGAGCAGGGAGGGCGCGGCGCAGACGCAGGCCCGGGAGCGCGAGCTGATCTCCGAACTGGCGGGCGCCGTGCTCGCGGGTGCCCCGGCGACGCTGGATCCGGCGCTGCGCCCCGGCTATCACGCGGCCGGATCCGACGCACAGCGCCTGCGCGTGGTCGTCAACCAGCTGGCCTCGCTCACCGATACTTCCGCTATCGCCTGGCACCGCCGCCTGTGCCGGGAGCCGGCTGGAGCGACTAAAGGAGGATCATCCGATGCCCGCTGACCCCACCTACCTGATCGTCGGCGCGAGCCTGGCCGGCGCCAAGGCGGCCGAAACCCTCCGCTCCGAGGGATTCAGCGGCCGCGTGATCCTGCTCGGTGCCGAAACCGAGCACCCCTATGAACGGCCCCCGCTGTCCAAGGGCTACCTGCTCGGCAAGGACGACAAGTCCGTCATCTACGTGCACGAGGAGGGCTGGTACACCGACCACGACGTTGACCTGCGGCTCGGTGTGACGGTCAGCTCGGTGGATCCGGCCGGCCGGACAGTTACCACGGCCGACGGCGGGACTGTCGAGTACGACCGGCTGCTGCTGACAACCGGCGCGTCGCCACGCCAGCTGAAGGTCCCCGGAGCCGGCCGGGACGGCGTGCTGTACCTGCGGACCGTGGCCGACTCCGAGCGGCTCGCCACCGCCCTCCGGGGCGGGGGGCGGGTGGTCATCGCCGGCGCGGGCTGGATCGGCCTGGAGGTGGCGGCGGCTGCCCGGGAGGCCGGCTGCGACGTGACAGCGGTCGAGCCCGAACCGGCCGCGCTGTACCGCGCGCTCGGCCCCGAGCTGGGCGCGGTGTTCACCGACCTGCACCGTGAGCACGGGGTGACGTTCCGGTTCGGGGAGTCGGTCAGCGAGCTGCGCGGCCCGGGTGAGGATGGCCACGTCGGCGAGGTGATCACCTCGTCGGGAGCGGCGGTGCCCGCCGACGTCGTGGTCGTCGGGATCGGCGCCGTGCCCAACACGGCCCTGGCCGCCGACGCTGGGCTGGAGGTCGGCAACGGGATCGTGGTCGACGCGGCGTTGCGCACCTCCGACACGAGCATCTACGCCGCCGGCGACGTGGCCAACTCCTATCATCCGCTGCTCGGGCGCAGGGTCCGGGTCGAGCACTGGGCCAACGCCTTGAACGCCGGGCCCGCCGCGGCGAAGTCGATGCTCGGCCAGGACGTGACGTACGACCCGGTGCCCTACTTCTTCAGCGACCAGTACGACCTTGGCATGGAGGCGGCAGGCCTGCCCGACCCGGGCACCTACGACCAGGTGCTGTACCGGGGTGACCGGCCTGGCCGGGAGTTCATCGCCTTCTGGCTGGCCGACGGCGCCGTGGTGGCCGGGATGAACATCAACGTCTGGGACGTCAGCGACGACATCCAGGCTCTCATCCGGTCCGGCAAACAGGTCGACCCAGCCCGCCTCACCGACCCCGCCATCCCCCTCACCGAGCTGTGAGCACCATGATCACGGACGATTGCCTGCGCTCTATGCCGGGGATCGTCCGTGATCATGGGACTGGTGCCGCCGCACCGGCGATGGCGGTGACCACGGCGGCGGTGTTGGCCAGGTCGGGCAGGGCCACGTCGGCGCCGGCGGCGGCCAGCTCGGCGGTGTCCGAGCCGCCGGTGGCCACGCCGACCGCGCGCGCCCCGGTGGCGAGGGCGGCGGCCACGTCCAGCGGGGTGTCGCCGACCAGCACCGTCGCCGTGCCGCCGAAGTCCCTGCCGTACGCCGCGCGGGCACGGCTGCGAGCCAGATGGACCAGCTCCGCCCTGACCTCGTGATGGTCGCCGTACGCGCCGACCCCCAGGTCGAGGTGGCGGTCGAGCCCGAACGCGGCCAGTTTGGCCTCGGCGATCGGGCGCACGTTCCCGGTCAGCACCGACTGCACCACGGCCGGTCCCAGCCCGGCGACCGCGGCCAGCGCGGCCCCCGCCCCGGGCAGCGCGTGGCCCCGCGCCTCGAACGTGGCGCGCAGTCCCGGCGCCCGCCGGGCCAGCTCGGCGACGAACGCGTCCACATGCTCCAGCGGCTCGCCGACCCCGGACCCGGCCAGCGTCTCCAGGATGATCGCCCGTTCGGTGCGCCCGGCCATCGGCGCGACCTCCGCCGGGTCACGGCCGAACAGGTCACGGAAGACCGAGCGGTAGACCACCGCGCCGGTGCCGCCCGCGTTCAGCAGCGTGTAGTCGATGTCCCAGAGCACCAGCAGGTCCCGCACGCAGTGACGGTATCAACCGGCTGCGCGAGAACCGGGCGGGAATGACGGTGCTGCGGACTAGACTCGCCGGGACGGGGCTGGCTCAAGCGGCGGAGGGCGCGAGTGGCAGGGCGTATCCGCGACGAGGACATCGCCGTCGTCCGCGAGCGCTCCGCCATCGACGAGGTCGTCGGCGAGTACCTCCAGCTCCGCAACGCGGGTGGTGGCTCGCTCAAGGGGCTGTGCCCGTTCCATGACGAGAAGACGCCGTCCTTCAACGTCACCCCGGCCCGCGGCCTGTGGTACTGCTTCTCCTGCGCGGACGGCGGGGACGTGATCAAGTTCGTCGAGAAGATCGACAGCCTCTCGTTCCCCGAGGCGGTCGAGCGGCTCGCGGCCCGGGCCGGCCTCGAGCTCCGGTACGAGCAGGGCGGCCACGTCCCCGGCCAGGAGCAGAGCCAGCGCCGCAGGCTGCTGGAAGCCCACAAAGCGGCAGCCGACTTTTATGCCGAACGATTGCACGGGGCGGATGCCCGGCCAGCGCGCGAGTTCCTGTCCGAGCGGGGGTTCGAACTGGCCGACGCCGGGCGGTTCGGAGTCGGGTACTCGCCCGCCGAGTGGGAGGCGCTGACCCGCCACCTGCGCGGCCGGGGGTTCACCGACGCCGAGCTGATGGCCGGGGGACTCGCCAGCCAGGGCAGGCGCGGGCCCGTCGACCGGTTCCGTGGCCGGCTGATGTGGCCGGTCAGGGACCTGACCGGGGAAGTGATCGCGTTCGGTGCGCGCAAGCTCGCCGCTGACGACCAGGGCCCGAAATACCTGAACACGCCCGAGACCCCGCTGTTCCACAAGAGTTCGGTGCTGTATGGCGCGGATCTCGCCAAGCGGGAGATCGCGCAGCGGCGCCAGGCGGTCGTCGTCGAGGGCTACACCGACGTCATGGCCTGCCACCTGGCCGGGGTGCCGACCGCGGTCGCGACAAGCGGCACCTCGTTCGGCGACGGGCACATCAAGGTGCTGCGGCGGCTGCTGATGGACGCCGACTGGCTGAAGGGCGAGGTCATCTTCACGTTCGACGGGGACAGCGCCGGGCGGCGTGCTTCCCTGCGCGCGTTCGACATGGAGGAACGGTTCGTCACCCAGACCTTCGTGGCGGTGCAGTCCGATGGTCTGGACCCCTGCGATCTCCGGCTCAAGCACGGCGATGCGGCGGTGCGCGACCTGGTCGCCAGCCGGGTGCCGCTCTATGAGTTCTCGATCCGCAATGCGTTGCGCGATTACGACCTCGGCACCGCCGAGGGCCGCCTGGGCGGGCTGGATGAGGCCGCCCGGTTCGTCGCACGTATCAAGGACGACGGTCTGCGCAAGGTCTACGCGTACAACCTTGACCGGTGGCTGGGCCTCAACGACCAGGAGCTCGTTCTCGCCCGGATCGGCCGGTACGTACGGGGTGGGCAGCAACGCCCGGCACGAAGAGCATCAGCGCAGCCTGGTGAGCCAGCCGCCGGGCAGGCCGGCGCCGGTACTGCCCCGGCCGAGGAACCCCGCTACGACCTGGGCGACCCGGTGATCCAGGTGGAGCGGGAGGCGCTCAAACTGGCCATCCAGCGGCCGGCGCTGTGCGGGCCCTCGTTCGACGCCATCGACCCGGCCACCTTCACCGCGCCGCGGCACGTCGCGGTCAGGAACCTGATCGCGGCCTGTGGCGGCACCGGGAAGGCGGGCAACGCCCAGGAATGGGCCGCCCTGCTGCGGGAAACAGCCCCCGAGGACCGGGTCCGTGCCTTCGTGACCCAGCTCGCGGTCGAGCCGTTGCGGGTGCCGCGGGCCGACGGGGAACCCGACGCCCGGTACGCCGACGCCGTCCTCGCCCGGGTCGAGGAGCTCGCCGTCAGCCGCAGCATCGCGACCGTCAAGTCGCGGCTGCAGCGGCTCAATCCGGTGGACGGCCAGGCAGCCTACAACCGGACCTTCGGCGATCTGGTGGGGCTGGAGCAGCGCCGCAAGGCACTGCTCGAGAAGGCCGCCGGCGCGCTCTGACCGCGGGGACCGGACCCAGATCGCGGTTCATGTCATGAACGTTACAGTCGCCGGGGTGACAAAATTAAGCCCCCCGTAACCTGGGCTCCCTGACGCACACTTGTCAACGTGACCCTCACGCTTCTCCCCAGCGGACGGCAGTCCGGGGATCAGATGGCGGACCTGATCGCACGCGCCAGGGAGCAAGGGGCCGTCGCCCTGGCCGATATCGCCGTCGCCCTCGACGCCAGCGACCTCCCTGCCCACGCCATCGATGGCATAGCGAGGATGCTCTCCGACGAAGGGGTTGACATCCTCGATGCCCCGCCGGAAGAGGCCGATGGCCGGCGCGGAGCCGGGACAGCCGACGAAGCCCGGCGCCCGGTCACCAGCGACCTGGTACGGATCTACCTGCGTGAGATCGGCCGCGTGCCGCTGCTCACCGCCGAAGACGAGGTCGAGCTCGCGAAGTCGATCGAGGCAGGGCTGTTCGCCGAGGAGAAGCTGGCAGGGGGACTGCCCTGCCATGGCGCCGGGCGAGCCGAACTCGCCCTGCTCGGCGCCGAGGGGCTGCGCGCGAAGCAGCGGCTCATCGAGGCGAACCTGCGGCTGGTGGTGTCCATCGCCAAGCGCTACATCGGCCGCGGGCTGAGTTTCCTCGACCTGATCCAGGAGGGGAACCTCGGCCTGATCCGGGCGGTGGAGAAGTTCGACTACACCAAGGGCTACAAGTTCTCCACCTACGCGACCTGGTGGATCCGGCAGGCCATCACCCGGGCGATCGCGGACCAGGCACGGACCATCCGGATCCCGGTGCACATGGTGGAGACGATCAACAAGATGGCGCGGGTCCAGCGCCAGCTCCACCAGGACCTCGGCCGGGAGGCGACGCCCGACGAGATCGGTGCCGAGATGGGGATGAACGCCGCCCGGATAGCAGAGATCCAGCGGATCGCCCAGGAACCGGTATCGCTCCAGGCGCCGATCGGCGAGGAAGACTCCGACCTGGGCGACTTCATCGAGGACACGGACGCGGTGGTGCCGATGGAGGCCGCCGCGTTCATCATGCTGCAGGACCAGCTGGAA
Organism: uncultured Actinomycetes bacterium; assembly: GCA_963741615.1. Lineage (GTDB taxonomy): Bacteria > Actinomycetota > Actinomycetes > Streptosporangiales > Streptosporangiaceae > UBA9676. Next base: position 566,326 of record CAVUIU010000030.1, read on the forward strand.
CAGATCCTGGACAGCCTCTCCGGGCGTGAACAGAAGATCATCCAGCTGCGGTTCGGCCTCACGGACGGGCACCCGCGCACACTGGAGGAAGTGGGCAGGGAGTTCGGCGTCACGCGTGAGCGGATCCGGCAGATCGAGTCGAAGACCCTGGCCAAGCTGCGTCATCCTAGCCGTGCCCAGGTTCTCCGCGGTTATCTCGGCTAGGCGACCTCAAGCCCGGTCGGACGTGCGCCGTGCGCGGCTTGCGCGGCGGCCTTAGAGCCCGGTCGGACGTGCGCCGTCCGGCAGGCTGAACGCCTTGCCGGACGTGCACGTCCGCCCGTGCGCCGAGCGCTGCCCGATCCGGGTCAGGCCGAGCCGGGTCCGAGATCAGGGGCGCTCGGGCCCGGTGGGGTGCTCGGGCCGGGGTCAGGCGGGGTGGCTGGGCCGGGCCCGGTGGGACCTGGTTCCGTGGGGTACGGCGCTGTCGCGCCGCGGTCCGTTGGGGCCGGCGCTGTGGGGGGCGTGGGGCCCGTGGGCGGCGTGGGGGGTGGGCCGGGGGGGGTCGTGGGGTAGGGGGGTTCCCAGACTGTGGCGGCGGGGCCGGTGGAGGTGTAGGGCTCGCCGGCGTGGGCGGCGGTCAGGCGGTAGTAGATGAGCGTGACCACGAGCGCGAGGAACGGCGCGACCAGGGTGCCCACCACGATGCTGCTCACGAAGCCGCGCAGGAATACCGGCAGGAACACCAGGACCAGGGCGAGCACGATCTCGAAGGCGATCAAGATCAGGAATACCAGCACAAGAGTGCCGAACACACGCCACGCGTAGCCCCGGACGGTCCGCCAGCTCTGACCGAACGACCCGATCGCCCCGGCACCCCCGATCACGATCGCAGGCACGATCACCGCCCAGAAGGTGATCAGGATCAGGCCGGGCACGAGGATCAGCGCGAGGCCGATGGTGATGCCGATGGCGGCCAGGATCGAGGCCACCGCCACCGGCAGGATGAACGGGGTGGCGGCCGAGAGCGTCTGTGAGAAGTCGAGATCGACCTGGCCGTCGCGGACATCCTGGACCGCTTTGACCAGCGCCGCCTGGACGAGGAATGCGGCGATCAGGACGACGATCTCGCCGAGGATAGCGCCAACGACCCCGGCAAGACGGAGAAGGCCTACCAGAATGGCCGCGACCAGATAGATCGCGAACGCTATCAGCAGAAAGTGGGCGGCGTACTTACGGTAAAGGGCCCATGCCTCTTGCAGTACCCCGGTCAGCGGACTCATGCGATGATCTTATGACAGCCCTCTGTTCCCGGGCTAGGCCGGCCCAACGCCGGGCGGGTCGGCCCGGGCGAGCTCGCGGCAGCAAGGTCAGCCCGGCGTGTCCGGTGCCGACGTATAGTGCCCGCGACCGCCGTCGGATGCGGGCCGCCCGTGGCTGTTCCTGGTCCCGACGCCATGATCATGAAGGGTCGTCCCCACCTTGCTGCGGGCGGTCCCCGCCTTGCTGCGCGCCGTCCCGGCCTTGCTGCGCGCGGTCTCCGCCAGCTTGGGTACCTGGTCAGCGAGTTTGCCCTTGGTCGTCTTGACCAGACCGGCGGCCTGGGCCTGCATCGCACCGGCCGCCTGCTGCACGGCGGGGTTGTCCGCCGCCTTGCGCGCGAGCTTGGCCATCTGCTCGTAGCGCTCCCGGCCCGCCCTGGCGCCCAGCACGAAGCCGACACCGAGGCCGGCGATGAACACGAATCGGTACCTCATCTGGCACCCCACTTCCACGAGTGAACTCCCGGGGTCAACTTCCCCCCGATGGGCGGGCGTACTCCTGGGGCCATGCCCCGTCATCCAGACGTCATACCGCAGGCACGCGGGGTCACCGGGGAGCGGGTACCACATTCGTGCGCTACCCTTATCCCCGCGAACGCAAGCGGATGGCCGGGTGCTGCCCGGTCCCGGTGTCTTGTGTCGGCTGATCCCGCGTAGCTCAATTGGCAGAGCGTCCGGCTGTTAACCGGCAGGTTATAGGTTCGAGTCCTATCGCGGGAGCCATGTGATGTCTCGCGGCGTCGAGGACACCCTGAACCCACGTCGGGTCAGGGTGTTCCTGGTTTCGGGCCGGGCAGCCGGCCCTCGGCCAAGCTCGCGCGCAGGTTCGGGTCAGGGATTCGGCGGGCCGAGGAAGGGGAACTACGCCCCGTCCGCCGGCGGGACAGGTGAGCGGCAAGACGGGTACGGGGCGGGCTTTCGCCGGGCCGGGACCGCTGGTCCGGAACGGTCACGCATTCGTGACCAGTTACGGTGAGCGGGCCGGGTGGGAAGCATTGACACATGGGTGCAAGGTGCGCTGAGGTTCGTATTGTGAACCGCCGTGCGGTGCATGGCCGCTGTGGCGGCACCGCCACCGGCCCCGCGCGCCGCCGCTGGTCCTCTGGCCGGCCGGGGCGCTCATCCCGAGGAGAGGTACCACTATGAGCGCGTGGAACGCGATGACCTATGAGGGGAAGGACACGATCCTGCGGGTCGTCCGCGAGGAAGCGGAACGCATGTTCGCCATGGCCGAGGCACCCGGTGCCTGGGAGGCGCCGACCGCGTGTGAGAACTGGCAGGTCCGCGACATCATCGGTCATCTGGTTGACACCACAGAGGGATACTTCAAGGCGTTCGAGACCGCCCGCGCAGGCGGTTCCGCCGAGCCGCACGGGCTGCCCGTCATGCACGAGCTGGCCGGTGACGCCGGGAAGTCGTTCCGCAATGTGCCGCAGATCGAGATGATGGGCCGCATCCGCACCGACCTCGACAAGATGATGGGCATCCTGGAGCCGCTCACCGCCGAGGAGTGGGGCGGCCTGATCGTCTCCCATGCCTACATGGGGCCGGTGCCCGCCTTCGTGTACGCCGGTGGCCAACTGATGGACTACGGGGTGCACTCGTGGGACATCCGCGAGGGCATCGGGCGTGCGCATGCGCTTTCCGCGGACGCGGCTGACCTGCTGGTGCCGTTCATGTTCATCATCTGGCAGTCGACCGTCCGGTCGAGCGCCGACCTCAGCCCGTTCACCCTCGGTGTCACCGTCACCGGGCGCAACGCGGGCACCTACCGGGTGAGCATCTCGGACCAGGGACTGGCCTACGAGCCGGGCGAGGTCGACGACCTGCCGACGGTGATCGACTTCGACGCGGGCAGCCTGGTCCTCACCGCCTTCGGCCGGATCAGGGGCGGCAACGTCCGCGGCGACCAGGCACTTGCCGAGCGCTTCCTCAACCTGTTCTACCGGATCTGAGCGGCCGGCACGCCCGGGCGGCCAGCAGCGGGCGGCGAATGCCTGGGCGCATTCGCCGCCCGACCTGATTCCCCGGGTTTGGCGCCGTCAGAGCGGACCGCGATCTCAGGAGCCTGGCGTTCATGCCAGCGTTATTCGCAGACCAGTGACACATCCCCGGTGCCAGCGTCCACCCGCTGCACCAGGGCGGCGCAGATTCCCGAGGGAACAGTCAGCAGTTGCGAGCCCACAGTCCATGACAGGTTGACGTTCTCGTTTCCGTGGCCGTGGAACTGGACCTCTACGGTGGCAGTGTCCTGGGCGACCAGGCGGACATGGCTGGCGCCGAGCGGGATGGCCACCGGGGTGACGGCCCCCGCGCCGGTCTTGAGCAGCATGGATTCCTCCGGGATGGGCTTGTTGGCAGAGGTGGGCGGCGAGAAGAAATTGCTGAGCAGGACGGACTCGTCCAGGCTCCGGCCGAGCGCGGTGTCGGTCCATTGGGTGCCGTCGCAGGCGTGCCTGGTCAGGCCGCAGGTGCCAGGGCCGCAGATGTGCTTACCCCGCCCGTAGTGGGCTGACCATAGCCGGATCTTGCCGCGTGAGATCCCGGCCCCGGAGAGGGTTCGCACGAGGGCGTTCATATTGTCAACCGAGGTGTACAGGCACGGCCGGTGGGCACCCTCCGTCAGCTCCCGATTCACCCAGGCGGGCGCCTGTGCGTTTGTCGCGTCGCCGGATTCGATATCGAGGCAGTCGGCATGGCCGGACGCGAAGACGGCAATGGACAGCAGGTGGGCGCCGCTGGCCGAGAACCGCCGCTTGAGTGCCGCGAAAGTCGGCCAGTCTCCATCTACATATCCGGCGTAGGCGTCCGCACCGCGCGGGAGGGCGCTCACGTCGGTCGAGTCATACATGGTGAGGGTCACGACGATCACCGTAGGGGTCTGGTGACCCTATTGACTCCGGAAACGGCCATCACGGCCGGCGTCGCTGCCCAGCGGTCCGCGACCGGGCAGCCCCGGCCCGGTCAGGAGGCCGCCTCGGCGTCGTATTCTCCCGGCGGATGGCCGGACGGGAGCCGGTGCTTGGCCACCCGCGAGGTCGGGGTGCGGGGCAGGTCGCTGACCGCCTGCCAGTAGCGGGGGACCTTGTATGCCGCGAGCAGTCCCGCCACATGCGTGCGCAGCTGCGCGAAGTCGAGATGCGCGCCTGGTACCGGAACCACGAACGCCTTCACGTCGTCCTCGGACAGTTCCGATGCGACCCCGACCACCGCGCATTCCAGCACCGCGGGATGGCTGGCGAGAGCCTCCTCCACCTCGGCGGGGGAGAGGTTCTCGCCCCGGCGCCGCAGCACCTCCTTTTTCCGCGCCACGAACGTGTACGTGCCTGCCGCGTCCGCGGTGACCAGGTCGCCGGTATGCAGCCAGCCGTCACCGGTGATCGCTTCGGCGGACTGGTCCGGCATGCCCCAGTAGCCCGGGGTGATCACGGGGTTGCGCAGCAGCAGCTCACCGGTCTGGCCCGCGGGCAGGTCGTCGCCCCCGTCGCCGACCACCCGCGCCTCGTTGACGGCACCGAGCCGCGGATGCTGGCGCAGGCTGCCCAGGGTCTCGTAGGGACGGGAACCGTGCGGCCAGATGAGCCCGTACGGGCTTTCGGACATCGCGTAGCCGACCACGATGCGCAGGCCGAACCGGCGCTCCATCTGCTGCTGCCGGTCCCGGGCCGGGGCCGGCCCGGTGTAACACAGCCGCAGCGGCGTGTCCGCGTCGTCGGCGCGGGCCGGCTGGCGCATGAGGATTTCCAGCATCGCCCCGATCGCGTTGAACTCGGTCGCGCCGTGCCTGCGGGCGGAGTCCAGGAATGTGCTCGCCGAGAATCGCGGCAGGAGAATGAGGCCGGCCCCGCAGGCCAGGGAGCCCATGACCGAGTAGGCGGGGGCGTTGATGTGGAACAGGGGCAGCGAGGTCATGAGCCGGTCGGCGGCGGTCAGCCCCATCCAGTACGGGAAACCCTCACCCGCCATCGCGTACGCCCGGTGGGTCTGCATGACCAGTTTCGACTTCCCGGTGGTGCCCGAGGTCGGGATGAGGACCGCCAGATCGTCGTGGCTGACGCCGGCGCCCAGCCAGGCGAGCGCCGCGCCGCCGCCATCCGCAGGCCCGGCGGCCGCGGGCCCGGCGGCCGCCCAGCCGTCGGTCAGCTCGCCGGCGTCCAGGACACCGAGCGCCGGCAGGCCGGCGATGCCCGCCTCGGCGATCAGCGGGCCGAGGCCGGCGTCGGTGATCAGAGCCCGGGGCCTGGTCTGGTGCGCAAGCCCGGCCAGCTCAGCCGGGGAACTGCGCGGGTTGGCCGAGACGGTGACCGCGCCGGTCGCGGCCAGGGCCAGCCAGCACAGCAGGTAGGACGGCGTGGTCCGGAGGGTGACCATGACCAGGTCACCGTGACGCACCCCGGCCTCGCGCAGGGCCCGCGCGGTGGCGGCCGTCTGCGCCAGCGCGCCGCCGAAGCTCAGGGAACCCTCGTCACTGCGGATCCACATGCCGTCGCCGTCCCGGCCGGCCGCGTCGCGGAGCACCTCGGGGATCGTCCGGTAGGGCGCGGTCCCGTCAGCCATGGCTATGACGATACGTCCTGGGCCGGGTGAGCCGGGTGGGGCGGAACTGGCAGCAGGCCGCGGCGCAGCACTTCCAGCACATCGTCGAGAACGTCCTCGGGCACGCGGCCGCCCGCGGTCCAGTCGGCCCAGCGCATCCCGATGAAGTTGCCGATCCCAGTGTAGATGTAGGCGACCACCTCCGGGTCGTACCTGGCGTCCACCTCGTGACCGAGCTGGGCCTGGCGCACCCCGCGCGCGTAACCGCGGGCCAGGTGCTCGTAGTACTCGCGGAACAAGCCCGGGTCGACGAACTCCGACTCCCGCACGATCCGGTCCATCCACGGCCGCCGCGACAGCATGTCGAAGAAGGCACGGAAGGCGGCCCGCTCCCGGTCCCGCTGGCCGTCGCCCGCCTGCTCGATCGCCTCCCTCATCGCCAGCCGAAGGTCGGCGTTGATCTGGCGGACCACGGCGGCGAAGATTTCCGCCTTGGAAGCGAAGTGGGCGTAGAAGCTGCCGGTGGCGATCCCGGCCCGGGCGCAGATCCCCGCCACCGTCGTCCGCCGGTAGCTGCTCTCCCCGAAGAGTTCCTCGGCCGCCTGCAGCAGCCGCTGCGCCGGCGGCAGGTCGTGGCTCACGGCTGGCCGGGCGGGCCGGGCTGGCCGGGCGGGCCGGACGGGCCGGGCGACCCTGCGGTTCGCCGCCACCGTCATGCCGGTGACCCCGGTCCGGGACCCAGGCCGGCCTGGCGCCGCGGCCCTGTCCCGGCTGGCGCCAGGCGCCGGCCCGCCACCTGCCGGAGATCCGTCCGGCGGTGGCGGGCCAGCACCTGTCCGCATGACAGTGGCCGCTGACTAGCGCAGGTCCTACGGCATCCCGCTGGCGGGCGCCGCCTGCTCAGACCCGGTGTACGCGGTGACCGCCCCGGTCGGGCTGGTGTCGGTGACGTAGACGGGGCCCTGCTGGACGAGCGCACCGTTCTTGATCACGCCGATGTAGGCGCCGGTGATCCCGTCGTGGTTGCTGGCGGAGTAGGCGTAGGGCGCCACCGCCGGGCCCTGGGACAGCCCGCCATTGATCGCGTTGACCAGGTCGGCCCGGGTCGGGTTCTTGCCGGCCTTCACCATCGCCTGGACGAAGGCGTACGCGGCCGACTCGCCGTAGAGCACGTTGCCGTCGAACGGGGCCTTGGGGTCATAGGTGTCGTGGACCTTCTTGAACAGCGCGATCCAGCTGTTGCCCGTGTTGCCGAGGGTGGGCAGGTAGCCGTCGGTGATGATGCCCTGCGTGAGCTGGTTGCCGTTGACCTTGGCGCCGCCCTGCTTGGCGAACGCCTCCAGCAGCCCGCCCAGGGTGATCGGGTCCGTGCCCACGTTGCTGGCCGCCAGGGTGGGGTTGAAGCCGAGCTTGAGGCTGGTCAGCTTGAACAGGGCGTTGAACGCCGGGATGGCGAACGACACCACGACCTGGGCGCCGGACGCCTTCAGCGCCGCGACCTGCGGTCCGACGTTGACGTTGGTCGGTACGTAGCTCTGCCTGCTCACGACCTGCGAAGCCGGGATCTCGGCGTCCAGGCCCTTCACGCCGTCCTGGCCGAACTCGTCGTTCTGGAAGAAGTAGCCGATCTTCTTGCCGGCGAAATGCTGCTTGATGTAGGTGCCGAGGATCTTTCCCTCGCGGATGTAGTCAAGCTGCCAGCCGAACGTGTACGGGTACGCGGTCGTGTTGTTCCAGCAGTCGCAGCCGGAGGCGACGAACACGTCCGGCACCTTGCTGGAGTTGAGGTACTTGACCACCGCCAGGTGAGTCGGGGTGCCGAGGCCGTTGAAGATGGCGAACACGTTGTCCTGGAGCACGAGCTGGTGGACGACGGTCGTGGTCTTGGACGGGTCGTAGCCGTCGTCGAGATAGGTGTACTTGATCTTGCGGCCGTAGACGCCGCCGTGGGCGTTGACGTACTGGAAGTACGCGTTGGCCCCGGGTGCGATCTCGCTGTAACCGGGGGCGGCCGGCCCGGTGAGTGGCTGGTGGCTGCCGATGAGGATCTGGGTCGCGGTGATGCCCGGGGCGGACGCGGTGGCCGCACCGGATGACGACCCGCCCGAGGACGACGAGCTGCAGCCGGCGGCTATCATCGCGACAACTGCGGCGGCGGCGGCGATGGCGGGTGGGCGCACCCGGGGTGTTCTTTTCATGTGGTGCCTTCTTCCTGGTGTTCACTGGCCGGCTGATGCCGGCGCAAGGAATTGAGGCGGGCGAGCGGGCCCGCGGCGGCTGGCGGGGTGAGCCCGAAGAACCGGCGCAGCCCGCCCTGGATGCCGTCGGGGAAGATGAGAATCACGGCGATGAGGACCACCCCGTACGCCGCGACCGGGATGTTGGCGGCGACCGTGCTGGACAGGCCATGGCTGGTGGCCACGTCGGTGACGTAGGTCGGCACCAGGACGATCACCAGGCTGCCCCACAGCGCCCCGGCCAGGCTGCCGAGCCCGCCGATCACCGCCCCGGTCAGCAGCGCGATCGACAGGGTGACGGTGAACGAGCCGGGGGAGACCTGTGAGGCGTACACGGCGAGCATGGAGCCGGCCACGCCCGCGCAGGCCGCGCTCACGATGAAAGCGAGGATCCGCAGCCGGGCCACGTTGAGGCCGGCCAGGGCGGCCGCCGTCTCGTCGTCCCGGACGGCCCGCCAGGAGCGGCCGATCCTGCTGTGGGCGAGGTTGGCCAGCAGGACCAGGACGATCAGCGCGGTGCCGGCGTTGACCCAGGCCAGCCAGCGCGTGAGCGGAAAGGCGGCACCGAGTGCGGCCGGGGCGCTGATCGACAGGCCCAGTCCCTGGTCGCCGCCGAGCACGCCGGGGAACTGGGTCGCGAGCGAGGGCAGGGCGACCGCCAGCAGCAGGGTGGCACCCGCCAGGTAGGGCCCGCGCAGCCGGGCGGCGGCCACGCCGACCGCCAGCCCGGTCACCGCCGCGATCGCCGCGCTGGCCGGGAAGAGGGCCCACAGCGGCCAGTTCAGGTGAATCTGCAGCAGCGCCGTGGCGTAGGCGCCGACCGCCATGAACGCGCCGTTGCCGAGGGAGATCTGGCCACTCAGCCCGATCAGCACGGTGAGCCCGGCGATGGCGACCACATAGACGGCTATGTCGGCGATCTGGTAGTCGCGGAACGAGCTCAGCGAAACGGACAGGATCCAGATCACCACCGCCGCCACGATCGCGGCCCCGGTGTGGCGTGCCAGCGTCATCGTTACACCTGCCGGCCGGAGCTGACGGAGAAGAGACCCGAGGGGCGGATCATCAGGACCACGATCAGCGCGGCGAGCCCGAATATCGGCACCAGGTTGGAGCTGAGATAGCCGCCGACGTAGTTGAGCGCGACGCCGAGGATGAGGCCGCCGGCGACCGCGCCGACCGGGCTGTCGAGCCCGCCGATCACCGCCGCCGTGAAACCCAGCACGAAGATCGAGTCCATGCTGGCGGGGTAGAGGAACGTGGCCGGCGAGACCAGCACCCCGGCCAGCGCGCCGATCAGCCCCGCGAGTGCCCAGCCGAGCGTGAGCATCCGCCCGACCCGGACCCCGAGCAGCCGGGCCGCGTAGGCGTTGAAGGCGGTCGCCCGCAGCCTCAGCCCGGCAGAGGTGTAGCGGAACAGCGCGGCGAGGCCGAGCGCGGCGGCGAGCACGGCACCGGCCACGAAGACGTCGTTGCGTGAAATCCCGAGCGAGACCGACCCCACGTGCAGGCCGGTGATCGAGAAGGCGGCCGGGAAGGAGCGGTACTGGCCGCCGTAGATGATCCCGGCCAGGCCCTCCAGGAACACGAGCAGGCCGATGGTCACCACGACCGCGTTGAGCGGCGGCTTGTTCTCCACCGGGCGGATGACGCTCCGCTCGATCACCGCCCCGAGCACCAGCCCGGCGGCGAGCGCGGCGGCGAACCCGGCCCAGTAGGAGCCGGTGTGGCCGATGACGGTGTAGGCGATGTAGGCGGTGAGCATCGCCATGGCGCCCTGGGAGTAGTTGAGGATGCGGGTGCCACGCCAGATCAGCACCAGGGAGAGCGCGATCGCCGCATAGACCATGCCGAAACTGATGCCGCCGAGGGTGAACTGTATGAACTCCCGCACCTGTGGCAACCTCCCTGGAGATGCCTAGAACCCGAGATAGTGCTTGCGGAGACCGACGTCCGCGGCGAGCACCGCCGCGTCCTCGGCGGCGACCACCCGGCCAAGGTTGAGCACGATCCCCCGGTCGGCGATGGCGAGCGCGCTGCGGGCGTTCTGCTCGACCAGCAGCACGGTCAGCCCGGCCTCGTCGCGCAGCCGCCGGATGAGCCCCATGACCTGGGCGACCATCTTCGGCGCCAGGCCCAGCGACGGCTCGTCGAGCAGCAGCACCCGGGGCCGGGCCATCAGGGCGCGGGCGATCACCAGGATCTGCCGCTCCCCGCCGGACAGGGTGCCGGCACTGCGCTGGCGCGCCGCGGCCAGGATCGGGAAGCGCTGGCAGGCGTCCGCCAGTGCCTCCGCCCGGCCGCCCCGGCCGTGCCGCCACAGCGCGCCGAGCCGCAGATTCTCCTCGACCGTCAGCTCAGTGATCACGCCCTGCCCCTCCGGGACGTGCGCCAGCCCGGCGCGGGCGATCTCCTCGGGACGCCGGCGGGTCAGGTCGGCGCCGTCCAGCGTGATCTTGCCCTGCCGTGGCCGGACGAAGCCGCTGATGGTGGTGAGCAGGGTGGTCTTGCCCGCGCCGTTCGCGCCGAGCACGGCCGTGATGGTGGCCGGCGCCGCGGACAGGGAGACGTCCCGCAGCGCGAGGACGCCGCCGTAACCGGCGACCACGCCCTCCACCGCGAGTGCTGACGGATCAGCCATCGGCCTGCTCACCGTTTCTTTCGTGGCCCCCGGCACCAGCGTCCTCGGTACCGAGATAGGCGTCGGTGACGGCCGGGTCCGCCTGTATCTGGCCCGGCGTCCCGTGTGCGATGAGCTTGCCGAAGTCGAGTACGGCGATGGCCTGGCAGACCGACATCATCAGGTCCATCCGGTGTTCGACCACGACCACCGAGGCATCCGCCGAGAGCCGGGTGATCAGTTCGCCGAGTTCGGGCAGTTCGGCTTCGGACAGGCCGCTGGCAGGCTCGTCCAGCAGCAGCACCCGGGGCCCGGCGACGAGCGCGCGGGCCAGGGCGACCCGTTTGCGCAGGCCATAGGCGAGCTGGTCGGGCAGCCGCCCGGCGTGATCGGCCATGCCTACCCGGCCGAGCGCCGCCAGCGACCGCTGCTGCAGGGCACGCTCGTCGCGGCCGGAGCGGGCAAGGCCGAGCAGCGCCGGCCAGAACCCGGCCCTGGCGTGGCAGGTGGCGCCGGCCATCACGTTCTCCAGCACGGTGAGCCCCCGGAACAGGCCGACTCCCTGCAGCGTGCGGGCGATCCCCAGGGAGGCCAGCCGGTGCGGCGCCAGCCCGGTCAGCGAGGTCCCGCCGATGCTCAGGTCACCGGAGTCGGGCCGGACGAAGCCGCACAGCACGTTCAGCAAGGTGGTCTTGCCGGCCCCGTTGGGGCCGATGATCCCGGTGACCTGGCGGGGAGCAGCGGCGAGTGAGACAGTGTCCAGGGCGGTGAGCCCGCCGAAACGGACGGTGACGTCGCGGACCTCCAGCACGTCCGCACGCTGGCTGGGCGGGGGGACAGCCGCCGCAGTCGATGAACCATCATTCATCGAACTTGTCCTGCTCACAATGCCGACATAGCCACTTTGTGAACCCTTATTCAAGGCCAGGTCGGGCCGGCAGGCAAGACCCGTTCTGATTCGTGGCCGAACCGATATCAGTCCGCCACGCCGGCCGGTCGCGGCGCGGCCCGGCGGCGATCCGGATCGTGGATCATGGGACCGGGCGTCGCCGGGAGCGGCGGCAACGCGGCCCCATGATCATCAGGAAGATCCGGCTGCGGACCCGTTGCCCTGCCCGTGGCGGCGGACAAGTTCGGTCAGGGCGGCGAGCTCGGCGGCGAGTGCGGTCCGCCCCTTGCCGGTGATCCGCACCCAGGTACGCGGGCGGCGTCCCTCGTAGCCCTTTTCCACCCGGACCAGGCCTGCCTCCTCCAGCACGGTCAGGTGCCGCGACAGGTTGCCGGGGGTAACGGTGAGCGCGTCGCGCAGGTAGCCGAACTCGGCCCGCGCCTCGGCGGTGATGGTCAGGACGCCGAGCCGGTGCCGCTGGTGGACAACGTCGTCGAGCCCGTTGGTCGGATGCGTGCTGGGGGGTCCCGGTGCCTGGAGTTCTGGGGCCTGGGTTCCCGGTGCCTGGGTTCCCGGTGCCTGGGTTCCCGGTGCCGGCCCGCCGGATGGCCGTGGCCCGGGCGAGGCGTCGCTCACACCAGCCTCCGGCCGCGCTGGGTCACGAAGGCGCCGAGCCCGGCCGCGAGCAGGATGGCGGCGGGAAGGAGCACGTTCGGCAGGGCAGTCAGCTGCCAGGCGAATGCGCTCCGGCCGGGATTCCAGCCGAGCCGGAACAAGATGTTCTCCGTGTCGTACAGGCTGGCCAGCAGCGCGGCGCCGGTATAGACGAGAGCGATGACGGCCAGCGCCCGGCTGCGCTCGGCCCACGCGAGCACCCACAGGCCCGCCGCGATGATGAGGAACGCCAGGGTGCCCCTGATCCACAGGTCTCCGAACGGCAGCCACGTCCATGACAGGCGGGGCACGAAGCGGGTCAGTGGCGGGATGGCCAGCGCGAGCACGGTCAGTGCCGCTCCGGTGATCAGGTAGCCGCGGGCGGGGGTGCGCACCCCTGCCCGGCCGGCGTGCCGCCGGTACCACAGCAGCGTCAGCAGGTAGCCGCCGACGAGGGCGACCGTCCAGTACCAGCCGATGAGGAAGGAGTTCCCGCCGAAGGGCGTGCCGCTGAGCAGGATGGGCCCGGCGCCGGCCTGGTAGCTGACGGATCCCAGCGGCGGGGCGGCGGCGGCATAGAACGGTGCGGCCCCGCAGGTGAGCAGCCCGAACAGGACAAGCGGGAACCAGTAGCCGTGCCTGGCCACCCGCGCCTCGCGGCGCAGCCGTGCCAGGTCGCTGAGCAGCTGGCCCGGCGCTGGCCCGCCCGGCTCTGGCCCGCCCGGGTCCTGCTGGCCGGGGTCCGGCGCGGGCGCTGGGCCTTCGTCGCCAGCCATCGTGGCGCATCTCCTCTCGCCGGTTCCGCGAGTAACTACATCACCAAGAGATTTGCATAGCAAAGTAGATTGCGCAAGAGAACGGAGAGAGGTTTGCGCGATTGCCGCCGGCCGGCGCACGATCGCTGGATGGGCCGCGCCGAGCATGCCGACGGAGTCGCCGGGGTGCCGGCCTGGGCGCGCGGCGCACCGGCGGTCGCGGTGCTGACCGGCGCGGGAATCTCCACCGATTCCGGTATCCCGGACTTCCGGGGGCCGCAAGGAGTGTGGACCCGCAACCCTGGCGCCGAGAAGCTGTCCACCTATCAGGCCTATGTCAGCGACCCTGCGGTGCGCCGCCGGTCCTGGCAGGCCAGGCGCGGCCACCCGGCCTGGCAAGCCGAGCCCAACCGGGCTCATACGGCGCTGGCGGAGCTGGCCCGTTCCGGGCTCGTCACCTCGGTGATCACCCAGAACATCGACGGCCTGCACCAGAAGGCGGGCACGCCCGCGGACCGGGTGATCGAACTGCACGGCACCATGTTCAGCGTGGTGTGCGTGTCCTGCGGCGACCGGTCCCCGATGGCCGCGGCGCTGGCCCGGATCGAGGCGGGGGAGGAGGACCCGGCGTGCACCCGCTGCGGGGGGATCCTGAAATCCGCGACCGTCATGTTCGGCCAGCCGCTCGATCCCGCCGTGTTCGCGCGGGCCGAGCGGGCCGCGGCCACGTGCGGGGTGTTCCTGGCCGTCGGCAGCACGCTGACCGTGGAGCCGGCCGCGTCATTGTGCGGGGTCGCCGCCCGGGCCGGCGCGGCGCTGGTCATCGTCAACCGTGACCCCACCCCCTATGATCCGGTGGCGGCCGGGGTCATCCGCGATCCGATCGGGGAAGCCGTCCCGCGGATCGCCCGTCAACTGCGCGAGGTGCGCAACGAGGGCACGGGGCCGGCGTGACACCTATGGTCCCGGGTGGCCTGCTCGGCGCCGTCTGCGTCGCCCGCCTCGACCGCCGCCACGAGCCGCGCATGGGTGCGGGCCACCCCGATGTCGCCCAGATCCTGGTCGGTGACGACCGCCACGAGGGCTTCACGCAGGACCACGGCGAACGAGTCGAACATGTCCGCGAGCAGGTGGTTATGCGATGCGGCCACGACCGTCCGGTGGAAGGCCAGGTCGGTGCGGACGAAGGAGCCGGCTTCACCGAGTTCGCGGGCCCGGTCGCGGGCGGCCAGGCTGGCGTGCAGTGCCGCGACATCGGGGGCCGTCCGCCGCACCGCTGCCAGCCGGGCCGCCTGCACCTCCAGTGCCTCGCGTACCTCGTAGACCTCCAGCCAGGCTGCGCGGCGCAGCGTTGGTCCCCAGGGCACATCCGCCGCCAGCGACAGAACGAAGGTGCCCGATCCCTGGCGGGTTTCCAGCAGCCCGGCGTGGGCCAGCGCACGCACTGCCTCCCGCAGTGTCGAGCGGCCCACGCCCATCTGCTCGGCAAGTTCGGTCTCGGCGGGCAGCCGCGATCCGACCGGCCACTGGCCCGACATGAGCTGCTGGTGCAGTTGCCCGACCGCGAGCTCGACGAGCGGGCTGCGGCGCAGCGGTGTCAGCGGCATCTCGCTCCTTGGTCAGCGATGCGGGGCGTGCCTGCCCGGCCAGATGCGAGGGCACGGCCAGCGGCTGGGTCAGCGATCCCGGGCAGCACCTGTGGCCGGGTCGGCGGGCCCGGCGGGCCGGGCGGGCCGGGGCCAGGCCCCGCCTCAGCTGACGGCGGGGGCGACTCAGGCCTCATCAGTAACGAGACCGAGGGGCGCCTCAGTTCATCAGTCATCTGACAAATAGGCTAACCCCGTTGGGGGAGATGGCGCCAGCAGCGGGAAACCTGGCCGGGAGGCTGGACCGTGCTGAGCCTGGACAGCCGGGGAGGGACCGCGATGCGGCGACGGAGGACGAGGGGGGCGCCGCTGCTGAGATGGCCGCGTTTGTGGCGCCTGGACGGCAACCCGCTGCGGCGGACCGCCGACCGCGTGGAAGCCGTCCTCATGGCCGTGCTGATCGCCGCCTTCCTGTGCGGTGCCCCACTGGCCGCCGTCGCGGCCGGTCATGCGGCAGCCGCGGGCAGCATGCGCACCGAGCATGCCCAGGCGGCCTGGCACCGGGTCAGCGCGGTTCTGCTCCAGAACGCACCGGCACCGGCTCATCCCCTGTTCCAGGCATCGCTGGAGCCGCTGGTGCTGGCCCGGTGGCGGGCGCCGGACGGGACATCGCGCACCGGCGAGGTGTACGTGCCCGGCGGCGCCCGCGCGGGCCGCACGGTGCAGGTGTGGACCAACGGCTCGGGGCAGCTGACCCCTTCGCCGCTGCAGCCGGGCGACGTGGTCGAGGGGACAGCCGTGGCGGCCTCGCTGGCCACCATTGCGGTCGGGGCGGTGCTCGCACTGCTCGGGCTGCTCGCCCGGTGGGCGATCGACCGGCGGCGGCTCGCCGCGTGGGATGCCCGCTGGGCGGCGACCGGGCCGCAGTGGACACGCCGCCGCTAGTTCCGGTGCCCGCTGGCCCTTGTGCACCGCCGCCGGCTGCCCAATGATCACCAGTGGTGGTAACCGAGGGCCAGGGGAGAATCCAGATGCCAACAGTCCAGGCGAACGGGATCGACATCTACTACGAGGTCCAGGGTGAGGGCGAGCCCCTCGTGCTTATCCCGTACCTCGCCGCCGACCAGGCGTGCTATGCGTTCCAGGTGGCGGAGTACGCGAAGCACTTCACATGTTTCACCGTGGACCTGCGCGGGGCCGGCCTGAGCGGGAAGCCGGAAGGCGCCTACACGACCGGACTGCTCGCCGATGACATCGCCGCTTTCATGCAGGCAGCCGACGTGGAACGGGCCCATGTCGCCGGCCTGTCCCTCGGTGCGGCGGTCGGCATGTGGCTGGCTGCCAAGCACCCGGCCCGGGTGAAGTCGCTGTCTTTGCACAGTGCCTGGCCCGCCACCGACCCGTTCCTGCGGGTGGTGGTCGAGGGCTGGCGGCTCATGGCCCCTGCGCTGGGCAGTGTCACCGACATGGTGATCGCGGGGATCTTCCCCTGGTGCTTCACCCCCGAGCTTTATGCCGCGCGGCCGCAGTACATCGACTCCCTGGCTGACTTCGTGCGCAGCCGCCCGATGCCGCCGGTGGACGCCTTCCTGCGCCAGTCCGAGGCGGTGCTGGCCCATGACGCACGCGACGCGCTGCCGATGATCGGGGCGCCGACCCTCATCACGTTCGGCCGCCACGACGCCGTGTGCTCGACCCGCTTCGCCGAGCCGCTCGCGGAAGGGATCCAGGGGTCGGAGGTCACCATCTTCGAAGGCTGCGCGCACGCCCCGATCTACGAGGACGTGGACGAGTTCAACGGCCGCACGCTGGCATTCCTGAACCGCCACACGGGGTAGGCAGCTCGGCGGATCCCCGCCCGGCTAGCTGCCGTCACTGATCACGGCCCAGACCACCTTGCCGCTCGAGGCGTCCGGGGTGTATGACCCCCACTCGTCGGCGAGGGACTCGACAAGCTGCAGGCCCCGCCCGCTCTCCGCGTCGAGTGCGGCATGCTGGCGGACCGGCAGCTGGTCATTGGCGTCCCAGACCTGGACCACGGCGTGCTGGCCGTCCGAGGCGAGCCACAGCCGCACCGGCGGGAGCCCAGGGGCCCAGTGCCCGGCGAACCGGCTGCTGGTCAGGCCCTCCGAGGCGCGCATGGCGTTGGTGACCAGTTCCGAGACGATCAGCTCCACGGTGTCGGCCATCTCCTGCATCTGCCATTCCCGCAGCACGTGCTTGACGTGCAGCCGCGCGCAGGGCACGGCGGTCGGCAGTGCGCCCAGCTCCAGGTAGGTATGCGGCGTCTGCGCCGGGTCGAGGGCATACGCGGCGGAAGCGCCGAGTCCTTCTGCCGTCGCCATCAGTGGCGCGTCCTCCTCGTCCAACGCTGCGGGGAATCCGCAGCCAGCCGGCCGGTTGACCCCGCCGGCTCCGGGAAGGGCGTGTGCAACGCTGTCTCAGCTAACAGTGCTCTTGTTAGATAAAAGATGCAATGATGCATTCGCATCTAGAACCAACGTGAGGAAGCGGGACGATGCCAGGCGACCGCCAGACACCAACCGTCCGGCTCCGCCGTCTGGCGGCCGAGCTTCGATCCCTGCGTGCGTCATCCGGCTTAACGCGGGACGAGATCGTCGAGCGAACCGGTATCAACGTGGCCACCCTCTACCGCATAGAACACGCCCGGGTGCGGCCCCAGACCAGGACGCTCCGTACCCTACTCGACCTTTACCGGGTTGCGGAGCCGCAACAGGACGAACTGATCGCCCTGCTGCGTGATGCCCGCCAGCGTGGCTGGCTGCACGCCTACCAGTCGGTGCTGCCCGAGCAGTACACGACCTACATCGGCTTCGAGGGGGAGGCGCACAGCGTCTGGAACTACGAGTCGCTGTTCGTGCCCGGCCTGCTCCAGACCGAGGACTACGCCCGGGCCGTGATCCGCGGTGGGTTCCCCTCCGCGAGCCGCGATGAGGTCGAGCGCCGGGTCCAGGTGCGGATGGAACGGCAGGATGTCCTGCGTGGCGACAACCCGCTCGAGCTGTGGGGCATCGTCAACGAGGCCGCGCTGCGGCGCCAGGTCGGTGGCCGGAAGGTGATGCACGGGCAGCTCGGGTGCCTCCTGGAAGCGGCCGAGCTGCCGCAGGTCACATTGCAGGTCATCCCATTCGGTGCCGGCGCGCATGTGGGCATGCCTGGTTCGTTCGTGTTCATGCAGTTCTCGGACGCCACCATTTCGGATGTGGTCTACATCGACAGCATGGCCGGCGAGCTTTTTCTTGAAGCAGAAAGCGATGTCCGCCGGTATAGACTCGTGTTCGAGCATCTCCGCGCGGTAGCGGAAAGCCCCGATGCTTCGAGGTCGCTGATTTCCTATCTCGTTGCGCAGACATAAGGCCAGAGGAGGTGCGGTATGCGCGAGCCGGACTTGTCGCAGGTGGAGTGGCGTAAGAGCAGCCACAGCAGCGCGAACGGCCAATGCGTCGAGGTGGCACCTGTGACCTGGGTCGTCGCGGTCCGTGACTCGAAGAACCCGGCCGGCCCGAAGCTGATCTTCACCCGCCAGGCCTGGGTGGCATTCCTGGACAGCGTCAAGGACGGGGCACTCGGCACCGCGTCCTGAGGCGCCCGCCGCGGCCGGCCCGGGTCAGGAGTCAAGGTAGGCCAGGACCGCGAGCACCCGGCGGTTGTCATCGGCCGAAGGGGCAAGGCCGAGTTTGGCGAAGATGCTGGTGCTGTGCTTTCCGACCGCCTTCTCGGTGATGAACAGCCGTTCGGCGATCGCGCTGTTGGAACGGCCTTCGGCCATCAGGCCGAGTACCTCGCGCTCCCGGGCCGTGAGCCGGGTGACCGGCTCGTCGCGGGAACGGCGGCCGAGCAGCTTGGACACCACCTCCGGATCCATGACCGTGCCACCACCGGCGACGGCACGGATCGCGTTGACGAACTGGTCGTCGTTGAAAACGCGGTCCTTCAGCAGGTAACCGACGCCGCCAGCCTGGTCGGCGAGCAGTTCCCGGGCGTAAAGCTGCTCGACGTACTGGGACAGCACCAGGACCGGCAGCCCCGGGAGCTGCCGCCTGGCCTCGAGCGCCGCGCGGAGACCGTCGTCGGTGAAGGATGGCGGCAGCCGCACGTCGACGATCGCGATATCGGGCCGCTGCTCGAGCAGGGCGCGGAGCAGGGCAGGCGCGCTGTCAACCGCCGCTGCGATGCCGAAGTCGTGCGCGGCCAGCAGGCGGGCAAGCCCGTCCCTCAGCAGGAAGAGGTCCTCCGCGAGGACAACGCGCACGGCACCTCCATAACGATCATGGTCGGGCCGCCGGGCGGGCTGCTGACGGCGAGGATGCCGTCAAAGGTGGCGAGCCGCCGCTCCAAGCCTGCCAGGCCGGTGCCGTGCGCGGGGTCCGCGCCGCCGGTCCCGTCGTCGGTCACCTCGATCCGGAGCACGCCATCCCCGCGGCGCCTGCCGGTATGGCGGATGCTGACCTGGACGCAGGTCGCGCTGGCGTGCTTGACCGCGTTGGCCAGCGCCTCGGCCACGGCGAAGTAGCACGCCGACTCCACCGGCGCGTCCGGCAGGCCCGCCAGCTCGATGTCCACCTCGGTCCGCACTGGCGCGTCCAGGGCGAGCGCCCGGACCGCGTCGCCGAGCCCGCGGTCGGCGAGCACCGGCGGGTAGATGCCGCGGACCAGGTCGCGCAGGTCGCTCAGCGCCCGCGACGAGGTTTCCCTGGCCTCGGTGACCAGCGCCAGCGCGGCCTGCGGGCTCGACTCGATCAGCCGCTCCACCGCTCGCAGGCTCATCCCGAGCGCGACGAGCCGGGCCTGTGCCCCGTCGTGCAGATCCCGCTCGATACGGCGCAGCTCGGCCGAGGCGCTGTCCACGGCGACCGTGCGGGTCTCGGTGAGCTGCCGCACGCGGCTGGCCAGTGCGGCGTCGGGCTCGCCGCCGAGCATCGCCCATGCGCGCGCGCCGAGCGTCCGTGGCGTCAGCCACGCCCCGAACGCGAACAGCAGCAGGCCCTGGACGCCGGCGAGCCCGGCCAGGGCACGGCTGTCCACCAGCAGGGCCCCGTACATGGCAGCTGGCGCGTAGCCGGGCGGCGTCGCGATCAGGGCCGGCCAGAACGCCGCCAGCGCGATCCCGTACCCCCCGATGGCCATCAGCCCGGCCGCCGCCATGTCGGACGCCACCGCCGGGGCAAGGATCACCACGGCCAGCGCCAGCGCGATGACCGCCGCCGTCAGCGGGAAATACCACCAGCTGACGGCGTTCACCCCGAGCAGCTCGTTGGCCAGCCCGGCGACGGGTACCAGCAGGATGCCCCAGCGCGTGCGTCCCGGCGCAGCCCTGTCGCCCGCCCGTGGCCGCCCCAGCAGGCGGTGGGCGAGGCGGGAGTGCCGGTCCAGGGACCGCCAGAGCAGCCAGACCCCGGTCGCGATGAAGACGTATGCCTGCAGCAGCACCAGGTGGGTGCGCCAGGAGCCGGCGCCGGCGAGCACCGCGCCGAATTGCACCTGGCCGGTGTCGCCGTGGGCGTACCGGGCGGCGAGCACGAACCCGTACAGGCCGAGCCCCAGCAGCGCCCACGGGAGCAGGCGCCGGGCGCCGCCCGGGGCGAACACCGCCACCGCGCCCGCCATGGTGAGCGCGAGCAGCGGCGGCCAGTGGTTGCTCCCGGTCAGCCCGAAGCCGCTCAGCGCGACGGTAAGGAACGCGGCACCCCAGCCAAGCTGGCGCAAGCGATCCCGGCGGGCCCGCTGGCCGCCGGCGGACCGGAGCCAGGCGGCCGCGAGGCAGGCCGCGACAACGGCGGTCGTGAGAAAAACCAGCGGTCCCAAGGCGCGCTCCTTCTCCCGGCCAGCGCCGGAACGCTGTCCAGGATGGCGCACATCGCCAGGGCCGCGCCATGGGGCGATGCCCACCCCGGTGGTAGGCCTGTGCCCACCCCGGCGCCGGGCGTGGCCCTGTGTCCACCCCCGCGGCGCCGGGCGTGGCCCTGCCAGAGGGGGCGAGGGTCTTGACGCGGAGCCCGTGGGTTCTCAATATGGTCTGAAGATCAGTCCTTTAGACCAGGCGAGCAGACCGGGAGCACGGCATGGAGAGCGGGCCGTCCGGCTTCGAGGCGGTCGACGACGCGATCAGGGCCGGGGCTGACACTGCTTTCTCGTTCCTGGAGCGGCTCATCGGCGCGCCGAGCACGGTTGGCGAGGAGGCCGCGGCCCAGCGCATCGTCGCCGGCGAACTGGACAGGCTGGGATTCGACGTCGCTGACGTGCCCATCCCGCCCGGGACGGCAGCGCAGGCCGGCGCGGGCGTGGCCCAGGCCTCCTATGCGGGCAGGACCGACGTCCTGGGCCGGCTGCACCCGGGCGGATCCCCGTCACTGCTGCTGAACGGGCACATCGACGTGGTCCCGGCCGAGGCGGCGGTGTGGCCGGGTGACCCGTTCACCGCGGTCACGTCCGGCGGCTGGATGAGAGGCCGCGGCGCGGGCGACATGAAGGGCGGCTTCGCGATGGGCCTGCTCGCCGTCGCGGCGCTGCGCAGCGCCATGCCGGGCGCCATCTCGGGCGAGCTTGGCTTCCTGAGCGTCATCGAGGAGGAGTGCACCGGCAACGGGACACTGGCCGCCTGCACCGCGGGCGTGCTCGGCGACGCCGCCGTCCTGCTCGAGCCGACCGGGCTGGACCTGCTGCTCGGCGGGGTCGGCATCTTGTGGGTCGAGATCGAGATCGAGGGAGTCCCCGCGCATGCCGAGTCCGCGGACCGGGCGGTCAACCCGGTGCGCTGCCTGCCCGTGATACTGCAGGCACTGGCCGGCCTCGAGGAGGACTTCAACGCCGAAGCGCGGGACCCGGCCTTCCACGAGGTCACCCAGCCCTACAACATCAGCGTCGGCATGATCACGGCCGGGGACTGGGCATCGAGCGTGCCCGCGCGGGCGCGCCTGCGGGTACGCGTCGGCTTCCCCCGCGGCTGGACCGCGGACGAGGCCTTCGGCCGGGTCGAAGCCGCGGTCCTGCGGGCCGCCGCGGACGACGCCTGGCTGGCCGGCCACCCGCCGAGGCTGCGCCAGACGGGTTTCCGCGCCGAGGGGTACCTGCTCGCCGGCGACCACCCGCTGGCGAACGCGATGGCGGACTCGCACGCCAGCGCCCATGGCGGGCCACCCAGGCGGATGGTGATGGGCAGCACGACCGACGCCAGGTTCTACCTGAACCAGTTCGACGTGCCGGCCCTCGCCTACGGCCCGTCGGCCCGTCATATCCATGCCGCCGCCGAGGCGGTCGAGCTGGCCAGCATCGTGCGTGGGGCGATGACCCTGGCCAGGTTCATCGCCCGGTTCTTCGCCACCGGCGGCCTGCCCGGCGGGTCACCGGGCCGGCCGCGGCCGGGACCACGGGAGCCGCGGGGGGCAGGGCAGTGACCGGCCCGGCCCGCGCCGCGAGCCCCGACGTGCCCCCGCCGGGCGCCGGCGAGCCCTTCGGCGCGCTGCTGGCGCCGATCACCCTGCGGACCGCGGGGGAACGCATCGCCGAGCGCCTGGTCACTGCCATCGCGCTCGGCGAGTTCGTCCCGGGCCAGCGGCTCCCGGCGGAACGGGACCTCGCGGCCATGCTGGAGGTCAGCCGGACGACCGTGCGGGAGGCGCTGCAGCGCCTGCAGGCGGCCGGTTACGTCACCGCCAGGCGCGGGCGCGGCGGGGGGACGTTCGTCCAGACCGGCCAGGGTGCCGACTCCGACGAGATGATCCGGCGCACGCTCCTGCCCGCCTGGGAGGAGCTCAGCGAGATCCTCGACTTCCGGCAGCTCGTCGAGCAGCTGATCGCGCGCACCGCGGCCGCGCGCCGCGACGCCGGCGACATCGCGGCGATCCGCGCCGCCGTGGCGGCCTACGCCCGCGCGGCGGACCGGGACGCCTCGCGGCTGGCCGACGCCGCGCTGCACCAGGCGATCGCGCGGGCGGCGCACAACAGTCGGCTGGCCGGGCTGAGCGCGCGCATCCGGCGTGAGGTGAGCCTCGGCTTCGACGCCGAGCCGTACAGCCCCGAGGTCCGGCGCCGCGCGCTGCACCAGCACCCCGAGCTGGCCGAGGCGATCGTCGCCGGCGATCCCGCACTGGCGGCCAGCCTCGCCGCCGGGCACTTCTCGCTGACCGAGGACCTGCTCAGGGAGCTGCACGCGAGAATCCGGGTCCGATCTGGAAGGGAAGCCGATGCCGGTAGCAAGGATCAATGACATCGACCTGAACTACAAGCTGGAAGGCGACGGCCCGGAGACGATCGTCCTCATCAATGGCCTGGCCGACGACCTGGAGACGTGGGCCTTCCAGGCCGGGGACTTCCTGGCCGCCGGGTACCGGGTGCTGAGGTTCGACAACCGGGGCATTGGCGCGAGCTCCAAGCCTGCCGGGCCTTATTCCAGCCGCATGCTCGCCGACGACGCGAAGGCGCTCGTCGATTCCCTGGGCATCACGGATTTCCACCTGATGGGGGTCTCGATGGGCGGGATGATCGCCCAGGAATACGCGCTGGCCTACGGCGCCGACCTCCGCTCGGCCACCTTCGCGTGCACGTACGCGGCCCCGGGGCCGTTCTGCTCCCGGATGTTCGACATGTGGGCCGGCATGGCCGCGGTCCTCGGCATCGCCTACGTCATGCGGGACGTCACCTTGTGGGCGTTCACGCTCCCGTTCTTCGAGCAGCGGGGTGACGAGCTCGCCGAGTTCGAGACCGCGATGCGGTTCATGGACCAGCCGGTGCACGCCTACCTCGGCCAGCTCGCCGTGATCCAGCAGCACGACACCACCTCGCGGCTGGACCAGCTCGCCGTCCCCACCCTGGTGCTCGCCGGTGAGAACGACATCCTCATCCCGGTCGCGCTGTCGCGGCGGCTGCACGAGCAGATCCCCGCGGCGGTGTGGGCCACCACCAGGGGCGGTCATGCCTGCCTGTGGGAGCACCCAGCCGAGTTCAACAAGACCTTCCTGGAATTCATCAAACAGCACGGAAAGGGCTAGCCATGGCCGTCACCGAACAAACTCCCCAGAAACTGCGGCGCGGCCAGCTCGGGCTGTTTGGCGTGATCATGCCGGGCCTCGCGCAGGTGGCCCCGGCGTTCAACCTGTTCTTCACGACCGGCATCATGGTCGCCCTGGCCGGCGCGTCGGCGCCGCTGATCTTCCTGATCAGCATGGTCGGGATGGGGGCGACGGCCAGCAGCCTCGCCCAGTTCGCCGGCGTCTACCCGAGCGCCGGGTCGTTCATCACCTACATCACCCGCTCGATCGGGACCAAGGTCGCGGTCGCGGTGGGCGTGATCACGGTGCTGGGCTACATCATCGCGTTCGGCGGGATCTACATCTTCGTCGGCAGCTACATCGTCCAGAACGTGCTCGGCGACCCGCACATCTGGGGAATCACCCAGATCGTCACGATCCTCTACGGCGCGCTCGTGGTGGCGCCGGTGGTCGTCGGCCTGAAGTTCGGCGTCCGGGTCACCGTCGTCCTGTACGTGTTCGAGGTCGTCCTGCTGCTCGCGCTCAGCCTCACCATCCTGGTGAGGGGCGGGGCCAGCGGCCTGTCCTCGGCCCCCTTCAGCTGGCCGGGCGGCTCCAAGGATGTGCTGCTGGCATTCAGCCTGGCCGTGCTCGCCTTCGGCGGGTTCGAGGCGGCCGCCCCGCTGGCGGAAGAGACCCGCAACCCCCGGCGCAACGTGCCGCTCGCCGTCCTCGGCGCCGTGGTCATCAGCGGGATCATCTACGTCATCGGCTCGTACGCGCTCGTGACGGCCTTCGGGGTCGGGCACGCTTCGGCGCTTGCCTCCGACCCCAACCCGTTCCACACCGCCGCCAAGGCGTTCGTCGCGTTCGTGGCGCCGCTCATCACCTGGGTCTTCCTGTCCAGCGTGACGAGTTCCTACGTGGCGGCCAACACCCAGACCTCCCGGGTGATCTTCGCCGGCGCCCGTGGTGGGCTCTGGAGCCACGCCCTGGCCGGGGTGAGCCCCCGCTTCCGCACGCCCGCCGTCGCCGCCATCGCCTTCGTGGCGCCGAGCATCCTGATCGGCGTCGTCTCCACGGCCTTCACCGATCCCGCGACGGCCTCCGGTTTCCTCGGCACCTTCGGCATCCTCGGGCTGATCATCATGTACCTGGTCGCGAACGTCGCGCTCGTCGTGGAGTGGGTGAAGTTCCGCCGCCGCGGCATCCGCAAGAACATCTGGCTGTGGGTCGTCACCCCGGTCGTCGGCGTCATCGTGCTGGCCATCCCCATCTGGGGTGACCTGCGGCCGGGCCAGCCCAGCCCGTACAACGTCCTGCCCTGGCTCACCCTGGGCCTGATCGCCGTGGGTGTGATCTATGCCGTCGTCCTGGCCGTGACCAGGCCGGCGGTGCTCGAACGGGCGCCCGCGCTGCTGGAGGGCGACGAGAGCCTCGCCACCGACCCGCTGCTCACGGGCGGCTGACCGGGCGGCCCGCGGCGCGCGGATGACCGGGAGCGGGGGCCCGGTCGTCAGGTGACGGGCGGCGGTATCGCGTCGGCGCTCGCGGCGAGCCCCGGATCCCATGCGCAGACCGCGCACGCGTGGCGGAACGCCGAGCGGGCGAACTCCAGCGCGGCCCCATGCGGGTCCGGGTCTGTGCGGACGTCGTCCCAGTCCAGAACGTACTCACCCAGCGAGGCGTCCCAGCGGGCGGCGGCCGGGGAGATGGCCGCGTCCCCGAAGCCTTCCGGTGCCGGGTGCGCGTAGGCATAGAACGCCGCCCTGCCATAGCGCGCGTCGCCCGGCCACCAGCCGACGGCGACCTCCTGTGCGTCCATCGCGTTGCGCATGATGAAGTCCTTCGACGGCGGCTCCGCCGGCGCGCCGGAAAAAAGGCTCACCGCGAGGTCGAAGGAGCCCCACCAGGCGTTGACCTGCGTCGACCGCCCCCGGTACGGGGCGCGGAACGCCGCGAGAACCTGGGCGGCCTGGGTGGCCGCGGCGAAATAGTCACCAGCCTGGCCGCGGTCGTAGTGCGCGTGCTCGTCATCGGCGTCGAGCGGCACGTCCCACGGCACCTCCTGCGGCGCCGGGTCGATGCTGACGTCGCCGCCGGCGTTGCGCACCGCTGCCAGCACGTCCCGCGTCACCTCACCGACCGACCGGTCGGGGATGAGCGAGACACGCTGGACCCGGCCGGCGCTGTGCTCGACGATCGCCTCGTGCAGACGCAGATCGAGGGCGACGACCAGCGCCCCCGAGCCGTCGGGCGCCGGCAGCGGCGCTGTTTCCCAGCCCCGCGCCGTCAGCCGCAGCGCCGCATGCTGAAGCTGCGGCTCGGCCGGGGCAAGCCTGGCCGCCAGCTTCCCGAGCACCTGGGTATGGGCGTGCAGCGTGTCGCAGGTCGCTTGCCAGTCCTCGTACGAGCATGCGGGCCAGCCAGGGGACATGACCGCACCCTATGCGCCGCCGTCCCGGTGCTCAACTGCGGTGCGTAGCTGAGCTCGACCGTGCCGTCCGGGAAGATCCGGGATACGGGGGAGGCGGCCGCGGCGCGGCAGCTCGTGAGGCACCTCGCTCGGGTAGCGTTGGCGCCCTCATGTCCGTTTCCCCATCTGTCCGCGCCCGGTCGGCGATCGTCACCAGGCTCCGCGCCGCTGGCTGTGTCTTCGCCGAGGACGAGGCGCGGCTGCTCATCTCCGCGGCACGGACGCCGGCCGGCCTGGCCGCCATGGTGGACCAGCGAGCCGCTGGCCTGCCGCTCGAACACGTGCTCGGCTGGGCGGAGTTCTGCGGTCTGCGGGTGGCCGTGGACCCCGGGGTCTTCATCCCGCGCCGCCGCACCGAGTTCCTGGTGCGCCAGGCCGCGGCCCTGGCCACCGGGCAGGCTCAGGCGGGGGAACGGGCTGTCGTCGTGGACCTGTGCTGTGGCTCGGGCGCGGTGGGCGCCGCGCTGGCCGCGGTGCTGGAGCGGGTCGAGTTGCACGCCGCCGATGTCAACCCGGTGGCGGTGCGGTGTGCCCGCCGCAACGTCGCCGCCGTGGGGGGCCAGGTTTACCAAGGTGACCTTTACGAGCCGCTGCCCGCCGGGCTGCGGGGCCGGGTCAACGTCCTGGTGGCCAACGTGCCGTACGTGCCTACCGGGGAGGTCGGGCTGCTGCCCCCCGAGGCGCGCGTCCACGAGCCGCTGGTGGCGCTCGACGGCGGCGCGGACGGGCTTGACGTGCTGCGGCGCGTGGCTGCCGCGGCGCCGGGATGGCTGGCACCAGGTGGTCACCTGCTGGCCGAGACGAGCGAGCGGCAGGCGCCGCGGGCGGTGGAGGCCGTCGCCCGCAGCGGGCTGGTTCCGCGGGTGGCCGGTTCCGCCACGCTGAACGCCACCGTCGTCATCGGGGCCAGGACCATCGCCGAGCCAGCTGAGGGCTGAGGCCGGTCGTTCGTGCCTGGCGCGGCGTAGAACCGGAGCATGATCCGGGCCCGGCAGCTGCTGTCCTATGCATCCGAAGGAGCCCTGCCATAGGCTCCGCGGGTCGAAGGGATTAGCCATGATCGAGCCTTACCAGGCCATCGGCCTGGTGCCCACCATGCGTGGCATCAGCCACCGGGATGAGATCGCGACCAACCTCGAGCATCTGTCGCACCTGATCAAAGCCGCGTCATGGCTGTCCAGCCTGGATCTGCCGGTGCGGCTCATCGCCATCCCCGAGGGCGCCCTGCAGGGCTTCAACGACGAAGTGCTCGACCTTGATCATGAGGGCTTCGCGCGGGAATGCGCGATCGACGTCCCGGGCCCGGAGACGGATTACCTCGGCGCCCTCGCCCGGCAGTGGGACGCCTTCGTGATGGCCCAGGCGAAGGCCCGGCACCCGGAATTCCCCGGGCGCTTCTTCAACGTTGGCTTTATCCTGAGCCCGGACGGCGAGGTGATCCTCAAGCACCACAAAGTGGTGCCGCTTCTCCCGGTCGAGCATTCGGTGACGCCACACAACGTCTGGGATAAGTGGGTCGAGCTGTACGGCCGTAACCTGGATGCGTTCTACCCTGTCGCCGACACAGAGATCGGCCGGCTGGGATTCCTGATGGCCAACGAGGGCTCATACCCCGAGAACGCGCGTGGCCTGGCGATGAACGGAGCGGAACTGGTCTACCGGGGCCCGTACCCGCACCCGCACGTCGGCAACGGCCTGTTCGAGATCCAGAACCGTGCGCGCGCTCTCGACAACAATCTGTACCTGATCGCCTGCAACGTTGGCACGTATTACCTGCACGCCGACTCTGACATCGCGATCGATACCTTCGGCGGCGGGTCGGCCGTGATCGACTACCGCGGGCAGATCGTCGGGCGGCACGATTACAGCGGCGGGTCATCCTGGGTCGCCGGGACGGTCGATATCGAGGCGCTGCGCCGTTTCCGCGCGAATGCGCAGTGGGACAACTGGATGAAGGACCTCACCACCGAGCAGTACCAGCTTATTTACGAGGAGCCGGTTTACCCGAAGAATATCTATCTCGATCGTGCGCCGTACACACACGGCGAGTACCGCCAGGAGATAACTGCCCGGCAAATTGAGCTGATGCACGAGCGGGACATCTGGGTGCGGCCGGACGCGGGCCGCGGCTGACGCCGGTCAGCCGGCTTGGTCGGCTGTGCCCGTGGGCGCGGCGGCCAGTGCCGTCTCGATCTCTGACCGATGGTCGTCCGCGTGCCGGATCGCGATCTGCGCCAGGCGCTGGACCCTGCCGTCACCGGCCTTCAGGTCGGCGGGACTGAGCCCGGCGATCAGCCCGCTGATGGCCGCCCCGCTGCGGCGCAGGTGGTCGGCCGCCTCGGCCCTGCTCACCGACGCGGCCTCGCTGGCGTGCTCCGCGTTCAGCGCGTCCACGATCTCGCCGTCAATTTCGACCGGCTGACCGGCGACGATCTGGTTTATCCAGCCCATGAAGTACTCATATGAGTCCGCGACGTGATCCACGACCACGCCGACCGGCCGGGGATCACCGTGGAGGGGCGCCGAGTGCCACTGCGCGTCGGTGCACCCGCTCACGAAGCCGGTCAGCCGCTCCCGGGCCGCGTCGATGTCCGCCGCGAACTCCGCTGGGCTCCTCGCGTCCTCCTGCATGATCCGAGCCTACCGGCCGGCCTGGGCGCGGGCGGGTCGTGCTGACGTTCAGTCCTCGGGCCCGGGCGGGCCCGCGGCCGGGGGAGCGGGGTGGTCAAGGGTCTTCTCGAACCAGTGGTGGGCGTAGGGCTCGTCGTTGAAGGGGGCTGTCTCGTGGTAGCCGGCCGCCCGGTACAGGCCGATCGCCTCACCGAGCGCGCGGTTGGTCTCCAGCCGCACAGCCTGGGCCCCGTTGGCCGCCGCATGGGCCTCCAGCTCGGTGAGGAGCCGGCGGCCGAGCCCGAGGCCGCGGACGCTGTGGGCGACCCACATCCGCTTGATCTCGGCCGGCGCGTCGTCGTGGAACTTGAGCGCGCCGCACCCGACGGGCTCGCCATGGAGGGTGGCGAGCACCAGGAGGCCCGCGGGCGGGGTCAGCTCTTCGTCGTCGGCGGAGATGCTCCGGGCCGGGTCGAAGCCGCCATCGAAGCGGTCCGACAGCTCGCGGAAGTAGGCCCGCAGGCACAGCCGGGCCGCTGGTTCCCGCGGGTCGCACACGGCGATCCGGACCGCCGAGGCCACCAGCAGCCGCTCCGCCTCGGCCATCGCCGTGATGAGCCGCGTGCGCTGCCGCGCGCTGAGCGGCCGCAGGATGGACGTGGCCAGGTCATCGGAGCGCCGGTCAAGTTCTGCCCGCTCGGCCAGCCCGCGGCGGGTGATACTCACCGTTCGCACCCGTGCGTCGGCCTCGCTCTGCGCGACGACGACGAGCCCTGCTTTCTCCAGTGACCGCAGCAGCCGGCTCAGATAGCCCGAGTCCAGGTCAAGCCGTGATCGCAGCAGCCTGACATCGCAGCCGTCCGGGCCGATCTCCCACAGCAGGCGGGCCTGCCCGAGCGGGCGGTCGCGGGACAGGAACGCGTCGTTGAGCGCGCCGATCCGCTGCGCGACGGTCCGGTTGAACCGCCGGACCTGATCGATCATGCCTGGGTCCATTCTCTGACAATAGTCAGAGAAGCGCGGTCGCCGCAGTGTGTCTTCGGCAGGACATGCATGACCAGCTCAGGTCCGGGCCGGCCCGGGAAGGATGACGACCTTGACCGGATCGCCCGCACGGTCCCGCACCACCCCGAACGCGGTGGTGATGTCCTCCAGCGGGAAGCGGTGGGTCACCATCTCGGCGCCACGGAGCTTTCCCTGGGCGGCCAGCGCAACGGCTCGCTTGACGTTGTTGCCTCCCTCACCGCGGGAGGTGTGGATGCTGATGTTCTTGCGGACGACCGCGCTGAGGTCGAGGGTGATCTTGCCGGGGTAGAAGGCGACGATGACGATCCTGCCGCCGCGTTTGGTGATCTCGGCGCATTGCTGTGGCGCCTCGACGCCGCCGGAGCACTCGATGCTCATGTCGGCGCCGAGGCCCGCGGTGAGGTCGAGGACCGCCCGCACGGGGTCGGTCTCACGGGCGTTTATCACGTGATCGGCGCCCAGGCGGCGGCCCAGCCCCAGCGGGGACGGCCGGGTGCCGACCAGGATCACCCGCCCCGCGCCGAGCGCCTTGCAGACCTGCACGGTCGTGAGACCGACCGGACCGGGGCCGAACACCACGACGTCCAGCCCGGCGATATAGCCGCCGGCCACATCCAGCCCGTAGAGGCCGGTGCCCGCGGTGGTGATCAGGACGCCGTCCTCGAAGGAGAGCTGTGGCGGCAACTGGTAGAGCGCGCTGACGTGGTGGACGGCGTATTCGGCGAAGCCGCCGTCCACCGTCATCCCGGAGGCCCGGTGACCCTTGGCCCGGTTGCCGTAGTTGAGGCAGGCCGTGTACCTGCCGACTAAGCAGTTGTCGCAGCGGCCGCAGCCGCTGTGCGCTTCGATGCACACCCGGTCACCGGCCGCGAACTCGTCCACCTGGCTGCCCGTGGCCGCCACCGTGCCGGCCCATTCGTGGCCGGGCGTGTAGTCCCCGAGCGGCGGTGTCTGCGGGAAGTGGCCATCGAAGATCTTCAGGTCGGTCCCGCACGTGCCGCACATCGCCACCTTGACGAGCACCTCGTCCGGCCCGGGCAGCGGGACCGGGCGCTCGATGACGCGGATGTCGCGGGGGCCGAACAGGACCGCCGCGCGCATCACCTCCGGCAGGTCCGGCCGGGGGCCCGGCGCAGCGGCTGGGGTGGGCGCAGCGGTCATGGTCGGTCCTTCCTGCCGCTCCCCGACCGCACCCTACCGGCAGGCTGCGGGCCGCCGCTGGACCGGTTGTCGGGGCGGTGCCGGTGCGGCCGGGATGGCCGCGGCGCGGCACCGCCCCGTGCATGGTTCAGGCGGCCGCTGTGACCGTTTTCTTTTGCGCGGCCCGTGCCCGGTCGGCGAGCACCGCCATGGTGGCCGCGGCCAGCGCCGCCCCGGCGGCGATCAGGGCGATCTGCCAGCCGGGCATGCCGCCCACCACGACGGTGTGGACGACGGCGCGGCTGGGGGAGGGGCCAGCGCCGGTGGCCCCGCCGGGCGGGGCAGTGGTCGCGAACGCGGCGGGCGCGGCGGCGGCGAACGCCAGCAGGGCGCCGGCCAGGGCGGCCAGGACGCCCGCGTAACGGCGGATGCGGTGGATGGGGCTCATGACGGTCTCCTTCGGCTGACGATGAGTTCACCGCGACCGTATGACCGCTGGCCCGCGCTGGGGATCGGGAGCGATCCCCCAGTTTTCCCGCTGCGCTCCCTAGATTTCCGCCGCCCTGGCCAGCCCGAGCCGGGCAGCGCGGGCAGCGGCGACGCGACGGGCCGGCTCAGCGGGGGCCAACGCTGACCTTCCCGGGCAGCACACCGAGCACGTACGCGAGTTCGGTCTCGTACACGTGTGCCGACTTGACGATCAGCACCAGGCGGCCGACGGGCAGCCCGAGTCCGGCGGCGACGCGATGCTGCAAGGCGGCGAGCTCGACCAGGTTGCCGTATCCCTTGGCGCCGAAGTCGATGCTGTGCGCGTAGACGACCAGTTCGACCGCGCCGCCCGGCAGCCAGAAGTCGAGCAGGCTGACACAGGGGATGTACGTGGAGTCGGTGTGGGGCTGGAAGGTGGTGATGGTAGCCGACCGTGATGCCGGGTGCCGGCGCAGCCGATCGATGACCCAGGCAATCTGGTCGCGGCCGGAGTGCTCATAGTCGAACAGCCGGGTCGCGTAGCTGTCCGCCCCGCCCAGTTCCGTGACCCGGCAGCGGTCGGCGAAGTTGGCGCGCATCCACGCGAGCCGCTCGGGGTCGGCATGGCGGGCGATGATCTCATCGTCTGGATCGGGCCGTTCGATGACCAGCGTCACCAGCGAGATCTCGCGGACCGGCAGGTCGTCATAGCGGCTGACGAGGCCGTCGGAGATGATCCGCCGGGCGACGGCGAACCACGCCGAGCCGATGGTGACCGCGTGCAGGGTGTCCGGGTTGTCGCTGGCAGGCGGTGTCGTCACCGCGGCATCGCATGCATCATCGGCATGCCGGAGGCGTGCAGGCCGGGAAGCAGCCACGGGAACCAGATCGCCAGGACGCCGGCCGCGACCAGCACCACCCCCACGGCCCGCCCGAACGGCTTGCCGTGGCGCCAGAGCTTCTCAGCGAAGATGACCACCGCCAGCGCCACCATGACCGCTATGTTCATCACGCCGACCGCGATCAGCACGATCATCAGGCCCCAGCAGCACCCGGCGCAGGTCGCCCCGTGATGGAGGCCGACCCGGACGTCGCGGCTGCGGCCCTTGAAGCCGAGGTAGTACATCAGCGCGCCGATCGGCGAACGGCAACGGCGCAGGCACCAGTCCTTCCACGGGGTGAGCTGGTAGAGGCCCGCGGTGACGAAGATCGCCACGCCAAGCCACTTCGCCGCTGTCGGGGAGGCCGTGAGCAGCCGCCCGGTTCCGGCGAGGGCCGCGAAGGCGGCCGCCCCGACCGCAGCCCAGGTCAGAAGGTAACCGCCGAGAAACAAGCTCATCCGGGTGACGCGGCCGAAGCCGGCCGACCCGCCGCTGATCAGGCGGGTCCACAGCACCGCGACCGGCGCGACGGACGGCAGCATCATCGCGGCCATCATCACCACCCACAGCCCGAGGAAAGGCAGCAGCGCCAGGCCCATGGTCCCGGGCCCGTTGCCCATGCTGCGGGCCAGCATGACCGTGACCGCCCACGCCACCGCCGCCAGCGCCGCCACCGCGATCCATGGCACGGCGAGCTGGCGCGGCGCGAGGGCCTGCACCGGCCGGGCGGCAGCGGCCGGCCCGGCGTGGTCAGCCACGACCGGGTCCCCCGTCAGCCTTCGTACCGGAAGTCGGTGACGAAGCTGTTCGTGCCGGAGAAATCGGCGCTCCAGTGGCCGTGGTAGCTCACGTCTTGCGCCCTGGCCTGCCGGACGGGCTGCGTGACGGCGCCGAACGGCGCGTTCGTGATCACCGCCGGTGCCTGGCCGTCCATCCCCACCAGCTGGTCACCGCTCATCGACAGAGCACCCGCGACCTCGGCGTGCAGCGAGCCGTCCGCCTTCTCAAACGTGATCGCCGCCGGCTCGACCCCGGCGATCTCCCCGATCAGCGGGCCCAATCCCGCGAGATAGCCACCAGCGCCGCCGGAAAAGACCGCACCCAGAGCTTCGGACTGCTCCGCGGAGGCGCGATCATCCAGATACAGCGCCACCTTCCAGCCGCCGTCGGTCATCCGCTTCGGCGAGTGCACCGCCATCACGGCGTTGAGACCCGCCAGATCCACCCCGTCCTTGTCGCCGCTGGTGACGTGCCAGGCCAGCATCACGTCACAGTGGTCGTGGGTGGCGGCCCCCAGCCATACACAGTTGCAGCTGACCTCGCAGTTGCACACCTCGAAATAGTCCCCTTCAACGAAGAAGCTCATGTCATCCTCCCCCGGCGCGGGCTCCGGTCCGCCACCCGGACCGTCATCTATCTTCGCCTTGTAGCACCGCGACCACTGATACGCAACCCCCGGGGGGTCCGGAGTTCCGGCCGCTCTGCGCGGGGCGGGTGGCCCGGGCTGCCGGCGGTCATGGTGTCACCACCTGTCCCTTGCCAACCACGGTGATGCCGCCGCTGGACACGACGAAGCCGCGGGCCCGGTCGTGTTCCTTGTCCACCCCGACCATCGCGCCCTCCGGGACGACGACGTCCTTGTCCAGGATGGCGTTCTCGACGACGGCCTGACGGCTGACGCGGGAGTTGTGAAGTATCACCGCCCGGTTCACCCAGGACCAGCTGTCCACCCGGGCTCCCGGCGACAGGACCGAGTCGCGCACCAGCCCGCCGGAGACGATGACGCCGTTGCTGACGACGCTGTTGATCGCCCGTCCCACCCGGTTGCCGTCGTCATGCACGAACTTGGCCGGCGGCTGCGGGGGCACCTGGGTCAGGATCGGCCACCGCTCGTTGTACAGGTTGAATACCGGATGCACCGAGCACAGGTCCATGTGCGCATCGAAATAGGAATCGAGCGTCCCCACGTCCCGCCAGCAGCCCAGGTCGTGCGCATCCGCGCCGGGAACCTTGTTCTGCAGGAAGTCATAGACGTGCGCGGCGCGCTCCCGCACCAGCATCGGGATGATGTCGCCGCCCATGCTGTGCCCGCTGGAGTCGTCGGCCGCGTCTTTCTTCAGCGCGTCCACCAGCACATCGCTGTCGAACACGTAGTTGCCCATGGAGGCGAATGCCCTGTCCGGCTGGCCAGGGCGGCCCGGCGGGTCGGCCGGCTTTTCCACGAACGCCTCGATCGTGTGGCCGTCGGGCGCGGCCTGCACCACGCCGAACTCCCTCGCCTCCGTCCTCGGGATGGGGATCGCCGCGACCGTGACCCCCGCGCTCCAGGCCGCGTGCTGGTCGAGCATCTGCATCGGGTCCATCCGGTAGACATGGTCGGCCCCGAAGACCGCCACGATGTCTGGCCGGGCGTCGTAGATGAGGTTCAGTGACTGGTAGATCGCATCCGCCGATCCGGTTTGCCAGTGCGGGCCGAGCCGCTGCTGGGCCGGGACCGGCGTCACGTAGTTGTCCAGCAGGCTGCTCATCCGCCAGGTGGTGGTGATATGCAGGTCCAGGCTGTGGCTCTTGTACTGGGTCAGGACGCAGATGCGCTGGCATCCGGCGTTGACGAGGTTGGACAGCGTGAAGTCCACCAGCCGGTACAGGCCGCCGAAGGGAACGGCTGGCTTGGCCCGCTCGGAGGTTAAGGGCCAGAGGCGCCTGCCCGCCCCGCCTGCCAGAACGATGCCCAGCACCCGCTGTCCATCCATCTTCCACCTCCCGGCGGTCAGCCCCGGGTACCTCTGGCGGCCCTTGCAGCTCCGGGCGAGAGCCGTGACCAGCCGCTGGCAGTCCTCTCCGGGCGAGCCGTCCGGGACTCCGCGGGCGATTTCTCACGCTGCTCGTTTAGATGCCCAAAGCCAGGCCCGTCAGGCATCCGATAGCCGAGTCGGCAGGCATTTCGCCGGCGGCCAACCTGATCGGATCGCTTGACCACACCGGAGCTTGGTCACCGTCGGCTTTCCTGGTGACATTCGGCCCTGCCGGCGCTCGCGCCCGGTGCGGATGATGGAGGTGGAAGCGAGCGAAGGACGAGGGTGACGACCATGCGCGCGGTGGTGGTCTATGAGTCGATGTACGGCAACACGCACCTGGTTGCCGACGCCATTGGAGCCGGGCTCAGGCCCGCCTTCGATGTCAGTGTCGTTCCGGTGTCACAAGTCAGCCCGGCGGTTCTCGCCGACGCTGACCTGGTGGTGGTCGGCGGGCCGACGCACGCTCACGGTATGAGCCGGGCAGCCACCCGCAAGGCGGCTGTCGAGGCCGCGAGCAAGCCGGTCAGCCCTCTGAAACTTGAGCCCGACGCGCTGGGCCCGGGGTTGCGCGACTGGTTCGGCACGCTGGGCCGCTACCCGGTCAAGGCGGTCGCCTTCGATACCAGGATGCACGGGCCTGCCGCACTGACCGGCCGGGCGTCGAAGGGGGTGGCCCGGTTGCTCCGCGAGCACGGGTTCGACGTGGTCGCGGAGCCGGAGAGTTTCCTGGTGACCAAGCAGGACCAGCTAGACCCGGAGGAAACCACCCGGGCGCGCGACTGGGGAACCAATCTGGCCAGTTCCTGGTAGCGCCGGTGACGGGCTGCATACGCGCAGCCCGGCGGAGCGCTCGTCCCGGGGCCGGGCGGCGTCATAGGGTGAGTTACCCCTTCGTTACAGGAGCGTCATGAGCTTCAACCTGGCCACCATGCTGCGGGAGTCCCGCGACGCCAAGCCGGACCACCCGTTGTGCCACATCAGCGACCTGACCTTCACCTATGCACAGGTTGACGAGATCTCCGGGCGCGTGGCCAGCGCCTTGCTCGGCGGTGGGCTGTGCCGGGGCGACAAGGTCGCCGTGCAGTTGCCGAACCTGCCGCAGTTCATCTTCACCTACTTCGCCATCCTCAAGGCCGGCCTGGTGATGGTCCCGCTTAACCCGCTGCTGAAGGCGCCCGAGGTCGCCTACCAGCTGCAGGACTCCGAGTCCAGGCTGCTGATCACCTTCGAGGGGTTTGCGGCGGAGACGGTCGCCGGCGCCCGGCAGGCCGGGAACGTGCCCACGTACGTCGTGAACCTGCCGGGCAGCGACGAGCGGCCCGAGGGCACCAAACACTACGACGAGCTCTACTTCGCCGACGATACCGGGGAGATCGAGCCCACCAACGCCGACGACACCGCGGTGATCATCTACACCAGCGGGACCACCGGCAAGCCCAAGGGCGCCGAGCTCACCCATTTCCAGCTGTAC
Organism: uncultured Actinomycetes bacterium; assembly: GCA_963741615.1. Classification (GTDB taxonomy): domain Bacteria; phylum Actinomycetota; class Actinomycetes; order Streptosporangiales; family Streptosporangiaceae; genus UBA9676. The sequence goes on from CAVUIU010000030.1 coordinate 602,761, forward strand.
ATGAACTGCACCGTGGCCGGCGAGCTGTTCGGCTTCGAAGATGACGACATCGGGGTCGCGGTACTCCCGATGTTCCACGTGTTCGGCCTTTCCAGCGTGCTCAACACGGCGGTGCGGTTCGCGGGCACGCTGGTGCTCGTTCCCCGGTTCGAGGCCGGCCCGGTGCTCGACGCGATCGAGCGGCACCGGTGCACGATCTTCTCCGGCGTCCCGACCATGTACTACGCGCTGCTGCAGGCGGACGTGGCCGCCCGGGACCTGTCGTCGCTGCGGGTCGGGATTTCCGGCGGCGCCGCGATCCCGGGCGAGGTGATCCGTGCGTTCGAGGAGAAGTTCCCGGGCGTGGTCATCCTGGAGGGCTACGGCCTGTCCGAGACGGCCAGCACTACGACGTTCAACATCAGTGCGGAGCAGCGCAAGGTGCTGTCCATCGGCAGGCCCATCTGGGGAGTGGAGGTCCGGGTGGTGGACGAGCAGGACAAGGCGCTCCCCGCTGGCCCGGAGAACATCGGCGAGATCGTCATTCGCGGCCACAACGTGATGAAGGCCTATTACCGGCGGCCGCAGGAGACCGCCGAGGCGTTCCGCGGCGGCTGGTTCCACACCGGTGACCTGGCCTACGCCGACGAGGACGGGTACCTGTTCATCGTCAACCGCAAGAAGGACATGGTGATCCGCGGCGGCTACAACGTCTACCCGCGCGAGATCGAGGAGGTCCTGTTCACCCACCCAGCCGTGGCGGAGGCCGCCGTCGTCGGCAGGCCGGACCCGCGCCTGGGCGAGGAGGTGGTCGCGTTCGTCGTGCCCAAGCCGGGCGCGGACGCCAGCCCGGAGGAGATCATCGCGTTCTGCCGGGAGCGGCTGGCGGCCTACAAGTACCCGCGCGAGGTCCGGGTCGCCGCCGAACTGCCGAAGGGGCCGACCGGGAAGATCCTCAAGAGGGAGCTGCGGGCGGGATGACCTCTGTCAGCCCGTGGTGGGGATGCAGGCCGCGAAGGCATCGACCTTGCGCTGCCAGCCCTCCTCCAGCGGCCCTTTGACCCCGGTCACCGCGATCTTGCACTCGGCGACCTCGGCGAGTCCCTTGCCCTGCAAGATCTCGTTCATGATCGGGCGGATGCGCTGCCATGTGGCCATCTCCTGGTCGCTGGGCACCCGCCCGGTCCGCTTGTCCGGCTGCGGTGCGATCTCGGTGGTCAAGATGGCGTACTTGGTGCCGGCGGGCAGCCCCACCTTCTTCAGGAACCGGCGCATGCCGCCGATGGGCTTGCCCATGCGCCCGGGCGAGCTGAACAGGTACAGATCGGCCGACGGCAGCTTCTTCGGGCTCACCGCGCTGATGTGATGGACGCCTACCGTGACGCCCTTGGCGGCCATCTGCTTGCTGAACTCCTCCGCGACCATGGCTCCGTTGCCGTATTTGGAGGCGTGCAGATACTCGATCTTCATGGCGCATCCCCCGCCTGAATCCAGTTCAGACTGGTCACTTCGCGTGTCTACCATCAGCATGGCGCGAGCTCGCTCCCGTGGGCCAGAGCCAAAAGTCACCTTTCACAGGCCACTCGCCGCACGCATCTCATGGCGCGCCGTGGGGGCGGCACAGGGCGCGGTCACGATTTCGTTATGCATCTCAGCGGGGCCGCGGTGGGCTCACCCATCGCATCTCGCCGTCATGCACGTGTCCCGTCGGCGACAGCCCGGCCGCGCGGGCGACCCGCTGGGAAGCCAGGTGACCGGGACGAACATGGGCAATGATGGTCCATCCGGCCGCGTGGAGCAGGGCCACGAGGCTGCGTGCGGCTTCCTTCGCGTAGCCGCGGCCCTGGGCGGCGCTGGCGACGACCCAGGCAACCTCGGCCGGGCCGGCCGCGGGACCGCCCGCAGGCAGCGTCGCCTGCACCGTCCCCACCGCCGCGTGGGTCTCGCGCGCGCGCATCACCCAGTTACCCCACAGCTGGTCACCGCTCGGCGAGTGGCGCACCGCCAAGCGTGCATAACGGGCAGCCAGGGCGGCCGCGCTCAACGGCGCGCCACCGGTGAACTCGTGCAAGGAGACGTCGTCCAGCAGGGGCGCCAGTTCGGCGGCGTGGGCCACCTCAAGCGGCTCAAGGTCGAGCCGCTCCGTCTGCCAGCCCTGGTCAAGGTCGATCATTCGCCGACCATAACCGTCCCGTTGACAACTCCGCGTGGAGGTGCGGCTCGCGGCGGGAGAGCGTGCTCCGAGCGGTGAGATGGGTACAGCCCCGCTGGGATGTCGAGATGGGCGGCGCAGTTCCGTCCTCATGGTGGGAGCGCCCACCGGGCGCGGCAACCGGAAGGACAAGATCATGGACTGGAAGCTGGAAGTGGTGGTGGTCCCGGTCACCGACATCGACCGGGCGAAGAACTTCTACGTCGGCAAGCTGGGTTTTCATCTCGACGCTGACACCCAGCCCACCGAGACCATGCGGGTGGTGCACATGACACCGCCCGGATCGGCGTGCTCGTTGGTTATCGGGCCGACCCAGGTACCTGCGGGCACCGATCTGGGATCAAGCGCCAGCATGCAGCTGGTCGTCACCGACATCGAGGCGGCCCGCGCCCAGCTGGCCGGGGCTGGTGTCGAGGTGTCGCAGGTCCAGACGCTCGACCCCCGCGATGGCGGGAAGTTCGTCTTCTTCACCGACCCCGACGGCAACAACTGGGCCGTGCAGGAAATCCGGCAGCGGGTCGGGGCGCCGCTGGACTGACCACCCGGCGACCCGCACACCAGCGCGGCCCGGCGAGCCGCTGCATCACCGCCCGGCATCCGCCGTCGGCCGGGGGTGCTACCAGGCGAGCCTGCCGTAGCCGCCTTCGCCGGTGGCCCATAGCCGGACCTGGTCATCGAGGGCGCGCATCACCTCCTCGGGCGGGGTCAGATAGTCCCAGGCGTGCAGCCACAGGATGTCGACGTGATCGGTACGCAGCCGCTGCAGCGATGCCTCAAGCGCCTGCACCAGGCTCTTGCGGTGATTGCCGCCGGCGTTGAGGTCGCCGTCGCGGACGTTGAGCGAGTATTTGGTGCCGACGACGAAGTGATCTCGGTCGGCCGCCAGCAGGTCGCCGAGGATCGACTCGGCGGTGCCGTTGGTGTACTTGTTGGCCGTGTCGCTGCGCGCCCAGTTGTTCCGGCGCGACCGGCGCCAGGTCGAGCTGACCGCCGCCGGCGCCGCGCTGCACCTGGTGGCCCGCGGCCTGCTCCAGGACTGGGACGACGGCGTCGCCGTGGTCGGTGACGCCGCCGCCCAGGACGCGCGGGTGCTGCGGGTCGGCACGCTGACCTCGATCGGGCGGGCGCTGTACCCCGCGATCACCGACCAGTTCGCCAAACGGCAGCGGGGCTGGCAGGTGGATCTCCATACCCACGGATGGGGCGAGCCGACAGCGGGCCTGCGGGACCGCGCCGCCGACGCCGCGTTCGTGTGGCTGCCCATTGACGCCGCCGAGATCGAGACCGTCGTACTCGCCACCGAACGGAGGTTCGTCGCGATCAGCGCCCGCCACCCGCTGGCAGACCGCCAGACCGTCGAATTCTCCGAGATCATCAACGAGCCGGTCGCCGCGCTGCCCGCCTCGGCGGGCTCACAGCGCGACTTCTGGCTGGCCGTCGACGCGCGGGCGGGCCGACCGCCACGGGTGGCCGCCGAGGTGAGCTCCGCCGACGAGAAATTCGAGATCGTGTCATCCGGCGCGGCGATAACGCTGCTGGCCGAGGGCAACGCCGACATCTACTCGCGGGAGGGGATCGTCTGCATCCCGGTCAGCGGCCTCGAGCCGGCCCGGCTCGCGATCGCCTGGCGGCGCGGCGACCGCAGGCCCGCGGTCCGGGACTTCGTCCAGGCATGCCGCGAGGCGGCTGACACCTAGCTGCGGGACCTGCGGATGGGCCTGTTGGGTTACCACGGGCAAGGCCCGGCCGCGAAGGCGCCCGGGTGTCGGCTTGCCCATCTCACCGCTGGGCATGGCGCGCAGCGTCGTTCTGCTAGCCGCTTGCCTGGTCATGCGCTCTTACCTCGGTATACGGAGGATTTGTCTTCACTTAGAACGGAAGTGAGCACGTTGCGGAGAGATTATCTATCAGTTACGCTCGGATCTGGAGAAAATTCCTCCGGCTAGATGGCCGTCACCCCGTATCCGGCGGCCGACAGGGATTGCCGGGCAGGCCGAAGGGAGCAGGATCCGGTGCCACGGACCCGGGACAGCAGGGAGCTACGGCCACTGCGGGCCGACGCCCGCGACAACCGGCGGCGGCTGCTGGACGCGGCGCGTGAGGTGTTCATCGAGCACGGTCCCGGCGCCCCGCTCGAGGAGATTGCCCGGCGGGCCGGGACCGGCATCGCCACCCTTTACCGGCGGTTTCCCGATCGCCGCACGCTCATGCGGGACGTCGTCCTCGACGCCCTGCAGCGCACCGCCGAGGAGGCCGACCGGGCGGCCGCGGAGGAACCCGACCCGTTCCGCGCCCTCGCCCGCTACATGCACCGCGCCATCGACGTGCGCGCCGCGGCGGTCATCCCGGCCCTGCTCGGGGAGATCTCCCTCGACGACGAGGAGATCATGCGGGCCCGCGACACCTCGTCCGCCACCATCGAGGCGCTCATCGACGCCGCCCACCAGGCCGGTGCGCTCCGCCGGGACGTCACTTCCGGCGATATCGGCATGTTCATCGTGCGCCTGCGCCCGCTGCCCGGCGGGTTCCCCCGCCAGATGAACGACAGCCTCAGCCACCGCCACCTCGACCTGCTGATCGACGGACTGCGCCCGAGCCTCCAGCAGCCCGCTCTGATCGGCGGGCCGGCCATGACCTTCGAGGACCTGCGCCGCCTCCCCCCGCCAGGCCCCGGCGCCACTGACCAAGGGGCAGCGCGTCCCGGTGACGACCCGCAGCCAGCATCGAGCCCCACGGGAGGTGTGTGACAGATGACCTCAGCACAGCATGACGCCCAGGCGGCCACGTCCACTCCGCAGCTGGCAGCGCTGCGCGGCAACTGCATGGGAGCCGCGGTGCTGATCATTATCCAGTTCGCGATCGGCGTCGGCGTGAATCTCTACGTCGCGGTGCCGAAGCACACATCCTTCCTTTCGGCAGTCTTCGGCTCCGCCACGCTGGCGGCGCACGCCATCGTGGCGATCGTGCTGCTCGGGGCGGCGATCGGCGCCCTGGTCCGGGCCATCCGCTCCCGAAGGGCTGTTGTCCTCACGTCGGTCGGCCTCGCCGCAATCGTCGCCGCCGGGATCGCCGGGTCATCGTTCGCGGGCAACGGAAGCAGCGGCGCCTCGCTCGGCATGGCCCTGGCCGCCGCTGTCGCCATGTTCTGCTACCTGGCCGCGATCTTCAGCCTGCGCTGACCGCCGCCGGGCCTGAGACCGCTGGCGACGGGATTGCGCCCCCCGGAAGGGGATGGATGGGAGGACAGCATTCACGGGATCAGCTACTTCACCTGGTCAAATCCTGCACGCCTCAGCTGGTCGTATGCCGACCCGGGCGAGCAAGCGGTACGGATAGCTATCACGAGGAAATGAAAACCCCGGTATTCAGGTAGCGGGGTCGGGGAGGTCAGCCGGGTAGGTGACATGGGTTTCGGTGATAGTGGCGGGGAAGTCGCGCTGGTTGTTGGTGATGAAGCGGTCGGCGCCGAGGCCCACGGCAGTCGCGAGGTGGGTGGCGTCAGCTGCCCGGAGCCGGTAGCGGCTAGACAGGGCGGTCGCGAGCTCAGCGGTGGCCCGGTTGACTGGGCGCAGGTCGAGCCGGCTCAGCAGGCCTGCCAGGGTGCGGACCTCGTCGGGTGTGCCGTCGCGCAGTGGCTTGCTGAGTACCTCGGGGAGCAGGAGGACCGAGCCGGCGCCCGCTACCACACCGGGGCCAGCCGTCTTGAACAAGGCAGCCACCCGTTGACCGAGCGGGTGTCCGGGAATGGCAGCGTAGATGAGCGCGTCCGCGTCGAAGCAGTCCATCACCGGGCGTCGCGGCTGGCCCGGATCTCGGCGATCAGTTCCTCAGCGCGCTGCTCGGTCAGGCCGGTGCCCTCATGCAGGGGCGTGGCGGTGGCTTCGGCGAGCAGTTGATGGATCCGCGCGGCCTCGTCCAGTGCTGCCTCTGCACGGCGAGCGCGCAACGCGTCGGGGCGGACCAGAACCGCCACAGGACGGCCATGTCTGGTGATTGTCACCTCCTCGCCGTCCTCGACGCGGTTGAGCAACTCGGGCAGCGCGGCCCGAGCCTCGGACGTGCTCATGGAGGTCATGATGTTATTGTACTTCACTGTACAATAACGTACAAGAAGCTGGCTCAGCTGGCCGATTGCCACACCTTCCCGAGCTCCAGCACCAACGCGCTCAACGGGCAGTTCGCAGGCGCCAGCCCTCGGCGCTGACGCGGGGCCAGTGGGGAAGTGCGCACCGCCGGGAGGGACAGTGAGAGCATGTTGATTCGCCAGGAAGCGTGGAAAGGCTACGGGCCGTGCCGGATGTAGGGCAGCTACCTGCTGAGGCAGTTCAGCGTGCCGCCACCGGCTCAGCCCGGTGGGTCCGCACGAATCCTGTCATCCTCGCGGCCGTCGTGCTGATCGTCGCGCAGTTGTGCTGGAAGGCGTACCTGCTCTCGCGCTTCTATTTCCGGCAGGATGACTTCCTGCTGCTGGACCGCGCGCTGTCGCACGGGCTGAGCCTGAACTACCTGTTCAGCTTCAGTGGCGGCCACCTGAGGCCTGGCGGCCTGGTCGTGTTCTGGCTGGTGACCCGGCTGTCGCCGTACGACTGGCTGCTCGCCTCCATCGTGACCATCGCGGCACTGGCGGCGGCAGGCGTCCTGATGCTGCGGCTGCTTCTCATCCTGTTCGGCAGCCGCCCGGCGATCCTGATCCCGCTGACCATCTTCCTGTTCACGCCGCTGACGCTGGCCGGGCTGTCGTTCTGGACCACGGTGACGGACTGGCTGCCGTTGCAGCTGACGATGCTGGCGGCGACCTATTCCCACGTCAGGTACGTCCGCTCTGGTCGCGCCGGCGATGTCGTCGCCGCAGCCGCGTGGCTTGGTGCAGGTCTGCTCTTCGACGTACAGGGCGCCCTGGTGCCGCTTTTTCTCTTCGCCCTCACGTCGGCGTATCTTGTGCCCGGCCGCTGGCCGGCCGCGGCCCGGCGGGCCCTCCGGAGTTTCTGGCGGGCCTGGACGGTCTACGGGGCGCTGACCGCCGCGTACCTCGTCCTCTTTTTCATCAAGCTGCAGGCATCATCCCAGCAGCCGATCAACCCGAGACACGTCTCGAGCGTGCTGTCGCTGGCTGCGACCATGCTCCGGGTTGGCTTCGTTCCGGCCGCAGTTGGCGGACCGTGGCGCTGGTTCGTGCCCGGCGGCGATTACGGCTTCGCAGCCGAGACTCCCGCACTAACCCAGGTCACCTGGGTGCTGGCTGCACTCATCGTCGGCGCGAGCCTGTGGTACCGGCGGCATGCGCTGCGGTCCTGGCTGATCCTGGCCGGATGGCTGCTGATAGCCGACTTCGCACCGGTCGCGATCGCGCGGCTGACCGAGCTACCCGCCAGCCTGCTGGGTGCCGACACGTATTACCTGGCCGACTCCGCACCCGTCCTCGCCGTCTGTGTCGGGCTTGCGTTCTGGCCTGTCATCGGCGAGCCGGATCCTTACCGCGTCAGACGGCCGCGGTCGGTGCCGCTGGCGGTCAGCGCGTTCGCCCTGACCGGAGTGTTCCTGGTGGGCTCGATCTGGTCCGGGGTCACCTACCTCAGCAGCACATCCAGCGCCAGGACGCGCTCGTACATCGACACTGCCCGGTCGGCGCTAGCGAGCGCGAGGCCTGGCACCGTGATCCTGTCGGCGAGCGTTCCGTGGTACGTGATGTATGCCGGGTTCCTGGGCTCGGTAACGCAGACGTCGCACGTCCTCGGGCCGCTCGCGCCGGAACGTGCCGGGATCCGGTTCGTGACGGTTCCCACGGGGGCCGACACGAACCTGATGATGTTCGACAGTCGGGGGAGATTGCGGCCGGCGCTCGACGTCGGCGCGTCGAGCGTCCGGCCTGCACGCTCAAGGACATGCTGGCCGGTACGGTCGGCGGCGACGAGGATTCCGCTCAGCGCTTACGTCTTCCGTTACGCCTGGATCATCCAGCTCTCGTACTCCGGCCCCGCGACCACGCTGCAGCTTGAGCTCGGAACGGCGGTCAGGGACGTCGTGCTGCCGGCCGGCCAGCGCGACGTCTACATGGCGATCTCCGGCGCGGGCAGCGCCGTCCTGGTGCGCAGCCTGAGCGGAGAGCCCGCGGCGTGTATCGCACGGCTGACGGTGCGCCCGATGTATGCGACCAGGCCGCCAGCCATCCGGCCTCCCGCGGTCAGCCGCTGAGGACCAGGGCTAGTGAGGAATCCGGCTAAAAGCAAGCCAAGTTCGAGGCTACCAGGCCCGAGCGCCTAGTCTCGATCCACCCATCCCGCTTCAACGCCGCGAGGACACGCGCGATCTCACGGTCAAACCACGATCTTGAGCCCGGTTACCGACCTTGGTAACCGGGCTCTGACCTGCGAGGACTGGTGGGCGATACTGGGATTGAACCAGTATCACCAGGGGGCAGCGATACTGGACGGGCCTGCCGTAATCCGCCTTTGACCTGCGATTTCATGATACGGTATCGCGTGTCATACGTAGACACGTGATGACATGGATGTACAGTAGAACTGGCACGCCTATGGCACGGGCAGGAGGCAGTGGTGGCACGCAAGGGCAGGCGGTACTTCGGCAGCATCCGCGTACTCCCGTCCGGCCGCGTCCAGGCCCGCTACACCGGCCCCGACGGGTACACCTACACTGGCCGCACCGCCGAAGGCCACCCGCTGACATTCGACAGCCTCCAGTACGCGGAGGCGTACCTGTCCCGCGTCCACGGCGATATCCAGGCGGGCAGGTGGGTGTCCCCTGACGCACCCCGCAAGGCAGGGCCGCCCACCCTGGACACCTACGCCTCCGCGTGGCTGGCGGGCAGGGACCTGGCCGACCGGACCCGCGCCGACTACGCCGCGATCCTGCGGGACCACATCCTTCCCACGTTCGGGCAGACGCCTGTACCCGCGATCACCCCGGCAGGGGTACGGGAATGGCACGCCGCGCTCAAGGGCAGGACGGGGCCGACGATGCGCGCCCACGCCTACGGACTGCTCCGCACCATCATGAACACCGCCGTCGCGGATGAAGTGGTCGTGGCGAACCCGTGCCGGGTACGCGGCGGCGGCAGCGTCAAGCGCGCGAAGACGATCCGTCCCGCCACGCTGCCCGAGCTGGAAGCCCTCACCGCGGCGCTGCCTGAGCGGTACCGGCTGATGGCCCTGTTCGCCTCCTGGTGCGGGCTGAGGTTCGGCGAACTCGCCGAACTCCGCCGCTCCGACATCGACGTGAAGAACGGGGTCATCCACGTCCGCCGCGGCGTCGTGCGGGTGGCCGGTGGCCGGAAAGTGAAGGGGCCGAAGTCGGAGGCGGGCAAACGGGATGTGGCGATCCCTCCGCACCTGATCCCGCTCGTGAAGGCGCACCTGCGTGACCACGTGGCAGCCACCCGGGACGCCCTGCTGTTCCCTGCCGCGTCCGGTGGGCACATGGCACCCGCCACCCTGTACCGGGTGTACTACCCCGCGCGGGAAGCCGCTGGGCGGCCCGATCTGCGCTTTCACGACCTGCGCCACACCGGGGCCACCCTCGCCGCGGCCACCGGGGCCACCCTCGCCGAACTGATGGCACGCCTGGGTCACTCCACCGCTGGGGCCGCGCTGCGCTACCAGCACGCCGCTGGCGAGCGGGACAAGGTGATCGCGGCGGCACTGTCCAAGCTGGCGGGTGGGACGGTCACGCCGATCACCCGCGCGAAGTCTTCCCGCCACAAGGCGGCGAAGTGAAAGCGGGCCGGACGGGTGTTCACAGCACCCGCTACCCGGCCCTGACCGGAAACGGAGTCCGGCTATGCCCACCCAACCATCCACCACCGGCACCGGTCCATGGCGGATCCTGATCCTCGATCCCGACCCTGCCGACCCGAAACTGATCCTGGCCACCGTCACCAGCCCAGGCGACGTGCGGCCCGCCTGGCCCGCCAGCACACCCGCCACCATGGCCGAGGCCACCACCTGGGTACGCGCCCAGACCGGCCGCGGCAAGGCCACCCTGGTCCCCATGGACCGCGCGCTCGCCTGGCGCATCGACGAGTACGCATCCTGAACCGTCCAGCAAACTGTGGGCCCGCTCCCTCCTCACGTAGGAAACGGGCCACAGCCGTTCCGGACGTGGTCCAAGTCGGGGTGGGGGGCCTGGGCCACGTCCCCACGGGGGGCCTTATACCGGGCGGGCGGACTTATGAGGCGAAGTAAAGATCCCAAGCCCGGCGCGTCAGTCACTTCCCATCTCGATGCTGGTAGCCCCTCTGTTTCCATTGCATGACTGTCCCCTGCTCGCCCGTTAGGGCCGAATGGCCTCCCCATTGGTCCCTTCCGCTGCGCCCCGCCGTCTGGCGCATCGACGGGCACGCGTCCTGAACCATCCGGCAGAGTGTGGCCCGTTCCCTCCCCGCTCTCAGGAGCAGGTTGACGCTTACGTGCGTTCATGTATCAAGATCGCGTGTGCCGTGCTCTTCACTGGCAGATGCCACGGCTGAACATCAGCCACGAGAGCACGGGGGACGCCATGTACACACATCCAGAGATATCGCGTCTGGGCTCCGCGCAGCGGATCCGGGACATGCACGGCCGGGCGGACGTCGATCGGCAGCTAGCACAGGCCCGGCAGGCCCCCCGGCCCGGTCGTATCTGGATGGCTTGGCTGCCCTGGCTGAGCCGCCGTACGACTGCGCGACGTGCCGCACTCGGCTACCCGGCGCCACGGAACGTCTGAGCTAGGGCGAGCGCGCGTCCTGAGCCGTCCAGCAAGCTGTGGCCCGTCCCTTGTCCCCAGGAAACGGGCCACAGCCGTTCCGGGGGTGGCCCAAGCCCAGGGCGGCTGTCCACAGCCTGGGCCACGTCCCCACGGGGGCCTTATGCCGGGCCGATGGTTGGTGTGAGCATGCACACCAGCCCGGCGCGTCAATCGCTTCCCATCTCGACGCTGGTAGCCCCTCTGTTTCCGGTCGCTAGTCTGGTCGGGTCCGACCACTAGAACCAGCGGCGGATGCCCCTGACATTACCAAGACGGATCCGGAAGTCGGATTCGCCCAGATGCCTGAGCCCGCGTATCCGCCCCCAAACCAATCCGACCACAAGGCCGAGCAGGGCGACGAGCACCCAGTGCACTGTTCCGGAGCTATAGCTAACGTGGTGGTTAACCACGGAAACCCAGCCTAGCGAGAACACGGCGACAATAGCCATAATCAGCCGAAGCCACCCGGGGAGGATGACCGCCACCAGGCCGATCAGTAACCCGAGCCAGAACATGTGGCTGCTACTCAAAGACCCCACACTCTGGTGATGTACAGCAACGAAAAGAACTCCCCCCATGATGATGCGCCCCCTTCCTCCTATACCGTCAAGGTAGGCTCACGCCCGGCGCTGGCGCATGTGCCGAAGGTCACAAATTTCTGGCCGGCAGAGCGGCTACAAGCCCCGGCATGAGCCAGCGGGATAGGCCTGGCCCGGTAAAGCACAGGCGCCGTCATGGTCCCGCGGTCACCATCCCGCCTGGGCCGGTGAGGACCACACCATCACGGGGGCCATCCGGCTCGTAGTGGAAGCTGGCGCCGGTCTGTTTCGCTGCGGCACTGACCGCCCGGGCGGCATCAGCGTGCAAGGCATTGGCCGTCAGGCCACGCAACGCTGGGCAGTCCTTGTAGTGGTGAAGGCTGACCTGCCATTCGCCTGACCGCCAGCGGGCCGTCGCCGTCCCACCGCAATCAGAGCACACCGACGCCGCGGCGATCGTTGCGACCGCAGGCGGCGGTTTGCGCCGCAGCTTCCGGCGCCCGCTCACGGCTGCCGATATCTCCGCTCGAGCACACGGCGTGCCTGCGGCCCAGTCAGCGGCCCGATGCCATAGAACGCCGGATCACCAGGGATGCCATTACGGGAGCGGACCTCGGCGGCTGCGGTGCCATCCGCGAGCATGCGGGCAGCGTCCCGTGTCTCCACTCCCAGCCAGTCGGCCAGCGACCGGACAGCCGCACCCCGCGAATGCGCCAGGAACCCCCCCGGGCCGTCAGCGGCGTACTCGACACCCGGGGTCGGCTTGGGCCTGCTCACAGTCCCTCAAGACCCCGCGGCAGGTTCATCGCCTGCTGGCGCAGTTGGGCAGCGAGCAGCCGGTCCCGGGCGTGTTGGTCCATCTCCCGGGCGATGTCGTTCGTCGGGCCCGACGGCCCCCAGGTTCCCGTCCGGGCTTCCGCCGCATGCTCCGCATTCCACAGCGCCCTCAGTTCCGGTGGCCGCGTGTCCCCAATCTGAATCCACGCGGAAGGTCCCAGCCCCCGCGCGGCCTGCTGCCGTTGCAGCTCCCGGGCGAACTTCCAAGCAGGGTCGGCATCGACAGCGGCGGCGAACTCCGCAACCGCCCGCTGATGCTCGGGCGAGGCGAACTCACGAGCCCGCCGTTCCCATGGCCCCTCAACCTGCGAGCCACCAGCAAGCATCCCGGCCGCGGTCTCGCCCCAGTTCGCCGGGGTGCTCATGGCCGGGCCTGCGCCGTCGAGTTCGGGTGCGGGGCATGACCGCTGCCTTGCCCGGCTCCCGTGTCGTTCAGGAAACTCCCGGGCAGCCCGGTCAGCGGGTCACCACTAGGCGGGGTCGGCCCGAAGGACGCCGCCGCCGTGTCCCCGACGTACACCGTCGCCACGTCCGGCTGCACCTGGCTACTCTGACCCGGCACCGACACGACCACGCCGCTCGCCAGCGTGGGCGCGTTCTCACTCGGCAACGCAACCGGATTCCCAGCAGCACCCGTGCTGTAGAACGGGGCAGGGTCTACGCCACCCATGCCCACGTTACCGGTCCATCACTGTTCGGTATGGCCATCACGGCCTCCATCCAGTCCCTTGGAAGCCGGGCCCCGGACTGGATTGGGCCCGGCCCCACCGTCATCACATGATGGATCTATCGTCCCACGACATACCTGGAACAGGCACCCATCTGTGCCCGGTACCGGCGATACTCGCGCAGCGCATCAATCCCGCCGCCGTACGCCCCGAACGGGAGCACCCGCCGCGACCCGCCCGCCAGCCAGCACCGGTTGAAATCATCACCCGCATCAGCGCGCGGCAGGTGGGTGGAGTCGGCGGCCAGCCAGTCCAGGCACGCCTCATGCCACCACGACAGCGCCTCATGCGGGCACCTGGCCCCCGGCCATTCCGAGACGATGAACCGCGCCAGCCGCTCAGGCACCCCCACGCCCCCGCCGCGGCGTCTCACGCTGGCCGGTCCCACCCCGGCTGCCGCTCCCGCGGATCGGCCACGATCCCATCCAGCACCGCCAGCCGCCGCCACAACCGGCCACCGGCCAACGTCACCACGTAGTACAGGCCGTTCGCCACAGCGAACCCTTCCCGCGCCCGGGACCAGCGGCGCACCGCAACCGCCTCCATCACCCGCCCATCAACGGCCACACCCGGGACATACCCCGCGTCCGCCAGGTCAACCGCATCAGGCACCCCCGCCCAGTCCGCCGCATCGAAACACAGCAACTCACGCGGCCACGGCGGGCCACGATGCCCCCGCCGTCTCACACCGCCCCGCTGAGCCCGTACACCCCGCGCATCGACCGGTGCTGCCCCCGCGCCCCATCCTCGTTCTCCACCCCGCCGAGCGGGATACGCAGGCACAGCAGCAGGCGGCACAGAGCCAACTCACTTGCCCGCAACTCCGCAGCCACCGGATTCAGCTTCACACTGCCATGCGCAGTCGGCTGCGTCAGGCCCGTCTCAGCCAGCACAGCGGCCAGCGCCTCACAACGGTCAGCCGCCCGGACCGCCTGCCGCAGCACCGCGAGCTCGTGACCGGCTAGCTCAAACTCGTCCAGCACCCCCGCCCACAACCGGCGGCCCTCTTTACCAGCGCCCTCGGGGGCCCTCGGCACACCCATGATCCAAGTATCCCGAGATCAGCGGCAATCTGGCCAGATCCCCCGGACTAGCCGCCAGATTTCCGTCATTTCAGCTCCGGTAGGTAACTACACGTCACTGCGGCAGTCAACGGGCGGTTACCCTCTGAAAAAGTCCGAACACTATACGTAATCATCGCAGGTAAATCAGGGGGTGTCAGGAGGCCCCGTGCGGCAGCGACAGGAAGGATCGTTCCTGTATCGGACCGTGGGGCCATGGTCACTTACGGGTGGTCGGCACCATCCCCGATGCTCACCGATGCTCACAGATCAAGCATGCTCATGTGCTCGTGGTCGTTGCCTGATCATCGGTCATGGATCTGGGGTGCGTGTGAGGGGCAACGCCATCCGCTGGCGTACTGCCTGCCTGGTGTGCCGCACGGCTGGTAGATGCCGCCAGGCACGGCGCGGTCATAGGTGCAGGCGGGCTGGGCGGGTACGACTACGGTCCCGCGGCCCTTCGGGTCGTCCCATCGCCATGCGCCGCCATCAGGTGGCGGCATCCTGGGCAGGGTGTGCACGGTGCTGGTCATGCTGGTTTATCCGGCGGCGCGGTGGCGGCGGGCTATGCCGCCGTACCGCTGGCGTGCGCCTCGCCCGAGGTGCCGAGCATCGCCCCTATCGCGGACCAGGAATGCCCCTCTGCGCGGGCGGCATGGACGGCGGCGGCGAGGTCGCGCTGGCTGGCGGCGGCAGCGGCGAACGCCGCGGCGACGGCTCGCAGCGCCCCGGCGTCCCGCACGTCGCCCGGCGCAGGCTCGTAGTCCTCGAACCGGCGGGCTAGCTCGTCTGCGCGGGCCAGGATCTCCTCAGCTGACCGTGGCATCAGTGATCACCTTTCCGGGGCAGGAACTTCGGCCGGGCGCGCATGGCGTGGACGATGACCGGTCCGGTGCTGCTGTCGGCCACGCCGACCTCGACCAGGGTGCCGTCGCGGGCAGGGCCGATGAACATGGTGAGGCCGTCGTCCAGTTCAGCCACCTGGACTGGGTTGCGGAGCGCGTGGCGCATATCGTCATCGGTGATGCCGTGCTTGCGGGCGCTCGGCGCAATGTCTGGCACACGCAGCCAAGTTACCTTGCCGCCAGACTGACCGCAAGTTACCTTGCGCGGCGGGTTACTCATCTAATTGCCTCGCCAACTCCGCCAACTCCGCCAACTCCTCCTGGAGAGCGGGCTTGGCGGGCTTGGCGGTCTTCGCAGGTGAGAGCGTTTCGCTCTCTGGCAGGTCCCTGAGGTCGCCCTCATGCTCAGGTAGCGAGATCCACCAGTCACCGTGCTTGGCGGCCGGGATCCGCAGCGACTTGCGGGCCCGCTCAAGGGTGCGTTTGGTGATTCCCTCGGTTTCCCGTGCCTCCTCCTCAACGTCCTTGGTCCGCCGCGGGCCGTTGGCGAGTGCCTGCCTCAGGTAGTCCTCGGCGCGGCTCTTCTCGTCACGTTCACCCCCGCCCCCCTGGGCGCTGAGGATGTCCCGGACGCTGCGGTCGGCTTCACCGCCGGGCATGAACTTCCCGACCTGGGCGTCACCCTTGGCCGTGGGGACGGTGGCCTCGATGATGCGGTAGGCCAGGGACGGCAGGTCGTTGCGGCCGAGGCTGTTCTTGGTCTGGGTGATGACCTGGGTGCCGTCTTCGTCGTCGGTGGCGAAGGCGAAGATGAACCGGGCCACGTCCTTGAACGCGCCGGAGGCGGTGATCAGCGATGAGGCGTCGGTGCCGCTGGACTTGTTGAAGTGGGCGATGCCCGCGATGACTACGCCGGTCTGGTCGGCGAGGCGGGCGAGCGGGTCCAGGGCCTGGCGGACCTGCCGGTTGACGTGCGTGTCGAGGGTGTCGCTGATCGCCGACATGAGCGGGTCGAGCACGACCATGGCTACGTCGTTGCCGGTGATCGCCTCCTCCAGCAGTTTGTTGTCGGCGGGCAGGCTGAGCGATACGGTGTCGCCCTCGATCGCCTGCACCTCGGCCCGGTACACCATGTCCAGGTCCGCGCCGCCCGCGATGAGCCTGGGCACGATCGTGAACTTCCACGAGTCCTCGACGGCGACATAGATCACCGCGCGGGGCTGGCCATACAGGGAACCTGGGAGGGTGCCGGTGGTGATCTGGGCCGCCACCCAGATCAGGAACGATGACTTGCCAGTGCCTTCCCGGCCGGCGAACAGTCCCAGTGACCCGGACGGTACGCGGCCCAGCCCGTCGTCTTCCCACGCCCACACGACCGGCTCGGGGTCGATGGCGGACGCTGGGGTGAGCACGATCTTGCGGACGTACGGCTCGTTGCCGTCGTCGTCGCAGACGCAGGCGTCCGGGCTGGCGTCACATCCCCGGCAGAAATAGCCGTCCTGGTCGCCGCCGACTTCCCGGCCGCATGAGCATTTGGCGATTCCCCCGGCATTCACGCGGCATCGCCACCCAGGAAGTCGCCCGGCCGGGGGTCACCGGCCCGGGACCGTCCACCGGGTCCCCACCGCCGCCGCTCGAGCTCGTCGTGGGGGATGCCGCCGATCGCAATCGGGTGGGTGGCGGCGTACCAGGCGCGTTCAGCTTCGGCTTCGGACTGGCGGCGGCCGTCGTCCACGCCACGCTCGTAACCGAGGCGGTAACCCTCGCGCCAGTCGTGCAGCCGCAGTTTCAGTGATTGGTCGAGCAGGTCGCTCTGCTCCACCAGTTCGGCGACAGCCTCCGCCAGCGGTGCCGGTTCGCGTTGTACGCTTGAGACGACTTTGGTCCGCGTGGTGGTGGGCGAGGTCAGCGATGATTGGGCCGGGTGGCCGGGTGTTGCCCGGCCCAATTTCGCGTCACGCGCCATGGTCCGCGGTTGGGACGGGGCGGGCGAGGTCGTCAAGGTCGTCAAGATCGACCTTGATCAATTTGGGGCCGATTTTCCAGGCGGGCAAAAGCCCGTCGGCGATCCACCGGTAGACGGTTCGTTTGTTCAGCCCGTAGGCGGCGGCGGCCTGGACGACGGACGCGGGCCGCCGCGGCGGCCGCCGGGGAGATGCCGCCAGCAGAAGGCAGGCAGCGAGAATGAGAATGCGGGGCATAGCGTCAACCTTCCCGAGGGGCTGGCGCGGGTCTTGCACGCACCAGCGAACGGTGGCCGAGAACCGCTTACCCTGCCCAGGTGGTTGAGAGCACTCCCCTAACTGCCGTGTGACCGGCAGGTCCTGCCCCCACTCTCTTCTTGCGCTTGTCAAATTACACGAGTGTCATGCCTGCGGCAACCTGGTGCCGGTAACTGGCACGCCTATGGCACGAAAGGGGGCGGCCCGCGCGAAAGTGCAGGTCAGTGGGGTGGGCGGTACTGGGATTGAACCAGTGACCTCTACCGTGTCAAGGTAGCGCTCTCCCACTGAGCTAACCGCCCTCGAGGCGGAGGCGGGAATCGAACCCGCGTACAGGGCTTTGCAGGCCCTTGCCTAAGCCACTCGGCCACTCCGCCGCTTCCGGCCCCGTCGCCGGGAGCGAGGAAGGGTTCCCGGGAGCCGTGTGGACCTTCGGCCGCGTGACACGGCGTCCGGCGCCTCCGAGCGGACGACGGGATTCGAACCCGCGACCCTCACCTTGGCAAGGTGATGCTCTACCAACTGAGCCACGTCCGCATGACCGCCCGCCAAGGCGGGCAGAACGCTGCCAGCCAAGACCGGCGCGCGTGTCAGAACTTTAGCCGATCCTGGCCGGCGAGCAAACTTGCCCGCCGGCACACCGTGTCAACCCTGTCATATCGCCGCGGCTTCCCTGCCCGGCGCGAACCCCTGGCCGCACGGGACGGCGCACGCCAGTATGGCCGTCTCTCATGCTTCGGTTCCGACCGAAAGATGTCGGGGTTACGGTCGGAACATGCCTGCCATCTCGGCCCGTCCCGCGCCTGGCGCCGGCATCGCGCCGGTCGCGGCACTGATGGGGGACCCAGCCCGCGCAGCCATGCTGACCGCCCTGCTCGATGACCGGGCCCTCGCGGCGGGGGAACTGGCGAATCTGGCCGGGGTGAGCCCTGCGACCGCCAGCGAGCATCTCACCAGGCTCCTGGGGGGCGGCCTGGTGACGGTGGCGAGCCAGGGCCGTCACCGCTACTACCGCCTGGCCGGGCATCAGGTCGCCGCTGCGGTCGAGGTCCTGTCCCACCTCAGCCCGCCCGCCCCGGTGCGCAGCCTGCGCCAGTCGCGGCAGGCAGCGGCGCTCGCGGCGGCCCGTACGTGCTACGACCATCTGGCCGGCCAGGCCGGGGTGGCCCTGCTGGACGCCTTGCTGGCGGGCGGTGCGCTCACCGGTGCGGGGGAGGAGTCGGCAGACTTCGAGGTCACGGTGGTGGGGGTGGCCACGTTCGCCGCGTTTGGCGTGAATGTCGATTCCCTCCGTCACTCGCGGCGCCGCTTCGCGGGCCCCTGCCTGGACTGGACGGAACGCCGCCCGCACCTGAACGGGGCGCTCGGCGCCGCCGTGACCGCCCGCCTGCTGGAACTGGGCTGGATCGAACGGGGCGCCCACCGCCGGGCCGTCCGCGTCACCCCGGCCGGCCGGGAAGGGCTCACCACAGCCTTCGGCTGGACCGCGCCGCTCAGCCTGGCTCCGGGACGCCTCTGAGCCTGGCGGGTCAGCGTGAGCAGGCTGAACGGCCCGGCGGGCCCGCCGGGCCCGGGGCGCACCTGGGTAAACCTGGGCTGACGTGGTTTCACGCCTTCCGGGGGGGCCGGTGAGGAGCCAGGTCGCGGCACCGCACGGCCCGGCGTGTGGTCAGGCTGGGCCGCGGCGCACGCCCGTTTTGCCGCTTCTGCCTTCAGCGGCCGACTGCGAGAGCACGGCGTGACGGCCAAACGCCTGTGGGTCCGCGACCGGCTGGCCGTGCTCAGCGATCTGAGCGTGACCGGGGTGAACCTGCTGGGCGAGATCCTGCGCTCGCTGGCATGGGCCGCCTGATCCGCGCGGACCTGCTGGTCGGGCTGCTCGTGGCGGCCGGGCTGACCCGGTCACGGCCCGGATGATGTGGTTGCGGCAGGCGCCCGCGTACAGTGCCTGTGATCTGGGCGCGCCGGGTGGCGTGCATGATGCGGGTACCAGCACTGGAGGAGCCGATGCGAACAGTGGTCGTCGACGGTGACGGCCTCACGGTCGAGGACGTCGTGGACGTCGCGCGCGGTGAGGCGAACGCCGAGCTCGCAACCAGCGTCACCACCACCATGGAGCCGAGCCGGGCGGTGGTCGCCGCCGCGATCCGCGGTGACGCCCCCGTCTACGGCGTCAACACCGGATTCGGTGCGCTCGCCGACACCCGGGTGGCGGAGCGGGATCTGGTCCGGCTGCAGAGCGCGATCATCCGCTCCCACGCGGCGGCCGCCGGTGATCCCCTGGACGACGCGGCCGTCCGGGCGATCCTGCTCCTGCGCGCCCGAACGCTGGCAGCGGGGTACTCGGGCGTCCGCCCGGACTTGCCTGCCCGGCTGATCGAACTCCTCAACCTGAACCTCTGCCGGTCGTCCCCGGCAAGGGCTCCGTCGGGGCGTCGGGGGACCTGGCTCAGCTCGCGCACCTGGCCCAGCCGCTGATCGGGGAGGGGCGGCTGCGCCGGCCCGGCGACCCGCCGCAGGGCCGTCCCGCCGGAGAGGTGCTGGCCGAGCACGGCATCGCCCCGCTGGAGTTCGCGCCGAAGGAGGGCCTGTCGCTGGTCAATGGCACCGAGCCGATGCAGGCCCTGCTCGCGTTCTCCGTCCACGACGCGCAGATGCTCGTCGCAGCCGCGGACGTGGCCTGCGCGCTCTCGGTCGAGGCGCTGCTCGGCACCGACCGGCCCTATGACGAGCGGGTGCAGGTACTCCGCCCGCACCCCGGGCAGCTCGCCAGCGCCGCCAACCTGCGGGCACTGCTAGCGGGCTCCCCGCTGCTCGCCAGCCACCGGCACAGCCGGCACGCGGTACAGGACGCCTACTGCCTGCGGTGTGCGCCGCAGGTGCACGGCGCGGTCAGGGATGTGCTGGCGCATGCCCGGCGCGTGCTCGACATCGAGCTTGCCTCGGTGGTGGACAACCCCGTGGTCGTGCCCGACGGCGAGGTCATGACGACCGGTAACTTCCACGGCGAGCCGCTGGCGTTCGCCGCCGACATGCTCGCGATGGCCCTCTCCGAGCTGGCAAGCATCAGCGAGCGCCGGCTGGACCGGATGCTCGACCCCGCGTTCTCGCGCGGCCTGCCGCCGTTCCTGGCCCCCTCGGCGGGCACGAACTCGGGCTTCATGCTCGCCCAGTACACCGCCGCCTCGCTGGTCAGCGAGAACAAGGTCCTTGCCCATCCGGCCAGCGTGGACACCATCCCCACCTCGGGCAAGCAGGAGGATCACGTGTCCATGGGCTGGACCTCGGTGCGAAAGCTCCGCGAGGTGGTCGCGAACGTGCGCATCTGCCTGGCGGTGGAGGTGCTCTGCGCGGCACAGGGCATCGACCTGCGGGCAGGGGTCGCGGCCCCGAGCGAGGCGCTCGGGGCGGTCCATGCCGCGGTGCGCGCCCGGGTGCCGATGATGGAGGTAGACCGGGAAGTGGCCGAGCAGATCGCCATCACCGGCGGGCTGCTGCCTTCCCTGGTGGAGGTGGCGGCGGCCGGCTGTGGCGGCCTGCGGTAATGCCCAGGCTCCGGGCGCCTAGGCCCACCGGTGCAGGTCCCTCAGCTCGCCCTCGATGTCGATGAAGTCGCCCTCCCGGCCCAGGGGTACGACCTCGAAGGTTCTCAGCAGGAAGTCTGACAGTGCCGCCAGGGAAACCTCGAAGTGAGCCTGGCCGAACGGGGACGACAGGGAGATGTTGAGCACGTCCTGGTCGAGCGCCGGGGCGGGCCACACCCGGACGTCGCCTTCGCCGGCGGGAGTCTGCATGCCGACGGCGAGCAGGTCCCGTGCGAAGATCCACTCGACCGGGCCGTCCATGCCGACATGAAAGGCCATCCGGATCGCATAGGGGTCGTCTCCCCGGTAGCAAAGACTGGCCGTCAACGGGACCCCGCCATGCTCGGGGACAACGAGCCGGAGTCCGAGTTCTGCTGCGACGGTAGCGCTACGGTTCATTCTGTGGCCAAACCTTTGCATCGTGGTTCTGGTCCCCGCCGCCGGGGCTTCCCGCGATCCAGCACTGCCGCCTGGGGTCTGACGCGCCCGGACACGTAACTCGCTCTCCTGGGAGGATTCCGCGAATGCCCGCTCGTAACCTCGGTCACCGATCAACAAACCGGCTCTGACCTAGTCAAACGCTGCCCGCCCGGGACCGTGGTCACGGGCCGGTCAGCTCACCAGACCTGGGGGAACGCCTGTGATCTTGATCCCACACGTGACTCCAGGAGAAACTTGCCAGCTGCCTTTGGTACATCGGAGTTTTGCGTTCAGATAGCGGCTAGTCATGCTATATCCGATGAGCGGGAAGCATACCGCTACGGCGTCCAGAATCCCACTATCAAGCGGGCCAACCTTGGTTTGTCGGCTCAGGAATCGGGACATTTCCGGATTTAAAAGCTGGAATTTCGGCCGCGCCGTGACCCATCACACACAGTGACGGCCCAAGGCTGGCGGCCGTGGCCCCGCGGCGTGCCGAGCGGGACGGTGAGCGGCCGGCGAGCAGGCCACGAGCGGTCGGCGAGTGGCCCGCGGGCGGGGCGGCGAGCGGCCATGATCGGCGCGATGGCAGACCCGGATACGCTAGTCTGTGGGGGCCAGCGGGCGGGGTAACCGGCCCGGCGCCAGGGCGATTGGCTCAGCGGGAGAGCGCCTCGTTCACACCGAGGAGGTCACTGGTTCGATCCCAGTATCGCCCACCAGGT